>NZ_SNZF01000005.1 GCF_004363725.1 Aquamicrobium defluvii | reverse complement strand
TTCAACTTCGCAAAGGCTCAAGCCGCCCCCTGAGCCGATAGCCGCGCCACGCTTGTTCACACATCTCTGCGGCAGGACCTGAAAATCGCGCTTACGATCAGCAATCCGTACCAGCGCTACAATCAAGGCCCGCTGGGGAGTATCTGACCATGGCAGTAATCCGTCGCATTGAAAGCCAGCGTTCGTTCGACATAGGCGGCATTCCGTCCACGCAGGTCGATGACAGCGTGGGACAGGGGCTGCGCGCGGTTGGCGGGGCAATCCAGAATGCCGGCGAAGCCATGCACGCCATGGAAATGCGCCGCCTTCAGTCGCAGATGCAGATGGTTGAGTTCGGTCAAACCGAAGCGTTTAACCGTTGGCAGAATGATAACGCGCTTGAGTTTGGCAAAGCTCAGGACGAGATGCCGGCGTCTGGCGACGGATTTACCGGAAATGTATCCAAGGTCTTTACGGATCGGTCGGAGGAATTCCTTAAAAACGTTCCTGACGCGCTCAAGCCCAAGTTCTCGGAGCTAGTTTCAACGGCGCGCGAAACATGGATCAACAAGGCCGCCGCCGCCGAGGTCGATCAGCGCAACAACTGGTACAGAACCGGCGTCACGGAGCGCCAGCAAATCCTGCAAAATCAGGTCTTCGATGACCCGGCGATGTTCGATGCTGCGAAGGAAGATGCGTTCCGCACCATTGATTCATCCGGCCTGCCGCCTGTCGAGAAAGAGGCGCTCAAGAAAAAGACTGAGGAAATGTTCTCGCTTGCCGTTGGTGAGCGTGAGGTCCGGGATGCCGAGGCAAATCCGTCTTCTGCGACCGGCGCGGCCTCCCGGCTTGGGGTTCCGGCCGCGGGGAACGATGCCGTTGACGTGGTGGTCAGCAAGATCATCGGCGTCGAGAGTGGCGGCAGGGCCAATGCCAAGAACCCGAATAGCTCTGCCTCCGGGCTTGGGCAGTTCATCGACTCGACCTGGCTTTCAACGGTCAAGAAGTATCGGCCCGACATTGCGCAGGGCCGGTCTAACAAGGAAATCCTGTCGCTCAAGAACGACCCGCAGCTTGGTCGTGAGATGACAAAGCGTTACACACAGGAAAACGCGGCGGAACTACGCAAGTCGGGCATGCCGGTTAATCCGGGCACGCTCTATCTCGCGCACTTTGCCGGCATCGGTGGGGCAAAAGCTGTCCTGCGCTCGGCAGATGACGCGTCTCTGGCAAATGTTCTCGGCCCTGCCGTCATAAAGGCCAATGGGTTTTTGTCCGGCAAATCGGCCGGCTGGCTCAAGGATTGGGCGGCGAAGAAGATGGGGGACGCCAAAGGCGTGCCTGCCAGCACTGGTGCCGCGCCTGCCGACCCGCGCTATGCCAACCTGTCTCTGATGCAGCGCCTGTCGATCTACGATAACATTCAGGCAGCGGCACAGCGTGGCGAGACTGCCATTCGTGCGCAGGAAAAAGCACAGTATGACGCGCAGAAGGGCGCTCTACAGCTTGGCATCCAGACCGGCGAGGTTGCCAGCCCGCAGCAAATCCTCTCTTCGCCCATGTCGGATGCCGACAAGGCCACACTGCTTTCGGCGTTGCGGTCCCGGCAGGGCGATGCCGCCTTGACGCAGCAGGCGCTTGCCGATTTCCAGAACGGATCTCTGAAGGTCGATCCATATTCCAGCGACGGCAAGAAGACCGTGGACGCTGTGCAGGACGTGATTTCCAAGAACGTGCCTGCCGAGCAGCAGCAGTATGCGACGGAAAACCTTGTCGCGCAGACCGGCGTCGTTCCACAGTCCGTTCTTAATCGGATGCGCGCGGGGCTCGAAAGCACGAATGTCTCTGAGGTCGAAGCGGCAGCACAGGAGGCCGCTCGGATAGCCCAGATCAATCCAGCGGCATTGTCTCGGCGCGATGGCGGTAGCGAAGTCCAGAAAAGGGCCGACGACTTCAATCACTTCGTCAAGAACCTGAACCTGACGCCGGCACAGGCGGCACAGAAGATTGCCGAAATGAACGATCCCGACAAGCAGCGGGAACGCAAGGCGCTGGAACCAGCGGCCAAGGAGTTCCGCAAGCAGCTTGAGAACGATGATCTCGGCTCCATGTTCGATGAAAATTGGCTGCCCTTCACCGACCCGAATGTCGGGTTTACCGAAGGGCAGCGCCTTGGCATCCAGGCTGAATATCTCGCCATTGCCGAGGAGCAGTTCTATCAGGCGAATGGTAACGTCGAACTGGCTAAGAACCGTGCGGCTGAAGAAATGAAGCGCCTGTATGGTGTGACCCGCATGGGGTCGTCGGCTACGGTCATCAAGCATCCTCCGGAGCGCTATTGGCCGGCAGAAAGCAATTCGCTTGACCCGCATGCTTATGCCCGTGACCAGATCGTATCCGAGATCATGCCGCTCATCAGCGATGAGGAAGCGCTTAGGTTTGTCGGGTCTACGCAGACGGGCATCAACCAGTCCTCTCTTGATCAGACATTCCTCGGGAAGCTGCCTGTGGCTGACAAAGGCCGGGAGCGCGTCGATGAGGCCAAGCGCCAAATGATCCTCGGCAGTCTCCAGATCGTCGCCACGCCCGAGACAGATCAGATGATCAAATCCGGGAAACTGCCGGGCTATGCCGTGTTCTACGCGGACGGAAACGGTGTCCTGCAAACCATTCCAGGCAAGCTGTTCGTGCCGAATATCGAGCCAGCGATGAAGGCGCAACAGCAGATGATCGATTGGGCGCAGGATGATCGCGAGACGCTTCTGGAAGACGAGCGGGCCGTGCAGGGACCGGACGGCGGGCGGGAACGCACGCTTGATACCTTCCTTGACGGTGATCCCCTGACGGGCCGCCAGCGGCTCCAGAACCTGCCGCCGAATGTCAACTTGCAGCCTCCGACGCAGAGGCAGGAGCTTAATGACCAGCGGCAGCAGTTGATGGATGATGCCCGAAACTCCGGCATCCTCTCTCCGGGGGGCATGTAATGCCGTTCATCGACGCGCAGCGCTATCCGCAAGACCTGACGAACATCGCAGGGCCGGAACCTATTGCCGACCCGTCGCTGGTCCAGATCTTTGAGGCAGCCTTCCGCACGGAAAACATGGTCGGCTCCTATCTCGCCTCGCGCGGAATGCCAGACCCCCGCAGGATCGAGGAAGGGTTAAATGCTATCGACTATGTGAAGGACGATGCAGAGTTCGCGCCATATGTCCGCGAGTTCGCGGGCGTCTTCAACAAGGAGGCAGCAGACGCGCTTAAGCTCCAGATCAAGCGCGAACAGCAGGACCGGCGCACGATAGAGGCGGCAGGCGGTATGGGAATGGTGGCCTCGCTGGCGGCTGGCGTGATCGACATTCCCACGCTTCTGCCCGTATTCGGCGGCGGCATGGCTGGCGGTTCAGTCATGCGCACCGCGACGGGCGCGGCTATCGGCGCGGCGATGGGCGCAACAGTGTCCGAAACCGGCCTGCAATTGACGCAGGTGACGCGCACTGGCGAGGAAACAGCATACAACATCGGCGGGTCGATCCTCCTTGGCGGGGCGCTTGGAACGCTGGCCGGTCGATACCTGTCAACGCCTCAGGCTGTGGAGCTTTCGCGTAAGATCGAGCGATCCGAGGCCGAATATGATGCGGTGGACAACGCGTTCATTGCGGCAGGTAAGGGCACGTCTGCTGGTGCAGCGGCGCGCGATACCGGCCCGCTGCGCCTCAAGGATGAAGACCTGATCAAGAAGCTGCCTGTCATAAACCGGCAGGATCCGATGATCCGGCTTCAGCTTTCGGATTATGACAGCGCCCGTCAGACGGTGCGAGGCTTGGCGGAAACGCCGCTGGAATATGCCGAGAACGCGCAGGGTGTTGCCACGGAAATCGGCGGCTCGGTCGAAACCCGCATGAAAATGTGGAATGCGCCGCTTGCGCGCACCCTGAGTGAGATGGACACCGCCTATGCCCGGTACTTCAACAATGCGCAGGAGCCGACATCTTGGCAGGTGCGGCTATCCCCGCTGAAATCCGAGTTCCAGCGCCTGACGGGCGGCCAGAAGCTGACCTATAAACAGTTCAAGGAGGAAGTTGGCAAGGCTGCATTCTCAGGCGAGAAGCATGCTATCCCGGAGATTGCCGAGGCCGCTCGCTTCTATCGACAGCTTGACGACGCCATGAAGCAGGCCGCTATCGATGCCCGCCTGTTCCCGGAAGATATAGCCGTGCAGGGTGACGTTTCGCACCTGTTCCGCATGTACAACAAGGAGAAGATCATTGCGCGCCGCGACGAGTTCGGACGCATCCTCCATGATTATTTCATCTCCAAGCGTGATGCGGCGGTTAAGATCGGGGATGCCCAGAACCTTGCCAAGGAAGCGGACGCCGCCGCCAAGCGCGCGAATGCCAAGATGGAAGAATTCTCCCGTCTCTCGGATCAGGAGGTTCGCGAGCTTGTCGAGGAAACCATTGACACAATACTGGGTAATGCTGACGGCCGCATTCCCTACGACAGCATCGTTTCCGGCCCGCGTGGCCCACTGAAGGAGCGCCTGCTTCATATCGAGAGCGCCAAGATACAGGATTTTCTCAATCTCGATATCGAGGAAGTCATGCGCGCTCAGGTCCGAACCATGTCGGCTGATGTGGAGCTATCCAAAAAATTTGGCACCCCTGATTTGGCAGAGGAAATTCGCAAGATCAACGATGAGGCGAACCGCAAGATCGCCGCTGTTGATGGGGCAAAGGATAAGGACGGCAAGCCGCTTTCGGCAGAGGCCAAGGAGAAAGAGCGTCGGCGTCTGGATAGGCAGCGCGAGGACGCCGTTCGGGACGTTAAAGGCATTCGCGACCGCCTGCGCGGCCAGTATGCGCTCCCGTCAAACCCTGACAGTCTGGTGTTGAGGGCAGGGCGCATTGCCCGAAATCTGAACTATCTGCGCCTGCTTGGCGGAATGACGGTCTCGGCTATCCCCGACATGGGCAAGGTCATATTCACCCATGGAATGACCAGCACGTTCAGGGATGGCTTTGTGCCGATGGTGAAGAACTTCCGGGCATTCCGTCTGGCGGCTGAGGAAGTGAAGCAGGCCGGTACGGCTCTGGATATGATCCTTGATAGCCGCACTATGGCGATGGCCGACATAACAGACGACTTCGGCAGGCATTCGGCCTTTGAGCGCGGTCTACAGGCAGCATCTTCCCGGTTCGGTGTCGTGTCCCTCATGGCCCCGTGGAATGCCGCCATGAAGCAGTTTTCCGGCCTTGTGACCATGACGAACATGCTTCAGGCTTCTCAGCGGGTAGCGAACGGGACGGCGAGCAAGGCGGACATTCGCAAGCTGGCGGCATCGAACATCAACCCCGATTTGGCGAGCCGTATTGCCAAGCAGTTTGCCGAGCATGGCGAGACGCAGGATGGGGTACTTCTGGCGAAGGCCGGCAACTGGACTGACCGACAGGCAACCGACGCATTCCGCTCAGCAATCGTTCGGGACGTTGACCGGATCGTCGTCACGCCGGGGCAGGACAAGCCGCTGTGGATGAGCACCGAACTCGGCAAGACGGTGGGCCAGTTCAAGAGCTTCGGCATTTCATCCATGCAAAAGACGACGCTTGCTGGCCTCCAGCAGCGTGACGCCGCTGTTCTCAATGGCCTCATGGTCATGATGGGGCTGGGAGCAATGACCTATGGCATGAAGGAATTTGTGGCCGACCGTACGCCTTCCGACAATTGGCGGGTCTGGGCTGCAAACGCTTTCGACTGGTCCGGTCTCGGCGGCTGGCTTATGGAGCCGAACGGGCTTCTGGAAAAGGCAACACGAGGCCGTCTCGGGCTATCGGCACTGACCGGTGAGCAGCTTTCGCGCTTCCAAAGCCGGAACATAGCAGGTACGATTGCCGGCCCGTCGATTGATGCGGTTGCCGACATTTTTCAGGTGTCGGGCTCAATCTTTGCGGGGGATACGACGAAAAGCGATCTGCGGAAGGCGCGGCAGCTTATTCCTTTGCAGAACCTCTTTTACGTTCGGAAATTGCTCAACGCTGTCGAGGACGCTACGGGCGACGCACTTGGTTTGCCGGAGACGCGACGCAATTGATGGGCTTGGTTGGACTTGTTGGATTGGTTCTGGCGTTGTTCGTGGCCGACGCCATAATGGCGGGTGACGGCAAGAGGACTCTGAAGTTCGGAGCGGGTCTGGCAGTATGCGCTGTTCTCGCGATTGCGCTCGGTGATCCGCCCCGTCTCTCGTCTTCCAGCGATTGCTATGTCGAGTGGGACATGCGCGCCAGCCGTACGGTTTGTGATTAGGCTAAGTCTTAGCCAATTCCGAAGCAAATCGGCACACGTTTTCAGTTGGACCTCTCCCTAAATTATCAGCCGTCAAAATTGCGACCATTTCGAGAACGGCAGCATGGTATCTGATTTCTGGGATCGGATTCAGTAGAATGGGAAGCGCCCCTTCTGCTTCGGGGATATGGGGCATTTTGCACGGACCTGCCGCCACCCACGCGCCCGATATTTGTTTCGCGACACGCGCCTCGTCATGCGAGAGATCACGCGCTACAGCCACGCGATCTAGCAGTCCGGTCAAACTTTCGGAGACCTGTTCGTAGGTAAGGGAGATGAAGTCAGCCCGCGCTGAAAACGTAGACGCCATACAGATGGCGATTGCCCATGAAACCTTAAACACAAGCCTTTCCTTGCTACTTTGAGCATCTGCCTTTCAGGATGGCGATCTCGGTTTCGTTGTCGCCGCCTGACATCGACGCGACCGGGAGACCGATCAGAAATACCCCGAGAGCATCGCCATTCGCGGCTTTTGTCTGCTTGTTTGACAGAAGGGCAAGCCGTTCTCTGTCGGCAGAGGTACACGGACCAGAATTTGGAACCCCGGAAATCTTCTCTGGCGGCGTGGCGCAGCCCCAAACAAGCGCTGCGATGGACGCCAGCAAAACAACTCTTCTCATAAACCCCTCCAAGCCCGAGGGACGATAACACCGCAAAACCCCTGACCTTTCAAGCCCTGCCAACCCGGCGGGGTTTTCTCATATGGAGACCTCCCCGATGACAGTACCTGTCCCCGGCTCCCTGACCTATTCCTATGATGAGGATGGCGTCACAACCGTTTTCCCATACCCGGTTCGCTTTCTTGAACCACAGGAGTTGACCGTCATCCGCGAAGTGGCAGGTGTGCGGACGGTCCTTGCCTACAACGTGGATTACACGGTTTCCGGCGCGGGCAATCCCTCTGGCGGATCAATCGTCCGTACGGCGGTCACGAATGGCGGCAAGATCATCATCGCCCGCTCTACAGAGTGGAAACAGATTGTTGATCTGGAAGACAAGGCGCGCAACCCAGCGCAAGCAGTGGAGGACCAGCTTGATCGCCTGACCATGGCGGGGCAGGACACGAACGAGCGCCTAGGCGGTAAGGCCGACGCCGCCAGTCTCGCACCGGTAGCCTTTAGCGGCGACTACGATGATTTGGAAAACAAGCCTTTCATTCCTCCGGGGACAGTGACGAGCGTCGGCTTATCAGCTCCCACTGGGTTTACGGTCTCTGGCTCTCCGGTAATCGGGTCGGGCACCCTCTCGTTCTCCTACTCGACTGGCTATCAGGGATACACCACCGCCGAGGCAAGCAAACTCGCAGGGGTACAGGCTGGCGCGCAGGTCAATACCGTCACATCCGTTGCCGGCAAGACAGGCGCTGTTGCGCTCGTAAAGGCGGATGTTGGCCTTGGTAGTGTCGACAATACATCTGACGCAGATAAGCCGGTATCCTCAGCCGCGCAGAGCGCACTTGACGCAAAGGCTGATAAGGCCATTGCAATCACGGCTGGCGCAGGATTGACAGGGGGCGGTGCGCTAGACGCCAGCCGCACAATCTCTTTGTCCTCGGCCTCACAGGTGGCTATCGCTGCGGCGCAGACGGCTGTCCAGCCGGGCAGTTTGGGCGATCTGGCTACCATTGATCTCCCTCCATCCCCGTCCGGCCTTGTTCTGGGGGATGGTGGCACTTGGGTGTTGCCAGCAGGCGGCGGCGACATGCTGTCCTCCGTGTATGACCCACAGGGCAAGGCCGGGGACGCGTTCAGCCGGGGGAACCATACTGGCACGCAGGCTATTTCCACCATTTCCGGCTTGCAGTCTGCACTGGACGCAAAGGCTGACAATGCTGCCCTAGCCGGAAAATTCGATATCCCGACTGGCACTACCTCACAGTACATTCGCGGCGATGGCAGCCTAGCGACCTTTCCGGCCATCCCGGCAGGTACGGTGACCAGTGTCGGACTGTCAGCACCCACAGGCTTTACCGTCTCGGGCAGTCCCGTTACCGGGTCCGGCACGCTCACCTTCGCCTACGCTCCCGGATACACCGGCTTTACGACCACCTTGCAAACCAAGCTGAACGGAATTGCAACAGGCGCTACGGCTAACCAGACTGATGCCTATTTGCTGAATCGGGCCAATCACACCGGGGTCATGCCTTTTTCGGCATTGGAATCCGTACAGTCAGGCGGTCGTGTTCTTGGTCGTACATCGGGAACCGGATGGAGCGAAATTTCTCTTGCGGGTGCGGCAAACGCAAACAGTGTGGCATATCGTGGAACGGGTGGCGTTCTTGAAGTCGGAATGCCAACTGCGGATGCCCACGCCGCGACCAAGAAGTATGTCGATGACGGGATAGCCAGTGTTGTTTCGTGGACAGAGACTTCTCCCGTAGCGGCGACCACCGGCACCGCAATAGATTGGACCAGCATCCCATCGGGCGTGAATGATATCGAACTATGGCTAAAGGACGTTATCCTGAGCGGGAATGATGCCTTGGTGCTTCAAGTCGGGCCGGGCGCCTCGCCGGTGATCAGCGGGTATAGTAGCGGATCGGGACTGGCTGGCGCATCAACGCGCACTCGTTTGTCATCCGGGTTCGTGGTTTTCCGTAACAGCGCGAGCTACACTTATTCAGGGGTTATGCGGCTCCATCGCACATCCGGCAACGATTGGGTGTCGGAGCATGTCCTGAATGATACTGCCACGGATGGCGTTTCTCCAGTGGGTGGCGGTGCCGTCTCGCTGGCTGGAGTCCTCGGCAATCTGCGCCTCCGATCACAAGGAGGCAGCCAGACGTTTAGCGGCGGGTCAATTCAAATGAGGTATCGCTGATGCGCACGATTGTTGACGCCGAAACCGGCGAAGTCACGGCGGACGAGAATTTCATTCTCGAACCTCTTGACAGAATGCTCCCAGATCGCGTTACCGCGCGCCAATTCAAGCTTCAGCTTCTTGCTGACGGCATTCTCGATCAGGTCGAAGGCTGGATTGGCACTCAATCCCAGGCAGTGCAGATCGCCTATGCCAACAGCGGGACCTTCGTCCGTGATGAGCCGATGATGCAGGCGGGCTTTGCTGCGTTGGGCTTCACTGAACAGCAGATAGAGGATTTTTTCTTGGCCGCAGATGCGCTCTGATGCGAGCGCTTAGCGCGTGAAGAGGTAGGTGTCTCCCATCCTGTTACGCTCCAAAAACCCAAGGCTGGCAAACCTGTCCAACACAGCCTTGGCTTTCAGCTCACCGATGACGTGCGGATGAACCTCCAGCATCGCCGCACGCACACCGGGAAAATCGGTTGCATCCACGATTTCCGCCTCAGCACCTTCAACATCCATGCTGATGATGGTCGGCCCGAACGCATTGATAATATCGGAAATGGCAACACTCTTGACCGATATGGCTCCCTTCGAGTCACGCGGGAAAACGCTGGATGAAAATACCCGCTTCTGAAGGTGAAGTTCGATATCTCTACCATCTTTGGTTACCGCGACCATATGAAGTGCCGGATCGACATTGTTGAGAGCGAAGTTCTTACGAATGATTGGCTCCAGCGCGGGGTTCGCCTCATGTGTCTGGACATTTTTGCTGCCAACCAGCTTTGCCGCCGTTATCGCAACAACGCCAACACATGTTCCAAGATCAAGAACCCTGTCGGATGGAGAGAGGTCCAGCGTTCGAATTAGATGCCGCTCCTGCTTTTCATACTCTCGATGGAACACGCCCTTGCGAATTTCGCGCGGCACCGTGAATTTATCGACTGATATCGTCAAGTCATCGAGCGATGCTGTCTGCTGGTTGAAAATCTTTGACGCATTGTAGCGAATTTTATCAGCGAATGAAGATTTCATCACGATTGGCACCCCGACCCATGATTGACGGATATATCCGGGCAGGCTGATCCTCACAACATGAAAGACACGCGGTCGTATTAGCCGCGAACCGCCAGAAACACGGCGATGGCAATGACGATCAGCAGAAATGCAATCAGCGATCCCTTGCGCACAGGCGGCCCGCCATAATCTGGTGATTTCTCATAACCGGTCATGGCTGGTCTCCGGTTGGGCCGGCGCATAAAAACTTGGGGATTTCAGTACGCCGGCCCGTGCGGCACTGGGGGGCGCCGCACGCCTATCTAACCCGATCCCGCTCCCCTGACAATCTGAAAGGAATTGACATGGACCTGTCGCATGGCGACGGGCGGGGTCGCTACGCTCTTGGGATAGAGGCGAATGGCGATGCCATCTGTAAGCGACGGTCGAAATATTCGATTGTGTAGCGGGAAAGGACTTCGAACTGATCGTTCCCCGGATGGATCACATATCGGCCATCCGGGGAAATTAGTTTGGTTACAGGGACCATCCCCCGCGTCGGATCGGCGCCAATGCCTACTCGACACTCCCCGCCTTGGGCGCGGAGCCAGCCCATGTATTCCCCCAGCGTTGCCACGAAAAGCTCTTAGGCTACGAGCTTTTCACGATACTGAGGGCGGTCCTCGTAAAGGTCGTGGAACATCTTCGGAGCGGGGCCGACGACTTCGTTAACGTCGCGACCGGAGGCAAGAGCCTCCTTTTCCTCGGCAATAAGAGCGATTTTCAGGCGATCCAAAGCCTCATCGAATGAACGGCCCTGCGCTGAGACATCAAGCTCAAGCGCCTGGACTACAAAGACGTCGCCGTCCTTGATGCCAACCACCCTGTATGTCTGTTTCATTGCAGTAGCTCCATTTTGGCCCGTGTAAATGGGCCTTTTGACCGAAAAGTCAACGTCTGACGCTTCGATCACCCCCCTGATGAAAATCAGCGAAGCACGAGAAACTTAAAAAATCAACAAGGAGAATGTCGCATGGATCGCAACTTTGCGAGAGCGTTAGCGCTCGTCCTGAAGCATGAAGGGCTTTGGTCCGACCACCCTCAAGACAAGGGCGGTCCCACCATGAAGGGCGTCACGCTCGCCAATTTCAGGCGCTACGTGAAGCCGAACGCGACCAAGGAAGACCTGAAGAAGATCACCGACGAACAGGTCGCAACAATATATCGCCGGTTCTATTGGGACGCCGTGCGCGGTTCTGACTTGCCGGGAGGGATCGACTACGCCGTCTTCGACATGGCTGTGAACAGCGGACCGGATCGGGCGATCAAGTACCTTCAGGCGGTTGTCGGGGCCAAGCAGGATGGGCGGATCGGCCCGGACACGTTGGCCAAGACCCGCGCAATGATGCGAGCCACGGTCATCAACAGCCTGTGCGACAAGCGCATGGCCTTCCTGAAGCGCCTGAAGACGTGGCCGACCTTCGGAAAGGGCTGGACCTCGCGCGTCTCTGGCGTGCGTGCTGAGGCTCTGAAGATGGCTGCCCAGCCGGATACGCCGCCCCCTGTCGTGGTGGAAAAGGAAGTCCAGAAAGAGGTCGTCCCCGAAACCGTCGAAACCAAGGTGAAGAAGGAAACCGGCCTGTGGGGCTGGCTCACCACCGGCTTCGGTGGCGTGGGCGCTGCGGTCGCATGGCTCCGTGACAGCCAGGTGTCGGACATTGCCGCGTTCGGTGGCGTTGCCATCGTCGGCCTGCTTATCCTGACTTTCCTTGGACCAAGATTGGCGGCGTCCATCCGCAAGATCAGGGAGGAACTGGCTTAAAGTACTCGTTTCGTTCTTGTTGCATTTGTTTGGGGAAACAGAGTTGCTGTCCGGGTGTTCTGGGTCTGTTTCGTTTAAAAGGGTATTGAACTAATGAATTCCCCATTTGGGGAATGCCCCAGCCCTAACTGGGGCTGGAGAGGGGGCGAGGTTTCTCGCTTGGACACCGAAGACCTTCCCCCTCTCGTGTCCAAAGTGCGGTTAGGGCCGCACATCGTACGAAAGGAACCCTATCATGGGTCAGATCGTAACTGTCAACTTCCGTGGCGATCAACTTTACGGCTTCGAGAGCGATGACGGCGTGTTCGTCGCGCTCAAACCCATCGTTGAGAGCATTGGGATGAACTGGTCCGGGCAGGAGCAGCGGGTCAAGCGCGACCCAATTCTCTCGGAAGGTATATGTGTCATGCATACACCTTTCGGCCCCGGAGGCGGGCAGGACTGCCTTTGCCTTAAGATGGACCTCGTGAACGGATGGCTTTTCACCATCGACTCAGCCCGGATCAAGGACCAAGCGGTGCGCGAAAAGGTCATTCTGTACCAGCGCGAGTGCTACGGGGTGCTTTTCAAGCACTTCTACAAGGGCGCAAAGCCTGTTCAGGAGCCGTTGGTTATCGAAGATCATGAGGAAACGGCCAGCCCCGACAACGCCAAGGTGCGCTTGGTGACCGAATGTCGCCAGACGTTTGGCTCAAAAGCTTCTGGTCAGCTTTGGTTCCAATTGGGATTGCCGACCGTACCGGCCATGATCGAACAAAGCAGGCAGTTCGACTTGCTCGACTTCGAGGCGATCAAAACGGCATCGGATAGTCGAGCAGCCTGAATATCGGAATAAACTTGCATTGGGGCGGTTCTTCGGAGCCGCCCCTTTCACATGGAGATTGGCAATGGCCTTCCTTCTCTCGCCTCTCGGCCGCGTGCTGGGCGCTCTCGCTGTCACTGCCTCTCTCATGGGCCTGTCATGGCTCCACGGCTACCAGCAAGGCGCGGCATCCGAAAGGCAGGCCATCCTCACTCGATCCGTTGAAGTCTTGCGCGAAAGGACAAAGGTCGATGACCAGATACGCGACATGGATGCTGCTGGCCTGTGTACCGCTCTTGGCGGCGTGTTCGAAGACGGCTCCTGCCAGTGAATGCGATGGGTGGCGGAAGCTCACGCCATCAGCCGAGACGCGGCAATTCATCATCCAGAACGACAGGCCGTTCGCGCAGGGCGTGGCGGCTCATAACCAATTTGGCAAGCAGCGGGGATGCTGGGAATGAGCGATGCAAAGCGGTTTGACGATCTGCCGGACGATACCAAGGAGTTTCTGACGGACCTCAGCCCAGATGATGTGCGCACCATCAGGGCTGGTCTGCCAATCGTCAGGGCCATAATTGGCTTTGGCAAGGTGACGAAGTGGATAGCAATCGCGGCGCTTGGAATTCTCGGCGGCATCGTCATGCTTGGAGAGAGCGTGGCGAAGATCGTCGCTTGGTTTCGGCCTTGAAGGTTTCCATTCCGGGCCGGAACGCGGCGCGAACATCGTTTGGAAACCCTTCCCTTAAGTAACTGAAAAGTCAGGCGATGTTCAGTAATGGTCTGTTAACTTCGCATCGCTCATAAGTTTTTACTCGAATTCTATCGTTCACCGGAGACGGGCTATTGTGGCGAAGCGCGCAGGCTTCTGACAACCGGGTAAGCCCAAAACGGGTTCCCGCCAGCGTCAGGGCTGTCGCTTCTGTCGTGCTCCTGTCGCTTGGCGGCTGCGGCATGGGCGGTTTCAGTCTCGACAAGGTCGAAATAGACCGTTCCATCGTCACCAGCAATGTACCATCCACGAATAGCGGCACGGCCACCGATGCCGGCTTCGCCGCTGACCAGATCACCGTCCGCAACGCCGCCTCGTCGGCCGACCTCGAGGAGCTCGGCGGGCAGCCGGTGCCGTGGGCGAATGCCGACACGGGCTCGCGCGGCTCGATTTCGGCGATTGCCGAAACCCGGATCGGGAGCGAACTGTGCCGCGTGTTCTCCGTCACACGCGAAAGCTTCGACGGTGTGATCCTCTACAGGGGACGCATCTGCATGATGGGTGCCGGCGTGTGGCGGATCGAGGAGTTCAAGGCGGTCTGAGTAGTTTTGCACAGGGTCTGGAATTTCTTCCTATGCAGGCGCATATAAGGCTCGACACCAGAACCGTTCGTCTAGCAGGCAGGATATATGCGCGACCCGTATGAGGTGCTGGGCGTTGCAAAAAACGCCTCGGCCAAGGAAATCAAGTCGGCCTACAGGAAGCTGGCCAAGAAGTATCATCCGGACCAGAATCCGGACGATCCCAAGGCCAAGGACCATTTCGCGGCCGCGAATCAGGCTTATGAGATCGTCGGCGACGATAAGCAGCGCGCCGCTTACGACCGTGGCGAGATCGGTCCCGACGGCAAGCCGCGCTTTCAGGGCTTCGAGGGCGCTGCCGGAGGCGATCCCTTTGCCGGTTTCAGGCGCGGACAGCAGGGGCCCGGCGGTGCGCATTTCGAATTCCGTTCGGCTGGTCCGGGCGGCGAAGCCTTTGGCGACGACATCTTCAGCCATATATTCGGCGACGCATTCACGCGCCAGCAGCAGGGCCCCCAGGGTCCGTGGTCGGCCGGAGCGGACCGTCGCCGCCAGACGGCTCGCGGACAGGACATGAATGTCGAGCTTGGCATCACCATCGAGGAAGCGGCGACGACGCCCAGGGTGACGGCCCAGTTCCCGGATGGCCGCAAGATCGCGGTGAAATTGCCCGGCTATGTCGAGGACGGCCAGACCATACGCCTCAAGGGCCAGGGGGAGCAGGGCCATGGCGCGCCGGGCGATGCGCTGGTCAGGATCCGCTTCCTGAACCATCCGCGCTATCGCGTGGAGGGTCGCGACCTTCATGTCGATCTGCCGGTGCCGCTGCGTGATGCGGTGCTCGGCGCCAAGCTGCCCGTGGAGACGCCGACCGGCAAACTGGCGCTCAATGTGCCGGCATGGTCGAGTTCCGACAAGGTTCTGCGTCTGAAAGGCAAGGGCCTGCCCAACAAGTCCGGCGGTCATGGCGACCTGTATGTGCATGTGCGCCTGATGCTGCCGGAGGGCGGCGACAGTGAGCTTGAGGCGCTGATGCGCAAGCGGCCGGCCTGACCCCGGATCGACAGGTCGGCGTTTGAGAGCTTGAAGCGCGGGTAAGCCTGTGCGATAGGGCTTGCTTCCAAGCAGACAAGGTGCGGAGAACGCTGACATGGCGGGTGTACAGGGCCTCATGGCCGGCAAGCGCGGGCTCATTCTGGGTGTCGCCAACAATCGCTCGATCGCTTTCGGTATCGCAAAGGCTTGCGTCGACAATGGCGCCGAGATCGCGCTGACCTATCAGGGCGAAGCCTTCAGGAAGCGCGTGGAGCCGCTGGCGGCGGAACTCGGCGCGCACATCGCCGGCCATTGCGACGTTACCGACCCGGAAAGCCTCGATGCGGTGTTTGCGAATGTCGCGGCGCATTTCGGCAAGGTCGATTTCGTCGTCCACGCCATCGCCTTCTCCGACAAGGAGGAACTGGACGGCCGCTACGTCGAGACGACCCGCGCCAACTTCAACCGCACCATGGAGATTTCGGTGTTCTCCTTCACCGATATCGCCAGGCGTTCCGAAGCGATCATGAACGATGGCGGCTCGCTGCTGACCCTGACCTATTATGGGGCGGAGAAGGTGATGCCGCACTATAACGTCATGGGCGTCGCCAAGGCCGCTCTGGAAGCCAGCGTGCGCTATCTGGCGGTCGATCTCGGCGGCCGCGGCATCCGCGTCAACGCCATTTCGGCCGGCCCGATCAAGACGCTGGCCGCCTCCGGCATCGGCGACTTCCGCTACATCCTGAAATGGAACGAGTACAACTCGCCGCTCAAGCGCACGGTCACGCCGGAAGAGGTCGGTGATTCGGGCCTCTATCTGCTGTCCGACCTGTCGCGCGGCGTCACCGGCGAGGTGCATCACGTCGATTCCGGCTATCATGTCGTCGGCATGAAGGCCGTCGATGCACCGGACATCTCCACCGTCAAGGACTGATTTCCGCCATTCCAGCCGGCGATTCCGGACGTTTTTTCAGGGGACGCTGCAGATCATGCCCGCGCCTGTCTATATCGTGCGCCACGGTCAGACCGACTGGAACGCCGAGTTTCGCCTCCAGGGGCAGGCCGATATCGATCTCAACGATCTCGGCCGCAGGCAGGCTGCGGGAAACGGCCGCAGCCTCGCGCGCCTGATCGCCGAGCCGCAGCTGTTCGATTTCGTGGCAAGCCCGATGGCGAGGACCCGCCACACCATGGAACTGCTGCGTGGCGCGATGGAGCTGGACCCCGCAGCCTACCGCGTGGACGAAAGGCTCAAGGAGCTGAATTTCGGCGACTGGCAGGGCTATACGGCCGAGGAGCTTGAGGCGCTGCACCCCGGTTCAACGCGTGAGCGCGAGCTTGCCAAGTGGGATTTCCGGCCGGCCGGAGAGGGTGCGGAAAGCTACCAGATGCTGCTGGAACGGGTGGAGCCGGTGTTCCGTGCCTTGCGGGGCCCCGCCGTCTGCGTCACCCATGGCGGCGTGATGCGCGCATTGTTTCGCCTCGTCGGAGCTGCGACGAAGGAGGAAGCCTGCGCTCTCGCCATCCCGCAGGACCGCATCCTGCGCTGGCAGGAGGGCACTCTGGAATGGCTGTAGAGATCGACAGGGCAGCAGGGACTATTCGGTAACCTGCATGTCGGTGATGACGTTTTCGCCATTGGTCACGTCATAGGCGATAACGACGTCCATGCCTGCTTCGAGCGAGTCGACATCCATCTCGGCATTGAGCTTGTAGGATTTGCCGTTATCCAGCGTCAGCGTCATCGCTTCCTTGTCGACCTTCCTGATCAGCCCTTCAGCCTGTTCGGCGAAGGCGGCGGTCGAGATCAGCATCAGGGCTGCTGCGGCGCCAGCGAGAATGCGCCCGGTTTTGATTGGCATATGTCGTCCTCTGGTTTCTTGCTCCGGCTTGGGGCCGGGTGATTGCGGAGACAGGGCGATGTGAACAGAAGCAGCCCAATGTGTCAAAGCTTAGACGCGGGGCATGACGGTTTGACCACCGCAAAAAACGCCAATAGAACGCATGCACGATCATACCGGTGTCGGGCCGCATGCCGGCTTCGACCCGAAGGGCAGGTTTTTCCCGATGTCTCACAACACGTTCGGCCATCTGTTCCGCGTCACCACCTGGGGCGAAAGCCATGGCGCAGCGCTTGGCTGCGTTGTGGACGGCTGTCCCCCCGGCATCCGCTTCACGCCGGCGGATATACAGGCCGAACTGGATCGCCGCCGTCCCGGCCAGTCGCGCTTCGTCACCCAGCGGCGCGAGCCCGATCAGGTGAAGGTGCTTTCCGGCTTCATCCTCGATGAGGACGGCGAGACGATGGTCACGACCGGCACGCCGGTATCGATGATGATCGAGAATGTCGACCAGCGCTCGAAGGACTATGGCGAGATCGCGCGCCAGTACCGTCCGGGCCACGCGGACTATACCTATGATGTGAAGTATGGCCTGCGCGATCATCGTGGCGGCGGGCGCTCCTCCGCGCGGGAGACCGCCGCCCGTGTTGCCGCCGGCGCGCTCGCCCGCAAGGTGGTGCCCGGTCTCGTGGTGCGCGGCGCGCTGGTTTCCATGGGCGTGAAGGACATCGACCGCGCCAACTGGGACTGGGATTTCATCGGCCACGAGGACAATCCCTTCTTCACGCCGGACCCCGCCTCGGTACCGGTTTTCAGCGCCTATCTGGATGAAATCCGCAAGGCGGGCTCGTCGGTGGGCGCAATTGTCGAGATCGTGGCGGAAGGGGTGCCGGCGGGGCTCGGCGCGCCGCTCTATGGCAAGCTCGATCAGGACATTGCCGGCAACCTGATGTCGATAAACGCGGTCAAGGGCGTCGAGATCGGCAACGGCTTCGAAGCGGCCCGCATCACCGGCGAGGAAAATGCCGACGAGATGCGCATGGGCGATGACGGCCGCCCCGTGTTCCTGTCCAACAAGGCGGGCGGCGTTCTCGGCGGCATCTCGACCGGCGAACCGGTCGTCGCGCGCTTTGCGGTGAAGCCGACCTCGTCGATCCTGACGCCGCGGCTTTCCATCGACAAGGAGGGAGCCGAAGTGGAAGTGCGCACCAAAGGGCGTCACGACCCCTGCGTCGGCATTCGTGCCGTGCCTGTGGGCGAGGCCATGGTCGCCTGTGCCATCGCCGACCACTATCTGCGCCACAGGGGGCAGACGGGCAGGGCGGAAGGGTAAGGGTTCGCAGGGCGATATATGGGGCGGGTACTTGCCCGCTCTGCCCCAAAGCCCTATTCCCTTACTGCCTTATTCCCTTATTGCTTGCGAGCGAAACGAGCCCCCATGTACGACCAGAAGAAGATCGTCGAAGCCATCCGCGCTTTCGAGCGTGGCGAGATCGTCGTTGTCATGGATGATGACGGGCGCGAGAACGAGGGCGACCTGATCGTCGCCGCCGTGCATTGCACGCCCGAGAAGATGGCCTTCATCGTGCGCCACACATCCGGCATCGTCTGTACGCCGATGCTGCGCGAGGATGCGCGACGGCTCAATCTCGCGCCGATGGTCGCCGACAACGATTCCGCGCACACCACCGCTTTCACCGTCAGTGTCGATTTCAAACATGGCACCACCACCGGCATTTCGGCCGACGACCGCACGCTCACCGTGCGCAATCTGGCCAATGGCAATGTAGGCCCATCGGATTTCGTGCGTCCCGGGCACATCTTCCCCCTGATCGCCCGGGAAGGCGGCGTGCTGATGCGCTCCGGTCATACGGAAGCGGCTGTCGATCTGTGCAAGCTCGCCGGCCTGCCGCCGGTCGGCGTCATTTCCGAACTGGTCAACGACGACGGCACGGTGATGCGCGGCCCGCAGGTGCAGGCATTCGCAGAGGCCAACAATCTCAGGCAGGTTTCGGTCGCCGACCTCATCGCCTATCGCCAGCGGCAGGAAACGCTGGTCGAGCGTGTCGCCTGCACCGATATCGAGACACCCGGTGGCCAGGCCAGGCTCTATGCCTACACGCTTCCGTGGGACCCGATGCAGCATCTGGCGGTTGTTTTCGGCGACATTCGCGATGGCGAGGAAGTGCCCGTGCGTCTGCATCCGGAAAATGTCGTCGCGGATGTATTCGGCACCAGCCACCGGCTGGACGGCATCATGAGCGCCATGGGAGACCAGAAGCGCGGCGTCATCGTCTATCTGCGCGAAGGCTCCGTCGGCGTCGCGCATCAGGAGAGCCGCCGCCGTGGAGGCGATAGCGAGGACCATGAGGAGGCCCGCCGCCGCGAGAACGAATGGCGCGAGATCGGGCTGGGCGCGCAGATCCTCAAGGACCTCGGTATCTCGTCCATCAATCTCATCGCCTCGCGCGAGCGCCATTATGTCGGGCTGGAAGGCTTCGGCATCCGCATCGTCAGGACCGAAATCGCCTGATCGCCGGCCACCGCTGCTACCCGATTGACGCAATCCCGAAGCGGCGCGATGCTTCCGGCGTTTCATTGGGGGGCGTGGATGTGGCCGTTCATCGCGCTTCGGATGATCGCCCATTTCGATATCACGCTCGCCTGCAACGTGCTGGACGGAATCTTCATCGCCGTTCAAACTGCCCGGCAGGGCATAGTTCTCTTCTATTTCACCGAAGATCGAAGGACAGGTTCCCGATCCCGAATGGGATCGGCGGCTTGCCGGGGCGTCTTCGAAATTTCGCGAGCTCGCAGACACGGCCGGGGAAAGCCTGCGCCCTTCGCGCAGTCGGATGGATGCTTCCGCAAAGTGAATTGTTGATCAAAAAGATCCGCGACCCTGAAAATGTGGTCAAGCGGTTCCCATGCGCCTATATCGGGGCATGGTCACGCGCCTCTACAGCCATCCGGTCTATCTGGAGCACCTGACGCCAGCCGGGCATCCGGAGCGTCCGGACAGGCTGCGCGCCATCGAACGCGTGCTGATGGAGGAGCCGTTCGAAGCGCTTGACCGGGTCGAGGCGCCGGAAGGCGATGCCGCAACCCTCTTATACGCCCACCCCGAAAGCCATGTGGAGCGGCTGCGCGCCGCAGCGCCGCAGGAGGGCATCGCCACCATCGATGGCGACACGGTGCTGAGCCCGAAGAGCTGGCAGGCGGCGCTGACGGCGGTCGGGGCGGCGAACGCGGCCGTGGACGATGTGTTTTCAGGCACCGCAGCCAATGTCTTCGTGGCCTCGCGCCCGCCGGGCCATCATGCCGAGAAATCCACGGCCATGGGGTTTTGCCTGTTCAACAATGCCGCGATCGCGGCCCGTCATGCACAGAAGAAGCACGGCGCGGAGCGCGTCGCCATCGTCGACTGGGACGTCCACCACGGCAATGGCACGCAGGATATTTTCTGGGACGACCCGAGCGTTCTTTATTGCTCCACCCACCAGATTCCGCTTTTTCCGGGCAGCGGCCGGCGTAACGAGACCGGCGCGTTCGGCAATGTCGTCAACGCGCCGCTGGCGCCGGATACGGGGTCTGAAGCGTTTCGGGAAGCTTTCGGCACCCGCATCCTGCCGCGCATCGATGATTTCGCGCCCGACCTGATCATCGTCTCGGCTGGCTTCGATGCCCATTATCGCGATCCTCTGGCCGACATCAACCTGACCGAGGACGATTTCGACTGGGCGACGGGCTATCTGCTGGAACGAGCGACACGCTATTGCGACAACAGGCTCGTGAGTCTGTTGGAAGGCGGCTACGACCTGCATGGACTGGCATTTTCGGTTGCGGCCCATGTCGGTCGCCTGATGAAGGGATGAACGGATGGATGCTTCGGCTAACGACGACGTGAAGGCGATGAGCTTCGAGCAGGCGCTCGATGCGCTGGAGAAGATCGTCGAGGATCTCGAACGCGGCGAGGTGCCGCTCGACCAGTCGATCCGCATCTATGAGCGTGGCGAGGCGCTGAAGGCCCATTGCGACCGGCTGCTGAAGGCGGCCGAGGACAAGGTGGAGAAAATCAGGCTGGCCCGCGACGGCAAGCCCGCCGGCACCGAACCGCTCGACGGCGAATAGCGCTGTTCGCGATACGCGCCGACAGGGGATCGAGCGTTTACATTCCGGTCTCGTCGGCCTATTCCGGCTGCGTGCATCAGCTTCGGGAGGTAGCAGCCGATGAACGCCGGACCCCAGCCGCAGCTTCCTGAGACTCCGCTTCTCGACAAGGTTCGCATTCCGGCGGACCTGCGAAACCTTCCTGAAAGCGCCCTGCCGCAACTGGCCGACGAATTGCGCCGCGAGACCATCGACGTGGTGTCGCGCACCGGGGGGCATCTCGGCGCCGGTCTCGGCGTCATCGAACTGACCGTGGCGCTGCACCATGTGTTCGACACGCCGCGCGACCGGGTGATCTGGGACGTCGGCCACCAGACCTATCCGCACAAGATCCTCACCGGACGCCGCGACCGCATCCGCACCCTGCGGCAGGAAGGCGGGCTTTCCGGCTTCACCAAGCGCGACGAAAGCGAATACGACCCGTTCGGCGCGGCGCATTCTTCCACCTCCATTTCGGCCGGGCTCGGCATGGCGGTGGCGCGCGATCTCGCCGGCGGGCGCAACAATGTCATCGCTGTCATCGGCGACGGCTCCATGTCGGCCGGCATGGCCTATGAGGCCCTGAACAATGCAGGCGCGCTGGGTTCGCGGCTGATCGTCATCCTCAACGACAACGACATGTCGATCGCACCGCCGAGCGGAGCGATGAGCGCCTATCTGGCGCGGCTGGCTTCGGGGCGCACCTATCAGGGCTTTCGCGAACTGGGCAAGAAGCTCACCGCCTATCTCGGCAAGCGTGCCGACCGGGCCATCACGCGGGCCGTGGAACATGCGCGCGGCTACGTCACCGGCGGCACGCTGTTCGAGGAGATGGGCTTCTTCCACATCGGCCCCATCGACGGGCACAATCTGGAGCATCTGGTGCCGGTGCTGAAGAATGTGCGTGACCATGGCGAGGGCCCGGTGCTCATCCATGTCGTGACGCAAAAGGGCAAGGGCTATGCGCCGGCCGAGGCCGCCGCCGACAAGTATCACGGCGTCAACAGGTTCGACGTCATCACCGGTGCGCAGGCCAAGGCTCCGGCCAATGCGCCAGCCTATACGAAAGTGTTCGCCGAAAGCCTGATTCGCGAAGCGCGCGAGGACGAGAAAATCGTCGCCGTCACCGCGGCCATGCCTTCCGGCACCGGGCTCGACCTGTTCGGCGAGGCGTTTCCGAGCCGTACCTTCGATGTGGGCATCGCGGAACAGCATGCCGTGACCTTCGCTGCCGGGCTTGCCACCGAAGGCTACAAGCCCTTTGCCGCCATTTATTCCACCTTCCTGCAACGGGCCTACGATCAGGTCGTGCACGACGTGGCGATCCAGAAGCTGCCGGTGCGTTTTCCCATCGACCGCGCCGGCTTCGTCGGCGCGGACGGCCCGACCCATTGCGGCGCCTTCGACACGACCTTCCTCGCCTCGCTGCCGGGCTTCGTGGTGATGGCCGCCGCTGACGAGGCGGAGCTGAGGCATATGGTGCGCACCGCTGCGGCCTATGACGAGGGGCCGATCTCCTTCCGCTATCCGCGCGGCAACGGCGTCGGCGTCGACATGCCCGAACGCGGCGAAATGCTGGCCATCGGCAAGGGCCGCATCGTGCGGCAGGGCTCGCGCGTGGCGCTGCTGTCCTTCGGCACGCGGCTGGCTGACTGCCTGCTGGCAGCCGAAGCGCTGGATGCTGCCGGCCTTTCCACCACGGTCGCCGATGCGCGCTTCGCCAAGCCGCTGGACGAAGACCTTGTGCGCCGGTTGGCGCGCGGACACGAGATTCTGGTGACGGTGGAGGAAGGCGCCATCGGCGGCTTCGCCACGCAGGTTCTGCACTTCCTTGCCCATGAAGGGCTTCTGGAAAGCGGCCTGAAGGTGCGCCCGCTGGTGCTGCCGGACGCGTTCACCGATCACGGCACGCCGGAAAAAATGTATGCCGAGGCCGGGCTCGACAGTTCCGGCATCGTGCGCACCGTCTTCGCCGCGCTTGGCCATGTCGAAAGCGTCCGGCGCGCCTGATGTTGACGCAACAATTTTGAATCACTGCATGAGCGGCCTGAATCATCTTCTGCCGTTTCTGTCGTAACGCTCTGTTTACGCTTATTTTTGGCGTTTCGCTTACCCTTCCGGTTGGCCGAATCTCAACGTCACGCTGTTAGCTCTGGCCCCGGCAAGGGGCGTGATGGCAGTGAAAGCGGTTTTCTACGGCATGGCGGTCGTGGTGGTGACGACGGGGTATGGCGCCGCGGAGACGCGCGTCGACGCGCGTATCGACGAAGCGGCGCGGGAGATCGTAGCCGCAAGGATGGGGAACCTGCGGGGCGGTTTCGAGCCGGGCGAAGAGCCTCTTTTCGTGGGGCAGGGGGTCGGGCAAAAGGAGCGCGAGCCGCTCAAGGTCCTTCAATATGGCCGTTACCGCGACGACCCGCGCATCACACCCCAAAGCAGGAAGACGCGCTGACGGCGCTTGCGTTCGTGCCCGCCTTTCGTCAATGAAGGCGGATGAAGCCAGAAGCACCAGCCAGCCGGCGGCTGCGGCTCGATGAACTGCTCGTCGAGCGCGGCCTGTTCGTCAGCCGATCCCGCGCCCGCGATGCGATCGGACGCGGAACCGTGCGCGTGGGCGGCGAGGTGGCTGACAAGCCCGGGCGGACCATTGCCATCGATGCCGCTGTCGAGATCGACGACCCGGCCCGCGCCTATGTCTCGCGCGCGGCGCTCAAGCTGATTGCAGGGCTCGATTGCTTCGGGTTCGACCCGGCCGGCTGCGAGGCGCTCGATATCGGCGCTTCCACGGGCGGCTTTACGCAGGTGCTTCTGGAGCGCGGTGCCGCTCACGTTACCGCAATCGATGTCGGCCATGGCCAGATGCGCGCGGAGATTGCCGCAGATCCGCGCGTCACCTCCATCGAAGGGCTGAACGCGCGTGAGCTTGCTGCCGCAAATCTCGGCGGCCGCGCGCCGGATTTCATCGTCTCCGACGTCAGCTTCATTTCGCTGAAGCTCGCCTTGCCGCCAGCTCTGGAACTGGCCGCATCGGGCGCGCGGGCGGTGCTTCTGGTCAAGCCGCAATTCGAGGCGGGCAGGGAGGCCATCGGCAAGGGCGGCCTGTTGAAGAACCCGGACGAGGGGGAGCGCATCGCTGCCGACCTGCGCGACTGGCTGGACAACCAGCCGGGCTGGCGCGCCCTCGGGCTGCATCCGTCGCCCATCGAAGGCGGCGACGGCAACCGCGAATTCCTGCTGGCCGGAGTGAAAGACCGATGAGCGCGCGCTTTACGATCGACAGGCTGGGCGCGCAGGGCGACGGCGTGGCCAATACCGAAAGCGGGCAGGTGTTCATCCCCTTCACGCTGGCTGGCGAGGTGGTGACCGCCGCCCGCGAGCGCGACCGCGCGACGCTGATGGCGGTGCTGGAGAAATCGCCGCTCCGTGTCGAGCCCGCCTGCCGCCACTTCGGCGATTGCGGCGGTTGCGCCTTGCAGCATCTTGAGGATTCGGCTTACCGCGCCTGGAAGCGCGACAAGGTCGTTCATGCCCTGAAAGGCGCGCGCATCGAATGCGAAGTGGACGATCTGGTACCCTGCGCGCCGCATACGCGCCGCCGGGTGACGCTGAGTGCGCGGCGCACCGAGGCGGGGCTGCTGCTCGGCTTCAACCGGCATATGTCCACGCAGATCGTCGACCTTGACGAATGCCCCATCGCGCTTCCGCAGATCGTCGGCGCGCTGGATTTGCTGCGTGAACTCGGCAGCCTGATCTGCGCCACGCCGAAGCCGTTCCATATGACCGTAACCGTCACGGCATCCGGCCTTGATGTCGCCGCTTCCGATTCGGGGCGCATGGGCGAACGCCAGCGCCAGATCGCGGCCAATTTCGTCATCGGCCATGGGCTGGCGCGGCTGTCGGTGGATGGCGAGATCATCATCGAGCCGCAGAAGCCGGTGGTGATGTTCGGTGCTGCGGCCGTTCCGGTCCCGCCCGGCTCGTTCCTTCAGGCAACGGAACCGGCCGAGCAGACCATGGCCGATCTGGTCGGCCGGCATCTGGCACGGGCGAAGAAGGTGGCCGATCTTTTTGCCGGTTGCGGCAGCTTCGCGCTGCGGCTGGCGGCAAAATCCGAAGTGCATGCGGTGGAAGGCGAAGCAGCAGCCCTTGCCGCTCTGGACCGAGGCTTCCGTTACGCACCCGGCCTGAAGCGGGTGACCTCGGAAAAGCGCGACCTGTTCCGTCGCCCGCTCACCTTCAAGGAACTGAACGCGTTCGACGGGCTGGTCTTCGATCCGCCGCGCGCCGGCGCGGAAGACCAGTGCCGGCAGATCGCGCGCTCCGATGTGCCGCTGGTCGCGGCGGTATCGTGCAATCCCGTCACGCTCGCGCGCGACCTCGCCATCCTGCTTGCCGGCGGCTACCGGCTCAGGCAGGTCATACCCATCGACCAGTTCCTGTGGTCGGCGCATGTCGAGGCCGTGGCTCTGCTGGAGAAGCCGAAGAAAAGGCGATAAAAGCGGTGCGCTTGAAATGCGCGCCGTTTGCGCTTATTTTGAGCACATGATGTTCAAAATATGAAAGGAGGATGAACTATGGCCTCCATGGCTCTTGCATTTCATGCTTCGCGTTTTGGCGAAGGCGGTTCGCCCTTCCTCTCGCCGAGGCGGGTGGCGGAATTGCTCGGCGTAACCCTTTCCGAACTGGCGGCGCTGATCGGTGTCGCCCGCAACACGCTGGCCGCCAAAACCGGCGCGCGCAAGGTGGATGCGGCGCTGAGCCCCGTCGTGCGCATATTGACGATGGCCGGGGAAATGTCGGGCGACGAGCGCCGCGCCGCGATCTGGTTCAAGCACCAGCCAATACCCGGCTGGGCCGGCAAGACTGCCTACGACCTTGTGCGCGAGGGCAAGGCCGACAAGGTGCTCGCCTATCTGGAGGCTGTGCGCTCCGGCGTCTATGCCTGATAAAGCGCCGCTTACCCTGTGGCGCGCTTTCGTGCCGCAATGGGCGCACCTGCCTTTGTCGGGCGAGGGCGCGGCCCGTTTCGGCGGGCGCTGGAACCCGGTCGGGGCACCGGCCATCTATGCCGCGCGCGAATTGTCTACCGCCTGGGCAGAGTACAATCAGGGCTTCGTCCAGCACCCGGCGCTGATCGCCCGGCTCGAACTGACCGGCGCGCGGCTTGCCGACCTCACCGACGCTGAGACGCTGGACGCCCTGAGCATAGAGCCGTCGATCCATGCCTGCGAATGGCGCGACATGATGGATCGCGGCAAGGTTCCCGACACCCACAGGCTGCGCGCGAAACTTTTGCGGCAAGGGTGGGACGGGGTGATCTACCCGTCCTTCATGTCTCCGGGCGGCACCTGTGTGGCGCTATGGCGCTGGAACGGCAAGGGCGCGCCGGAACTTACCGTCATCGACCCCGATCACAGGCTGCCCAGATCAGCCGCCTCGTGGATGTGACGCCGTTCAGACCTGTGTGCCGCCAACCGTCATCTGGTTCATGCGCAGATGCGGCTGGCCGACGCCCACGGGAACCCATTGGCCGGCCTTGCCGCAATTGCCGATGCCGGTGTCGAGTTTCATGTCGTTGCCGACCATGGTGACGCGGTGCATGGCGTCGGGGCCGTTGCCGATCAGCATGGCGCCCTTGATCGGCTGCGTCACCTTGCCGTCCTCGATCATGTAGGCTTCGGTGCAGCCGAACACGAACTTGCCGGAGGTGATATCCACCTGCCCGCCGCCGAAGGATACGGCGTAGATGCCCTTCTTCACCGAGGCGATGATTTCCTCGGGCGTCTTGTCGCCGGACATCATGTAGGTGTTGGTCATGCGCGGCATCGGCCGGTGGGCGTACCCCTCGCGGCGTCCGTTGCCGGTTGCCGTCATGCCCATCAGCCGGGCGTTCTGCCGGTCCTGCATGTAGCCGACGAGCTTTCCGTCCTCGATCAGGACATTGTGGGCGCTAGGCGTGCCCTCGTCGTCGACGGTGATCGAGCCGCGGCGTTCGGGAAATGTGCCGTCATCGACAACGGTGACGCCTTTGGCGGCCACCTGTTGTCCCATCAGGCCGGCGAAGGCGGAGGTCTTCTTGCGGTTGAAGTCGCCTTCGAGCCCGTGGCCGACCGCCTCGTGCAGCATCACGCCGGGCCAGCCGTTGGCCAGCACGATGTCGAAGGTTCCGGCAGGGGCCGGAGCCGCTTGGAGATTGACCAGCGCCTGCCGCAGCGCCTCGCCTGCGGCATATTTCCAGTTCTCTTCCGCGAGGAACTCGCCGAATGCCTTGCGCCCGCCCGTGCCGTAGGACCCGCTTTCCTGCCGGTCGCCGTCACCGACGACGACCGCGACGTTCATGCGCACCAGCGGGCGGATGTCGCGCACGACCTGCCCGTCGCCGCGCAGGATTTCCACATGCTGCCACGAGGAGGAGAGCGAGGCCGTCACCTGCCGCACGCGCGGGTCGGCGTTCCGCAGATGAGCGTCGATCTCCTGCAGGAGCTTCGCCTTGGCCTCGAAGCCGGGTGCGGGGATAGGGTTCTCGTCGGAATAGAGATGGCGGTTGGTGCGCGCCGGCGCATCGGCAAGCGTGCCTTCATGCCCGTTACTCACGGTCGCGACCGCGTCGGTGGCGCGCAGCAGGGCGGCATGGGAAAGTTCGCTCGAATGGGCGTAGCCCACAGCCTCGCCGGCAACCGCGCGCAGGCCGAAACCGCGGTCGGTATTGAAGTTGGCGGTCTTCAGCCTGCCGTTGTCGAGCATCAGCGATTCGTTCTCGCTGTGTTCGAGGAACAGTTCGCCATCGTCCGCGCCACGCAGCGTGTCTGCCACGAGCGTTCGGATGCGATCCTCGGAAATGTCGAACTGGGAAAGCAGGCTGGTCATGACATGTCCTCGAACGTGAGCATCGGAGCGGAATATGTGGCGCGGTTCTCGCGCTGGCCCGATGCTGGAACAAAAAAGGGTCTCGCCGCCATGTAAGCGTGCGAGACCCGTTCGGCAATGAGCGGAGGGGCAAGAACCGACCGAAGCGCCGGGTCAGGGCAGTGCGGCGAAACCGTCGGCGAATCCCTTGAGATCGACCGGGATGCCGATGCCTTCTTCCGGCGTCTGGAATATGATGAACGTGGCGGATGCGCCGGCCTTGAGCGTATCGAGCAGCTGCTTTTCAAGGATCACTTCGGCATAGCAGCCGTCCTGGAAGCAGCGCACGAAATAGGCGCGGCCGATATCCTTGCCGTCCACGTTGAGGCCGAGGCCGTTGGGCAGGAGCACGCCGAGCGGCGCCAGCACGCGCAGGATTTCCGCCTTGTTGTCGGCCGTGCGCAGCACGACGACCGAAAGGCCCATTTCGGGCCTGTCTTCGGCGACGACATTCTGCATCATCACGCATTGTTCGGCGGTCGCGCCCGGAGGCGTGTCGCAGATCACGGACCACGCGCCATGGGTCGAGCGCACCGTGCCGCTCTGCTGCGCAAGGGCTGAGCCCGAAACTGACATCACCCCCAGCAAGGCGGCGAGAAAGGTGACCTTCGCCAAGGTTCCCGAAACCCAAGACTTCATGACGGCTCCACTGCGAATCGCCTCACTTTAAGCCGCCCATGCGCGGAGCGGAAGGATGCGGGCGCGCCCAATTGCTTCCGGACGCGACAATAATGCGGTTTTTGCACCTCTATTTTGCCCATGCGGCCGGCTCGCGGCAAGAATGCGCTTACATCGGGGCAGGCGCGGTGCTGCGATGCCGCGCGCAAAAATGCCGCATGGATGACCCCGGTCCTTCCTTGCGGAGGGAAACAGAGTATGGTTTGAACCACCATCGACTGTCCGGGATTCCCGTTCCGGCATCAATTGGATTATTCTCGCGCCGGATGTGCGAGCAAGGGAGATGATAAGGGCGATGAAAAGATTCATTGCAGGGGGAATCGGCGCTGGAGCCGCATTGTTTTCCGCAGCCTCCGCCTGGGCGGCGCAGCCGTCCGACTGGGAATACAGGTTCCAGCCTGCGGCAACCGACATCATGCATCAGATCACATGGTTCGAAGGTTATACGCTTGCCTTCATCATTCCGGTCACGCTTCTGGTTCTGGTGCTGCTCGCCTATTGCATCGTGAGGTTCCGCGCGAGTGCGAACCCGGTGCCTTCGCGCACCAGCCACAATACGGTCATCGAGGTGATCTGGACGGTGGGGCCGGTGCTGATCCTGCTGCTGCTGGCCGTTCCGTCCTTCCAGCTGCTCACCAACCAGTATTCGCCGCCGGAAGAGGCAAAGCTGACCATCAAGGCAACCGCCAATCAGTGGAACTGGGACTACGAGTACCAGACCGACGACGCCCTTTCGTTCAACTCGGCCATGCTTCAGGAAGGCGATCGCGCCGCTGCCGGCAAGGAAGACAAGTCCGTCTATCCGCGCCTGCTCGCGGTCGACAACGAGATGGTCGTGCCTGCCAATACCGTTGTGCGGGTTCTCGTGACGGCTTCCGACGTCATTCATGCCTTCGCGGTGCCGTCGTTCGGCGTCAAGAGCGACGCCGTTCCCGGCCGTCTGAGCGAGGTATGGTTCAAGGTGGAGAAGGAAGGATTCTATTACGGCCAGTGTTCCGAGCTTTGCGGCAAGGATCACGCTTTCATGCCGATCGCCGTCCGTGTCGTTTCTCCGGAGCAGTATGAAACCTGGGTGGCGGCAGCCAAGAGCGACCTGCCTGCCGCCAACAAGGCGCTGACCGCGCAGATCGAGGCTGCCAGCAAGCTGGCCGCTGCAAACTGAGCCCGCAACCCAGATATTCAAGGTAACGGAGCCGAAAATGGCACATGCTGCAACACATGACGAACACCACGCGCCGCGTGGCTGGGTTCGCTGGGTCTACTCGACCAACCACAAGGACATCGGAACCCTCTATCTGATCTTCGCGATCATCTCGGGCATCATCGGCGGCTTCATGTCGATCATGATGCGCTGGGAACTGGCCGAGCCGGGTATCCAGATCTTCCACGGCCTCGCCTCGATGGTCTATGGCGTTGAAGGTGACGCGGCGCTCGATGCCGGCAAGCACATGTTCAATGTGTTCACCACCATGCATGCGCTGATCATGATCTTCTTCATGGTCATGCCTGCCCTCATCGGCGGCTTCGCCAACTGGATGATCCCGATCATGATCGGTGCACCGGACATGGCGTTCCCGCGCATGAACAACATCTCGTTCTGGCTGCTGCCTCCGGCTCTCATCCTGCTGCTGATCTCGTTCTTCGTTCCGAGCGCCCCGGGCGCCCATGGCGTCGGCGGCGGCTGGACGATGTATCCGCCGTTCTCGACGTCCGGCCAGCCGGGCCCTGCCATGGACTTCGCCATCCTGTCGGTCCACATCGCGGGCGTGTCGTCGATCCTCGGCGCCATTAACTTCATCACCACCATCTTCAACATGCGCGCGCCCGGCATGACCATGCACAAGATGCCGCTGTTCGCGTGGTCGGTGCTGATCACCGCCTTCCTGCTGCTGCTGTCGCTTCCGGTTCTGGCCGGCGGCATCACCATGCTGCTGACCGACCGCAACTTCGACACGGCCTTCTTCTCGCCCGAGGGCGGCGGCGATCCGATCCTGTTCCAGCACCTGTTCTGGTTCTTCGGCCACCCCGAGGTCTACATCCTGATCCTGCCGGGCTTCGGCATCGTCAGCCACATTGTGTCGACCTTCTCGCGCAAGCCGGTGTTCGGTTATCTCGGCATGGCCTACGCCATGGTCGCGATCGGCGCCGTCGGCTTCGTCGTGTGGGCGCACCACATGTTCACCTCGGGCATTTCGCTGAACGCCCAGCGCTACTTCACCTTCGCCACCATGGTCATCGCGGTGCCGACGGGCATCAAGATCTTCTCGTGGATCGCGACGATGTGGGGCGGGTCGATCACCTTCCGCACGCCCATGCTGTGGGCCATCGGCTTCATCTTCCTGTTCACGGTCGGCGGCGTGACGGGCGTGCAGCTCGCCAACGCCGGTCTGGACCGCATGTATCACGACACCTACTACGTGGTGGCGCACTTCCACTACGTGCTGTCGCTGGGTGCCGTGTTCGCCATCTTCGCCGCCTGGTACTACTGGTTCCCGAAGATGACCGGCTACATGTATTCGCCGACCATCGCCAATATCCACTTCTGGGTCACCTTCATCAGCGTCAACGTGGTGTTCTTCCCGCAGCACTTCCTCGGGCTTGCCGGAATGCCGCGCCGCTACATCGACTATCCCGACGCCTATGCGGGCTGGAACATGGTGTCGTCCTACGGCTCGTATTTCGCGGGCATCGGCGTGCTGATCTTCCTGTTCGGCGTGTTCGAGGCTTTCCAGAAGAAGCGTGTCGCCGGAGCCAATCCATGGGGCGAGGGTGCGACGACCCTGGAGTGGCAGCTTCCTTCGCCGCCGCCTTACCACCAGTGGGAGCAGCTGCCCCGCATCCGGTGATGCGGACCTGAATGCGAACCGCCGGCTCCGGCCGGCGGTTTGGTCACACGGAATGATCGGACTTTGAGTACGCATGGCCCTGATCGACGACAGAAACATTGATGATGCGCCGTTCCGCATGTCGGAAGCGACGCCCGGTGACTATATCGCGCTGCTGAAGCCGCGCGTGATGTCGCTGGTCGTGTTCACCGCGGTTGTCGGCCTTGTCGCCGCGCCGGGGTCGATGAACCCTCTGCTTGCCATCATCGCCATTCTGGCAATCGCCATCGGCGCGGGCGCGTCCGGCGCGCTGAACATGTGGTACGATGCCGATATCGACAAGATCATGAGCCGTACCGCCAGCCGCCCGGTTCCGGCCGGTCGGGTCACCCCCGGCGAGGCGCTCGGTTTCGGCCTCGTGCTCTCGGTGCTGTCGGTGATGACGCTTGGCGTGCTGGTCAACTGGCTGTCGGCGTCGCTGCTGGCCTTCACAATTTTCTTCTATGCCGTCATCTACACCATGTGGCTGAAGCGCTGGACACCGCAGAACATCGTCATCGGCGGTGCTGCCGGCTCCTTCCCGCCCATGATCGGCTGGGCTGCCGCAACCGGCAGCATCAGCCTCGAAAGCGTGATCCTCTTCCTCATCATCTTCCTGTGGACGCCTCCGCATTTCTGGGCGCTGGCCCTGTTCAAGTCCGGCGATTACGAGCGCGCGGGAATCCCGATGATGCCCAACCGGGCCGGCCATGCGTCGACACGCCGCCAGATTTTCGCCTATGCGCTGCTGCTCGCGCCGGTTGGCGTGGCGCCGTGGCTGCTTGGCTACACGACGCTGTTCTACGGCGTTGTATCGCTTTCATTGGGCCTCGGCTTCGTCTGGTATGCATGGAAGGTGCTGAAGATGCCAGACCAGGACAAGGCCATGGCGCCTGCGAAGTCGCTGTTCGGATTCTCGCTGATCTATCTTTTCGTGATCTTTGCCGCCTATCTCGGCGACAGGCTTATCGCCCACCTGACGGGCCTTGGAGCATGAGCGCCATGGACAAGCTTGAAATGGTCGATCTGACCGAAAAGCAGAAGAAGACCCGCCGCTGGCGCTCGATCGCCATCGGTCTGGCTCTGGCCGGCCTTGTCGTCGTCTTCTATGTTGCCACGCTGGCGAAATTCGGCCCTGCCGTTCTCAACAGACCGTTTTGAGGGAGGACATGACCACCGCTTCCGACAAGGACGAGGCCAGGCAGAAGGGGAACCGCAGGATTGCGGCGCTTTGTGTCGCCTTCTTCTGCGGCATGGTCGGCATGGCCTATGCGGCCGTGCCGCTCTATACGCTGTTCTGTCAGGTGACCGGCTACGGCGGCACCACCCAGCGCGTGACCCAGTATTCGGACCGCGTGCTCGACCGCGACATCACGATCCGCTTCGACGCCAACACGGCCGGCGGCGTGCCATGGAAATTCGCGCCGGTCGACCGCTCGATCACGGTCAGGATCGGCGAGACGGCGCAGGCGCATTACACCGCCACCAACATGGCGTCCGTGCCGACCGGGGGCCGTGCCACCTTCAACGTGACGCCGGAAACGGCCGGAGCCTATTTCAACAAGGTGGAATGCTTCTGCTTCACCGACACCACGCTCGCCGCCGGCGAAACGATGGACATGCCGGTGATCTTCTTCGTCGATCCCGACATCGTGGATGTACCGGAACTGAAGAACGTGAAGACCATCACCCTGTCCTACACCATGTTCCCGATCAGCAAGGTCGACTCCGCAGTCACCGGCTCGATCGATACAGACAACGAACCCGCAACGAATACCGAAGAAAACCTCGGGGGCTGAGATGGCTGAAGCACACGCGAAACAACACGACTATCATATCCTCGACCCGAGCCCCTGGCCTGTCCTCGGCTCGCTCGGTGCGCTGGTCATGTGCATCGGCGGCGTCTTCTGGATGCAGTATCTGAAGGGGAACGAGTTTCCCGTCTTCGGCATCAACATGGCGTCGCCATGGCTGTTCTGGATCGGCGTGCTCATCGTCCTCTACACCATGTATGGCTGGTGGTCGGACACGGTAAAGGAAGCGCATGAGGGCCATCACACGCGGGTGGTATCGCTTCACCTGCGCTACGGGATGATCATGTTCATCGCCTCGGAGGTGATGTTCTTCGTTGCCTGGTTCTGGGCGTTCTTCGATGCCAGCCTTTTCCCCGGAGAGGTCGCGCAGTATGCACGCAACGAATATACCGGAGGCATCTGGCCGCCGAAGGGTATCGAGGTTCTCGACCCCTTCTATCTGCCGCTCTATAACACCATCATCCTGCTGCTGTCGGGCACGACCCTGACGTGGGCCCACCATGCCCTGCTGCACAACGATCGCAAGGGCCTGATCAACGGACTTGCGATCACCGTGGCGCTCGGCGTGCTTTTCAGCTTCGTGCAGGCCTACGAGTACATCCACGCTCCGTTCAACTTCAAGGATTCGATCTACGGCGCCACTTTCTTCATGGCGACCGGTTTCCATGGCTTCCACGTCTTCGTCGGAACCATCTTCCTGATCGTGTGCCTGATCCGGGCAGTTCGCGGCGATTTCACGCCCAGGCAGCATTTCGGTCTTGAAGCCGCTGCATGGTACTGGCACTTCGTCGACGTGGTCTGGCTCTTCCTCTACGCCACGATCTATGTCTGGGCCTCGGTAGGCGCCGACATCGCGGTCCACTGAGGCAGAAGCGGACATTGAATGAAAAGGCGGCTGCGACAGCGTGGCCGCCTTTTCCTTTTTGGCTTCCGGCTGGTAGAGCAGTGTTCGCAAGGAAGCGGCAAGCCCCGGCCGACTCCGGACGGCACGAACGGGGTTGAGCGCCTTCCGGTAATAGCTGAGCAGGCGGCGGCGCCTTCGGGATGGGAAGATGACAGACAAACAGACACCGGACAGCGAGGATCAGGCCCTGTGGGCGCCTGTCGATCCGATACGCGCGGGCATTGCCGGCCGTTGTCCGCGCTGTGGCGAGGGCAGGCTGTTTTCCGGCTTCCTGACGGTGGGCAGGGAATGCAGCAGTTGCGGCCTCGATTACTCCTACGCCGATGCCGGTGACGGGCCGGCAGTGTTCGTCATTCTGATCATCGGGTTCATCATCGTCGGGCTGGCCCTTTGGGTCGAGGTGACCTACAGCCCCACGCTGCTGGTGCATATGCTGCTGTGGCTGCCGCTGACGCTCATCCTTGGGCTTTTGTCGCTGCGCTGGATCAAGGGCATCCTGCTGACCCTGCAATATGCCAACAAGGCGGCGCAGGGCAGGCTGGATCGCAGCGAATGACAGGCAGGCCAGCCATGGAGAAGGCAGGGCGGGGCCGGTTCTGGCTTGCCGTGGCGCTGGGTCTTGTCGCGCTTGCCATACTGCTGTCGCTCGGCACCTGGCAGGTGCAGCGGCTGAAGTGGAAAGAGGATCTGCTTGCCACCATCGACCAGCGCATGCACTCCCCGCCGGTTTCTCTGGAGCAGGCGGAACGGTTGTTCAGGGAAAGCGGCGATGTGGACTATGTGCCGGTTTCGGTCAGCGGCAGCTTCGCGCATGAAGGCGAGCGGCATTTTCTGGCCACATGGAAAGGCCAGTCCGGCTTTTACATCTATACCCCGCTGAAACTGGAGGATGGCCGCTTCCTGCTGGTCAATCGCGGCTTCGTTCCCTATGGCATGAAGGAAGCTTCCAGCCGGCCCGCAGGTCAGGTGCAGGGAACGCTTACGGTCTCGGGTCTGGCCCGCAATCCTCTTGCCGGAAAGCCGTCCAGCATCGTGCCGGACAACGATCCGGGGAAGAACGTATTCTACTGGAAGGATCGCGATGCGATGGCTGCGTCAGCCGGATTGCCTTCCGGCTACACGCTCGTTCCCTTCTTCCTCGACGCCGACGCGACGCCAAATCCCGGTGGATGGCCCGCCGGCGGCGTCACCATCGTCGATCTGCCCAACAATCACCTCGAATATGCGGTGACATGGTACGGTCTTGCGGCAGCGCTCGCGGGTGTGCTGTTGTTTTCACTGGCCGGGCGGCGCAAACACCGGGAGCATGACGGGAACGGCGAGCAATCCCGGCCTTGACATGAGCGGCATGGTCATCCCATGTCCAGCAGAGGGTTGCCGGATCATTTTTACAGTCGGACAGTGTCGTCCGGCCGAAAAAGCAGCCGGGAAAGTTGGCTGGAATTGCGGATCGGGTTCGTCAGAACCCCCGTAGCTCCGGCGCTCCAGCGAAAGGATGCTGCGGTCTGCGACCGGCATTGCGAAAGAGTTTGGACGACATGCTTCAGACCCCAACGGCCGATATCGCGCCGACAGCGACCAGGCCGCCATTGACGCTCCGGCTCTGCCAACCGCGCGGTTTCTGTGCCGGCGTGGACCGGGCGATCCAGATCGTGGTGCTGGCCATCAAGAAATACGGTGCCCCGGTCTATGTGCGCCATGAGATCGTGCACAATCGCTACGTGGTCGAAGGCTTGCAGAATCTCGGCGCGGTGTTCATCGAGGAACTCCATGAAATCCCCGAGGATCATCACCATTGCCCGGTCGTGTTCTCCGCCCACGGCGTACCGAAATCCGTTCCGGCAGATGCTGCGGCGCGTAACCTGTTTTATCTGGATGCGACCTGTCCGCTTGTTTCCAAGGTCCACAAGCAGGCGATCCGTCATCATCGCCATGGCCGTCACGTGCTGCTGATCGGGCACGCAGGCCACCCGGAAGTGATCGGCACCATGGGGCAGTTGCCCGAGGGCGCGGTGACGCTGGTCGAAACGGAAGACGACGCCCGGAACCTGCAACCGGCCGATCCGGAAGCGCTTGGCTTCGTGACCCAGACCACGCTGTCCGTAGAGGACACCGCCCACATTCTGGAAGCCTTGCAGGAGCGTTTTCCCGCGATGCAGGCGCCGGCGGCCGAGTCGATCTGCTATGCCACGACCAACAGGCAGGACGCCGTGAAGGAAACCGCTCCAGGTGTGGATCTCTATCTGGTGGTCGGCGCCCCCAATTCCTCCAATTCGCGCCGTCTGGTCGAGGTGGCGGAACGTGCGGGCGCACGCATGTCGATTCTGGTGCAACGCGCTAGCGAGATACCGTGGAACGACATAGGCGACATTTCCACGCTCGGGCTCTCGGCCGGGGCTTCCGCACCCGAAATCATCGTCGACGAGATCATCGACGCCTTCAGGGCGCGCTTCGACGTCACCGTCGATCTGGCCGTCACCGCTACCGAGACCGAGGATTTCCCGGTGATGCGCGTGCTTCGCGATGTGGAACTTACCAGGGCCGACATGGCCTTTGTCAACGGCGAGAGATAGCAGGCACGCATGGCCGTCTACACCGATGTCACCGAGAGTGATCTGGGCGCGTTCCTGCGCGATTATCCGGTCGGGGAGCTGCTATCCTACAAGGGCATCGCCGAGGGCACGGAAAATTCGAATTTCCTGCTGCATACCGGCCAGGGCTCCTTCATCCTCACGCTTTACGAAAAGCGGGTGGAAAAGGCCGACCTTCCGTTCTTCCTTGGCCTGATGGACCATCTGGCCGGCAAGGGCATCTCCTGTCCGTTGCCCGTGCACCGGCAGGATGGCGGGATCATCGGCACGCTTGCGGGGCGGCCGGCCGCCATCATCACCTTCCTCGAAGGCATGTGGCCGCGCCGGCCAACGGCGGCGCATTGCCGCGAGGTGGGCAGGGTGCTGGCCGCGATGCATGTGGCTGGCGCCGATTTCCCGATGACGCGCCCAAACGCGCTGGCGCTCGACGGCTGGCGCGATTTGTGGGCAGCTTCGCGGGAGCGGGCCGAAGAGGTCGAGCCCGGCCTGGCACGCGAGGTCGATGCCGACTTCGCCGTTTTCGAGGAGAGCTGGCCGGCCAGCCTGCCTGCCGGGATCATCCATGCCGATCTGTTTCCCGACAATGTGTTCTTCCTCGGCGAAAAGCTGTCGGGGCTGATCGATTTCTACTTTGCCTGCAACGACCTGCTCGCCTACGACCTCGTGACCTGCCTTAATGCCTGGTGCTTCGAGAAGGACATGTCCTACAACGTCACCAAGGGGGCAGCGCTGCTTGCCGGCTACCAGAGCGTGCGTCCGCTGACAGATGACGAGAAGCAGGCGTTGCCCATTCTGGCCCGGGGCTCGGCGTTGCGTTTCATGCTGACGCGCCTCTATGACTGGCTGCACGGGCCCGATGGCGACCTCGTTGTGAAGCGGGACCCGGCCGAATACATCCGCAAGATGCGCTTCCATCGCGCCATCGTCTCGCCGCAGGAATATGGGCTGCCATGAAACGCGTGGAAATCTTCACCGACGGTGCCTGTTCGGGCAATCCGGGTCCGGGCGGCTGGGGCGCCATCCTGCGCTTCAACGGCACGACGCGCGAGCTGTCCGGTGGCGAGGTGCAGACCACCAACAACCGCATGGAACTGATGGCCGCGATTTCGGCGCTGAACGCCCTGAAGGAACCGTGCCAGGTCGATCTGCACACCGATTCCAGCTATGTGAAAGACGGCATTTCGAGCTGGATCGACAACTGGAAGCGTCGCGGCTGGAAGACGGCGGACAGGAAGCCTGTCAAGAATGTGGAACTGTGGCAGGCATTGGATGAGGCGCGCAACCGCCACAAGGTGACATGGCACTGGGTCAAGGGTCACGCCGGTCATCCGGAGAACGAGCGTGCCGACGAACTGGCCCGTGAAGGCATGGCGCCATTCAAGAGAGGGCCTGTCCGGCCCGCCGTGGCTTCCGGCGCTCCGGATGCGAAAAAACCGGCGTCTCCGAAAATACGCCGGTCTTCGCAAAGCTACTAGAGCATTTCCGCTTTACTTCGAACCGCAGAAACGCTCTAACCTTTTGTTTTTACGCAATTCCGAACGCAAAATCGCTTCGCACTTTTGCTGGAATTGCTCTGGCAGCCGGCCCCGGCAGGCGGGAGCCGGCTGTCGCCTGAATTTCAGAGCTGTTCAAGGATATTTGCCGCGCTGGTCTCGTCGGCCTTGCTCGGAACCGGCTCGATGTTGAGTGCGGTCACCTTGCCATCGTCGACGATCATGGAAAAGCGCTTGGAGCGCAGACCCATGCCGGCTCCGGACAGGTCTATATCGAGGCCGAGGGCCTTGACGAAAGTGCCGCTGCCATCAGCCAGGTAGACGATCTTGCCTTCGCCGCCGGTGAACTTTTCCCAGGCGCCCATCACGAACGGATCGTTGACGGCAACCACGGCGATCGTGTCGACGCCCCGGGCGCGGATGGCGTCGTTGTTTTCCAGATAGCCCGGCAGGTGGTTGTTGTTGCAGGTGGGCGTGAAGGCGCCCGGCACGCCGAACAGAACGACTTTCTTGCCGGCGAAAATGTCGGCTGTGGTCAGTTCCTTTGCGCCGTCGGCGGTCATCGTCTTCAGGGTGGCTTCAGGCAGCTTGTCGCCAACGGAGATCGTCATGGCAATTCCTCATCATGAAAGGGATATGAAAGCGATAGCGGACTATGCCTGCCGCCGCAATGGCGCAGTCTCAGGGGTAGGGCAGGAAGCCGGATACGGCGCCCGCAGAGGAGGTCAGCGTATAAGGCACGCCCATGCCGGACGGCTCTTGTGCGGGGCGGGAAAGGATCGGTATCCTGAAGACAAGCTTGCCATTCCCGGTCTCGCGGACAGGGGTGGCAAAGGCGTAGCCGTCTTCTCCGGCCACGAAGAGTTCTGCCGATTGTGCGCCACGCGGCAGCGAAACTTCGGCTTTCAGCGCGCCGTTTTCCGAGGTGGCCAGGCTGACGCCGAAATGCGGAGTGGCCTGCGCCGGCAGCGCCGTCCGCGCATTGCGCACCAGAGCCTCTTCCACTGCCTCATGGGGCGATCTGGCCGTATCGACCACCAGATCGGCATGTATCGGAATGCAGATCTTCTCGCATATGCCGAGCAGCACCCGGGCGGCGATATCGCCTGCCGGTGCAACGCCGTCGGCAAGGGTGAAACTCACGGGAAGCCGCACGGAGCGATCGTAGCCCGCCCACTCCGAATATCCGTCGTCGTGGCGGGTAGGGGCGGGGAAGTTGAGCTTCGCTTCCCTGACGTTCCCGCCATCAACCGCGATCTGCGGGGGTACGCCGCTGTCGCCGGGGTCGCGCCAATAGGTCTTCCAGCCGGGTTTCAGGTCGATCTCGAGCACGCCGTGAAGCTGTCCTTCGGCGTCGGGGCGGCTGGCGGTAACCAGCCGGATCCGTCCGCCCTCGCTCTCATGCCAGTCCGATGAGCCCGCATAGGCAGGAAGGCCCGTCAGCGATGCGGCAAGGCTGAAGGCGAGCGGGATCGCGGGGAAAACGAAAAGGCTGCGCATGGCACCGATTTGATCTTCTTGCGGCATGGCTGCAACCGGTTTTGGTCTGAATCGTACATCATTTTTGTGTGAGCGTGGGTCGCTAGGCGGAATTTCCGGCAGGCAGCCGCGACGCGGGCGCATCTTTCCAGTGACATCGAAACGCGCTAACTTTCCCCGTATGGATATACTGTCCGGCAACAACGCGGACTCGGGGCGCGGCGGCTTCCTCGAGGATCAGTTCCTCATCGCCATGCCCGGCATGAAGGACGACAGGTTCGCGCGTTCGGTGATCTATGTCTGCGCCCACAGCGAAGAGGGCGCCATGGGGCTGATCATCAACCAGACCCAGCAGATCCTGTTCCCGGACCTGCTTGTACAGCTTGGCATCATGGACGAGCAGGAGGCGATCCGCCTGCCGCCGCCCGCGCGCGACCTGGTGATCCGCAATGGCGGCCCGGTGGATCGCAGCCGCGGCTTCGTTCTGCATTCGGGTGACTACCGGGTCGAATCCTCGCTCAATGTGGCCGACAACATCTGCCTGACGGCGACGGTGGACATATTGCGCGCCATCTCCACGGGGCGCGGTCCCCGCCGTGCGCTGATGGCGCTTGGCTATTCCGGTTGGGGTGCGGGCCAGCTTGAAAACGAGATCGCCCAGAATGGCTGGCTGACATGCCCGGCGACGCCGGAACTGCTGTTCGATACCGATATCGAAAGCAAGTATGACCGCATCCTTGCCTCGATCGGTATCGACATCGCCCATCTCAGCCCCAATGCCGGCCACGCCTGACCTGCTGCCGGTTTGTCAGGTCTGCGCCAGCGGGTACTGTTCTTTCAGCAGCTTGATGACCTGATCGCCGGCTACCGGCGGGCCGAACATGAAGCTCTGCACATATTCGCAGCCGATCTGGCGCAGTTCGAGCGCGTCGCTCGGATCGGACACGCCTTCCGCCACCACCGAAAGCCCCAGCTCGTGCGCCATGTTGACCATGGATTTGAGCAGCATGGTGCGCTTGGGCGTGGTGTCGTCGACGAAGCTCTTGTCGATCTTGATCGTGTCGAACGGGAAGCGGGTGAGGTAGGCGAGGGATGAATAGCCGGTGCCGAAATCGTCGAGCGACAGGCCGATGCCGAGGTGCTTGAGCTTGTTCAGCACATGGGCGGTCTGCTCGGGATTGTCCATGACCAGCGATTCGGTCAGTTCCAGCCGGAAGCAGCGTGCCTTGAGATTGGCACGGGCGAGGATGGAGCGCACGTCGCTGACCAGATCGCGCCGGATGAGCTGGCGGCTGGAAAGGTTGACCGACACCGAAAGCGGCACGTCGCCGATCTGCTTTTGCCATGACACGAGGTCTTCGGCAGCCTTCTGCATGGCGAACAGGCCGAGCGGGACGATCAGCCCGCAATTTTCCGCCACGGGGATGAAATCGGCCGGCGGGATCATGCCACGGCGCGGATGCTCCCAGCGCATCAGGGCTTCGAAGCCGGCAATGCTGTTGTCCTCCAGCCGCACGATCGGCTGGTAGGCAAGCGTGAGTTCCTTACGCTCGATGGCCCGGCGCAGATCGGATTCGAACTGCAGCTTGTCGGTACCCACGGTGCGGAAGGAGGGGCGGAACGGTTCGATCCTGTCGCCACCGAAGCGCTTGGCCTGATGCAGTGCCAGCTCGGCGTCCTTGACCATGTCTTCAGCCGAAGTCTGGTCCGAGGTCCAGGTGATCAGGCCGATCGATGCGGCCAGAACGATCTCGCGCCTGGCGAAGGTGATCGGCGCGCTGATGGCGTTCCTGATGGCATCGGCCACGGCGGCGATGCGGGCCGGCTCCTGCTCGGAAAGCAGCATCAGCGCGAACTGGTCTCCGGCGAAGCGCGCCAGCGAATCCTGCGGCTTCAGCAGCCGGTGCAGGCGGCGCCCGATGGTGAGCAGGATGGTGTCGCCGGCGGAGATGCCCAGCCCGTCATTGACCTGCTTGAAGCGGTCGATGTCGATAACGAACACGGTCGGCCGCACCTTCTCCTCGGTCCGGGCGATGGCGATGACAGCCTCGAGGCGGTTCATGAACAGCTCGCGGCTGGGCAGGCCGGTGAGGTTGTCGTGCACGGCATCGTGCAGAAGGCGTTCCTCCGCCTTCTTGTGTTCGGTGATGTCGATCATGGTGCCGACGCAGCGGATAACCTCGCCGTCCGAGCCGATCACCGGGCGGGCCCGCAGCGCAAACCAGTGATAGTGGCCATCTGCTCCGCGCAGGCGGAATTGCTGGCCTATCCGCCCGCGCCTGTGCTCCAGAACGATGTCCAGCGTGGTGCGGAAGGCGTCGCGGTCGTCGGCGTGGAGAACCGGCAGCCAGTTGCGCGCCGGCCCGCCGAGGCTGTTGGGTTCGAGGCCGAGCTGCGCGCTGATGTCCGGGCGGGTGACGACGCGATCACGCAGCACGTCCCAGTCCCACACGATGTCGCCGGCGCCCATGACCGCCAGCGCCTGCCGCTCTATATCGGAAAACAGGCCCTGATGCAGCGCACCGCCGGCGAATGCATGCTGCATGACGGTGAAGCCGATGAGCAGGATGATGAGGATCAGCCCGCCGCCGAGCGCCGGTTGCACGATGTCGTTGTCGAGCAGGCCGGTCACCGCCATCCACGAGCCGGTGAGCCACAGCAGCACCATGACCCAGCTTGGCACCAGCATGATGGCGCGGTCATAGCCGCGTATGCCAAGATAGAGGATGAGGCCGATGCCGACCAGCGCGGTGGCGGCGAAGGAGAAGCGGGCGATGCCGGCGGCAATGGGCGGATCTATGATGGCGATGCCGGCGATCAGCGCCAGACACAGTATCCACACCAGCGCGCCGTAGCTGAAATGGCCGTGCCAGCGGTTGAGGTTGAGATAGGTGAACAGGAACACCACGAAGGTGGCGGCGAGCCCGATTTCCGTGCTGGCCCGCCATATCTGCTCGTTTCCGGGCGAAAGCTCGATGATCTTGTAGAGGAAGCCGAAGTCGACGCAGATATAGGCCAGAACCGCCCAGGAGAGCGCAGCCGTGGCCGGGAACATCGAGGTGCCCTTGACCACGAACAGGATGGTGAGGAACAGGGCGAGAAGGCCGGCGATGCCCAGGACGATGCCGCGATAGAGCGTGTAGGAGTTGACCGAATCCTTGTAGGCTTCCGGCTCCCACAGATAGACCTGCGGCAGCTTCGGCGACGCAAGGTCCGCCACGAAGGTTACGACGGCGCCGGGATTGAGCGTGACGCGGAAGACGTCTGCGTCGGGGCTTGCCTGCCGGTCGAGCGCGAAACCCTCGCTTGGCGTGATGGCGGCGATGCGGGTCGAACCAAGGTCGGGCCAGAGCAGTCCGGAGTTCACCAGCCGGAAATGGGGCGCGACGATGAGCCTGTCGATCTGCGCGTCCGTGGTGTTGGCAAGCGCGAACACGGCCCAGTCGCCGCTGGAGCGGTTGTCGTTGGCTTCGACTTCGATGCGGCGCACGATGCCGTCCGGACCGGGCGCGGTGGAAACCTGGAAGTTCTCGCCCTGATTGCGGTAAATCTCGACGGCTCCCGAAAGATCAAGCGCGACGTCGTCGCGGGAAATCTTGATCGGTTCGACGGCATAGGCAGCGGAAAGCTGCAAAAGCAGTGCAAAGACGAGGAAGGAAGCGGCGAGAAGGGTGGCCGGCAGCGACCTCGCTTTCGGAGATGTCGTCAAGATCAGTCCTTCGTTCACGCGGCCGGCGGATCGTCTTCGATCCGGGCGTAGAGATAATGGTCCTGCCAGGCGCCGTTAATCCTCAGATAGGACCGCAGCAGCCCTTCGCGCTGAAATCCGGCTTTTTCAAGCACGCGGATCGAGCGAATGTTCCTGGGAATACAGGCTGCCTCGATCCGGTGCAACTTCAGCTCGCCGAAAGCGAAGCGCGAAAGCGTCGTCACGGCCTCGGTCATCAGGCCCTGTCCGGCATAGGGCTGGCCGATCCAGTATCCCACCTGAGCGCTTTTGGACACGCCATGACGGATGTTGCCGAGCGTTATGCCGCCGGCCAGCCTGCCGCGGCCTTTCTCGAAGATGAAGAAAGCCATCGCAGTGCCTTGGGCATGGTCTTGCCGGTAGTGGTTGATGCGCATGCGCCACGCCGTGCGCTCGAGCTCGTCCGGCATCCAGCGCGGTTCCCATGGTTGCAGGAAAGCGCGACTGGCGGCGCGCAGTTGCGCCCATTCACGATAATCGCCGATCTGCGGCACGCGCAGCCTGATCTTCCCGCCTTCCAGTGCCGGGGTTTCACGGCGGATGAAGGGAAGGGCGAACACGGCTGCAAGAATTCTAGACGGCGAGCCGGTGTGGCAGCGACGTGGAAGACGGGAGCGCGCCGACCACGGATTCGTAGGAGGTCAGCGAACCGACGGGGCCGACGGCGGCAAGGGTCGGCCGGGTGGAGAACAGCCTGCCCGACAGGTCGCTCAACCGCTCCACGGTCAGCGCCGAAAGCCGCTCCATCAGCTCTTCCTTGGGGATTGGCCGGCCGAACAGCAGAAGCTGCCGCGCGATCTGCGAGGCGCGGCTGGAAGGGCTTTCGGCGGACATGATGAGCCCGGCACGATATTGCGCGCGGGCCCGGTCCAGCTCTTCCTGAAGAATGCGGTCGCCGGCCTTCTGCAACTCGTCCGCGATCACCGGCACCAGTTCGGCCAGATTGTTCTGCCCGGTGGCGGCATGAATGCCGAAGATGCCCGTATCGGAAAAACCCCAGTGGAAGGCATAAACCGAGTAGCAGAGGCCGCGCTTCTCGCGCACTTCCTGGAACAGGCGCGACGACATGCCTCCGCCGAGGATCATCGACAGCACCTGCGAGGCATAGAAGTCGCGCACATGGTAGGCGCGGCCCTCGAAGCCGAGGATGACCTGCGCGTCCATCAGGTCGCGATCCTCGCGGAAATCGCCACCCACATATTGCGCATATTGGGAGACCGCTCCCTGCGCATGCGGGCGGAAACCGCCCAGCCTGCTCTCGACCTGCCTCACGAAATCGTCGTGCTTCACATCGCCGGCAGCAACGACGATCATGCGGTCGGCGCCATATTCGCGCTGCATGAAGCGGTGCAGTTGCGCCGAGCTGAAGGACAGAACCGTTTCGGGCGTGCCGAGGATGGAACGGCCGAGGGTCTGGTGACGAAAGGCCGTCTCGGTGAAACGGTCGAAGACGACGTCGTCGGGCGTGTCGTGGGCCGCCCCGATCTCCTGAAGGATGACGTTCTGCTCGCGCTCCAGCTCTTCCGGCTCGAAGGTGGAATTCTGGAGGATATCGGCGAGGAGGTCGACCGCCAGCGGTACATCGCCGGAAAGCACGCGGGCATAGAAGGAGGTGGTCTCGACGCTGGTGGCGGCGTTTATTTCGCCACCGACATTTTCGATCTCGGAGGCGATCTCGAAGGCGCTGCGCCTGGCGGTGCCCTTGAAGGCCATGTGTTCGAGCAGATGCGCCATTCCGTGCTCGTCGTCACGTTCGTTACGGGCTCCGGATTTGACCCAGACCCCGAGAGCGACGGATTCCATGCTTGGAAGGGTTTCGGTGGCGACTGTCAGGCCGTTCGACAGACGGCTTACCTCAACGCCCATATAGATCAGACTCCCTGCTGATAGGCCCGCGTATGGCGGAAAATGTGATCTTCCAACATTTTTTTGTCCGATGGAAGCACTGTGTAGTTTTCCTTTGCGTCCATCAGGTGAGAAAGCCATGCGGGCAGGGCAGGCGAGACCCCGCAGGCTTGCTTCACAGCCGCCGGGAACTTGGCGGGATGGGCGGTGCCGAGAATGACATTGGGCACGGCGGACTTCTGCGCGCCCGCCGCGACGTGGACCGCCGTGGCGGTGTGCGGATCCAGCAGATAGCCGCTGGCGGCAAGGGTCGAGCGGATGGTTTCGGCCGTATCCTTTATCGTCGCGCGGCCGGCGGCAAAGCCGTCGCGGATCGTTTCCAGTTCGTTCGGTTCGATGGTGAAGGCGCCGGACTGCTTCAGCCCGTTCATATAGCGGCGAACGGTATCGGCGTTGCGGCCGGACGCCTCGAACAGCAGGCGCTCGAAATTGGACGAGATCTGGATGTCCATCGACGGCGAGGTGGTGGCGACCACGTCCTGCATCCGGTATTCGCCGGTTGCCAGCGTGCGGGCCAGAATGTCGTTGTCGTTGGTGGCGATGGTCAGCGTCTCGACCGGCAGGCCCATGCGCCTTGCTGCATAGCCGGCGAAGATGTCGCCGAAATTGCCGGTCGGAACGGTGAAGGACACCGGCCGGTCCGGCGCGCCGAGAGACAGCGCCGACGTGAAGTAGTAGACGATCTGGGCCATGATGCGCGCCCAGTTGATGGAGTTGACGCCCGAAAGCGCCGCGCGGTCGCGGAAGCCGTGATCGTTGAACAACTCCTTCACCAGACCCTGGCAGTCGTCGAAATTGCCTTCTATGGCGAGCGCATGGACATTGTCCGCCGTCGAGGTCGTCATCTGGCGCTGCTGCACCGGCGACACCTTGCCGTGGGGGAACAGGATGAAGATGTCGGTTCGGTTCCGGCCGGCGAAAGCCTCTATTGCCGCGCCGCCCGTGTCGCCCGAGGTGGCGCCGACGATGGTGGCGTGCTGGTCGCGCTCAGCCAGCACATGATCCATCAGGCGGGCGAGCAACTGCATGGCCACGTCCTTGAAGGCGAGCGTGGGGCCGTGGAACAGCTCGAGCACGAAGCTGTTCGGGCCAAGCTGCACCAGCGGACAGACAGCGTCGTGGCGGAAGGTGGCGTATGCCTCGTTGACCAGCTTCTCCAGAACCGGCGTCGCGATCTCTCCGCCGACGAAGGGCGTGAGCACACGCAGAGCAATCTCCTGATAGGTCAGGCCGCGCATGGCGCGGATCTCTGCGGCGGAAAATCGAGGCCATTCCTGCGGCAGGTAGAGGCCGCCATCGCGTGCCAGTCCCGCCAGTACGGCATCGGAAAAACCGAGACGGGGTGCTTCACCGCGGGTGCTAATGTAGTTCATGCAGAATATTCCGTCGTTTCCAGCCAGCCGGCGTGTGGATTTGTCGCTTTCGTCAGTCGCATTTTCGCCGCCGGATTGCTATAGGACACCACCGCCGCGAGAGGGAAGTGCACTTCATGGTAGCTGCTACATCGAAATTTCGCTTTTTCACGGGCCTTGCTCTTTCCAGCATGTTGCTGGCCATGGCGGGCTGCCAGTCGAACAGCGGCGATGTGCTGAACGTGCAGGGCAAGCAGGCTGCCAGCGCTTCCGGCGAGAAGGTTCTGGCCAGCGAGCTGAACGCTTATTGCCCGACGCTGACGCTGCGCGAGGGGACAGCCTATTTCAACACCTATGCCAGGGGCGGACAGGATGACCCGGCGAAGATCGTCTATCAGGCGTCGATCGGCGAGGTGACGCGCGACTGCAAGCGCGCCAACGGCCAGCTCACCATGAATGTCGCCGCAGCGGGCCGCATCGTGCCCGGCCCGCAAGGAGCGGCCGGAACCATCACCATGCCTATCCGCGTGGTTGTGACGCGCGGCAGCGACGTGCTCTATTCGCAGCTTCACCAGCACAAGGTGCAGGTCGGGGACACCTCTTCCGCCACCCAGTTCGTGTTCAACGATCCCAATGTGACGGTGCCCGAGCCGACCTCCCGCGATTATCAGGTCTTCATCGGCTATGACGAGGGACCGCCGAAGGCGAAGCAGGAAGAGCAGCCGAAGCGGGTGGTGCGCAGGAAGCCTCCGGCACAGGCTGCGCGCCCCGCTCCGGCACAACAGCAGCAGCCGGCCACCACTTCGGAATCGGACATTCCACGCTGACGACATAAGAAGAAGGCCGCCTCGGGGCGGCCTTTTTTCTGCTTGTCAGTCGTCTTCCGACCAGACCATCAGCGCTTCAAGAACGCCCTTGAGATCGGCCCAGCGGCGGATGACGGTTTCCGCGCCCGCCTCCATCAGCACGTCGGCGTGGCCGGGATAGCTGTGGGCCCCGCCGGTGAAGCCGATCACGCGCATACCCGCGGCGCGTGCCCCGGCAATGCCGTGAACGGAATCCTCGATGACGAAGGTGCGCGCCGGATCGGCGTTGAATTCGCTTGCCGCATGGAGGAATACGTCGGGCGCCGGCTTGGTTCTGCCGGTGGGCAGCTCTGGCGCCGAAAAGATCGGCCCCAGGAACACGGGCATGATGCCGGTTCTTTCCAGCATGGCCCGTATCCGCTCGCCGGGGGAGTTGGAGCAGATGCAATATGGCGCCCCAACCTGCATGACAGCCTCGCGCACACCGTCCACCGCCCGCACTTCCTGCCGCAGCCTGCGGTCAACTGCCGTCTCCGCCTTGTCGATCAGCGTGGCCTGAAAGGGCAGTCCCGAGATTTCCTCGATGCGCAGCAATATGTCCTTGAAGGTCAGGCCGGCATAGGTCCGGGCCAGTTCCTCGGGCGTGATCTCGAAACCCGCTTCGGTCAGCAACTCGGCTTCCACCCGTGCAGCGATGATCTCGGAATCGACCAGAACGCCGTCGCAGTCGAAGATGATGAGGTCGGGCTTGTCCATATCGGTCCGCAATCCGGTTTCGGGGGAGCGCCGGCAACCGGCGGGCGGGGCATACATCAAGGCGCGCTTCCGCGCAAATCGCACCCGGCCTTCACCGATTGTTTACGCTGATCGGTAACCATAACGGCAGGTAAACAGTAACGCGCATCCTGGGTGTACAACATGTCTGCAGTACGTCGTCTCGACGAGTTTTCCGGCGTCTCTTCCAGAACGGAATGGCTGGACACGATCCTCAAGGGCGACTGCGTGGCGGCGATGAACCGGCTTCCCGACGCCTCGGTCGATGTCATCTTCGCCGACCCTCCCTACAACCTCCAGCTCAACGGCGACCTGCACCGTCCCGACCAGTCGAAGGTCGATGCCGTGGACGACGAGTGGGACCAGTTCGACAGCTTCGAGGCATATGATGCCTTCACCCGCGCCTGGCTGCTGGCCGCGCGCCGCGTGCTGAAGCCGAACGGCACCATCTGGGTGATCGGCTCCTACCACAACATCTTCCGCGTCGGAGCGAAGCTGCAGGACCTCGGCTTCTGGATCCTCAACGACATCGTCTGGCGCAAGACCAACCCGATGCCGAATTTCCGCGGCCGCCGCTTCCAGAACGCGCATGAGACGATGATCTGGGCTTCGCGCGATGCGAAGGCCAAGGGCTATACCTTCAACTACGAGGCCATGAAGGCAGCCAACGAGGATGTGCAGATGCGCTCCGACTGGCTGTTTCCGATCTGTACCGGCAACGAGCGGCTGAAGGACGCGAAGGGCGACAAGCTGCATCCGACCCAGAAGCCGGAAGCGCTGCTGGCGCGCGTCATGCTGGCCTCGACAAAACCGGGCGATGTCGTGCTCGATCCGTTCTTCGGTTCCGGCACCACCGGGGCGGTGGCGAAGCGGCTTGGCCGGCACTTCGTCGGCATCGAGCGCGAGCAGGACTATATCGACGCCGCCATGGAGCGCATCGAGGCGGTGAAGCCGCTGGGCGCGACCGAACTCACCGTGCTGACCGGCAAGCGCGCCGAACCGCGCGTCGCCTTCGGCAGCCTTGTCGATACGGGCCTGATCAAGGCCGGCACCACGCTTTGGGACTCGCAGCGCCGCTGGTCGGCCAGGGTACGCGCCGACGGCACCCTTTCGATCGGCGAGGATGCCGGCTCGATCCACAAGATGGGCGCGCGCGTCCAGGGCTTCGACGCCTGCAACGGCTGGACCTTCTGGCACTATGAGCGTGCCGGCGGTCTCACCCCCATCGACGAACTGCGCCGCATAGCGCGCCTCGGCATGGAGAAGGCGGGCGCCTGACCCGCATTCTCCTCATCGGCCTGCCTTGTGTTTCGTCGCGCCGGGTATGGCAGCCTCTATCGCCTTTTTCATGACGGTAGGCAGAGCCTCGCCATGCAGTTCGTCAGGCCGCGACCAGAAATGGTCTGCCGGATTGCCGTCGAACCGGGTGCGATAGATGTCCAGTTCCAGCGTGAAATGCGTGAACACATGGGCGATCTGCCCGGCCCGTTCCCATTGCGAAGGGAAGGGGGCGGCGTCGGGCGAGGTCTCGCCGTCCAGCCGTGCGGTCCAGCCGCTGGTCGGCACCTCGGTCATGCCGCCGAGCAGCCCCTTTTCCGGCCGCTTGCGCAACAGCACGGCACCATCGGCGCGGACCGCGACGAACGCTGCGCCACGCCGCAGCGGCTTTTCGGGCTTTGCCAGCTTCACCGGATAGAGTTCGGGATCGCCGGCAGCGAGCGCATCGCAATCCTCGCGCAGCGGGCACAACATGCATTTCGGCCGGCGGGGCGTGCAGATGGTGGCGCCAAGGTCCATCGTCGCCTGCGCGAAATCGCCCGGCCGCGTCGCAGGCACCATCTGCTCCACGAGGGCGCGGATTTGCGTCTTGGCCTGCGGCAGGGGCGTTTCAATGCGAAACAGCCTCGAAATGACACGTTCTACATTGCCATCCATCACGGCGGCGGGCCGGTCGAAGGCGATGGAGGCTATGGCCGCCGCCGTATAGGGGCCGATTCCCGGCAGGGTGCGCAGGCCCTCTTCCGTGTCGGGAAAAACCCCGCCCTGGGCGGCGACCAGATCGGCGCACGCTTTCAGGTTGCGGGCGCGGGAATAGTAGCCGAGCCCGGCCCATGCTTTCATGATGTCGTCATTCGCGGCGGCCGCGAGCGCCGACACCGTAGGCCAGCGCGCGACGAACGCGCTGAAATAGGATCTGACCGCCTCGACCGTGGTCTGTTGCAGCATGATTTCGGAGAGCCACACGCGGTAGGGGTCTGGCCGCTCGCCTCTCGCGAGAGCTGCGGGCGCGGTCCGCCAGGGCAGTTCGCGATGGTGGGCGTCGTACCACTCCAGAAGTCTGGCCGCGATGGCGGGCTTGCGGCTTTTGTCCTGCGGTGCCATTGATCGGAAATACCGGTTTCCGGTGCCTGAGGTTCGATTAAACGTCGCTGGAGTACGCACATGGCAGGGAAACCCTTCACGGGCAATCCCGTTCCGGTCAGCGATCTGGCAACGGGCATCCTCGATCCCGTGCTGCGCAAGCGCGCAGGCATATCCGTCGGGCTCGTCCAGTCGTGGGAGGAGATCGTCGGGGAAAGGCTGGCTTCGAGCTGCCGGCCGGAAAAGATCCAGTGGCCCCGCCGCATGCGCGAGGACGACCCATTCCAGCCGGCCGTGCTGGTCATAGCCTGCGAGGGGCTGGCCGCGCTGCACATCCAGCACCAGAGCGGCGAGGTCATCGGCCGCGTCAACGCCTTTCTCGGCTTCGCCGCAATCGGGCGCATTCGCATCGTGCAGAAGCCGCTGAGCGGTCCGGTCCGGCGCAAGGCGCCGACATTGCGCGCCCTGACGGAGGCTGAGAAGGCAAGGCTGGCACGCACCGTCGACAAGATCGAGGATGAAGGTCTGCGCGCATCGCTGGAGCGGCTGGGCGCCACCGTTCTCGGCCGCAGGAAGCAGGGGTAATGCCGGCCATCGCGCTTTCGTGATCATGCCAACATGGCCAGGCGATTGGATTGTCCGTCTCAATGCCTTAATTGGCCACGACTCTCGCTTTTATAGGCCGTCACGGTACACAATCGGAAAACAAATCAGGTGATTCGCATGAGCTTGTCCCGCAGAACAGTCCTTTCTTCACTGGCCGCGGTTCCCGCCGGACTGCTGCTGTCGGCGTGCAGCGATTCAGGCCAGCAGGGCACGGCCAACGCCTCGTCCGCTTCCGCCTCCACGGCAGCGCCGCCCGCATCGGATACGCTGGACATGGCCGAGGTGCTCAAGGAAGGTGCGCTGCCGGACAAGGTGAAAGGCAGCGCCGATGCGAAGGTCACGGTCGTCGAATATGCCTCGATGACCTGCTCGCACTGCGCTCATTTCGCGGTGAACACCTATCCGGAGGTCGAGAAGAAATACATCGACACCGGCAAGGTGCGCTTCATCCTGCGCGAGTTTCCGTTCGACCCGCGCGCCGAGGCCGGCTTCATGCTGGCGCGCTGCGCCGGCGACAACTATTTCCCGATGATCGATGTGCTGTTCAGGCAGCAGATGAACTGGGCGGCGGCCGAGAACGTCAAGGACGCGATGTTCCAGCTTGCCAAGCTCGCCGGTTTTACACAGGAGAGCTTCAACGCCTGCTTGACTGACCAGAATCTTCTTGACCAAGTGAGAGCGGTCCAGAAGCGCGGCGCGGAGGAATTCAGGATCGACTCCACGCCGACCTTCATCATCAACGGAAAAGTCTACAAGGGGGCTTTGTCGATTGACGAAATCTCGGCGGTCATTGATCCGCTGCTTTGACGTCCCGGCAGCATCGGAGCGGCCCGCCACCGGTGCGCCGCTCTCCCTGATGCATGACTTTTTTCTCCCGGAACGAGGACGCGGATGAAGTTTTCGCGCCTTCGCCTTCTCGGTTTCAAATCCTTTGTCGAACCTGGCGAATTCGTCATCGAACGCGGCCTGACGGGCATTGTCGGGCCAAACGGCTGTGGCAAGTCCAACCTTGTCGAAGCCCTGCGCTGGGTCATGGGCGAAAGCTCCTACAAGAACATGCGCGCGTCCGGCATGGACGACGTGATCTTTTCAGGTTCGGGCTCGCGTCCCGCCCGCAATACGGCCGAAGTCACGCTGTTCCTCGACAACAGCGACCGCACCGCGCCGCCAGCCTTCAACGATACCGACGAATTGCAGGTCTCGCGCCGCATCGAGCGCGAGGCAGGGTCGGTCTACCGCATCAACGGCAAGGAAGCGCGTGCCAAGGACGTGCAGCTTCTGTTCGCCGACCAGTCGACCGGTGCGCGCTCTCCTTCCATGGTGGGGCAAGGGCGCATCGGCGAGTTGATTCAGGCGAAGCCGCAGGCAAGGCGTGCGCTTCTGGAAGAGGCGGCCGGCATTTCCGGCCTGCACAGCCGCCGCCATGAGGCGGAACTGCGTTTGCGGGCGGCCGAGCAGAATCTCGAACGTCTCGACGATGTGGTCGGTGAACTCGAAGGCCAGATCGAAAGTTTGAAGCGGCAGGCGCGGCAGGCTTCCCGCTTCAGGAACCTGTCCTCGGACATCCGGAAGGCCGAGGCGACCTTGCTGCATCTGCGCTGGAGCGCGGCCACGGCACAGGAAAGCGAGGCGCATTCCGCGCTGGCCCAGGCAACGTCTCTGGTCGGCGAACGTGCGGCGGCACAGGTCGAGGCTGCGAAAGAACAGGCCATCGGCGCGCACAGGCTGCCGCAATTGCGCGAGGCCGAAGCGGCCGCGGCCGCAGCCTTCCAGCGTCTGTCCATCGCCAATGCCCAGCTTGAGGAGGAAGCCAGGCGCATCCTTTCGCGCCAGTCGGAACTCGACAGGCGGCTGGAACAGCTTGACGCCGACATTGCGCGCGAAGAGCGCATGGTACGGGAAAACGCCGACATTCTGGAGCGGCTGGCCGAAGAAGAAGGGGCTCTGAACGAGGAGAATGCGGGCTCGGCCGAGCGGGCGGAGGCCGTCCGCGCAGCCCTTGAGGCTGCCGCCGAAACGCTCGGCAACAGCGAGGATGCGCTGGCGCGGCTGACGGCGGAACGTGCGGAGGCGGCAGCCTCCCGCAATCAGGTGGAGCGCTCCCTGCGCGAAGCCGGTGAGCGCCGCGACCGTTTCGCGCGCCAGCTCGGCGAGATGGACCGCGAACTGTCGGACATCGGGGGCCGGCTCGCCGCTCTCGCGGACCCGGCCGAGAAGCGCGAACTGGTCGAACAGGCGGGTGCGGCCCTGGAAGAGGCGGCAGCCGCTGTCGAGGCTTGCGAGCAGGCCGTGGCGGAAGCCCGCGAGACCGAGAGCGAAGCGCGCGGCCCTGTGCAGGATGCCCGGGCGGAGCTGGCCCGCATCGAGACCGAGGCGCGAACGCTTGCAAAAATGCTGGGCGCTGGCGGCAGCGACCTGTTTCCGGCCGTTTTGGAGCAGATCGGCGTGGAGCGCGGTTTTGAGACCGCGCTCGGTGCGGCTCTTGGCGAAGACCTCGACGTTCCGCTGGATCGCAGTGCGCCTGTGCATTGGGGCGATGTTGCGCCTGCCGATGGCGACCCCGCATTGCCGCAAGGCGTACGAAGCCTTGCTTCGGTGGTGCGTGCGCCGGACCAGCTGTCGCGGCGTCTGGCGCAGATCGGCATCGTCGAAGCGGACGAGGGACCGGCGCTACAGCCTCTGCTCGCACCCGGCCAGCGGCTGGTGACGTGTGAGGGTGCATTGTGGCGGTGGGACGGTTTCACTGCCAGTGCGGACGCGCCGACTGCCGCAGCCCTGCGTCTGGCGCAGAAAAACCGGCTGGCAGAACTGGATGCGGAGGCGGTCGCTGCGACGGTCAGGGTGCGCGCGGCCGAGGAGGCGCTTGCCGCTGCCGAAGCCGCAATCCGCGGCAACATCGATGCCGAGCGCGCTGCACGGCAGGTGTTGCGGGAAACGCAGGCGAAACTCGATCAGGCCCGTACGGCACTGGCACAGGCCGAACGGGCGGCGGGCGAGATTGCAAGCCGCCGCGACGCTCTGGAAGATGCACGCCAGCGGCTGATGGAGGAACTGGAGGAAGCATCCGCCACCCATGCGGAGGCGGAGGAGGCGTTGCGCGACGCGCCCGATCCGGGCGATCTTCAGCTTCGGCTCGAACAGGCTTCCGCCGTCGTCGCGTCCGACCGCGCGGCTCTTGCCGAGGCGCGCGCCGTTCACGACGGACTGAGCCGTGAGGCCGAGGCGCGCGCGCGCCGGATTCTGGCGATCGAAACCGAGCGCCGCAACTGGCTGATGCGCGCCGAGAATGCCGACAGCCATATCCGTGCCCTTCACGAACGCCGCGCCGAGGCGCTTCAGGAGCGTGAGACGCTTGCCGACGCGCCGGATGAGCTCGATATGCGCCGTCGCGCGCTGCTGTCCGAGCTTTCGCGGGCCGAAGCGCAGCGCAAGGAAGCGGCGGACCGGCTTCAGGAAGCCGAAAACCGGCAGGCGGAGCTGGACAGGGCGGCAACCGCCACCATTCAGGGGCTGGCCGAATCCCGTGAGGCGCGGGCGCGTGCCGAGGAGAGGCTGACGGCTGCCAACGAGCGGCGGCAGGAGGTCGAGGCGCGCATTCAGGAGGCGCTCAACACGCCGCCGCATCTGGTGATCCGCCACACTGGCCTGCAACCGGACGATCCGATGCCGGACGCCACCAATGTAGAGCGCACGCTTGAGCGGCTGAAGATCGAGCGCGAACGGCTGGGTGCGGTCAATCTGCGCGCCGAGGAAGAGCAGCGTGAACTGGCCGAGCGGCTGGATACCATCGTTTCCGAACGCGACGACATCATAGAAGCGGTCCGCAAGCTCCGGCAGGCGATCCAGAGCCTGAACCGTGAAGGGCGCGAGCGACTGCTGGCAGCCTTCGAAGTGGTCAATGGCCATTTTCAGCGCCTGTTCTCGCATCTGTTCGGCGGGGGTACGGCTGAATTGCAGCTCATCGAATCGGACGATCCGCTTGAGGCGGGACTTGAAATCCTCGCCCGCCCGCCCGGCAAGAAACCGCAGACCATGACGCTGCTCTCGGGTGGCGAGCAGGCGCTGACGGCCATGTCGCTCATCTTCGCCGTCTTCCTCACCAATCCTGCGCCGATCTGCGTGCTCGACGAGGTGGATGCGCCGCTGGACGACCACAATGTCGAGCGCTTCTGCAACCTGATGGACGAAATGGCGGCTTCAACCGAAACGCGGTTTGTCGTCATCACCCACAATCCCATCACCATGGCGCGCATGGACCGCCTTTTCGGAGTGACCATGGCGGAGCAGGGCGTAAGCCAGCTCGTTTCGGTTGACCTTCAGGAAGCCGAGGCCATGCGCGAAGCGAGCTGATACCGGCAGCCAGAGGAGATGTTCCATCCTGGATCACTTTCTGCGGCTGGTTGTTACAGTTGTTGTCGTCCGATTCCTCCCTTTTTCACCCTATCCCGATGATAGGACATGGTTTTGTCGTGTTAGGGTGGCAAATTGGTAAGCGCGGGATTTTCACAGGGCAACGACTCCGATAACACGGCGTTAGTTATTGTCGGGTGGAAAGTTCGCGTATGGGGGGAACGCGCTGCCGATTCCGGTTGGCGCGATGAGCGGGAAACGATGCTGATTGCCCGGGGGCGGGGCTGATCTTTGCTGCCTTGCCGAGGAGAGTTTCTACAGCATGAAGTTTCGCGATCTGGTGCGTAGAGCGCGCATTCTGCGAGTTGCCGGCACTGCGCTGGATGCTTTCACCGCGTTTGCCGCATTCATCCTTTCCTATGTCACCGCCTATGGCGAGCGCTTCATGTTCGCCGTGCCTGGCCTTGAGGAAAAGGCGCTTGCGTTCGTTGCGATCTTCATCTGCTTCTACTGGCTGTTTTCGGCCAATCGCGCATCGTGGCGGTATTTTTCGATCCCCGACATGGTTACGATCGTCAAGGTCGTCTCGGCATCGGTGATCGCCTACACGATTGCGGCGTTCCTGATGACGCGCGGTTCGAATGTGCCGCGCTCTGTACCCGTTCTGACGCTCATCTATCTGGTGGCCGGTCTTTCCTTCAGCCGCACTGCCTATCGCCTCCTGATGGAGAGGTCGTTTTTCTCCATGGCCTGGACCAGGCCAAGCACGCCGGCGAACGCGATGCGCCACGTGTTGCTTTACGGACTCACGGACAATGCGGAGAGCTTCATACGCGCGAACCGGCGCGGGGCGGCCGGCGAGTTCAATATACTTGGCATACTGGACGATGGGGTTCTCAACCAGGCTCGCATCGTCCAGGGCGTCAAGGTGGTCGGCAGCTTCGAGGATCTCGAATTGCTGGTTGAGCGGTTCAAGGTCAGGGGAACGCCGATCAGCGAACTGATCGACACCGAGGAAGCCCCGAGCAGGCAGCATCTGGCCGAGGTCGTGCAGTTGGCCACCCGGCTGGGGATCAGGGTTTCCCGCATTCCCGATTTCACAGAGACGGCGCAGCTTACGGGGCAGAGTCTGCTTCAGCCGAAGCCGATCGATCTCAGCGACCTGCTGGGGCGGCCGGAGATAGCTGCCGATCTGGCAAGCGTGGCGCGGCTTATCAACGGTCGCGTGGTGCTGGTGACGGGTGCTGGCGGTTCAATAGGTTCCGAGCTTTGCCGGCAGATTGCGGAATATGGACCGGCCCAGCTTGTGCTGGCGGATGCTTCCGAACTCCATCTCTACAAGCTGGATATGGAGTTGCGGGAAAGCTGTCCGCAGATACGGATTGAAGCAAACCTCGTCGATGTCCGGGACAACACGAGGGTGGAGGCCGTCTTCGCGCGGTTCCGGCCGAACCTTGTCTTCCACGCGGCGGCGCTCAAGCATGTTCCGATCGTTGAGGAAAACCCGGTCGAGGGCATCAAGACCAACCTGCTCGGCACCCGCAATGTGGCGGAAGCGGCAGTCAGGTTCGGTGCCTGCAATTTCGTCCTGATCTCCACGGACAAGGCGGTGAAGCCGACCAATGTCATGGGCGCCAGCAAGCGCGCGGCGGAAGCCTATTGCCAGTCGCTGGACATGGCCTCCCAGACAACCCTGTTCACGACGGTCCGTTTCGGCAATGTCCTTGGCTCGAACGGCTCCGTCGTTCCCCGCTTTGAAAAGCAGATCGCGGAGGGTGGTCCGGTGACGGTCACCCATCCAGAAATCACCCGTTTTTTCATGAGCATACCCGAGGCCGTATGTCTGGTTCTCAATGCTGCCGCGGCCTATGCGGGCCGAAAGCGGGGCGATATCGTGGTTCTGGACATGGGCAAGCCCGTGAGGATTGTCGATCTTGCCGAGCGCATGATCCAGCTTGCCGGTCTCAGGCCCTATATCGATATCGACATCGTGTTCACCGGCTTGCGTCCGGGCGAAAAGCTGCATGAAGAACTCTTCGACTCGACAGAAGTTCTGCAACGTGCCCCGGAGATGCCTTACTTTGCAGCCTCTCCGCGCGTGATCGACAAGGAGGTCCTGCACAAGACGATCCTCTTCCTCGAACAGGCGGTGGAGCACGAGGATCGGGAACGCGCTGTCGAGTTGCTGCGGCACATTGTGCCGGAGTTCAGACCCGGTGCTGTTCTGGCAAGGGATGACGACGACTACGATCCGGAGGCGATGGTCATCCGGATCGACAGGAAAGCAAAAAACCGGCCATCTGGTCCGAAGCCGGTGGCCTGAATCGGGCCTCCCCGTTTCTTGACCAGGAAGTAAAAATCTGCTCTCCCTCAATGATCCTCGGAGAAGATCGCTGGGGGAAAGTTCCCAATTCTGTATCGCCCCGATAGTACGGGTCATATATAAATTCAAAAAAAATTTAATGATTTAACACGTTATGCGTGTATTTTAAAAATTTTAAAATATATATTTAGTTTTTTCAAAATTTTCACATAAATATTTTTTAGAATTTAGATTGCAGATTTTAATATTTAGACTTTTATCCTCTGTATATGGCTCGATACCCTCGCTTGGGGATCGTGTCTGCTTGACTAAATCAAAATTAACGGTAAGGGAAAAGGTGGGTTCGCCTTTCGGGCGTGGGTATCCGCCGGTGCTTTTACGGCGGCGGAGGTGTTGGGGAAAATTGCACCGGGGAAATGTCGGATTGGTTCGTTGTTGCGACCAAGCCTCGTAAAGAGGCGCAAGCAGCCTTTAATCTGAGCAACCAGGGATTTTACGTGTTCTTGCCGCAGATGCGCAAGACCATTCGTCACGCGCGTCGGACCTTCGTCGGGGCTGTGCCGCTTTTCCCTGGGTATCTGTTTCTGGAGGCTTCTTCGGCTGGTCGCTGGCGCTCGGTCAACGGCACGATGGGTGTGAAGCACATTCTCACGGGTGGCGAACACCCGCTGGCGGTCGAACCGGGTTTTGTGGAGGCTCTTATCTGCAAGGCTGACAGCAATGGCGTCATCGATCTCGATCCGGGGTTCGGTTCCGGCGATGCGGTCGAGTTGCTGGAAGGGCCGTTCGCCAGACGGATTGGCAGGCTGATCGATCTTGATGCCCGGGGGAGGGCGTCGGTCCTTATGGAGTTCCTGACCGGGAGTGTGCCTGTGCATACCACGGTCGATAATCTGGCGCGACCGTAACGGGGCAGCGCAGGCCGGATATTTGCTGCTGACGCGGGTGATGCCTTGCACCCTGCGTGCGGTAGCATTGGTTGGGGGGGGGCATGGTTTCCGGGTATGGAGTGGCGTTGGTTGCCGATCTCGAGGGTGCTGCACCTGTGCGGATGCCTCATGGTACGCGCCCTGAAAACGGGTTGCGGCCAGACGCTGCAGCGCTTCTGCTGTCTGTTTCATTATGGCTTTGGTCCCGGCTGCCGCTTTTTTACGAACTCTCCGATCTGATCTGAAATTCGGTAAAGATGAACACCGCGCTATCCCAACGGCCGGCCGCTGTTGCCAGCACACGTCATCCGCTGATGCGTCTGCGCTATCAGCTGACGGGTGGTCTGTTGCTGGCAATCGGTATTCCTCTGCTGGCGCGCATGGCGCTGGAGCCGAGGATTGTGTTGTCGATCAATATACAGGTGACGATAACCGCGGCCGCAATAGCCCATGTGATGGGCTATGCGATCTACAGGCGTCTGGATTCTTTCCCCGGAGTCGCGACGTTCAGCACGATACTGCCGGCCTTCACCCTGAGCTACGGGCTGGTTTTCATTATCATTTTCTTTTTCCGTCTCGACTACAGCCGTTTTCAGGCAGCGGGTTCCTTCCTGATCTCCACATTGTGGTATTTCAGCCTGAGTGCCGTTTCCAGCCGGCTGGAACCCGCCCGGCTGGCGATGGTTCCGCTGGGGAGTGTCGAGCGGCTCTCCGCGGTGGAGAGCGTCGTATGGCATCCTCTGCACACGCCGGGCATCGTTCCAGAAAAGGTGCAGGGCATCGTTGCGGATCTGCGGGCGGATCTGCCGGAGTCGTGGCTGCGCTTCATCACCAGTTGCGTTCTGTCGGGGATGCCGGTCTACCATGTGAAGCAGGTGCTGGAATCGCTGACGGGTCGCGTCGAGATCGATCATCTGTCAGAGAACACGCTGGGCTCGCTCAATCCCAATCAGGCCTATATCAAGATCAAGCAGACGATCGACTGGCTCGCGGCTCTGATCGTACTGATCGTCACTTCTCCGCTGCTGCTTGTGCTTGCATTGCTTATCCGTCTGGAAAGCCCCGGACCGGCCCTGTTTCGGCAGGAGCGCGTCGGCTATCGCGGCGCGACATTCACGCTCTATAAATTCAGGACTATGCGCGATGGCGACGATGGGTCACTGGCAGCCAGGGATAAGGCCATTACGCGTGAGGGCGATCCACGAATTACACGCATCGGTCGCCTCCTGAGGCGCAGCCGGCTGGATGAGTTACCGCAACTCATCAACATATTGCGTGGGGAGATGAGCTGGATCGGGCCCCGCCCGGAAGCGGTCGTGCTGTCGCTGTGGTATGACGCCGAGCTCGCATTCTACCCCTATCGACATATCGTTCGGCCGGGTATCACCGGATGGGCGCAGGTGAATCAAGGCCATGTCGCGGATGTCGACGAAGTGCATGAAAAACTGCATTACGATTTCTACTACATCAAGAATTTCTCTCCCTGGCTCGATCTGGTCATCGTCATGAGGACGATCCGCATCATGCTGACAGGGTTCGGAGCGAAGTGAATTGCGTTTCGGACACCCGGAAAAAACGCACTTTGCGGAAAAACACGTGAAGTGACTGTGGTGGTAAAAAATACGTCTGAGAGCGGAACGGCGAAGCTGAATTCGGCGCAAGACGGGCTGGACTTGTCCCTGTTCGCCGCGTTGCGCATACTGTTCAACAGGCTTTCGCCGTCGCGCCGCCGTGCATTCGTTCCCCTCATGGCGCTGATGCTTGTCGGTGCTTTTGCCGAGGTCGTCACGATCGGCGCTGTGGTGCCGCTTCTCGCCCTTATAGCCTCTCCTGCCGATGAGGGTGCAGCGATGTCCCCCATGGTCAGGTATCTCGGCTCCGGGGACCAGACCGCAGCGGTCTATGTCGTGACGGGCCTGTTCGCGCTGGCGGCGCTTATCGCTGCGGTGCTGCGGCTGGCCCTGCTGCGGGCGAGCAACCGGTTCGTCTACGGCGTGTCCTACGATCTGGGCGTACGGCTCTATTCAGATACGCTGCTACAGCCCTACACGTACCACACACGCCACAATTCGAGCGAGATCATCGCCTCGATCAACAATGTCCAGATCGTCACCAACAATGTGCTCATTCCGCTGATGAACGGGTTCATCGCCGTGGTGATCGGCCTGTTCATCGTCGGCGGGCTGGTCGTCATCGATCCGGTGGTCGCGCTTGTCGCCGGCGTAGGATGCGCAGCGATCTATCTCGTCGCCTCGGTCGCTGCCCGCAGGCGCCTGCGCCGCAACAGCGCCATCATCGCGCAGGCGCAAGGAAGACGGGTGCAGGCCATGCAGGAAGGGCTGGGCGGCATACGCGACGTGCTCCTCGACCGTTTGCAGCCTGTTTTCATCGAGACCTACGAGCAGGCGGAGGCGGATTACCGCGACGCGCGAACGCGCAACGCCGTTCTTGCCGGCGCGCCCCGCTTCGTGGTCGAAGCGCTCGGCATGGTGCTGATCGCGCTGGTGGCCGTGGTGATGGTGCAGGGCCCCGGCGGCCTTGCCCAGGCCATTCCCGTGCTGGGCGCACTGGCGCTCGGCGCACAGCGCCTGCTCCCTCTGATCCAGCTGGCCTATAATGGCTGGGCATTGGCAATGGGCAACCGGCAGGTCCTCAACGATGTGGTGCAATTGCTGTCCCGGCCGATGCCGGAAATGCCGGATGCAGATATTCCGCTGTCCTTCGAGCGGACCATCAGTCTCGACAGCGTCGATTACGCCTATCCCGGCGGCAGAGGCGTCACGCTCAACGGGGTGAACCTGGAGATCGCGAAGGGCGCGCGCGTCGGCATAGCGGGCAAGACAGGCAGCGGAAAGTCGACGCTGATGGACCTCGTTCTGAGCCTTCTGGAGCCGACCGCGGGAGAGCTCCGCGTCGACGGTGTGAAACTCACCGCCGCCAATCGCGCCGCCTGGCAGAAGAATATCGCGCATGTGCCGCAAGCCATCTATCTGGCCGATACCACCATCGCCGAAAACATCGCTTTCGGAGTGCGGCCGGCGGAAATAGACCGCGAGAGGGTGCGCCGGGCCGCGGAGCAGGCGGAGCTTGCGGAAGTGATCGCGGCGCTTCCCGACGGCTACGACACGCGCGTGGGCGAGCGCGGCATCCAGCTTTCCGGCGGGCAGCGCCAGCGCATCGGCATCGCCCGCGCGCTCTACAAGCAGGCGCGCGTTCTGGTGTTCGACGAGGCGACCAGCGCGCTCGACACCGAGACCGAAAGCGCGGTGATGGCGGCGATCGAACGGCTCGACCGCAACCTCACCATCCTCATCATCGCCCACCGTCTGAGCACTCTGGAAGCGTGCGATATGGTGGTGCGGCTGGAAAAGGGGAGAGTTCTCGATTGGCGGGAAGCCATGTCGGGCGAAAGAAAGCAATATGTGCCGGACCAATCATGAAGATTGCATTATTCATCCATACCCTATCAGGAGGCGGAGTCGAGCGTTCCACTATCGCCTTGCCAAATGTTTTTCCGCGTTGGGCCACCAAGTTGATATTCTGGCTTTCTCCGGTCGCGGCGACATGCGATCAGAAGCTCATGATATTGCAAGCGTATTCGACTTCGAGGCACCATGGTGGATAAGGAGAATGGGCGCGTATCTTTCCTACATTTGGAAAGAGAACCCGGATCTCGTAATCGCGGCGACGTCCGGGCCGAACATGATCGCTTCCCTTGTAAACGGTCTGCTCTCGCGCAAACGTCCTGTGATCATCTCGCAACGCGGGTGGGATGGTATCGGTTACGAACCTCAGAAGAGACTAAAACCTAGAATTTTGCAGAAGCTGGTGCGCGCATCCTATACAAGAGCAGCCGCACTCGTTGCTATATCTTCCGGGGTGGCGGATCAGTGGACTCATGTGCCGGGTATCAAACGCAACCGCATCAGCGTGATCTACAATCCTGTGTGGAGCCCCGAGATCGAAATTCTTGCCGGCCAGCCGGTTTCGCTTATTTGGCCGGTGCAGAAGGACATGCCCGTTATCATCTCTGCGGGCCGCTTTTCGAGCGAGAAGGATTTTTCCACCCTTATACAGGCCTTCGCAAAGCTGCGAAAAAAGCACCAGGCCAAGCTTATTCTGCTGGGAGAAGGCAGCCTGAGGGCCTCTCTGGAGGACTTGGCAAAGCAACTCGGTGTGATCGACGACCTGACGATGCCCGGCTTTGTGGAGAATCCATTCGCTTATCTCGCGCGCGCCGATGTGTTTGTTCTGCCCTCCCTGCACGAAGGGTTCGGCAATGTCCTTGTTGAAGCCATGGCTTGCGGCACGCCGGTGGTCAGTACGAACTGCCCCTCCGGACCTCGTGAGATTCTTGATGGCGGACGTTATGGCGCGCTGGTGCCTGTGGGTGATGCAGATGCTCTCGCCGCTGCCATCGAACAGCAATTCGATAATCCGACACCTGCTGAATTGCTGAAGACAAGGGCGCGGGAGTTCTCGGTTGAGAAAGCGGCCGGCGCCTATCTGGCACTTGCGGAAGATCTGGCGGTGCAAGGATGACTTTGAGCCCTGCGCCCGACCTCTCCAACATTTCCATCGTCGTGCTGTCGTTCAACAGGGGGAACACACTTGGGCGGAATCTGATCGCACTGGCGCAGATGGTAGAAGAAACGGGTTGCGAACTGATCGTTGTCGACAACGCCTCCACGGACGGCTCACCCGAGATGATCGCTGATATTCTGTCAGGAAAGACCAATACCCATTTTATTCTCAACAATAGCAATCTGGGAGTGGCGGGCGGGCGCAACACGGGCTGGCGCGAGGCGACGCGAGATTTCATCCTTAACATCGATGACGACACGTTCATCACGGCGGAGGCGGTCAGCACAATGCGAGCCAGCATACAACGGTCCGCACGCTTTGGCATCGTCTCACCGCGAATCCTGCACGCTGCCACCGGCAAAGTGCAGCTTTCCTTTGATGATCCAGATTACAGGCTGGCGAACTTTCACGGTGCTTGCCATCTGATCCGACGGGCTGTCCTCGATGTCGTCGGCCTCAACGACGAAAACTGTACTTTCGGAGGAGAGGAACTCGACCTGTCAATCCGCGCGCGCGCGGCGGGATTTGATATCGCCTACGTGGGTGATGCCACCGTCCTGCACGACAATCTGGTAAGCAAGGCAGAGGTCGGGCTGGAAAGACGCAAGCGCTGGGTCTACAATTTCACCCGTGTCTTCTACAAGCACTTCCCCTTGCGTGCTGCGCTGCCCTTCTCGCTGCGCTATCTTCTTAGCCATGTCGTCTCGGGCGTACGCGCCTTCGGCCCCGGCTTCGGCCTGACACTTACCAGGGCGGCGTTGCACGGATGCCGTGACGGACGGCGCCAGCATAAGCCGGTGCCCCCGCATGTCGTGCGGTTCTATCGCAATCCCGATCTACGCCCGGAATTCGGCAATCGCCCGCTCTGGCGCAAGCTTATGAAGAGGCGCGCGCCCCATTGAACCCCGCTCATCCTGCCATCCCCACCCACCCCGCTCCGGTCCAGACCTGCGGTTCGTGCGCGGTCGTGTTATAGACGATCAGCCCTTCGGCTGGCGAGGGGATCGCATCGCGCTGCGCCGTGGTCATGCGTGGCGGGAGGAAGCCTTTCGTCGTGCTTGCCACTTCGAGCTGGGCCGAAGCGGCGGGCATCGACGTGCCGATTCCCGTACGGGCATCTCCCAGCACGACGAATATCGGACTGCCTTCCGCATAGGCATAGATCGCCCGTCGCTCCGCGCTGGCATCGGGCAACCGGATGCGCAGATAATAATTGTTGGTCGGAGTCGTGCCGATGGCGAACAGGCCTGTGGTCGAGAAATGGGCGCTGGTGTTGAGCTGGGACGAATTTGCTCCATTCTGCAAGGTCGCATTGCCGATTCGAAAGCCAGTCGACGCGCGGATAATGCCATCGACATCGAGCGCGGTCGCAGGCGTCACGGCGCCGATGCCTACCCGGCCTGTGGCATGGTCCACGGTCAGCGCCCCGTGCCATGCCAAGCCATCCGGCGAAACCTTGATCGAGAAGTCGTCATCGCCCGTCAACCCCATTTCCGCGCGGCCGGACCAGCCGGTCTGGAACAGCAGCGAGCCGGTGTCGCCTGTGGCGGCCTTGTTGATCTTGAGCTGATGGCCGGCCCCGTCATGGCTCAGCAGCGTGGCGTCGCCGCGCACCGCAAGCCGGTTGGTTTCGTCGGCCTGCGTGTTGACGCCGATGAGGGGAAGGTTCTGCGGGTCGAAAACCGGTTTCCATGCTGCGCCGTCGAACACCAGCAAGGCGCTTTCCGCAGCGTCCCAGATCACCCAGCCCGCACGTGGCGTGTAGAAGGCCCAGGCGCCATCCTGAAATGCCGCGATGTTGCCGGCCTGCCCGGCAAAAGCCTCCGATGGCGCAGCCCCTACCACCAGGCGGTCGCCTTCGGCCGGATCGGCTGGCGGCGTGTCGACCCCGCGCGCGCCAACGCGCAGATGCACGAGCGCATCAAGCATGCGCAGCGATTCGTTGTGGGTAACATGCTTTTGCGCCTGCGACGGCATGATATAGGGAAGATCGAGCAGGGGGGTGGTTTCGGTCATGGGCAGCGGCCTTTGTTCATGATTTGTTCAAGCCATGATAGTTTCACCGCGCAAGGGGTGGATAAATTGGTGAGGATAGGTTGAGTTGAGAGCCGCAATTCCCGGTAGTCCTGCGGTCGCACCGGTCCGGGCATCGGCGATGGGCCTGGGGGCCTATACACCGCTCATCGTCGCGCTTGCGCTGCGACTCGCCTCGGCGCCTACCGCCAGTGTGAGCTATCTGGTGCTCGCGAGCTATGCACTGCTTGGCCCCGCACACGCGATTCGTGCGCTCGCCATGTCATGGCTCTTCACGATGCTCAGTCAGGGGGTAGCGCCGGAAGCTTCAGGCGCGGCAGTCGGCCGCTACGCCGTGCTCTTCGCAGCTGCTTTTTCGGCCCTGATCCATAGCAACCTGCTGTCCCGCCAGCCGCATCTGCTTCCTTTTACGCTGGCTACGGTTCTTCTTGGGGTGTTCCTTATGGGGCATTCCGTCCTGTTCAGTCCGATCGTCGACGTGTCGGTGCTCAAGGCGCTGTCGTGGACGCTGGCGATGGGAACGTTGATTTCCGCTTGGTCTGGACTTTCCGACTGGCAAAAACACGAGCTCTCGCAGCAGATATTCTGGGGACTGGTGATCATACTGGTTCTCAGCCTGCCGCTGGCGCTCACATCGCTGGGTTACCTGCGCAACGACCGGGGTTTTCAGGGCATACTGAACCATCCTCAAGCCTTTGGGCCTACCATGGCGCTGCTCGGCGCATGGACAGCGACGCGCATGTTCGGCGAGCGAAAGCCGGGTTGGTGGCTGGTTGTGTTGACCGGAGCATGCCTCATGCTGGTATTAATGTCGGAGGCACGTACGGCGGGGCTCTCCATGGTTGGGGGCATCGGCCTGTCCATTCTGCTGGCCCCAGGCTTTTCCGGCCTGTCCATCGCGCGAATGGCTCCGGGGCTGGGCAGCGCACGCATCTGGGCGGTGTTGTGCATGGCTCTGGTGGGCGGAATTTTTATGGCGCCGAAAATTGCTGAAACAATTCAATATTATATCACCAAATCTGGCCGTGCGAGCGGCGAAAACCTGTCTGAACTCTATGACAGATCGCGTGGCAGGCTGATGGATGCGATGCTTGACAATATTGCCCGGCAGCCGCTGACGGGTATCGGCTTCGGCATAGCCTCGGAGCCTGCCTTAATGGAAGTGAAGCGAGATCCCGTTCTCGGTCTGCCGACGGGCGCATCGATTGAGAAAGGGGTTGCGCCCCTCATGGTTCTTGAGGAAGTTGGTGTGCTCGGCGCCCTGTTCGTGGCACTTTGGCTCCTGCGGTTGTTGCGCTCTGCTGCGCGCAGCGGGCTTGCGCCTTTCGCGGTTTGCATGACCGTGCTGCTGCTCAATATGGGTGAAGCGACTCTCTTCTCGGCAGGTGGAATGGGCTTGCTGCCAATGATCCTGCTTGGCTGGGCCTATGCCGGTGGCCAGTCGCGAACCCGTATGTGCCGTGCCTGATCCCGTCTGGTTCTGGCAGCGTATTGTCTCGCCACATATGGCGGGGCTGGCTGCGGCTCTTGCCGCCACCGGGCGCGCGGTCACATATGTCGCCGAAGAGGAAATGTCGGCCGATCGCGCCGCGCAAGGGTGGCAGGTGCCGCCGCTCGGCGCGGCGCATCTGCGCTTTGCACCCACGTCCGACGCGGTGCGTGAGGTGGTGCGCGAGGCGCCCGAAGACAGCATTCATATCTGCCAGGGCCTTCGTGCCAATGGGCTGGTCGGCGTGGCGCAGCGGACGCTTGCAGAGCGGGGTATCCGGCAATGGGTCATCATGGAGACTGTGGACGATTCCGGCTGGCGCGGCGCGCTCAAGCGTCTGGAATATCGTCGACTTGTCCGGCAATGGGGTCCGCGTATCGAGGGCGTTCTTGCTACGGGCCACGCCACTCCGGGGTGGCTTGCGGCGCGAGGCATGCCCGCCGACAGGGTGTTCCCGTTTGCCTATTTCCTGCCCGACAGTCCGCAGCCCATCGCGCAGAATTTCGAACCTCGGGCACCGTTCCGATTCCTGTTTGTCGGTCGGTTCATCGAACTCAAACGTGTTGACCTACTGATCAACGCGCTCGAAAGGCTAGCGAATGAGCATTTTGAACTGATGTTGGCCGGTTCTGGCCCACTCGAAGCGGCGCTTAGAACTCTGGCCGAAAAGAAACTCCCGGGTCGTGTAGACTGGCTTGGCAGGCGACCCATCGGTGAAATCCCCGCGCTTATGGCCGAGGCGGATTGCCTCGTGCTTCCCAGCCGGAATGACGGCTGGGGCGCGGTGGTATCGGAGGCGCTGATGGCTGGTACACCCGCCATCTGCTCCGATGCCTGCGGGGCGGCTGGTATCGTTCAGGTCAGCGGCGTCGGCGGTGTGTTTCCTGCCGGAAATGTGGAAGCGCTGGTCGCGCTCTTCAGGCAAGTCATAGCCCGGGGCAGGCAAACGCCTGAAGCACGCGCAGTACTTGCGCAATGGGCACGCTGCCTCGGAGCGGATGCGGGGGCGAAATATCTCGGTACGGTGTTTTCGCATGTCGCGGGCGCAGCCACCACGGCCAGACCGGTTGAGCCGTGGGTCTCAAAAGAGATTGGAGCAGCGCCGTTATGAACACAGACGAAAAGGATCGCCCCATCGTCCTCGCCTTCATTCACTATTACCTGCCGGGCTACAAGTCCGGCGGCCCTATCCGTACGATCGCGAATATGGTCGAGGCGCTTGGCGACAGTTTCGATTTCCGCATCGTTACCTCCGATCGCGACGCCACCGACACGGAACCTTATCCCGACGTGACGGATGGTGTCTGGAAGACGGTGGGCAAGGCGCAGGTACTCTATCTCTCTCCGCAGGAGAAAAGCTTGGGCCATATAGCGAGAGTCCTGCGGGACACGCAGCACGACGTGCTATATCTCAACAGCTTCTTCGACCCTGATTTTACGCAGAAACCATTGCTGGCGCGGCGTCTCGGCCTTGCACCGAGGACGCATTGTGTCATTGCTCCGCGTGGCGAGTTTTCGGAAAGTGCACTGAGGCTCAAGCCATTGAAGAAGCGCGCTTACATGCTGGCAGCGCGTGTGATGCAGCTGTATCGCGGTCTCAAATGGCAAGCATCAAGCGAGCATGAGGAAGCGGATATTCGTCGCACTTTGGGTTCGGTTGCGAAGCGTATCAAGATCGCGATCAATCTGCCCGAGACGGTTATCAACGAACCGCCTCTGTTTGTTCCCAGCGAACAGGGAGAACCGCTGCGTATATGCTTCCTGTCACGTATCTCGCCTATGAAGAATCTAGACTTCGCACTAAAGGTGCTGGGGGAGGTGCGAGCGCCTGTCCGGTTCGATATTTACGGACCGGTCAGCGACGAAGGGTATTGGTTGCATTGCAGGAAACTGATGGAAGACCTTCCGGCTAATGTTGAAACGGCCTGGTTCGGCGGAGTAGAACACGAACATGTGACATCGATTCTTGCCGGCTATCATCTGTTTTTCCTTCCCACACAGGGCGAGAATTATGGACATGTCATTCATGAGGCGCTCGCTGCTGGAACACCGGTCTTGATTGCCGACACCACACCATGGCGAAATCTTGCAGATGCTTGTGTTGGATGGGATTTGCCTTTGGGCGATCCTCAGAAATTTGCGGAAAAAATTGAGTATATAGCAAGGATGACTGCTGATGAAGACTCACGGATGAGAGCGTCGTCGGTATCTTTTGCTCGGAAGAGGATCGTAGATGCAGGATCGCTTGAAGCCAATATGGATTTGTTCAGGAAAATTTAATTAAGTATAATTTTTATTTGATTTATATTTTTAGAATTTATATTATGATCTTTGAAAAAATATATGAAAATCTACCAGATGGTTTGCAAAATATTGCATGCAGTATGCAAGGGTGGCGAATCCAGCGCTCAAGATATGCATCTGCTTTCTGGAAGGAATTGGAGCGGGTTGAGGCTCGAGGCGCATGGAGCCACGAGCAGGTATGTGCATTCAGGGATCGGCGGCTGAGAGCATTTGTGAAGCATGCTGCGGAAACAACGCCCTACTACCGTAATCTGTTCAATAAACTCGGTCTTTCGCCTGCTGACATCAAGACGCTTGATGATATGAAGGTGTTGCCGGTGCTTTCTAAAGCGCAGGTTCAGGCCGCTCCAGAGCAGTTTCTTTCGTGTGCAGTACCTAAGCAGAAGCGGATTGTTGCCCATACCAGTGGTAGCACGGGTAGTGGCCTTGTATTTGCAACCACCATCGAGGCACAGTGGGAGCAATGGGCTGTCTGGTGGCGATACTGGCGTTGGCATGGGCTTCAACCTGGTACCTGGTGCGGATATTTCGGAGGACGATCTGTTGTTCCAGTAAGTCGGAAGCAGGCTCCTTTCTGGCGTATCAATTACCCCGGCCGACAAATTCTTTTCAGCGCATATCATACAAGCCCCGGCAATCTTGTACTTTACCTTGAAGAGTTACGCCGGCGTCGGCCACCGTGGTTGCATGGCTATCCATCTCAACTGGCGTTGATAGCGGGACATATTATCGAGTCCGGGTTTGATCTTGGTTATCAACCACACTGGATCACAGTTGGGGCCGAAAATCTTTTGCCGTCACAAGTTCGGGTGATAGCTGCTGCATTCGGTCGAGCGCCAATACAGCACTATGGAATGGCCGAAGCGGTTGCTAATGTATCGCAGCGGAAGACAGGTAATCTTCACGTTGACGAAGATTTCGCTGCTGTTGAGTTTCTTCCGTTGGAGGATGACAAAGCTTATCGTGTTGTTGGAACAAATTTCTCCAATCTGGCTACTCCTTTATTGCGTTATGAAGTTGGAGATCATGCAGAACTTACCCCCAATCCATCAATTTTGATTTGCCCTGGCCGTAAAGTTAATTCTATTGATGGCCGCCAAGAAGACTATGTATTAACTAAAAATGGAACAAAAATTGGAAGATTAGATCATATATTCAAAGATTTTATGAATATTAGAGAGGCGCAAATACGCCAATCACACCTTGGGAGAGTCAATGTATACATTGTAAAAAATGCAACCTATGACCCTTATGATGAATCTGAACTGAGACGTGCATTTGCATCTCGACTTGGAACCGACATGGAGGTGGACATCAACTATGTGGACCGGTTGGAGCGCACACAGAGTGGAAAATTGAGATTTGTTATAAGCGATATCTCATCTGGGAACATCGACCGAGAACGCTCATGAAGCAAATCCTCCAGTCCCTTAAAATCGGGGCCACTGAAGTCGCGGATGTACCTTGCCCGGCGCCTGCGCGCGGGCAGGTGTTGATCCGCACTTCGCGCACGCTGGTCTCCGCCGGAACGGAGCGCATGCTGGTCGATTTCGGCAAGGCCGGGCTGATCGGCAAAGCGCGACAGCAGCCGGACAAGGTACGGCAGGTTCTGGAGAAGATCAGAACCGACGGGCTGGCTCCGACGCTCGAAGCCGTCTTCAACAAGCTCGACCAGCCCTTGCCGCTGGGCTACTGCAATGTCGGGCGCATAATGGAAGCAGGACCGGGCGTTTCGGCCTTCCCGGCCGGGGAGCGCGTCGTTTCCAACGGCAAGCATGCCGAGGCGGTGGCGGTGCCCGTCAACCTGTGCGCCCGCGTTCCCGAGGCGGTTTCGGACGACGAGGCAGCCTTTACCGTGCTCGGAGCCATCGCGCTTCAGGGCATAAGGCTTGTCCAGCCGACGCTGGGGGAAGCGGTCGTGGTCACCGGCCTCGGCCTGATCGGGCTGATGGCCGTACAATTGCTGCGTGCGCATGGCTGCCGGGTGCTCGGGATCGATTTCGACCCGGAAAAGCTGCGTCTGGCCGAAAGCTTCGGCGCGGAAACTGTCGACCTGTCGGCCGGTGCCGACCCGGTCTCTGCCGCACAGAATTTTTCGCGCGGGCGCGGGGTGGATGCAGTGATCATCACCGCCTCCACCAGGAGCAGCGAGCCCGTGCATCAGGCCGCACTCATGTGCCGCAAGCGCGGCCGCATCGTGCTCGTGGGCGTGACCGGTCTGGAATTGTCGCGCGCCGATTTCTATGAGAAGGAACTGACCTTCCAGGTCTCCTGCTCCTACGGTCCGGGCCGTTACGATCCGGATTACGAGGAGAAGGGGCAGGACTATCCCGTGGGCTTCGTGCGCTGGACCGAGCAGCGCAATTTCGAAGCCGTGCTCGACATGATGGCCGATGGCCGTCTCGACGTGACGCCGCTCATTTCGCACCGGTTTCCGCTCGATCGGGCTCCGGCGGCCTATGAGATTGTCACGGGGAGCGAGCCCTCCCTCGGCATCCTCCTCGATTATGGGGTGGCCCAGGAGGCGGACGAGCGGGCTTTCAGGCAACGGACGGTGCGCCTGAGACCAGCACCAGCCGAGAGTTCCGGCAAGGCTGCGGTGGGGTTTGTCGGCTCGGGCAATTACGCCGGGGCGGTGCTCGTCCCGGCGTTCCGGGAGGCTGGGGCGCGTCTGGTGAGCGTTGCGTCCAGTGCCGGTGTCAGCGGCCTGCATGTCGGGCGCAAGTTCGGCTTCGAGAAAACGACGACCGACGTGGCGGAATTGCTCGAAGACGCCACCATCAACGCGGTGGTGATCGCAACCCGGCACGACACCCATGCCGGCCTTGTCTGCCGCGCGCTTCAGGCCGGCAAGCATGTGTTCGTGGAAAAACCGCTGGCGCTGTCACGACAGGAACTCGACGATGTCGAAGCGGCTCGCAATGCTTCCGTCGAAGCCGGCAAGCCTGCAACGGTCATGGTCGGCTTCAACCGGCGGTTCGCGCCCCAGATCCAAAAGATGAAAACCCTGCTGGAAGGAGCTTCCGGGCCGAAAGCGTTCGTGATGACCGTAAACGCCGGAGCGATTCCGGCCGGGCACTGGACGCAGGACAGGCAAACCGGTGGCGGCCGCATCGTCGGGGAAGCCTGCCATTTCATCGACCTGCTGCGGTATCTGGCCGCCGCCCCGGTCGATCGGCACGGCGTGGCGATGATGGCGTCGCCAACCGGCGACACGGCCACGATCACGTTCACATTCGCCGATGGCTCCGTCGGTTCCATCCACTATTTCGCCAACGGCTCGAAAAGTTTCCCCAAAGAGCGGCTGGAGGTGTTTGCCGGCGGCCGGATCCTCCAGCTCGACAATTTCCGGCGCCTGCGCGGGTTCGGTTGGCCAGGCTTCCGCAAGATGAACCTGTGGCGGCAGGACAAGGGCCAGAAAGCCTGCGCGGCGGCCTTCGTGCGAGCCGTTGAACAGGGAGGCGATGCGCCGATCCCATTCGGTGAATTGCTCGAGGTCGGCAGGATCACGATAGAGATCGCGGAGGCAGCGCAGCAGTGAAAAACCAACCTGCCGCCGTTGTCGACATCATCGCCGGCGCGCGTCCCAATTTCATGAAGGTCGCGCCGATCATACATGCGCTGAAGAAGCGCCAGGCAGGGGGAGGCCACCTGCGTCACCGGCTTGTTCATACCGGCCAGCATTATGATGCACGCATGTCGGGCGATTTCTTCACCCAGCTCGGCATTCCGGAACCCGATGTGAATCTGGAAGCCGGATCCGGCACCCAGGCCGAGCAGACGGCCGCGATCATGGTGCGGTACGAGAAGCTGCTGCTGGAGGCGCCCGCCAGCCTTTGCCTGGTCGTCGGCGACGTCACGTCGACCATGGCCTGTGCGATCGCCGCCCAGAAGCTCAAAATTCCGGTGGCCCATGTGGAAGCGGGAATCCGCTCCGGGGACTGGGCCATGCCGGAAGAGATCAATCGCATGGTGACGGATGCGATCACCAACTGGTTTTTCACAACCAGCGAACAGGCGAACGAGAATCTCAGGCGCGCCGGCATAGAAGAGCAACGCATTTTCTTCGTGGGCAACACGATGATCGATACGCTGCTGGCCAATATGGACAGGCTCCGTCCACCGCCGTTCCGCGACGAACTGAACCTGTCGCCGGGCGGCTATTTTGTGGTGACGCTGCATCGGCCCTCGAATGTGGATGCATCCGCTTCCTTCGAGCGCTTGTTGAAGGCGATCGGCAAGGGCGCGCGCGGAATGCCTGTCGTATTCCCCGTGCATCCGCGCACGGCAAAGACGCTCGAAGCCGTGCCCGGCCTGCCGCCCTCGATCCGTTTTGTGGAACCGCAGCCCTATCTGGAATTCAACTGGCTGGTGAAAAACGCGAAAGCCGTAATCACGGACTCTGGCGGCATCACCGAGGAAACGACGGTGATGGGCGTGCCGTGCATGACGTTGCGGGACACGACGGAGCGGCCCGAAACGGTAACGACAGGCACGAACGAGATATTGGGAACGGATCCCGCCGCACTTTCGGAAGCGCTCGAGCGCCTGTTTGCCGGGCGCTGGAAGAAGGGCGGCATACCGGAAAAATGGGATGGCCGCACCGGCGAGCGCATCGTTGCTGCGCTTGAGGGATTGCTGCCAGCGTGAACCCGATGCTGACGCGTATGCGTCTTTATGGGGAAACCCTGCGCCACTTGCGGCCGATCCAGATTTACGGCCGCCTGTGGTTCCGCATGGTTCGTCCCCGGCCTGACCTGCGAGCGCCTCCCTCGCAGCGATTGCAGACGGGACAGTGGGTAATGCCGGCCCGCAGACGGCAAAGCCAGACCGGAGCCGAAGAGTTCCGATTCCTGAACGAGACGCGCTCGCTCCCCCGCCACGGGTGGGACGATCCCGAACTTTCGAAGCTCTGGCGCTACAACCTTCACTATTTCGACGACCTGAATGCCGAGGGTGCACAGGGCAGGGCGCAATGGCATCGGACCCTGATCGGCCGCTGGGTCGAGGAAAATCCACCCGGCAAGGGCAGCGGCTGGGAGCCTTACCCCGTCTCGTTGAGGATCGTGAACTGGGTGAAATGGGCGCTGGCCGGCAGCGAACTGTCTCCGCAGGCACTCCACAGCCTTGCCGTGCAGGCGCGCTGGCTGACGCAGCGGCTGGAATACCATCTCCTTGGCAACCATCTTTTCGCCAACGCCAAGGCTCTGGTGTTCGCGGGTTGCTTCTTCGAAGGCGCGGAAGCCGAGAACTGGCTTTCCATCGGACTTCGGATTTTGCAGCGCGAAGTGCCGGAGCAGATTCTGGCCGATGGTGGCCATTTCGAACTCAGCACCATGTATCACGCGCTGGCGCTTGAGGACATGCTTGACTTGATAAACGTCATGCGTTGCGCAGGATTGCCCGTGCCTGCTCTCTGGGCGGACAGGATTTCACCGATGCGTAACTGGCTCGCCGCCATGTGTCATCCGGACGGAGAAATTTCCTTCTTCAACGACGCCGCAATCGGGATGGCGCCTTCTCCGGCCGAGCTTGAGCACTATGGGGTCCGTCTGGGCTTTCCTCCCCTCGGCGGCATCCGCGATGGATGCACCTTGCTGAAGGACAGCGGCTATATCCGTCTGCAGAACGCGCGCGCAGTGGCGCTGCTGGACGTGGCGCGGGTGGGCCCCGATTACCTGCCCGGCCATGCGCACGCTGACACCCTGTCCTTCGAGCTTTCGGTGGACAGGCGCCGCGTCATCGTCAACTCGGGCACTTCCGTCTACGGCACCGGGCCCGAGCGGCTTCGCCAGCGCGGCACGGCGGCGCACAACACGGTAATGGTGGACGGTCAGGATTCCTCGGAAGTCTGGTCGGGCTTCAGGGTCGCGCGGCGGGCGAGCCCGCACGGGCTGTCTTTAAGGCAGGAAGGCGGCAGGCACATCGTGACATGCGCCCATGACGGCTATGCTCGGCTTTCCGGCAGGCCCCGCCATCGGCGAACCTTGATTCTTGAAGACGACAGCCTTGTCGTCAGCGACACTGTCGATGGCCTTTGCCGTCATGCCGAGGCGCTATTCCATTTTCATCCCGGTTGCACGGCAGCGATTTCCGGGGGCGGCCGGTCCGGTTCTGTTTCGGCAGGCTCAGTGCCTGTTTTGTGCTGGCAGCTTCGCACAGGAACCGCTCGTGTCGAACCGTCCAGCTGGCATCCTGAATTCGGTTCCGGCGAACCGACCCACCGATTGGTCATCGGCCTTGTTGAAGGTCGTAGCGAAATCGCGTTCCGGTGGGCGGCGGCTGACTGAGGCAAACGGCTAACTGTTCACATGCACATTCTTTTCCTGACAGACAACTTCCCGCCGGAAGTGAATGCCCCGGCCAGCCGAACGTTCGAGCACTGCCGGGAATGGGTGGAAGCCGGCCACAAGGTGACGGTCATCACCTGCGCCCCCAATTTTCCCGCCGGAAAACTGTTCGAGGGGTACAAGAACCGGCTTTTTGGGCGGGAAACGATGGCGGGCATCGATGTGGTGCGGGTCTGGAGCTACATCACCGCGAATGAAGGTTTCTTGCGCCGTACCCTCGACTATGTGAGCTTCATGCTCACGGCGACGCCGGCCAGCCTTGCAATCGCCCGGCCGGATATCGTGGTCGCCACATCGCCGCAATTCTTCACGGCCTGCGCGGGCTATGCCGTCAGCCGCCTGCGGCGGGTGCCGTTCATGTTCGAGTTGCGTGACCTGTGGCCCGAATCGATCCGGGCGGTTGGAGCCATGAAGGAGTCGGGCCTCCTGACTGCACTGGAGAAGCTAGAGCTGTTCCTTTACCGGAAGGCTGCGACGATCGTGCCGGTGACGCATTCCTTCAAGGCTAAACTGTGCGAGCGTGGGGTCGATCCGGGCAAGATTCATGTGGTGACCAACGGGGCGGATCTGCAACTGTTCCAGCGCGTATCGAAAGATCGGGAACTTTCCGAATCGCTTGGCATCCAGGGAAAGTTCGTCGCAGGCTATATTGGCACTCATGGCCTTGCCCACGCGCTCGACACCCTGCTCGATGCCGCCGTGCTGCTGCGCGACGAGGGCCGCGACGATATCCATTTGCTGTTTCTGGGGGGCGGGGCAACCAGGGCCGCGCTTGCCGAGCGGGCCGAAATGTTGAAGCTCGACAATGTCACCTTTCTGGATTCGGTGCCGAAAGCGGAGGTGGTGCGCTACTGGTCTCTGCTCGACGCCTCGGTCATTCATCTGCGCAGAACCGACCTCTTCACGACAGTCATTCCCTCGAAGCTCTTCGAAAGCATGGCGATGGGAATTCCCGTCCTTCACGGGGTTCGTGGCGAATCGGCCGACATCGTCGAACGGGAGGAGGCAGGGCTTACGTTCGAACCGGAAAATCCCGCTGAATTGCGTGACAGGCTTGTCCGGATGGCTGAAGACAGGCCCCTCTGCGAACGTCTTGCGCAGAACGGGATGGCAGGAGCCAGAAAGTATGACAGGAAGTATCTGGCCCGAAAAATGCTTCACATTATAGAAGATTGTGCGATGAAAAACTCATCTCGTCATAAAGAGGAAAAGGCACTGTCCGATTCCGATATTCGTCGGAAATAATATCGAGTACGGATTTTCGATGAGTATGAAAAAAACGGTATTTTTGCTTGTTGCCGTGCTCGGCTTTGCGACCCTCATATTGTATATGCTGACCGGGCCTAATCGCACGACGGCGCGTTCGCGCACCGAATCCGCGAGGGAGGCGATTGTGTTCAGCGGCAAGCTGGATATCCGCGCGATGGACGATCTGCGTGTCGGCGGGCGCAAGGTCTTGTTGTGTGGGGTTGCTTTCACCAGGCCGCGTAGTCTTGAGCCGATTGTTCGTGATCAGGCGCGCAGGGCATATCAGGGGCAGCAACTCGACTGCATCCAGGTTGGCGGGGGAACGCCCTGCGACGGCAGGGCATCGCCCGTCTTCGGCGGCACGGTCGTAGCGCAATGCCGGACTGCGCAAGGGGTCGACCTTGCGCATCAACTCAGTAGCGATGGCTATTTGTGCGATCTTCCCGCCCAGTCGGGAAGCATTTACAAAGGCTGTTAGGCGATTGATTTTTTTCTCTTCTAGGTTGCATAAGCTGTCTGGTGATGGTATTCACCAGCCTGCTTTTACTTGAGGCGGGGTTAGAATGCGCATGTCTTCTTGGGGATTGTTTCGATCGGCGGCGGGTGGCGCCGTTCTGACAGCCGCTTTGGCCGCTGCATGTGGTTTCGCGAATGCGCAGCCGGCAGCCGGGAACTCGCAGCAGGCGGCCTCATGTGCCTGTCAGCTTCCTGCCGAGGCATCCGGCGTTGTGGAGAGCGTTTCCGGAAACGTGTTCGTGAGTCAGGCGAACGGCTCAACTCCGGCCCGGCCTTCCATGCGGCTTCGTTCCGGAGATGCTGTCCTGGTTGGTCCGCAGTCGGCCTCGACCGTCGTCTTCGGTGATCGGTGCAAGTTGCATCTGCGCGCGAACACCACTTTCGAAGTGCGTTCGCAGGGTGAGCTTCTGTGCCTTGCCGTCAATGGAAACGGTGCGGAAGCCGGGGCTGTGGCTCAGGCAGGCCGCAGTTTCGTCGGTCCGGCGATCCTTGCCGGTGGTATCGGAGCCGGGGTTATTGCCATCGCAGCGTCCGACAAGGACAAGGCCGTCAGCAAGTAATCCGGTATCTGCCTGGTTCAGCGTCCTCTCTGAGGTGAATCGAAAGTATCTGGAAATTCTTCCGCGCCAATGAGGCTGACAGCTTCATTGGCGTTGTATGGCTTGGGGTGGCTTCAGATCAAACGGGGTTGCTGTAAGGGGGGATCGAATGGCAATTGTGGCCATTGTTGTGCCTCCGCGATGCCGATTTTGCTGTAGATGATCGATCTGCACTCGCACATCTTGTCCGCTCTCGATGACGGCGCAGCCGATGTGGCTGCATCGATCGAGATGGCTCGCATAGCGGTCGGGGACGGCATCACTCACATGGCATGCACGCCGCATGTGGTTCCTGGCAAGTACGAGAACTCGGTCTCCACCATCCTGCCTGCTATGCACACTCTTCAGGCCATGCTGGATGCGCAGTCCATTCCCCTGACGTTATATTGTGGGGCCGATGTTCATGTGGCTCCGGATCTTGTCGAGCGCCTGAGGGACGGCGAGGTGCCAACCCTGAACCGCACGCGCTATTTCCTGCTGGAGCCGCCGCATGAAATCCTGCCGCCGAGGCTGGAGGATTTTGCCAACCGCTTGCTGGAGTCGGGATTCGTTCCCATCATCACGCACCCGGAACGGCTTTTATGGGCGAGCCGGCATTTCGATGTTGTCCAGCGTCTTGCCGATCTTGGTTGCCCGCTCCAGCTCACCGCGGATTCGCTCACCGGCGGTTTCGGAGCCGCAGCCAGGCAGTTGACCGAACGAATCCTGAATGAGGGCAGGGCGAGCTTCTTTGCCAGCGATGCGCACGGCGTTTCGTGGCGCAAGCCTGTCATGTCCGGTGCCCGGGCCATGGTTGCAGAGCGGTTCGGGCAGGAGGTCGCCGACCAGATGTTCCACGATCGGCCTGCCGCTATCCTGGCCGATGCTGAGCCGTCAGCCGTGTTGCCATCATCTCGCCGGACGGCCGGTGCCCCTGCTTCGCCCGGGCTCGCGCGACGCCTTGCCGATCGAATTTTCAGGGCCGATCGAATTTTCAGGAATGGATAGAGCCATGGTCACACCCAGAATCCTGTCCGTGATCATGCTGATGGTGCTTTTCTTCATCGCAGGCTGCACCAGCACCGCCAATACGGGGGCGGCCCCTTCCGATGTGCTTTCGCTGCAATCCGGAGCCGGCGCGGGCGCATCGGATGGAAGCCTGCGGCTGGTCAAAAGTCTGCCTGCACCTGCGGGTACGCGTGACGGAGCCGAGCAGTTGCTGTCAGCGAACGATGTCCTTGAAATCAACGTCTACAATGCCGACTCCCTCAACCGCACGGTGCAGGTCGATTCCTCCGGGCTTATCTCGCTGCCCCTGATCGGGGTCCGGACCGCAGCCGGAAAGTCCGTCCGCCAGCTGGAGCAGGAGCTGGAAAAGGCCTACGGCGCTTCCTATCTGCAATCCCCCGATATCACGGTTTTCCTGAAGGAATCGGCCAGCCAGCGGGTTACCGTCGATGGCGAGGTCGCCAGATCGGGCCTTTATCCCGTCTCGGCCGGCACCACGCTGCTCGATGCGATAGCCCTGGCGGGAGGCTTCCGCGACGTGGCCGATCAGAGCAAGGTCTATATCTTCCGGGATGTGGGCGGCAGCAAGCTCGTCGCGAACTACAATGTCGAGCATATTCGCAGCGGCCGGCTGGCCAATCCGCGCATTTATGGCGGCGACGTGGTCATGGTGTTCACTTCGCAAAGCCGGGTGGCTATCAACAATCTGAAAGAGGCGCTGGGCATCGCAGTCAATGCGAGCCGGCTGGCTGTCATTCCCTGATGCAAGGCTGCAGGGGAACGGCAGAACGGCACCGGGGAGTTCAGGCGGGACTTTCACCGGCATCGGAAGAGCGGCATCGGGTAGCGGGTACCCGGCAGTCGCAGCAGGGGCAGGCCACCCACCGGTGGCGGGGATTGGAATACAGGCATGTTTGATCGTCATCGCCAGATCGGCCCGGAGCATCCCGGAAGCGGAGCGGTTGCCGTGCCGGGGGCCTGGTACGATCCACGCCTGCACATTCAGGACTATGCCTATGAGCCTCCCCAGCAGGAGGAAGGCATCGATATCCTGCGGCTGTTTCTCTATGTCGTGCACTATCGCTGGCTTCTGGCCACTCTCGTTGCCGTCGGCATAGTGTGTGCACTGGCCGTCACGATGATGATGACGCCTCAATACCGTGCCACGGCACGGCTGGAAGTGCTGGTGCCGTCGGCGAAGGTTTTTCAGGACATCGAAGTCACTTCGGAAGGCAGCGACATGCGCTCCTACCTGACGGCGCGTGAAAAACTCAAGAGCCGCTCCCTTGCGCAGCGTGTCGTGTTCAATCTCGGCCTGGGCGAACGCGAGGACTTCCTGTTTCCAAGGCCCAGCTTCTCGCCCCTGAACATACTCAACCGCGCCTTCGGCAGGTCGCCGGGCGGGGATATCTCCCAATATTCCGCGGATGAGCGCGCCAACATGGCTGTCGACAGGGTGCTCGCCAATCTCTCCGTCGATCCGATCACCAACACCAGCCTTCTGTCGATCAGCTATTCCGACCAGCAGCCCAGATACGCTTACGAGATCGCCAATCAGGTCGCGCAGAGCTTTATCGACCAGCGTGTCGACCAGGCCAGCGATACGTCCTCGCAGGCGCGCAAGTTCATTCAGGAACAGGTGTTGCAGGTCAAGGAACGGCTTCAGCAGTCGGAGGAGGCGCTGGTCGATTACGCCAAGAGCGCCGGCATCACCATCACCGGCAGCGACAGTTCGCTGATTGCCGCGAACCTGACGGAGATCAACAAGGCGCTGGCGCTCGCCATGCAGGAAAGCCTGGATTACGGCCGGCTGGTGCAACAGATCGACAACGGGCAGGGCGCCAGCCTGGAACAGGTGCTCAAGAGCGAAGGGCTGGAGAAGCTGCGGGGCAAGCTCGCCGAGCTGAATGCCGAATATCAGCAGAAACTGGCGTTCTTCAAGCCGGGCTTCCCCGAGATGCAGCAGCTTCGTTCGCAGATCAGGGAGATCGAGAACCAGTTGAACCTTGGCATAGCCGCCGTGACGGATTCCATCCGCATCAAGCACACGGAGACGCTCGCCAAGGTTCAGGATCTCAGGAACAAGCTGGCGGAACTGGAAGCCGAGCAGGTCGCCTATCAGGACAAGAACATCAGGTACACGATCCTGAAGCGGGAGGTGGATTCCAACCGCTCCCAGTATGAAAACCTGATCGCCAAGCTGAACGAGGTCGCAGTCGGCTCCGAACTGAGGAACCAGAACGCCGCCGTGGTCGATATGGCGGTGATGCCCCGTTCTCCCTACTCTCCGCGGCTGCCCGTCAATCTGGCGATCGGGCTGGTCCTTTCCATGGTGATCGGCGCGGCCGCCGTCTACGTTCTTGAGCTGCTCAACAACACCTTCACCAATCCCGAGCAGGTGGAGAAGGAACTGCGGCTGCCGATCCTTGGCATCCTGCCGGCGATCGATGACAGGGAGTTCGGTCAGGCGGTGGCGGACCCGAGGTCTGGCCTGTCGGAATCCTACCGGTCGCTGCGCACCTCGCTTCAGTTTTCCGGCGAACAGGGCGCGCCGCGCGTCCTGCTCGTTACCAGTTCCGAGCCCTCCGAAGGCAAGTCGACGACGGTCTTCAAGCTGGCCGAGGATTTCGGTGCCCTCGGCGCAAAGGTTCTGGTCGTGGATGCGGACCTTCGCAAGCCGGTGGTGCATCGCATATTCAAGGTGGACAATATCGTCGGCCTTAGCAACGTCCTGACCAACACGATCCGCCGTGACGATCTGCCGAAGCTTATCAAGCCGGTCGGGGGGAATGTCAGCGTCATGACAGCCGGCATGATCCCGCCGAATCCCGCCGATCTCCTGTCCTCCTCCCGCATGGGGCTGCTGCTGCAAAAGCTGTCGCGCAGCTATGATCTGGTCCTGATCGATTCGCCGCCGATCATCGGCCTTTCCGATGCGCCCATCCTCAGTCGCCTGACCGAGGCCACGCTTCTCGTCGTCTCCTCAAATCAGGTGACGCGAAAGGCCGCGCGCGCGGCGCTCAAGCGCATTCAGGCAGCCGGTTCCAATGTTCTGGGCGTTGCAATGACCAAGTTTGCGGTGCGCAAGCTGGACTACAACTACAGCTACAAATACCTCAGCTACAACTACTACAGCTACGGCGATGAAACGCCGAAGCTGGAAAGCAAGGGCGGTGAGGGGGGCTCATCAACACATGCGAAAAACTGGTCGCTGGCTTCTGTGTCTGGGCGCGTGCGCAAGCATCTTCGCGATCTTGGCGATCGCATCAAGTCGGCATCTTGAGACCGATCATCCGGACGTTGCGCTGGCGCTCTATCCGCTGAATGCGGAGGCACTTATCGCCGATACCGTCGCCCGCCTGAACCGGCAGGACGCGGACGCTCGCCTCGATGAAATGGAAGCGCAGGTCCGCCGGGCGGTACCTGCCAATGCCGGCGATGCCCGCATCTACAGCCTGCTTGGCGAAATTCTGCGCAGGCGCGGTGAGGCCGATACCGCCTATGCCATGTTCGATCATGCCCTGACGCTGGCAAGCACCGAAATCCATGCCCTGCACTGGAGCGTGCAACGGGCTGTGGCAGCCGCAGAGTATGACAAGGCGGCTGAGGCGCTGGATCTGATGTTCCGCCGCTGGCCCGACCAGGTCGGGGCTTTCGCAGCTGCGGTGCCGCAGGTGTTTTCGCAGGCCGACAGTTATGAGGTGCTGCTTGAAATGCTTGCCGCAGCTCCGCCATGGCGCTCACGGCTCATCTCGGCCCTCGCACGTGGTGAGAGCGATGATCTGGCTTTCACTGCGCGGCTCTTGCAGGATCTGGCCCTTGGATCCTCTCCGCCGGCTTCGTCCGAAACGGCCCAGCTGATCGCCAGCCTTTTCAGGCATAAGCAGTACGATCTGGCATATCGTACGTTCCTGCTCACGCTGGCGCCGCATGAACGGGAATTGTCGGGTTTCGTGTTCAATGGCCAGTTCCGCCAGGGGCCGTCGGGCAGAAGGTTCGACTGGGGCGTGCGACAGCAGCCGGGAATGGTGCTCAGCCTGCCGTCCGGACCCGCGAGCGGCCCACCGGGCTATGGACTGTCGCTTGAGTTCAGCGGGACACCGGTCCTGCGCATCGGGCTGGAGCAGTATCTGTCTCTGCCGTCCGGGGCTTACGAAATCGAGTTCAGGGCTTCCGCCACCGCGGCCGAACTGCCCAAGTCGTTGATGTGGGCCATAGATTGTGCCGATCCGGGTCAGCCGATCGTGCGTGTCGAGGTGCCGGCCGGGACCTATCAGGAGCGTAGCGTTCGCGACACATTCACCATCCCGCAGAACTGTCCCGTGCAGACCCTGACACTGAGAACCAACGCCATGGTGGAGAACTGGAGCAATCGCTACAGCGGCGAGGTGCTGTTCCACGATATTCGTATCCTGGCGGTGCAATCATGACGACGCTCGAAACAGGGCTGGCGAGGGGATGGCGCGGCAAGCGCAATCTGCTCGGTTTCTGTCTGCTTGCCTGTCTGCTGGTGGGGGGCGCCACACAACGGGGTGTGTTGATCGATGCGGTCCTGCAATCGATCGTCATAGCCGGTTCAGCCTTTGCGCTGATGTCGGCGCAGATGACGAAGCCGATGCGTGCCGGCATCGTCCTGCTTGTGCTGATCCTTGTGCTCGGAATCATGCAGCTTCTGCCGCTACCGCTTTCCCTGCTGGAAATCGTCCGCCCGGCGGGTCTGCTTCCGTTCGCGGGAGACGATCCGTCCGCAGCCTTCGAAGCCGCTCCGGTCAGCCTCGCCGTATCGCGCACCATCGAGGCCACGATCTTCGCCCTTGTGCCGGTGATTTTCTTCATCGCAGCCGCGAGCCTACCGCAGGACAAATTTGCGGACCTGCTGCCCTTCTTCGTCATCGGTTTTGTCTGCAACCTGATAGCCGGCGGCCTGCAATATTCCTTCAGCACAGGCGCCACGCTTGGCGATCTGCTGGGCTACGGCGTCATGGTCGGCATGTTCGCCAATGTGAACCATTTCTCCACACTGGTTTTTTCAAGCCTGCCGCTGATCGTCTATTTCGGCTTTTTCCACGGTCGCGCGGCTATCGCCACGCTTCTCCTGATCCTGACGTTCCTCGTGTTGCTGGCTGCCGGGTCGCGTGCCGGAATCCTGATCGGGCTTTGTGTGGTCGCGATCTCCGTCGCCTCGCTCGTCTGGCGCGGCCGTGTCGGGACCATTGCGATGGTGGTTCTGTTCGCCAGCCTGGTCGCCTATGGCTATGGCGCGCTGGTGCAGATCGGTTCCCAGCAACTGGACCCGGATTTCGGGCGCAGGGAATTTGCCCTTACCACATGGAAGGCCATACAGGACAACTGGCTATGGGGCACGGGCTTCGGCACATTCGATCTCGTGTACCCGGCCTATGAAAAGCGCGACATGGTGCATGCCCTGTACGTCAATCATGCGCACAACGATTTTCTCGAGCTGCTGCTCGAAGGCGGGGCAGGGGCGATGATGATCTTTGCCGTCTACGCAGCAATGGTGATCGCGCGCGCCGTGCAGGTCTACAACCGCCCGCTCCAGCGACTGGCGCTGTTGTCGATCGCCGTCATCCTGTTGCACTCCATTGTGGATTATCCCTTGCGGACCATGTCGATCGCCATGACCTTCGCCTTCTTCAACGTGCTGTTCTTTTCCGACATAGGTGTGCGGCCGGCATCGCCGGAGAGCGGCCTGAAAGGAAAAAAACGTCAGCCCCGGGAAGAAGTTCTGCTCCCCGCCCCGCAGCACGGTCGATGAAAGTTGTCTGGCGAGGTCATGGCTCCTGGCCGGGCGCCAGCGTCATGACATCCGCCCAATCCGGATTCTTGCGATACTGGCTGCGCACATAGGGGCATAGCGGAAGAATTCTGAACCCGTTGCTGCGGGCATCCTCGACCATGAACGAAACCAGCGCCGCCGCCGCTCCCGTTCCCTTCATCGTCTCGGGCGCGCCTGTGTGGTCGGCGCTGATCAGCGCCGGCCCCCTTCTGGTGAAGGTGATTTCAGCCTCGCCGTCGATGCCATCGATCCGCGCGACGTAGCGGCCTCGCCGTCCTTCCGGCTCTTCCCTGGCTATCCTGATGTCAGCCATGTCGGCCTCCTTGCCTTATGCGCAGCCAATCCCGCGTTATGGTTTCGTCCTCCTGCGACAGTTCGTGTCCGGCACCGATTGTGTGCAGGTCGAGCATCGCGCCCGAACCCTCCAGCCATTGCGCCAGCGGCCTGCCGAAATTGGAGAAGGGGTCGCGCGCCCCGGCGATCATCAGAACTTCGGTACCGGCAAGGTCGGTCGCGGGCGGATCTTCCAGCACCATCATGGGACGGAGCAGGATCGCTTTTGCGATGTGGCCGGGTTGCAGGCCCATCACCGAAGCGGCAAAGTTCGCGCCGTTCGACAACCCCATGAAGGTCATGCGGGCGGGATCGAGTCCGTAGCCCGCGACGGCGCCCTCGACGAATGCCGCGAAAGCTTCCGCTTCGGAGCGGATATCGGCCTGATCGAAGCTGGTCGGCCCCAGCCGGCGAAACCAGCGCGCATTGCCCTCTTCATGGGCGCGACCGCGCACGCCGAGCAAGGTGGCGTGCGGCGATATGCGGTGCGCCAGCGGCATCAGGTCCGCCTCCGTGCCGCCTGTGCCATGCAGAAGCACCATGGTGCTGCCGTCCGGATCATCGGGCGTGAAGAAGCGGTGCACGAAAGGCAATTCGCGGCGCGGCGTGCGCGGCTGGCCCGGCATGGCGAACTGGGGCAGCATGACCCGAAGGTCCTGCGCGCGCAGCTGATCGCCTGGCGGCACCATCAGCGTGGTGCCAAGTGTGTCCGGCGGCTCGTCGACAGCAAAGCCCGGTCCGTCCGTGGCCACCTCCAGCAGCGTTCCTGCCGGTTCGCGTACATAGAGCGAGGTGAAGTAGCGCCGGTCATGAACGTTGGTCGGCGAGGAATTGAGCGTTGCAAGCTGCGTTTCCAGTGCCTCTATTGCGGCAATGTTGGCCGCCCGTACGGCGACGTGATCGGCCGTGCCTGTGCCGGGGATGCCTTCCACAAAGCCGGAGCCATCCCGGATATCGATGGCGTCGGTGTCCGAAAGCATGCGTGTGGTGTTTCCCTCCACCGGGCCTTGCCGATAGCCGAAGCGGGTGATGAAGGCGGCGGTTTCCTCCGGCGCTTCCGAAAGGATCGTGACGGCGCGCAGGCGTGCAGGACCACGCCCGGCATCGCCCCACGGATGCGGGGCAGGCATATCGACCCCCGCCAGCTTGACGATGACGCCATCGGGGTCCTTAAGCCGAAGCACGGTTTCGCCGAACTCGCGCGAGGGGCCCTGCATGGCGATGCCGTGCTGAAGGCAGCGGGTCATCCACTCGCCAATGCTGGAGGGCGGTATGGCCAGCGCGATTTCGAACACCTGCCCGTGGCCGACCCGTCCGGTTGCGCCGTCTTCCCACACAAGGAAGGTGATGAGGGTGCCCGGCGAGCCCGCGGCGTCGCCGTAGAACAGGTGAAGCTGCTCGGCATCCTCATAGCCGCCGGTGCGCTTGACCAGCCGCAGGCCGAGAAAACCGGCATAGAAGTCGACATTCGCCTGCACGTTGCGCGTGATCAGCGTGACATGATGGATGCCGCTTTCGGGCTTTCCGGCCTGCTGGTGCATGATGGGTCGCCTCTTCAGTGACCGGACGATCCGATCGCCGGGAATGGAATGAATTCGGCATTGTCGTCCGGCGGGAGGCGGAAGCGGCCATGCTCGAAATCGCCCTTTATCCAGGCTTCCTTCGCGGCATCGAGCTTTTCCTTCGATGAGGCGACGAAGTTCCATGAGATGTAGCGCGGGCCGTTCAGCGTCTCGCCGCCGAGCAGCATCAGCCGTGCGCCACGTTCGCCCGCGGTGACGGTGATGGGATCGCCGGGGCGAAACACCATCATCTGCCCTGCCTCGAACTCCTGCCCGGCAATCAGCACCGAGCCTTCGGTGACATAGATCCCGCGGTCTTCGTGATTGTCGGGCAGAGGCAGCCTGGCTCCCGCCAAAAGCACGGCGTCGGCATAGAACATTTCCGAGAAGGTCTTCACCGGCGCGCGCTCGCCCCAGGCATTGCCCAGTATGAGCCGCACCTGCTTGCCTTCGCCGGTAATGAAAGGCAGCGCATCCTTGTCCTGATGCTCGAAGGTCGCGGGCCTGTCCTCGTCGGCTTCGGGCAGAGCCACCCAGGTCTGGATGCCGAACAGGGAGTGATGCGGCTGGGCGCGGGTGTGTGCGCTTGTGCGCTCGGAATGGGTCACGCCATTGCCGGCCACCATCCAGTTCACTTCGCCCGGATAGATCATCTGGTTTGTGCCGAGGCTGTCGCGATGCTGGAACTCGCCCTGATAAAGGTAGGTCACGGTGGCGAGCCCGATATGCGGATGCGGGCGCACATCGATGCCGCCTTCGTCGATGAATTCGGCAGGTCCCATCTGGTCGAAGAAGATGAAGGGGCCAACCATCTGGCGTTTCGGCGCGGGCAGGGCCCGCCGCACCTCGAAGCCGCCAAGGTCGCGCGCACGCGGCACGATCAGCGTCTCGATGTCGTCGATGCTGCCCGCTTCCGGGCATTTCGGTTCGATGTCGGGCATCCAGCTCATGGCGTTCCTCTTTCGCTTGCTGATTGAAAATCCGGCTGGCTGTTGGCGGTTCCCTCATACCACGCCGAGCATTGTGTCCGGCCACTGGTGCGTCAATGCCTGTTCGGCCGCCGGGCATTTACGTTGTGTTTCATGGCGAAGCGGGAACCGACGACAGGAACGCCGCTATGGCGTGCACTTCCTGCTGCCTCACCTCGTGGCCGCCGTCATGCAGTTGCAGGTCGACTTTCGCCCCCTGACCTTCGAGATGGTTCGCCAGCGTTTCCGTGAGCGGAAGCGGACAAATCGGGTCGTGACGGCCTGCGGTTATCAGGACATGACGACCTTTCAGGTCCGGATTGGCGGCGGGTGTCCACGGGATCAGCGGGTGCATCAGAACCACCCGGTCGAACAGCTCCGGCGCCTGGAACAGAACGGAAGCGAGAATATTCGCACCGTTGGAATAGCCGAGCCCGAACACGGGAGCGCCCTCATGTTCTTCACGATGAGCTCGGACGAACCCGATCATCTTTTCGCTGCGGGCGGCGAGATCCTCCATGTCGTAGACGCCTTCCGCCTTTCTGCGGAAGAAGGGGTTCGCGCCATGCTCGGAAACGTCGCCTCGCGGCGAGACGATGCCGGCATCTGGCAGGATCTGCTCGATCAGGCCGGTGAACTGGTGTTCGTCGCCGCCGGTTCCGTGAAAGGTGAAGACAAGCGGTGCGCCAGTCTCGGGCTGTTTGAATGAATGATGATAAGCGTCTCGGGACATGACGTTCTCCTTGAGGCGGTTCCCCGCCGAGGTGGCTTGGCGGGGAGGGGCATCAGTCGACAATCGGAGGCAGGATTTCCTCGATGCGGCTGCGCAGATGGGCGTGCTGCGCGGGAAGCTTCAGCGCCTCGCCCAGATGCGCGGTGTCTTCGTCACGGTCGAAGCCGGGCTCGTTGGTGGCGACCTCGAACAGGACACCGCCCGGCGTGCGGAAGTAGATGGCCCAGAAATAGTCGCGATCGATGATCGGGGTGACATGGTAGCCGGTGTCCATCAACGCCTTGCGCACTTCGGCCTGCGCCGCGCGGTTTTCGACCGCAAAGGCAACATGGTGGACCGAGCCGGCGCCCTGCCGTGCCGCCGGAGCGCCGGGCAGCACTTCGAGATCGACGAAATCTGCGCCATTGCCGCCCTTGATGGCGTAGCGGGTCAGCGCCCCCTGACGGTCGACTTCCTCGTAACCCATGTACTTCAGAAGCTCTCCGGTCGCGCCGCCGTCCCGCAGCCGCATGGTCACGCCATGGAAGCCATGGACGCCTTCGTCGGCCGGAACCGTACCGGCCGCAAATGGCTGGCGCTTGTCGCCATCCACTTCCACGAGCGCGAAAGTGTCGCCGTCGGGGCCGGGAAAGCGCAGGCGCTTTTCGCCGAAGACTTCGCTTTCCTCAAGCCCGGTCACGCCCTGCGCAACGAAGCGCTCCTTCCAGTAGCCCAGCGTGCCTTTCGGCACCGAGAATACGGTTTCCGATACTTCGCCGGCGCCGCGGTTGCCTTTGACGATGTGCGGGAAAGGAAAATAGGTCATCACCGTTCCGGGGGTGCCGACCTCATCGCCATAATAAAGATGATAAACGTCGGGCGCGTCGAAATTGACGGTTTTCTTGACCCGGCGCAGGCCCAGCGTCTTCGTGAAGAAGTCATTGTTCTCCTGCGCATTCGCGGCCATCGAGGTAACGTGATGCAAGCCTTTGATCTGGGTAAGCATGGCAGTGTCCTCACATGCGGTTCAATTCGCTGGACCCAGGATAGGACCGCATTCCATTTGTAGGAATAACCATAATCTTGCATTTATTATTGCGTTTATCGTAATAATGAAAAATGGGCGAACTCGAATCCGTGCGTGTGTTTCTGACCGTGGCCGAGCAGGGCAGCTTTGCCGGCGCGGCCCGCCAGCTTGGGCTTACTCCGGCCTCCGTGACGCGCACGATAGCCGGCCTTGAGGACCAGCTCGGCGTTCAGCTTCTGGTGCGCACGACGCGTCAGGTGTCGCTGACTTCGGCGGGCGCCGTCTATGCTGCGCGCGTGGCGCCGCTCTCCGAAGGGCTGGCGCGCGCGGCGGAAGAAACCCGCGAGGCGCAGGGCATCGCCTCCGGCAATATCCGCATCAGCGCCCCGATGTCGCTCGGCCTCAAAGTGCTGCCGCCTGTGCTGTCCCAGTTCGCCACGCTCTATCCGCAGACCCATGTCTCGCTGACGCTTTCCGACAGCTTCGTCGACATCGTCGAGGAAGGCTACGATCTCGCGATCCGGATTTCCGGACCGCCGGACGACAAGTCGACCATCTGGCGCAAGATCTGTGAGGTGCAGCGGATGCTTGTCGCTTCGCCAGCCTATCTGGGCGCGCGCGGGACACCGGCGACGCCGGACGATCTCGCCGACCATGCATGCCTGAGCTATCGGTCGGATGCGCGCGACGAAAGCTGGGAACTCTCCCGAGGGCCGAGCCGCCGCGTTCACAAGGCGGTGGGTTCATTCAGCGCCAACAATGGCGACATACTTGCCCGGCTTGCCATCAACGGCGAGGGAATTGCCCTGCTTCCCCGCTTCATCGTTGACGGGGATATCGCGGCCGGGCGTCTCGTGGAAATTCTGTCCGACTGGAACGCACCCCGGATATGGCTCACGCTCTACTATCCGCCCTACGAGCGATTGCCGCTCAGGGTCGCGACCTTTTCAGACTTCTTCGAAAATTGGGTCGCCGACAGCAGGTGCTTCTGAAGCGGTGGACCGCGCCGGATGGCGGTGAAGGTTCAGGGCAGAAGGGGGATAGTATGGCTGGGGCGCCAGGATTCGAACCTGGGAATGTCGGTACCAAAAACCGATGCCTTACCGCTTGGCGACGCCCCAACGGAACTGTCCAGACCGGACAGAGCGGCCTTATAGGCAGAGACGGCGAAAAGCACAATCCGTCATGTCGAGATTAAAGCATACTCCCTGAATGTGGGGGTGGCTTCCAGGCAAAGCCACACAAAATCACGAGAGCCGGATTCGCCGATGCGAATCCGGAACGACAGAATGCTGGGTTGACCATGCCGGCAATCGGGAGCGGAGACGTGCCGTTCTACTCTCCCCAGACCGCCAGTTCGTTGCCCGCGGGGTCGGCAAAATGGAAGCGCCGTCCACCGGGGAAGGAGAAAATGGGTTTGACGATCCTGCCCCCGGCTCCCGTCACCGCCCCCAGCGTTTCCTCCAGATTTTCACTGTAGAGCACCGGCAAGGGCTTTAATGATCCTTCAGAAGCGTCGGTATGGAAACCGCCATCCAGCCCTTCGCTGAAAGCCGAGTAGCTGGGGCCGTAATCTGTGAAGGACCACGAGAAGGCCGTGCTGTAGAAGGCCTTGACGCTGTCCAGCGTACCGCCGGTGGCGGGCATTTCTATATAGTCGAGCTTGCCTGTCTGTCTCATAGCATCCTCCATGTTCTCTTTATGTTCTATTGGATTTCTCATGGTCCGGCAACAGGGTGGCGCGGCCCTGGCAACTTGTTTTCACAGGAACAGGCCATCCTGCTTGTTGTTTTCCGCAACAAACGGAAAGCGAGCCGACGCATGTGCCGGGACCTTTAATCGATATAGATTGCGGGCAGGCCAAGCGCGCGCTTGCCTTTCGCTTTTCGGCACCTTATCGCTGCCGGCATCCAGCCCCGGCCGGGGCATGTCGACCACAGCAAGCCGGGGAGAAGGCATGAGCAAGTGGGTGTACACCTTCGGTGACGGAGCGGCCGAAGGGCGCGCCGGGGACAGGAACCTTCTCGGCGGCAAGGGCGCGAACCTCGCCGAAATGTGCAGCCTCGGGCTGCCGGTGCCGCCCGGCTTCACCATCACCACCGAGATGTGCAACTGGTACTATGCCAACGGTCGCCGCTACCCGCAGGAGTTCGAGACGCAGCTCGATGCCGCGCTCGACCACATCGGCAAGGCGACCGGCCGCCGTTTCGGCGATCCGGCGAAGCTGTTGCTGGTTTCGGTGCGCTCCGGCGCGCGCGCCTCCATGCCAGGCATGATGGATACGGTGCTCAATCTCGGCCTCAACGACGAGACGGTCGAGGCGCTGGCTTCCGATTCGGGCGATGCGCGCTTTGCCTATGACAGCTATCGCCGCTTCATCCAGATGTATTCCAATGTGGTGCTGGGGCTCGACCATGAGGTGTTCGAGGAAATCCTGGAGGACGCCAAGGCCCGCCTCGGCCACGAGCTCGACACCGATCTGAGCGCCGTCGAGTGGCAGGAGGTCATCGACCTCTACAAGGCCAGGATTCAGGAGGAACTGGAAAAGCCGTTCCCGCAGGACCCGCGTGAGCAGCTCTGGGGCGCCATCGGCGCAGTGTTCTCGAGCTGGATGAACCAGCGCGCCATCACCTACCGGCGCCTGCACGACATTCCCGAAAGCTGGGGCACGGCCGTCAATGTGCAGGCCATGGTGTTCGGCAATATGGGCGACACTTCCGCCACCGGCGTGGCCTTCACCCGCAACCCCTCGACCGGCGAGAACTCGCTCTATGGCGAGTTCCTCGTCAACGCGCAGGGCGAGGACGTGGTGGCCGGCATCCGCACGCCGCAGAACATCACCGAGGCGGCGCGCATCGCCGCCGGTTCCGACCGGCCGTCGCTGGAAAAGCTGATGCCGGAGGCGTTCCGCAGCTTCGTCGAGATTTCGCAGCGGCTGGAAAACCACTACCGCGACATGCAGGACCTCGAATTCACCATCGAGCGCGGCAAGCTGTGGATGTTGCAGACGCGGTCCGGCAAGCGCACCGCAAGGGCGGCGCTGAAGATCGCCGTCGACATGGCCAATGAAGGGCTGATCACCAGGGAAGAGGCAGTCTGCCGCATCGATCCGGCCTCGCTCGACCAGCTTCTGCACCCGACCATCGACCCCAAGGCCGCGCGCGATGTCATCGGCGTCGGCCTGCCTGCCTCGCCGGGTGCGGCGACGGGCGAGATCGTGTTCTCCTCCGACGAGGCGGAGGAGATGAAGTCGGTCGGCCGCAAGGTCATCCTCGTTCGTGTCGAGACCAGCCCGGAAGACATCCATGGCATGCACGCCGCGCAAGGCATCCTCACCACGCGTGGCGGTATGACCAGCCATGCGGCCGTCGTTGCACGCGGCATGGGCAAGCCCTGCGTCTCCGGCGTCGGCTCGCTGCGCGTCGATCACAGGAACGGCACGCTGACCGCGCTCGGCCAGACCTTCCGCAAGGGCGACATCATCACCATCGACGGCGGTTCGGGCCAGGTGCTGAAGGGCGCGGTGCCGATGCTCCAGCCGGAACTGTCCGGCGATTTCGCCGCCATCATGGAATGGGCGGACGCGGCGCGGCGCATGAAGGTGCGCACCAACGCCGAAACCCCGGCGGATGCGCGCATGGCCCATTCCTTCGGCGCGGAGGGCATCGGCCTTTGCCGCACAGAGCATATGTTCTTCGACGGCGACCGCATCGTTTCCATGCGCGAGATGATCCTTGCCGATACCGAGAAGGACCGGCGCGCAGCGCTCGCCAAGCTGCTGCCGATGCAGAGGTCGGATTTCCTCGAACTGTTCGAGATCATGGCTGGCCTGCCGGTGACGATCCGCCTGCTCGATCCGCCTCTGCACGAGTTCCTTCCCAAGACCGAGGAGGAACTGGTCGAGGTGGCCGCGGGCATGGGCGTTTCGTCCGACAAGCTGCGCCAGCGCACCGAAGCCCTGCACGAGTTCAACCCGATGCTCGGCCATCGCGGTTGCCGCCTGGCTGTCTCCTATCCCGAGATCGCCGAGATGCAGGCCCGCGCCATCTTCGAGGCGGCAGTGGAAGCCGGCCGCAGGGCCGGCAAGCTGGTGGTGCCGGAAATCATGGTGCCGCTGGTCGGCCTCAAGAAGGAGCTCGACTACGTCAAGGCCCGCATCGATGCTGTTGCAAAGAGCGTGATGGACGAAACCGGAGTCGCCATCGAATACCTCACCGGAACGATGATCGAACTGCCGCGCGCCGCGATCCGCGCCAATTTCATTGCCGAAACCGCCGAGTTCTTCTCCTTCGGCACCAACGACCTGACGCAGACGACCTTCGGCATCTCACGCGACGATGCGGCGAGCTTCCTCGAAATCTACCGACAGAAGGGCATCATCGATCAGGACCCGTTCGTGTCGCTCGACATCGAAGGTGTCGGGGAACTGGTTCGCCTCGGAGCCGAGAAGGGCAGGGCGACACGGCCCGGCATCAAGCTCGGAATCTGCGGCGAGCATGGCGGCGATCCGGCCTCGATCCGCTTCTGCGAGGAGGTCGGGCTCGACTATGTGTCGTGCTCGCCGTTCCGCGTGCCGATCGCCCGGCTAGCGGCGGCGCAGTCGGCCATCCGCAAGGCAGGTTGAGCGGGAAAATTACGCTGCGGCGTTCAGCGCATCCATGAGGGCGGCATAGGAAGCGGCGATTCCGGCGAGCGGATTGCCGCTTTTCGAGGCTGTCTCGACTTTCAGCGGCCCCCCGCATACAGGCTGGGAAAGCAGCAGGAACTGCCGGCTGTCACCGTCGCCGATACAGCCGGCGGCGACATGCTCCTCCGTCTCGCCGTTGCCGGTACGCACCTTGAAGAGAAGCCGGCCACCGACCGATTCAAGGGCCTCGCCCGCAATCTGCGCGAACTCTTCGTCCGAAACCGAATTTGCCTCGGACGCGATCTCGGCCAGGCTTTCCGCCAATGTCTCTTCCAGCACCTTTTCGTCGAGCTGTGCTCCCATGCCGATGGCCCTGTCTTCGCCAGTTTAAGAAAGCATTTACCGTCAGCGTGGCTGCATTGTGGCGTCCCGGGGCAGGGTGGCCGCCGGTGAGGAGCGCAGCGCATCAACTTTGATGAAGAGCGCCCGAAAATCCTTGAGCGAGCGGTGCGGTCTTCCGAAAACCGGATTCCCCTTTTCGCCCCGATGCTCTAAGTCTGTCACCCGGAAAGACTTCGATGGCGGGCGATGACGGCATTTCCTGAACGGCGGACCACCATGGCGGCAGGCTGGTCGCGCCGCACGGCAGCATTTTCGGCGGTGCTCCTGCTCACGGCATGGACCGGCCACCATTTCGGCCTCGTCGAAACGCCTGCCTTCCTGTGGGTTCTGGCGCTGGTGGCGCTTCTGGCCGCCCTTGCCCTGCTTTTTTCAGGCTGGGCCTTTGCCCGCCTGTGGAGCTTCGGCGACCGCGGTGGGCGCGATCTGACCGTGGGAGCGCTGATTGCGCTGACCGTGCTGGCACCCTATGCGGTTGCGTCCTACTGGGCGCTGACATTCCCGCCGCTGCGTGACATTTCCACCGACCTCGAAACCGCGCCGGCGTTTGCCGATGGCCGCGTTTTTGAAGCGACGCCCGGCGAGCGGCGGCTTCAGGCGGAAACCTATCCGCTGGTCAACGGCCGTCGCTATGATCTGCCGTTCCCCGAGGCTGTGAGGATGGTTCAGAACGTGCTTCGCCGGCAAGGGTGGAACAGTTCCACCATGCCAGCTCTGGATGATGGGGAGCTGCGGGAAATGCTCGTCACCGCAACCGCAACCAGCTTCGTGCTCGAATTGCCGGTCGATGTGGCCATCCGCGTCACCGGTGACGACGAGACAAGTTTCGTCGACATGCGCTCCGCGTCTCGCTACGGCCGCCACGATCTCGGCGACAATGCCGACCGCATCGTCGGGTTCCTCAGGGAACTGGATCAGGAGGTCACGGGCCAGACCGGCATCGAGCAGGGACAGTAGGGCAATCCGGAACGGGTGACATGTCATGTCCGCAATCGCGCGGAACCGGGAGTCGGAGCGTTTCTGGCGTTTCGGCGAAGCGGAATTGTCCGTCCGGCCAGCTTACCTTCCCGGTTCGTAGATGCCGTCGATTGCCGGCGCGCCGCGGGTCGTCGCCAGACCACGGCTGACAAGATCTTCCAGATGCGCAAGGATTGAGAGGCCGGCAGCGCCGTGCAGGCGCGGATCGGTTTCGCGATAGATGACCCTGACCATGTCGCCGATGGTGCGGTCTCCCTGCTGGAGACGCTCGATGATGGCGCGTTCGCGCATCTTTCGATGTGCTTTCAGCCCTCTCATGAACGCTTTCGGCTGGGTGACGGGACCGCCATGGCCGGGCAGCAGCAGCCGGTCGTCCCGTTCCAGCAGCCTTTCGAGCGAGGCCATGTAGTCCGCCATCGCTCCGTCGGGCGGGGCGACGATGCTGGTGGACCATGCCATCACATGATCGGCGCTGAACAGGATGCCGGTGTTCTCGAGGGAAAAAGCCGCATGGTTGGCCGCATGGCCAGGTGTGTGCACGGCACGGATCGACCAGCCGTCGCCATCGACGACCGCATTGTCGGGCAGGGCGATGTCGGGCATGAAATCGGTGTCGTTGCTCTCATCCAGCGCATTGACCTCGCCAATCGCTAGTTCGCGCGCCGGGCGGTGAGGGCCTTCCGCGAGCACGAGGGCGCCCGTTGCAGCCTTGAGGCGTCTGGCGAGTGGGGAGTGGTCGCGATGCGTGTGGCTGACGAAAATGTGGCTCACCGGCCGTCCGGCGATGGCATCGAGAAGGGTTTTCAGATGGCGCTCGTCGTCGGGGCCGGGATCGATGACGGCGAGCGTGTCGTGCCCGACAATGTAGCTGTTGGTTCCGTGGAATGTGAATGCCGAGGCGTTCGGCGCCGTGACCCGCAGAATGTCGGGTGCGACGCTTACGAAAGAACCGTGAGCCGGCTCGAAACCCGTGTCGAATTCTAGTGCCATGGAATGTGCCGTCCGGTATGCTGCGCTGCGAAACCATTTGCCGCATAGCACGTAAGACAATATAGGGGAAACGTGCTGCGCGATGACCGCACCTGCCCAAACGCCTGACTAACGGAATGAGGAAGATCATGGCAATTGCAACGACGATGCGTCCGCTTGTTTCTCTGGCTTTGCCCGAAAAGGGCGCTGCGCGGCTGGCCGCGCAACTCTTCCTCGCCATAGGCGGCACGCTGTTGCTGACGGTTTCCGCCAAGACCAAGGTTTTCCTCGGCCCGGTCGATATTTCTCTGCAGACGCTGGCTGTTTTGCTGATCGCGTCCGCCTTCGGCATGCGCCTCGCCGTCGCAACCCTGCTGCTCTACATGGCACAGGGCGCAATGGGGCTGCCCGTTTTCCAGAGCTCGCCTGAAAAGGGTGTCGGCATTGCCTATATGCTTGGCACCACCGGCGGTTATCTGGCCGGCTTCGTCGCGATGGCCGCCATTGCCGGCTGGGCTGCCGATCGTGGCCTCGACCGCAACCCCTTCAGGCTGTTCGGCGCTTTCATGGCTGCCGAGGTCGTCATGATGGCGATGGGTTTCGCATGGCTCGCCCTGCTGATCGGCGCCGACAAGGCGTGGCAGTTCGGTGTGATGCCGTTCATTGTCGGCGATCTGATCAAGGTCGCGCTGGCCGCGAGCCTCGTTCCGGCCGTCTGGTCCATCGTCGCGCGCTTCCGCTGATCGACGCAATCGCGAGAAAATCAAGCGCTCGGCACGTAAAGTGCCGGGCGTTTTTGTTGTCCGGCAAAGGAATTGTTCAGCGGGCTTGCCTCTCATCGTCCGGGATCGACGCAGCGATCAGGATCGAGAAGAATACGAAGAACGAATCCATGATGTCGTGCTTGAACATGATCTGGGTCATGCCGCACAGCGCGTAGGAGCCGCACACGATCAGCGCTGCGAACAGCCGCATCCGGTAGCTGGCATCGCGTGGCGCGCGCCATGCCAGCACGACCGGCATGCACAGGACGCCGATCATGGCGCTGAGCACGAGAACGCCGCCGTCCAGCATGAAGGTCAGAACGCTGTTATGTGCGTGGGTGAAGCCACGGATGGCATTCCCGTCGAGCATGAGGGTCGGAACCAGCGCATCCATCCGGTTCTGGATGCCGTAACCCAGGATGGGGGATTGGCGGATCGCCTCCAGCGCGGCATGCCACAATCTCACGCGTTCGCCGATGGGACCGTCGGTGTTGCCGTTGTGGAGCAGGATACCCAGTTCGCCCACGGTTTCCTGAAAGCGCGCATCCAGCGCATCCTGTATGAAGTACAGGATGACGAATGCGGCTATGAAAGCCGGAATTGTGGCCGGGCGCAGGATTACGGCGCGCAATTTCAGCGGGGCGAAAACAGCGAGCAGCAGCAAGACGGGTATGGCTGAAAGGGCGACACCCCTGGTCAGGGACATCAGGATTGCAGCCAGACCCGCCCCGATGGCGACCAGTCCCAGAAGTATGCCCGCGCGCGTGTCCGACCCGATTTTGAGCCCGCCCAATCCCATCAGGCAGAGCGACATCATGCCGAAGACGGCTTCATTGCCGGCGCCGCTAGCCGGCCGCACGTCGAAGATGGCCAACTGGACGAAGGCGATCAGGCAGGCCGCGATCGCGCCGACGGCCGCGCCGGTAATGTAAGGCGACAGATAGTCGACACCCTCGCTGGCGCGCAATCGCGGGATGATCGCCCAGGGGGCGAGGAAGGTAAGCAACCAGACAAAGGAACGTGGCGCCTGGGAGCTGTTTTCTCCGACAAGCGCCGTGAGCACGATCAGGCCCACGAAAAGAGTGCATGTCCATGCCAGCAGCCGGTCCGAACGGGTCATGCGGAACGCGAAGCGCCCGAAAGCCATGGAAACAAGCGCCCAAACGAAGAATGTAAAGAGCAGCACCGAAATGGCGCTGCCGGCCGCTGGCGGCAAGGCACCCATCAGAAAAGCGGAAATCGCGTTGTTGCGCGCGATCCCATCCTCGGGCAGCGATGCAAATGGCAAGCGAAGCCCGCTATGGGCAAAACCGAGTTTCTGCAATATCTGCACTGGTCCCGTTCCGATCACGGCGAACAACCTGTTCGCCGGCCTCTCCAAAGCGGTCCGGCCCGCCGGGAACGGGCTCCCTCTCAGACCCGGTGCCAGACCGTAGCGCCGTCTTTAGACACCGAAAATGATGCCTATTTGATGGCAGGGGATCAGGCCAGGGCCTGCTGCACGATTCTTCCCTGCATCGTCCTTCCTGTAGAAAAATCATCGCATCCTCAACATGCAATGAGTTTCCGTTACGTTGGTTATGAGCACCATGACCGCTAGAAAACGGGCGCAGACGCAGATTTCCGACGCAGGCAAAACTCAGTCCGTGGGCGGGCTCCCCAGAGCAGGCCACCATGGCGGGCCATGCGGCATCCGGAGGTCGCTTCTGGTCGGTTGAAAGGAAAGCAGGCTGACATGGCGCCGGTGCTCACCCATCTCCAGCGGCTGGAGGCGGAATCCATACACATATTCCGGGAGGTTGCTGCAAGCTTCTCGAAGCCGGTGATGCTTTATTCCGTCGGCAAGGATTCGTCCGTGCTGATGCACCTGGCTTTCAAGGCCTTTTATCCGGCCAGGCCGCCTTTCCCGTTCCTGCATGTCAATACGACATGGAAGTTCCGCGAGATGATCTCGTTCCGCGACGAGATGGCGGCGCGTCTGGGCTTCGACCTGATCGTACACGTCAACGAGGACGGGGTCCGCGATGGCATCAACCCGTTCGACCATGGTTCCAACACGCACACCCATGTCATGAAAACGGTGGCGCTGCGGCAGGCGCTGGACAAATACGGTTTCGACGCGGCCTTCGGCGGCGCGCGACGCGACGAGGAGAAGTCGCGGGCGAAGGAGCGGATATTCTCCTTTCGCAACGCAAGCCACGCCTGGGACCCGAAGAACCAGCGCCCGGAGATGTGGAACATCTACAACACGCGCATTTCGCCCGGCGAATAGATCCGCGTGTTTCCCCTCTCCAACTGGACCGAACTCGATATCTGGCAGTACATATTGCAGGAGAACATCCCAATCGTTCCCCTCTACTTCGCGAAGCGGCGTCCCGTCGTGCAGCGCGACGGCATGCTCATTCTCAAGGATGACGAGCGCATGACGCTTCTGCCCGGCGAGCAGGTGCAGGAGCGCCTGGTGCGCTTCCGTACGCTGGGCTGCTATCCGCTGACCGGTGCCATCGAATCGGGCGCCGATACGCTGGAGGCCATCGTCGGCGAGATGCTGACCGCCCGCACATCCGAGCGTCAGGGGCGGCTGATCGATCGCGACGAATCCGGTTCCATGGAAAAGAAGAAGCGCGAAGGGTATTTCTGAGATGCGGCATGTGACGCCAGACAATCTCGATGCGGTCGAGGGCGTGCGCGCCTACCTCGCCTCGCAGGAGAAGAAATCGCTTCTGCGCTTTCTGACCTGCGGTTCGGTGGACGATGGCAAATCCACGCTGATCGGACGGCTGCTGTCGGACACGCGCCAGATCTTCGAGGACCAGCTCGCGGCGCTCGAACGCGATTCACGCCGTCACGGCACGACCGGAGACGAGGTGGACTTCGCTCTGCTGGTCGACGGACTGGAGGCCGAGCGCGAACAGGGCATTACCATCGACGTTGCCTATCGCTTCTTCGCCACGCCGAAACGCAAGTTCATCGTTGCCGACACGCCCGGCCACGAGCAATACACGCGCAACATGGCGACCGGCGCCTCGACCTGCGATCTTGCCATCGTTTTGGTCGATGCCAGGCAGGGCGTGCTGCGCCAGACACGGCGCCACACGGTCATCGCCTCGCTGCTCGGCATTCGCCACATCGTACTGGCCGTCAACAAGATCGATCTGGTCGGTTTCGACCGGGACGCATTCGACCGCATCGTGGCCGAATACCGTGCTTTTGCCGCCCGGCTCGGTTTCCGCACCATAGAGGCCATTCCGATTTCGGCGCGTTATGGCGACAATGTCAGCCAGCGCTCCGCGCGTCTGGACTGGCATGAGGGACCCACGCTGGTCGAGCATCTGGAAAGGGTTGTGGTGGATGACGAGGCGGTCGAACTGCCGTTTCGACTGCCGGTGCAATATGTCAACCGTCCCGATCTCGACTTCCGTGGGTTTGCCGGCACCATAGCTTCCGGGGCGGTCGCTCCGGGTGACGAGATCGTCGTCGCCAAATCCGGAAAGCCGGCGCGGGTGAAGCGCATCGTCGCGCAAGGGGGAGATCTCGAAAGAGCCGTCGCAGGGCAGGCCGTGACGCTGGTGCTCGACCGGGAGGTCGAGGTGTCGCGCGGCAACGTGCTGGTAACTCCGGGTTCGCGCCCACAGGTTGGCGACCGGTTCTCTGCCTCGGTGGTGTGGTTCGACGAGAAGGCGCTGCGACCGGGTGCTGCCTATGTTCTGCGCACGGCGACGGACCAGGCAAGCGCCACGGTCGATGCCATCAGCCACCGGCTCAACATCAACGACTTCACGGAGGAAGAGGCACGCACGCTCGAGCTCAACGAGGTCGGCGTGGTCACGGTCTCCCTTCGCTCGCCGGTGGCTTTCGATCCGTTTGTCGAAAACCGTGCGACCGGCGCCTTCATCCTCATCGACCGCATAACCAATGCGACTGTCGGAGCGGGCATGATCCGCCACGGCATCAGGCAGGCCGACAACATTCACTGGCAGTCTCTCGATGTCAGCCGCGATGCGCGTGCGGCGATCAAGCACCAGCGCGCGGCGGTGCTGTGGTTCACGGGATTGTCCGGTTCGGGCAAGTCGACCATCGCCAACCTGCTTGAAAAGAAGCTCCACGCCGCCGGGCGGCATACATACGTCCTCGACGGGGACAATGTCCGCCATGGCCTCAACAGGGATCTCGGGTTCACCGGGGAGGATCGGGCGGAGAACATCCGGCGGGTTGCCGAAGTTGCAAGGTTGATGGCAGATGCCGGGCTCATCGTCATCGTTTCCTTCATCTCACCGTTCCGCGCCGAGCGGCAACTGGCGCGCGATCTGACGAAGAAGGGCGAGTTCGTGGAGGTGTTCGTCGACACTCCGTTCGAGGAATGCGTGCGACGCGATCCGAAAGGATTGTATGCGAAAGCGTTGAAAGGCGAGATCGACAACTTTACGGGAGTGGACTCGCCTTACGAATCGCCGGAGAACCCCGAGGTACGCCTGCAAACCCTCGGCCGCACCCCGGAAGAGATGGTTGAGGCGGTGGAACGGTGGTTGACAGAGCGTGACATTGCCCAGGACCAGTACGAAAGCGGCGGCGGAATCTGACGATACGCAAGTCCTTGCCTTGTTCGAGGCGCTCGCGCTCGCAGCAGGGCGCGAGATCATGCGTGTCTTCAAGGCCGGCTGCACAGTAGAGAGCAAGGCCGACAGTTCTCCCGTGACAGAGGCCGACAGGACGAGCGAGCGCATCATCCTGGAAGGGCTGCGCGCCAGCTTTCCCGATATCGCCTGCGTGGCTGAGGAGGAAACCTCCGCAGGCATTCGTCCGGGCGAGATCGGCCGTGAATTCTTTCTGGTCGATCCGCTGGATGGAACCAAGGAATTCGTGAACCGCCGCGCCGACTTCACCGTCAATATCGCGCTGATCCGCGACGGCGTTCCGGAAGTCGGCGTCGTCTTTGCCCCGTGCAGCGGTCGTTTTTTCTCGGGGCGGCCGGGGTTGGCGGAAACGCTGTGGGTCGGTGACAACTATACCATTTGCGCACGCCAGCGTATCGGCGCGCGTGATCCGGTCATGCCGCCCACCGTGGTGGCCAGCCGCTCGCACAATACGCCCGAGACGGAAGACTACATCGCGCGCCTCGGCATGGCCGAGATCGTTTCGGTCGGCTCGTCGCTGAAGTTCTGCCTGCTGGCTGCCGGTGAGGCGGACCTGTATCCCCGTTTCAGCCGCACCATGGAGTGGGACACCGCCGCCGGCGACGCCGTTCTTCGCGCGGCCGGGGGCATGACGCGAACCGTGGACGGCGCCCCGCTCGCCTATGGCAAGCGCAATCGCGACGGCGATGTGGATTTCTCCAATCCGTTCTTTATCGCGCGGGGGAGGGAGCCGGCCTGACGGGCCGGCTTTGCGCAGCTAGAGCGCCGTGCGTCCTTTCGGACGCACAAAGGACGCTCTAACATTTTGTTTGAGCATCGGAATAATCCGAAAACCGAGTACACTTTTCGGTCCGATGCTCTATTCCGCAGCGGCTGCCGAGTTCGAGCCGATATAGTTGCGGATCGTCTCGATGATGCGGTCCTGATCGTCTTCCGACAGATAGGGATGCATTGGCAGGCACAGGATGCGATGCGGCAGGCCCTCCGACACGGCAAGCCCGGTCGGGGTGCGAGGAAAGTTGCGATAGGCGACCTGCGCGTGCAGGGGCTTCACGTAATAGATGACCGAGGGAATGCCCTTTTCCTGCAAATGCGCCTTCAGTCGGTCGCGCTTCGGTGTTTCGATGGCGTATTGCGCCCAGGCGGAGCGGCCCTGATCGGGATTGGCCGCGGCCTTGACGATGTCGCCGAGCCCGTCGGCATAGCGTGCTGCCACCTTGCGGCGGGCGTCCATCTCTTCTTCCAGGATGGCGAGCTTCTCGATCAGGATCGCCGCCTGAAGCGTGTCGAGGCGCGAATTGATGCCGACATGGATATTGTCGTACTGGGTTTCGCCCTTGCCATGGAAGGCGAAGGAGCGCAGGCGCTCGGCAAGGTCGCCGTCGTTGGTGAACATGGCGCCGCCATCCCCGTAGCAGCCGAGGGGCTTGGCCGGGTAGAAGCTGGTTCCGGCGACATGGCCGAACGCGCCGCACATTCCGCCCTCCGCAGACCCGCCGATCGACTGGGCGGCGTCCTCGATCACAAGCAGGTTCTCGCGTTTGGCGATCTGCATGATGGCGTCATAGTCGGCGCAGAGGCCGAACAGGTCGACCGGGATGATCGCCTTCGGTTGCAGGCGCCCCTCCTTCTTGACCATCTCGATTGCCGCCTCAAGGCTGGCGATGTCGATGTTGTAGGTGTCGGGATCGACGTCGACGAAGACGGGCTCGGCCTTGGCGAGCGCTACCACCTCGGCCGTCGCGGCAAAGGTGAAGCTCGGCACGAACACGGCGTCGCCGCGCCCGATGCCGGAGGCATAGAGCGGCAGCAGCAGCGCATCGGTGCCGTTGGCACAGGCAACGACATGTTTCGTGCCCACATAGTCGGCGAGTTTCTGTTCCAGTTCCGCAACCTGCGGCCCCAGAATGTAACGGCCATCGTCAACGACGCGGTCGATGGCGGCTTTGAGCCGGTCGCGGATGCGTTCGCGCTGTGCGTTGAGATCGATGAACTGCATGATTGCTCCAATGCGGATGAGCCGTTAACAGGGCGCAAGTACCAGAGTTGACGTGCCCGGGGAAGGCGCAAGTCCCGGCGATCCATGCGGCCAGAATCACATTTCGCTGCCACAGTGCGGCTGAAATTTGATGACTTTCGAAATCAGCCGAGTTCCTGACGCCAGGGCGGGTTTGCCCCGGCGCGTGAAACGGTGACGGCGGCAGCGCGCGCCGCCATGTCGAGCGCGGTGCGCAGATGTTCGCCGGAGAGCGAGGCGATCGCAGCTTTTGTCAGCAGCTTCTGTTCGCAAAGGGATGCGAGCACCCCGGCGTTGAAAGTGTCGCCGGCACCGACCGTGTCCACCACATCGGCTGGAGGCGGTGTGACAGACACCTTGCCTGCCCGCGTATAGCCGCTCGCCCCCTTGCTGCCATGCGTCAGGATAATCAGGCCGGGGCCACGGGCCAGCCACGACCCGACGAACTCCTCCGGCGAAGCGGTTTGGCCGAACCATGCGAGATCTTCGTCCGACAGCTTGACGATATCGGCCATGGCCATCATCGCCTCGATGCGGGCGAGGTGCTTTGCACGGTCGGGTATGAAATTCGGCCTGATGTTGGGATCGAGCATCATCACCCTGTTTGCGTGCTCGCGCCGCATGAATGCTTCATACGCAGTGCCGGCGGGTTCGGAAATGAGGCTGATGGCTCCGAAAAGCATGGCCTCGACGTCGCTGCCCAAAGCGGGCAGGTCCGCCTCGGTCAGCATGCGGCCGGCTGTATTCTCGTCGTAGAACATATAGCTGGCCTGCCCGTCGTCGAGCTGCACGAAGGCGAGCGTGGTGGGACGCGGGGAAATGTGGAGATAGCGGCAGTCGACGTTGCTGGCCTCAAGCTCCTTACACAGCATCTTGCCGAACATGTCGCTGGAAATGCCGGAAAAGAAGCCGGTGCTCACGCCCAGCCGCCCGAGTGCGATGGCTGTGTTGAACACGGCACCGCCGGCATAGGGCGCGAAAGCGGTCTCGCCAACTGTGGAATGGCGCGGCAGCATGTCGATCAGGGCCTCGCCGCAGCAGAGTATCATGCGTCTTCGCTCCGTGGTGCTTTGGGGCGAGACCGCTCAGGTGCCGCGCGCGGGAATGGTGGGGCCGATCAGGAAACGCTCCGACAGCGGCAGGCTGGCCGCTCCCAGCGCACGGGCATGAACGCCGACCGTTCCCTCCCGGATGCGCGGCAGAAGCAGGCCCTCGGCATCGATTCGCCGGATGGCCTCGCGCACGGCCTCGACCAGCCGCCCCCTGACGGCAGCAGGCATCCAGCCGTCGATGACCGCGGCTTCGAAGTCGATAACGGCGGTTGACGAAGCTATGGCGTAGGCGAGCGCGGCGGCTGCATCTTCAATCCACTCGTCGACGGCAGGCCCCAGATCGCCCCATTCTTCCGGCGTGGTCCAAAGATGCGGGGCCTCGATGCCTCTTGCGTTGAGCCGTTTTTCAAGAACCGCGATGGACGCGATGTCGATGAGCTGGGTCGGCCTGTTGCCGTTGTCGGGCACCAGCATGGAGCCAAGCGCGCCGGCATTGCCGGTCGGGCCGCTGTAGAGACGACCGTCGAGCACGATGCCACCCCCGGCAAAGGCGCCGATGTAGAAATAGACGAAGTCGCGCAGCGCACCCGTCTGGCCGAATACCAGTTCGGCCCCGCAGGCGGAGGTGGCGTCGTTTTGCAGATAGACCGGAAAATCGCACAGGAGCTGGATTTCCGTGCGCATGTCGCGGTGACGCCACTCGTCCATCACTTCGCGCGGTGCGCCAGCCGTATCGGCCCAGCTCCACAGCTCGAACGGCATGGCGATGCCGAGGCCGGCAATGCGCTTGTGCTGCGATGCGGTGAGGCTGCCACGCAGCTTCTGCATGCCCGTCGAAACGAACTCCACCGTGTCGCGCGGAACAGGGTAGCGATAGGAGAGCTGGAGGGAGGCGCGCGGTGTGCCGAGGAAATCGATCAGCACCAGATCGGAACTGCGCCGGCCGATCTTGAGGCCGATGAAGAAGGCGCCGTCCGGATTGAGCGACATGGGAACCGAAGGCTGGCCGATCTTGCCGCGCTGCGGCGCCTGTTTCAGAAGAAGCCCGTCATGCTCCAGCTCCCGCATGATGACCGACACGGTTTGCGCGGAAAGGCCGGTCATGCGCGCAATATCTGACTTTGACAGGCTGCCATGCAGGCGCACGAGCGACAGCACGAGCCGCTCGTTGTGGTCGCGCATTCCACTCTGGTTGGTGCCACGGTGGAAACGGCTTTCCGCCGCCTCGGGCGAGCCATGCTTTGCAGTGCCGGTTTCCACCGTAACAGGTCTCCCGCCAAATCTCCCGTCCTTTGGCAAGAATGTTAAATCGGCGCAATGGTGTCAATAATAAATAAGAGTGATTTAATTATTGACAGCCCTCCGCAACCTGTGTTTGGTTTTGCGCTGAGGGCGCGGCTGGGAGGCAGCGTGAGCGCTCGCATCATGGCCCGGATTTTGTCCGGAGCCATAGTCATCTGGGAGGATGGAATGACGATTTCCGCGTTGAAAACCGCTCTGTTTTGCGCGACCGCTTTTGGCGTCGCCGCGCTTGCCGCGCCAGCCTCGGCTCAGGAGGTGGGCGCCTGCCTGATCACCAAGACCGACACCAATCCCTTCTTCGTCAAGATGAAGGAAGGCGCGACCGCCAAGGCGCAGGAACTGGGCATCAACCTGAAATCCTATGCTGGCAAGATCGACGGCGACAGCGAAAGCCAGGTGGCGGCCATCGAAAGCTGCATCGCCGACGGCGCCAGGGGCATCCTCATCACCGCCTCCGACACGGCCGGCATCGTGCCTTCGATCAAGAAGGCGCGCGACGCGGGCATTCTCGTCATCGCGCTGGATACGCCGCTGGAACCGGCGGATGCCGCCGACGCCACCTTCGCCACCGACAACCTGCTGGCCGGCGAACTGGTCGGCAAATGGGCGGCGGCGACGCTGGGCGAGGGCGCAAAGGATGCGAAGATCGCCTTCCTCAACCTGACGCCTTCCCAGCCCACTGTCGACGTGCTGCGCAACCAGGGCTTCATGAAGGGTTTCGGCATCGACACCAAGGACATCAACCGCATCGGTGACGAAGACGATGCGCGCATCGTCGGACACGATGTCACCAACGGCAACGAGGAAGGCGGCCGCAAGGCCATGGAGAACCTGCTCCAGAAGGACCCCTCGATAAATGTCGTCCATACCATCAACGAACCGGCGGCGGCCGGGGCCTATGAGGCGCTGAAGGCGGTCGGCATGGAAAGCAATGTGCTGATCGTCTCGGTCGACGGCGGCTGCCCCGGCGTCAAGAATGTCGAGGCGGGTGTCATCGGCGCGACCTCCCAGCAATATCCGCTGCTGATGGCTTCGCTCGGCATCGAGGCGATCAAGAAGTTCGCGGAGACCGGTGAGAAGCCGGAGGCCACGGAAGGCAAGAGCTTCGTCGACACGGGCGTGGCGCTGGTCACGGCCAGGCCGGTCGGGGGCGTCGACTCCATCGATGTCCAGAAGGGGCTGGAACTGTGCTGGGGTTGATCTGACCGTGCCTGGGCACACTATCGCGGGGCGCGCGGGAAATCCGTGCGCCTCAGGTGAAAGCGCTCCGGGGAGGAGAGCCGGATGACCGAGGCGTCGGCACGCGGCGGGCAGCCGCAGGAGTTCGAGAAGGTTCTGGCGGGCAGCGACACGGCTGTGGCGCAGTTCGAGAGCCACGACCGGACGGCGGTGGAGCGGCTCCAGCATTTCCTGCATTCGAGCCCGGCGGCGGTGCCGCTGATCGTGCTCATCGCCTCGCTGGCGGTCTTCGCCTTCGTTATCGGCTCGCGTTTCTTTTCGCCATTCTCGATGACGCTCATCCTCCAGCAGGTGGCGATCGTCGGCATCATCGGCGCGGCGCAGACCCTGGTGATCCTGACCGCCGGCATCGACCTCTCGGTCGGCGCCATCATGGTGCTGACCTCGGTGGTGATGGGCCAGTTCACCTTCCGTTACGGCCTGCCGGCGCCGGTCGCCATCCTGTGCGGCTTCGGCGTCGGTGCCGCCTGCGGCTTCCTCAACGGCTGGCTGGTTGCACAGGTCAAGCTGCCGCCCTTCATCGTCACGCTTGGCACCTGGCAGATCATCCTGGCCGCCAACTTCCTGTATTCGGCCAATGAAACCATACGCGCGCAGGACATCGAGGCGCAGGCGCCGCTTCTGCAATGGTTCGGCAACAATATCCGCATCGGCAACGCCGTCTTCACCTATGGCGTCATCGCCATGGTCGTGCTGGTTCTGGTGCTCTGGCACGTGCTCAACCACACGGCATGGGGCCGGCACGTATACGCCGTGGGCGACGACCCGGAGGCGGCGGAACTTTCGGGCGTCAACGTCAACCGCATGCTGTTGTCGGTCTATGTGCTGGCCGGGCTGATCTGCGCGCTGGCGGGCTGGGCGCTGATCGGCCGGCTGGGCTCGGTGTCGCCGACCTCCGGCCAGTTCGCCAATATCGAATCCATCACGGCGGTGGTGATCGGCGGCATATCGCTGTTCGGCGGGCGCGGTTCCATCCTCGGCATGCTGTTCGGCGCGCTGATCGTCGGCGTGTTCTCGCTGGCGCTGCGCCTGATCGGCACGGACCCGCAATGGACCTATCTGCTCATCGGCGTGCTGATCATCGCCGCCGTCACGGTGGACCAGTGGATCAGGAAGGTGGCCGGCTGATGCAAAGCGAACCTCTTCTCACGGCGCGCGGCCTGGTCAAGCGCTATGGCCGGGTGACGGCGCTCGACGCGGCCGACTTCGATCTCTATCCGGGCGAGATCCTGGCGGTGATCGGCGACAATGGCGCCGGCAAGTCCTCGCTGATCAAGGCGATCTCGGGCGCCATCACGCCCGATGAGGGGGAGATCAGGCTGGACGGCAAGCCCGTCGCCTTCCGCTCGCCCATGGAGGCGCGCGACGCCGGCATCGAGACCGTCTACCAGAATCTGGCGCTGTCGCCGGCCTTGTCGATTGCCGACAACATGTTCCTCGGCCGCGAGATCAGGCGGCCCGGCCCGCTCGGCAAATGGCTGCGCATGCTCGACCGCCCGGCAATGGAAAAACGGGCGCGGGCCATGCTTTCCGAACTTGGCCTGATGACCATCCAGAATATCGGGCAGGCGGTGGAAACGCTCTCCGGCGGCCAGCGGCAGGGCGTGGCGGTGGCGCGGGCGGCCGCCTTCGGCTCCAAGGTCGTCATCATGGACGAGCCGACGGCGGCGCTCGGCGTCAAGGAATCGCGGCGCGTGCTGGAACTGATCCTCGACGTGAAGAAGCGCGGCCTGCCCATTGTGCTGATCTCGCACAACATGCCGCATGTGTTCGAGGTGGCGGACCGCATCCACATCCACCGGCTGGGCCGGCGGCTTACCGTCATCGACCCCAGGCAATACACCATGTCGGACGCGGTGGCCTTCATGACCGGCGCCAAGCGGCCACCGGAAACTGCCGTCGCGGCCTGAATTGGGCCATCTTCACCGGCACTGTCGGAAAGCGTATCTGGATTGCGGATCGAAGTGCATGCCTGCGCGTTGATCCGCATCCGCACGCTTGTTTCCCGGAGAGGCAGACCCGACAGATGATCCGCACCGTTGCGACCACCCCGTTCGACGACCAGAAGCCGGGAACTTCCGGGCTGCGCAAGAAGGTGCCGGTGTTCCAGCAGGCGCACTATGCGGAGAATTTCATCCAGTCGATCTTCGACGCGCTCTCGGGTTTCGAGGGCAAGACGCTGGTGGTCGGCGGCGACGGCCGCTACTACAACCGCGAGGTGATCCAGAAGGTTATCGCCATGGCCGCCGCCAACGGCTTCGGCAAGCTGATGATCGGGCAGGGTGGCATCCTGTCGACACCGGCGGCCTCGCATCTCATCCGCAAATACAAGGCCCTCGGCGGCATCATTCTTTCCGCCAGCCACAATCCCGGCGGACCGAAGGAGGATTTCGGTATCAAGTACAACGCCGAAAACGGCGGTCCGGCGCCGGAAAAGATCACCGATGCGATTTATGCGCGCTCGAAGGAAATCCGCGAATACAGGATCGCGGATATCGATGAGGTGGACATCGACACGATCGGCAAGGTCGAGGTCGAAGGCATGACGGTGGAGGTCGTCGACCCGGTTCGGGACTATGCCGACATGATGGAAAGCCTGTTTGATTTCAACGCGCTGCGCAGGCTTTTTGAATCAGGTTTCCGTATGCGCTTCGACGCCATGCATGCGGTAACCGGGCCATACGCGAAGGAGATATTCGAGCGCCGCCTGGGCGCGGCCGAAGGCACCTGCCGCAATTTTCATCCGCTGCCGGATTTCGGCGGTCATCACCCCGATCCCAACCTCGTGCATGCCAGGCATCTTTACGAGGAGATGATGGGGCCGGACGCGCCCGATTTCGGTGCCGCATCGGATGGCGACGGCGACCGTAATCTCATCATTGGCAAGGGGATCTTCGTCACGCCGTCGGACTCGCTGGCGGTGCTGGCGGCCAATGCCCGGGTGGCGCCGGCTTATACGGCAGGACTGGCAGGCATCGCCCGTTCCATGCCGACCAGCGGCGCGGCCGACCGCGTGGCGCAGAAGCTCGGCATCGGCCTCTACGAGACGCCGACCGGATGGAAATTCTTCGGCAATCTGCTCGATGCCGGCATGGCGACGATCTGCGGTGAGGAAAGCGCCGGCACCGGCTCCAGCCATGTGCGCGAGAAGGATGGGCTATGGGCGGTGCTTTTGTGGCTGTCGATCCTTGCCGCGCGCGGCGAAAGCGTGAAAGAAATCGTCGAGAAACACTGGGCCGAGTTCGGCCGCAACTATTATTCGCGCCACGACTATGAAGAGGTCGAAACCGTACATGCCAACGGGCTGATCAAGGAGTTGCGCGATCGGCTGCCGGACCTGCCGGGAACGCAGGTGCGTGGCCTGACGGTGGAGACGGCCGACGACTTCGCCTATCACGATCCGGTCGACGGCTCGATCAGCGAGCATCAGGGTATCCGCATCCTGTTCGAAGGCGGGTCGCGGGTCGTGTTCCGCCTTTCGGGAACCGGCACCAGCGGCGCCACGCTGCGCGTCTATATCGAGCGCTATGAGCCCGAGTCGGCACGGCATGGGCTCGACACGCAGCAGGCGCTGGCTGGTCTGATCGCGGCGGCCGAAGAGATTGCCGGCATCCGACGCCACACCGGCCGCGGCCGGCCGAGCGTGATCACCTGAGTGAAAGTTACTGCACCAGAACGGAACGCCCGCATGTGGCCCCGGTGACGCGCACGTCGGCTTGCCCGAGACTGACGCCCAGAAGGCTGAGCAGATTGTAGAGCAGCTTGTCCACTGCCGGCGTGACAGCGCCAAGGGACAGTTTCACAGGCGTCTTGACCACGCCAAGAAGCCAGCCGATGTCGATCGGCAGTCCAAGCGGCTCGACTGAAAGGCTGAGATCGTCGATCAGGCTGGATGTGAGCGATTGCGTATAATCGCTGGTGGTGGCCGTTTTCGCGGTTTTGCTCAGAATATCGGCATGGGTGAAGGTGAGGGGGACGGGGGTTGTGTTGCCCATCCTGGCATGTGCGTAGCCCTTGATCTTGAGCAGATCGAGCTTGATGACGAACAGGATATTGAGGCTTACGTCGGCCACCGCCACGGGACGGAAAAGCAGTTTGCGGGTGAAGTCGGCGAAGCCGGAGCCATAGGCTTCCGCGATGTATACTTCGGCAATGCCGGGAGTGGCGTCGACCTTTACCTTGAGGCTTTCCGGCCGACCGGTCGGGCATTCGATCGACTTCAGCCGTGCCTCGGCATAGGCGACCTCGACATGCAGCGGCAGGTTGATCGACAGAAGATGGATGCCGCCGCCGAGGTTGGTCGCAAGAGGGCTGACGGTGGCGACGAGGCTTACGCGCGTCTGGGCCGTTCGCACGACCTTTCCCTCTTCGCCTACCGCCAGCCATGGCGAGCGCTGGGGTGGCTCGCCGATTGCGATCTTGAGTTTGAGGCCGCCGAGACCCGGCAGCGTGCCGCCCAGACTGGCGTCGACCATATGTTCGCCATTGGCGATTGCCAGGCTGGCGGTCAGCATGGAAAGCACATTGGCCATTATGTCCAGACCGGCAGGGCGCTGACCGATGCCGAGCTTGCCTACGGAGCCGAGGTCGATCAGCGCGTTGAGCGACACGAACAGACTGGCGCTGGACTGCGCACCCAGCGTTTGCAGCGCAATGCGGCTGACGTTGTCGAGACCGGGAACGTCGGCCATGGCAGACGCGATCTCCCCGACCGTGGCTTTCGCGGCCAACAGATCGGAATAGGTGCCGGCGGTGACCCCCGTGCGTATGGCTAAAGCATCGAGGAACGACAGAACGCTCACATCGGCCGATGCCAGTGCGTTGTAGTCCATGATGCTGAGGTTGACATTGCCGCCAAGCAGCGCCCCGAGCAGGGCATTTGCCAATCCGCGGTCGAGATTGAGCAGACGTGAGCCTACGGAGAAGGCGGCCTCTGTCGTGGTGCTGGCAATGGCGGTGGTGCCGATAACCGGGGCAGGCATGACGCTGCCTCCGAAATAGAGGCTGCCGATCTTGCTCAGTGAAACCTGTACGGCATTGTAAGGCTGCTTGCCGGGTTCGAAGCGACTGGAACGCTCCCTGGACGGGTCGGGCGTGTAACGGCCGCGAACGACATCGGCCACCGGGCGGTTCGGCGAGGGTTCGGTGGTGTTTCCGGGACCGCGAACCAGAACCTGACCGAGCCCGTTGTCGGCGAAAGCCGCCGCTACCGCTGCTTCCGCCTTGCTAATATTGCTCGTGGCTGCGATGGCTGCGATATCGGTTATGGCCTGCGCATGGCGACGTTCGGTATAGAGCGAGCCTTCATCGACGGCGAAGGCGGTGAGCACGATGGCGAAGGGCAGGGTGAGAGCTGTCATCACCGCGAAATTGCCCTTGCTGCTGTTCAGGAACCGCTTTCCGATGCGCTCTTTTGCGGGCTGCCCCTTGTCCATCATAGTCCTCCCAGTCTGATGGTCGATTGCCGCCTGATCGTCTTGCCCGGCATGTGGATGCCTTGGAACAGTCCCCAGATCGGCAGGCTGGATGCGTCGTAGCTGACGGAAACGACGAACTGGCTTCCGTCTGCCATGCTGTCCCGGGCCTCGACTGTCAGCCTGGCGGGATTGATGAAGGCATAGCCTGCGCCATTGCGGGCAATGAAATCCGTAGCAAGGGCATTGCGTTCGCTGGCGGAAAGGCCGCTCATCGCAATTCGTGCCGCGTCGGCGGCAAGTTGCTGCACCGAATGGCTGGCGCCGAAATAGATGCCATAGGCAATCATTCCGAGCAGCAGGATCAGGAAGATCGGTGACAGGATCGCAAACTCGACGGCGGTTGCCGCCTTGTTGCATCGGCGAAATCGACCGAAACGGTCTATATGATGCGAATCGTAGACCATGGGACAACCTATCAGAATTCATCTTTAGGATGTGTGAATCAATATATGCAACCTTAGGATGAAAAGGTTTATGGAGGGTTGCAGTCTGCGGAGCCTTGCCGATCGCCGTTGCCCGATATGTTCAAGCTTATATAACCGTGGCGATGACACCGTTCTCCGGGATGCCCGTGATGCGCTTTTTTCAGGTTTCTGCTCGTTGTCCTTGCTGGCCTGCCACTCCTGCGCGTGCCGGCTGTTACGCATGCCGCCCGCCAGTTTGTCGACGCGACGGGGAGAGCCGTAGAGGTGCGCGACAAGATCGGGCGCGTGCTTGCGGCCGGCCCGCCAGCTTCGTATCTGCTCATCAGCACGGCGTAATTGCCGCCGAGCGAAAGTTCTCCATGCACATCCCATTCGCCGGACAGCTTGAACCCGTAATAGGTCGTTTCCCCGACGTTCCGGAACCGGCTCTGGTTATCCGGATAGTTCAGCGGGACGGATTGGATGGCATCGCCGACATTGCTGTGGAAGACGGCGCCGCCGATACGGACGCGACCATCGAGAATTGTGCCCGAAGCTCCGGTCTCATAGTTCGTGGCGCTCGGGGCCGGGAACGGGGTTGGGAACATCGTTTTTGAAACGCATGCTGTCGCGTTCGAAAAGGTTGGAAACCGCGTCCTTGAGGAAATGCTGGCGTGGAATTCCGCATCGGCCGTGGGGCGCCAGATGGCGGCAGCCTGCCAGTCGAGGGCATGATTGTCGAACAGGGGATATTCCCCGAACTTTCCGCTTTCAAAATATTCAGCCCGCTTTGTGTCGTACCAGTCGTCGTTGACGCCTGCGATCAAACCTGTCGAGTCCGTTGCATGGATCTGTTCTCAGCGGTCATCGATCACGTATCCAGCACCCTGCGCTGCAGAGCGAAATGCCGGGTATCCGGTGGATCCAGCGCCTGTGAACGTCCTTGCGGGAGTGAACCGCGCGCTTCAGCGGTTGGGGGATCAGTTCCGTTCCCGTCTCGATGCCGAAGCCGTAGGCGTAATCGTTACAGTAACTGTTCTCGCCAGCGACCGCCTGCGACGTGAAAGTGCTGTCGTCGTACATGGCCAGCAGGTTGTCGGCAGACAGATAGATGCGGACGCCGTCGATCGACAAGGGCACCTGCCAACGGTCGAAACCGCGCACATAGACCATGCGCTCGTTGTGCTGGCCACAGAAGTTCGATGATTCGACGCCGGGAACGGTGCGCAATGCATCATCCAGCGTGTTGCGGTTCTGGCCGCGCACGTCTTCAGCGGAAATCACGCCTGTGAAACCGCCTGACCGCTGGTTCTTCCAGCCTGCCGATTGCCATGGACGTTGATGCGCCCCAGAACGAAAACGTCCTCATCGGCCTTTCTGGCGTGAGGCTTCTTGTCCTTTTCGTTGGGCTGCACCCCGGAAATTTCTGCGCCGGCTGGCTGCGCCGAAGCGCTCTGAGCGGACAGGATCGTTGCCAGCGCGGTTATCGTTGACCCAATCAGGATATATCATAATCGACTCTTCCCTCAAAAAATTCAAATAGATAATGATAGTTCGATACGAAATTTCATCCTTCAAAATCGAATTGTCATATCCATAAAAGTATATGGATGCCCGTGCGAGGGCAGTCGATTGGACAAGAGGATGCGGTGGATTGTCACCCGCAGGACCATTGCGGATGAATGGGCGTTTCTCTATATCGATAGCATCCTACTAAATAGGAGTGTGTTTAAATGGACGCTGGCGAGCAGTTCGCCGTCGAGCTGGCTCGTGTGAGCCGGCAATGGCGCAAACGCATAGATGAGAGGTTGCGCCATCTCGATCTTACACAGGCGCGCTGGATGGTGCTTTTGCAGCTTTCCCGCATGGGCGCGCCGGTGTCGCAGCGTGAGCTGGCGGACATTGTCGGCGTCGAGGGACCAACATTGGTGCGGGTTCTGGACAATCTCGAACGGCAGGGCCTCGTGGAGAGGCGCGCTTGCAATGCCGACAGGCGCGTCAAGCTGATCGAACTGGCTCAAGGGGCCGGGCCCGTGATCGCCGAGATCGGTCGCATTGCCGCCGGCCTGCGACAGGAATTGCTGGAAGGTGTGCCCGCCGGGGAATTGGAACGGGCGCGCGAGCTTTTGAAAATCATTGCGGATCGTTTGGAGTCTGGACCCCGTGGATAAGGTTGTGGAACTGCGCAAGGACGAAGAATTGGCCGAGGCCGGGGAGCAGGAGACCCCCACCGCTCGCCCTCCTTCCCCCCCGAAGAGAGTGCGCGGGCGCATCGGCGGCGGCAGGGCGAAGCTTGCCCTGCTGATCGTGGCGCTGGCCCTGGCGACACTGACGATATGGCCATGGCTGTCGCATCGCTGGACCCATGTTGCGATCAACGATTCCCGCATCGCCGCCAATCTCGTCACGGTTGGCAGCGAGGTCAGCGGCAGGGTGTCCTCGATCGAGGTCATTGCCGGCGACAAGGTGAAGAAGGGCGATCTTCTGGCTTCGATCGACAGCGAGAACGCAACCCTCGAACTGGCAGCGCTGGATGCGCAGATCGACGGTGTGAGCGCCCAGCAGGCGCAGCTGCGCGCGCAGCAGGATATGGTGCGCACCCAGGTGACGGCCAAGCTGGCCGCCGGGGAAGCGCAACTGACCGCGGCCGAGGCCAACCATCGCGCCAGCGAAGCCGGTCTCGTGAATGCCCGCAGCCGTTTCGAACGTGTGAACCGGCTTGCCAGCAGCAAGGTCACGTCCGAGCAGGTTCTGGAAGAGGCGCAGGCGGCGCTTTCCACCGCCACGGAGCAGGAGAAATCCGCAGCAGCCGCCATTGCCACCGCCCGGGCCAATCTGGACGTGGCAAAGGCCGAGGAAGCCCAGATCGTCGTACTTGAACGCCAGATCGCCGTTCTGGAAAGCCAGAAGGAGGCTCTGGCCGCCCAGCGCGGCCAGAAGGAAGTCGATCTGCGCAAGCGGGAGATCCGCGCCCAGTTCGACGGCGTCATCGACAGCACCTTCATCGAGGCTGGCGAATATGTCGGGCCGGGCACGCGGCTGCTCATCTATCACGACCCGGACGTGATCTGGGTCGATGCCAATGTGAAGGAGACCGATTTCGGCCGCGTGAAGCTTGGCGCGCCGGCAGCCATCACGGTCGATGCCTATCCGCAGCTCAAGGTGGATGGCAAGGTGGCGCGCATCGGGGAGGCGGCGACCAGCCAGTTCGCCCTGCTGCCGAGCCCCAATCCCAGCGGCAATTTCACCAAGATCACCCAGCGCCTGCCGATCCGCATCGAGATCGACCAGCGGGACGGGCTGTTGCGGCCGGGGATGATGGTGGAAGTGAGCATCGATGTCGTCGATTGAAGATCTTTTTGACCGCTATGGGCCGTCCTATCGGTGGCTTGCTACCGGCACGGTGATGATCGCGACAATCGCGGTCGTGCTTTCGACGACCATCGTCAACGTCGCCATCCCCGATGTCATGGGGGCATTCGGTATCAGCCAGGTGCAGGCGCAGTGGCTGTCCACCGGCTTTCTTGCCGCCATGACGGCAACCATGCTGGTTACCGACTGGGCCGACCGCGCCTTCGGCCAGCGCGCCACCATGGTGGGGGCCCTGGCGATCTTCATGGCCGGCTCGGTGCTCGGCGGCGTAGCGCCGAACGAGACCGTGCTGACGATCGCGCGAGTCATTCAGGGAGCGGCGGCAGGCGTCGTCCAGCCGCTTGCCATGATCCTTCTCTTTCAGGTCTTTCCGCCGAACCAGCGCGGCGCGGCCATGGGCATTTTCGGCATCGGCGTGGTGCTTGCACCGGCCCTCGGACCGTGGATCGGCGGTCTGCTTATCGACGCGTTCAGCTGGCGCTATGTGTTCTATCTCGGCATTCCGTTCGCCGTTGTGGGCATCTTGCTGGCCAACCTTTTTCTCCCGGCCAGGAAAGATACCGGCGCCCGTCCGGGGTTCGACTGGGGCGGCATGATGCTGCTGTGCATATTCCTCGGGACGTTGCTCAACGCCCTGACCAATGCCCAGCGCCTTGGCTGGTCTTCCGACCCGATCCTGATCCAGTTCGCCGTTGCCGTGGCGGCGCTTGCAGGCTTCATCTGGTGGGAAATGACCACCGGAAAGCCGATGCTGGATCTTCGCCTGTTCGCCAATGTGCCCTTTTCCTCGGCCTCGCTGGTCGCTTTCATCATGGGTGCCGGCCTTTTCGGCTCTACCTATCTGGTGCCGCTTTTCGTGCAGACCATTCAGGGCCTGACTCCCACGCAGGCCGGCCTGCTGCTGATGCCTTCGGGCTTCGTGCTGGTGTTGATCTTTCCGATCGCGGGCCGGCTGTCCGACAAGGTTCCCGCCGGCTTTCTCATCGGGGCGGGCATGCTGATCTTCGCATGGTCCTCCTGGCTGACCGTGTCGGTGAGCGTGGACACCGCTTTCTGGACACTTGCATGGTGGGTGGTCATTTCGCGGATCGGGCTTGGGCTGCTCTTTCCCTCGCTAACCGCAGGATCGCTCAAGGTGCTGCCCCGCGAACTCGTTGCTCAGGGGTCTGGCGCGATCAACTTCATCCGGCAGCTCGGCGGGGCTTTCGGCGTCAATCTTCTGGCCGTCTTTCTGGAAAGGCGCACCGTCTACCATTCAGACGCATTGACGGCCACGCAGACGAGCCACAACCCCGCCACCATGGATTTGCTCCAGACTGTCGCGGGGATGGCGAAGGCCGGCGGGCTGCCGGACCATCAGCAGCTTCCCGCTGCGATCCAGTTCCTCGGGCAGGTGATCTCGATTCAGGCCAACACGCTGGCCTTCCATGATGGCTTCCTGATCGTCACACTGGTGTTCCTGGTTGCGCTGATCCCGACATGGATGCTGCATCGCGCGCAACGCAAGCCGCACGGTATCTGAGCTTCATCGCTTCCGGCGGGAATCGGAATGACCCGATCTGAGGCGGGATGTTTGGCTGAAAGCCCGTTGGACAAGTGATTCCGTTTCAATTCAGCACAATATCCATGGCATGAGATATGCATGTCCTGTCATGCCGGCCTTGCCGGCGGCCTGACGCAGAGCGGGCCGGCTGTCGGGGTGGCTGGGCTTGGACACCCCGGCAGTCACACATTGACAAACGGAAGCTGCAAGCGCCTTGCGGCAATCATTTGTTAACCATAGCGACCTAACCAATTCAAACAGATAAACTGAGTTGGGACGGGTCGATGTCAATTTCACGCAGAGGTTTCATTGTTGGCCTGCCATTGTTGATGGCCGGATGCGCGACGTCCCAATATGCCAGCTACGGACCCATTCAGGGCGAACGTTTCCCGGTAGCTGCGATACCTGCATCCGAGATCAGGCCGGAACTGCGGCGCAGCGAAGTTGCCTTCGGCGGCGACTATCCTGCCGGTACCATCGTGGTGAACACGCCCGAGCGCCGACTCTATTATGTTCTGGGGAACGGGCGGGCAATCCGCTACGGCATCGGCGTGGGCCGTGAGGGCCTCGCGCTGCGGGGCAATGCCACGGTCGGACGAAAGGCCGAATGGCCGAGCTGGACGCCGACGGCGAACATGATGCGCCGCGACCCCCGCAACCGGCGATATGCCGGCGGTGTCCCGGGCGGACCGAACAATCCGCTGGGCGCGCGGGCGCTCTATCTCTACCGCGATGGCCGCGATACGATGTTCCGCATCCACGGCACCAACCAGCCGAGCACCATCGGCAAGGCGGTGTCCAGCGGTTGCATCCGAATGCTCAATCACGATGTGATTGACCTCTACGCACGTGTCGCGCCGGGCACGAGAGTGGTCGTCATCCAGGCCTGAACGGCCGTCTATTTCATCTGGCCGACCATTCGCGTCAGTGCAGAAAAGGCCGGCAGTTCCGTTTCCGGCTGGCACCGATTGGCGAGCTGCAACAACCTTATGGGAAATGCGATCGCCTCCCTGTGGGAAGGCGGCAACTCGTTCGACCGGTTTTCGCTGGCTTCGGCGGCCTGAAGGGCAGCGTCCAGCTCCTCGATGGTCAGGACGCCTTTCTGAACAAGCAGATGATTGATGGCGGCAATCGCCATCAACAGCCCTTCAAGTTGCAGGTTGGCTACATTCATGGCCGTTGCTCCCTTTGGGGAAACATACAACGGAATGCTGCGCCTGCCGATTCCTGCGCTGCATGACGCAAAAGCCAGCCTGAGACGCGGCCAGATCAACGATAGTGGGAATGCCTTCGGGAAGGCTTGAACGAAGGTTTCTAACCCTCTGATTCTCTGGTCGGAGTGGCAGGATTTGAACCTGCGACCCCATCGTCCCGAACGATGTGCGCTACCAGGCTGCGCTACACTCCGTGACCAGTGGCCGGGCTTATAGCGCTGCGATTTCAATCCTGCAAGCGTCAATGACACGACAGTTCGCCGGTTTGTGACGATTGTTTGTGCAAGAGCCGGGAAGGTGAGAGGATAACCCCCTTTAAAGGCTTTGCTGCTAGGCAAGCTGACGCAATTGCATGTGAAAGGTGCGGGGAGCCTCTCAAGTGAAGCTGACCATTGTGGAACAGGCGCGGCCGAATACCTTCGAGTTCGAGACCGCGGCTTTGATAAAGCCGACTGGCTTTCGCGAATATGACGCGCGCTGGTGGTTCGGCCGTCCCGGCGCGGAAAAGGAGCCGGAACTGAACCTCATCGGCGTGCAGGCGCTGGGCATGGGACTGGCCACGCTGATCCGGCGCATGGGCATCGCCCCCGAGATCGTCACGGGGCATGACTTCCGTGAATATTCGCTGGGGATCAAGCTGGCGCTGGTGTCGGGCCTGATGGCGGCCGGCGCGAAAGTGAAGGACATCGGGCTTGCGCTTTCGCCCATGGCCTATTTCGCCCAGTTTGCGCTCGATACGCCTTCGGTGGCCATGGTGACCGCCTCGCACAACGAGAACGGCTGGACCGGCGTGAAAATGGGCGCGCAGCGGCCCCTGACCTTCGGCCCGGACGAGATGACGGCACTGAAGAACATCGTGCTGGGCGGCGATTTCGATCTCGTCGGCGGCGGTTCCTATGAGATGATACGCGGTTTTCGCGAAACCTATCTCGACGACCTCGTCTCGGGAAAGCGAATCGGCCGCAAGCTCAGGGTCGTGGCCGCCTGCGGCAACGGCACGGCCGGCGCTTTCGCCCCCGAAGCGCTGGAGCGGATCGGTTGCGAGGTCATCCCCCTCGACGTGGAACTCGACCACAGCTTCCCGCGCTACAATCCGAACCCGGAGGACATGCAGATGCTGCATGCGATCCGCGACAAGGTGCTGGAAACGGGCGCCGATGTCGGCCTCGGCTTCGACGGCGATGGCGACCGCTGCGGCGTGGTCGACAACGAGGGCAACGAGATCTTCGCCGACAAGGTGGGCGTGATGCTGGCACGCGATATTTCGCGGCTTCATCCGGGCTCGACCTTCGTCGTGGACGTGAAGTCGACCGGCCTGTTCAGGACCGACCCGCAATTGCAGGCGCAAGGGGCGACGACGGATTACTGGAAGACCGGCCATTCCTACATCAAGCGACGGGTGGCCGAGCTTGGGGCCATCGCCGGCTTCGAGAAATCCGGCCACTTCTTCTTCAATCCGCCCATCGGGCGCGGCTATGACGACGGGCTGGTGACGGCGATTGCCGTGTGCGGCATGCTCGACCGCAATCCGGCCAAGTCCATGGCCGACCTCTATCGCGACCTGCCTGTCACCTACGGCACGCCGACCATGTCGCCGCATTGCGACGACGAGTTGAAATATGGTGTGGTCGAGCGCGTGCTCTCCGATTTCGAACGCATGAAGGCGGCCGGAGAGCGCTTCGCCGGGCAGGCCATCTCCGACCTGGTGACGGTGAACGGCGTGCGCGTCGTGGCCGAAGACGGCACATGGGGGCTGGTGCGGGCCTCGTCGAACAAGCCGGAACTCGTCGTGGTGGTAGAAAGCCCGGTCTCGGCGGAAAGGCGGCGTGAGATGTTCGAGGCGCTGGATGCCGTGCTGCGGCGCAGTCCGGAAGTCGGCCCCTACAACCAGACTTTCTGAGTGACATGATGAGCGAACGCATTGCCTGTTTCGTGATGAGCGGTGGCGTGGGTTCGCGCCTGTGGCCACTCTCGCGCGAGGATAATCCCAAGCAGTTCCATGATCTGTCGGGCGATGGCTCGATGCTTGCCAAGACGTTGCGCCGCATGACCGGGCGCACTGCCGGTGCTGCCCCGGTATTCCTGATCGCATCCGAACGCCATGCCGGGCGTGTGCACGGCGACATAAACGGCATCGATCTTGCCGGGGGCGGGGTGCTTTTCGAGCCGGTGGGGCGCAACACCGCCGCGGCCGTGGCGCTGGCGACATTGCGCACGCTGGCGGATTTTGGCGACAGCCTCATTCTGGTGGTGCCCTCCGATCACGAGATTTCCACCACCGCGCAGTTCTGGCAGACGGTGGAGCAGGGCGTGCCGGCGGCAGGCGAGGGGCGGCTGGTGGTGTTCGGCATTCGCCCCGACCAGCCCGAGACCGGCTATGGCTATATCGAGGTTGGCGCGGAAAATAGCGGCGTCTTCGATGTTTCGCGCTTCGTGGAGAAGCCGGATCTCGAAACGGCGCAGAAATATGTCGCAGCAGGCAACTACTACTGGAATGCCGGCATTTTCCTGTTCCGGGCGAGCGTCATGCGCGACGCCTTCCTGCGCTTCCAGCCGGAAATCTGGAAGGCCACGGAAAAGGCTTCCGAGGCGGCGACCAGCGACCTGTCCGGTCTCTACATGCCGGAAGAGCTCTATGCGGCAATCCCTTCCGATTCCATCGACTATGCGGTGATGGAGCGTGCCGAGGGCATCGCCATGGTGCCGGCAGGTTTCCGATGGAACGACCTCGGCTCATGGCAATCCCTGCTCGATGTCGGACCTTCGGATGAAAACGGCAATGTCATTATCGGCGATGTCGTCGCCATCGATTGCCAGAATTCCTATATCCGCAGCCACGGGCGGCTTCTGTCGGCGGTGGGGCTGAAGGACACGGCGGTGGTCGCAACCGCGGACGCGACCTTCGTGGCTCCGGTGTCGCACAGCCAGAATGTGCGCAAGGTGGTGCAGCAGCTCGAAAAGAGCGGCCGGCTGGAAACGCGGTTCACGCCCTCGCACGACCGGGTGGTGGAAAGCGGCGCATGGCGCGGGCGGGTGCGGCACTGGCTGTTCGAGGAGGCGCTGCCGCTATGGTCCACCATTGGCGTGGACGAGCGCCATGGCGGCTTTCATGAGGCGCTGGGTCTCGACGCGGTGCCGCTGGCCAGGCCGAAGCGCATGCGCACCATGGCGCGGCAGGTCTATGGGTTTGCCGTGGCCAAGGCTCGCGGCTGGGGCGGTCCCGCAGACCTGCTGATCGCCCATGGGCTGGACTTCATGTCGCGCGGCCGAACGGATCGGGGCGGCTGGGCTCGAACCTTCAACGTGGATGGTTCGGTAAGCGACGCGACGGAAGACGCCTACGACCATTCCTGCGTGCTTCTGGCGCTGGCCCACGCCCATATGTGCGGCAATCCGGATGCGTTGCAGCTTGGCCGCGAGACGTTCGCCTTCCTTGACGAGCATCTCGAAGACAGCAGCCTTGCCGGTTTCCTCGAGGCGCCGGAGGGAGGCAGCCTGCGCCGCTCCAATCCGCACATGCATTTGCTGGAGGCGTTTCTCGCCTGGCATGAGGCGACAGGCGACCGAACCTATCTGCGTCGCGCGGCCCGCATCGTCGACCTGTTCCGCAGCTACTTCTTCGATGCGGACAGCTGGACCGTGGGCGAATATTTCGGGGATGGCTGGGCTCCCGCGCCGGACGGCAAAGGCGACTGGACGGAACCGGGCCATCATTTCGAATGGGCCTCGCTGCTGATAGACTTCTCCAATCGCAGCGGTCAGACCAGCCTGACGACCTATGCCCGCAAGCTCTATGCCTCGGCGGTGGCCAATGGCCTGAACCGGGCGACGGGGCTTGCCTACGGCGCGGTATCGAAGCAGGGCATGCCGCTCGACCTTGTGTCGCGAAGCTGGCCGCAGACGGAAGCGATCAAGGCTTCCATCGCGCTTGACAGGGCCGATGGGCCTGACCTGAAGCCGGAGATCGAAGCGCGCGTGGGCCGCCTGTTCCGCTGGCACATCGATCCGGCCCCGGTCGGGCTGTGGATCGACCGTATCGACGAGCGCGGCCGCTCGGTGGCGGCCGAGGTGCCGGCCTCGATCTTCTACCACCTCGTCTATGCCCTGATGCAGTATCTGGATGCGACGGCGGAGAACGGTCAGTAGGGGCTGTCGACGTCGCCGGTTTCCACATAGACCGACTTGATCTGCGAATAATGCTGGAGCGCGGCCAGAGAGTTTTCGCGCCCGATACCAGACTGCTTGTAGCCGCCGAACGGCATCTCTACCGGGGTGAGATTGTAGGCGTTGATCCAGCAAGTGCCCGCCTGCAATTCGCCGATGACGCGGTGGGCGCGCGCCATGTCGCCGGTGAAGACACCGGCGGCGAGGCCGAACTCCGTGCCATTGGCGCGGTTTATCACCTCGTCCTCGTCCGCGAAGGAAAGCACGCTCATCACCGGCCCGAAGATTTCCTCGCGCGCGATGCGCATGTCGTCTGTCACGCCGGTGAAGACGGTCGGTTCCACGAAGAAGCCGCCGTCGAAACCTTGCAGAACAGGCACGTTGCCGCCGCAGGCGAGCGCAGCACCTTCCTGTTTGCCGGCCTCGATATAGGACAGAACGCGCTCGTGCTGGGCCTTGCTGACCAGCGGCCCCATCTGGGTTTCGGGGTCGAGCGGGTCGCCAATGCGGATTTTCTTTGTGCGCTCGACAAGGCGCTCGACGAAGTGGTCGTGCAAGCCTTTCTGGACGAAGACGCGGGTGCCGTTGGAGCAGACCTGACCGGTGGAATAGAAATTGCCGAGCATCGCCCCGCCAATGGCGTTTTCGAGGTCCGCATCGTCGAAGACGATGAGCGGCGACTTGCCGCCAAGCTCCATGGTGGCGTGCTTCATCTCGGCACCCGCCTGCGCCAGGACGCGCTTGCCGGTGGCGACCGAGCCCGTGACCGACACCTTGGCGACGGAAGGATGACCGACCAGCGAAGCGCCCACTTCGCCATAGCCCTGCACTACGTTGAACAGACCATCGGGCAATCCTGCCTCGGAATAGATTTCGGCGAGCGCCAGTGCGGAGAGCGGCGTGTTCTCGGACGGTTTGAAGACCATGGCGTTGCCCATGGCGAGCGCCGGAGCCGATTTCCAGCCGGCGATCTGGATCGGATAGTTCCAGGCGCCGATGCCGACGCAGACGCCGAGCGGTTCGCGGCGCGTATAGGCGAAGGGGCCGCCTAGGTCGATGAACTCGCCGTTGAAGCTGGCGACGGCGCCTGCGAAATATTCGAGGCAATCGGCTGCGGAAGGGGCGTCGGCGACCAGTGTTTCCTGAATGGCCTTGCCTGTGTCGAGCGTTTCGAGCCGCGCCAGCGCCTCGTTGCGGTCGCGCAACATGTCGGCGGCGCGGCGCAGGATGCGGCCGCGCTCGACCGGCTTGATGCGCGCCCATTCGGCTTGCGTGGCGCGTGCCGATTCTATCGCCAGTTCGATGATGTTGGGCGTAGCCGCATGCAGCGTGGCGATGCGCTCGCCCGTGGCCGGATAGATGACGGCGATTTCCGCGCCGCGATCGTCGTCGATATAGCGTCCGTTGACATAGTGGGAGGCGGTCGGCTGGGCGCGCATGGCAGGCTCCGGTGGTTGCATCGGATCGGTTGAAGGGACTTTGGCTTATCTGTCCGACTGTTGCCAGCGCGGATTGATCCAAGGTTCCTGATTGGAGGGCGGCAGCGGCGCGCGGCCAAGAATGTGGTCGGCGGCTTTCTCGCCGGTCATGATCGACGGTCCGTTGAGATTGCCGTTGGTGATGCGCGGAAAGATGGAGGAATCCGCCAACCGCAGGCCCTCCACGCCGATGACCCTGCATTCGGGGTCCACAACGCTCATCGGATCGTCGGCTCGGCCCATGCGACAGGTGCCGCAGGGGTGCAGCGCGCTCTCGGCGTGGTCGCGAATGAAGGCGTCGAGCTCCGCGTCGGTCTGCACATGACTGCCCGGCGAAATCTCCTTGCCGCGATAGGGATCGAAGGCGGCCTGCGAAAAGATCTCGCGGGTGAGGCGGATGCAGCGGCGGAACTCCGTCCAGTCGTCCGGATGGGACATGTAGTTGAAGCGGATGACCGGCTTGTCCCATGCATCGGGCGAACGCAGCGTGACCGAGCCGCGCGATTTGGAACGCATCGGGCCGACATGGGCCTGGAAGCCGTGCGTGTTGGCCACCGCCTTGCCGTCGTAGCGCACGGCGGCGGGGATGAAATGATACTGGATGTCGGGATAGTCGATGCCGGCGGCCGAACGCAGGAAGGCGGCCGCCTCGAAATGATTGGTGGCGCCGAGCCCGCTCTTGAACAGCAGCCAGCGCGCGCCGATGAGCGCCTTGGAGAAAGGATTCAGGACGGAATTCAGCGTGATCGGCTGGGTCGATTCCTGCTGGATGTAGAGTTCGAGATGGTCCTGAAGATTGGCGCCAACGCCGGGCCGGTCGGCAACCACGGCGATGCCGTTATCCTGAAGATGTTGTGCTGGTCCGATGCCCGACAGCATGAGGATTTTCGGCGAGTTGATCGAAGAGGCGGCGACGATCACCTCACACCGCGCTTTAACGACCTGAATCTGTCCGCGAGCTTCGATCTCGACACCGGTGGCGCGTTGATTCTCGATGACGACTTTTCGCGCGAAGCCGCTGACCAGGCTGACGTTTTTCCGTTTCAGGGCAGGGCGCAGATAGGCATTGGCAGTGGACCAGCGGCGGCCGCGATGGATGGTCTGCTCCATCGGTCCGAAACCTTCCTGCTTGGAACCGTTGTAGTCACGGGTGAGTTCGAAGCCTGCCTGCCTGCCTGCCTCGATGAAGGCGGCATAGAGCGGGTTCTCGCGCTTGCCGCGCTGGACGTGCAGGGGCCCGTCGGTGCCGCGCCAGCCTTCCTCGCCGCCATGCGAATGTTCCATGCGCTTGAAGTAGGGCAGCACGTCCGCATAGCTCCAGCCGGCAGCCCCTTCCTCGGCCCAGTGGTCGAAATCGCGGGCATGGCCGCGTACATAGACCATGCCGTTGATGGAAGAGGAGCCACCCAGGACCTTGCCGCGCGGCGTGGCGAGAACGCGTCCGCCCAGGTGTGGCTCCGGCTCGCTGGCGAAGCCCCAGTCGTAGAGCGGCATGTTGAGCGGGATCGACAGGGCGGACGGCATCTGGATCAGCGGCCCGATGTCGGTGCCGCCATATTCGATGACGATGACCGAATGCCTGCCGTCCTCGGACAGCCGGTAGGCCATGGCCGAACCGGCCGAGCCGGAACCGATGATGACGAAATCAGCTTCGAGCATAGCTATTCACCTCGCGGGAAGCGTTTCTGTTCCTCCAGAACATTGAGATCCATGTGATTGCGCATGTAGCGCTCCGAGGCTTTTTGCAGGGGCTGGAAATCCCATGGAAAGTAGGCGCCGTTGCGCAGCGCCGGATAGACCACCCAGCGCCGCGCCTGGCTCTCGCGCACGGCCGCGTCGAAGGCGGCCATGTCCCAGCGGGCGCGGACCTTTTCCATGAAGGCGGCGACCAGACCGGCATGCTGCGGGTCGGCCGCGAGATTGGTCAGTTCGAGCGGATCGGATTCCAGATCAAACAGTTGCGGCGGGTCGATCTCGCAATGCACGAACTTGTACTTGCCTTCGCGGATGGCGACCAGCGGGGCATAGGAGCCTTCGGCCGCATATTCCATCAGCACGGGTTCGCCGCGCTCGCTGCCTTGCATGAGCGGCTTGAGCGATTGCCCGTCCGTCCACGGCATGATGCCGGAAATGTCGATGCCGGCGAGGTCGCAGAGCGTCGGGCAGATGTCGAGATTGGAGACCGGAGCATCGATGCGGGCAGGTCCGACGCCCTTGCCGGCAATCATCAACGGGACGCGGCAGGAGCCTTCGAAAAAGCTCATCTTGAACCACAGGCCGCGCTCGCCCAGCATATCGCCATGATCCGAGCAGAACAGGATGACGGTGTCGTCCAGCATGCGCGTGCGTTCGAGCACATCCAGCAGTTCGCCGACCTTGTCGTCGATATAGGAGATGTTGGCGAAATAGCCGCGGCGTGAGCGGCGCACCTGCTCCGGCGTGATGTCGAAGCTCGCATAGTCGCTGGCGAGATAAAGCCGCTGCGAATGCGGGTCCTGCTCGTCATGCGGGATGAAGCCGACTTCGGGTTCCAGTTGCGGGCAGCCCTCGTAGAGGTCCCAATACTGGCGGCGCGCGACATAGGGGTCGTGCGGGTGGGTGAAGGAGACGGTCAGGCACCAGGGGCGGCGGCCGGTATCTTCGGACTGGCGCGACAGGTCGTAGAGCTTCTGGCCGGCGAGGAAGGCGACCTCGTCGTCATATTCCATCTGGTTGGTGATCTCGGCGACGCCCGCCCCGGTGACGGAGCCGAGGTTGTGATACCACCAGTCGATGCGCTCGCCGGGTTTGCGGTAGTCCGGCGTCCAGCCGAAATCTGCCGGGTAGATGTCGGTGGTCAGCCGCTCCTCGAAGCCGTGCAACTGGTCCGGCCCGACGAAATGCATCTTGCCTGACAGGCAGGTGTAATAGCCGGCGGCGCGCAGGTGATGGGCGAAGGTCGGGATCGACGAGACGAATTCGGCCGCGTTGTCGTAGACGCCGGTACGCGACGGGAGCTGGCCGCTCATGAAGGAGGCGCGCGCTGGCGCGCAAAGCGGCGAGGCGGTGTAATTGTTGCGGAAGCGGGCCGAGCGCGCCGCTAGCGCCTTCAAATGCGGCGCATGCAGGAAATCGGCCGGGCCGTCCGGAAACAGGGTTCCGGCAAGCTGGTCGACCATGAGGATGAGGATGTTCGGACGAGCGGTCATGGGGTGTTGGCCTGCTGCCTGAGCTTCGCGTCGACATAGTCCTCGACAAGTGCGGTGGCGCTTGCCGGATTGGGCAGGCCGTCGCGCAAGGCGCGGCGGATGTAGAGCCCGTCGATCATGGCGGCGATGGCCTCTGCCGCGCGCTCGGCTTCCGGGCGCGGGACGAGGGGAGCGAGCCCACTCATCAGGTTGGAATGCAGGCGCCTTGCATAGACGCGCAGCAGGCGGCGCAGCGTCGGCGAGTTCTGCGCCTCCACATAGAAGGCCAGCCACGCATGCACGGTTTCCTCGCGGAACTGGCCGGCATTGAAGTTGACGGAGATGACCGCCGACACCCGTTCGCGCGGCGTGGCCGCACTGCGCAGGGCCGAAACGGCATCGCGGCCGAGATCGGCCAGCAATTGTCGCATCGTGGCCTGCAAAAGCTCTTCCTTCGGGCCGAAATAGTGATGCGCCAGTGCGGACGACACGCCCGCCCGCCCGGCTATCTCGGCCACGGTGACGTTGAGTGTGCCGCGTTCGCCTATGGTTGAGATGGTGGCGTCGATCAGCGCCTTTCGGCGCACCGGTTCCATTCCGATTTTGGGCATGTCGTGTTCTCCCTGAGGTAGATATTATTTTTAATTGACTGATCAATCAACAAAAATTGCAACCCGGTGGCGGGATTGCCGGGCGGCTTGAGCGGCACCGGCATTGACGGCTATGTCTCTTCCACTGGTTTGCCGATTGCTGAGGACGCAAAAACATGACGAATCCGGTTCTGGTCGAGGTGCTGCGCGGCTCCATCGTGGAGAGTGCGCATCGCGGTGCAATTGCCGTTTACGATGCTGCGGGCAGGACGGTCTGGGAGATTGGCGATACCGCAAAGCCTGTCTTTCCGCGCTCGGCCGTGAAGGCGATACAGGCGCTGCCGCTGGTGGAAAGCGGCGCGGCCGACGCCTACGGCTTCGGCAATCGCGAGCTGGCGCTGGCCTGTGCCTCGCATTCTGGCGAGCCGGAGCATGTCGAAACGGCGCGATCCATGCTCGCAAAGGCCGGGCTGGATGAAGTGGCGCTGGAATGCGGCAGCCACTGGCCGGGCAATCATGGCGCGACCGTGGCGCTGGCGCGCAGCGGCGGCGCACCCAATGCGCTGCACAACAACTGTTCCGGCAAGCATTCGGGGTTTCTGTGTACATGCTGTCATTCCGGGATTGCTCATCGCGGCTATGTGGCCGCCGGGCATAAATTGCAGGATATGGTGCGCGATGCGATGGAGGCGGTGACGGGCGCGGCGCATGGCGTGGACCATTGCGGCACCGACGGTTGCTCGATCCCCACCTATGCCGTGCCGCTGCGCAGTTTCGCCACCGGCTTTGCCAGAATGGCGACGGGGGAGCGGCTGGGAGCGGAACGGGCGAAGGCAGCGCAACGCCTGCTCTGGGCCTGTATGGCCGAGCCATTCATGATGTCCGGCACTGGCTGCGCCGATGAGCGGCTGATGAAAGCCGCACCCGGCCGCATCTTCGTCAAGATGGGGGCGGAAGGTGTCTACTGTGCCGCTATCCCGGAACTCGGCCTCGGAATCGCGCTGAAGTGCGACGATGGCGCGATACGCGCTGCCGAAATCATGATCGCGGGCGTGCTGGCAAAACTGCTGGCGAAAGACGGCGAACTGGCGGCTGAGTTGCGCCGACAAGCGGTGCAGCCGATACTGAGCCGCAACGGCGTCAAGGTCGGCGAACTGAGACCGGCCGACGCGTTGGGTTGATCCGATATGAGCAGGGCGTTCACGAAAGAGGAAGACAACGAGAATGCGGCGGCCGTGCTAGGCGAACGGCCGGTCAGCCCGCACCGCAATCTCGTGACTGCAAACGGGCTGGCCATGATCGAGGCCGAACTCGTGAGGCTGCGCGAGGAAATGGCGGGCGCGGAGACGGAAGACGACCGTGAGCGCCTGGCACTGATGGCGCGTGACTTGCGCTACTGGACCGCGAGGCGCGAGAGCGCCGAATTGTCCGTGCCCGAAGCGGGCTCGGATGTCGTGCGCTTCGGCATGACGGTCGCCCTGGAGGATGGCGACGGCAAGACGGCGCGCTGGCGGATCGTGGGCGAGGACGAGGCCGATCCCGCGAAAGGCTCGATCTCGCATGTGTCTCCGATGGCGCAGGCTCTGTTTGGCCGGAAAGCCGGTGATCTGGTGAACGTCAACGGTCGCGAATGGGAGATCGTTGGCCTGTCGGCGGATGCCTGAGGGCCCCTGTCCATCTGCCCTGGTTCTTTACCCGGAACCGTGTTGTCGCGGAAAAAGGCTGCGCTGGCTGTTCGGCATGTAGTGCGCCCGGTCATCAATGACTCGCACCCAGCCTCCGGTACGCAGATGCTCCTGCGGCGTGAGAACGCCTCGGACTTACCGATCATGTGGATGGTGGTGCCGACAGGTGCATTCCCTGCTGCGACATCGTACAACGGTGTTGCAGCAAGAGCCACGACGATTGGATTTCAGGGCCAGGCTGCCCTGTGGTCCGGACGCAGCGGGTACAGGGCTTCGCAGAAGACGACACCGTCGGTCGGGGCGGGGTGACGCTCCGCCGGCAGGGTGGGCACCGCAATCGCGGCACCCGGAGCAGTCGCGCGGTCTTCGGCGTGGCCCTGCAAGCGCTTTTCGGCATAGGCTTTGACACGAGCCTGAATATGCCCGGCCTTGAGGCTTGGCAGAATGCCGCCTTCCTGTTCGATGCGCTGAAATTCCGCCCAGCCTTGTTCGGCGAGGCTGTTGGTGAGCGCATTGATCTCTCCCGGCGCGGCGGTGTCTTCCTGCATCAACAGCAATTGCACATCGCGCGCCACCCGCCGCGCGGAGCCTTCCGGCAAGCCATGCCCGATCGTATGCGGAAGAACCGATATCGAATCCGCGCCGCCGGCAATCGCTCCGGAGCAGGCGGCCGCGTTGCGGGCGACATTTGCGGTGAGGTCGTCTTGCCCGACGATGCGCATCGACGTTTCGGCATGAATCGTAGCGGCCGCAGGCGGTATCATGAAGTTATCCTGCAAGCGGGTCCACAGCACGCGCAATGCCTTGATCTTGGCGGCTGAACGCGCAACGTCGTCATCCACCCCCACTGCAAAACCGATATGCGGCGCGGCATAGACCAATGCCTGTCGCGCTTCCTGAAAAAGCCGCAGGTGCCCGGCAGCCGATGCCAGCATGGCGCCAAGTTCCTGCGCTTCGCTGGCGCCCGCGTTATGCAATATGCGCCCGTCGGCTTCCAGCAGGACGCCCGGAACGTCCATGGCGAAGAAGTGGGCCAGCGACTGGGGCATGGATGCCTGCAATGCCTCGATGCTCATGCGCAGGCGCCCCGTGCCGGCGAACGTAGCTGCCGGATCGATGCCGAAAGAAAGATTGAGACGCCTGGGGTTGATCTTGCCGCGGTTGAGGAGGGTCACGAGCCAGTCCGCCATGGCGCGGCTGGCGGGATGCACGTCTATCCTGAGATAGATTCTGTCCAGTGGAACGCCTTCCAGAACCTGCTCGAGAGCCTCGGCGGTGCCGGGCAGGCCATAGCCAAAGGCGTTGGGCGCACCGTCGAATACAAGCGCCAGCCCCGTTGCGCCATTGGCGAGGTCGTCGGCTATCTGGGCGCGGGCGCGTTCGATGTCCGGATCGTCGATGCGCTGGCAGACGATCCATCGCGACGAACCGGCGGTCCCGTCAGTTTGAGTTTTGCTTCCGGCCCCAAGCACTCCTTCGGCGAAGGCCCGCCACCGCGTCTCCTGGCCGTGGCGATCTGCTGCTGTATCGGTCAAGAATCGATTCCTCTGCTGCACCCCAGGTCCGCCGCATCGGCCGGGACGGCAGTGTACGGTTCCTGCTCCTCTACCGCAATGCAGCAGATGGAGGTGGGGAAGTTGCATCTTTGATTTTCACGGCTGCCTTACTATACCAGAAGATGGCCAGGAAGCCCTGAGCCGTTCGGGATTGCGGAGAACTGACGATGGCGGGTGACGACAGCATTTTCCTCGGTGCAAGCCGCAAGCCTGACGACAGCTATCAGGAGGCGGAAAACCTTCTGCTGCGCTACGGCAACCGCCATGGGCTCGTCACCGGGGCGACCGGTACGGGCAAGACGGTGACCTTGCAGATATTGGCCGAAGGATTTTCGAATGCCGGCGTTCCGGTGTTCTGCGCCGATATCAAGGGCGACCTTTCAGGCATCTCCATGATAGGCGAGGCCAAGGACTTCCTTCTGAAAAGGGCCGAGGAAATCCATCTCGACCCGTATGAGTTTCAGGAGTTCCCGGTGATCTTCTGGGACCTGTTCGGAGAACAGGGCCACCCGATTCGGGCAACCATTTCGGAGATGGGACCGCTGTTGCTGTCGCGGCTGATGAACCTGACCGAGGCGCAGGAAGGTGTCATGAACATCGCCTTCCGCATCGCCGATGAAGAGGGGCTGCTTCTCCTCGACATGAAGGATTTGCAGGCGCTGCTGGCCAATCTTGCCGAGCGGTCCGCCGAGATTGGCGCGCGCTACGGCAATGTCACCAGGCAGTCTGTGGGCGCGATCCAGCGCTCGCTGCTGGTTCTGGAGCAGCAGGGCGGCAACAACTTCTTCGGCGAACCGGCGCTGCGCATCGCCGACCTGATGCGCACCACGCGCGACGGGCGGGGAGCCATCAACGTGCTGGCTGCGGACAAGCTGATGATGAATCCGCGCCTCTATGCCACCTTCCTGCTGTGGCTCATGTCGGAACTGTTCGAGGTGCTGCCTGAGGTTGGCGATCCCGACAAGCCGAAGCTGGTGTTCTTCTTCGATGAAGCCCATCTCCTGTTCGACGATGCGCCCAAGGCGCTGGTCGACCGTGTCGAGCAGGTCGTTCGGCTGATCCGCTCCAAGGGCGTCGGGGTCTACTTCGTGACGCAGAACCCGCTCGACGTGCCGGAAACCGTACTTGCCCAGCTTGGCAATCGCATCCAGCACGCCCTGCGCGCCTATACGCCGCGCGAGCAGAAGGCGGTGAAGACGGCGGCCGACACCTTCCGGCCGAACCCCGATTTCGATTGCGCAACAGCGATCACGCAGCTCGGTACAGGCGAGGCGCTTGTCTCGACGCTGGAGAACAAGGGCGTTCCTTCGATTGTCCAGCGTACGCTCATCCGCCCGCCGTCGTCGCGGCTCGGGCCGGTGACGCCACAGGAGCGACAGAAGATCGTGGCAATGAGCCCGGTAGCCGGTCAATACGACCAGCCGGTCGACCGTGAATCCGCCTTTGAGATTCTCCAGAAGCGCGCATCGGAGGCGCAGGCCGCGCCGCAGCAGGCGCAACCGCAGACACCGGGCGGCACCGGAGGCGGCTGGACCTTGCCCGATTTCGGCAATGCGCCGGCCCCGACCACACGCACGCGCCGGACCGCTGCGCCGCGAACGTCGAACCGACAGACCGTGACGGAAGCGGCGATCAAGTCGGTGGTGCGTTCGGTCGGATCCTCTGTCGGGCGCGCGCTGGTGCGCGGTATTCTCGGCAGTCTGACCCGAAAGTAACGGCTTGCCGCATGGTGCAAGAAAGGCGGCGCATGGGCGCCGCCTTTCCTGTTGAAGCCGTCAGCCTGACGTCAAAGCCACGAGCGGCTGACGCGACCGAGAAGGGTGGAGCCCTCGGGCACGCCCGCATCGACAGCGACGCCGCCCGGATCATGGCCGGCGATGCGCGCGCCTAGCCCGTTCGTGACGAGAATGGGCGTCTTGCCGGGAACGCGGCTATGGAGGTCGATGATGTCCTGGTTCATCAGGCGCACGCAGCCGGACGAGATCGACTTGCCGATCGAGTGCCACTCAGGCGAGCCGTGGATACGGTAAAGCGTATCCTCGTTGTTCTGGAATATGTAGAGCGCGCGCGCACCCAGCGGGTTCATCAACCCCGGAGGCATGCCGCCGTTGCGCGAGCTGTATTTCTCCAGTTCCGGCTGGCGGGCGATCATCTCGTCCGGAGGGGTCCACTTCGGCCATTCGCGCTTGTACTGGACGACCGCGCGGCCCGCCCACTCGAAACCGGCGCGGCCCAGACCGACACCATAGCGTATGGCCTGCCCGTCTTCGCGGACGAGATAGAGGAAGTGCTGCGAGGTGTCGACGACAATGGTGCCGGGACGTTCGCCGGTCGGATCTGGCACGATCTGGCGCAGGAATTTCGAATCGATCTTGCGATACGGGACCGCAGGAATCTCGTAGCCTCCGTCGAACACCGGGCCATACATGATGTCGTAACTGCCGAGTTCCGGCTGGGCTTGCGGCTCTGGAGGGCCAAGGGGGACGGAGGGGGATGTGGTGGTGCAGGCCGATACGGTGGCCGCTGCCGCGCCCATCGCCGCCATATTGAGGAAACGACGCCTTGTCAGCAGGGCGGGAGGTGAATCTGTTGCCATAAGCTGCAGTCTCGATCTTTCTTACTGTTCACATGGGCACGCCATGGGCGTCGCCTCTCCCGACCGGGCCGATAGGTAGTGCCGAATCTGGCCGCAGGGAGGATAAATAAAGGCGAACATGTGACTAAGGTTCCACTGTTGCCAATCGGCAACGGGTTGCCCGACCTTAGATGGTGCTGCTGAAAGGAAGGTAAACAGATTATGTGGCCGGTTCTGGATTAATGATTATGACGTCTTCGTGATTGACGGGCGGGCGGCAAGAGACGACCAATGGTGACATTGGTTAAAACCGACGGACTGGAAACGACATGACATTGGCGGAAAAAGCGCGCACGACGACCTGGAGCTATGTGGATGGCGACTGGCATGAGGGCAATGTCGCGCTGATCGGGCCGATGAGCCATGCCATGTGGCTGGGCTCGACCGTATTCGACGGCGCGCGCTGGTTCGAAGGCGTGGCGCCCGATCTCGATCTTCATGCGGCGCGCGTCAACGCCTCCGCAATTGCGCTGGGTCTGAAACCGACCATGAGCCCTGACCGGATCGTGGAACTGACATGGGACGGCCTGAAGCGATTCGATGGCAAGACCGCCGTTTACATCCGGCCGATGTACTGGGCCGAGCATGGCGGTTATATGGGGGTGCCGGCGGACCCTGCATCGACCCGTTTCTGCCTTTGCCTCTACGAATCGCCAATGCTGGCGCCGGAAGGATTTTCGGTCACGGTCTCGCCGTTCCGCAGGCCGACCATCGAAACCATGCCCACCAATGCCAAGGCCGGGTGCCTGTACCCCAACAATGCGCGCGCCATCCTGGAGGCGCGGATGCGCGGCTTCGACAATGCGCTGGTGCTCGACATGCTGGGCAATGTGGCCGAGACCGGTTCGACCAATATTTTCATGGTGAAGGACGGCCATGTGTTCACCCCATCCGCGAACGGCACGTTCCTCGCCGGAATCACGCGCGCCCGCACGATCCGGCTGTTGGCGGACTATGGTTTCCAGACCACCGAAAAGACGCTGACCGTGCGCGATTTCCGCGAGGCCGACGAGATATTTTCCACCGGAAATCATTCCAAGGTCGTGCCCGTCGTCCGCTTCGAGGACAGGCAATTGCCAGCCGGGCCTGTAGCCAGGAAGGCGCGGGAGCTTTATTGGGAATGGGCGCATTCGACTTCCGCTTCGTGAGCAAATAAAAGGTGTCCGGTGCTTCGCGGCGGGAGTTGTTCCCGTGGCATGCGTACCTATGTTAGTCCGGTAACCCAGCCGGATTTTTTTTGAGGAGTAAGACCAATGGCTTTCGAACTTCCCGATCTCCCGTACGACTACGAGGCTCTCCAGCCCTACATGTCGAAGGAGACGCTTGAGTATCACCATGACAAGCACCACAAGGCCTATGTCGACAATGGCAACAAGCTTGCGGCAGAAGCCGGCATGGGTGATCTCTCCGTCGAGGAAGTGGTCAGGCAGTCGTTCGGCAAGAACCAGGGCCTCTTCAACAACGCCGCCCAGCACTACAACCACATCCATTTCTGGAAATGGATGAAAAAGGGCGGCGGCGGCAACAAGCTTCCGGCCGCGCTTCAGAAGGCGATCGACAGCGATCTCGGCGGTTATGACAAATTCCGTGCCGATTTCATCAATGCCGGCACCACGCAGTTCGGCTCGGGCTGGGCCTGGGTTTCCGTCAAGGACGGCAAGCTGGAAATCACCAAGACCCCGAATGGCGAGAACCCGCTGGTTCATGGCGCTTCGCCGATCCTCGGTGTCGACGTTTGGGAGCACTCCTACTACATCGACTATCGCAACGCCCGCCCGAAATACCTCGAAGCCTTCGTGGACAGCCTCATCAACTGGGACCATGTGCTCGAATTGTACGAGAAGGCCGGCGCCTGATCCATCCAGCGCAAAGCCCCGGCCGGTCCGGGGCTTTTCTTTTCGGGCTTCACGATCGTCTCACGCAAGCGTGAGGCGAAATCTTTCACGTTTCGGGGCAGCTTAGAGCCCATCCTCCGATTCCCTCGGAATAGCCACGTTTCTTCAACAGATACGGAGCCACGCATGAGAAAGCTTCTACTCGCCATCTCCATCCTCGCCCTTGCCGGTACCGCGGCATCTGCCGACCCGCTTGCCGACCGGAAAGCGCTGATGAAGGAGCGGGGCAAGCTGACCGGCGATCTTTCCAAGGTGGTGAAGGGGCAGGAGCCTTTCGACGCCGCGTCGGTGCTCAGGACGCTGGAAGCGATGAAGGACAATGCCGGAAAATTCGATATCGGGGCACTTTACCCCGAAGGTTCGAATACAGGTGACACGAGCGCTGCCCCCGCGATCTGGGACAATCCGGACGGCTTCAGGGACGCGGAAAAGAAATTCGAGGATGCGGTCGGCGCAGCACTGGCGGATGCCCCGGCAGACCTCGATGCGCTCAAGGCGAAGTTTGGCGCGATCGGTGCGAGCTGTGGCGCCTGCCACGAAAACTTCCGCATCCACAAGGGCTGATTGCCGCCCATGTCCAGAGTTGGCAAGGTCGGCGCCATTTTCGGCTTGGTGATTGCAGCGGGCTCGGCGGCAGGCTGGTTCCTCTCCGCGCCGCAACGGCCCGATCAGCGGATCATGACGACGGCGGAGCCGGGAAATGCAGAGCGCGGGCTGCGCATTTTCCACGCCGGCGGCTGCGCCTCCTGCCATGCTGCCAAGGGGGCTGAGGGCGAGGCCCGCTTTCAGCTTGCAGGTGGCGTGGAGCTGAGGACGCCGTTCGGAACCTTCGTTGCGCCCAACATTTCGCAGGACGCCAGCGATGGCATCGGCAACTGGACGCTCGACGATTTCGCCGCAGCGATGCTGAAGGGCGTTTCACCGGACGGCCGGCACTACTATCCCGCTTTTCCCTACACCTCCTATGCGCGCATGAAGCCGCAGGACATCGCCGATCTGTTTGCCTTCATGCAGACGCTGCCGGCTGTCGCGGGGCAGACAGCCGGGCATGACCTGGCGTTTCCGTTCAATGTCCGCCGGGGCATCGGCCTCTGGAAATTGCTCTATATGAGCGACAGGCCCGTGGTGGAAATCGCCGATGCATCCGACAAGGTGCTGGCAGGGCGGTATCTGGTGGAAGGGCCGGGCCATTGCGGCGAATGCCATACGCCGCGCGATTTTGCCGGCGGGCCTGATACCGGCAGGTGGCTGGCGGGCGCGGTCGCGGCGGAGGGCGACGGTGTGGTGCCCAATATCACTGCCGGCGAGGGCGGTATCGCCGACTGGTCCGAGGCGGACATCGCCGGCTATCTCGAAACCGGCTTCACGCCCGATTTCGATTCCGTCGGCGGTTCGATGGCCGAGGTGCAGAGGAACATGGCCGAACTGACCTCTGAAGACCGCGAAGCGATCGCAGCCTATCTCAAGGCCATACCGGCGCATCCGAATGGCTATCCGGCACGCCGTCCCTGACGATGGCGCATTCTAAAGCGTGTTGCCCGAAACCGGGAAGCAGCTTCGGGCGACATGCGTAAAACAGGTGCTTAAAGCGTAAGGAGCGAATCTGGAAGATCGCGACGCACTTTAAGAAACCAGTGTGACCCCGGCCTTGCCGGTGACCTTCAGTGCAAAGGCATAGGTATAGGCAATCTCCTCCAGCCGGGAAAAGCGGCCGGAGGCTCCGGCGTGGCCCGAATCCATGTTGATCTTGAACAGGACCGGATTGCCGCCGCTCTTCCTTTCGCGCAGCCGCGCGACCCATTTGGCAGGCTCCCAGTAGGTGACACGCGGATCGGTGAGACCGGCGAGCGCAAGGATCGGAGGGTAGTTCAGCGCGCCCACATTGTCATAGGGCGAATAGGCGGCAATCGTCCTGTAGTCCTCTTCCGAGGCGATGGGATTGCCCCATTCCGGCCATTCGGGCGGGGTGAGGGGCAAGGATGCGTCCAGCATCGTGTTGAGCACATCGACGAAGGGCACCTCGGCGATGATAGCGCCGAAAGCGTCGGGAGCCATGTTGGCGATGGCGCCCATCAGCATGCCGCCGGCAGAGCCGCCTTGTGCAACGATGCGGTCGTGCGACGTGTAACCTTCGCTGACAAGGTGTTTCGCGACTGCGATGAAATCCTTGAAGCTATTCTGCTTTTGCGCCCGCTTGCCGTCTTCGTACCAGGAGTAGCCCTTGTCCTTGCCGCCCCGCACATGCGCGATGGCGTAGACGAAGCCACGATCCACCAGCGACAGGCAGTTCGTGTTGAAGGAGGCGGGTATGGTGATTCCATAGGAACCGTACCCGTAGAGCAGACAGGGGGCCGATCCGTCGAGTGGCGTGTCGTGGCGGTAGACCAGCGAGACGGGTACCGTCTCGCCATCCTGCGCCGTCGCCATCAGGCGTCGGGTAACATAGGCATCCGGATCATGGCCGGAAGGCACTTCCTGCGTCTTGAGCAGGGTGCGCTCGCGCGTGCCCATATCATAGTCGAACACCTGCGCCGGAGTGGTCATGGACGAATAGGAAAAGCGCAGCACATCCGTATCGTATTCGTAGGAACCTGCCATGCCGAGCGAATAGGCTTCCTCATCGAAAGCGATGGCATGTTCTTCGCCGGTAGCGCGCTCCCGAACTATGATGCGCGGCAACCCCTCGAAGCGTTCGAGGCGCACGAGATAATCCCTGAAACCCATGACCGACAGGATGAGCCGTCCGGGTTGATGCGGGACCAGTTCCTTCCAGTTTTCGCGCCGGGGATCGGTTGCCGGTGCGGTCATGATCCTGAAGTCTTTCGCGCCGCCTTCATTGGTCAGGATGAAGAATATGTCGCCGCCTTCCTCCAGCTCGTATTGCAGGCCGGTCTCTCGTGGCGCAACGAGCCTCGGCCCGGCGAAGGGATCGTCAGCAGGCAGGATGAGATATTCCGACGTCTCATGGTCGCTGATGCTGATCATGATCCAGTCGTTGCGGCGGGTGCCGCCAACGCTCATGAAAAAGCCGGGATCGGTTTCCTCGTAAATCAGGCGGTCATTCGCAACATCGTCTCCGAGGTTGTGGAACATCACTTTCGATGGACGGTGGTTGTCATCCAGCAGCGTGTAGAAGAAACCGCGATTGTCGCTGGTCCATGTGCCGCTGCCTCCGGTGCTCTCGACCCGGTCCGGCAGTTCTGTTCCGGTGGCGATGTCCCGGACACGCAGGGTGTAAAATTCGGAACCTTTGTCGTCGTACGCCCACAACAGGCGCCTGTGATCGGACGAATGATCGAGGCCGCCGAGCTGGAAATAAGCCTTGCCTTCCGCTTCACGGTCGCCGTCGAGCAGGATTTCCTCGTCGGTACTGCCTTCCAGCGCCTTGCGGAAATAGCGGGGATGCTGGCCGCCGAGCCTGTACGAGGAACCGTAGGCATAAGGCCCGTCCCTCATGGGTACGGAGGAGTCGTCTTCCCTGATTCGTCCTTTCATCTCGGAGAACAGGATTTTCCGCAGCTCGGCCGTGTCGGCCATGAGCCTTTCCTGATAGGAGTTCTCTGCTTCCAGATGCGCCCTTATGGCCGGGTCGAGCGTGGACGGGTCGCGGAACACTTCCTGCCAGTTCTCGGCCCGCATCCATGCGTATTCGTCGGTGCGGGTGACGCCGTGCCGCGTGTCGGATCGGGGGTGCCGTTGCGCGTGCGGAGGCTGTACCAGTTCAAAAGGCATAGTCGTCGTCATCTTGTGATTTCCGTTTCTTTCACAAGTGAATGACCACGACATGCATCCGGGTTCAAGTCCCGTCCGGTCCGTGATCGCAAATAGTATAGTTCTCTTGTTGGAAAGGCAGTTGAGGCGGCAACTCGGTCAACGGGAGTTTGAAGTTGTGTATTAATAATTGAGTACTTCAGATGTAAAAAACATTGATGATTACCGGAATGACGGAAAGAGACGATTGACTTGACAGTGATCTGGGATCATGAAGTTCGCGCAGGCCGAATCGCAGTCGAGGTCTGCGACCTCAGAATCCGCAGATGCCCGTGAAATTACCATTGGCATCGTCATCACGTCTCTCGTTGGGATTTCACTGTTATGGACACTGCCGAAACGCCTCCGAAAAATATCGACACGCTGATCGAACTTACAGCCGATGTCGTGGCAGCCTATGTGAGCAACAATCCGGTGCCGGCTTCCGAATTGCCGAACCTGATTGCAGACATCCATGCCGCACTCGGCCGGGTTGGGGGCAGTGTCTCCCCTGAACCGCAGCCGGTCGACAAGCAGAAGCCTGCGGTTAGTCCAAAGAAATCCGTGCATGACGACTACATCGTCTGTCTTGAGGACGGCAAAAAGTTCAAGTCGCTCAAGCGCCATCTCATGACCCATTACGGGCTGACGCCCGAGCAGTATCGTGAAAAATGGGGCCTTGACGCCAACTACCCCATGGTTGCGCCGAGCTATGCCGCCGCCCGTTCCCAGTTGGCAAAGAAAATGGGTCTGGGCCGTAAGCGCAAGGGCCGCTGAACGGAGTTCCGGATCGGTCGCAAGAAGACAGAACGGCACCTCGGGGTGCCGTTTTTCGTTCGTCGAAATCAGGAGCAACCGGCATTCTGCTGATGCCGTTTCGCTGCCTCACCTGTCGGGCTTGGCAGCATCTGCGCGATGCCGGACGCCCTGTCTGGCCCGCAAAACCCTATCCGTTCATTTCCCGCAGCCTGTCGCGGGCTTGCTTGAGCGCGATATGGCGGTTCAGAGCTCCAGTGTCTTCGGAGCCCCTTGAGGCGCTCACGTTCGAGCAGGCGTCCGACACGCTCGATAAGCCTCAGTTTTTCCTGCTTCCCGGCAGTCATTACATCTTCGAGATCGAGCCCGCACAGCAGACTCAAAGCCACGCGCTGGCCCGCTTCGGCTGCCTTCTCCTGCCTATATCTTGCAAATCTGCCGGCATCCCGCTGAAGCGATCGCATGTGTCGTCTCCCTGAAACAAGGCGTCTACTTTCGACCTGTGAGCGGGGACGGGGAGTAAAATGTCTGAATTTTTATATTTGAAAGATAAAAATCATTAAATATCAACGTGTTGGTAGAATTTAACGGGGTAAGCTGTTCGTTGTTTGTTCACATTCTGCCCGGGGTCCCTTATAAGGAAGATATTCCTATCCTGGAGGAAGTTTCGTGCAGGCAAATCTCTCTCTTATCCCCGACGATCCCGTACATCTGGCCATGGAGACGGGAGCAGACGACTGTTCCACCCATGTGCTTCCCAAACGCAAGGATGAGATCGCGCTGGAGGTGTGCGAATGCCTGATCGACATTGCCTCCGCTCTGTTTGCACTCTCGTCCAGGGAATTGCGAAAGGCGGGCCGTACATCCCAGCCCGTATCGCGTGTGCGCCAGATCGCCATGTATGTCGCTCATGTGACCCTGCGCCTGACCATGAGCGACGTGGGCCGCGGCTTCGGGCGTGACCGCACAACGGTGGTGCATGCCTGCCAGACCATCGAGGACCTGCGCGACGATCCGGAGTTCGACCGGGTCGTGCATATGTTCGAGCAGATCGCCTCCGCCGCATTCCGTAACCGCCTGGGGTTTTGAAAGATGCCGGGGCCTTTTCGCGAATTGCCTGTTCGCCTCCTTGCCTTTCTGGTCAAAGGACCGGGGCGCATGGGGCAGGCCGCCCGGAGCGGGAAACTGCTGATCGAGGCAGACGACAGAGGTGCCGTTTCGGTCGAAAACGAGATGCTTCAATGGCTCGTTTCCGAAGGGACGGTGACGATTTGCGGTGATGAGATTTCCCTGTCGCGGACGGGGTTTGAGGTCGCGCGCGATCTTGCCGCCGCCCGGTCCTCCAAAAATGGGGGGCGTGAAATCGGTGTGATCTCCCCCGGCACCGGCACCGGCACCGGCACTGGCACTGGCGGGGAGGCCCGGCCAATTCTGGTGAACCTGTCGGAGTCGCCGCTCGCGCAACTGGCAAGATTGCGCACAAAGACTGGACAATCATTCCTTGCCGCGCGTGAGTTCGAGGCAGGGGAACGGCTGCGCGCAGACTACACGCGCGGCCAGATCATGCCGCGTCTCGGTGCCAACTGGATAGCCAGCGTTGCATCCGGAAAGCGCTCCGGTGCCGGCGGCACGGCAGAATTGACGGAGGCGGCGCTTGCCGCGCGGTTGCGGGTTGAAAAGGCAATAGCGGCTGTGGGTCCCGAGCTTTCGGGTGTGCTGATCGATGTGTGCTGCTTTCTGAAAGGCATGGAGACGGTCGAGATGGAGCGCGCGTGGCCCGTCAGGTCAGGCAAGGTCGTGCTCAAGACCGGGCTGTCCGCGTTGGCCCGTCACTACTGGCCGAATGCAGCATCGGACGAAAACAAGCCGGCACGCATGCTGCATTGGGGTGTGCAGGATTACAGGCCAAGCATGCACGGGTCGTAGGCAATGGAACTCAAACGGCCTGACGCGCCCTGTCCGCATCCGTGCGGATGCGCCCGACCATCGAGCGTAACCCGTTGGAACGTTGCGGGGTGAGGTGTTCGTCCAGACCGAGCTTTCGCAACGTGCCCTCAGCGTCGATGTCGAGGATTTCGCTTGCCCTTCGGCCTGAGTACAATGCCAGCAGGATAGCAACGAGTCCACGCACGATATGCGCATCGGAGTCGCCGCAGAACGTGATGACGGGATCGGAGCCGTCGTCATAGCTTGTGGTCAGCCATACCTGACTGACGCAACCCGGCACCTTGTTTCCCGGCGTGCGTTCGCTTTCCGGGAATTCGGGAAGCGCTTCCCCGAGCTCGATGACATAGCGATACCGCTCTTCCCAGTCGTCCAGCAGGGAGAAGTCCTCGATTATGCTTTGAATAGTCGTCGCCATACGGCTGGATATAGTGCCGGGGAAGGGCCGCGTCACGGGAAAAAAACCGGAAGGGTTCGTGGCGTTCCATACCCGTCAGAATGTTCAGTCTTTTGGTTGAATGCTGCCGGTCGTGACCGGCTCTTCCTGGGACGGCGCGGTTCTGGCCGGCGCATCCTCGATCATGGTCACGGCCATACGCGCCGCAATCTTCGCACGTTCAGTCACGGTGTGGAGGGCGGAAGCACCGGTTTCGCAGACATCCGGCTGACGCTCGCACATGCCCGCTATGTCGCCCACAGCGTCACGCGCCGCCAGAAGCGCCTGAATGGGATTGACGCTTTCACGGCCATTTCCGTCAGGCCCGACATCGAAGGGCAGCGCCAACAGCACCAATGAGAACCAGAACGCAAACCTGATCAGGAAACCCATATCCGTCTTCTTTCCAGAGTCGCTTGCTCCACGACGCCATCCTTACCCGGATCCCACCAAGGGCCGATTTCCACCAAGACAGGAATTTTATTAAAATTTTAAACACTTGCTGTCCGCTCTTCTTTGGCATTCGAGAGCTGAACGAAGGCTGAATTCCGGGCCGGTTGCCCGCCTATCCATTTGATTCGTCGTTAAAAGGTCTGCTTGCATCCGGTTGCGGACATCGCCTTCAGATTGTGCTTTCGACTAACCCGACATTTACCATGGGCTGAATTGACACCCGCGATAAGCGGCTTTGCGGAAAAAACGACACCGAAAGGGCTCGTGCGCGCCCTGCTTTATCCATTCCTTAAAGGCTGGGTGCGACTTTCAGGCTCAATCAGAAACGATCTGCGAGGCAGGTCTGTACGAGGCGTTGAGTTGAGTTCGATTGCGGCAAGATACGTTGGATTGCCTGACGCGATTGCGACGGGCTGCGAGCGTCTCGTGCATGGCCGCGTGACCGGAAAAGAAGCACGCGCCCGGCATGCCCGCTTCATCGGTGTCATGCTCGCCGTGCCGTTCCTTGCTGCCGGAAGCGCCGTCATGCTCGTGACTGCCAGCCTTGGCGCATCGGCGACGCTGGCGACCATTCTTGCCATCTTCGGAATCTGCTGGCTGGCTACCCTTCTGGTTTCGGCCACCGGTCGCGATGTGGGAGCCGGCGCGGCAGCTCTTGCCATCTCGGGACTGGCCATCGGTGCTCTTGTGGCGTTTTCAGGTGGGCTTGCATCGCCCGTCGCGTTGCTCCTGGTCGCACCTGCCGTGGAAGCGTTCTGGGTCAGCCGGTCGCGGCGCTGGGCGCTGGCAGGAGCCGTGGCGGCGATTGCCGGCGCTGCCATGCAATTCCTGCCCGTAGGGATAGCCTTGCCCGCCTATGTGGAGCCGGCACCCTGGCATTGGCTTCTGCCGCTGGCATGGGGCGCTACGCTCGTTCCTCGCTGGACCAAGCTCCGGTATGGCGATACCGCAAACACCGAAAGGCCGGTGGATCTCGATGTCGAGGGGCTGACGAACGCTGTCATGCTGCGCCTGAACCGGCAGGGCGAGGTGCTTGACGCAGGCGAACGCACACAGGCTGTGCTGGGTCTTCCGGCTCATCTTCTGCTCGGCAACGCTCTCTTCGACCGTATCCACATCGCCGACCGCATCGGCTATCTCAATGCGCTTGCCGACATGCGCGACGGCGCGGTTTGCGCTCATGTGGAAATGCGCGTCCGGCTGCCGAAGGCGGCAGGCGCAACCTCAAGCAGCCACAAGCAATGCATGCTCGAACTGGCCCGAGGCGACGAGGAGGGCAAAGCGTTCTTCGCCCTGCTGCGCGACAATTCGGAGATCGCCGGGCTGCGGCAGGCGCTTTGCGAGGCGCAGGAGAGCGCTGCGAGTGCGGAGGTGACGAAGAGCCGCTTCCTTGCGGCCGTAAGCCATGAGTTGCGCACGCCGCTCAATGCCATCATCGGCTTTTCCGACATGCTGCTGCATGAGATGTTCGGGCCGTTCAACGATCCGCGCCAAAAGGAATATGTCGCTCTTGTGCGCGAATCTGGCCAGCACCTGCTTGAGGTCGTGACGTCGATCCTCGACGTGTCTCGCATCGAGGCGGGTGCATACCGCACCAATCCGGAACCGTTCCGCTTCGTGGAGGCTGCCGAGATGTGCCGTTCCATGATGCAGTTGCAGGCTGAAACCAAAAAGATCAGGCTGGAACTGCGGGTGGCTGCCGATACGGGTGAAGTGAATGCCGACCGCCGCGCCATCCAGCAGATTCTGATCAACCTTGCTTCCAATGCCATCAAGTTCACGCCTGAAGGCGGCGAGGTGGCGATCGGTGCGCAACGGGTGGGTTCGCGACTGCATTTCTGGGTGAGCGATACGGGGATCGGCATTGCCGAAGACGATCTTGCGCAGATCGGCCAGCCATTCGTGCAGGTTCAGAACGATTACACCCGCGGATTCGAGGGGGCAGGGCTTGGCCTGTCGCTGGTCAAGGGGCTGGTGAGCCTGCACGAAGGCACCATGTCCATCGACAGCATGCCGGGTGAAGGCACGACGGTCTCGGTGAGCATTCCGGTCGATGGACCGAAGGCAGACAAGGACAGGCTGGTGGTGCTGGCGGATGCGACGCCGGCAGGCAGGAAGAATGGGGAAGTGCATGGCCCGCTCCGCAAAACGGCCTAAGGCCAGGAAGCAGACGAGCCGGCCGGGCGCGATGCAGCGGGGAGCGGCTGCGGTCGGCGAGGTGGTCTCCCGCAATCCGGTCCTCGTCGGCGGCTCGACGGCATTCCTCGTGACGCTGTTCTATGTGTCGGCGAACGCGCTCTGGTATCAGCCATATCCGCATTCAGGCGCTTTCTTCGCCACCAGAAGCATGCAGGATTTCCCCGTATCCGAACCGGTCGAACCGGAGACCACGATCAACATCGTTCGCCCCGACCCGGCGGTGCGGCCGGAAGCGCCCAAAGGCGACCCGGTGGTGCGGCAGGTGCAGTCGATCCTGCGCGATCTTGGTTTCTATACGGCCGAGCCCGACGGTCTGACGGGACCGAATACCCGCGACGCGATCGCCGCCTATCAGCGCAAGGTCGGGCTGGCGCCGACCGGTTCGGTCGACGATGCGCTGCTCGATCATCTGGGTGCTGCGCCCGTAACGGCGGTGCCCGTGCCTGCCTATCGCACCGACATGACCGGATCCGTGAAGCCGGGCGCGGAGCCGGCTTCCGCAGCCAACCAGATCGTGAAGATACAGGCCGGCCTCAGAGCCTTTGGAAACGCCGACATTCAGCTGGACGGCATAGCGGGCGCGCGAACCAGGGCTGCGATCCGGGAGTTCCAGTCGATTTTCGGTCTGGCGGTGACCGGAGAGCCGGACGCCGCCGTCTACATCAAGATGCGCGAAGTTGGCCTGACCGACTAGAGTCGTTCTCCTTTTCTCCAGATCGCAAACGCTGTCACCTGTTATCGCGACGCAGTTCCGAACGCATAGACGCTCCGGCATCTCGCCAAGCCGGTGGCCGGCTGATATGCAGCGGCATGGCTGACCAACCCGTATTTGCGATCTGATATGCGCGTCACCACCGATTTGTGGGCTTCCGCGCTGGTGCGCCGTGTGTTCGCTTCCGGCGGGTTCGCCGCGATTCTCAAACGCGGTTCCGGCGAGGCAGGGGCCGCTTTCGTTCTCGTCCGGGACAGGTTTGGCGATGTGGCGCTGTACGGGCCGGCACCGCAGACAAGCTATGAGACTGCCCGGCCGGATGAGCGCCTGTTCGTACGGATCGGGGATGGGGAAACCGCCGAGAATCTGGAGGCCCGGATCGAACGGGAGAAGCGATTCGACCCCGATATATGGGTGGTGGAGATCGAGACCGGCTCGCTGCCTGTCGAAGATCTGGTGACGGTGAAAGGCTGAAATTCAGCCTGCCTTGAGCGTCTGTGCGGCAGCAGGAGACGTGACGGCGCCTTTTGCCCACGATGCGACTTTCGCGGCGGCGGTTTTCGGATTGAGGCTGCGATATCGCACGATGAACAGCCGTACGCTGCCGATGTCCGGGAACGAGCCCGGCAGCGCGGCGCTGACAATCAGGAACGCTTCGGCTTCTTTCAGATCGAGCGCCCGCAACGCAGTAAGGAGCGGAACATGGTCGTTTGATGAAGCGATGCTGCGCGCAGCGTCGAACCCGATATTGAGGGCATCGGCAAGGGCGGTATGGAAAAAGGCGGCGTTGGTGTCGAGCGCAGCATTGAGCAGCCTGCCGAAGCCTTGTGGCGTCGCCGGTGCAATGGAGAAGGACAGGTGAGGACCATCGGCCATCATCGACCTGAGCTGGTCGCGTGTCCTTTCAGCGGCCTTGCCTTGCGACGAAGCCGCTTCTTTCTTCGGTAAAGAATCGGGACGGTCAAGCGCACGCACAAGGCTGACGATCGTGGGATGCAGGCTCTTGCGGCGGGCAATGGCGCGCGCATGCGGCAATCCATGACGCCCGATGAGCGCGATAAGCTCTACATCGGAGAGCGCGCGCGAGCGGATCAGCAGCGGAGCCGCGATTTCGACGGGCTCATCTGCGAGGCGTTTCAAAAGGCCGGGCGGCACGCTTTCGGACTCAGAAAGCGCTGCGGCTGCAAAACGCCGGGCTTCCGGTGAAACCTCATCGAACAAGGGCAGGGTGAGGTCGTCCAGCTGTGTAATTTCCCGGCGCGACGGGCGGGTCAGCGCGCAATAGGCGGATATGGCGGCGCGGAACAGTCGCTCGGCCTTGCCGGCTCCAGCCCTGATCGCGATTTGCCGGAAATCCGAGGATGACACCAAGATACGCCTTGAACGACTCGCGATGAAGCACGCAGGCCAACAGCGGCATGCGCAACAGAACAACATTCAAATTAGCCGCGATCCGTTAGCGCTCCGTTAACCCTCAAGGCGCCTTATTCATAAATGGAGGCGTTGCGTTGTGCTCCGGTTGAACCGAGAGGAATGCGCGAAATGGGTATAGTCCTGTCTTTCACGCCGCAAAGCGCGGCCACGAAGAAACCTTCGAGAACTGGTGGAACCTCGGCGGTGGTGATCTTCCCCGGCGTTCGTTACGAACGGGCGGAAGCCGGCGGCGTTGCGCCGCAGGTAAAGGCCCCCCGGCTGCAGGTGGAACTTCCGCCATTGCCGAAGCACTGACGCGCGCAGCTACAGTTCCTTCAGCTCGCAGGTGCTTTGCCGGAGAAATTGCGAAACCTCGGGGCGCCAGCTTTCGTCGGGAACGAAGGCGCGCAGCACGACGATGCCTTCCCCGATCGGCGTTTCAACGAAGACTGAGCCGTCGAGATCGTCCGGCAGTTGCCGCCGCACCTCGAGCATCTGGGCAGGGGTAAGGGCCACGGCATCCAGCGTTGCGTTGGTCGCGCTGTGATCGTTGAAGCTGTAGATGTTGTGGCCGTTGCGGTCGTAGATCGAGACCGACCAGAATGGAACCTTTCCCGGAGCCTTCACCTGGACCATGCCTTCGCCGAGGTCGAAACGGCAGGCAACCGCCAAAAACAGCGGATCGACGGATTTCACCACAGGCTGGCCACCTGTTTCAGGTTCCAGCGGCGTCATGCGATACAGGTCCGAGGCCATCGAAAGCCGCGACCATGCATCGCGTTCCGACAGTTCCGGCACCATCATCAGCACCAGAATATGGACGATACCCGCACCCACGAGCCCGACCAGAACAGCATAAAGGAGACTACGCATCGCAGCCGCTCCTGACGATGCGCGGCAACTCCATGCCGGACAGGCCGGTGCTGCTGGCGATGGGCGTATCGTAGAAGGTAAGCACGAAATACATGGGCCCGCTGCCTGCCGTAAGCAACCAGTTGCCTGGAGCGGGGCGGCTGGATGCCATGATGCGTACCGAATTGTCCGCCTCTCTCAATACCTGATGCGACTGGAGGGCGGCAGGGCGGGATTTGCCTGTCGCGATGACGTCGAGCGACTGGTCCGCCGCATAGAGCGTCCAGAACCGGGCGATGGGAAGCTGGCCTTCGAGGCGGTAGACGCATTCCCTTGCCAGCGGCTTTCCCCCGGAATCGTGTTCGGCGACGAAGGCAAGCCCTTCGGCGCGCCCGAGCGCCAGTACGCCTTCGCGTGCGACGCGGGCGTTTGTATAGGGGTCCGCTTCCGGGGTGCCGATATCGGGGAAGGCGGTCCATGTGCCGATGGTGATTGCACCGGCTCCCTTCTGGATGTGCAGCGCATACCACACGCTTGCAGCACCGCCGCCAATGGCGATGGCGAGCGCGATCAGCGTCAGCACTGCTCTTTTCAGCATCGATGGCCCCGACGAATCTTCGAGGGCCAGTTATCGCGCGAGGCACAGGCATGACAAGCTGGCGGAAAGATCACAGTGAAGACACCGTCTCCGGTTCTGCATCCGGCCGGAGCGCAGGGGCCGACAGGAACTGCCTGTTCATCTGGCGCAAAAGCTGTGTGCTGCGGCTGGACAGGACAGGTGGGCGCTCTGCTGCGGCGCGGTCGGCTTCCGCCTGTGCGGCCGCTTTTGCCGCTTCCTCGGCCTTGGCTGCAACGGTCGCATCGACAAAGGGGTTGGCAATGCCGGGGATCGGCTTCAGGTCAATGTTCTGGTGGGCGTAGGCCATCAGTCGCTGCCAGACCATGGCCGGCAGCGACCCGCCGGTCATGTTGCGCGTCGGGCTGTAGTCGTCATTTCCGATCCATACGGCCGCCGTGTAGTTGCCGGTGAAGCCGACATACCACGCATCCCGGTAGGACTGGCTGGTGCCGGTCTTGCCGCCCGAGACGACGCCGGGCAGTGCGGCGCGGCGGGCGGTGCCGATAACCGGCACCTGAACCAGCATCGTGTTCATGTAGGACACGGCCTGTTCCGAAAGAACGCGGCGAGGCGGCGGTGCGTCCTTGGCGAAATCGTAGATGACGTCGCCCGTATGGGTGACGAGCTGGGTGATGCCATGGCGAGTGCCAACCATTCCGTCCTGTGGAAAGACGCTGTAGCCGGTGGCCTGATCCATGACAGTCATGCCGGAGGTGCCGAGCACCATGGTCTTGTGCGACTCCAGCGTTGATTCGACGCCCATGGCTTCGGCCAGCTCCTTGATCGGCTTGATGCCGAGATTGTCCTTGGCGAGGCGGACCGGAACGGTGTTGATCGATTTGACGAAGGCCGTGGTCAGCGTCATGCGGCCGGCGGAAGCGCCGTTGTAGTTGCCGGGATGCCAGCTGCCCCAGCTGACGGGTGCGCCCGAAACGATGGTGTCCGGCGTGAAGCCGTGCTCCACGGCAGCGGCATAGACATATGCCTTGAAGGAGGAGCCGGGCTGGCGCAGCGCTTTTGTGGCCCGGTTGAACTGGCTGGCGCCGTAGTCGCGTCCGCCCACGATGGCGCGCACCGCGCCGTTGGTTTCGATGACCACGATGGCGCCCTGCGAGGCATTATAGTCCTTGCCGTGTTGACGCAGGTGGAATTCCAGGGATTCCTCGGCTGCCTGCTGGATATTGGGATCGAAGGCGGTGTGGGCGACCAGAGAATGCTGGCGCGATCTGGCGGCCAGCCTGCGCACCTCCTCGAAAGCCCAGTCGAGATAGTAGTCGGGGCTCTTGCGGTCGCCGCGATCGACCACATCGGCCGGATGCCGGCGCGCCTGCAACACCTGGCCCTCGGTCATGAACCCGCTGTCAACGAGATTCGACAGCACCACATTGGCGCGCGCGCGCGCTGCCGGCAGGTTGACGTGCGGGGCGTATTTGCTGGGAGCCTTGAACAGGCCGGCCATCATGGCTGCTTCCGCAAGGGTGAGGTCGCGCACACTCTTGCCGAAATAGAAATCGGCCGCTGCTTCGATGCCGAATGTGCCGCCGCCCATATAGGAGCGGTCGAGATAAAGCTGCAGTATCTCCTTCTTGGACAGGTTCGCTTCCAGCCACAGCGCGAGGAAGGCTTCCTTCACCTTGCGTTCCAGCGTGCGCTCGTTGGACAGGAACAGGTTCTTGGCGAGCTGCTGGGTGAGGCTGGAACCTCCCTGAACCACAGAATTGGCGCGGACATTTTCGGTCATGGCGCGTATGAGGCCGAGAATATCGATGCCGTAGTGGTCGAAGAAGCGGCGATCCTCCGTTGCAAGAACCGCCTTGATGACGTGATCGGGCATCTGGTCCACCGGCACCGAATCGCGCTGGATGAGGCCGCGCTGCCCGATCTCGTTGCCGTAGCGGTCGAGGAAGGTGACAGCGAAATCGTCCTGGGCGCGCCAGTCTCCGGCCGTTTCCTCGAAGGCCGGCATGGCCAGCGCCAGCATGACCACCGCACCGCCTGCACCCAGCGTGAAGCCTTCGCTCAACAGCTCAACGGCACCGCGCCGCCAGCCTTTGACACGGAAACGGCGAAAGAAGATGGTCGCCGCTTCCCAGAACTCACGGAATTTGAAACCGGCCTCATAAAGAGTCGAATCGAGCCAGGCGTCGATTGCCAGCAGGAAAGCGGCGACACGACCACGTTTCTTCTTCGGCTCCAGGGAACTGACCATCTACAAGCTGCCCGGCTGCAATAAGGGCGATGGACCGCCCCGCTCACGTCTTTTCCTCCATACCGTGAAGGCCGGCAAGGGGAAACGTTCAATCGCGGTGCGTAACGGTATCGTAAGTAAAAAATCCTAGGAATTAATTCTTGACACCGTGACGCTGTCCTGATAGTGTCCGGCTATCGTCAAGAAAGTGTGACTGGCGCAGGCGAGTTTACACGAAGCGGTCGGGAGAGACCGCTCGGCGATCCATTCAATCGCAATTCTTCTTTCTCACGATTCGATGAGGCGAGGACCATGCCGGAAGTAGCGGCAGGGCAGAGTGCCCGTTTGCATGCATTGCGCATACTGGCCGAGGGTGGGCATGCGACGATCGAGCGGCTGGCGATGGCCAGCGGCAGGTCGGTTGCAGCCTTGCAGCGGCTGGCGCGAAACGAAGGCTGGAAGCTGGTCGAGGCCGGTCCGCTGGACGTATCGGCGCGGATCCGCAAGGCGGCCGGCATGGTCCTCGGCAAGGTGGAGGAACTGGGAGAGGCTGCCGAAAACGGCGGCAGCATCGACAAGGGCGCCATCGATGGACTGATCGCGATGATCCGCGGTCTGGAGAAGATCGGCGAAATCATGCGGCCGGAAGAAGCCGCCAGGGAAAACCAGATCAGGGATAATGAGGACCTTGCCGATACGCTGCAACGGATCGAGGAACGTATCGTCGAGCTTGCGGGCGAGCTCGCAACTCGAATGGCTGAAGAACAACTTGCAGCCACAGCAAGCACAGAAGGCGGCGTGTGAATGGCTGATGCGGGGGCGCGCGAACCAGCTTCAGATCGGGTGCGACCCTGTCGGCTGGCTGGTGATGGGCGGGCGCGGCTCGGGCAAGACCCGGCTCGGGGCCGAATGGGTGATCGCGCTGGCGCGGGGATTGCCGCCTTTCGCCCGCCCGGGCAACCGGCATGGACTGATCGCTCTGGTGGGCGAGACGCTGGGCGATGTGCGCGAGGTGATGATCGACGGCGCTTCGGGAATAGCCAGTGTGGCACGCGACGACCGGCCCCGCTACGAGGTGTCGCGGCGGCGGCTTCTATGGCCGAGCGGGGCGGTGGCGCAGGCATTTTCCTCCGAGGACCCCGAAAGCCTGCGCGGACCGCAGTTTGCCGCTGCGTGGTGCGATGAGCTGGCCAAGTGGAAGAATGCCGAGGCGACCTACGACATGCTTCAGTTCGGCCTTCGGCTGGGAGAACGACCGCGCCAGCTCATCACCACCACGCCGCGTCCGACGCCATTGATGAAGCGGCTGCTGGCCGATCCGTCCGTCATGCTGACGAAGCTCGGTACTCATGAGAACCGGGCAAATCTTGCACCGGGTTTCATCGAGGCGATCGAGCGGCGTTATGCGGGCACGCGGCTGGGCCGGCAGGAACTCGGCGGCGAGCTGATCGAGGACCGCGAGGACGCGCTGTGGTCGCGCTCCATGCTGGAGCAGGCCATGGCGAGTGCGAATGGCATGGAGCTGCAGCGCATCGTGGTGGCGGTCGATCCGCCGGCGAGCTCGCGCCGCACCTCGGATGCGTGCGGCATCGTCGCGGCGGGGCTGGATGCGCAGGGCTTTGCGATTGTGCTGGCCGACGAGACGGTAAGGGCGGCAAAGCCGCAGCAATGGGCTGCGAAAGCGATTGCCCTGTTTCACCGGCTTCAGGCCGATTGCCTTGTGGTGGAGGTCAATCAGGGTGGCGAGATGGCGACTGCCGTGTTGCACACTGTCGACCCCTCCGTGCCGGTGAAACCGGTGCGGGCGAGCCGTGGAAAATGGCTGCGGGCCGAACCGGTGGCGGCACTTTACCAGCAGGGCAGGGTGCGCCATGCGGCGCGCTTTTCCGAGCTGGAAGATGAAATGTGCGATTTCGGCCCGGACGGCTTGCCCGGAGGCCGCTCGCCCGACCGCATGGATGCGCTGGTGTGGGCGATCACCGAACTGACATCGGGCAGGGGGTCTGCCCCGCGCATCCGCGATCTTCTTTAACCGACAGGATTTGCAATGGCTTGGAAATGGCCCTGGCCCCGAAATGCGGGGAATGGCGGTGCGCGTCTCGAAACCAAGGACTCTGCGGGCTCTGGCTTCATCGCCTTTCATGCCCAGGGCGAGGCGAGCTGGACGCGCCGCGACTATGCGACGCTTGCCCGCGAGGGTTTCATGCGCAACCCGATCGTGCACCGGGCAGTGCGGCTGATCGCCGAATCGGCGGCGAGCATCCCCTGGCTGCTCTATGAAGGAAACAGTGAGATCGAGGCGCATCCGCTGCTCGATCTGTTGGAGCGGCCGAACCAGCGGCAGGCCGGCGCGACATTTCTGGAGGCGCTCTACGGACACTTGCTGCTGGCCGGAAACGCCTATGTCGAGTTGATCGAGGCCGGTGTGGAGGCGCGCGAACTGCATCTGCTGCGCCCCGACCGTGTGACCGTTGTAACGGACTCTGCCGGCTGGCCGGCTGCTCTGGATCATCGTGAAGGAAGCGCAAGACGGCGGGTCGCGCTCCACGCCGGCGGAGCTGTGCATCTGACGCTGTTTCATCCGCTGGAGGACCATTACGGTTTTCCGCCGCTGGAGGCGGCGCTCATGGCGCTCGACACGCACAACGCCGCAGGGCGCTGGAACAAGGCGCTGCTCGACAATTCCGCCCGGCCATCCGGGGCGCTGGTCTATGCGCCGAAAGAGGGTGGCAACCTGACCGACGAACAGTTCGACCGGCTGAAGGCCGAACTGGAGCAGGGCTATTCGGGTGCCACCCGCGCCGGGAGGCCGCTTCTGCTGGAAGGCGGGCTCGACTGGAAAGCGATGGGGTTGACGCCGCGCGATATGGACTTTGTCGAGGCCAAGCATTCTGCCAGTCGCGATATCGCGCTGGCCTTTGGTGTGCCGCCCATGCTGCTCGGCATTCCGGGCGACAACACTTACGCGAATTATCAGGAAGCGAACCGGGCCTTCTACCGGCTGACGGTGCTGCCGCTGGTGGCGCGTACCGCCAGAGACCTGTCGGCCTGGCTAAGGCCGGTTTTCGGCGAGAACCTGCGGCTTTGGTACGATGCGGATCGCGTCGACGGGTTGACCAGCGACCGCGATGCGCTGTGGGCGCGGCTCGAAGCGGCCTCCTTCCTGACAGATGACGAGAAACGCGAGGCGGTGGGCTATCAGCCACGCCGCGCAGGCGAAGGAGACCTGTCATGACCGACATGTCGCAGGGAAGCTGGTTGTGGGCTGCCAAGGGTGTTGGCGCCATCGCGGGATCGGCGGCATCGCTTGTTTACATCCTGCCGCAGGGCCGGCGTGAGGCGGCATCGCGCTTCGTCGTGGGCGTGATGTGCGGCGTCGTTTTCGGCGGGACGGCTGGCCTGAAGGTCGCGACTGACCTCGGCATCGAGGAGCGGATTGGCTCTTCCGAGATGGTGCTGATGGGCTCGGCGCTGGCCAGCCTGTGCGCCTGGTGGGCGCTGGGCTTCGTGCTGAAGTTTCTTGGACAGTGTCGGCCCGACCGCCCGCGCGCAGGCAGTGACGAGGGGAACGGCAATGAAAGCTGAGCCTGTGTTACCCGGTTTCGAACGGAAGTTCGCAGATCTTGTGGTCGACGAGGTGGAAGCAAGCGGTGCTTTCGCCGGTTATGCCAGCGTGTTTGGCGTCGTTGATCTTGGCAAGGATGTGGTGGAGCCGGGCGCATTCGCGAAATCGCTGCGCCGCCGAAAGGCTTCCGGCATTCGCATGCTCTACCAGCATGACGCGGCGCAGCCGATCGGCGTGTGGACCGAAATCCGGGAGGACAGGCGTGGCCTGTTCGTGCGGGGCCGGCTCACGCTCGGCGTGCAGCGCGCCGCCGAGGTGCTGGCGCTGCTGCGCAGCGGCGCGCTCGACGGCCTCTCCATCGGCTTCAAGGCAGTGCGCACACGACGCGACACGGCCGGCGGCATCCGCCACATCGTCGAGGCCGACCTGTGGGAAATCTCGGTGGTGACCTTTCCCATGCAACCGTCGGCGCGCGTTGAAACCGTCAAGGCAAGACGCCGCAAGCAGTCAGCCGACGATGAAACAGGTGTGCGTCAGCTCACCAGGGCGATCCGCCACGCAATCAGCATCATCAACCCGAAAGGACGTTCTCTATGAATGCATCGCAGCCTGCCCAGCCGCTTGAGACCAAGTCGATGAGCGGCGACCATCTGGACCTGAAGGACGCCTTCGGCGAGTTCATGTCCACCTTCGAGGCTTTCAGGGAAAGCAACGACGAGAAGCTTGCCGAAATGGAGCGTCGGATGGGCGCCGACGTGCTGACCACCGAGAAGGTGGACCGCATCTCTCGCGCGCTCGATGAGCAGAAGCGGGCCATCGACCAGCTGACCCTGAAGCGGGCGCGCCCGATTCTGGATCGTGAACAGGCGGTGCTGCCTTCCGAGCACAAGCAAGCCTTCGACGCCTATATGCGCAGCGGCGACGACCGCCACCTGCGCGCGCTCGACACCAAGGCCATGTCCTATGGGTCGGGGCAGGATGGCGGCTATCTGGTGCCGCCCGAAACGGAAGCGGAGATCGGCAAGCGCCTCGCCGCGATGTCGCCGATCCGCTCTATCGCCTCGGTTCGGCAGGTGTCTTCCGCCGTGCTGAAGAAGCCGTTCGCGGTGAACGGCCCGGCTGTCGGCTGGGTGGCCGAGACGGCGGCGCGCCCGCAGACCAATACGGCGACGCTGGCAGAGCTGCAGTTCCCGACCATGGAGCTTTACGCCATGCCTGCGGCGACCGCGACGCTGCTGGAGGACTCCATCGTCGATCTCGACCAGTGGATATCCGCCGAGGTGGAGGCCGCCTTTGCCGAGCAGGAAGGGGCGGCCTTCGTGTCCGGCGATGGCATCAACAAGCCCAAGGGCTTTCTCGACTACACCAAGGTTGCCGAGACCTCCTGGGCGTGGGGCTCCATCGGCTATACGCTGACCGGCGTGGCCGGGGCTTTCGCGGCCAACGACGAATCCGACATCCTGATCGATACCGTCTATGCGCTCAAGGCGGGCTATCGCCAGAACGCGCACTGGGTGATGAACCGCAAGACGCAGGCGGCGATCCGCAAGCTGAAGGACGGCGACGGCAACTACATCTGGCAGCCGCCGGCCGGCCCCGGCCAGAACGCCATGCTGATGGGATTCCCGCTGGTGGAAGCCGAGGACATGCCTGACATCGGCTCCGGCACCACGCCGATCGCGTTCGGCGATTTCGGGCGCGGCTATCTCGTGGTCGACCGGGCGGGTGTGCGCGTGCTGCGCGATCCCTATTCCGCCAAGCCCTATGTGCTGTTCTACACGACCAAGCGCGTGGGCGGCGGGGTGCAGGACTTCGACGCCATCAAGCTGATCAAGTTCGGCACGGCCTGATCGCGGTCTTCGCTGCGCAAGCCTGCCACTGCGGTCCCGGTTTCCTCCCCCCGGGGCCGCTTTCTTTTTGTCTCCATCACAGGGCGATTGCATGACGCTGATCAGAACCGTGGAGCCTTCCGCCGAGCCGGTGACGCTGGCGGAGGCGAAGGCGCATCTGCGCATCGACCATTCCAGCGAGGACGACCTGCTTGCGGGCCTTATCCGCGCCGCGCGCGCGGAGGTGGAGCGGGCGACCGGCCTTGCTCTCATCGAGCAGAGCTGGCGGCTTCTACTGGATGCATGGCCGCGCAATGGGGCGGTGACAATCGCGCTGCACCCTGTGCGAACGATCCTTTCCGTTACCGCTTACGGACCGGATGGCGAGGCTTCGCTGGTCAATCCGGCCAGCTATCAGGCCGATACCGTATCGCGGCCGTCGCGCATCCGGTTTGGCGATGCACCGCCGGCTTTGCGCACGATGAACGGCATCGAGATCGATTTTACCGCGGGCTTCGGCGAGGCGGGAACCGACGTGCCCGACCTTTTGCGCCGGGCGATGCTGCTTCTCGTGGCGCATTGGTACGAATTCCGCACGGCGTTCGGGCCGCGAGACCAGCCGGTGGGCTATCCGGCCGGATACGACCGGCTGATCGCACCCTTCCGGACGAGGAGGCTTTGAATGCTGGCCTCCTTCCTCAATCCCGGTGCGCTGCGCACCGAACTGGCGCTCGAAAAGGCCGAGGCCGTGCCGGACGGCATGGGCGGATTTTCCGAACAATGGCATGAAGTCGCGACCGTTTTCGCGCGCATCGAACCGCTGGCCGCGCAAAGCCGCTTCGGGGCCGACACCATGCTGGAAACGGTGACGCACCGCATCGCCTTGCGCAAGCGCGCCGGCATCGAAGGCGGCATGCGTTTCCGGCGTGGCGGGCGCCTATTCGAGATCGTGACGGTGCACGATCCGGACGAGAGCGGCCGATATCTGGTGTGCCGGGTTCAGGAGGGCGGCAAATGAAAGTGAGCATTGCCCTGACGCTTGACGGGCTGGTGCGCGCGCTGCGCTGGAAAGCCCATGAACTGGCCGAGCAGGTCGAGCTTCGACGGTCCGAGCCGCGCCATGCCGAACAGGCGAGGGAGGAACGCGATGACCGCAGCCTCCGCTGATCTGCAGAAAGCGATGTTCGAAGCGCTGGAGGGCGATGCGCCGCTTGCCGCTCTGCTGGGCGGCGCGCGCATCTTCGACCGCGTGCCGACAGACGCGGCATTTCCCTATGTCACCTTCGGCCGGGTGAGTGTGTTCGACTGGAGCACGTCGACCGAGAGCGGGCTCGAACATCTTGTCACGCTGCATGTCTGGTCGAAGGCGAAGGGCAAGAAGGAAGCATTCGCCATTCTCGACGCGGTGCGCAGGGTGCTGGAGGCGCCGCTGGCGCTCGACAGCCAGCATCTGGTCAATTTTCGCTTCGAGTTCGCTGAGGTGAGCTTCGATGACGACATTTCCGTTCATCACGGCCTGCTGCGGCTGCGCGCCGTGACCGAAAGTGCGGACTGACCTTTCCATTCCATGGCAATGAGGGAGACCGATATGGTCGCACAGAAGGGCAAGGACCTTCTTCTCAAGATCGATTCCGACGGACAGGGGACGTTTGTCACCGTAGCCGGGCTGCGCACCAAGCGCATCGCGTTCAACAGCGAGACGGTGGACGTGACCGACGCGGACTCGACCGGCCGCTGGCGCGAGCTTCTGGCCGGCAGCGGCGTGCAGCGCGCGGCCGTCAGCGGATCCGGCATCTTCAAGGATGCGCAGTCCGACGCGCTGATGCGCCAGCATTTCTTTGCCGGCGACATCGTCGGCTGGCAGCTTGCCGTACCGGATTTCGGCGTTGTTTCCGGGCCGTTCCAGATCACCTCTCTCGAATATACGGGCGCGCATGACGGCGAGGTCACGTTCGAGATGGCGCTGGAATCGGCAGGGCCGATCAGCTTCGCGGTGACGCCATGAACGCCAATCGCAGGCGCGGCGAGATCGCCGCCGAACTGGACGGCAGGCCATTCCGGCTTTGTCTGACGCTGGGCGCGCTGGCCGAACTGGAAGCCGCGTTCGCCGCCGACGACCTTGGCAAGCTGGTGGAGCGGTTTTCAAGCGGCAAGCTTTCGGCGCTCGACATGATGCGCATCATCGGTGCGGGCCTGCGAGGGGCCGGCGAAGCGATGAGCGACGAAGATGTCGGGCGTATGAGCGTTGAAGGCGGCGTTGCGGGTTTTGCGGCCATCGTCAGCGACCTGCTGACGACGACGTTCGGCGGCGCTGCGGGCGGAGATACAGCGCCGCGCCCTTGAGGGCCGCAGCGGGCACCCCGGCTTTTCCCTGGGACGAGGTGATGGCGACAGGGTTCGGCCTGCTGCGGCTTTCCCCCAAAAATTTCTGGGCGATGACGCCGATCGAGTTCGAGCGCGCGGCGCGGCCGTTTTCGCGGCGCCGGCAGACCGCACCGGCACGAGCCGAACTGACGGAACTGATGCGTGCATTTCCCGATCGATAGAAAAGGAGGCTGACCATGGCTGAAGACATGACCGTGGCCATCAAGGCGGACGTCGCGCCGTTCCAGACGGCGCTGGCCAGTCTGGAAAAACTGTCCGACGGCTTCGGCGCCAATCTGGCCGGAGCCATGAAGCAGGCCGTGGTGGGCGGCAAGGAACTTGACGACGTACTGCGCAAGCTGGCCCTGAACCTTGCGGGCATGGCGCTCTCGCAGGGGCTGAAGCCGCTGCAATCGCTGGCCGGGTCCCTGTTTTCGGGCCTGCTGGGTGGGTTGGGGGGAGCGCTTCCTTTCGCCAAGGGCGGCGTGGTGCCCTTCGCGTCTGGCGGCGTGGTGTCGTCGCCGACCTATTTCCCGATGGGCGGGCAGATCGGCCTTATGGGGGAGGCGGGCAGCGAGGCGATCCTGCCGCTGCGGCGCGGAGCAGACGGCAGCCTCGGCGTTGCCGCCAGCGGGGCAAGCGCGCCGGTCAATGTCGTCTTCAATGTGAGCGCGCAGGACGCAGCATCGTTCCGCAAATCCGAAGCGCAGATCACCGGCATGCTGGCGCGTGCGGTATCGCGCGGAACACGAACCTTATGAGGTGATGCGTGTCCGAACTTGCGAGTTTTCATGATGTGCTGTTTCCGCTCGCGGTCTCCTTCGGGGCGACGGGCGGCCCGGAGCGGCGCAACGAAATCGTGGCGCTGACTTCCGGTCGCGAAAAACGCAACACTCGCTTTGCCCACTCGCGCCGCCATTACGATGCCGGTACGGGGCTGCGCTCGCTGGAAGACCTGCACGAGGTGCTGGCCTTCTTCGAGGCGCGGCGCGGTTCGCTGCATGGATTCCGCTTCCGCGATCCCTTCGACATGAAATCCTGTGCGCCGGGTGCGTCTCCCACGGCTCTCGACCAGGCGCTTGGGACAGGTGACGGTACGGCGCGCCGTTTCGCGCTGGCCAAGACTTATGGGGCAGGGCCGGACGCCTATCGGCGGCCGGTTGAGAAACCGGTGGCGGGCACATTGCGGATCGCAGTCGCCGGGGTGGAGAGAGCGGCAGCGGATTTCAGCTTCGACGAGGCCACTGGCGAAGTGGTGTTCGCTTCGGGCAGCGCGCCGGGGAACGGGCAGGCGGTGACGGCGGGCTATGAGTTCGACGTGCCGGTGCGTTTCGACACGGACCGCCTGTCGGTAAGTCTGCGGGCCTTCAAGGCCGGGCAAATTCCTTCCATTCCCCTGATCGAGGTGCAGCCATGACCGCTTACTCACCCGAATTGCGCGATCATTTCGGGCAGGACGTGACCAGCGTTTGCCATTGCTGGCGGCTGACGCGCAGGGACGGGACCGCGTTCGGCTTCACCGATCACGACCGGCGGCTGAGCGTGGACGGAATGGTGTTCGAGCCGGAAACGGGATTGAGCGCCAGCGAGGCCCGGCAGTCTCTGGGCCTTTCGGTCGATACGGTGGATGTCGAGGGTGCGTTGTCGTCAGACCGTATTCGGGACGGGGATATAGAAGCGGGTCTCTATGACGGGGCGGTGGTCGAGACATTTTTGGTCAACTGGCGCAAGCCCGCGAACTTTACGCGGATCAGAAAGGCAACGGTCGGCAGAATCACACGCTCGGATGGCCGCTTTCTGGCTGAGCTGGAAAGTCTCCTGCATCAGCTGGACAAGCCAAACGGACGCTATGTAACGCGCAAATGCGATGCGGAACTCGGCGATGCGCGTTGCGGCGTCGATCTCGGCCAGCCCGCGTTCAAAGGCGTTGGCCTCGTCGAAGCTATCGAGGGACCGGACGTGGTTCGCGTTTCGGGAATCGGAGGCATAGATACGGGCTGGTTCTCATTCGGAACGCTGACCTGGACAGGCGGGTTGCGGCAGGGGCGATCGGAGAGGGTTCTGGATCATCGCAGCGACGGTGCATTTTCTGTACTGACGCTGCAAGCCGGCTCCGGACCGCAGATCGGACCGGGAGACGGTTTCACCGTCCTGGCCGGATGCGACCATTCCTTCGCGACCTGCAAGGCGAAATTCGCAAATGCGCTGAATTTCCGTGGCTTTCCGCATCTGCCGGGCAATGACGTGGCCTATGCCTACGTTACCGACGGCGGCGTCTTCGATGGCGGACCGGTGGTTCCATGACCGATGTGAACGATGTTGCGGCGGAAACGCTGTCATGGGTCGGCACGCCCTACCTGCATCAGGCGAGCGCGAAAGGTGTCGGGTGCGACTGCCTTGGGCTGGTGCGGGGCGTGTGGCGCGCCCTCTATCGGTGGGACCTTCCGGCACCTCGGGATTACGCTGCCGACTGGAGTTGTGGCGATGCAGGGGAAGCGTTGCTTGCCGGAGCGTACCGTCATTTCGAGCCCTGCGGGGCGAATGCCTGTCTGCGCGGACGGTTGCTCATCTTCCGCTGGAGGCCGCATCTGCCGGCGCGACACGCTGGCATCGCGGTCACGCAGGATCACTTCGTGCATGCATATGACGGCGGTGGCGGAGTGGTCCGTTCGTTCCTTGTTCCGCAATGGCGCCGGCGTATCGCCGGCGTTTTCGCTTTTCCCGACAACTGACCACGCCGGAGCGTTTCATGGCGACCATTCTGCTGCAGGCAGCCGGAGCCTATCTTGGCGGCTTCCTCGGAACATTCGGCGGTGCGATCGGGACCGCCGTCGGCGCGGTGGCGGGCTATGCGATCGACCGCGCGCTGATCAACGGCACGCAGCGCATGGAAGGGCCGAGACTGGCGAATGCCAGACCGTTCAGCGCAGAGGAAGGCGCGTCCATACCGCGTCTGTACGGCACGGCGCGGCTGGGCGGTACACTGATATGGGCGACGCGTTTCGAGGAGCGTCGCTCTACCCGGCGGCAGGGCAAGACGGGGCCGAAGGTTACAGAATACTCCTACTTCGCCAACGCGGCCTTCCTGCTGTGCGAGGGCGAGATTGCGGGCATCAGGCGCATCTGGGCGGATGGCCGGGAGATCGATCGCGAGACGCTGGAACTGCGTGTCCATCCCGGCAGCGAGGACCAGCAGCCGGACCCTCTGATCGAGGCAAGGCAACGATCCGGCAATGCTCCCGCCTACAGGGGCGCGGCCTATGTGGTCATCGAGCGGATGGATCTGGGTCCTTTCGGCAACCGTATCCCGCAACTGCAATTCGAGGTGATCCGGCCGGTCGGCAGGGTGCATCGGGGTGTGAGGGCGGTCGCGCTGATCCCCGGCGCAACGGAATACGGGCTTTCCACCACACCCGTGACAAGCCGCAAACGGCCCGGCGACCAGACCTATGTGAACCGCAGCGTGGTGTTCGGCGCTACAGATATTCAGGCTTCGCTGGATGAATTGCAGCAGACCTGCCCCAATCTGAAACATGTTGCTCTGGTGGTGGCCTGGTTCGGCAACGATCTGAGGGCCGGCCATTGCCGGATCAGGCCCATGACGACCACCGGTCTGGATGGCGGCTTTTCGGCTGAGTGGCGGGTGTCGGGACTTTCGCGGCAGACCGCCCCGGTCGTTTCGAAGCATGACGGCGGGCCAGCATATGGCGGAACGCCCTCCGACCGGAGCGTCATGGAGGCTATTGCGGAAATAAAGGCGCGGGGCCTCAAGGTTACGCTCAATCCCTTCATCATGATGGACGTTCCTGCCGGCAACGGGCTTCCGGATCCGTATGGCGGAGCGGGCCAGGCCGCTTATCCGTGGCGCGGCCGCATCACGTGTCATCCTGCCCCGTTGCAACCTGAAACGGCCGACTGCTCGATCCAGTCGAGAATGCAGGTGGCGGCATTCTGCGGTTCCGCGCAGAAGAACCAGTTTTCCTATTCCGGAAATACGATTTCCTTCAGTGGCGGGGCAGACTGGGGCTACAGGCGCTTCATCCTCCACTATGCGCATCTTGCGGCAAGGGCAGGCGGGGTCGATGCATTCCTGCTGGGCAGTGAATTGCGCGGCCTCACGACATTGCGTGATGAGCTTGACGCCTTCCCCTTCGTGGAACAGCTTGGCGCGCTCGCAGCCGACATACGCACGCTGGTCGGTTCGTCGACGCGGATCAGCTACGGGGCGGACTGGAGCGAATATTTCGGCCACCACCCGATGGACGGTTCGGGCGACGTCTTCTTCCATCTTGACGCGTTGTGGGCCCATCCGGCCATCGATGCTGTAGGAATAGATAACTACATGCCGCTGGCGGACTGGCGGGATGCCGATTATGCAGGCGGCAACCCCGACGGCTTTGATGGTCCTTACGACTTGCAGGGACTGCGCGCCGGCATCACAGGCGGCGAAGGCTTCGACTGGTATTACCCCGATACGGACGCAAGAGAGGCGCGTGCGCGAGAGCCGATCGCCGACGGCGCGCATGGCAAGCCATGGGTGTTTCGCTACAAGGACATCCTGTCCTGGTGGTCCAGTCCGCATTACGACCGCGTGGGCGGGGTCGAAAAGCCGCTGCCGACTGCCTGGACGCCCAAAAGCAAGCCGATCTGGTTTACGGAACTCGGCTGTCCCGCTGTCGACAAGGGGCCAAACCAGCCCAATGCGTTCCCGGATCCGAAGTCTGCTGAAAGCTCCACGCCCTGGTTCTCGAACAAGGGACGCTCCGATCTGGCGCAGAGCCGGTTTCTGGAGGCTCACATGTCTCACTGGGACCCGTCGTTCGGGGACTTTGACGAAACGGGAAATCCGACATCGCCCGTCTATGGCGGGCGGATGGTCGACCATGAGAGAAGCTATCTTTGGGCTTGGGACGCGCGTCCGTTCCCCGCTTTTCCGCAACGGACTGACCTTTGGTCGGATGGCGAGCACTGGAGCCGGGGTCATTGGCTGAACGGGCGATTGAGCAATCCCGACGTTGCCGCCCTGGTAGCCGCGATCCTGCACGACCACGGCTATCATGACGCGATTGTCGGCGAGGTCGACGGTTGCGTGAACGGCTATGTCATCGCCGACCCGACGACAGCGCGTGCGGCGCTTGAACCGCTGGCCGACCTGTTCGATCTGAGTGCACATGAAGCCGGCGGAAAGCTGACCATCGAGCGGGCAGGTGCCGGGAGAAGCCCGGCACTTTCAATCGATGAGCTTGTCGTCGACGATCGCATGGCGACGCTAGAGGCGGTTCGCAATCCCGACCACGAATTGCCCGCCGAAGCATTGCTCAGTTTTGTCGATCCTGCGAACGACTATCAGGCGGCTACAGTCAGGCGTTCGCGAAGCGGTGTACCCGGCAGCAGGCAGCAGACGATCTATTTTCCCGGTGTATTGGAGGCGGGACAGGCGGGAGCGTTGCTGGATGATTGGCTCAAGCGCGTCTGGTACCAGCGCGAAACCGTGTCTTTTGCGGTTCCACAGCCGAATGCCGATGTCGTACCGGGCGCGGTCGTGCGATTGCCATCGTCCGGTTCCGCATCGGACTATCTCGTAACCGGCATTGAGGATGGCATTGTCCGCAGGGTGGAAGCGCGCCAGATTTTCGCCACCGTGCCTTCCCCCTGGCGGGAAGCGGTGTTGCCTGTTGCACAGCAGGTATCCATTGTCGCGGGCCAGCCCCACGTGCTGTTTCTCGATCTGCCCGCGGGGGTTGGTGGAACTGGTGGAACGGAACAGTTTCGCGTCGCCGTCTGGCAAAAGCCCTGGCGCAGCCAGACAGTATTCGCCTCGCCCGAAGGTGAAGGCTTCGCCTACCGGCAACTTGTCCCAAGGTCCGCTTCACTCGGACGCCTGCTTGAACCCCTGCCACCAGGACTTGAAGGCCGGCTCGTGCACGGCAACTCTGTCATGGTCGAATTGTTCGACGCCGATGTGCAAAGCGCAAGTCTGCTTCAGGTGCTCAATGGAGCCAACCTGGCAGCTGTCAGGTCGGCTTCCGGTATCTGGGAGGTCCTGCAATTCAGGCAGGCGGAGCAGGTAGCTTCTCAAACCTGGCGCCTGTCCTCGCTGCTTCGGGGCCAGTTGGGAACCGGCGACGCCATGGCAATCGGCGCGCCGGCCGAATCCGATTTCGTGATTCTCGATGAGGCAGTGGTTCCGGCTGGCCTTCAGGCAGGTGAAACCGGCCTTGAGCTCAACTGGCAGGTCGGCCCCACTGCGATGGATATCTCCGATCTCCACTTCATCACGGAGCGGCATGTCGGTGGATTGCGATCCCAGCTTCCGCTTTCCCCCGTGCATCTGAAAGCGAGGCGCGCGGGAGGCGGTGTACTGCTGTCATGGATTCGCCGTGGCCGCCTGGATGCGGACAGCTGGGAGGTCCCCGATATTCCGTTGGGTGAGGAGCGTGAGGAATACCGGATCGAGATTGCCGATCTGACCGGAAATCTGGTGCGTACCGAAACGGTAGCCGAACAAGGCTGGCTGTATCCGCAGGCTCTCATCGCCTCGGACTTCGGAACGCTGCCTGCAACCATCGAGCTGACGGTGCGCCAGCTGGGCGGGCCGACCGGTTGGGGGCTGCCCCGCACATCGCGGCTGACCCTCATTTGAATCAGATACATGAAAGGAACACGCAATGACGGCAACCAAACCCTGGTATTTTTCCAGAACCATCTGGGCTTCGATCATAACGGTCGCAACCGGGGCGGCCGGCGTGACGGGCCTTCCTATCGATGCGGCTGACGGTGCGCTGATCACCGATACGCTGTTGCAGAGTGTCAGTGCCATATCTGGCCTGATTGCCATTCTTGGCAGGTTGTCTGCAAAGGACAGGATAGGCTAGGATTGCCGGGTGATGCCTCCGGCGAGGCTTGGTTCTTGTGTGCAAATGCCTGTTGGGGGGATATGCGCGATGCATTCAGCATTCATTTCACGTTCAGCCATGGCAGGTTAGAACGGCGAACATGGAAAAGCTTCGAAACACCATCCGGTCGACAATGCTGGCGCTTTGCGCCTGTGCGCTGCTTGCGCCGCCCGCCGCCGCTGCCGATTGCTACTCGATCGGGCAACAGGTTGCCGCGCAGAACGGTGGAACGCTTGCCAAGGCCTCCGAAGCCAACAGGGGGGGGCAGGCGGTTTGCGTCATCGTCGTTCTGGTTCCCGGCAGGGATGGCGAGCGGCCGCGCCGAACCGAGATCGTGGTGCCGAAGGGCTGATTCGCGTCTCGTTTCAATGGCATCGGAATCGCTCTATATCTGACAGTAACCGGGCCGACTGGCCGCTACACCGGCAGGATCGTTTTCATGCGTGTGCTCGTCGTCGAGGATGACAAGGATCTCAACAGGCAGATTTCCGATGCCCTGGTCGATGCCGGATATGTGGTCGACAAGGCCTATGACGGCGAGGAAGGCCATTTCCTTGGCGATACCGAACCTTACGACGCCGTGGTTCTGGACATCGGCCTGCCGCAGATGGACGGCATCAGCGTGGTCGAACGCTGGCGGCGCGACGGACGCAAGATGCCCGTGCTTATGCTGACCGCCCGCGATCGCTGGAGCGACAAGGTGGCCGGCATAGATGCCGGCGCCGATGACTATGTCGCCAAACCGTTCCACATCGAGGAGGTTCTGGCACGGCTGCGCGCGCTCATCCGTCGCGCGGCGGGGCACGCCTCGTCGGAACTCGTTTGCGGCCCGCTTCGCCTCGATACGAAATCTTCCAAGGCGGATGTCGAGGGGGTGCCGCTCAAGCTTACGTCGCTTGAGTTCCGGCTTCTTGCCTATCTCATGCATCACATGGGCGAGGTCGTCTCGCGCACCGAACTTGTGGAGCATCTCTACGATCAGGATTTCGACCGCGATTCCAACACGATCGAGGTGTTCGTGGGACGTCTGCGCAAGAAGCTCGGGATCGACCTGATCGAAACCGTGCGCGGCATGGGTTATCGCATTCGTGAGCCGGAGGCTTGAACTCGCAGAAGCTTTCCGCACTTCCTGCATCCCGACCCGCCAGAAAGCCTGGCAGGATCGGCAGGGTGCGGCTATGGCCCCGGTCGCTGACATTTCGCGTCATCGCCTTCTCGACCATGTGGGCCATATTGGCGCAGGTCGTCGTCTTCACCCTGATCACCACCCTTTACAGGCAGGCGAGCGAACGCGGCTTCGACAGCCTGCTTTCGGCACATCTGTTCAACCTCATCGGCTCGGTCGGCGTTTCCGAGGACGGCAGGCTTACGGGTGCGCCCGATCTCGGCGATCTGCGCTTTTCCGAACCGCGATCCGGCTGGTACTGGTCGGTGGAGCCTGCCTCTGCGGGGGTGACGGGGGGATTGCGCTCTTCCTCCATGACAGGAGCGATTCCGTCACCGAGCATCACCGCCGTGCCCTTCAACACCGAATTCCAGCGCAGCTACGTTGCCGACGGCCTTGCCGGGGAACATCTTGCGGTCTTCGAAAGCGAATTCGTGCTCGATACCGGAAACCAGATCGCCCGCTTCCGCGTGATGGGTAACGAGAGCGAGCTGGAAGAGGAAATCGCGGCATTCCAGCGTAGCCTGCTCATTTATCTCTCGCTGTTCGGCTTCGGCATGATCGCCATCAACGCCATCGCCATTCTGTACGGACTCCAGCCGTTGCGGCGTGTGCGAGACGCGCTCGCCATGGTGCGCGAAGGAACGGCGCAGCGGCTGGACGGACGTTTTCCCGCCGAAATCGAGCCGCTTGCGAACGAAACCAACGCGCTCATTGAAAACAACCGCCGCATTGTCGAGCGCTCGCGCACGCAGGTTGGAAATCTTGCCCATTCGCTCAAGACGCCGCTTGCCGTCCTGCTCAATGAAGGACGCGCTCTGGGCGGAGCGAAGGGAAAGCTGATCGCCGAGCAGGCGGCTTCCATGCAGCAGCAGGTCGAACACTATCTTCAGCGCGCGCGCGTGGCGGCACAGCGCGACAGCGTGGTTTATCGCACGCCCGTCAAACCGCTGGTCGAGCGGCTGGCGAGGGTGATCGGCAAACTGAATCCGAACACAAAACTGTCGGTTGATCTGCCTGAGGATGACATCGTATTCGCCGGCGAGCGCGAGGACCTTGAGGAAATGCTCGGCAACCTGCTCGAGAACGCGATGAAATGGGCTCGCAGCAAAGTATCCATATCTGTAGCGCCTGTACCTGGAGCCGAGGGGGAGCCGGACAGCTTCGAGATATGGATCGAGGACGATGGCCCCGGTATTCCCGAGGACAAGGCACGCGATGCCTTGAAACGCGGACGACGGCTGGACGAAAGCAAGCCGGGGACGGGCCTTGGGCTGGCAATAGTCACCGATCTGGTCAATGAATATGGGGGAAAGCTGCGTCTGGAGCGAGGCGGGCTTGGCGGCCTGAAAGCGATTGTCCAGTTGCGGAGGATCGAATGACAGGCGCGGGGGCAAACGACCTGAATTTGGCCAAACTGAACATGTTAGCGGCGGCTATATGCGAAAATTTCGGCAAGACGGCTTTTTGTGTGGGCGCCGGATTTCATTGTGGGTTCGATGCTCTGGCGTGCAGGTGATGAAATGAACGTTCGTCTGGTTCTGGTGGCTGGGTCTCTGATGCTGGCGGGCTGCGGCACGACCGGTATGGGCAGGGGCGCGACGGGCGGCGGTGGGCAATCGGGCCCGGTGTCTTCAACGGTTATATCCGCCATGGGCGGGGGCCTCGTCAGCGGCTCCATCGGTTCCGGCCTCTCCGGCAGCGAACGACGCAGCGGGCTGGAAGCTGAATACAAGGCGCTGGAATACACACCGAGCGGGCAGCCGGTGGTTTGGCGTGGCAGCCAATCCGGTCGATACGGCGAAGTTGTCGCAGCGCAGCCTTATCGCGTCGGCTCTCAGGACTGCCGTCAGTATACGCATACCGTCTACGCCGGAGGCGCCGGCGTGAGCGCCCGTGGAACGGCCTGCCGGAATGCGGATGGGAGCTGGACTCCGCTCACCTGACGCGCATTTTGCGTCCCTTTCCTCAACGCTTCTTCACGAAGAATCGTCAAAGGGTCGCAGGTCCGCCATGTTGGCAGCGCATGGCCCCGAGGCTATTTAGACAGCATGTTGTTCTGGGTGATTGCCGCTGTCTTGACATTGGGCGCGAGTCTGGCGGTTCTGCTGCCTCTCGCGGCGCGACCCAAATCCGAATCTTCGGATACGGCGCACGATCTTGAGGTCTATCGCGATCAGCTGTCCGAGCTCGATCGCGATCTCGACCGCGGACTGATCCAGCCCTCCGAAGCCGAGCAGGCCCGCGCCGAGATCGGGAGGCGGATTCTGCGCCTTTCCGCTGCGCGCCAGGAGCAGGCGGGCGGCGAACGGTCCTTCGGCCTGCGTCTCATCCCGGTGATCGCGGTCCTTGCCGTGCCGCTCGTCAGCTGGGCTGTGTATGCCCGCCTCGGCTCTCCCGACATTCCATCGCAACCGCTCAGCGAACGGCTTGCCAGGAACCCGGCGGACAGCACAGTCGACGAACTAGTCGCCCGCGCCGAATCGCATCTTGCCGCCAACCCGTCCGACGGCAGGGGCTGGGAAGTTCTGGCGCCTATCTATATGCGCATGCAGCGTTTTTCGGATTCGGCGCGAGCCTATGACAATGCCATCAGGCTGCTTGGCTCGAATGCGGACCGGCAGTCCGGCCTCGGCGAGGCGCTGGTCAATGCCGCGGGCGGTCGAATCGCAGGGGATGCACGAGCGGCTTTTCTGGCGGCTCTGGAACATGATCCCTCCGATGCAAGGTCGCAATTCTTCCTCGCCATGGCATCCGCCCAGGACGGGCGAATGGAAGATGCGGTTGCAAGCTGGAAGCGCATGCGCGACTCTCTCCCGGAAGGTTCGCCATGGCGCGGCGCGGCCGGGCAGGCGCTGGCGCAGGCCGGGCTGGAGATGGCTGAACGCGGCCCCGGACCCGGACAGGAAGAGGTCGAGGCGGCCACTGCGATGTCGGAGCAGGATCGCGCCGAAATGATCGCCGGCATGGTCGAGCGGCTGGACGAGCGCCTTCGCGAAAATCCGCAAGACGGTGAGGGCTGGAAGCAGCTCATCCGCTCGCATCTGGTTCTGGGCGATGCAAACAAGGCCCGCGATGTGCTTGCCCGGGCAGTCGAGGCTCTCGGGGCGGACACCGAGCAGGCCAAGGCAGTCATCGCTTTCGCTGCATCGAATGGCCTCAAAATGACGGAACAGGTTCAATGACCCGCAAGCAGAAACGGCTAGCTGTCATTTTCGGAGGATTGGCCTTTCTGGGAGCAGCGACAGGGTTGACCTTCGTCGCGCTGGGCCAGAAGGCGTCCTACTTCTACATGCCCGGAGATCTTGTCTCTGCCGATGTGCAACCCGGCCAGCGCATCCGTCTCGGCGGTATCGTGGAAAAGGGCTCCATTCTTCGCGGGCAGGACGCGACCGTCACTTTCGCGGTGACAGATACGGCCGAAACCGTGAAGGTTACCTACAAAGGCATCCTGCCGGATCTGTTTCGCGAGGAGCAGGGCGTTATCACCGAAGGCTCTTTCGGCCCGGACGGCGGCTTTGTCGCAGACAGCGTACTGGCCAAACACGACGAGAACTACATGCCCCGGGAGGTTGCGGACAGCCTGAAGGAAAAGGGTCTCTGGCAACACAATGAATAGGCATCGCCATGGTTGAGATCGGTCACTTCGCTCTCGTTCTGGCCCTGGCCCTGGGGCTGGTGCAGATGACGGTTCCGCTGATCGGCGCGCGTCTTCGCGACGAGCGCATGATGGCTGTGGCCGGACCTGTCACACTGGCCGGTTTCGTCTTCACGGCATTGTCCTTTGCCATATTGACCATGGCCTACGCCCGCTCGGACTTTTCGCTTCAGAATGTGTGGGAGAATTCCCACTCTCTGAAACCGATGCTCTACAAGATCACCGGCGTATGGGGAAACCACGAAGGCTCCATGCTTTTATGGGTTTTCATCCTGACGTTCTTCGGGGCGCTTGTGGCCATCTTCGGCAGAAATCTGCCGACAACGCTGAGGGCGACCGTTCTGGCCGTGCAAGGTTCGGTCGGTGTGGCCTTCTTCCTCTTCATCCTGATCACCTCGAATCCGTTCACGCGCCTTTCTCCCGCGCCGGTCGAGGGCAGGGACCTCAACCCGATCCTTCAGGATATCGGACTCGCCATCCACCCGCCGCTGCTTTACCTCGGCTATGTCGGCTTTTCGGTTTCTTTTGCCTTTTCCGTCGCCGCGCTGATCGAGGGCCGCATCGATGCGGCATGGGCGCGCTGGGTGCGGCCATGGACGCTGGTTGCGTGGGTGTTCCTGACTGGCGGCATCGCCATGGGATCGTACTGGGCCTATTATGAACTGGGCTGGGGCGGCTTCTGGTTCTGGGATCCGGTGGAAAACGCCTCCTTCATGCCCTGGCTGGCGGGCACCGCGTTGCTGCATTCGGCCATTGTCATGGAAAAGCGGTCGGCGCTGAAAATATGGACGCTGCTTCTGGCGATCCTCACCTTCTCGCTGTCGCTGCTCGGCACCTTCCTCGTACGCTCGGGGGTTCTCACCTCCGTTCACGCCTTCGCCGCCGACCCGTCGCGCGGCGTCTTCATCCTGTGCATTCTCATGCTGTTCATCGGCGGCTCGCTGGCGCTGTTTGCGTTGCGTGCCTCATCGTTGACGCAGGGCGGCCTGTTCCAGCCGATCTCGCGCGAAGGCGCGCTGGTGTTGAACAACCTGTTCCTGACGACCGCAACCGCGACGGTTTTTATCGGTACGCTCTATCCTCTGCTCGTCGAGGCGCTTTCCGGCGACAAGATTTCGGTCGGGCCTCCCTTCTTCAATCTCACCTTCATTCCGCTGATGGTGCCGCTGCTCGTCCTCGTGCCTTTCGGACCGCTGCTGGCATGGAAGCGCGGCGATGCGCTGGCCGCCGCCCAGCGGCTGATGTTCGCCTTCGCCGCCGCGCTTGCGGCTGTGCTGGTGACGGCCTTCCTGATCGACGGGTCGTCTGCAATCGCCGCCCTCGGGGTTGGGCTCGCCATCTGGCTGATGATCGGCGCGCTGACGGACCTTGCGGTCAAGGCGGGCCTCGGCAATGTGGAGCCATCCGTCGCCTGGCGGCGCTTCATCGGCCTGCCGCGCTCGGTTTTCGGTACGGCGCTTGCACATCTCGGTCTCGGCCTGACCGTTCTGGGTCTGGTAGGCGCAATCTGCTTCGGCACCGAAAGCGTGCTGACGATGAAGCCGGAGCAGATCACCGAACTTTCCGGCAAGCGGGTGCGTTTCGATAATGTGGTGCCCGTTCAGGGGCCGAACTACAACGACGAGCGCGCGCATTTCTCATTGCTCGGTCCTGCCGGCGAGGTCAGGCGCGAAATCTGGTCCTCGCGCCGCTTCTACCCCGTGCGCCAGATGAACACCACCGAAGCGGGCATCGCCACGCTGGGCTTCAGCCAGCTTTACATCTCCATCGGCGAGACGACGGAGAGCGGGCTTGTCGTGCGCCTGTGGTGGAAGCCGTTCGTGACACTGATCTGGGGAGGCGGTCTGGTGATGATGGCGGGCGGCACCCTTTCATTGCTCGACCGGCGGTTGAGAGTCGGTGCGCCGGCGCGCCGTTCTAGGAAGGGCGCGGTGAAACCTGCCGTGGAGGCCGCATGATTCGCCGCCTTGCCCTCGCGTTGCTGTGCATCGGTTTGTTTGCCGCGCCGGCTGCGCGTGCGGTAACGCCCGATGAAGTGCTGGACGACCCGGCGCTGGAACAGCGCGCGCGCGGCATCTCTGCCGGTCTGCGCTGCCTCGTGTGCCAGAACCAGTCCATAGACGATTCCGACGCCGATCTGGCCCGAGACCTGCGCGTGCTTGTGCGCGAGCGCATCGAAGCCGGCGACACCGACCAGCAGGTCATCGACTTCGTCGTTTCCCGCTACGGTGAGTTCGTACTGCTGAAGCCGCGTCTCAATGCGCGGACCGTGTTGCTGTGGAGCGCGCCTTTTGTGTTGCTTCTGGCCGGAGGGGCCTTCGTTTTCCTTGCATCGAGGCGCAAACGTCCGGCCGAGGTCGCGAAGCTGACGGACGAAGAGCGTGCTGCTCTCGACGAGCTGTTGAAACGCGACCAGACTTCTCAACATTAACAAAGTTTCATCAACCGGAAATGGCGCAGTAAGGTCCGGCGTCCTATCTCTGCCTGCGATGATGTTCATGAGACATTCCGTGCAAGAAGGATCGAGATCGATGACCAGCACCTCCAGAATCGTTTCCCGCCGGAGCAGGGGGCTTGCCGCTGCCGCCGCCTCGCTCGCCATTGCCGGCGCCGTCGGTTTCACGGGAATAACCGCAGGCACCGTGCCGGTGCTGGCCGAGGCCGTTCGCGTCGAAGCCCCGCAGGTTCCCAGTTTCGCCGATGTGGTGTCCAATGTGACGCCGGCAGTCGTCAGCGTTCGCGTCAAGGCCAGGGTTGACCAGACGGCGGACGGCGCCCCTGGCTTCGGCTTTCCCGACGAAGGCTTCGGCAATCTTCCCCCCGATCACCCCATGCGCCGCTTCTTCCGCGAATTCCGTGGCTTCGAAGACCGCAATGGCGGTCCGCGCGCCGAGCGCCGTGGCCCAGCCAGGCCGCGTCCCGTGGCGCAGGGGTCCGGCTTCTTCATCTCCGAGGACGGCTATGTGGTGACCAACAACCACGTTGTCGATAATGGCACGGAGTTCACCATCGTCACCAATGACGGCAAGGAACTGGACGCCAGGCTTGTCGGCAAGGACGAGCGCACCGATCTCGCGGTGCTGAAAGTCGATAGCGGCACCAAATTCACCTATGTGGATTTCGCCGATGACGCGAAGGTGCGCGTCGGTGACTGGGTGGTCGCCGTCGGCAATCCGTTCGGCCTCGGCGGTACGGTTACCGCCGGCATCGTTTCGGCACGCGGCCGCGACATCGGTGCCGGTCCCTATGACGACTTCATCCAGATCGATGCCGCCGTCAATCGCGGCAATTCCGGTGGCCCGGCATTCGACCTCAACGGTCAGGTCGTGGGCATCAATACCGCCATCTTCTCCCCCTCCGGCGGCAATGTCGGCATCGCCTTCGCCATTCCCGCTTCCACGGCCAAGCAGGTGGTCGAGGGGCTTATCCGGGATGGCTCGGTCGCTCGTGGCTGGCTCGGCGTTGAAATCCAGCCGGTGACGAAGGAAATCGCCGAATCGCTCGGCCTGAAGGCGGACAAGGGCGCCATCGTCGCCAATACGCAGGACGAGAGCCCGGCCAAAAAGGCGGGCATCGTATCCGGCGACGTGATCATGCAGGTGGATGGCAAGGACATTTCGTCTTCCCGCGATCTGGCGCGTGTCATCGCAGGCTATGCTCCGGGTACTACGGTGGATATGACCGTGTGGCGGGGTGGAAAGTCCGAGAGCGTCAAGGTCGAACTCGGCAAGCTGCCCGGCAGCAGCACGCAGGCATCTGCCGCCCCCGGCGATTCCGCGCCTTCGTCCACCGATACGCTGACCGATCTGGGATTGACCGTCACCACGGCGGATGATGGCAAGGGCCTCGTGGTCACGGGTGTCGATCCCGATAGCGATGCCGCCGATCGCGGCATCCAGACGGGCGATGTCATCACGGCCGTGAACTCCGAGGAGGTGGCCAGCGTCAAGGACGTTACCGACGCCATGGACAAGGCCGCCAAGGCCGGCCGCAAGTCGGTTCTGGTCCAGATCAGCCGTGACTCCGCGAACCGCTTCGTGGCCCTGCCTATAAATCAGGGTTGATGGAACAAGCCGGCCGCCGCTCTGTGAAGGCGGCCGGCTTCATTCTTTTACATTCAGGCGCGGTTGCCGGAATCACCTATAGTGATGCGATGAAGATTCTTGTCATTGAAGATGACCGCGAGGCTGCGGACTATCTGGAAAAAGCCTTTTCCGAGGCCGGCCACACTGCCCATGTAGCCGGCGACGGCGAAACCGGCTTCGCGCTTGCCGATGCGGGCGACTACGATGTCATGGTGGTGGACCGCATGTTGCCGCGCCGTGACGGTCTTTCGGTCATTGCCAGCCTGCGTTCGCGTGGCAATACGACGCCCGTCCTTATCCTTTCGGCTTTGGGCGAGGTTGACGACCGTGTGACCGGCCTGCGCGCCGGCGGCGACGATTATCTCACCAAACCCTATGCCTTCTCGGAGCTTCTGGCTCGCATCGAGGTGCTGAACCGGCGTGCCGGCAGCCGCGAAAGCGAGACCGTCTACCGTGTCGGCGATCTCGAGCTTGATCGTTTGTCCCATTCGGTGAAACGCGCCGGCCAGGAAATCACCTTGCAGCCGCGCGAGTTTCGCCTGCTCGAATATCTCATGCGGCACGCCGGGCAGGTGGTCACCCGCACCATGCTGCTTGAAAATGTCTGGGATTATCATTTCGATCCGCAGACCAATGTCATCGACGTGCATGTCTCGCGTCTGCGCGGCAAGATCGAGAAGGGTTTCGACAAGGCGATCCTGCACACGGTGCGCGGGGCCGGCTACATGCTCAGGCACGGCTGAGTGCCGATGGCGCTTTCCCTGCCACCGATCATGAAGACGACGGCGGCGCGGCTGTCTGCGCTCTTTATGCTCTTGTTTGCATTGTGCGCCATCCTTCTGGTCTTCTACATGACCTCGCTTTCCCTGCGCATGCTGGCGACGCAGACACAGGAAACGATCAACGATGAGGTTCTCAGCCTTGGGCGCGCCTACCAGCGTGGCGGGCTGCCCACGCTGGTGCGCGTGGTCGAGCAGCGCTCCCGCCAGCCGGGAGCCAATCTCTACCTGCTTGCAGATATCAATGGCCAGATTCTTACAGGAAATGTGGAAAGCCTCGAACCTGGCGTGCTGGAGACAGAGGGCTGGACGACGCGACCCTTCTACTATCGCCGCTATGGCGAGAGCGAGGCCGAGCGTCAGCGGAGCGAGGGCGCGCAGAACGAGACGCAGCGCACGCAACTGCGCAGGCATGACGCGCTGGCGCTGGTCCTGCGTCTTCCAAATCAGATGATCCTGCTGGTGGGGCGCGATATGGGCGAGCCGCAGCGGTTACGCGAGGTGGTCAACCGTTCGCTGATGCTGGCGCTGGGCATGATGGGGCTGGGCGGCATTGTCATCTGGTTCTTCGTCGGTCGGGCCGCGCTGAAGCGCATAGACGCCATTTCCGCGGCCAGCCGCCGCATCATGGGGGGCGATCTGTCCGGCCGCCTGCCAACGACCGGTGCTGGCGACGAGTTCGATCGTCTTTCGGAAAACCTCAACGCCATGCTGGCGCGCATCGACACGCTGAACGAGGGGCTCAAGCAGGTTTCCGACAACATTGCCCACGACCTCAAGACGCCGCTGACGCGCATCCGCAACCGCGCCGAGGCGACGCTGGCCGGAAAGCATAAAACCGCCGACTACCGTGCCGCGCTCGAAGCCACCATTGCCGAATCGGATCAGCTCATCAAAACCTTCAACGCGATTTTGATGATTTCCCGGCTGGAGGCGGGCTACTCGGCCGAGAGCATGGCCGGGGTCGATCTTGCGGAGGCCGTCCGCGACGTTGTCGAACTGTACGAACCTCTGGCAGAAGACAGCGGCGTCGTGCTGGAGGCGGAACCCTCGCAATCGGTGATCATCGACGGCAATCGCGAACTCATCGGACAGGCGCTGTCCAACATCGTCGACAACGCCATCAAATATTCGGCGGATGCGACCGGTGAGCCGCGCGTGCGTGTCCGGCTGGAGCGGGAGGGTGCGGAAATCCGCCTGTCCGTGACCGATAACGGCCACGGCATTCCCGACGAGCAGGATCGCGCCCGCGCCACCGAGCGTTTCGTGCGGCTGGAAAAGAGCCGTTCGCAACCGGGTTCGGGGCTTGGTCTCAGCCTCGCCGGCGCGGTGATGAAATTTCACGGCGGCAGGCTTGATCTTTTGCCCGCCGATCCCGGATTATCCGTGGTCATGGTGTTTCCCGACAAGGACAGGTCCTGACCCCTATGGCTTCAAGCATCGCGGCGGAACGCGCCGTAACCGGGTGGCTGCTGCGGCCCGCATTTCAACTCCGGCCGCTCGATGCGGGCCATGCGGATTCCGTGCTTGCCGACATCGCCGACAGTGCATCGGAGCGGGAGTTGCCGCGGGTGGCGAAACTGCTTGCCAAGGACAGCGATGCCCGCCGCTTCCTTGCCGCAGTCTTCGATCTGTCGCCCTTCCTGCGCGATCTGGCGCGCCGCCGTCCGCAAATGCTCGATGCGCTCTTCGACGGGACCGTCGCGGAACGGCTCGATGCGATTGGTTCCGAAATCGATGTCAGCTGGAAAGGTGACGGCGTTTCCGAAGCCGAACTGATGAAGCGGCTGCGGCTGCTCAAGACGGAAGCGCATTTCCTCATCGCTCTCGCCGATCTGGCGGGCGAGGCGGATACGCAGGCGACCGTCCGGCGCCTGAGCCTGTTGGCCGAAGCCTGCGTTCGTGCCGCCACCGCTTTCCTGCTGGCCGACCTCGCGCGGCAGGGCAAGCTCAATCTGCCGCATCCCGGAGATCCAGCCCGTGACAGCGGGTTGATCGTGCTTGGCATGGGAAAGCTCGGTGCGTACGAGCTCAATTTCTCGTCGGACATCGATCTCATTCTCTTCTTCGATCCCAGGGCCGTGTCGGGCGATCCGATGGAGGCGACGGACGTCTTTTCGCGCCTTGCCCGCCGGCTGGTACGCATCATGCAGGACCGCACCGAGCATGGTTATGTATTCCGCACCGATTTGCGCCTGCGTCCGGACCCCGGCTCGACCCCGCTGGCTATCCCCGTAGGGGCGGCCCTGAACTACTATGAGGCACGCGGCCAGAACTGGGAGCGTGCCGCCATGATCAAGGCCCGGCCGCTGGCGGGCGACATCGAGGCGGGTGATGCCTTCCTGAAGGAACTGCGTCCTTATGTCTGGCGCAAATATATGGACTATGCGGCCATTGCCGACGTCCATTCCATCAAGCGCCAGATCCATGCCCACAAGGGGCATGGCGAGATCGCGGTAAAGGGGCACAACGTCAAGCTTGGCCGGGGCGGCATCCGCGAGATCGAGTTCTTCGTCCAGACCCAGCAGCTCATCGCCGGTGGCCGCTTCCCCGAGCTTCGCGGCCGCGAGACGGTGGAAATGCTTGGCCAGCTTGCCGGAAATGGCTGGATCACGGCCGAGGCACGCGACGCGCTCATCCGCCAGTACTGGTTCCTGCGCCGTGTCGAACATGCCGTGCAGATGGTCGCCGACGAGCAGACCCACATTCTGCCGGAAGACGACGAAGGGCTGGAACGCATCGCGCATCTGCTCGGCTTCGCCGATGCGGATGCTTTTTCAAAAGCCATCCGCGAATCGCTGGTGGAGGTGGAAGGCCACTATGCGGCCCTGTTCGAGGCGGCGCCCGAGCTTTCGGCCGGCATGGGCAATCTGGTCTTCACCGGCGATGTCGATGACCCCGACACTTTGCAGACGCTGCACAATCTCGGTTTCCAGCGCCCGAGCGACATCTGCCGGGTCATCCGCGCCTGGCATTTCGGCCGCTATCGGGCGACGCGTTCGGCAGAAGCGCGCGAGCGGCTTACGGAACTGACCCCGGCGCTGCTCGAAGCCTTCGGCAAGACCCGCCGCGCCGACGAGGCGCTGATGCGCTTCGACGAATTCCTGTCGGGCCTGCCTGCTGGCGTCCAGCTCTTTTCCCTGCTGCAATCCAATACCGCATTGCTGCGCCTGATGGCGACCATCATGGGGGCGGCCCCCCGGCTGGCCGCCGTCATCACGCGCCGTCCGCACGTCTTCGACGGGCTGCTCGACCCTGCCTTGCTCAGCGAATTGCCGGATCGGGCCTATCTGGAGGCCCGGCTTTCGGCCTTCCTCGAAGGCGACCGGCCCTATGAGGAGGTTCTGGACCGGCTGCGCATCTTCGCGGCCGAGCAGAAATTCCTCATCGGCGTGCGCCTGCTGGCCGGCTCCATCGATGCGCGCAAGGCGGGCAGGGCCTTCTCGCATCTTGCCGACCTTACCATAGGTGCGGCGCTCGATGCCGTGACGGCCGGGTTCGCAATCCGGCATGGCCGCATTCCCGGCGCGCGCGTGGCCCTGCTCGGCATGGGCAAGCTGGGCAGCCAGGAATTGACCGCCGGCTCGGATGTCGACCTCATCCTGCTCTACGACCACGATCCGGACGCGGATGAATCGGACGGCGAAAAGCCTCTGGCGCCCGCCCACTACTACAGCCGCCTGACCCAGCGCCTGATCGCGGCGGTGTCGGCTCCCACGGCCGAGGGCGTGCTTTACGAACTGGACCTGCGCCTGCGCCCCTCCGGCAACAAGGGGCCGGTCGCGACCCACATGGATGCCTTTCGCAAATATCAGCGGCAGGATGCGTGGGTGTGGGAACAGATGGCGCTGACGCGCGCGCGCCCCGTCGCGGGCGACCGGGAACTTTGTACCGAAATCGCCGGCGAGATCGCCGCCATCCTCGCCCAGCCGCGCGATGCGGCCAGGGTGCGCCGCGAGGCTTCCGACATGCGCAAGCTGATCGAGGAGGAGAAGCCGCCGCGCGACCTGTGGGACATCAAGCTCGCTCCGGGCGGGCTGATCGACCTCGAGTTCATCGCGCAGGTCGCGGTCCTGACCGGCAGCTTCAACGGCAAGCCCGGCACCACCGCGACAGCCGATGTTCTGGCGGGACTTGCGCCGGATTATGCGGATGCAGGCATGCGCGAGGAGCTGGTTCGGGCTTATTCGCTCTATGCTGCCATCACCCAGATCACGCGGCTTTGCCTGACGGGATCGTTCGACAGGGACGATGTGCCGCCCGGTCTGTCCGACCTTCTTCTGGCCGTGACCGATATGCCCGATTTTTCGGTGCTGGAGGCTGCGCTGATCGATACGGAAGCCGGGGTGCGCCGCTGCTTCGGTCGCATCTTGCGTGGAAAGGCGAAATAGTCAGGCGGCGACCTTGATCGGCTGGCTCAGCGGCCTCTTCTTTATGGATGAGGGAATCCGGATCGACACGATGGTGCCGGTGCCCTCGGTCGAGCGGATCTTGAGTGCCCCCCCGTGCAATTCCGCCAGAGAACGCGAAATGGCCAGGCCGAGCCCAGAGCCGGTGTGGTTCTTGGAGAACTGGTTCTGCACCTGTTCGAAGGGCCGGCCGAGCTTCTTCAGCGCATGTTTGGGAATGCCGCAGCCATTGTCCTCGAACGACAGGATCATCGCGCCGGAAGCGTTGCGGGCGCGCACCGAGATGCGTCCGCCCTTGCCGGTGAACTTCACCGCGTTGGACAGGAGGTTGAGCACGATCTGCTTGATCGCCCTGCGGTCGGCGTAGAGCTTCAGCGTTTCGGCGATGTTGGTCTCGACCGTGATGTTCTTTTCGGCCGCCTGCAACGAAACCACACGCACTGTCTCGCGGATCAGCGGGCAGAGATCGATCTCCTCGCGCTCCATCGAGAATTGGCCGGCCTCGATCTTCGACATGTCGAGAATGTCGTTGATGACGCCGAGGAGATAGGTGCCGCTGGAATTGATATCGTTGGCATATTCCTCGTAGCGTTCGCTGCCCAGCGGCCCGAACAGCTTCTGCGACATCAGTTCGGAAAAGCCGATGATGGCGTTGAGCGGCGTGCGCAGCTCGTGCGACATGTTGGCCAGGAATTCGGATTTGGCCTGGTTGGCGGCCTCGGCGCGTTCCTTCTCCTTCATGTATTTGCGGTTGAGTTCGGCCAGCTCCTGCGCCTTCTGTTCGTCGGCGCGGCGGGCGAGGCTGAGGTCGTGGATGGTTGCCATCAGCCGCCGTTCGCTGTCGAGCAGCTTGTCCTGATGCTGCCGGATCTGGGTGATGTCGGAACCGACAGCCACCGTGCCTCCGTCACGGGTCTTGAGTTCGTTGACCTGAAGCCAGCGCCCGTCCGCCAGCTGACGCTCATAGGTGACGCCTCCACGGGGACCGTTGGCGTTGGCCAGCCGGCGCTCGGAGGCGAAAGCCTGCATGCGGTCTTCCAGAACGGCGCGCGGTGCGCCCGGCACCACGTCGTCGTCGGACAGGCCGTTGTCCTGCTGGAACTTGGAGTTGCACATCACCAGCCGGTCCGAGGCGTCCCACAGCACGAAGGACTCGGTAATGTTCTCGATCGCCGTGCGCAGCCTCAGGTCCGCCGCTTCCGAGCGCAGGGCAAGGTGGCGCTGCTCCGTCACGTCCATCGAGATGCCGATAAGCTGTATCTCGGCGGCATCGGGATCGACCACCTGCGCGCGCACGCGCATCCATACCCACAGGCCGCTGGCATGACGCATGCGGAACACCCGGTCGATCTGGTCGATCTCGCGGGCCATCACCCGGTTGGCGATCTCGAACAGATTGCCGTCGTCGGGGTGGATGATGCGGTCCACCTCGCCGAAGGAGAGCATGGCGTCGCAGGGCTCGTAGCCGAGCATGTCGTACATGGACGGAGACCAGTACATCTTGCCGCGCACCATGTCCCAGTCCCACAGGCCGCAGCGGCCGCGCACCAGCGCCATGTCGATGCGCTGCTGGCCTTCGAGATAGACGCGGTCCGCCGCCTGCGCGCGCGCCGCCTGGCTGAAATAGGCGTAGAGGATGACGATCAGGACGCTGGCCGTCAGCACGAACAGGGAGACGTTGAGCGAAACGGTCCTGCGCCACTGGGCGTAGACCGCATCCTGCGGGATCAGCGCCGCAGCGGCGCGGCCGGTCTCGCGATCGGTGGCGATTGCGGCATACCAGTCGTCCGCGCCGATCCTGACCGGGATCACGCCGGCCTTCTCGCCGAACAGGAACAGGGGCTGGCCGCCCGAGACGATCTCGTCCAGCGCCCGGCCGTACCAGCGGGTGGAGCGCGGCGTGACGGCCGAAACGACGAATTTCTCGTTGGTGAAGGCAAGCACATGGCCTCTGGAAAGGGCAGCGGTGCGGCTCACCTGCTCCAGAAGTTCCTGCGGGCTGCTGGCTGCCACGTCGGCCTCGATGAGCTGGCCGGCAGCCAGCGCCAGCGCCGATCTGGCATTGCGCTCGACATCGTCGCGCCAGTTCATGAGCGAGATGAAGTGCAGACCGGCGACGACCAGCAGGAAGATGACGATCAGAACCGGGATCAGGCGGCGCAGGAAGGGCTCGGCTGCCACCAGCTTCTGGTAGGCAGGCTGGGCGATGAGCTTCGCGTTGCCGGCAAGGCCGCTCGGGCGCCGGTCAACAGAAATCCCACCGGGCGCGCTGAACGCGTCCGCCTTCGCCATGAAATGGCACTCCCCACTATGTCCCGTTTGAAGATCCGGCTACGCCACACATCCGAATCGTCCCTAAAGAATCAAACGTGATTCGCCTTGTCCAGTGGCGCGGCGAAAAAAGATGTCCGGACGGCGATTTTTGTCAGGCCAGGGAGCGCTCCACGATGTCACGCAGATCGACGGAAACGCTGTTTGCACCGGCAATCGAAACCAGGGCCTGCCGTGCTTTTTCCTGCCGTGCCGGCTCCAGCGAGCGCCATGAGCGGAAGGCCGTGGCGAGCCGGGCCGAAAGTTGCGGATTGCCGCCATCGATCTCCAGGAGAGCGTCGGCAAAGAAAGCATAGGCAGTTCCGTCCGCCCGATGGAAGCCGGTCTGGTTGCCGGTGGAAAAGGTGCCGAGCAACGCCCGGACCCGGTTGGGATTGTCGATGTGGAACGCCGGATGCCGCATCAGGGCGCGCACCGTCTCCAGTGCCTTCGTGCCGGGGGTGGTCGACTGGATCTGGAACCATTTGTCCATCGCAAGCGGCATCGTTGCGTGGCGGGCCGCGAAGTCGGCAAGCGCTGCATCGGTCCGGGGCGATCCGGCGTGTTCGTGCGCCAGCGTTCCCAGACCGGCGATCAGGTCCGTCATATTGGTGGCGGTGCGGTAGTGCCGTTCCGCGATGTCGGCGCCGCCTTCGAGGCGGGCAAGGTAGCCGAGCACCACGTTGCGCAAGGCACGACGCCCCGCGCTGGCGGCATCGGGGCGGAAAGGCCCCCGATCCTCCAGCTCCTCGTAAAGCTTCCCGAACGGCTCGCGATTGGCTGCGGCAATGAACGCGGACAGCGTGCTGCGGGCAGCGAGCACGGCGTCGGGGTCGATATCCCTGCCGATGTCGCGGGCGATGTCGGCTTCCGAAGGCAGCGTCAGCGCGAGCGCGCGATAGGCCGGCTCAAGGGTTGCGTCTGTTGCGATCCTGCCTGCGAGTTTCGCGATATCCTTCTGATAGTTTGCCTCTTTTCCACCCAGCAGAAGGCGATACCCGGCAATCAGGGCATCGGTCAGCAGCGTGTTGAAGGCCTGCCAGCGTCCGAACGGATCGCTGTCATGGCCGACCAGGAAGGCAAGGTCCTCGGGACGCTGCTCGATGGCAAGGGTGACCGGAGCGGAAAAGCCGCGGTTGAGCGACAGCACCGGACGTTCGGGCACACCGTGAAAGCGCAGCTTGTGGCTGCGCTTGCGCACATGGATGACACCGTTTTCGACCGTTGCGCCTTCGGCCGCGGTGAATCCGGTTTCCTTGCCGTCGCTGCCGATCAGACCGAAAGCCAGCGGAATGTGCATGGCGCGTTTGCGGCTTTCCGACGGTGTCGGCGGCACGGACTGTTCTATGTCGAGGGTAAGAGTGCCGGCCTCATAGCTCGCTTTGATGGTCAGGTTCGGCGTTCCGGACTGGTTATACCAGAGGCCGAACTGCGAAAGATCGCGTCCCGACGCATCCTCGAACACTTTCAGGAAGTCCTCGATGGTACAGGCTTGCCCGTCGTGACGCTCGAAGTAGAGTTCCATGCCGGAGCGGAAGGTCTCTGCCCCCAGGATTGTGCGCAGCATGCGCACCACTTCCGAACCCTTTTCGTAGACGGTCGCCGTGTAGAAATTATTGATCTCGCGATAGCGGCGCGGACGCACCGGATGGGCGAGGGGTCCCTGATCCTCCGGGAACTGAAGCGCGCGCAGCGTGCGCACCTCCGCGATGCGCTTCACTCCGCGCGAGCGCTGGTCCGCCGAAAACTCGTGGTCGCGGAAAACGGTCAGTCCTTCCTTGAGGCAGAGCTGGAACCAGTCACGGCAAGTGATTCTATTGCCTGTCCAATTATGGAAATACTCATGCGCGATGATCGCCTCGATATTGGCGAAATCGGTGTCCGTCGCGGTCGCTTCGTCGGCCAGCACATATTTGTCGTTGAAGATGTTGAGGCCCTTGTTCTCCATCGCGCCCATGTTGAAATCGGAGACGGCAACGATGTTGAACACGTCTAGGTCGTATTCGCGTCCGAACGCGTCCTCGTCCCATTTCATCGAGCGCTTCAGCGCATCCATGGCGTAGGCCGCGAGCTTCTCCTTGCCGTGCTCGACATGGATGGCGAGTTCCACGGTTCGTCCGCTCATGGTGGTGAAGCTGTCGCGCAGGCAGCCGAGATCGCCGGCCACCAGCGCAAACAGATAGGAAGGCTTGGGGTGGGGATCGTGCCATTCGGCGAAGTGCCAGCCATCCCCAAGCTCCCCGCCCGCCACCGGATTGCCGTTGGACAGCAGAAGAGGAGCCTCCGCCTTCGCGGCTTCGATGCGCACATGGTAGACTGACAGGATGTCCGGCCTGTCGAGGAAATAGGTGATGCGGCGAAAGCCTTCCGGCTCGCACTGGGTGCAGTAGACGCCGTTTGAGCGGTAAAGCCCCATCAGTGCCTTGTTGCGATCCGGATCCAGTTCGGTCTCGATGAGCAGCCGAAAGCTGCGTGCTTCCGGCAGGTTCGTCAGGACGAGTTTCCCGGATGTCGCCTCATGGGCGGGATTGCCATATCCGTCGAGCTCGATGCGTTTCAGCTTCAGCCCGTCTCCGTCCAGCACCAGCGGCGCGCACGCCTCCGTTCCGGCCCGGCGTTCGACGGTCAGGTCTGCAACGACGGTCGTCGTGTCGCGTGCCAGCCGGAACGTGAGATGAATTTGCGGGATGAGATAGTCGCTTGGCCGGTAGTCTTCGAGCCTGAACAGCTGGCCGGTATCTGTACGCATATGCTTTCCATTCCTTCCGCCACCGGATTCTCATGGGCAGACGGAGCCGTCACTTTGGCGCAAGACAATCCGGTAAGGGTTCTTTACATGATAGGCGCCTGCGTCGGGAAGCCCACGACAGGGGATCAGACTCTCACATCGCCTGAGGACGCAGGGCAATTGAATACGCCAACGCTTGAGCATTCCAGCAGACCCCTTACGGCAATCAGCCTGAAGATTACTTCCGTGGTGATCTTCGTGGCCATGTCGTCCCTGATCAAATCGGCCGGAGCGCTTCCGGCGGGGCAGGTGGTCTTCTTCCGCTCATTCTTTGCGATGCTGCCCATCCTGCTTTTCCTCGGCTGGAAGGGAGAGTTGCGCACGGCTTTCACCACCCGCAGGCCATTGGGTCATCTGGCGCGGGGTTTCGTCGGCGTCTGTTCGATGGGGCTCACCTTTTTTGCTCTGGCGCGGCTGCCGTTGGCCGATGCGATCACGCTGAACTATGCGCAGCCGCTTATGGTTGTGGTGTTCAGCTCCCTGTTTCTGGGGGAGCCCATCCGCATCTACAGATGGGGCGCCGTCGCCGTAGGGCTGATCGGAGTCGTCATCATTTCCTGGCCTGAGCTTACCCTGCTGCGCTCAGGGGCGGCCATGGACGACCAGCAGGTTCTTGGGGTGATGGCTGCGCTGACTGGCGCTGCGACCTCCGCGGTGGCAGCCATTCTGGTCCGCAATCTGGTCGACAGCGAGCGCACCGCCACCATCGTGCTGTGGTTCTCGCTCATGGCAAGCATCATCTCCCTCGGCACCTTGCCGTTCGGCTGGGAGGCGCTCGACCTTCATCAGGCGATATTGTTGATCGCCAGCGGAATTTTCGGCGGCATTGCCCAGCTTTTCATGACTGCTGCCTATCGTCATGCCGAGATTTCGGTGGTCGCTCCCTTCGAATACACCTCGATCATCCTCGCCATCGTCATCGGCTATCTGGTCTTCAGCGACCTGCCGGGCATCCACATGCTTGCCGGCGGTGTGGTCGTCGTGGCGGCCGGGCTGTTCATCATATTCCGGGAGCGCCAGCTCGGGCTGGAGCGGGCAAGGGCGCGCAAGGTCACGCCCCCTCAGGGATGAGGCAAGCCCGCCCGCATCAGGAAAGCGCGCGCAGCTTCATTTTCACTTCGAGGAAGTCTCGCCAGGCAAGCCGTTTGTGCGCCGGCGTGCGCAGCAGATAGGCCGGATGCAGCGTTGGCATGGCCGGGATTTCGACACCGGACGGACCGGTGTAGACACGCCAGTTGCCGCGCAGCCGCAGGATGCCTTCCGTGGTGTTGAGCAGCGTCTTGGCGGAAGCTCCGCCCAGATGAACGAGCACCTTCGGGCCGGCCAGCTCGATCTGCCGCTCGATGAAGGGGCGGCAGATCTCGGTTTCCTGCGGGGTTGGCGCACGGTTGCCCGGCGGCCGCCATGGAATCACATTGGCGATGTAGACCTTGCTGCGGTCCAGATCGATGGCGTCCAGAATTCGGTCGAGCAACTGGCCGGAGCGGCCGACGAAGGGCTTGCCTTCGAGATCCTCGTCGCGTCCCGGCGCTTCGCCAATTAACATGACAGCGGCTTCCGGATTGCCGTCGGAAAACACCAGATTCTTGGCGGTGGCCTTGAGATTGCAACCGTCGAAGCCGGCCATGCATTCGCGCAATTCGTCCAGCGTGGCAGCGTTCGCGGCAAGCTCGCGGGCAAACGCTATCTGCTGCCCGTCCGGTACCGCCGCCGGCTGCGCAGCCGGGCGGGCGACGGGCGGTGGTGCGGCCGGTTGCGATGGAGCGTTTCGCTGTGCCTGGGGCCGCGCCTCATGCTGATGGGAAGGCTGGGCCGGCTGCGGGGCGCGTTCCTCGAAGCGGTTTATGGGGGCATCGTCCAGTGCTTCATCCACCCCGGCCTCGGCATAGAAGGCGAGGAGGGCATGGATGTCGGGGATGGTATCGGGGGCGGCTGCGCTCATGCCGGCACAATCGGCATATCGATGGCCTTTTTCAAGTCAGGATGAGGGAATGCGCGGGTCTTGCACCAGATAGAATGTCCAGCGCGGCGTGAAATCGGTGATCGCGAACTGGAAGGACACCGTATGCAGGGGGTCTACCTGCCCGCCGGAGAAAAGCAGCCTGTCATATGGCTCGAATGAGCGATCGAAGCGGGTGAATGCGCTGGAGGAGATTGTCTCGGGCGAACGGTTGCGCTGGTCGAAGGAAAGGCCATCGCCAAAGACGCTTGGCCGCCCCGGTATCTCCTGAAGCTCGAATTCGAACTCGATCCACGGATGGCCGCTGTTGTTGAGAATATCGAGGCGCAGATGCAGCACCATGAGCTGGCCATCACCGGGAAGGCGTGGCATGCGACGCATCGCGGTGCGGATGGTCAGTGTCGCCGGCGTGGCCGACACGAACTCCTCGATCAGAACGATCGGATCGTCGCGGGTTCCCGTGCCGCCGGCGGCGGTGATCGTGAAGTGGCCGGGCTCGTCCGAAAACATGTAGGGTCCGGCAGGCCACATATCGCCTTCCTCGGCAAAGCCCGGAGCGGCGGCGAGCAACGCCGCAACGAATGCCGAAACCACGAATTTCCAGCCCCTGCCGGGCGGCTTCGGCAGGCGAACGGGCGGCAGGCAGGACAATTCCCGGGTGCGCATGCGTCAAGTATCGCCGATCCGTGCCCCGGCGCATATTCAATTGTGCGCCAGCAAAGGTTGGCGAGGGCGGGACGCGACGTACGGAGCGCCCGGTCAGCGACAATTTTGACGTTTACGTTTACGTAAATTTCTGCGACCTTACGCGGCAAGGGAAAATGCCGGAGGCGGTGTTCTGCCGGTTTCCCGTCGCAGACTGATGCGCTATGGAGCGCGGGAGCCAGCTAGGTATCGGCAAGCCAATGCGGAGGGATTGATGAGCGATATGGAACGCGAGAGCATGGAGTTCGACGTGGTGATCGTCGGAGCCGGACCGGCAGGTCTGGCGGCGGCGATTCGCCTCAAACAGGTCAATCCCGAGCTTTCCGTCGTCGTTCTGGAGAAGGGCGGCGAGGTTGGCGCGCATATTCTGTCGGGCGCGGTTGTCGATCCGATCGGCATCGACCGATTGCTGCCGGGCTGGCGTGACGAGGTGGATCATCCCTTCAAAACGCCGGTGACCGACGATCATTTCCTTCTTCTGGGCCCCGCCGGCTCGGTCCGCCTGCCGAATTTCCTCATGCCGCCCCTGATGAGCAATCACGGCAACTACATCGTTTCTCTTGGCAATGTCTGCCGCTGGCTGGCCGGCAAGGCGGAGGAGCTTGGCGTCGAGATCTATCCGGGCTTCGCGGTCGCGGGTCTCATCTACAACGATGAGGGCGCGGTAACCGGCGTCTATACCGGCGACATGGGCGTGGAGCGGGACGGGACGCACGGTCCCAACTTCGCCCCCGGCATGGCGCTGATGGGCAAATATGTGCTGATCGGTGAGGGAGTGCGCGGCTCGCTCGCCAAACAGCTCATCGAGAAGTACGATCTTGCCGCCGGCCGCGAGCCCGGCAAATTCGGTATCGGCCTCAAGGAACTCTGGCAGGTCGAGCCCGAAAACCACAAGCAGGGCCTGGTGCAGCACTCTTTCGGCTGGCCCCTCGACATGAAGACCGGTGGCGGTTCCTTCCTCTACCATCTGGAAGACAATCTGGTCGCGGTCGGCTTCGTCGTCCATCTGAACTACAAGAATCCGTACCTGTCGCCGTTCGAGGAATTCCAGCGCTTCAAGACGCATCCGGCCATTCGCGGCACTTTCGAAGGGGCCAGGCGTATCGGTTACGGCGCGCGTGCCATCACCGAGGGCGGCTGGCAGTCGGTGCCGAAGATGTCGTTCCCCGGCGGTGTGCTGATGGGCTGCTCGGCCGGCCTCGTCAATGTGCCGCGCATCAAGGGATCCCACAACGCGGTGCTGTCGGGTATCATGGCGGCCGAGCATGTGGTGGAGGCCATCGCTGCCGGCCGCGCCAATGACAATCTGGTCAGCTATGAGCAGGCCTGGCGCGGTTCCGACATCGGCAAGGACCTGAAGCGGGTGCGCAACGTCAAGCCGCTGTGGTCCAGGTTCGGCACGCTGGTCGGTGTCGGCCTCGGCGGGTTCGACATGTGGCTGAACACGCTGTTCGGCGTTTCGCCCTTCGGCACGCTGAAGCACGGCAAGACCGATGCCGCCTCGCTGGAGCCGGCATCGAAGCACCGCAGGATCGATTATCCCAAGCCGGACGGTGTTCTGACCTTCGACCGCCTGTCTTCGGTTTTCCTGTCCAACACCAACCACGAGGAGGACCAGCCGGTTCACCTTCAGGTCAGGGACATGGGCCTGCAGGAGCGGTCCGAGCATGATGTCTTTGCCGGTCCGTCGACCCGCTACTGTCCGGCTGGCGTCTATGAATGGGTGGATGCCGATGGCAACGCCGCGTCCGATCCGAACGCCAGGGATGTACGCTACGTCATCAACGCGCAGAACTGCGTCCACTGCAAGACCTGCGACATCAAGGACCCGAACCAGAACATTAACTGGGTGCCGCCGCAAGGCGGCGAGGGCCCGGTCTACGCCAACATGTAAGGAATTGCGGGGTTTCGGCCCCGCTTTTCATTTTCAGCCGCGCCGCCGCTCGAGCGAAACGGTAGCGCTTTCCTGTTCGCCGTCAGGCTTTTCGGACTCGGGCTGTACCGAGAACTCGACGAGTATCGGAACATGGTCCGAACCGACGGCCTCCAGCCGTTCGATGGAATGCACCACCACATTGCCTCTGACGAACACATTGTCGATGGGCAGGCCGGCAAACAGGAAGGCCATTGGCAATCGCCGGTCGATCCATGTCGGCCCGGGCGAGGCCACGAGGTTCAGTCCCCCCGCCGCGGCCAGCCGGGATGCCGCCGCGCTCCATGGCGCGGCGTTCAGGTCGCCGGCGAGGATCGCATTGTCTGCGAGAGTGGAAAGTGGCCCGCTCATCTGCGAAATCTGCCGGAATTGGGGGAGTGGCCACGGCCAGCCAAGATGCAGGGCGGCTATGTCGACCGTCGATCCGCTGAAATCCACGGATGCCATGGTGAGCGAAACGAGCGGATGGCAAGCCGGCTTGCCGCCTTCGACAAAGGGGCGACGCGACAGGACCGCAACCCCGTAGCGCGTGTCCGCATAGGTGCAGAAGCTGCTGTAAGGGTAGGCGCCGTCGAGAAGTTTCAGTTTTTCTTTCCACGACGGGCTGACCTCGGAAAGACTCAGCACATCCGGTTGCACGCGGCCGATCAGCGACAGCACCTTCTCAGGCGTCGCATTGTCGTGCCGCAGGTTGAGTTCAAGCAGGCGGTAGACGGCGCGGTCCCCGGGTCTGGCCGGAAAGGCTTTTGCGTTGATTGCGAAGGGAAGGTGCATGACGCCTGTTACGGAAGACAGCGCGCTTAACGCGAACACCAGCGCCGACAGGGACAGCAGCCGGTTTGGCGTAAAGAGCAGCGCAATGGCCAGAACTACGGTGAGAAAGGCCAGATGCACACGAAAATGGGCAAAGGAATCGAAGGCAGGATGGAAGTCGCCAAAAAATCCCAGCAGCAATGCCAGCGACGCGCCGATCATGCCGGGCAGAAGAAGGGAGCGGAGTTTGCTTGTCATGGGCGATGCTTGTGGACGCAATTACGGCTCATTGATGGTGTCATGAAGCTCGCATAGGATGCGCGCTCGAATTGCATGTCAGATACCGGGAAAAGCGTTTGAAGGCGACCGTTTCAGCAATCCTAGTCCTCGTGGTCGTTTTCGCAATCATCCCCGGCACGGAGGCTGTGGCTGGCGGCGAGATCATCGAGCGGGTCGAAACATACCCCGTATCGGGACGCACGGGCATAGAACTCTATCGATCGATCGGGGAGCGGGGACCGAAAAGCGGCGTCGGACGCGCCATTGCGCACACGACCTTCAAACTGACATGGCGCAGGGATTACCGGCCGCAGGGCACCTCATGCACGCTCGTTTCCGCTGTCCCGCGGCTCATCATCACCTACACGCTTCCGAAACCTTCCAACCCTCTCCCGCCGGAAACGAGGAAGCGCTGGGACACCTTCATCGATGGCATTAGGCGACATGAGCAGGTCCATGGCGTTCACATGAAGGAGATGGTGGCCGAGATCGAGGCGAACACCATCGGTGCCACGGCTGAGAACGATCCGGGCTGCAAGAAGATCAGGCAGGACATCCAGGCCCCGCTGGGCGCGGCGTCGTTGCGCCAGCGGCAGCGCAGCAGCGATTTCGACCGGATCGAGATGGCCGAGGGCGCAAACATGCACCGCCTCATACTCGGGCTAGTCAATGGGGATTAGAGCAATTCCAGCAAAAGTGCGAAGCGGTTTTGCGTTCGGAATTTCGTGAAAACAAAGGGTTAGATCATGTCGCCCGAAAGCAGGGACCGGTTTCGGGACGCCGACATGCGTGAAAACAGGAACTTGAAGCGCAAGCAACGAATCTGAAAGATCGCGACACGCCTTACCGGGGCCTTACTGGAACGCCGTTTCCGTGAAGCTGCGAAGCTTGCGTGAGTGCAGGCGCTCCATCGGCATTTCGGCGAGCTTTTCCATGGCCCTGATGCCTATGGTGAGATGCTGGGCCACCTGCCGCTTGTAGAACTCGCTGGCCATGCCCGGCAGCTTCAGCTCGCCATGCAGCGGCTTGTCGGAAACGCACAGCAGCGTTCCGTAGGGAACACGGAAGCGGAAGCCGTTGGCTGCGATGGTCGCCGATTCCATGTCGAGCGCGATGGCGCGCGATTGCGAGAGCCGCTGCACCGGGCCGCGCTGGTCGCGCAGTTCCCAGTTGCGGTTGTCGATGGTGGCGACCGTGCCGGTGCGCATGATGCGCTTGAGATCGTAGCCGGAAAGGCCGGTCACTTCCGCGACCGCTTCCTGCAAGGCGACCTGAATTTCGGCCAGCGCCGGCAGGGGTATCCATACAGGCAGGTCGTCGTCCAGGACATGATCCTCGCGGACATAGGCATGCGCCAGCACATAGTCGCCAAGCGCCTGCGTGTTGCGCAGCCCGGCGCAATGGCCAAGCATCACCCAGGCATGAGGCCGCAGAACGGCGATATGGTCGGTGATTGTTTTGGCGTTGGAGGGACCGACGCCGATATTGACCATCGTTATGCCGCCATGCCCGGGCTTCTTGAGATGATAGGCCGGCATCTGCGGCAGCCGCGTCAGTCCGGCTTCCGGGTTGCGGTCTTCCCCGGCGGCCGTGATGAAATTGCCCGGTTCCACGAACTCCGAATAGCCGCCGCCTCCCTCCGCCATCAGCTGGCGGGCGCGGGCGACGAACTCGTCGATGTAGAACTGGTAGTTGGTGAACAGCACATAGTTCTGGAAATGCTCCGGGCTGGTCGCCGTATAGTGCGGAAGCCGGTGCAGCGAGTAGTCGACGCGCTGGGCGGTGAACGGCGCGAGCGGCCGCGCTTCGCCCAGCCCCACCTCGAAGGTGCCGTTGGCGATATGGTCGTCGGTGCCGTCGAGGTCCGGCACGTCGAACAGGTCGCGGATCGGCCGGCGCAGGCGCTCGGCCACCGAACTATCGACATAGGTGCCTTCGAGGAAGGCGAAATGCAGTGGGATCGGCGTGGTCGATTCCTGCACGACCACCGGCACGCCGTGGTTGCGGATGATGAGCCGAAGCTGCTCGGTCAGATAGGTTTCGAACAGATGGGGCCGCGTAACGGTCGTAGAGAAATGTCCGGGCAGGGGCATGTGACCGTAAGCTTGGCGCGAGTCCACCTGGGTGAAGGATGCCGTGGTCACGCCGACTTCCGGATAGAAGGCCCGGTAGCGCTTGTGCGTATCGCCGCCGGAAGCCAGAGCGGCAAAGGAATCCCGCAGGAACTGCGTGTTGCGATCATAAATGCGGCGCAGCGCAGCGACTGCCTCGGCCGGATCGTCGAAGCTTTGCGGTTGCACCGGCTCCGGCGTGACGACCGTTTCGATGGGCTGCGGGTAGATTCGGTTTTCCATGACCCAATATAGGGCCATGGCTCGAGAGTGGGGAAGGGGGCTGCTGAAGCTTGCTGTTGATGTTCTTGCGCCGGTCAGGCCCGCTTCAGGCTGACCAGCAGAACGAAGCCGACGCCCTTCTTCTTCAGGGACGGGGCCTCGATGGTCTGGCCAATGTCGCCCCGCACCATGGGAACGGCCAGAACCGGAGCGGCCAGCAACGTCAGGATCAGCGCCGCGCGGGGGAGGATGCGCAGGAAGGTCAGGCTGTTTTCGAAGATGGTGTTCATTGTCCTGTTCCCTGTCCTTGCCTCAGCGGCCCGTTGTTCCGGTGCAGCCCAGCAGGCATTTGCCTGCGCGTACCTCATCCCAGTGGCGGGGCTGGCGGCCGGCTTCCGCGACGATCATGGCGAAACCGATGCCGAAGAGCGTGGCCAGCAGGCAGACGATGGTGAAGCGGCGAGCGAGCATGTCCGGTTTCCCTGATGTTGAAACCAGGATCGCACCGGCAGCCTGAACCCTCTCTGAGAGGGCCGTTCATCTGAGGTTCAAAATTATTGACGCTGCTTAACCACGTCAGGTTATTGCGCGGATGCCGGAAGTGCCTATGTGCCTCCGACAGATCATGAAACTGCCGGAGAAGGACAAATGACGAGCCAGACCGCCCCCATCGAGCTGCACTACTGGCCGACCCCCAATGGCCACAAGATCACGATCTTCCTGGAGGAAGCGGGCATTCCCTACGAGGTCCATTATGTGAATATCGGACGCGGCGAGCAGTTCGAGCCTTCATTCCTGCAAATCGCTCCCAACAATCGCATGCCTGCGATCGTCGATCCGGAAGGTCCGGGCGGAGAGCCGATATCTGTCTTCGAGTCCGGCGCCATCCTGCAATATCTCGGGCGCAAGTTCGGCAGGTTCTATCCCGCGGACGAGCGCCAGCGTACGGACGTGGACCAGTGGCTGTTCTGGCAGATGGGCGGTCTTGGGCCAATGGCGGGGCAGGCCCACCATTTCCGCCAGTACGCGCCGGAGAAAATCCAGTATGGCATCGACCGCTACACCAATGAGGTGAACCGGCTCTACGGCGTGATGAACAAGCGTCTCGCCGACCGCGAATATCTGGCCGGGGACTATTCGATTGCCGATATGGCTGCGTTCCCGTGGGTTCGCCCGTACCGCAATCAGGGACAGGATCTGGAGGATTTTCCGAACCTCAGGCGCTGGTTCGAGGCCATTGCCGCGCGCCCGGCTGTCCAGAAGGCGGTTGAAGTCGGACAGGATCACCGCAACAATCTTGCCGAGGACAAGGAAGCGCAGAAAATCCTGTTCGGCCAGAAGGCGCGCGCCTGACTGCCGCCCGTTTAGGAAGGGAGGGCCGCCGGATGACCGGCGGCCATTGCCTTTCCTACTGGCGGGTAAGCTTTTCGCTCTTGCATATCAGCCCGCCCAGCACGCAGCCGGAAAGCGAAAGGGTGTTGCCCGATATGCTGGCCTTGCCGTTGTAGGTCTTGCCCTCATCCAGCTTGTTGACCGAGCCTTTGTAGGCGCCGTTGCCGCCTTCCATGCAGCCGATCGATTTGCCCTTGTATTCGCCGGTCATCACCGTGCCGCAATATTTCGAGCCGCTGCCGGCATAGGAGATCAGCGTGCCGTTGGGCCGCTTCCACGTGCCTTCGATCGGATCGGCAAGAGCCGTGCCGGCCGTCATGAGAATGGCGAATGCCGCCACGCTGGTAATGCGAAACATGTCTCCTCCCTGAGCGCTGCGTTCCTCTTACGCAAACGTAAGCTAATCCAGCCCCGTGCCGGGCGAAAGCCGTGCCGCTGGGGAAGATCGACGATATTTTTTCAAGCGCAACGGGGCTGTATCAAAACGAAATCGCGAAACCGATGCGTTGTCTTGGTTAGCGAAGGGTTGAATTCAGCTTATGAAATTTCGGTAAAATTCGAGCCGAAAGCCAGCTGTTTCCGGCTTTTCCATCGTTAACGAAGTGTGACGTTTACCTATTGTTTTTAGCTTTGTTTTCTTCAAATTAAGCACGTCTTTTTACGGCGAATTCAAGCCCCTGGGGCATTCTCGGAAGCATCGAAGGGCAGCCTCCCACACACCAAGAACGAGGCGCTCTCGCAACGGGACAGGGGTTTGAAATGGCACGTTTTGAAATGCACGAAGCCGGTTTCGGCACCATGGGCACGATGGCTCAGGCCGATATGTTCGTCGAACTGGGCATGATGTACGCCACGGGGCGCGACTGTGAGGTCGACCAGATCGCCGCACACAAGTGGTTCAACATCGCCGCCATCAAGGGTTCGGCCCGCGCTGCGGAACTGCGCTCGGAAATCTCGGCCAGCATGTCGAAGACGGATCTGGCGAGGGCGCTGCGCGAAGCGCGTGAATGGATGACGATGCACTGACCGGAAATTGAAAAGCCGCGCGCAGAACGCGGCGACGACCAGGCGGTGGTTGCTCCAACAACCGGCCGTGACGACAGGGAAGGCGTGGAAACAACAACGGCGCGGGGGCGCTTATACCAACATCACGCACAGCCGGGCCGCGACCGATCGGAACAAGATCGGCGCGGCTTCGGCTTTTAGAGCATTATTTCGACGCAATTCCGGACGCAAAACCGCTTCGCACTTTTGCTGGAATTGCGTTTCGGCTGCGTGTTACTCGCCGCCCTGCTCGGCGAAGCGCACCAGCACGGCGCCGTCGGTGACCTGACTGCCTTCGGTCGCGATTTCCGCAATCACTCCGTCATGCGGCGCGGCTATCGCGTGCTCCATCTTCATCGCTTCCAGAACCAGAAGCGGCTGGCCTTTCGCCACCGTGTCGCCAACGGCGGCGCGCACGAGTTTGACGAGACCCGGCATCGGCGCGCGCAGGCTGTCCGCCCCGCCGCCAGCCTCTTGCGCCCGATCCAGCGGGTCGGGGACAGTGAACGAATAGCTCATCGCCCCGTCGAACACGCTGATATGTCCGGGCCAGCGCGCCAGATTCACCATCGCGGGCTGAAGGCGATGCGCCCTGCCGTCGTCTCCCCCGAGTTCGACGAATGCCTTGCCGGCCTCGATCCCTACGCGGGCCTTTATCTCGCGCTCGCCATATCTGAGCGCGATCCGCTTCGGCGTCGTGTGGAAATGCGCATAGCCGGCGAGCGCCGACCATGGATCGTCGGGCGTTCCGGTATCGGACAGGCCCGAAACCGCCAGAGCCGCCGCCGCGAGCAGTTCCTTCGAAGGTTCCGGAATCGCCGTCAGCGCATCCTGCTTGGCGAGGATCAGCCCGGTGTCGACATCGCCGGAAGCGAAATCCGGGTCAGCGGCAAGGGCGGCGAGGAAAGCGGTGTTGACCGTGGAACCGGCGATTTCGGTCTCCGCCAGCATGTCGCCGAGCGCGTCGAGCGCCGTTTCGCGGTCGGGGCCGTGAACCACCAGCTTGGCGATCATCGGATCGTAGAAAGGGGAGATCGCATCGCCTTCGCGCACCCCTGTTTCCACCCGCAGCGACGTGCCCGCCGCAGGCTCATCCGGAAACCACAGATGATGCAGCGTGCCGGTGGCCGGCAAAAACCCTTTGGCGGCATCCTCCGCGTAAAGGCGTGCCTCGAAGGCGTGGCCGTCCAGCATGATCTCGTCCTGACGCATGGGCAGCGCCTCGCCACAGGCGACGCGCAACTGCCATTCGACCAGATCGACGCCGGTGATCATCTCGGTGACGGGGTGCTCGACCTGGAGGCGGGTGTTCATCTCCATGAACCAGAAGCGGTCGGGACGCAGGCCCTGCGAGGCATCGACGATGAACTCGATGGTGCCTGCGCCGGAATAGGAAATGGCCTTGGCCGCCGTGACGGCAGCTTCCGTCATTGCCGCCCGCATCTCTTCGGTCATGCCGGGGGCGGGGGCTTCCTCGATCACCTTCTGGTGGCGGCGCTGCGCCGAGCAGTCGCGCTCGAACAGATGGACGACATTGCCGTAATTGTCGCCGAACACCTGGACCTCGATGTGGCGCGGCTTCTCGACATATTTTTCGACGAGCACCCGGTCGTCACCGAAGGCAGCCTTCGCCTCACGGCGGGCCGAGGACAGCGCTTCCGCGAAGTCGTCGGCATGCTCGACACGTCGCATGCCGCGCCCGCCGCCGCCGGCACGGGCCTTGATCAGCACCGGAAAGCCGATCTCGGTGGCCTTGGAGGCAAGCAGAACGATGTCCTGTGCCTCGCCGTGATAGCCGGGCACCACCGGCACGCCGGCCTTTTCCATCAGGCGCTTGGCGGCATCCTTGAGGCCCATGGCGCGGATCGAGGTGGCGGATGGGCCGATGAAGATCAGCCCGGCATTCACCACCCGGTCGACGAAATCCGGGTTTTCTGACAGGAAGCCATAGCCGGGATGGATCGCTTCCGCGCCGGTCATCAATGCAGCCGCGACAATGCGCTCGCCGTCGAGATAGCTCTCGGCCACCGGCGGCGGCCCGATGCGCACGGCCTCGTCGGCCATGGCGACATGCATGGCACCGGCGTCTGCGTCGGAATAGACGGCGACGGTCGCCACGCCCATGCGCCTTGCGGTGCGGATGATGCGGCAGGCGATCTCGCCGCGATTGGCGATGAGGATTTTCTTGAACATGGCCGCCCTCACATCCTGAACAGGCCGAATTTAGTGTCCGGCACCGGCGCGTTGAGCGCCGCCGAAAGCGACAGCGCCAGCACTTCGCGGCTGCGGGCCGGGTCGATGATGCCGTCGTCCCACAGGCGCGCCGAGGAATAGAGCGGATGGCCCTCGCGCTCGTATTTCTCCAGCGTCGGGCGCTTGAACTCGGCTTCCTCCTCGGCGCTCCAGGTGCCGCCCTTGCGCTCGATGCCCTCGCGCCTGACCAGCGCCAGCACCATGGCGGCCTGCTCGCCGCCCATCACCGAGATGCGGGCGTTCGGCCACATCCACAGGAAGCGGGGCGAATAGGCGCGCCCGCACATGCCGTAATTGCCGGCGCCGAACGACCCGCCGATGATCATCGTCACCTTCGGTACGCTGGCCGTCGCCACCGCCGTCACCAGCTTGGCGCCGTCCTTGGCGATGCCGCCCGCCTCGTATTTCTTGCCGACCATGAAGCCGGTGATGTTCTGCAAAAACACCAGCGGGATGCCGCGCTGGCAGCACAGTTCGATGAAATGCGCACCCTTCTGCGCGCTTTCGGAGAACAGCACGCCGTTGTTGCCGATAATGCCGACTGGCATGCCATGGATATGCGCGAAGCCGGTCACCAGCGTCGTGCCGTAGTTCTGCTTGAACTCGTCGAAGTCGGAGCCGTCGACGATGCGGGCGATCACCTCGCGCACGTCATAGGGCTGGCGCAGGTCGGTCGGCACGATGCCATAGAGTTCGCGCGGATCGTGAAGGGGCGGAATCGGTTCACGAAGATCGAGCCCGATCTCCTTCTTTCGATTCAGGTTCCTGACGATGCGCCGCGTGATCGCCAGCGCATGCTCGTCGTCCATGGCGAGATGATCGGCGACGCCGGATTCGCGCGTGTGCAGGTCGGCGCCGCCCAGCTCCTCGGCGCTCACGTCCTCGCCGGTGGCGGCCTTCACCAGCGGCGGCCCGCCGAGGAAGATGGTCGCCTGCTTGCGCACCATGATCGATTCGTCGGCCATCGCCGGCACATAGGCACCGCCCGCCGTGCACGAGCCCATCACGCAGGCGATCTGAGGGATGCCGGCAGCCGACAGGGTGGCCTGATTGTAGAAGATGCGGCCGAAATGCTCGCGGTCCGGGAACACCTCATCCTGATTGGGCAGGTTCGCGCCGCCGGAATCGACCAGATAGACGCAAGGCAGGTTGTTTTCCCTGGCGATTTCCTGCGCCCGCAGATGCTTCTTCACGGTGATCGGATAATAGGTGCCGCCCTTCACCGTGGCGTCATTCACCACGATCATCACCTCGCGTCCCTCGACGCGGCCGATGCCGGCAATCATCCCGGCCGAGGCGATGTCGCCGCCATACATGTTCCAGGCAGCGAACTGGCCGATTTCGAGAAAGGGCGAGCCGGCATCGAGCAATTGCGCCAGCCGCTCGCGCGGCAGCAGTTTTCCACGCGAGACATGGCGCTGGCGGGCCTCGTCCGAGCCGCCCTGCTGCACCCTTGCGGCCTTTGCGGCAATGTCCTCCACCAGCGCGCGCATGCGCTCGTCATTGGCGCGGAATGTGTCGGAGGAGGGGGAGACTTGGGAGCGAAGCACCGCCATCTCAGATGTCCTCGCTCATGATCTCGCGGCCGATCAGCCAGCGGCGGATTTCGGAGGTGCCCGCTCCGATTTCATAGAGCTTCGCGTCGCGCAGCAGGCGGCCGGTCGGATAGTCGTTGATATAGCCGTTGCCGCCGAGAAGCTGGATGGCGTCGAGCGCCGTCTGCGTCGCCTTCTCCGCCGCATAGAGAATGCAGCCGGCAGCATCCTTGCGCGTGGTCTGGCCGCGGTCGCAGGCCGAGGCCACGGCATAGACATAGGCGCGGCAGGCGTTCAGCGTCGTGTACATGTCGGCGAGCTTGCCCTGCACGAGCTGGAAGTCGCCGATGGGCCGGTCGAACTGCCTGCGCTCGCGCACATAAGGCACAGCCACGTCGAGGCAGGCGGCCATGATGCCGAGCGGCCCGCCGGCGAGCACGGTGCGCTCATAGTCGAGCCCCGACATCAGCACCTCGACGCCCTTGCCTTCCTCGCCCAGCACGTTCTCGAACGGCACCTCGACGTTGTCGAACACCAGCTCGCCGGTGTTGGAGCCGCGCATGCCGAGCTTGTCGAGCTTCTGCGCCACCGAGAAACCGGCAAAGCCCTTTTCGATCAGGAAGGCGGTGATGCCGCGCGACTTCCGCTCCGGATCGGTCTTGGCATAGACGACCAGCGTGTCGGCATCCGGCCCGTTGGTGATCCACATCTTGGTGCCGTTGAGCACGAAACGGTCGTTCTTCTTCTCGGCCCTGAGCCGCATCGACACCACGTCGGACCCCGCGCCGGGCTCCGACATGGCGAGCGCGCCGACCGCCTTGCCCGAGCACAGCGCCGGCAGGTATTTTTCCTTCTGCGCCGGCGTTCCCCAGCGATTGATCTGGTTGACGCACAGGTTGGAGTGCGCGCCATAGGAGAGGGCGACCGAGGCGGAAGCGCGGGAAATCTCCTCCATCGCCACCACATGGGCGAGGTAGCCCATGCTGCTGCCGCCGAAGGCCGCATCGGCGGTCATGCCGAGCAGGCCGAGCGCACCCATTTCCTCCCACAGATGCGCCGGAAATTCGTTGCTGCGGTCGATCTCGGCGGCCAGCGGCGCGATCTTCTCCTGCGCGAAGCGGTGTACGAGGTCGCGAAGTGCCGCAACGTCTTCGTCAAGCCCGAAGTCGAGTGCCTGCGTGTACATGATGGGTCTCCCGGTTCGTTGACGCCCCGACGAGGCGCATTGTCATGGAAAGATAGGTCCGCGTCACGCCCTCGACGGAAAGCCGCTCGTCCGGCCGGAACCAGACGATGACGCCGGTGATCATCTGGATGATCGCCATGGCGGTGAGCCCGATGTCGTCCAGGTCGAAGGCGCCGCTTTCCGCGCCCTCGCGCAGGATGGCGCGCAGCTCCTTTTCATAGGCGCTGCGCAGCTTGAGGATGACGGTCAGCCGTTCCGGCGACAGGCTGCGCAGTTCCATGTTGGAGATATGGGTTTGCGCGCGCCGTTCGATGTGGAAGGCGATGTGGTTTTCCACAAACGCAGCCAGCCGCTCCTCAGCATCGCCGCAAGAGGGGCGCACATTGCTCCGTGCATCGAGCAGCGCTTCCATGTGTTCGCGCATCAGGATGAAAAGCAGGTCTTCCTTGGTCGGGAAATAGCGGTAGAGAGCGGCCGACTGCACGCCCACCCGGGCGGCGAGCTGGCGCATGGTCACAGCCTCGTAGCCATGGCGTGCGATCAGGTCGACAGCCGCTTCGCGGATCGCCGCCTCAGTTCGTTCGCCGTCCGAGCCTGCCGTGCGCGCCATGTGGTTCCTCCGGTTAGAATTAATAAAACGTACGCTCAATTAATTCAAGAGGGTGCCTTGAACGTGGACGATGGCATTGTGGTTATGGACGGTTGATCAGGTCTTGTCCTGTCCGGTGTTCGGACGACCCTTGCCAAGCACCATGCCGATGCCGATCAGCGCAAGCCCGAGGCCGGAAAAGGTGGCAAGGCTGGGCAGGTGTCCTGGTATGCCGCGCCAGAGCGGCCGCACGACGCTTGCCGTATCGAAGCTATCGCCGCTGTACTGGCACAGCACGAAGGACGACTGCTTGCGCACCATGTCCGAATCGATGCGCGATATCAGATCTTCCACGGCAGCCTTGTTGGCCGAGGTCTCGCGCATATGGGAAAGCAGTTCGCGCGCAGCCGACAGATAGGCATGGGCGCACTCGTTGAACGGGCTTTCCTCATCGCCCAGCGTGCCGGGAACGAGCCCCCACAGGCAGTAGGTGTACTGGATGTTGCCATAGTTCAGCAGCCGCACGAACGTATCGTCCACCTGCCGCTCCTGCGCTGCAAGCTTCATGATCTCGCTGCGATAGTCGGCGATCACGGCCATCTGGCCGTGCGACAGGCTGGCCATCGGTATGCCCTGGATTTCGCCGGGGTTGATGCGCCGGTGTGCTTCGGAAGGTGAAGCAAGGCAGGCCGCGGAAATCGCAACAAGAAGCGCGGCACGCACCGGAAGGGGAGCGCGCCGCTTCATGGCATTCCTCAGGCCGCCCGGGCGCGCGCGCCGGCGGGCAGGGCACGTTCGGCGACCGCACCGAACGCAAGGCCGATCACCGCCCACAGCACGGCATGCATGCCGAGCGAGGACGTGCGGAAGCGCCAGAGCAGATCGGCCGAATAGCCATCCGGAATCTCGTTCACCGTCGGCAGCGCATATTGGGCGATGGCGATGATGACGATGAAAGCGAGAGCCCCGGCGATCCCGGCGTTCCAGCCGCCGAGCTGGCTCCACAGCCGCCGCGCCAGCGCCACGGCGACGACAGCCGCGATGACGGACACCACCAGCATGACGAAGAACAGTTCCGTGCGTTCGCCGATCGTTTCGGGATTGCCGACGGCCGGCGGTGTGGCGGGATATTTCAGAGCTGGAACCAGCACCACGGCGATGAAGGCGGCAACCGCCAGCAGTCCGGCGGTGGCGCGGGGGCCGAACGAGGTCACGCGGCCATAGACATAGGCGAAGACGAGCGAGAACAGGCCGCCGATGGCGGCGCCGTAGACGACGGAGCCGGTCAGCAGGCCGGCGCCGGCCTGCGTCTCGCGGCTAACCAGCTCTTCCTCCTCTTCGGCGGCTTCGCCGGAGGCTTCGGCCATCGCTTCTTCATAGGCGATGGCGCTGTCGATATGAGGTTCGCCGAACACGCGGGCGAATCCGAATGCAAAAAGTCCGGCGAGGATGCCGACCAGCATCCCGCGAATGAGAAGATTTCCAACCATGGCGCTATGCTTTCAGTGGCAGGGGAAGCCGAGGAGATGGCGCGCGTCATGAACGAATTCATGCGTGCTCAGGCTTGAGAACAGGGTTGTCGCCCCTTCCTCCGCGCCGACGAAGTAGATGCCCAGTATCATGAGCAGGCCACCGAAAATCGCCCACGGCAGTATTTCCCGCACCGGAATCGGGACCGGACGGATTTCTGGTGCAAAAGTGATGTCAGACATGGTGCTTCTCCCCGGGATCCTGCGTCCCGCTATTGCAAGCTGTGGGGCACGGACCAAGGCCTGACTTCCGGCGATAACCGCGGGTCACAGTGGCGCGACCGTGCTGGATTTTCACCAGCTTCCAGATCCGTAACCTTTGCCGACACTAGTCGCCGTGATGTATGGCTGTCAATGAAAGGAAGGAGCATAGATGACAGGCCGGTTGACGTTGATCTGCTGCGGTTCGACGAATGCAAACCGGCGCGGTGCCTTTCCCCGTGACGAACCGCTCGAGCCCGCGGCCTTTGCGCAGGCGCAAAAGCTGGCGGGTAAATTGCCGCGTGCCGATCGTATATGGCACGGCCCCGGCCTGCGCGCCGCCCAGACGGCCGCTGCCCTTGGCCTGAAGGGGACGGCGGCGGCCTCTCTTCGCGATCAGGATTTCGGCAGCTGGGCTGGTCGCAGGCTGGCCGAACTCGATCCGGCGGAGCTGGCCGCATGGGTGTCCGACCCGGCAGCCGCGCCACATGGCGGCGAATCTCCCGACGATCTCAGGCGCCGCGTGTCCGGTTTTCTGGAAGAAAACCTCGATCTTTCGGGACATACGCTGGCAATCACCCACGCGTCCGTCATCCGCGCCGCTGTCTGCGAAGTGCTCGGGGCTCAGACGAGCGCTTTCTGGCGCGTCGATGTCGAGCCGCTCAGCCTCACGCGCCTGACCAGTGACGGACGCCGCTGGGCCTTGCGCATTGCGGTAAGTCTCTGAATGCAGCGATCCAGCCCCGCCGCCATGGGCTTGCGGATGAACACGCCGCGCGCCAGCAGCCCCTGCATCAGCTTCAGCGCAAACGCCCCGTCGCTGCCGCAGTCCACGGCCACAAAATTGGTGGCGGAGGGCAGGGCCTGCAAGCCGTTTTCCGCTGCAATGGCGGCAATGCGGTGCCGGCCCGCCTCCACCTTGCGCACCACCTCGGCCAGATAGTCCTGGTCCTCCAGCGCCGCCTCGCCGGCGATCTGCGCCATGCGGCTGACGCCGTAATGGTTGCGGATCTTCTCGAAGGCGGCAATCACCGTTTCCTCGCCGATGGCATAGCCGCAGCGGATGCCGGCGAGCCCGTAGGCTTTGGAGAAGGTGCGCATGCGCACGACATTGGGCCTCTCCACATCGATTGCCGGCAGGGCAGATGCGGGCCCGAGTTCGCAATAAGCCTCGTCCAGAATGAACATCGTCGTTTCCGGCAGAGTTTCGATGAGGCGGTTCACATCGTGCGCCTCCCACCAGCTTCCCATCGGATTGTCGGGATTGGACAGATAAACCAGCCGGGCCTTTTCACGGCGCACGGCTTCGAGCAGCCCGTCGAGATTTTCGCGGTCGTTTTCATAGGGAACGGACACAAGCCTGCCCCCGACGCTGGCAACATGGAAATTGAAGGTGGGATACGCCCCCAGCGACGTCACCACCGGCTCTCCGGGCGAGGCATACATGCGCGTCAGCAGGCCGAGCAGCCCGTCGATACCTTCGCCCACGACGATGTTCTGCGGCCTGACGCCATGATGTGCGGCTGCCGCAACCTTGAGGTCATGATTGTCCGGATCGCAATACATCCACATGTCGGGCGCGGCTTCGATCATGCGTTCGATGACGCGGGGCGAGGGGCCGAAGCTGCTTTCATTGGCTCCGATCCGGGCACGGAATTTCCTGCCGCTGTCACGCTGCTGAGCTTCCGGGCCGACAAAGGGGACGGTAGAGGGCAGGGCAGCGATGACGGGCGTGAACGGCGGATAAACGGGCATGGCGATCCTGTTGTCGAAACGGCCCGCAGGTAAGCCCGGCAACAGGAAAAGTGCAAGAGCTTTCGAGAGTTAAGGCAGCGTGGCGTTCAACGCGCAAATGGTTTCGAAAATCAGCAGCGGCGGGCCCTCTCGGCCGTCATGGCGGTTCCCTGTTGCTGCAGCCTGTCAATCTTTGCGGTTTGCCTGTTCTTGACCGCTTCCGCCCCGCGTCTGGCGCCGGCCAGCCAGAACGGCGGCTCCCAACTGTCCACCTTGCCGCGGCGAACGGCGGTTGCACTGATCTCCCTGGAATTCATGCCGATCGAGGTGTCGAGATCGACGCATGACGCGCTCTGATATGCTGCCGGATCGACGCGGTGCGATGAGCACCCGGCCATGGCCGTCGTGGCGAGCGCCGTGATAATCAGGACCGCGCAGGACCGTCTCATGGAGTTTGCCTTTCCGTATCCGGCTGACGCCGTCTCAAGCCGCGACATTATATGTGCAGCCCAATCTGGTCGATATATGGTCGCCGTGGTCTGCGCTGTCGCGGTAAGCTATGGATCGGGCTACAACCGTGTCCAGCGGTTGTCTGAAAGTTCCCTCCGCTCATGCACGGCAGCGCATTTTTGTCGGGAGTCCGCTGCCACCCCCGCAAACAGGGAGCCGCGCAGGCGGCAGGCATGCGTGGTGGTGGCTAAATGAAGAGAATCCATTGGCTGGCCAATTCCCGCAGCCGGATGGTCGTCCCCGCGCAGGACAGTAGCGCTCCCATCAGCCAGGGGGCCGCCGGAGGACTGGAAGGCAGGCTGCAATGCCGGGTGTCTTCTTGCAGGCGGCGGAACCATTCCTTCAGTTCCCCTGTGAGTTCCTGCATTTATCTACAAGATAGAGCCTTGCCAAATCAGTGGAAAGCCTTAGAAAGCGCCGTGTGGAGAGGTGGCCGAGTGGTCGAAGGCGCTCCCCTGCTAAGGGAGTAGAGGTCAAAAGCTTCTCGTGGGTTCGAATCCCATCCTCTCCGCCACTTGCTCAGTGCAAACTCGAAAACAGGTCCCTCGCGGGGCCTTTTTCTTTATGTGCCAAAGGGGTTTGCGGGGACCATCCGCCCTTCGGAGACTGGCCGACTGCGCGAGATCGGTCTCCGAACGCCCACCGTCTCTTTCCACCCGCCCCTCGCTCTCAGCGAGACGGGTTCAAAACCCCCATAGATTTCAACGAACTGACCGGAGCGCGTTGCGCCCGTGTTTCGCTGGTTCCGGCTTGTCTCAAAGCCGACGGAGACGCGACACGGGCGGCGTGGTGGTTGGTATGTCTTGGGAGTTTTGCGCGAAGTCTCTGATGACAAACGCAGTTTCCGCCCCTAGCCTGGCGCGATGTCAAACGGGGCCTGGACAGATCAAGAAAACGACCTGATCGTCGCGGATTACTTCGCGATGCTGGCCGACGACATCTCCGGGCGACCCTACAACAAAGCCGAGCACCGCCGCGCACTCCTCCCGCTGCTGAACGACCGGTCCGAGGGGGCCGTCGAGTTCAAGCACCAGAACATCAGCGCGGTGCTGAAGGGGCTCGGCGAGGACTGGATCCCCGGCTACAAGCCCGCGTTCAACTTCCAGATGACACTGGTGGATGCCGTGGCGCGTTGGCTGGCGCTGAACCCGGCCTGGCTTGATCGCCATTCGGGTATACGAGCGCCGACAGGCCTCGCGGAGGCACGGCCCATCTGGATCGGGCCGCCGCCCACGCTGTCGAACCAGCCGCCGCCGCAGGAGCTGGAGCAGATGCTGCACATCGCCCGCAAATTCGATGTCGCGGCGAGAGACGAACGAAACCGGGCCCTCGGCCGTGCCGGTGAGGAGCGCGTCCTGGCGCACGAACATGCAGCCCTCAAATCAGCGGGCCGCGACGATCTTGCGCGCAAGGTCCGGTGGGTTTCGGAGGAGGATGGCGATGGTGCCGGCTACGATATCGCGAGCTTTGCACCCGACGGCCGTCCGCGCCTGATCGAGGTGAAGACGACGAATGGCTGGGAACGCACCCCTTTCCACATCAGCCGCAACGAGCTGGCTGTGGCCGAGGAGCGGCGCTCGGAATGGTCCCTGTTCCGGCTCTGGAACTTCGCGCGCGAACCGAAGGCGTTCGAGCTGCACCCGCCGCTGGAGGCGCATGTCTCGCTGACCGCGACTGCCTTTCAGGCGAGTTTTCGATAATTAAGTTGATCGCGCGCGCGGTAAGCAAATTGTCTGCAACAGGCGCAGCCGTTGGGTGTGTAGGCCGAATGGCGCGTTGTCGTAACGTTGGCGCACAGGCATATCCCTCTGACTTCTAGGGGCTTTTGCGTTGCATTTCCGCCTGCAAGCATGCTTGTCTCCAGCAGTATTATAATTGCGCAGGTTTTTTTGATGGCGGGGTCAGCCCAAACTGGTTTGGCGGAAAAATATCTTGTCGATGACTTGCCGGGCGCGGCCCTCGTCGGCGCGCGGTTGAATGGAATTCTGCAGAAGATCGAGGCGGGCGAGAAGCTGACCACCTTGGCGGAAGCGTTTCTGACTTCCGGCGGTCTGAATTCCCTCTTGGCTTTGTCGACCGGACAGATCGATCGCCCCACTTTCGAGGAGACCGCGGAGCGCGAGCGGTCAGAGCGTATCCAACGGGCGAAGGAACACGCTGACAGGGCGGCAGCCGAACAAGCCCAAAAGGCCGAGGCGATGAATGCGGCAATCAAGGCACGTTTTGCTGCCATGGAGAATGACCCCGTGCTTCGACGGAAGCGTGAAGCACGCGAGTTGCGGGATCGGTTCGATATCGGCTTCATTGAGACCGAGCAATATCCGCGTGTAATGAGGTTGCTGAAACAGGTCGCGAGCGGAATCCGCCCGACGCCCGAGGACATTGCCTGGTTGGCAACTGAGGCGGACGACTGTTGGACCGACGCGTTGCAGAAAGCATGGCATCGGCTGGAAGCCGAAGCGCTAACGAAAGCATGGGCCGAAACCGGCGATCTCTGGGATGCGGTGAATGCCAGTGCGCATTGGCGAAAGGCTGGCGAAGCCTCTCAGGCGTTGGAGGTAACAGGCGCAGCGCTCGACAAGGCAGGTCGAAATCCGAAACCCCAATCTGCGCTGCTGACGACGCGCGGAGGCGCGATGCGCGATGCCGGCCGCCTCAACGAGGCACGAGCACTCGGGCTGGAAGCGCACGAGATGACCCCGACCGATTTCCGGCCCTGCACGCTGCTTGGCGCCGTCTCAATGGAGCTTGGAGACCTCGCCGCCGGTCACGAATGGTATGCGAAGGCTGAGGCATTGGGTGCCGAACGTCGGGCTATCGACCAAGAACTAAAGGCGCTGCTCATCCGCTTGGAACCCAATGAGCGCAATCGAATCCGCGCCTATCTGCTTGAGCAGGATCCTGAGCGTTTCGCTTGGCTTCGAAAGTGAAACCGCAAGATCGGTTCGCCGCAATCTCGATAATCGATGAGAAGTAAGGCTATCGCTCGACAGCCGATCAAGCGCTCAATGCCGCTCGATCAGCGAAACGTGCGCTCTGCCTGCTCCTGCCATGTCTCCCCGGCCAGAAAACATAGGTCGTACAAACTGACCGCCGATGCTTCGCGGCCGCAGGTCAGGCGCTTCAGCACCTCTGGCGCCAGATAGGCGAGGCGCAGCTGGCGGCTGACATGACGTTCGGCCAGACCGACGGCCTCGCCCAGTTCCTGGATCGTGGAGAACTCACCTGCCTCCATGCGCCGCCGCCAGCCCCATGCCCGGCCGATGGCGCGCAGGATGTGGGGGTCCTGCGTCTGATCCTCGCTCGGGCTGTAATCGGCGGGCGGCATGATCTTGGGCCGCCCGTTCTTCTTCCGCAGCTTCAGGGGGATCAGCACGCGGATCGTGTCATTGCTTCGGGTCATTCGGCGGCCTCCATGTCGGGCGGGGCGATCATTTCGCGAATGACGCCCGCGACGCCTTCGCGGCGGATGTCGACCTCGAGCCCGGCGGCGGTGACGGTGACGCGCCGGACCAATAGCTGGATGATCCGCGCCTGTTCGAGCGGAAACAGCTGCGCCCAGAGGGTGTTGAAATCATGCAGCGCCGCGATTGCCTCGGCCTCGGATACCTGATCGCGCTTCAGCGCCGCAAGAACCTGCGTGACCACCTCGGGCGTCTGCAGAATGCGCCGGACTTCGGTGACGATGGCGTCCTCGACCATGCCCGCAGGCAGGCGGACCGGTGCTTGATCGCCGCCGCTGTCGTCCTCCGTGGTGCGGTTCTTGATCACGTCCATCGAGACGTAATAGCGGTAGAGCTTTCCGCGCTTCTTGGTCGCGGTCGGGGTCATGGCCGCGCCGGTATCGGTGAAGATCAGCCCCTTCAGCGGCGCGGGCGTCTGCATGCGGCTGTTGCTGGACCGGGCGTGGCGGTTGCCCTGCAGGATCGCATCGACCTGATCCCAAACCTTGTCGGTGACGATAGCGTCGTGCTCGCCAGGATAGGCCTTGCCCTTGTGGACGGCCTCGCCGCGATAGACGCGATTGCGGAGCACCCGATAGAGGTAGCCCTTGTCAATCAGCGTGCCCTGCTTGCTGCGAAACCCCTCCCGCCGCAGCTCTTTCGCCAGCATCGTGGCCGAGCCAAGTTCGGCGAACCGCTCGTAAATCCGGCGCACCGAGGCGGCCTCAGCCTCGTTGATCACCAACTTGCGTTCCTGCACATCGTAGCCAAGCGGCACATAGCCCCCCATCCAGATTGTCAATGACCGTGGAATCGGGACCCCGTATTTTCGCGCAAAAGGAACCCCGGTTTTGGGTTGATGGAGGGCACGACGGTGAGCGCCCGATCAGG
>NZ_SNZF01000004.1:120650-223219 GCF_004363725.1 Aquamicrobium defluvii | reverse complement strand
CTTGCGACCGTGAATTTCAGGTCAGCAGCCTAGCAAGTTGGACGTTCAGCACCGACGAACAGGAATATGACGATGCACAGTGACCTTATCGCCAAGCTGGAAGCAGCGAAAGCACATGCGTCTCAACTGCCATATCGTGACGGTGATGGCTATTCTTGGGGCGGCGAGGCGGTTCTGACCATAGGCACCAGATCGATAATGATTGGCGCGGGCAAGGAGGCTTTGGCTCTTGCCCATGAGATCGCCCGCCGCTGGAATGTCAATTACGATGACACGCCAGCCGCCCTCAAAGCGCTGGAGGCGCGGGATGGCTAAGCTGACAGAAGAAGAACGGAAATTCTTGTCGTCATTGCGCTCGGACGGCGCTCCGACAGGTAGATGGGAAATCCCACTAGCCAGCCGAGCGCAAGACAGGGCGCGGCTACGAGCAAAGCAAAGGCAATGGGCCTACTTCGATCGCAAAAACTGGGCATGGCGCATCACTCCTGCCGGTCGCGCCGCTCTCACGGAGGGGAAGGATGGCTAGTTCAGCGCGTGATTTTCTCGACAATGTTGTGATCCCGTTTGACCGGGACGAATGCTTGATATGGCCCCACAAACGCAAAGCGACAGGGTACGGCGAAATCAGAGTATTGGGCGTCAAAAACAAGTGGGTGATGGTTCACAGGGTTGTGTGCGAGGCAGTAAACGGGCCTCCACCGTCAAAACGTCACCAAGCTGCTCATTCCTGTGGGAAGGGGCATGAGGGTTGCGTTAGCCCGAGGCACCTACGGTGGGCAACCCCGCAGGAGAATGCAGCAGACCGGATTGTCCACGGCACCGACAATAGAGGGGAGAGAAACGGGAGAGCCAAGCTTACCCGCCGTCAAGCGCGGGAAATACTCAATTTAAAAGGACGGAAGCTCAACCGTGAAATAGCGAAACAATTCGGCGTATCTGATAATCTTGTGTCAGCAATACACACTGGGAGAAGGTGGGCGTCTCTTCACGAGGTGACAGGATGAGTAGGGCAACAGTCTACACCCCTGCGATGTTGGCCGAGAGGTGGGCTTGCTCGGAACGGCATGTTCGGAACATGATTGACCGCGGTGAGCTTGTGGCCTTCAGGTTGGGCGGGAAGCTCCTGCGCATCAGGGGTGAATACGTGGAGGCTTTCGAATGCCAGAATGGCGGCTCACAAAATTGCGCGGAGAGTTCTGCGTCACATGGGTCGATGGAGAAGGCATCCGGCGACGTTATCGACTTGGAACATCAGACCCGAAAGAGGCGTCCCGCCTCGCCACGTCTAGATACGCCGAGCTTACGCGCCCGCGCGGGACAAAGGTAAAAGACCTTTGGGATGCCTACTGCCAAGACATGACAGGGCGCGTCGTCGTAGGCACCATGAAATACACATGGAAAGCTCTGGAAGGTCGGTTCGGGAGCATGGAGGCTTCCGAAATAACAATTGCCGATTGTCGGGCACATACGGCTGAGCGCCGGGCTATTCGGTCCAGCCGCCATCCAGAAGGCATTAGCGACGGCACCATCCACACGGAGTTGGGACACCTGCGCATGGTCCTCCTGTGGGCGGCGAAGCATGGCCTCATTGCCGAAGCCCCGCCAATTGAGCGCCCATCAAAGCCTGAGCCCAAAGATGCACACTTATCACGCGATGAAGTCCGCGCACTGATCGATGCGGCCGGCACGCCGCACATCAAGCTTGCGATCATGCTCATGATCGGAACGGGCGCTCGCAACGAAGCCGCCTTGCAGCTTACGTGGGATCGTGTGGACTTCGAGCGAAGAATGATCCAGTTGCGGAATCCGTTCGACCGGGCGCGGCGAAAGGGCCGCGCGACTGTTCCCATGAATGACAGCCTGCATGACGCTCTCGTAGAAGCCCATAAGGGCGCTCTCAGCCCGTATGTAGTCGAGTGGGCCGGGCAGCCGGTCAAGTCGCTCAAGAAGGGCCTTAAGTCAGCAGGGAAGGCAATCGGCAGGCCGGACGTGTCTCCGCACATGTTGCGCCATAGCGCGGCGGTCTGGCTCGCTGAAGACGGTCACTCCATGCACGAAATAGCGCAGTATCTCGGGCATGATGATGTGAAAACGACAACGCGCGTCTATGCGCGGTTCTCGCCAACCCACCTGCGCAAGCTTGCCGATAGCCTGGCTGTGTAGGTGCACGAAGTGCTCTTTAGGTCCACCGAACCTGAAAAGCGGAACACAGACAGAACACAGTTCCCGAAACGCCTCAATCAGAAGTGCTCTTTTCCCGGAGTTCTGCGGTGTTCAGGCGGGGGAACGATGTTGACATCGAAGGGGTCCCAAGTTCGATCCTTGGTACGCCCACCATCCGACCCTTTGCTCACAATCTCCTCCCCTGACCCGGCAGCATCCGGAATGTGCCCGGCCGCTCGCGCAGCCGGCTCTGCTTTCCGGGGGAAACGCATCGCTTTCCCACGCATTTACCGTTTACCGCAGCCGGCTCCACCCATGGCGGCGTACGGCGCCGGTCAGTCGCCCGTTGCCAGCCAGATGGCAATGCCAACGGCCAGAAGGATATAGATGAAGGCCCGCCCCCTTTTCGGGGGCCGGCCGCGATGACCGGGCGGATCCTCGTTGCCGGCCATATGGGCTAGCTCCTGACGGCGCGCGCGCCCCATATCAGGATGCAGGCGCCGACGAAGCCCGCAACGAGATATCCGAGCCAGCCGCCGAACGAGACGCCCAAGAAGCCGAAGATGAAGCTGGCCACGGCCGCGCCGATGATTCCAAGGATAATGTTCATGAACACGCCGGTATCGCTGTTCATGAACCTCGACGCGATCCAGCCGGCAAGGCCACCGATTATAATGGCTGCGATCCAGCCCACACCTGCATCGTCCATGCGATATCTCCTTTGCTCATCCGCAGGTTGTAGAATGCGCAACGATACCGGAAGCGTCAAGACGACGCAGGCCCGCGCCAGTGCGCCCGCATCCGGCCCTGTCGCCACGACCCCGGGGAACCATGCCCCTCCTTTCGCGTTGTTGCCCCGGCTTTGACGGAGGCAGACATGCTGCGTTTCTGGTTCGACATGACCATGCTCGGCATCGAGGCCCAGCAGGTGATCTGGCTGCGAACCATGAAACTTGCCATGGGCGGCAAAAGAGGAGAACGTGAAGCGCGCAGGATGATCGGCGAAAAGCTCGTTGCCGCGGCACAGGCATCGACGAAGATCGCCGGCGGCGCATCGCCCGGAACCGTGGCCAAAGGCTATCGCAGGAAGGTCCGCGCGAATCTTCGCCGGCTGTCGCGCTGACGGCCCGCTCAAAGCCCGGAGCGCAAGCATGAGAGCCATCGCCATATCGGCCGCAGCGCTCGTCTGGATATGTCTTCTCGAAGCATCGGCCTTTGCACAGACCGGGCTACGGGAGCGGCTGGAGAGCATCCTCGACGATGCCGGCAACTTGGCGCCGCTGCGCACCGTCGTCGTCGCCCATGGCGGCGAGACTGTTGCCGAGCGCAGCTATCGCGGCCATTCGGTGAGCGCCCCCTCCAACATCAAGTCCGCCTCCAAGGTCATCGTCTCCGCCATGGTCGGCATCGCCATCGACAAGGGCCTGATACAGGGCGTCGACCAGCCCGTCGCCGCCCTGCTTGGAAGATATGTCCCCGATGAGCCGGACCCGCGCCTGCGCGAAATCACCATCGGGCACCTGCTGTCGATGCAGGCCGGGCTGGAACGGACATCGGGGGCGAATTACGGGCGCTGGGTGGCGAGCCGCGACTGGGTTCGCTTCGTGATGACCCGGCCATTCGTGGATGAGCCCGGCGGATCGATGCTCTATTCGACGGGCTCGACGCATCTTCTGTCCGCAATCCTTACGCAGGCCGGCGGAAAATCCACCCTCGCGCTGGCGCGGGAATGGTTTTCCGGGCTGGACGGCTTCTCGATCGCTTCGTGGGACCGCGACCCGCAGGGAATCTATTTCGGCGGCAACCAGATGGCGATGAGCCCACGCTCGCTTCTGGCGTTCGGCGAGATGTATCGGCAAGGCGGCATCGCCGGCAACGGCAAGCGTGTGATCTCCGAAGACTGGATCGGGGAATCCTGGCGCGTGCGCACCCGTTCGCACTTCACGCAGGACGGCTACGGCTATGGCTGGTTCCGGCGCAGCATCGCCGGCGAGGATGTCTTCTATGCCTGGGGATATGGCGGTCAGATGCTCTACATCGTCCCGTCCGTCAGCCTGACCGTGGTGATGACCTCCGACGAAAACGCTCCGTCCGGCCGCACCGGGCACCGGGACAGCCTGCACGACCTGCTTGGCCGGATCATCGATGCGGCAAAGACCTCGTCGCTTCCGCCGACCTGACAATTGTCAGCTGAGCCGCAGTGCCACGACCCCGGCCACGATGCACAGGGCCGAGGCCGCCCGCCAGCCGGTCATTTTCTCGCCGAGCGCGAAGACCGAGATCGCCATGGCGAAAAGAATCGAGGTCTCACGCAGCGACGCCACGGAAGCGATTGGCGCCTTCGTCATCGCCCACATGGCGATCGCGTAGGCCGCACCGCTGAGAAAACCGGTGAGCAGGCCGATGCGCCATTCGACAGCCAGTGTCCGCGCCAGGCGCCGCCCCCGGCAGACAAGCGCGATCGCGGTCGCAACGAGGCCATCGCACACAAACAGCCAGGCGGCATAGCTCAGCGCTGTGGTGGCTTCGCGCGCGCCCATGCCATCGGCCAGCGTGTATCCGGCGATGAACAGCGAAGTCGTCAACGCATAGCCGACGGCTGCCAGGTTGAACGCCGCGAGACGTCCGCCACCGCGCAACGACATCAGGAAGGTGCCCGCCGAGAGCATGAGAATCCCCGCAAGCGCGAATGGACCCGGCACTTCCTGAATGAGGATGACGCCGCCGATGGTGGTTATGAGCGGCGCGGAGCCCCGTGCCAGCGGATAGGTCTGCGCGAGGTCTCCCACCTCATAGGCGCGGATCAGGAACAGCCGGTAGCCGATATGCATGCACAGCGACACGCCGATCCATCCCCACGCGCCGGCACCCGGGAAGTCCACGAACGGCAGGACCGGAAGCGCCGTGACGGCCATGCCGAGCGAGGTGAGCGAGATCGAGGCGAAGCGGTCGAGCCTGACCTTGATCAGGGCGTTCCACGAAGCATGCATCAGTGCCGCGGCCAGGACGGCGCTGAAGACGGCAAGGCTCATGTCATCCCACCTGCTGTGCCGCCGGATTGCAAACCCGGCTTAAAATCCGTTCCCCGCAGTAAAGGGCGATGACGGCTCTTGCAATGCGCATGAACCGCGTGGTCCTTTGGCCCACCGGACCGCTGCATGCTTGATCCAGGCAGCGCGACCATATAGCCCGGCTTGTGAAGCTTAAGCGAAAGGATGGTTTCGTGGCGGAGCAACTTCATGGCAATGCGAAAAGTCCGGCACCGGTTCTGGAAATCGACAAGCTCGCCCGCCGTCTTGGCCCCGGCTTTGCACTGGGGCCGGTCGATCTGGCCATTCAGCCGAAGCAGATCGTCTGCCTCGTCGGCCATTCGGGCTGTGGAAAGTCCACTCTGCTTCGCCTGATCGCCGGCATCGAGCAGCCGGACAGCGGAGCCTTGCGGCTGGATGGCAGGGAGCTGGCGGGTTCCGGCGTATTCGTCGAGCCCGAGATGCGCAACATCGGCTTTGTCTTTCAGGACTATGCCCTGTTCCCGCACCTGACCATCGAACAGAACATCATGTTCGGCCTGCGCAAATGGTCGCGCGAGGACGCACGCTCCCGCGTGGCCATGCTTCTGGAACTCACGGCGCTCTCTGCCATGGCCGATCGCTATCCGCATATGCTTTCAGGCGGAGAGCAGCAGCGCGCGGCCCTGGCGCGAGCGCTGGCGCCCCAGCCTTCGGTGGTGCTCATGGACGAACCCTTCTCCAATCTCGACCGCGACCTGCGCGAGCGGGTGCGCCATGACACCATTGCCCTGCTGCGTCGCACCGACACCACCGCAATCATCGTCACCCACGATCCCGAAGAGGCTCTGTCCACCGGAGACTTCGTCGTGCTGATGAAGTCCGGGCGCATCGTCCAGAGCGGCACCCCCCGCGAGTTGCACGACAGGCCGGCCGACCGTTATGCGGCGGAGTTCTTCAGCACCTTCAACCGGATTCCCGGCACCTACCGCAAAGGGCGGCTGCATACGGCGCTCGGCGTCTTTCCATGCAGGCTGGATGTTTCCGAAGGCAGCGAGGCGCTGGCCTTCATCCGTCCTCAGGCGGTGTGCCCCTGCCTTGCCGAAGGCGCCCTCTCAGGCTCGGTGCGGTCGCGCAGCTTTCGCGGCGAGATCGAGCAGATAGAACTGGACGTCGAGGGGCTGGAGGCGCCGCTCACCATGCGCACGACGCAACGCCTGCATATACGCGACGGCAGGCTGAGCTTCAGCATCGACCCGGATACGGTTCTGGCGTTCGCCGCCGCCTGACCATCACCCCGATAAACTTTTTGTGATCTGGCACAAACCGGCTCAAGAAAACTTGACTAACTGGATCATAAATGGTGCAGCGCATATGCAAGCTCAACACAGGAGAAGAGGCTCCATGCGCAACGCACATTTCAAGACGACGCTTCTCGCCGCCGCCTCATTACTTGCCGTTGCCAATTCGGCCTCGGCAGCGGAAGTGAGCATCTACACCACCCGCGAACCCGGCCTGATCCAGCCCTTGCTGGATTCCTTCAGCAGCTCCACCGGCATCAAGGTCAATACCGTCTTCCTCAAGGACGGCCTTGCCGAGCGCGTGGCCTCCGAAGGCGAAAGCTCGCCGGCCGACATCCTGATGGCGGTCGACGCCGGCAACCTCGTCGATCTGGTCGACAAGGGTGTGACCCAGCCAGTCGAATCCGCCGTGCTGAGCGAGGCAATCCCGGCCCAGCTCCGCGACGCGGACGGCAACTGGTTCGGCCTGTCCATGCGTGCCCGTGTGGTCTACGCCGCCAAGGACCTCGATCTCGACGCCATCACCTATGAGGACCTGTCCGATCCGAAATGGAAGGGCAAGGTCTGCATCCGCTCGGGCCAGCACCCCTACAACACTGCCCTGATCGCCGACTACATCGCCCACTACGGGCCGGAGGAAACCGAGAAGTGGCTGACCGGCCTCAAGGGCAACCTGGCCCGCAAGGCAGCCGGCGGCGACCGTGAGGGCGCCAAGGACATCCTCGGCGGCGTCTGCGACATTGCCGTCGCCAACTCCTACTATGTGGGCCTGATGCGTTCGGGCAAGGGCGGCGACGAGCAGAAGCAGTGGGCCGACGCCATCAAGGTTCTCCTGCCGACCTTCAGGGACGACGGCACCCATGTGAACATCTCGGGCGCGGCGGTCGCCAAACATGCTCCGAACAGGGAAGAAGCGGTCAAGCTGCTGGAATATCTGGTTTCCGACGAGGCGCAGAAGATCTACGCCGAGGCGAACTATGAATATCCGGTCAAGGCCGGCGTCGCAGCCGATCCGATCATCGCCGAACTGGGCGAGCTGAAGATCGACTCCAAGCCGCTCACCGAGATCGTCGCCAACCGCAAGGCGGCCAGCGAGCTGGTCGACAAGGTCGGCTTCGACAACTGACAGGGGAGAATGGCATTCCCACGGATGCCATTCCGCTTTTCATGACAATGGCGGCAACCGGTTCAGGACGGAACGGGAGGCGGCGCTCCGGCGCCGTCTGGCTCATTGCGGCCGGCGCAACGGCCCTCGCCGTCGCGCTGCCCTTCCTCGCACTTCTGGTCGAGGCGATGCACGGCTCGGAAGGGCTGTGGAACCATCTCTTCTCCACCATCCTGCCGGTCGCCCTGCGCGACACGCTGATCCTGCTTGCCGGTGTCGGTGTGCTGGTTGCCATTCTGGGCACCGGAACGGCATGGCTGGTCACGGCCTATGAATTTCCCGGACGGCGCACGCTGGAATGGGCGCTGCTGCTGCCACTGGCCGTTCCGACCTATATCGTCGCCTATACCTATCTCGACATATTGCACCCGATCGGCGTCGTCCAGGGCACCATTCGCACCGTTCTCGGCTATTCCAGCCCGCGCGAATTCCGCCTGCCCGACATCCGCTCGATGACCGGCTGCATAATTCTCCTTTCCTTCGTTCTCTACCCCTACGTCTACATCGCCACGCGGGCCATGTTCCTGACCCAGCCGGCCAGTCTGATCGAGGCGGCCCGCACGCTGGGCGTCTCGCGCCGCGCCGTGTTCTGGCGGGTTGCCCTGCCGCTGGCCCGCCCCGCCGTGGCCGTGGGCATGAGCCTTGCGCTGATGGAGACGCTGAACGACATCGGCGCTGCCGAGTTCCTTGGCGTGCGCACGCTCACGGTCTCGATCTACACGACATGGATCACCCGCTCCGACCTGCCGGGCGCATCGCAGATCGCGCTTTCGCTGCTTGTGGTGGTGGTGGCTGTGGTGGCGCTCGAACAATATGCGCGGCGCCGCCAGCGCTTCGCGGCCGGCGCGCAACGCGGCGGCAAGAATTTCGAACGGCAGCGCGTGTCTGCCTCTGCCGGCCTGCTGCTGCTGATGCTGGGGCTGATCCCGGTACTGATCGGCTTTGTCGGCCCGGCGCTTTATCTGGCAACGGAAGCATGGACCCGCATCGGCTATGCCGGCCTGCCGCCACGCTTCCTGTCGACGGTATCGGGCACGATCCTCCTTTCGGCAGCCGCCACCTTGCTGACACTGGTGCTCGGCGCGGCGGCAGCCTATGCGGCCCGCACCCGGCCGGGCGGCGTTTCCGCCACGGCGTTCCGGCTTTCCACCATCGGCTATGCCGCACCGGGCACCGTCATTGCCATCGGGCTGGTCATCGTGCTTGGCGCCTTCGACCGTACGGTGAACGCGCTGGCCGGCTCATGGTTCGGCATCTCCACCGGTCTCATCTTCCTCGGTTCGGGCGCGGCACTGGTCTACGCCTACACGGCCCGCTTCCTCGCCATTTCGGCCGGCGGCATGGCGGCGGGCCTCAGCCGCATCCCCCAGTCGCTGGACGAGGTGTCGCGCACGCTGGGCGAGACCGCCTCCGGCACCCTGCGACGCGTTCACCTGCCTTTGTCGAAGACGGCGCTCGCCGCTTCGGCCCTGCTGGTCTTCGTCGATTGTGTGAAGGAGCTGCCGGCAACGCTGCTGCTGCGCCCGCTCAATGTCGAGACGCTCGCCACCCATCTTTACGGCGAGGCCGCGCGCGGCACCTATGAGGAGGCATCGATTTCGGCGCTTGCCATCGTGCTGATTGCCATATTGCCCGTGGTGCTGTTGTCACGGGTGGGCTCGGAGCGGAATCTGCGGCAGGGGGATGTCGCTCCCCTGCCCCGGTCGCTGCCGTCAGTTCAGCAGCATCACGTCGCCTGACGAGAAGCTGATCTCGACCTTGTCCCCGATCCGGGGCGGCGGCGTCGCGGGATTGTTGAAGGTATCCAGCGAAACGATGCTGTCGCCTGCCCTCACCCGGACCCGGATCACCGAGCCGAGGAAATGCACGTCGGCGATTTCGCCGGGAAGCACCGCATCGTCGCCGTCACGTCGGCCCAGCGCGATTGCCTCCGGGCGCAGGGCCAGTGAAACGGTATCGCCCGATCTGCCCCCCGCCGGCTCCTCCCGCAGCGCGATCTCGCCGCTGCCGACCTGCACCTTTCCGGCATTGCCGAGCCGGCCTTCGAGCACGTTCAGCGTACCGACGAAACCGGCCACGAAGCGCGTCGCCGGCCGGTTGTAGATCTCGAAGGCTGTGCCCACCTGCTCGGCCTTGCCGCCATACATGACCACGATGCGGTCGGAGATGGACAGCGCCTCTTCCTGATCGTGCGTCACGAAGATGGTTGTGATGCCGAGCTTCTTCTGGATGGAGCGGATTTCCTCACGCAGCGAAACGCGCACCTTGGCATCGAGCGCCGACAGCGGTTCGTCGAGCAGCAGAACCTTGGGCCGCGGCGCCAGCGCCCGCGCCAGCGCGACGCGCTGCTGCTGGCCGCCCGAGAGCTGGTAGGGGTAGCGCGCACCGAACTCGCCGGCCGGCAGCTTGATGATGTCGAGCATCTCGGCCACGCGGCTGTCGATCTCGGCCCTGGCAACGCCCGCCACCTTGAGGCCGAAGCCGATATTCTGCGCCACCGTCAGGTTGGGAAACAGCGCATAAGCCTGGAACACCATGCCTATGTTGCGCTGGTTGGGCTTCAGCCCCGTCACATCCTTGCCGCCGATGACGATACGCCCGCCGCTCGGCTCCTCGAAACCGGCGACCATGCGCAGCACCGTGGTCTTGCCGCAACCGGACGGGCCAAGAAAGGAGATGAACTCGCCCGCTTCGACGTCGAGATTGAAATCCTGCACGACGGTGGTTGCACCGAAGGACTTGCGGACGTACTGGATCGACAGGAAGGGCTCTGGCATTGGCTGCGCGGTCTCCGTTCTCAGTGCTGTGCGCCCGGCGCCCTGGGCGCGAACTTCGAGACGAACTGGATCAGGGCCATGCAGCCCCAGGTTATGGCAAAGGCGATAACGGCAAGTGCCGCCGGCTCATAGGCCCGGTTGGCGCCAAGAAGCTGCATGTAAGGCCCGAAGGACGGGCGGTTGAGCAGCGCCGCCATGACGAACTCGCCGATGACGATGGCGAAGGTGATGAATGCGCCCGAAAGTACCGCCACCGCCACATTCGGCAGGATGACGCGGGTAAGGATGGTCACCCAGCCGGCCCCGAGGCTCTGGGCGGCTTCGGTCAGGGTCGCCACGTCGATGGCGCGCAGGCCCGTATCCACCGCCCGGTACATATAGGGCAGCGACAGGATCACATAGCCGAACATCAAAAGCAGGTTGGTGCCCATGGCCGAGCCGGTGAGCGGCAGCCATGACGAGGTGTTGTACAGGCGGATATAGCCGAACACGATGACGATCGGCGGAATGATCAGCGGCAGAAGCGTGATGAACTCCAGCACAGGACGCCAGCGCGGCAGCTTCAGCCGCACCCAGTATGCGGTCGGCACCACAAGCAGCACCCCGAAGGCGATGGTGGCGAGCGCCATCAGCACCGAGTAGGTGAATGTCTGCTGGAAGCGCGGATCGGCCAGCACCGTCCAGTAGGCGTCGAGCGTATAGGCGCCGCGGCGCATCTTGAGCGAAAATTCGGCCGTGCTGATCAGCGGCAGCACGAAATAGAGCGCGCCGACGCCGAAGAACAGCCAGGACCAGAAGCGGTTTATCTTCATTTCATCCACCTCTCGCTGCGGGCGCGAAGCCAGATATAGATGAAATTCGCGATGCCGGTGATGACGATCATGCCGAAGGCCAGCGCGTAGCCGAGATGCGGGTCCTGCAACACGTCGCCCCGGATCTGCGCGAACAGCAGGATCGGCACGATGGACAGCGAACTGCCGGTCAGCGCATAGGCGGTGGCGACCGCGCCGAAGGCATTGGCGAACAGGAGCGCGAAAGTGCCAAGCAGGCTCGGCCACAGGATCGGCAGCGCCACCATGCGCCAGTACTGGAAGGGCGATGCCCCCAGAATGGAGGCAGCCTCACGCCATTCGCGCCGCATTCCGTCCAGTGCCGGCGTCATGATCAGGATGGTCAGCGGTATCTGGAAGAACAGATAGGTCAGCGTCAATCCGCCGAACGACAGGATGTTGAAGCCCATCGCATAGATGTTGATGCCGAACCAGTCGCGCAAGATGAGCGTGACGAGGCCGAGCCGCCCGAAGGTGGCGAGGAAAGCGAAGGCCAGCGGGATGCCGGCGAAGTTGGAGGCCACGCCGGAGAAGGTGAGCAGCGGCGAACGCAGCCATCCGGGCAGTCCGCCGAGCACCATTGCCCATGCCATCAGAAAGCCGACGAGGCAGCCAAGCAGCGCGGAGGCGACGCTGATGCGGATCGAGATCCAGTACGCCGCCATGATCGACGGCTGAAACAGGTTGACGATATTATCGAGCGTGAACTCGCCCGCCGCGTTGCGGAAAGAGCCGACGATGATCTGCATGGTCGGCAAGACGAGAAACAGGAGGGCGAACAACAGGAATGGCATCACGCCAAGCCACGCAAGCGACATGCGCGGTCGCACTGCTGCGGAAGCCGGCGCGGCTATCGGTTGACTCATGCGCGGTACAGGCCCCTTTCCGGGATCGTCACAGGCCACGACGGGTGCGCGGCGGCGATCTTGTCCCCTTGGACGAGCATCGGATTGAACCGGTCCCGGTTTCATGGCCGATGCATCGGCAGGTCCGGCGCGGCTCCTGCCGGAGCCGCGCCGGACTGTTCAGGCTTGTTTACTGGACGTTGGCGCCGACGACGCTGTCCCAGCCGCCGGTGACGGCGTTCTTGTTGGCGTCCTGCTCCTCAAGCGACGGGAACACGGCCTTGGTGTAGGCCTCCGCCGGCGGCAGCTTGTCGAGGATTTCCTGCGGCACCTTGCCCTCGGAAACCAGCTGGTTGAAGCGAGCCGGGTGGCAGTAGCCCTTCAGGAAGCCGAGCTGGCCCTCGTCGGAGTAGATGTACTCCAGCCACAACTTGGCGGCGTTCGGATGCGGCGCATAGGCGCTGATCGCCTGTGCGTAGACGCCGGCGAGAACGCCGCTCTTCGGCACCACGACCTCGACCGGCGGATTGCCGTTCAGCGTGTCACGGTCGGCAAGCGCGTTGTAGTCCCAGCGCACGATGATCGGCGTGGTGCCCTGCGCCAGCGACGAGGCCTTGCCGATAACCGGCACGAAGTTGCCCTTCTCGTTGAGCTGCTTGAAGAAGTCGAGACCGGCTTCGGAAGCCTTGGAGGCGTCACCGCCGGCAGCCGACAGACCTGCGGCATAAACCGACAGGATCGCCTGGTTGGCGGCGCGCGGATCACCGGCCAGCGCGACCGAATTGGCATATTCGGGCTTCAGCAGATCGGCCCAGTCCTGCGGCACTTCCTTGACGATGTCGGTGTTCACCTCGAAGGCGAGAACGCCGTAGTAGCCGCCGTACCAGTGGCCGTCCGGATCCTTCACCTCGATGCCGTCGAAGGTCGAGACCTTGTAGGGCAGAAGCAGGCCTTCCTTGGTCGAGGACGGGCCGAACGCAAGACCGACGTCGATCACGTCGGGAGCCTGCGGGCCGGTGTTGCCCTTGTTGGCGCGGATCGCCTCGATCTCGTCGGCCGAGCCCGCATCGGGGTTCAGCTCGTTGATGGTGATTTCCGGATACTTGGCCTTGAAGCCGGCCAGGATTCCTTCCCACCCGCACCAGTCGTGCGGCAGGGCGATGGTGGTCAGCATGCCTTCCTTCTTGGCCGCCTCGACGATCTCGTCCAGCGACTGGGCGGACGAAATGGCCGATGTGACCATCAGAGCGGCTGCCGTTACGGACAGTACCTTCCCCGCAAACTTGAACATCTCGTTATCTCCATTGAGCTGACGCCTTGTGACGCCTGCGACGCGGTAGCGAGTTCATGTGACGTTTGGATGAAAGCCAGATGAACCCCTCTCGCCACAAAACGAAAGGCTAAACCAGTTTTGCCGATCCTGACAATCGGCCAATATGTTTTCCGGCTAAATAAAACTCCTCCTTGTTCCCCTCTGGTGGTTTCGGTTCGGTCCGGGCGGCTTCTCGCCGCTTCTCAGACGGTTCCGGCGATGGCGTCCTCGAGCAGCCTGAGTGCGCCTTCCTTCGTCAGCTTCAACGGATTTCCGCCGGCCGTCGGATCGACGATGGCCATGTCCGCGATCAGTTCCTTGCGCCCGGCATCCATGTCGAGGTCCCGGATCAGACCGGACAGCGTGTGCGGCACCTTCAGCTCCTCGCGCAGCTTCAGGATCCTGGCGGCAAAACCGTCGAAACCGCCCTCGATGCCGCAATAAGCGGCCAGCCGCTCGATGCGTTCCTCGATTGCCTCCCGGTTGAAGGCCAGCACATAAGGCATGAACACCGCATTGGTCATGCCGTGATGGGTGTCGTAGAGCGCCCCGATCGGGTGCGAGAGGGAATGGATGGCTCCGAGCCCCTTCTGGAAGGCGGTGGCCCCCATGGCGGCCGCGCTCATCATGTTGGCGCGGGCGATGAGGTCCGAACCGTCATGGAAAGCTTTGGGGAGGTTTTCAAGAACCAGCCGAACGCCCTCCACCGCGATGCCGTCGGCCATCGGATGATAGCCCGGCGCGCAATAGGCTTCGAGGCAGTGGGCCAGCGCGTCCATGCCGGTTCCGGCGGTTATGAAGGGCGGCATTCCGGCGGTCAGCTCCGGATCGGCGATGACGATGGCCGGCATCATCTTCGGGTGGAAGATGACCTTCTTGGTGTGCGATGCCTCATGGGTGATGACGCCGGCGCGGCCGACTTCCGAGCCGGTGCCTGCCGTTGTCGGCACGGCGACGATCGGCACGATCCTGTCGGCATCGGCGCGCGTCCACCAGTCGCCGATGTCCTCGAAGTCCCACACCGGGCGGCTCTGGCCGGCCTGAAAGGCGATCAGCTTGCCGAGGTCGAGCGCCGAGCCGCCACCGAAGGCGATGACACCGTCATGGCCGCCCTTGCTGAAGACCTCGATGCCGGCGGTGAGGTTGGCTTCGACCGGATTGGGCTTGACGTCGGAAAACACGCCGTAGGGCACCTTGGCCGCATCGAGGATGGCGAGCGTCGAGGCTACCACGGGGAGCTTCGCCAGCCCCGGATCGGTGACGAAGAGCGGTTTCCTGATGCCGGAAGCGGCGAGCGCGCCCGGCAGTTCCTTGATGCGCCCCACGCCGAAGAGGATCGTGGTGGGGTAGTTCCATTTGGAGACGGGATTGGTCATGTCTGTTCTTCTTGAATGTCAGATTTCTTCGCGCAGGTGATAGCTCTTCGGCCGGGTCAGGTTGTCGTAGCCGATGGCCGACAGCGCCGCGCCCTTGCCGGTATCCTTGACGCCGGTCCACACCAGCGCCGGGTCGAGATAGTCACAGCGGTTCATGAAGATGGTGCCGGTTTCGACACGGTCGCCGATGGAAACCGCATGCTCGGTGTCGCTCGTCCAGATCGAGGCGGTCAGCCCGTAGGGGCTGTCGTTCATCAGCGCGACGGCCTCCTCGTCGTTGCGCACCTTCATGATGCCGACGATGGGGCCGAAGCTTTCCTCGCGCATGACGCTCATCTGGTGGTCGACGTTGGTCAGCACTTCCGGCGCGATATAGGGCGAGCCGGCGACGTCGTTGTCGACCTTCATGTTGACATGCGCCACGGCGCCCTTGCGCAGCGCCTCGGCCTTCTGCTCGCGGATCAGGTCGGCGAAGCGCGCCTGCGCCATCGGCCCGAGCGTGGTCGCCTGCTCCAGCGGATTGCCGACGACATAGTTCTTCGTTTCGGTGATGAAGCCCTCGACGAACTGGTCATAGACCTTTTCATGCACATAGACGCGCTCGATGCCGCAGCAGCACTGGCCCGAATTGAAGAAGGCCCCGTCGACCAGACTTGCAACCGCATGGTCGATCTTCGCATCCGACAGCACATAGGCCGGATCCTTGCCGCCGAGTTCCAGCCCCAGCGTCATGAAGGTACCGGCCGCCGCCTTCTCGATGGCGCGCCCGCCGCCTACCGAACCGGTGAAGTTGACATGGTCGATCCTGCCGGAGCCGAGCAGCTTCTCGGTCTGGCCATGGTTGAGCACCACATTCTGGAACACGCCACGGGGCAACCCCGCCATCTCGAACGCCTTTGCGAAGCGCTCGCCGACCAAGAGGGTCTGGGCCGCATGCTTGAGGATCACCGTCGAGCCTGCCATCAGCGCCGGCACGATGGTGTTGACGGCGGTGAGATAGGGATAGTTCCACGGCGCGATGACCATCACCACGCCCAGCGGCTCCTTCTTCACATAGCGGCGGAAGCCGTCCTTCGGGTTGGACGCCGGCACCGGCTTCAGCGCCTGCTCGGCGATCTCCACCATGTAGGAGACACGTTCGCGTACACCGCCGAACTCGCCGCCGTAGCGCACCGGGCGCCCCATCTGCCATGCGATTTCCGGCACGATCTCGTCGGTCATGGAAACCAGCGCTTCCAGCATGGCGAGCATATATTTGCCGCGTTCCGCGATGGAGGTTTGCGCCCAGCCTGCCTGCGCCGCGCGCGCGCGCTCGACCGCGGCATTCACCTCCGGATCGGTCGCAACCGGCCGCTCGGCATAGATCGAGCCGTCGATGGGGGATTTGAGCTTGACCGTTTCGGTCATGGTGTTTCTTTCCTTCGTAGGTTGGTGCGGATGGGAAAGCCGCCCGTTACTCACATTCTCAACGTTCCGGGAAACCGGCGTCCGGCCCCCCGAAAGCTGCCTGCACTCAATAGCGTTCGAAACCGCGATGCAATTCCCAGTCGGTGATGCGGCGGTCATATTCGAGCTGCTCCCACCGCGCCGTATGGACATAGTGATCTATGGCGTCGTCGCCGAAAGCCTGCCGGAGCATCTTCGATCTGGTCATGGTCTCGGTGGCGTCGCGCAGCGTCTTCGGAATTTCCGGCAGGCGGGCGGCCTGATAGGCATCGCCCACGAACGGCTTCTGCAATTCCAGCTTCTCGTCGATGCCCGCAAGCCCCGCCGCAATCAGCGCCGCGAAGGCGAGATACGGATTGAGGTCAGCGCCGCCGATGCGGCATTCCATGCGGATCGCCTTGGTGCCCTCGCCGCACAGGCGGAAGCCGGCGGTGCGGTTGTCCTCGGACCACATGATCTTGGTGGGCGCGAAAGTGCCGGCCTGAAAGCGCTTGTAGGAATTGATGTAGGGGGCGAGGAAATAGGTGTATTCCTTGGCGTATCTGATCTGCCCGGCGCACCATTGACGTCCGAGCTCGGAAAGCGTCCACGGCGCATCCTTGTCGAAGAACAGCGGCTTCTTTCCATCCGCGCTCCACAGCGAGTTGTGGACGTGGCTGGAATTGCCGGCCAGATCGTAATTGTACTTGGCCATGAAGGTCACGGCCTTGCCTTCCTGATCGGCGATCTCCTTCGCGCCGTTCTTCAGGAATACGTGCCGGTCGGCCATTTCCAGCGCCTCGGCATAGCGCACGTTGATCTCTTCCTGCCCCGGCCCCCACTCTCCCTTGGAGTTCTCGATCGGAATGCCCGCCGCGTGCATCTCGTTGCGCAGGCGGCGCATATAGCCTTCTTCCTTGGTGGTGATGCCGATGAGGTAGTCGCCGATATAGGGCGAGGCGCTTTTGAGGTCGCGCCAGTTCTTCTCGCGCGCGGTATCGTAGGTTTCCGAAAGCAGGAAGAACTCCAGCTCGGACGCGAAATAGGCGAGGTAGCCGCGCTCCTCCAGCCGCTTGAGCTGCTTCCTGAGGATGCCGCGCGGCGAATGCGGCAGGTCTTCACGGGTGTGATGGTCCTGCGAATCGCACAGCACCAGCGCCGTCTTTTCCAGCCACGGAACGGGACGGATGGTCGAAAGGTCCGGCTTCATGACGAAATCGCCGTAGCCGCGCGACCAGCTCGCCGCCTTGTAGCCCGGCACAGGCTCCATATCGATGTCGTCGGCCATCAGATAGTTGCAGCCATGCGTTTCCTCATAGGCGGATTCCACGAAGAATTGCGCGAGGAAGCGCTTGCCGATCAGACGGCCCTGCATGTCGATCGCCGCCACCAGCACGGTGTCGATCTCGCCTGCGGCGACTGCGCTCTTCAATTGATCGAAAGAGAGTTTTCCGGCCATTCTGTTCTCCGCCGCGCCTGCGGCCGCATGTGTTCCGATTCAGTTCCGTAGTCTGGTAAGGCCCGGCCGCCGGAAGCGGCCGGGCGAAGGCGTGTGTCAGCCGTAGCGATAGGGCGCGCCGGCCTTGCGCATCGTGTCCTGATACTTCTTGAGGATCTCCACGACCTTGGCGTTGCGCTCGCTCTTGGCGGCGATCTCGTCCCAGAACTCCATCGCCATGTCCTCGACCTTCTTCCATTCGTCTTCGGGAATGGTTGTGAGCTCGAGCTTGCCGCCGGTGGTGCGGTAGTGCGCCTCGCCCCACCAGTACCAGTGCTGGCGATAGTAGTGCGAGGAATCCATCGCCAGCTGGAACAGCGTCTTGAGATGGTCGGGAACCGCGTTCCACTTGTCGGTGTTGGCGAAGAACGAACCCGACCACGCGCCCGAGATGTTGTTGGTGAGATAGTATTTGGTGACGTCCGCCCAGCCCACCGTATAGGTCTCGGTTGCGCCGCACCAGGCGATGCCGTCGATTTCGCCCGTCTGGAGCGCCACTTCGATGTCTTCCCAGGGCAGCGTCACAGGCACAACGCCGAGGCGCGAGATGAACTGGCCGCCGGTCGGGAAGGTGTAGACGCGCAGGCCCTTGAGGTCCTCCACCGAGCGGATCGGCTTTGTGGTGGCGAAGTTGCACGGGTCCCACGCGCCGGCGCTGAGCCAGGTCACGCCGGGAATTTCGCCATAGGCCTCTTCCCAGATCTCCTTCAGCCCGTACCAGTTCCACAGCACCGGCACATCGAGGCTGTAGCGCGAGGCGAAGGGGAAATAGGCGCCGAACACGGCGACGTCGACCGGCGAGGCCATGGAATCGTCGTCACTCTGCGCGGCATCGAGCGTGCCGGCCTGCACGGCGCGGAACAGCTCGCCCTGAGGCACGAGCTGGTCCGAAGTGTACATCTCGATCACCATTTCGCCATTCGCCGCCTTGTTGAAGGCATCGATGGCGGGCTTGCACACATGCTCCGCCAGCGCCGGGCCGGCATAGGTCTGGAGACGCCATTTGATCGGCGCCTGCGCTTTCACATAAGGCGTGGCCAGAGCGGTCGCTCCCACCGCACCGGCGCCCGTCAGAACGGATTTGCGCAGAAAATCGCGCTTGCTGATGGTCTTCTTGCTGTCGGTCATAACGTGCTCCCTCTGTTATATCGAACCGTCAACGCTCGCCCACATGGGCTCACCCACACGGACAGGCGTGGGCATTCAAGCCTCCGCCGCCGCATCCCTGTGCAAAGGCGCTCGTGCGCACTCATCTCATCGCTTTCCCATGTAGGTTTCAGGCAGCCACATCGCGATGTCGGGGAACACCATGATGATGATCATCGTCAGCACCATCATGAAGAAGAATGGAACGATGGAGCGGTAGATGTCGACAATGGTGATTTCCGGCGGCGCCATGGCCCGCATCAGGAACAGGTTGTAGCCGAAGGGCGGCACGATGTAGGCGATCTGGCAGGTGATCGTGTAGAGGATGCCGAACCAGATCAGATCGAAGCCGAGCGCCTTGACCAGCGGGATATAGAGCGGGGCGACGATGACCAGCATGGCGGTGTCGTCGAGGAACATGCCGAGGATGATGAACGAAAACAGCATCATCGACAGCACGCCCCACGGGCTCAGTTCCCAGGTGTGGAGGAGAAGGTTCTCGATTGCCTTGATGGCGCCGAGTCCGTCATAGACGGCGCTGAAGCACAGCGCACCGAGGATGATCCACAGGAACATCGCCGACACGCCCAGCGTGTTGCGCGTGGTTTCCTCCAGCACGCTTTTCGTCAGGCGGCCGGTGAACAGCGCAGCAAGCAGCGCCAGCAGCGCGCCCACCATCGACGTCTCGACCAGACTGGTGGTCCCGGTCAGGAACAGGCCCATGATGGCCGCGAACAGGCCGAACGGCAGCAGCCCCTCGCGCAGCAGGACGAGCTTCTCGCGCAGGGTGATCTGCGACAGCTCTTCGGGCGCGAGCGCCGGGCCCATCTCCGGCTGCAAACGACAGCGGATATAGATGTAGGCGGTGAAGATGATCGCCATCAGGATGAAGGGCCCGATGCCGGCGAGCCACAGTTGCAGCACCGGCTGGCGCGCGATCATCGCATAAAGGATGAGCACCACCGAGGGCGGGCCCATGATGCCGAGGGAAGAGCCGCCCTGGATGACGCCGGTGATCATGGTCTTGTCGTAGCCGCGCCGCAGCAACTCGGGCAGCGCGACCGTCGCGCCGATGGCCATGCCCGCAACCGACAACCCGTTGACCATGGAGATGATGACCATCAGGCCCATCGTTCCGATGGCGAGACCGCCGCGCACCGACCCGAACCACACATGGAACATGCGGTAGAGATTGTTGGCGATGCCGGACTCCGAAAGCATGTAGCCCATGAAGACGAAGAACGGCACGGTGATCAGCGGATACCAGTTCAGCACCTGGAAGGCGGCGTTGAAGGGCATCTCCGCCGCACCGTTGCCCCACAGCCACAGCGCCGCACCCGCACCGACCGCACCGATGACGCCGAACACACGCTGCCCCGTCGCCATGAGCAGCAGCATGGAGGCGAACATGAAGATGGTGATCAGTTCCGAACTCATGCCAGCGACTTCCCGCGCGCTTCAGCCACGTTCTTGAAGAAAGTGGAAATGGATTGCAGCAGCATCAGGAAGATGCCGAAGGTCATGATCGTCTTGATCGGCCACAGCGGCGGCGCCCATGCGGTGTAGTTCTTCTGGGCGTAGGTGATGGAATATTCCGTCGAGGAAACGCCCGCCCGGAACAGCACCGCCAGATAGAAGATGACGAAGAGGATCGTGAAGGCGTCGGTCATGGCGCGCCGGCGCGGCGACATCATGCTGTAGAACAGATCCATGCGCACATGTGCGTCGATCTGAAGGGAATAGGCGCCGCCGAGCAGATAGTAGGCCGACAGCATGAACTGCGACATCTCCATCACCCAGTTGACCGGATAGCCGAAGAAGACGCGCATCACCGTCGAGTAGAGCAGGATCGCGCCCATCGGGAAGATCAGATACATGGCGAAGCGGCCGACCCGGTAGCCCACCGCATCGACATAGCGCACGTAGAGCCTGATCGGTTCAGGCATTGATCCCTCCTCTGTCCGCCATGATCCCGTCCCCGATCCGGATCTTGCCCAGCAGCGAGCCCAGCAGCTCGGCCCATTTGCGCTGGCCCGCCGCATCGGCGATCTCGTCGTTGCGGATTTCGATCATCGCGCAGGCCAGTCCGCGCGAGCGGGCGTGCCGCTCCAGCGTGAAATAGACCAGATCGGCCGGCGAATAGGGCTGGTTGGCGCCCACCTTGATGCCGGCAACGCCGTTCAGCGCCCGCAGCAGCGGCGCGGAGATGCGCTCGTCCTCATCGTGGATGATCCCGATATGCCAGGGGCGCTGCTTGCCGAAATAGACGGGTGTGTAGGAATGGACGGACACCAGCCGCGTCTCGCGCCCTGCGGCCAGCCGCTCCTCGATGGTTGCCGCGATGGTGTTGTGGAAAGGCCGCCAGGCGAGATCGATACGCGCCTGCCTTTGCTCGGCCGTCAGCCCTTCATTGCCGGGAACAGCCGTCGTCTCGCTGACCTCCGGGATGAGGTTGTGCGCATCGAGCGGCCTGTTGCAGTCGATTGCCAGCCGCGACACGCACGATTCGATCAGCGTTGCGTCAAGCGCCTGCGCCAGCATGGTCGCCACCGGAAGCGCGCCGGGGTCCCAGGCAATGTGGCGCTGGAAGTCCTCTTCGGAGAGGCCGAGCGTCCCGATTTCGGGCGGCATGTGGTTGGATGCATGGTCGCAGGTGAACACGTAGGGGCTCGCCCCTCCCGGATTCGAGACCCGGACCGCCTGCTCGCATGAAGGCTCGTTCCCCATAGCACTCCGTTCCTCAGGCGACGTACCATATATTACTTATTGTTTTTCATTTCGCCCTGGTGGATGATTTCATACAGATTATCGGAGTTTGTCAAATCCGATTTGGCGCGATCTGGACCAATGCGCCTGGACAGGGGACAAGATGAAATCGAACGTCGCCGAGCTGATTGCCAAACGACTGGACGCCATGCCGGCAGGAGAGCGCCGGGCCGCGCAGACGCTCGTCGCCAACTATCCGCTGATCGGACTGAAGACGGTGGCCGAGTTCTCGCAGCAGGCAGGCGTGTCCTCGCCCACCATATTACGCTTCGTCGGCCGCCTCGGCTTTCACAACTATGCGGAATTTCAGGCCGCGCTTCAGGATGAGCTGGCCGCACAGCTCCAGTCGCCCGCCTCGCGCACCTACGCGCCAAGCAGCCGCGGCAGGGGCGCTGTCTCGCCCATGCTGGAGGCGACGCTCGACAATCTGCGGGAAACCTTCCGTCACATTTCCGACCGGCAGCTGGAGGAGATCGCCGCCTGCCTCGCGGAGCGCCGTGGGCACATGTTCCTGATCGGGGGGCGCTTCACCGATCCGCTCGCCCGCTACATGGCCGCGCATCTGGCCATCATCCGGCCAAACGTGTTCCATCTGGCGGGGCAGGAAAGCATGTGGCGCGACCGGCTCATCGACATGGGCAAGCATGACGTGATCCTGATCTTCGACATCAGGCGCTATCAGGACAGCCTGCTGCGCTTTGCGGAGAAGGCGCACCAGCGCGGCGTCGCCATCGTGCTCATCACCGACCAGTGGCTGTCGCCCATCGCCCGGTTTGCGAAACATGTCGTCGCGGGGCGAACCGCAATGCCTTCGGCCTGGGATTCCTCGGCCGCGCTTTTCGCCATTTCGGAATCGCTGATCGACGCCGTCACCAGGCGGCTGGAAAGCGCGGGAGCGCGGCGCATCCGCGAGATGGAGGGGCTGCGCTGAAGCAGCCTGTCCCGCCCTCCCCGGCAACCTTACGCAGATTTAATGTGCTTTGGCACCGAAGAATTGTCATAAAGGCCGGGTACCGGGCATTTCATGCGTTTTGTGGTACCCTGCGTCCGGGCTCCAGGGGCTGGAGCATGACGCGCAGCTTGGCAGACGACCGGAGTACCGATGGCAGCCTGGAAGCAGATCCTGTTCGCGATAGCGATTCTCATGGCGGCCGCTGTTGCAGGCTACATGTTCGTGCCCGGATCGGCGGCGACGCTGGCGCGCCTCGCGCTCGGTTCCGTCGAGAACCCCGCGACTGCGACCGGCTCGATCGGCGGGCAGGAGGAACAGGGCGCGCGCGCTGTGTCCGTGGTTACGGCCCCCGTCTCGACAGCGACGATAAACGACCGTCTCAGCGCCATCGGCACGGGGCGCGCAAGGGCAACCGTTTCGGTCACGCCCTACGGATCGGGACGTCTCACCGAATTGTTGGTCCAGTCCGGCGCCCATGTCGAGACCGGTCAGGTCATTGCCAGGCTCGATTCGGCCACGGAAGAGATCGCCGTCGACCGGGCCCGCGCCGCGCGCGACGATGCCGTCGCCCGGGTCGAGCGTATCCGCCAGCTTCGCACATCCAATGCCGCGACGCAGGTTCAGCTGACCGACGCCGAGCTTGCCCTGCGCAATGCCGAGCTTACCCTGCATGATGCCGAAGTCGCGCTCGACCGCCGCTCGGTGACCTCTCCCATTACCGGCATCGTCGGCATCCTGCCCATCGAAGCCGGCAACTACGTCACCAGCCAGACCTCCATCGCCACCATCGACGACCGCTCCTCGATTCTGGTGGATTTCCATGTGCCGGAACGCTTCGCCGCGATGATCGAGATCGGCGCTCCGGTCAGGGCGACCCCGCTTGCCAACCCCAACAGGGAATATGCCGGCACAGTCACCGCCATCGACAACCGCGTCGACGAAAAGAGCCGGACGCTCTGGGTGCAGGCAACCATCGCCAACCCGTCCGATTCACTGCGCGCCGGCATGTCCTTCCAGATCGCCATGCAGTTTCCCGGCGAATCCTATCCCGCCGTCAGTCCTCTGGCCGTGCAATGGGGCTCGGAAGGCGCGTTCATCTGGGCCGTCGAGGATGGCAAGGCCAAACGCGTTCCGGTGCGCATCATCCAGCGCAACACCGAAAGCGTGCTGGTCGACGCGCCGATCCTGGCCGGCAGCATCGTTGTGACCGAGGGCGTGCAGAGTGTGCGTGAAGGCGGCGGTGTGCGCATCGCCGGCGATCCCGCCCGGACCGTGGGCGCCGATGGCTGACCCGGAGCGACCCTGGCAGAATTGCGAAGCGGTTTTGCGGTGCGAACAGCAAGAACGCTTTAACGGCTGCGGAAGACGAGACAAGCCATGAATGACGAGATCAGGAGCGGCCAGAGCGGCCTCACGGCCCTGTTCATCCGCCGTCCGGTTCTGGCCTTCGTGCTCAACACGCTGATCGCCGTCGCCGGCATCGCTGCCTTCTATGGCGTCGAGGTGCGCGAACTGCCGGACGTCGACCGCGCGGTTATCTCGGTCAACACCAGTTTCACCGGCGCCGCCGCCGAAACGGTGGACCGCGAGATGACAGACATCATCGAAGGCGCGGTTGCGCGCGTCTCGGGTGTGAAATCGATCTCCTCGCGCTCCTCATACGGTTCCAGCCGCGTCACCATCGAGTTCAACGATGGCGTCGACCTCAACGTCGCGGCTTCCGATGTGCGCGACGCCGTATCGCGCGTCGCCAACCAGCTGCCCGACGAAGCCGACGCTCCGCGCATCGTGAAGGCCGACGCCAATGCGGAAGCCGTCATGCGGCTGGCCGTCACCTCGGACAACATGACCGTCGAGGACATGACGGTCATCGTCGAAGATCAGATCGAGGATGCGCTGGCCGCCGTTCCGGGTGTCGCCGACGTGCAGGTCTATGGCGACCGGGAAAAGATATTCCGCATCGACGTCAATCAGGCACGGCTCGCCAGCCTCGGCTATACGGTGGCGGACCTGCGCCGCACGCTGGCCTCCGTGGCGTTCGACAAGCCGGCCGGCTCCATCACCACCAGCGACCAGAACCTGATCGTGCGCACCACCGCCGAGGTCAACACGCCGGAAGCCTTCGAGCAGCTCTACATCGACGGCAGCACCCGCATCGGCGACGTGGCGACCGTGACGCTCGGCCCCGACATCGGGCAGAGCATGCTGCGCTCCGACGGCAAATCCGGCATTGGCATCGGCATCGTCCGCGCCGCCGAATCCAACACGCTCGACATTTCCGAAGGCGTCAAGGCTGCGGTCCGGACCATCCAGCAGAACCTGCCGGAAGGCATGACCATCAAGATCACCTCGGACGATGCGGTGTTCGTCAACGGCGCGGTTCATGAAGTCGAGATCGCGCTGGTGCTTGCCGTCTCCATCGTTCTGATCGTCATCTACGCCTTCCTGCTCGACTGGCGCGCCACCTTGATTCCCGGTCTCTCCATGCCGGTTGCCATGATCGGCACCATCGCCGCCATCTATCTTGCCGGGTTCTCCATCAACATCCTCACACTGCTGGCGCTGGTGCTGGCCACCGGCCTCGTCGTCGACGACGCCATCGTGGTGCTGGAGAACATCGTGCGCCGCCGCAACCAGGGCCTCGGCCCCCGTGCGGCCGCCGTTCTCGGCACGCAGGAGGTGTTCTTCGCCGTGGTCGCCACGACCGCCACGCTGGTCGCGGTGTTCGTGCCGATTTCCTTCATGCCGGGCCAGACCGGCGGCCTGTTCCGCGAGTTCGGCTTCGTTCTGGCCATTGCAGTGCTCCTGTCCGGTGTGGTGGCGCTGACGCTGTGCCCGATGCTCGCCTCGCGCATGCTCACCTCCGCATCTTTGCATCGCGAAGGCGGAACCGGCATCGGCAGCCGTATCGGCGCGAAGCTCGCCGCGCTCTACAAGCGCTTCCTCAGTGCCTGCCTCAACGCGCCCTGGCTCGTCGTCCTCGCAGCGGCTCTGTTCGCCGGCCTGGCCGTTGTCCTCTTCGGCACGATCCGGCAGGAACTGACCCCGACCGAGGACCGCTCGGCGGTCCTGCTGCGCGTCAGCGCCCCGCAGGGGGTGAGCCTCGAATATACGGCCGCGCAGATGCGCGCCATCGAGGACCTGATCGAGCCGATGCGCCGTTCGGGCGAGATCGAAAGCACCTTCCAGTTCGCCGGCAACAGCGGCAACTACAACAGCGGCTTCATGGTGATCACCCTTGCGCCATGGGAAAACCGCACCCGTACCCAGCAGCAGATCTGGTCGGAGATCAGCTCGTACACCCGGCAGATGCCTGCCGTGCGCGTCTTTCCCGTGCAGCCGAACAGCCTCGGCATCCGCGGCGCGGGCAACGGCCTGCAATTCGCCCTGACCGGCAACGACCGCTCGAAGCTGAGCGAGACGGCCGACCGCATCATCGCCGCGCTGGAGCAGGACCCGCGCTTCGAGCAGCCGCGTCTTTCGATCGATCCGTCGCAGCCGCAGCTTTCCGTTTCCATAGATCGCGAACGCGCCTCCGATCTCGGCATCGACATCACCGGGCTCGCCAACACGCTCCAGGCGATGCTCGACGGCAACGACATCGGCGACGTCTATATCGGCGACCGAGCCTTCGGCGTGAAGCTGGTGTCGACCACCAGTCCGATCAACGATCCGACAGATCTGGAAAACATCTTCCTCAAGACAGGCGACGGCCGCTTCGTCCCGATGTCCACCATCGCCACGCTGACGGAAAAGGCGGTGCCGCCGACCCTGACGCGCGAGCAGCGGCAAGCCTCGGTCGCGATCACCACCGGCCTGCGTTCCGACTTCGCGCTGGGCGATGCCTATGCGGAAGCGCAGCGCATCGCTGCCGATCTCATGCCGCCCGGCACCCGCCTGCTTCCGCTGGCCGAGGCGGCGACGCTTGGCGAAACCAACACAGGAATGCTTACCGTGTTCGGCTTCGCGCTGATCATCATCCTTCTGGTGCTGGCGGCGCAGTTCGAAAGCTTCGTCTCCGCCATCATCATCATGGCGACCGTTCCGCTGGGGCTCGCCTGCGCCATCTTCGCGCTGATCCTCACCGGCACCAGCCTCAACGCCTACAGCCAGATCGGCCTCGTGCTTCTGGTGGGCGTGATGGCCAAGAACGGCATTCTCATCGTGGAGTTCGCCAACCAGCTGCGCGACCGCGGGGCCAATGTCCGGCAGGCCATCGAGGAAGCGGCCAATGTGCGCCTGCGCCCGGTGATGATGACCATGATCTGCACGGTGCTGGGCGGCCTGCCTCTCGTTCTGGCCAGCGGCGCCGGCGCCGAGGCGCGCATTGCGCTGGGCTGGGTCATCGTCGGCGGTCTCGGCCTCGCGACCGTTTCCACCCTCTTCCTCACGCCGGTCGCCTATCTGCTGCTCGGCCGCTTCGTCATCCCGAAGGTGGAGGAACAGAACCGCCTGCGCCGTGAGCTGGAGGAAGCCGCCTACACCGATATGGAGCCGGCCGAATAGGCAGGCCCTTTCCCCACCGGCATCCATTGCGCGGGTGACAGGGCCGGCACGGCCCTGTATTGCTCCTGCCCGAACCATCACGGCATCCGGGCATCAGGAGAAGCGGCCATCATGCAACCGATCAGCCTCGACCAGCTTCTGGCCAGCATCGGCAAGGAGGTCGGCGTCTCGCCCTGGCGCACCGTGACGCAGACGATGATCGACCAGTTCGCCGACGCGACCGACGACCATCAGTTCATCCATTGCGACCCGGAGCGTGCGGCGCAGGAAACCCCCTTCGGCGGCACCATCGCCCATGGCTTCCTGCTGCTCTCGCTGCTCTCGGCCATGACCTTCGAGACGCTGCCGCCGCTGGAAAAGGGCAGGATGGGCGTCAACCATGGCTTCGACCAGATCCGTTTCATGGCGCCGGTCAGGACCGGCTCGCAGATCCGCGCCCGGTTCGTGCTTGCAGACGTCAAGGCCAGACCTTCCGGCTGGGTGCAGGTGACACACGATGTGACCGTCGAGATCGAGGGTTCGAAGAAGCCCGCCTTCACCGCGCGCTGGCTGACCCTGACCTTCGTCGAGCCCGAAGCCTGACGTTGCGGCACGGCTTGCCCCCGGACACATGAGGGATATAGTCAAACCCGTGGAGGACGCTCGCAAAACGAAGACCGTATCGCTCACCGTGCAGGAACGGCGCGAACGGCACCGGGAAACGCTTCGATCCGACCTGATCGAGGCAGCGCGGAAGCTTGTGCAGGAGGAAGGCTACGATGGCCTGACCATTCGCAAGCTGGCCAAACGGGTCGGCTATGCGCCGATGTCGGTCTACTCCTACTTCGCCGACAAGCAGGACATTTTGCTGGCGCTGGCCGAAGATCGTTTTGCAATCCTTGCACGCCGCATCGAGGAAAACACGTCGGACGATCCGATAGAGGCGCTGCGCGCGGTGATGACCGAGTATGCGGCTTTCGGGCTGGGCAATCCGAATGAGTACCGCATCGTCTTCATGACCGAGAAAACCAGGCCGCCGGAAGGCATGACCTTCGAGGAGCTTGACGCCAGCAACCCTGCCATGCTGGCGCTTCTCGGCCGCGTCGAGGCCTGCATCGCGGCAGGCAGGCTGAAAGGCGACCCCTTCGCCATCGCAACCATTCTGTGGAGCATTGCCCACGGCACCATCTCGCTCCTGATCACCTTTCCCTTCCACGAATTCGGCGACCCCGATGCCTATGTGAAGCGCATGTGCGATCTCGCCCTCGGGGCGCTGGAAGGACAGGATGTGCAGCCGCTCAGCGACAACCCCGGCGGGCTGTGCCGGCTGACGCGGAAATAGATCTTTTCATCGTTTCACGGAATCGATGAAACGATCTGTCTGTCTGTTTCTACTGCATTTGTGGGACGCCAAGTGTTTCCATCTGGCTGCAAAACGCTCTGGCCATTCCGGCGAAAGAACCCGATGCGGGCTTATCCCCTGCGATCTCGTCCACGCGCTGATGCCAAGATGCGTGCAACCGGATAGCCGTCCGGCTCGGTCGCTCCACTGTCGCTGCGCCAAAAACAGACGCCGGCAGCCCTTTGATGCCCACGCCTTCCGCTTCCCTGCAACAGGGCGGAGATTGTCGTGTTTTCCCTGCGTAGATCACATTTTCGTACATGTACGAAAACATCTTGAATCCCTCTCTCAAATTATGTACATGTACGCCATAAAATACACGTACGACAATTGGAGAAGGATATGAAGACCGCCATAGTTGCGCTTGCCGCCCTGCTCGCCCTGTCCGGCGCCGGCGTAGCCGCACCCCAGCTCGCACAGAACTCCCCCGCCACATGCATTGCCGTCGATCAGACGACGGGCAAGAAGGTGAAGGTCGATTGCGCCAGCACCGGCTCGATCAGCAAGAATGCCGGCGAAGGCAAGACCGCGGGACCGCGCCTCGGCATTGATGTGAATCCGTTCGTGCCCGGTCTTTGAGCTGCACGAGGCGGCAGGGGCGGCGTCCAGGCGGATAGCCGCCCGTTGTCGCGACATGATACTGTTTCAAGTCCGGATTTCAGGCCGCGAGCTCAGCGTCCCGGTTTGCGTCCTGCAACCTTCTTGGCCTGCCCGGGGGTTTTAGGTCCGCCGGGTATCGCCGAAGAGGTCACCGAAACCGGATCGCTGGCCGGAAAGGTATCCTCCAGCCCCTCTTCCAGTTCCTCCGTCTCGTCGCGGGCCCGACGTTCCTGCTCGAGGGACCTGACAGCCGATGTCTTGCTGCGCGCCTTGCTTGTCGTTTTCGCGTTGCTTGCCATTCCAGTTTCTCCCGGACATTCCCCTTGATCAGGGAACCGTGATAGAAACTGGCGTCCCCCGTTTAGGGTTCCCTCAGGCGGCAGCGTCGCGCGCGCCTTCGCCCAGCAGTCCGAAGACGTAGCCGGAAAAGGAACGCCAGCATTCGACCCGGAATTCCTGCTCGCTCACCCGGTAGAGCAGGATTTCCGCCTTGCCGAACACCGTGCGCGAGCAGGCGCCCACCGCAAACGCCGCCAATGCGAGGTCTTGCGGACAACCGGCCGCGATTGCCGCCTCGGCGCCGGGACCGCTCACTGCGAAGGCGACGTTACGGTGCGAAACGTCGACCGCCGAGTGAAGCCCCTTCGCCTTCCCGCAATCGGCCAGCGCATCCCCGCCCTGCTCGTCGAACACGAACCATTCGTCCGGACCGAGCCAGAAAACCGTGCGCCCGTCTTTCGCGGCGGACGTCTTCGGTTTTTGCGGCAGGGCGACGCCCAGCGCGCGTGACAGCGATGCCACCGCCTCCTCCGGCACGCGCAGCGACACGCGGTTCGCCGGCGGCAACACCGCCACCTTCACGCCTCTGGCCGACATGTCCTGCCCGCCAAGCGCCGGACGGCGTTCCGCCCCGACGGCTTCCTGAACGGTCTTCGCTCCCGCCTTAGTCATTGAGGCGCTCCCCCTTCTCGTCGAAGAACACCATGCCGGTAACCTCCACCTCGATGGTGCGGTCCGGCATGGGCACGTAAAGCGTTTCGCCCATGCGCTTGCGTCCGCCTTCGACCAGCGCCAGCGCGATGGAACGACCGCAATTTTCCGACCAGTAGCTGGAGGTGACGTGGCCGATCATCTTCATCGGCACCGGCTGCTTCGGATCGGCGACGATCTGCGCGCCCTCTTCCAGCACCACATCGGGATCGCGGGTCCTGAGGCCGACGAGCTGCCTGCGCCCCTCGGCCACCAGATCGGGCCGCTTCAGACCGCGTATGCCGACGAAATCGGCCTTCTTCTTGCCCACCGCCCAGTCGAGGCCGGCGTCGTTCGGCGTCACCGTGCCGTCCGTGTCCTGGCCGACGATGATGTAGCCTTTCTCTGCCCGCAGCACGTGCATGGTCTCGGTGCCGTAGGCGCAGGCATCGTGCTTCTGCCCTTGTGCCCACAACGCCTCCCAGACCGCCTCGCCATAGTCTGCCGGCACGTTCACCTCGAAGCCGCGCTCGCCGGAGAACGACATGCGGAACAGCCGCGTCGGCACGCCGCAGATCCTGCCCTCGCGCACCGACATATGCGGCATGGCCTCGTCGGAAAGGTCGATGCCTTCGACCAGCGGTGCAATGATGTCGCGGCTCTTCGGCCCCTGCACGGCGATCACCGCCCATTGTTCGGAAATCGAGGTCAGCCAAACCTTCAGATGCGGGAACTCGGTCTGGAGATAGTCCTCCATGTGGTTCATGACGCGGGCTGCCCCGCCGGTGGTCGTCGTCACATGGAAGCGGTCTTCGGCCAACCGCCCGACCACGCCATCGTCATAGATGAAACCGTCCTCGCGCAGCATCACGCCGTAGCGGCAACGGCCGGCTTCCAGCTTCTGCCACGGATTGGTGTACATGAGTTCCATGAAGGCGGCGGCATCCGGCCCCACCACCTCGATCTTGCCCAGCGTCGATGCATCGAACAGGCCGGCGCTCTTGCGAACCGTCACGCATTCGCGGTTGACGGCGGCATGCATGTCCTCGCCACGCTGAGGGAAATACCAGGCGCGCTTCCACTGGCCGACATCCTCGAACACCGCGCCGTTGCGCTCGGCCCAGCCATGCATTGGGGTACGGCGCGTCGGTTCGAACAGTTTTCCGCGCGCATGGCCGACGATGGTGCCGAAGGTCACCGGCGTATAGGGCGCGCGGAACGTCGTCAGTCCGACTTCCGGTATGGCCTTGCCAAGCTCCTCGGCGGCGATGGCCAGACCGTGCATGTTCGAGGTCTTGCCCTGATCGGTCGCCATGCCGTTGGTGGTGAACCGCTTGACATGCTCGATGGATTGCATCCCCTCGCGAACCGCCTGACGGATATCCTTGGCCGTCACGTCGTTCTGGAAATCCACGAACGCCTTGACCGTGGTGCCGGCTTCCGCGCCGGGTCCGGCCCCCAGCATGCCGCGCGACCAGTTCTCGCTGCCTTCCACCTTCGGCTTCGCAGCCTTGCCTGCCTTGCCTCCGGCTTCCCTTGCAGCCTTCGCGCCCGCCGCATAGGCCTCGTCGATGGTGGCGGCCAGGCCGTCCGTGCCGTTGCAGGCGCCAACCGAGATGCAGTCCTGCGTATAGGTGCCGGGCAGGAAGCGCTTCACCTCGTCGTTGAAGGCCACCTTGCCGCGCGACTGCGAGAACAGATGCACCGACGGCGTCCAGCCGGCCGACACCAGAAGCGCATCGACCGCAATCGTGCGCTCACCATCCCCTCCGGTCCTTGGCTTCACGGTGATGGAACTGACGCGCAAACGCCCGCCCACGCGCACCACGCCACGCCCGCCATGGATTTCGATGCCGAGCGCGCGGGCTTCATCGACCATCGGCCCGGAAGGATTGTCGCGCAGGTCGACGATCGCGGCCACGTTCACCCCGGCCCTCTTCAGGTCGATAGCCCCGGCATAGGCGCTGTCATTGGCGGTGTAGACACCGACATTGCGGCCCACCGCCACGCCGTAGTGATTGAGATAGGTGCGCGCCGCCGAAGCAAGCATCACGCCGGGACGGTCGTTGTCCGGAAACACCATGTGGCGCTCGATGGAGCCGGTGGCGAGCACAACCCGCTTTGCCCGCACCTGCCACAGCCGCTCGCGCGGCAGATCGCCGGGACTGGACAGATGGTCGCTCACTCTTTCCGCCAGCGCGACGAAATTCTGAAGATAGTATCCGAATGCGGTTGTGCGGGTCAGCACCCGCACATTGTCCATCGCCGCCAGCCTGGCCGCCGCCGCCTGTGCCCAGTCCCAGCCATTCTGGCCATCTATGGCCGCCCCGCTTTCGAAGCGCAGCGAGCCGCCGAGTTCGGCCTGTTCGTCGCAGATGATGACGCGCAGACCGGATTCCGCCGCGGCAAGAGCCGCCGCGAGTCCTGCCGCACCGCCACCCAGAACCAGCACCTCGCAATGGGCGAAACGCGCGGCATAGTGATCGGGATCGGGCTGGTCCGGCGCCACGCCGAGACCGGCTGCGGAGCGGATGAACGGCTCGTAGAGCGACTTCCACGCCGCCTTCGGCCACATGAAGGTCTTGTAATAGAAACCGGCCGAAAAGAACGGCGACGCAAGATCGTTGACCGCGCCCACATCGAAGCCGAGCGACGGCCAGCGGTTCTGCGACACGGCGGTCAGCCCGTCATAGAGCTCCTGCACGGTGGCGCGCACGTTTGGCGTCTTGCGCGAGGCGTCGCGATGGATGCCGACCAGCGCATTGGGCTCCTCCGCGCCCGCAGAGAGGATGCCGCGCGGCCGGTGATACTTGAACGAGCGGCCGACCAGATGGATGCCGTTGGCCAGAAGGGCCGATGCCAGCGTATCGCCGGCCACGCCGCTGTAGCTTTTGCCATCGAAGGTGAAGCGCGCGGTTCTGGCCTGCGCGAGACGGCCCCTGCCCGGAAGGCGGAACGATTCGGCCATTTATTACACTCCCGGCAGCTTCTTCGGCTTCGGATCGCCGGCCTTGTAGGTCATGATGAAGCGGTCGCTTACCGAATCGCGCACCGCGTTGAAGAAACGGGCGCAGCCATTCACATGCCGCCAGCGCTCATAAACCGTGCCGCGCGTATTGGCGCGGATGAAGAAAAATGCCTCGAACTCCTCGTCGCTTATGGAAGCGATGTCGGACGGGCGCGCCACATGGGCCTCGCCCGCATGCCGGAACTCGATCTCCGGGCGTTCTTCTTCGCAATAGGGGCAGCGGATCAAAAGCATGATGTCCCCCTCAATGCGCCACGGCGGCAGCCGCCGCTTCGTCGATCAGCCGGCCGGTGCGGAAGCGATCAAGCGTGAACGGCGCATTGATCGGATGTGGCTCGTCGCGCGCGATGGTGTGGGCGAAGACATGCGCCGAACCGGGCGTCGCCTTGAAGCCGCCGGTGCCCCAGCCGCAGTTCACGTAAAGCCCCCCGACCGGCGTCTTCGCCAGAATCGGCGAACGGTCGGGCGTCACGTCGACAATGCCGCCCCAGGAACGCAACATCTTCATGCGGGTGAACACCGGGAACATCTCGCAGATCGCATCGAGCGTATGTTCGAGGATGTGCAGACCTCCAGCTTGCGAATAGGAGGTGTACTGGTCGGTTCCCGCCCCGATCACCAGTTCGCCCTTGTCGGACTGCGATATGTAGGCATGCACCGTATTGGACATCACCACGCAGGGCACCACCGGCTTGACCGGCTCCGACACCAGCGCCTGCAACGGATAGCTTTCCAGCGGCATGCGCACACCGGCCATGCTCATGACAACGGAGGTGTTGCCGGCCGCGACCACGCCGATCTTCTTCGCGCCGATGAAACCGCGCGAAGTTTCGACGCCCGTCACCGCCCCGTTTGGCCCACGCCTGATGCCCGTGACCTCGCAGTTCTGGATGATGTGGACGCCCCGCGCCGACGCGCCGCGCGCATATCCCCACGCCACCGCGTCGTGGCGCGCGGTGCCGCCGCGCCGCTGCAACGAGGCTCCGACCACGGGATAGCGCGCGTCGCGCGATATGTTGAGCGGCGGGCAATAGTCCTTCGCCTGCTCCGGCGTCAGCCATTCGTTGTCGATGCCGTTCAGCCGGTTGGCATGGACATGGCGCTTCAGCGACTGCACGTCATGGACATTGTGCGCCAGCATCATGACGCCGCGCGCCGAGTACATGACATTGTAATTCAGGTCCTGCGAAAGCCCGTCCCACAGCTTCAGCGCATGGTCGTAGATGCCGGCCGATTCGTCATAGAGATAGTTGGAACGGATGATGGTGGTGTTGCGGCCCGTATTGCCGCCGCCGAGCCAGCCCTTCTCCAGAACCGCGACATTGGTGATGCCGTGCTCTTTGGCGAGATAATAGGCCGTGCCCAGCCCATGCCCGCCGGCCCCCACGATAACGACATCGTATTCCGCCTTCGGCTCCGGCGAGGTCCATTGCTGTTCCCAGCCCCTGTGGCCGCGCATCGCTTCCCGCGCAATGGCGAATACCGAGTATTTCTTCACGTTCCCACGCCTCGCGATTGAGCGGCAACATCCCCGACGCCGATGCCTTTTCTTATCACTAGCCAAACCACCCGGCCACCCATGCGCTGTTTGCGACGAAGCCTGGCGCTATATACGCCGTATCCGGCTGCGGCGAACCGCGCCTGTGGGTATCGCCCCGCACGGCTTCGCAACCGGGGCGCCGGGATGGTAAAGCGCCCGTACAAGGAGCTGCAATGAGAGTCGACATTGACATGGGAACGGCCTCCCCCGGGAAGCCGGCCATGATCGATCTTGAGGAACTGCTGGCCACCCGGTTGCTCGTGCAGGGCAATTCGGGCTCCGGCAAGTCGCACCTGTTGCGCCGCCTGCTGGAACAGAGCGCGCCCTGGGTGCAGCAATGCGTGATCGATCCGGAAGGCGACTTCGTCACGCTGGCCGACAGGTTCGGCCATGTGGTGGTCGATGCGCAGCGCACCGAGGCCGAGCTGACCCGGATCGCCGGCCGCATCCGCCAGCATCGCGTTTCCGCCGTGCTCAATCTGGAAGGGCTGGACGTCGATCAGCAGATGCGCGCCGCAGCCGCCTTCCTTGGCGGCATGTTCGATGCCGAGCGCGAACACTGGTATCCGGTCCTTGTCGTGGTGGACGAGGCGCAGCTCTTCGCGCCCGCCGCCGCCGGCGAGGTGTCCGACGAGGCGCGCCGCATCTCGCTCGCCGCCATGACCAATCTGATGTGCCGCGGCCGCAAGCGCGGCCTGGCCGGCGTCATCGCCACCCAGCGACTGGCCAAGCTGGCCAAGAACGTCGCCGCGGAAGCCTCCAACTTCCTCATGGGGCGCACCTTCCTCGACATCGACATGGCCCGCGCCGCCGATCTTCTGGGCATGGAGCGGCGGCAGGCGGAAATGTTCCGCGACCTCGCGCGCGGCTGTTTCGTGGCGCTGGGGCCCGCCATGTCGCGCAGGCCGCTGCCGGTCACCATCGGCAGCGTCGAGACCTCGGCCCGCTCGGTCAGCCCGAAACTGATGCCGCTGCCGGAAAAGCCCGAGGACGTCGCCGATCTCGTCTTCACGCCGGGGCCGGAAGAAGCCCGCATGCCGGTGCGCAGGCCCGCGCCGCAGCCCATCCCCACCGCCGACCTGATGGCTCAGCTTGCGCGCCCCCAGCCCGCGCCCATGCCGCCGCCGGTGGAGCCCATGTTCCCCGAAATCGACGAAGCCGAGCGCGAGGCGGGCATCGACACCGTCCTGAAGGAAATCCTCGAAGATCCCGACGCCGGCTTCCGCACCGACGCCGTTCTCTATCAGGATTTCCTCGTGCGCTGCCGCATCCGCCGCGTCGCCGGAGAACCGCTGCAGCTCGCCGCCTTCCGCAGACGCCTCGCCGTCGCCCGCGCGGGTGTGGACCGCAAGACCGCCGGCGGCGAAGCCTGGCCGCAGGCGCTCCAGCTTTCAGAAAGCCTGCCCGACGACGTTCAGGGCGTATTCCTGATGGTGGCGCAGGCTGCCGTGACCGGCGCGCCCTGCCCCTCCGACGCAACGCTGGCGCGTGCCTACGGCACCCATTCGGCGCGCCGTGCCCGCAGGCTTCTCACCTATTTCGAGGAGCGCGACCTGATCGTGGTTCGCACCGATTTCCACAACAACCGCGTCGTCGCCTTTCCCGATCTCGGCTGCGAAACCGCGCCGGGCGACCCCAATGCGCCCGACGAGGCCGCGCCCTCGGCCGACGCCGCCGAATAGATGCGCAATTGGCACGCAAGCCTCGACAACTCGCGATTTCTTGTATGGACAAGAAAACGCCATTCTGTTATCAGCCGCCGCAAATTCGTGGCGCAATCCGTCACGGAGGCTGGCGGCTTTGCCCGTCCGCTTGATGGATTCTAACCTGAGAGACAGGAACAACCGTGCAGGTACTCGTCCGCGACAACAATGTTGATCAGGCGCTTCGCGCCCTCAAGAAGAAGATGCAGCGCGAAGGCATCTTCCGTGAAATGAAGATGCGCGGTCACTACGAGAAGCCGTCCGAGAAGAAGGCCCGCGAGAAGGCGGAAGCCGTGCGCCGTGCGCGCAAGCTGGCCCGCAAGCGCGCCCAGCGCGAAGGTCTGCTGCCCGGCGCCGCGCGTCCGGCCCCGGCTGCCCGCGCCGCACGCTGATTACGGTCCGTTTTTCGCCCTTTTCAAGGGTTATCGAGGTGGCGCGATTCCGATCGCGGCCACCTTTTGTTTTGGCTGGAACTTTTTAGCCGGGACAGACGACAGGCGGCGGGCTAGTTTCTGGCAGGCAAGACAAAGCGAGGACAAGACTGCAATGGGAGCATTGAGCGAACGGCGCGCCGCCCGTTACGGGTTTTCCATGGCCGCCGCACTCCTGAGCGGGGTGCTGCTTGCAGCCTGCCAGTCCGGCCCGGCCATCGATCTCGGCAACGTCGATGCCACACAGGCCTCCAGCGAGAACATCTCGTCCCTCACCCAGGTCATCAATGCCAATCCGCGCGATCCCGAGGGTTACAATGTACGCGGGTCCGCCTATGGGCGGGGCGGCCGTTACCAGCAGGCGCTGAAGGATTTCGACACCGCCATCTCGCTCAACCCGAATTTCTATCAGGCCTATGCCAACAGGGCGCTGATCTATCGCTTCATGGGTGACAACGGCAAGGCGCTGGCCGACTACAACCGTGCCCTGCAGATCAATCCGAGCTACGACGCCGCCTATATCGGGCGCGGCAATGTCTATCGGCAGGCCGGACGGACGCAGGAAGCCTTCGGCGATTTCGAGAAGGCCATCCAGCTCGACACCACAGATGCCCGCGCCTACCACAATCGCGGCCTGATCTATCAGGGTCAGGGGCAGCATACCTATGCGATCGAGGACTTCTCGACCGCCATCTCGCTGGCCCCCGATGCCTCCGAGCCCTACAACGGACGCGGCCTTTCCTATCTGGCGATGAACCAGGAAGACAACGCGTTCGCCGACTTCAACATGGCGATCAAGCTGGATTCGAAGAACGCGGAAGCCTGGACCAATCAGGCGCTGATCTACGAGCGGCGCGGCGAAAAGGCCAAGGCCGCCAAGTCCTATCGCGAGGCGGTACGCCTCAAGCCGGCCTACCAGCCTGCCAAAGACGGTCTCTCGCGCACGCAGTAAGCGCCGGCGCGCCCCGCTCCTCACCTCGCGCAGCGTAAGGCATGCCTGAGACAATCCGGTGCGCCTGCGCCATCATCGCGCCACGGTTCGAGGCAACGTATCGCCCTGCCAAGCGTTGATCGGCATGGCGATTCTGCCACCGACCGATCAGGATTCAGGAGTTTTCCAATGACCAAGAAACTTGTCGCCGCTGCCGCTTTTGGCCTCCTGTCGATGACGGCCGCCGCCAATGCGACCGGCCAGTTCGAACTCGGCGTGCTCGACTGTAAGGTCGATGGCGGCACGGGCTACCTCATCACCTCGAACAAGGGTCTTGCCTGCACCTTCAAGCCCTCCGACGGCCGCGCCACGGAATATTACAGCGGCATTGTTTCCAAGCTGGGTGTCGATCTCGGCAAGACCCATCAGGGCAATCTCGTCTGGGCCGTGCTTGCCGCCACCCGCGACTATGACAGCGGCAAGCTGGCCGGCAACTATTTCGGCGTCAACGCCGAAGCCAGCATCGTGACCGGCGGTGGCGCAAACCTGCTGCTCGGCGGCTTCAAGCGCTCCTATACCCTGCAGCCGCTGAGCGTTCAGGCGCAGACCGGGCTCAACCTCGCAGTCGCGGTGCAGTCGCTCGAACTGGTTCATTCGCTGAAGTAGGCCCAGGGAAGCCGGAAAGAGCAAAAAGGGCGGTACCGCGACGTTCCGCCCTTTTTATGTCTCGATGGCCTGCAACCGCCCGGCAATCAGCGCCGCCAGCCGTTCGGCGACCTCATCCTTGGTGAGTTCCGGCCACTCCTCCGCACCGGTCTTCGAGACGATGCGGACGCGGTTGCGGTCGCCGCCCATCACTCCGCCCGGCCCGATTCCGCTGTCGTGCGACACGTCGTTGGCAACGATCAGGTCGGCGCCCTTCCTGTCCAGCTTGGCCTTTGCATTCTTAAGCACATCCTGCGTTTCGGCTGCGAAGCCGACGACGAGGAACGGCCGCCGCGCATGGTGGCCGATGCCGGCAAGGATGTCCGGGTTTTCCACCATTTGCAGTGCCGGCGGCCCCTCGCCTGCCACCTTCTTGATCTTCTCGCCGGCGGCATCGGCCGTGCGCCAGTCAGCCACCGCGGCGACGAAGATGGCGGCATCGGCCGGCAGCAGACCCTCCACCGCCTCGCGCATCTGGCGCGCGCTTTCCACATGCGTGGTGGAAACCCCCGCCGGATCGGGGATCGTCACCGGCCCGGAAACGAGCTGCACGTCGGCGCCCAGCCGGGCAAGCGCTGCGGCGATGGCATGCCCCTGCTTGCCGGACGAACGGTTGGCGATATAGCGAACCGGGTCGATCGGCTCGTGCGTCGGCCCGGAGGTGACGATGATTCGCCTGCCCGCGAGCGGTCTTTCCGCCGGCTCCAGAAGCGCCTCGATCGCGGCCACGATCTCCAGCGGTTCGGCCATGCGGCCTTCGCCCGCCTCGCCGCTTTCGGCCATTTCTCCCCGCGCCGGCCCCACGAAGGCCACCCCGTCGCGCGCCAGCGTCTCGCGGTTGCGGCGCGTGGCCGGATGCGACCACATCTTCGGGTTCATTGCCGGCGCGATCAGGACGGGCTTGTCGGTCGCCAGCAGGACGGCGGATGCCAGATCGCTGGCGAGCCCGTTCGCAAGCTTCGCCATCAGGTCGGCCGTGGCCGGCGCCACCACGACGAGGTCTGCCTCGCGCGACAGGCGGATATGGCCGACATCCTGTTCGTCCTGGCGGTCGAACAGGTCGGTGAACACATGGTCGGCGGCGAGCGCGCCAACGGCCAGCGGCGTAATGAACTGCTGCGCCGCCTGCGTCATCACCGGACGCACCGCCGCACCCCGCTCGCGCAGGCGGCGTATGAGGTCGAGTGTCTTGTAGGCTGCGATACCGCCGCCGATGATGAGCAGAATGCGCTTGCCCGAAAGGGTGCTCGACATGCCGTTGATCAACTCCGTAAGCGGTGTCCGGACTGTACAGGAAAACTAGACAGGACGATCCGTGCGGTCAATTTGCCGTTCAGAGCAGCTTCCACACAATGAAGAGCAGCGACAGCGCGATCACCCACAGCGCCACCCGGCCGGACCGGGTGTGACGGGCCTCGGCCTTGCCGATGGCCTGCGCCGTTTCGGGGTCGAAGCGAAAACCGTGCTCGGCCATGCGATCGATCTCGCGCGACAGGCGCTCGCTGCGCTGCGCGATCTCGGGCATCTGCCTCGCCAGCGCCGACAGGGCATGCAGCCCCTCGCGCGCGTCGGCCAGAATCCCGCGCGGCCCCAGATTGTCGCGAATCCAGCCGCCGACAACCGGCTCCGCCGTCTTCCACATGTTGAAGGCGGGATCGAGCGTGCGCGCCACGCCCTCCACCACCACCATTGTCTTTTGCAGCAATATCAGCTCAGGCCGCGTCTGCATGTCGAACAGTTCCGTGACCTCGAACAGCAGGGTAAGCAGCTTGGCCATGGAGATGGTTTCGGCCGGCTGGCCATGGATCGGCTCGCCGATGGCGCGGATCGCCTGCGCGAAGGCGGCGACATCGTGCTTTGCCGGTACATAGCCGGCCTCGAAATGCACCTCCGCCACGCGCAGATAGTCGCGTGTGATGAAGCCGTAGAGGATTTCGGCGAGGAAGCGGCGCTCCTTCTTGCCGAGCCGGCCGGCAATGCCGAGGTCGACGGCAACGATGGTGCCATCGGCTTCCACGAACAGATTGCCCGGATGCATGTCGGCATGGAAAAAGCCGTCACGCAGCGTGTGCCGCAAGAAGGACTGGATCAGGTTGGCGGCAATCTCCCGCAGATCGTGGCCGGCGGCCGCCAGCGCGGCGATATCGTTCATCTTGATGCCGTCGACCCATTCCATGGTCAGGACATCGCGGCCGGTCCGCTCCCAGTCCACCGCCGGAACGCGGAAGCCGGGATCCTCCTTGGTGTTCTCGCCAAGCTCGGAAAGGGCGGCCCCCTCCAGCCGCAGATCCATCTCTATGCGGGTGGTCTGGGCAAGCGTTTCGGTCACCTGCACGGGGCGAAGCCGCCGGCTTGAGGGAATGTAACGTTCCTGAAGGCGTGCGGCGAGGAAGTAGCTTTCGAGGTCCTGGTTGAAGCGGCGGCGTACGCCGGGGCGGATGACCTTCACCGCCACCTTGCGCCGGCCTTGCGGATAATCGATCTCGGCCGGGTGCACCTGCGCTATCGAAGCGGCGGCCACCGCATCCCCGAACTCAAGGTAAAGATCGCCGGTCGTGCGCCCCAGCGACGCCTCTATCGCGGCCTGCGCCTCCGCCCTGGGGAAGGTCGGCATCTTGTCCTGCAACAGCGCCAGTTCGAGCGCGATGTCGTTGCCGACCACATCGGGGCGCGTGGCGAGGAACTGGCCGAGCTTGACATAGGAAGGCCCAAGCCGCGCCACCGCGTGCGCCAGCCGGTCGCTGCGGTCCTGCTTCAGGGCGCGGCGGCGCGTGAACATCGTGGCCACGCGCCAGCCGAGTTTCGGCAGCCCCGAAAGCTGGTCGCCCGGCAGGGCCGCAACCACGCCCTCCCGCACCAGAACCCAGCCGGCCCTGATGAGCCGGAACCCTGCGCTCAAACTGCTCATGCGGCCTGTTCCGTCACAGCTTCCAGCCGGAATGAAGGGCCGCGATACCGCCTGAATAGTTGCGGAAGCTGACCCGTTCGAAACCCGCCTTGCCGATCATCCGGGCAAAATTGTTCTGATCGGGAAACTTGCGGATCGACTCCACCAGATAGGCATAAGGTTCACCGTCGCCCGTCACCATCTGGCCGATCTTCGGAATGGCGTTGAACGACCAGGCGTCATAGATGCGATCCAGCAACGGCATATCCACATCGGAAAATTCCAGGCACAGGAGACGTCCGCCGGGCTTCAGCACGCGGAAGGCTTCCGAAAGCGCCACATCGATGCGCGGCACGTTGCGGATGCCGAAGGCGATCGTATAGGCATCGAACGTCGCGTCGGCGAAGGGCAATTCCTCGGCATTGGCCTCGACGAAATCGAGATGCGGCAACAGCCCCTTTTTTTCCGCGCGCTCGCGCCCGACCTGCAACATCGAGCCGTTGATATCCAGTACCGTGGCGTGCGCGTTGCGCTGACTGGCCTCGATGATGCGGAATGCGATGTCGCCAGTGCCGCCGGCCACGTCCAGAACCTTCCAGCCCGGCCGTTTCGGCGGATTCAGCCACGCGATCATGGCGTCCTTCCACACGCGATGCATGCCGGCCGACATCAGATCGTTCATCAGGTCGTAGCGGTTGGCGACCTTGTGGAACACCTCGTTGACCAGCGGCTGCTTCTCGCCGGCTCCCACCTGCCTGAAGCCGTAGGAGGTTTCCATGCCGCCATTGGCGGTGGTTCTTTCAACTGACATGATCACGATCCGCTTTTATGCGGGCGGACCATACAGGAACCGATTTCGCCGCGCCATGGCCTTGGCCCCTCATTTGACCGGTGAATGGTCGCAGGCACCCTGTGGACTTTGCATCCGGCAGGTCGCATAGCCCTTTCCTATTTGCTTTCCAGCATTCACTATCCGGTGTGAAACCGGGCGATCCCGGAACGGGGGCAGCGGGTTTCGCGTCCGGAACTGAAAGAACATAACGAGCCGGAGAAGACCATGCAGGGCGTCACCGTCATCGACCATCCGCTGGTTCAGCACAAGCTGACCATCATGCGCGACAAGAACACCTCGACTGCGGGCTTTCGCCGCCTGCTCAGGGAAATCTCGCTGTTGCTCGGCTACGAGGTCACGCGTGACCTGCAACTGACCACCACCACCATCGAAACGCCCATCGAGGAAATGGAAGCCCCGGTTCTGGAAGGCAAGAAACTGGTCTTCGCCTCGGTGCTGCGCGCCGGAAACGGCCTGCTGGAAGGACTTCTCGACCTCGTGCCGGCCGCGCGCGTGGCCCATATCGGGCTTTATCGCGACCATGACACGCTTGAAGCGATCGAATATTTCTTCAAGGCGCCGGGCGATCTGGCCGACCGGCTGGTGATCGTGGTCGACCCGATGCTGGCCACCGCCAATTCGGCCACCGCCGCCATCGACCGGCTGAAGGCGCGCGGGGCCACCAACATCCGCTTCCTGTGCCTGCTGGCCGCGCCGGAGGGCATTGCGCGCTTCACCGCCGCCCATCCGGACGTGCCGGTCTATACTGCCGCCATCGACCGGCAGCTCAACGAAAAGGGCTACATCATGCCCGGCGTGGGCGATGCCGGAGACCGCATGTACGGAACGAAATAGGCGCCCGATGAGCGAGGACAGGCTGATTGCGCTGGAAATCCGCGCAGCCGAGCAGGAAAAGACCATAGAGGAACTGTCCGGCCAGATCGCCGAACAGTGGAAGGTCATCGAACGGCTTCAGAAAAAGCTGGAGGCCCTGACCGAGCGCTTCCTTGTGCTGGAAGAACAGGCCACGCCCGAAATACAGGCGACGAAGCCGCCGCACTGGTAGGGGGCAACGCTCCAGACGGAGCCGCGCGTTCAGGCCCGGACGCCGGTGGGGATCGGACAGGAAACCCCCGTGCCCTGCAATCCGCAATAACCGTCCGGGTTCTTCGCCAGATATTGCTGATGCTCCGACTCGGCGAAGTAGAATTCCGGAGCCGGCGCGATTTCCGTGGTCACCTTGCCGCGCCCTGCCGCAAGCAGCGAGCCTTCATAGGCGTCACGCGAGGCCCGCGCCTGCTCCTGCTGCGCCTCGTCGAAGGTGTAGATCGCCGACCGGTAGGTCGTGCCGATGTCGTTGCCCTGACGCATGCCCTGCGTGGGGTCGTGATTTTCCCAGAACAGCTTCAGCAGATCGCCATAGGAAACCACGCCGGGATCGTAGACCACCAGCACCACCTCGGCATGTCCGGTGAGCCCGGTGCAGGTTTCCTTGTAGGTCGGGTTGGGGGTGAAGCCGCCCGCATAGCCGACCGCCGTTACCCATACGCCCGGCATTTGCCAGAAAAGCCGCTCCGCGCCCCAGAAGCAGCCCAGCCCGAACAGAGCCTTTTCCAGCCTGTCCGGGTAAGGACCCTTCAGCGGATTGCCGTTCACGAAGTGCGAAACGGCGGTGGGAATCGGCCGGTCACGCCCCGGCAAAGCATCTTCCGCCCGCGGCATCGCGGTCTTTTTGCTCAGGAAATCGCTCTGGAACAACATGGCTGCCTTCCTTTCTCGAAACCGCCGCCGCTCAACCGGTGGCGTAGCGCGCGACCGTGCGCTCCCGCCTGTAGCCGATGGCGTAAAGCAACAGCGCCAGCCCGGCGAAAACCGCGAAGCCCGGCAGCGCCAGCACCCAGTTCACGGCCGTATCCCACAAAAGCGGGTTGATCCTTTCGCGCACGAACATCTCCGCCGCGCCCAGCGTGTCGGGCGAAACAGCGTTCCAGCTCGTTTTCAGCGGTGTGGTGACAAGCTGAGAGGCCGCAACGCTGCGCGTGGCATCGAGCACCGCCATGATGACGGCAACGGAAAGAGAAACCATTGCGGCAAGCCGGAACAGGAAACGGAACATCGATGCACCTTTCTGGCACAACAGATATGGCGGACCCAGCAGGCGCGCAATCCATGCCGGATCAGTTTAGCGAATTGTAAGCTATGTTGTGACATAGCTCGGCCATGGCCAGAACACCTGCTTGTTATGAATCTGCGGAGAAATTCCTTTTCAGGATCACTCTTGCCCTGCTTGCGGCCGATGCCTTCCTGATCGCCTTTCATCAGGCCGCCATGGACTGGCCAGCCTATTCGACCCTGGGCGGCCTGGTCCTTATCCTGCTGTCGCTGGGCTTCTTTTACCGCCGTTCCGGCCGCAGCGCGGAACTGGGCAGCGTGACGACGGCAACCGGGATATTCATACTGTTCACCGGCTCGCTGTCGCTGTTCAACTATCTGCTGACCCCGAACCCGAATCCGGTCATCGACCACTGGCTGATACGCCTGGACACCATGTTGGGCTACGACTGGCCCGCAATCGTAGCATGGTCGGGGGAGCATCCGTGGTTCAATCAGGCCATGCGTCTCGCATACATCTCGACGCTTCCGCAAATTGCCCTGCTTGTGGTCGTCCTGGCCCTGAGCAACCGCGTGAAGGAACTTCACTCGCTCATGGTGGCTGTAGCGATCGCCAGCCTCATGGCGGTCGTTTTCTGGGCCATCTTCCCAAGCATCGGGCCAAGCGCGTATTTCGAGCTGCCGGCCGATGTCCTGCAACGCGTCCAGCCAGTCGTGTCTCCGGAATATGGCGTTGAAATAGCGGTCCACCTCGGCAGCGGCATTTCCCTGCTGAGCCCGGACGAGTTTCGCGGCATGATCGCGTTTCCGTCCATGCATATCGTGCTGGCCGGCATAGCGACGCTCCATGCCCGCTGCATCCGCTGGCTGTTCCTTCCCTATGCGCTTGTCAACCTCGCGGTCGTACCCGGCGTTCTGGTGCATGGCGGACATCATCTGGTCGACATTCCCGGTGGCATCGCGCTGCTCGTCGTGGCGCTTGCGTGCGCGCGCATGGTTCTTGAACCGCAGCGCCGGCAAGAACTGGCAGCCGGCACCGGAACGGTTGGCCTTTCACGCTGATCTGTGCCGACAGGATTACAGGGCCGGGTGAAAGCATCCGGCCCTTTTTCTTTTGTGTGCAGTCGCCATCTCGATCTTCCGACAAAGCAACCCAAGTTATTCTGCCTTTGTTAAGCACATTTTTTCGACATGTTTCATTTACCATTGCGCTTAACTCAACCGAAAGCGGTACCCGCGATAGTGAGGCCACGGTTCAGCAAGAAACCGTCGAGAAAAAAAGTCACAACCTGGGCAACAAGGAACACAGATATGACCAAGCTTTTCGCACGTTTCGTCAAGGACGAGTCCGGCGCCACCGCCATCGAGTACGGCCTGATCGCAGCTCTGATCGCCATCGCCATCATCGGCGGCGCCCGCTGGGTCGGCAGCTCCGTCAACACCAAGTTCACGCAGGTCGGTACCGCACTTGATGCCGTTACGCCGGCTGCGCCGTAAGACTTCCAAGATTTTCAATGCAAAAGGCCGCCTTCGGGCGGCCTTTTCTGTTTTCGGAAGCAAAAGCTGGAACAATGGCGCGGCGCGCTTATATTCAGTTCATGATCCTGCGCACGCACTCGACGGTTAAGGCCCCCGGCGGCAGGCCGCTCGCCGCGATGACGCTTCTGGCCTGCCTCGCTTTTCCCGCCGCCGCGCAGCAGCAACTGCCTGCGCCCCGGGACAACGCCACTGAGATCATCCAGTTGCAGAACCGCATCCAGCGCCAGCAGTTCGAACAGCAGCAGCAGCTTAACCGGCAGATCGACCGCCAGCAGGTCACTCAGCCGCCTGCACCGCGCCCGCAGGTCCCCACCTTTCGGCAAAACTGTCAAATTACCTTGTCAGGCAACACCTATGTGAGGAATTGCCGCTGACCGCGGGTTGCTTCGGATAATTAGCCGACTATTCTGTTCGGTGCATATCGAATCGGAAAAGTATGGCAAAAAACAAGAAGCAGGTCCTGCGCAAGGCCAAGAGAGGCGAGAAGATTCGCCAGGTTGCGGCGATTCCCTTTCGCGCAGGCCCGGACGGCGACCTGCAGGTGATGCTCGTCACCTCGCGCGAAACGCAGCGCTTCATCCTGCCCAAGGGCTGGCCGATGAAAGGAAAGAGCGGCCGCAAGGCCGCCACCATCGAGGCGCTTGAAGAGGCAGGCGTCGCCGGCAAAACGCTGAAAGCACCCGCCGGATCCTATCATTACTGGAAACGCCTGCCGGCCGCCTTCGTGCGGGTCGACGTCACCGTCTATCTGCTCGAGGTCACCGAGCAACTGAAATCATGGCGCGAGGCGCGAACGCGACAGCGCGCATGGCTGCGGCCCGAGCAGGCGGCGGTGCTGATCGACGAGCCGGAACTGGCAAGCCTTGTCCGGAACCTGACCATTCCGAAGGAAGATGCCAAGGCCCGGTCCGGGGAAGCGGAAACGCACTCCCCCTGATTGTCGCAGGCCGACTTCGCTACAGGGATTGAGGAATCTCCTGCGGCGCCAGTTCCACAAGCGGCGCCGGAATGGACGTGGTCTTCTCCGGCGACTTGCAGATGTCCGCGATCACGCAGGCCGGGCAATCGGGCTTGCGCGCCTTGCACACATAGCGCCCATGCAGGATCAGCCAGTGATGGGCATGGCGCATATACTCGTCCGGGATGATGCGCACCAGTTCAGCCTCGACCTGTTCGGGCGTCTTGCCCGGCGCAAGCCCGATGCGATTGCCAATGCGCAGAATATGGGTGTCGACCGCCATGGTGTGCTGCCCGAAGGCCATGTTGAGAACGACATTGGCCGTCTTGCGCCCCACGCCGGGCAGCCTGACCAGTTCATCGCGATCCCCGGGCACCTCGCCGTCATATTCGTCGATCAGCGCCTGTGAAAGGGCGATCACATTCTTGGCCTTGTTGCGCCACAGGCCGATGGTGCGGATGCAGTCGCCGACCCTTTCCTCACCCAGCGCCAGCATCTTCTGCGGCGTATCGGCTATCGCGAACAGGGCGCGCGTCGCCTTGTTGACGCCGGCGTCGGTCGCCTGCGCCGACAGCACCACCGCCACCAGAAGCGTGAACGCGTTGACATGTTCCAGTTCGCCTTTCGGCTCCGGCCGCTGCACGCAAAAGCGACGGAATATCTCATGCACCTCTGCCGGCGTGTAAAGCGAACGCCCCTTGCGCGAAGACGGAGCGGCGCGCTTCACCGCCCTCGCGGGTCGCGTGGCCGAATCGCCGTTGTTTTCGGACATGGACCGATCTTTTGGCTTGGGCTTGCTCATACGCATCCTATAGTATCGCGCCATGAGCGAGACAAATGTCGACTTTGCCGCGGACAGGCCCTTCTTCGAGGCGCTTCTGAAGCCGCACAGATCGCTTGGACGAACGGGATTCGCGATCCTGATCGGCGCCTTGCTCTTTGCCTGGGCAGTCACCGGCATCATCTTCCTCAGCCATGGCGCATGGCCGGTGTTCGGCTTCTTCGGGCTGGACGTGGTGGCGATCTACGTCGCCTTCCGGCTCAATTATCGCGCCGCCCGCGCCTGCGAGGAAGTGTCGGTATCGCGTACGGAACTGCATATCCGCAAGATTTCGCCTTCCGGCAAGTCCGAGCAGCACCGGTTCAATCCGTTCTGGGCACGCTTCTCGGTAGCCCGCCACGCTGAAATCGGCATCACCCGCATGGCCGTGGAATCCCGCGACAAGAGTGTTCCCATCGGCAGCTTCCTCAATCCGGACGACCGGGAAAGCTTCGCCAGTGCGTTCTCGCGGGCTCTGGCGACCGCAAAGGCAGGCTGAAACGACCCATATGTCAGGAAACGGGTGGGAAAAGCGCGACCCGGGGACGATATTCGCCATGACAGATACAGATTTGCGAGAAAGTCCCATGAACGCCCGCACCTCTATGAAACCCGTTCCCGTCCTCGAAAGGGACATCACGCCCGAAGGCAGCGATTACGAGATCGTGCGCCAGGTGATCGAAAAGATCAGCCTCGACTATCGCGACCAGCCTTCGCTGGAGGAACTGGCCGAGACGGTAGGCGAAACGCCTACCGCCCTGCAAAAGCTGTTCACCCGCTGGGCCGGGCTTTCGCCGAAAGCCTTCTTGCAGGCGGTAACGCTCGATCATGCCCGCCGGCTGCTCGATTCCGGCCTGCCGCTGCTGGAGGCTTCGCTGGAGGTCGGCATGTCCGGTCCGGCCCGCCTGCACGACCTGTTCGTCACCCATGAGGCGATGTCGCCGGGCGCCTACAAGAACCGTGGCGAGGGCCTGACCATTCGCTACGGCTACCACACCTCGCCCTTCGGCATCGCCCTGATCATGGTCACGGACAGGGGGCTTGCCGGCCTGTCCTTCAACGATCCCGGCGATGAGCGGGCCGCCTTTGCCGACATGTCGGGCCGCTGGCCGAACGCGACCTATGTCGAGGACATGGACGCCACCCTGCCCTATGCGACCCGCATCTTCGATCCATCGAGATGGCGGGCGGACCAGCCGCTGCGCGTGGTCATGATCGGCACCGACTTCCAGGTGCGTGTGTGGGAAGCGCTCCTGTCCATCCCGATGGGCCAGGCCCGCACATATTCCGCACTGGCGCGTCAGATCGGGGAACCGCAGGCATCGCGCGCGGTCGGTGCGGCCTGCGGGGCAAATCCCGTCTCTTTCGTCGTGCCCTGCCACAGGGCGCTGGCCAAGTCCGGTGCGCTGACCGGCTACCACTGGGGGTTGACGCGCAAGCGCGCCATTCTGGGCTGGGAAGCGGGGCAGGTTTCGCCGCACTGAACCGTTCCAGCCACGCAATGCTGTCCAAACACCGCTCGCTGCCGTTTCCTGTGCAGCGTATGCGGCGAAATCTTGAACTGCGTCTCCCGACAGACCATATCTGGTGCAGGAAAGAATGCCGTTCGGGTTCTTTCGAAACATGTCGCTCTCAAGAGGACAGGACAGCATGACCAGAATGACGCCTTTTTCCAGCCCCCTGCTTCTCGGCTTCGATGCCATGGAGAAAACGCTGGAGCGCCTGGCAAAATCGGGCGACGGCTATCCTCCCTACAACATCGAGCGCCTACGCGGCGCCGACGGCGCAACAGAAAAGCTGAGGATCACGCTTGCGGTCGCGGGCTTCGCCGAAAGCGATCTGGAGGTGACGACCGAGGAAAGCCAGCTCATCGTGCGCGGTCGCCAGTCCGACGACTCCGAGCGCGAATTCCTCCACCGCGGCATCGCAGCCCGCCAGTTCCAGCGTTGCTTCGTGCTGGCAGACGGCATGCGCGTGATCGGAGCGGAGCTCAGGAACGGGCTCCTGTCCATCGATCTCGACCGGCCCGAGGCCGAGCGGCTTGTACGGAAAATAAACATATCGGTGAAAGACTGATCTTTGCCGATGGTGAGGAGCCGGCCTTGAAGGCGGCTCATAGACAGGAGGCCTGGACATGACCAGAACCGTTGACACCACTGCCGAAAAGCCGGTGATGAGCGCCGGCGAACTGGCTCATCTTGGCGAAGGCTCGGTCGCCTATCTGAGGAAGATGTCGAGCGACGATCTGCGCGGCCGCTTCCCCGGCCTTGCCCAGATCACGCCCGGACTGGAGCTTTGGGCTCTGTTCGCCGCCAATGGCCAGCCCATTCTGCTGGCCGATGAGCGCGACCGCGCTCTTGCGGGTGCCATGGAGAACGACCTGACGACGGTCGCCACCCACTAGAGCATTTTGCAGCCAAATGGAAACATTTGGCGTCGCACAAATGCATTATAAACAAATAGTTAGATCGTTTCATCGATTCGGAGAAACGATGAAATGATCTAAGGCATGTCGCCCGAAAGTGGGAACCGGTTTCGGGGCAACGACATGCGTAACCACAGGAACTTGAAGTGTACGGAGCGAATCTGAAAGATCGCGACACGCTTTAAGGCCGCAAGGATTGCGTCCACAGGAGAAGGGCCGCGTAAATGCGGCCCTTGAAAAACGGCTGTCGGCTTTCGGAAAGCTGATTTCAGACCGCGCAGCCGCTCACGCCGCGTGCGAAGCCGGCGTCTCCGACAAAAGCGCGTGGATGGCCTGAGCGTCGCGGGTGCCGCGGATCTTGGCCACCGTATCGCCGTCGCGCAGCACGCGCGCGATGCGTGACAACGCCTTGAGGTGATCGGCCCCCGCTCCCTCCGGAGCCAGCAGCAGGAATACGAGATCGACGGGCTGATCGTCGAGAGCCTCGAAATCGACTGGCGTTTCCAGCCGTGCGAACACGCCGGTGATCCCCTTTACGCCGGCCAGCTTGCCATGCGGGATGGCTATGCCGTTGCCGACGCCGGTGGAACCCAGCTTCTCGCGCTGGAGAATGGTCTCGAAAATGTCCCGCTCCGGAATACCGGAGATGGCGGATGCACGCTCGGCCAGAAGTTGGAGCACCTGCTTCTTGGAGTTGGCCTTCAACGCCGGCATGATTGCCGGGACGTCGACAAGATCGTTCAGAGCCATTTCTTGAAATTCCTCTGCTTCGCCTGCCGCGGCCGGCCCGCACTGGCGGGCCGCGCCGTTTTCAAAAACCCTTACGCGGTCTTGACCGTCGCGGGATCTATCCAGCCGATGTTCCCATCAGGCCGGCGATAGACGATGTTGAGTTGTTCGGTGCCGCCATTGCGGAACACCAGCACGGGGCTGCCTGTGGTATCGAGTTCGATGACGGCGGAAGCCACCGACATGGTTTTCAGCGCCAGAGTCGATTCGGCGACGATGGTCGGCGCAAAATCCTCCGGGATATCCTCTTCGTCATCCTCGGCCAGCGCTTCCACCACGGCGTAGGCGATGCTGGTTCCATCGGAAGCGGCATTGACCGGATAATGCGACTTGAGGCGGCGCTTGTAGCGGCGCAAACGCTTTTCCAGACGCTCGGCCGCTGCTTCGAAAGCCTGGATGGGATCGTGAGATTCCCCGGCTGCCTGCAAGGAAGCGCCGGAATCCAGCCGGATTACACAGTCTGAGGTGAAGCGGGATCCCGATTTGATCATCGTGACCTGACCGGAAAATCCACGGTCGAAATATTTCTGGATGATGTCGGTGACCCGTTCGGTGATGCGCGTACGAAACGCATCGCCGACATCCATGTGCTTTCCCGCAATCCGCAGTGCCATCTGACTAGTGACCTTCCCTGTACAGGCTTCGAACTAACCGGAGTTTATACCCGTAGTCTGTTCGTACAAGCCGCACGGCACACCATGTGCCGAATTTGCTCGTGAACTTCGCAGTCGATCCTGACAGCCCGCCGTTCATGCACCGATGGCCATCCCTGCACGGGCACCGCCCGCCTCATGCGGGCGGGCTTCTAGACACTTCATTCGTGCTTGTCAACGAAGGGAGAAGCTGTGGAAAACGCCTTTGTGTCAGCCCCTGAGGCTCGCAAGCGCCCGTTTTTCACGCCTTCGCCGGACGGAAGAGGGTATGTTCATGCCTTCGCGATATTTGGCGACGGTGCGCCGGGCGATATCGACGCCTTCTTTCTTCAACATCTCCACAATCGTATCATCCGAAAGTATGTGATCCGCCGTCTCGGCCTCGATCAGGGTCCGGATACGATCGCGCACGGCCTCCGAGGAATGGGATTCGCCCGAATCCGAGGAGGCGATGGCAGCGGTGAAGAAATAACGCATCTCGAACACCCCGCGCGGCGTCAGGATGTATTTGTTGGCGGTTGCCCGGCTGACGGTCGATTCGTGCATGCCGATGGCGTCCGCCACGGTCTTCAGGTTCAGGGGCCGCAGATGACGCACCCCATGGGCCAGAAACGCATCCTGCTGGCGCACGATCTCGGAAGCCACCTTGAGGATGGTTCTGGCGCGCTGGTCGAGGCTGCGCGCTAGCCAGTTGGCATTCTGAAGGCATTCGCCGAGAAAATCCTTTTCGGCCTGATCGCGGGTCCGGCCGGACACAAGCGCGAAATAGGACTGATCGACCAGCACGCGAGGCAGGGCATCCGCATTGAGTTCCACGGCCCAGCCGCCATCGCTTGCCGGGCGCACCTCGACATCGGCCACGATCGCCTCGCTGGCCCCGCCGGAGAAGGCCAGCCCCGGTCGCGGATCGAGCCCCCTGATCTCGGCCAGCATGTCGAGCAGGTCTTCCTCGTCCACCCCGCACAGCCGCCTCAGTTGCTGGAAGTCGCGGCGTGCCAGAAGGTCCAGGTTGTCAATCAGCGTGCGCATGGCCGGATCGAACCGGTCACGGGCGCGAAGCTGGATGGACAGGCACTCGGCAAGATCGCGCGCAAAAAGCCCCGGCGGGTCGAAGGACTGGCAGCGCGACAACACAGCCCGGACCCCGGACGCATCCGCGCCAAGCCGCTCGGCGACCTCATGGAGGTCGATGCGCAGATAGCCGGCATCATCCAGCCCGTCGGCCAGTTCGGCGGCGATCAGCCTCTCCCGCGGGTCGGCGAAGCCGAAGGCGATCTGCTCGCCGACATGGTCGCGCAACGTGACAGGTGCCGCCGCAAGATCCTCCAGATCGAACCCGTCCCCCGCACCGCCCTGACCGCTTCCCGCTCCCAGGGACTTCCATTGCGTCGACAAAGCCGGATCGGGGCACTCCGACCGGCCCGGATCGTCGGGAAAGAGGTTTTCCAGCGACGAATCGAAACGGTCCGAGATGGTTTGCGCGGAGAGGTCCGCCTCATTGCCGAACCAGTCTTCGCCCGCTTCTCGGCTCGGTTCGGCCTCCCCCGTCCGTGACGGTTCGGCGGCATCGTCCGCAGCAGGCTCCGCCCGCTCCAGCAAGGGGTTGCGCTCCACCTCCTCGTCGATGAAGCGCTCCAGCTCGACATTGGTGAATTGCAGGAGACGGATCGATTGCAGCAGTTGCGGCGTCATCACCAGCGACTGTGTCTGCCTGAGCTGCAACTTGGCTGAAAGCGCCATCTGGTGCCGTATTTCTCCCTCGCGCCTGCCCGGTCTGGCAGGATTTTCCTACGGAAGATAGAAACTGGCCCGGCTTTTGCTTGTCAAGCAAAACAGGCACACGACAGCCAGCAGGATGACAGATTGCGCCGTCCTTTCAAAAAGGTGGCAGCCGGCCGGAAGCCTTTACAGTGTGAAGCCTTCGCCCAGATAGAGCCGCCGCACATCGGGGTTGGCCACCACTTCATCGGCGCGACCATGCGTCAGAACTTCGCCCGCATGGATGATGTATGCGCGGTCGATGAGCCCCAGCGTCTCGCGCACATTGTGGTCGGTTATCAGCACGCCGATGCCCCGCCTGGTGAGGTGGCGAACGAGTTGCTGGATGTCGGCCACCGCGATCGGATCGATGCCGGCGAAGGGCTCGTCGAGCAGCATATAGGCCGGCCTGCTGGCAAGCGCCCGCGCGATTTCGAGGCGCCGCCGTTCGCCGCCCGACAGTGCCATGGAGGGCGCATGGCGCAGATGGCCGATATGGAACTCCTCAAGCAACTCGTCGAGGTCCTTCTCGCGCTGCTTGCGGCTCTTTTCCACCACCTCCAGCACCGCGCGGATGTTCTGCTCGACGCTCAGGCCGCGAAAGATCGAGGTTTCCTGCGGCAGGTAGCCGATCCCGAGCCGCGCACGGCGGTACATCGGCATGGAGGTGACATCGTAGCCGTCGATCTCGATCGTGCCTTCGTCCACCGGCACCAGCCCGGTGACCATGTAGAAGCAGGTGGTCTTGCCCGCGCCGTTGGGGCCGAGCAGGCCCACGGCCTCGCCGGCGCGCACGCCGAGCGACACGCCGTTCACGACCTTGCGGCCCTTGTAGCTCTTGGTCAGGCCGCGCGCGATGAGCGTGCCCTTGAGCCCGGCAGTCACCGAACCGTCGGTGGCCTTCCCGGCCGTCGTGCCGGATTTGCGCCCCGACATGCCAGACCTGAAGCCCAACCTGGGAAATGAAAGCATACGCGATCCTACGGTTTCTTTTGCGAACCCGGCGTGATCGACATCATGACCCGCTTGCCGCAGGCTTCGACCTGGGCAAGGCCCGTCTTCATCTGAACGGTGAGCTTGCAGCCGGTGAGGACGTTGTCGCCATCCGACAGCACGACCTTGTCGCCCGACAGCACCAGAACCTCGCTCTTCATGTCGAAGGTGCCGCGATCGCCGGTGGCGACCTGCGTGTCGGACTTGATGTAAACCTTGCTGGAAACCTCCAGCCGGTCGATGTTGGCCGTACCGGTGGTGGCCGAGCCCGCAGATGCCTGATCCGCCTGGGCCTGATCCTTGACGTAATAGACCTTCATCGCCCCGGCTTTCAGCAGGGTCGGCCCCTGCACCACCTGGACATTGCCGGTAAAGATGGCGAGGCTCTCGTTTTCGCGCACCTCCAGCTTGTCGCTTTCGATCTGGATCGGCTGGTCGCCGGCCAGCTTCAGGCCGGGCATGGAACCGGTCGCGCCGGTCTGGGCGAAGGCGGAGCCCGCCACGACAAGGGACAAGGCCGATGCAAGGACTGCAAGCCTCGCCGAATCACTGCGTCGCATTGGTGTCTCCGCTCTTCTTCTGATCCGCCGGGGTTGCGGCGGGATCGATGCTCATGCGAACCCGGTTCTCGAATATCATGACCTTGCCGCCCTCCTCCACCGCCATCGTATCGGAGGTGATGCGCGAACCGGGCCGGCTGATATCGACGGGCTGCTCCGTCTTCATATTGCCTTTGTCGATGTCGAGGAAGGCCGATTTCAGCTTCACGACCATTCCGTCGGTGGTGGTAACGGTTACGTCGCTGTCGATGTTGAGCGTATTGCTGGCGCGGTCATAGGTGCCTTTCGCGGCATCCACCCTCGCAGTCGTACCGGCATTGATCGGCAGGCGGGCATTGATCCCCTCCAGTTCGATGACGCCTTCGTTGCCGGCCTCCTGGATGGCGCGCACCGCCGTCATCGCATAGGGCAGCAGGGCCTTGGTGAATCCCTCCAGCTTCGGATTGGACATTACCAGCTTTCCATCGGAAAAAGCGCTGCTTTCCGTTGCGACCGGAACCGTCTCCGGAGCCACGATGTAGGAATAGAGCGGAAAGGCGACGGCCAGGGCAATCGCTATGGCGGGCACCACGAATTTCAGTCGGCGCACACGGCGCGAGTGCTGCTGCGCGCGCCCGAACGCAGCTTGCCGATTGTCGGCGCCGGCATGGGCAGCTCCGGGTTTCGGCAGCATGCCTTCCATGCCGATCGGGTCAGTCGTCTGCGACAAAATCAACTGCTTTCTACAAACAGGCCCGCCTCCACCGCCCTGCAATTCGGGATGCGGGGCCTTGCAAACAAGTCCGGATGGATCAAAACCGTAAAAATATGACCAGTATAAGGATACATGATGACACAAATGGCCGGCAAGTGCCGCCGGTCAGCCATGATCGCAAAAGCGGTGGTCGCCGCCGCATCCATGCTCTAAATAGGCTCTGCAATTTCCTGTAGGACGAGACCCAGCATGGCACAGAGAGCCGATGACCTGATCGACCGGCGCAGACTGCGGCGCAAACTGACCTTCTGGCGCGCACTCACCGTCATCATCCTTGCGCTTGGCGTCATCTCGCTCGCTGCATGGTTCCGCGACGATGGGCTGGGCACCGCCACACACATCGCAAAGGTCAGGATCGAGGGCACCATTACCGAGGACGACGAGCTACTCAAGCGGCTCGAGAAGATCCGGAAATCGTCAAGGGTGGCGGGCGTCATCGTCCAGATCAACTCGCCGGGCGGCACGACGACCGGCGGCGAGTCGATCTATGAAGCCGTCCGCAAGATCGCGGCCGAGAAGCCGGTGGCTGCCGAGGTCGGGACGCTGGCGGCCTCCGCCGGCTACATGATCGCCAGCGCCACCGACCATATCGTCGCACGCCAGTCCTCCATTGTCGGCTCCATCGGCGTCCTGATCCAGTATCCGGACATGACCGGCCTGATGGAAAAGCTCGGCATCAGGCTGGAAGAGGTGAAATCCTCGCCGCTCAAGGCAGCACCCTCACCCTTCAAGCCCACGAACGAGGAAGAGCGCGCCATGGTGCGCCGCCTCATCATGGACAGCTATGACTGGTTCGTCGACATCGTCGCAGAGCGCCGCGCAATGCCGCGCGAGCAGGCGCTGGCGCTGGCCGACGGCTCAATCTTCACCGGACGGCAGGGACTGCAAAACAGGCTGGTCGACGCCCTTGGCGGGGAGGAGGAAGCTGTCGCGTGGCTGGAGAGCAAGGGCGTGGCGCCCGATCTGAGGGTGATCGAGTGGAAGCCGGCGGAAGGCGCCGGCAGGCTGATCTGGTCGCAGGCTCTGGTCCGCACGGTGGCGCGCGCGCTCGGCCTGCCCGAGCAAAGCGGCGACCTGATCAACGAGCTTGGCATGGAACGGCTGTTCCTTGACGGGCTGGTATCGGTCTGGCACCCTTGACAGCCCGCGCTACGGGTGAAAAAAGCAAATAAAATCATCTGCATAATTTCGACAGCGTGTTTTTTTTCAAGGGGACCGACCGCATGATCAAGTCCGAACTCGTGCAAATCATCGCCTCTCGCAACCCGCATCTGTTCCTGCGCGATGTCGAAAACATCGTCAGCGCCGTGTTCGATGAGATCACGGATGCGCTGGCCGAAGGCAATCGCGTGGAGTTGCGCGGCTTCGGCGCATTTTCGGTCAAGAACCGCCCTGCCCGCACCGGGCGCAATCCGCGAACCGGCGAGGCCGTCGAGGTCGAGGAGAAATGGGTGCCGTTCTTCAAGACCGGCAAGGAACTGCGCGAGAGGCTGAACAACGAGAAATAGGCCGATGTTCAACCGCTTCGCCCTCGTCCTCGTCTTCGTGCCGCTGGCCATCGTGCTGATCGCGCTGGCTGTCGCCAATCGTGCTCCGGTCGCCTTCACGGTCGATCCGTTCAACCCCGGCAATCCGGCGCTGACCTATACGCTGCCGTTCTTCGTGTTCCTGTTTGCAGCGCTGGCGCTCGGCATGGTCATCGGCAGCCTCGCCACATGGTTCCGGCAGGGCCGTTATCGCAAGCTGGCCCGTCAGCGCGCGCTCGAGGCCGAGAGCCTGAAACAGGCGGCGGGCCGTCCGGCGCCCCCCGTCGCGGACGCGCCGACCCTGCCGCGCCCGACTACCTGATCCGTCAGCGGCGGCTGCGGACAAAATCGGCGATCGTCTCCGCCAGACCCGGAGCAAGCGGCTGCTTCGGATCGCCATAGGATGCGAGATTGGCAGCCAGATCGCCCGCAGGCGTTGCCTTCAGGACGTGGTTCATCCCGGAAACGATCTTCAGTTCGGCAGCCGGCTGCGCCTTTGAGAGCGTTTCGACATCGATCTGCCGGACCTGAAGGTCATTGTCGCCCTGCACGATCAGCACCGGCACTTCGAGCCGGGCGATCAGTTCGGCAGGCCTGCGGCTGAAGCCGTCGATCAGGAAATCCTGCACCTTGTCGCTGAACAGGGGCTGGAGCACGCCCGGAAGCGTGGCCGCATCCACCTTCTCACCCCGCTCCAGCGCCTCCACCGCGGCAAGGGCCTGAGGCAGGATCGGCTTGTTGAGCGGATTGCCTTGCAACTGCTCGCGCAGGATTTCCCCCAGCGGTCTGCCGGGTGTCGACACCAGAATCAGCCCGCACAGGTCCGGCCCTGCCGTCTGGGCGGCGATCAGTGCCACCAGCCCGCCTTCGCTGTGGCCGAGCAGCCATGCACAGCCGGCGCCCGTCCGCTCCCGTGCCGCCCGCAGCCACGCCCTGGCGTCCCCGGCGTAGTCGTCGAAACTCACGTCATTGGGATCGGCGAACTGGCCCGTGCTGGAGAACATGCCGCGCTTGTCCACCCGGATCGACGCTATGTCCCGCTCGGCCAGCGCGCCGGCCAGCATCTTCAGATAGCCGGCCTCGATGCCCATCGGGCTGTTGCCGTCGCGGTTGGTGGGGCCGGAGCCGGGAATGATGACCACCGCCGGCCGCCCCCTGGCCTGCGGCGGCAGCAGCATGGCGCCTTTCAGCGGGCCGTTCGCGACCTGCGCCTCGACCTCGGTTTCGGTCATGTCCCCGGCTCCCGCTTGCCATGCAGGCACACAGCACAGCAGAACGCATGCGGCGATGAAAGCTGTTTTCCTGCTGATTCTCATGATCGTGCATCCCGGCTCAAGGCGCTGCATGTTGCGGCTCGCCGGCCGCTATGGCAGAAGCGCAGGCACATTTCCACCGGAGCATTCGCTTGAAAGCCACGCGCAACAGAAGCCAGGAGGCAAGGACGCGCCCCGAAAGAGAGCGCGAGGCACCGCCGCAGCCGAAGCGCCGGCTCGTTCGCCGCGAAGGCGCGCTGCCGGCGGAAAAGCTGCCGCTGATCCTCGAAGTCGCGCCCAATGCCGATTATGCCCTGCTCGACAGCGGCGACGGCCGCAAGCTGGAGCAATACGGCCCCTACCGCATCGTGCGCCCCGAGGGGCAGGCCATCTGGCGTCCCGCCCTGCCCGACAAGGAATGGAGCCGCGCCGACGCCATCTTCACCGGCAATACGGATGAGGAAGGCATGGGCCGCTGGCATTTCCCGCGCAATCCGCTTGGCGAGACATGGCCGATGAAGCATGACGGCATCGACTATCTCGGCCGCTTCACCTCATTCCGCCATGTCGGCGTGTTTCCCGAACAGGCTTCGCACTGGGACCATATGGCCGCCCTGATCGAGGGAGCGAAGCGGCCGGTCAAGGTGCTGAACCTGTTCGGCTATACCGGCCTTGCCTCGCTGGTCGCGGCGCGCGCCGGGGCCGAGGTCACCCATGTCGATGCGTCGAAGAAGGCGATCGGCTGGGCACGCGAAAATCAGGAAGTGGCCCGGCTGACCAGCAAGCCGATCCGCTGGATCGTCGAGGACGCGATGAAATTCGCCGAGCGCGAGGAGCGCCGCGGCAGCCGCTACGACATCATCCTGTTCGACCCGCCGGCCTATGGGCGCGGACCGAAGGGCGAGGTCTGGCAACTGTTCGAACACCTGCCGGCGCTTGCCGACATCTGCCGCTCGATCCTGACGCCGAAGCCGCTGGCCGTGGTGCTCACCGCCTATTCGATCCGCGCCTCCTTCTTCGCCATCCACGCCCTGATGCGCGACACCTTCGCCGGCATGGGCGGCACCGTGGAATCCGGCGAACTGATCATCCGCGAGAAATCGGCCGGTCGCGCGCTCTCCACCTCGCTCTTTTCCAGATGGGTCGCCAGATGAGCGAACATGAAAAACGCCGCCCGGTCGGCCGGGTCAAGGAAGTCACGAGTCTTTCAAATCCGCTGGTCAAGGACATCAAGGCGCTGGCGCTGAAGAAATTCCGCGACCAGAACAATGCCTTCATGGCCGAGGGGCTGAAGCTGGTCATCGACGCGCTCGATCTCGGCTGGGAAATCCGCACCCTGATCTTCGCCAAGGCCGGGCGCGGCAATGCGGCTGTCGAGAAGGTGGCGGCCCGCACGGTCGCCGCCGGCGGCGACGTGCTGGAAGTCTCGGAAAAGGTCCTGTCTTCCATCACCCGGCGCGACAATCCGCAGATGGTGGTGGGCGTGTTCACACAGCGCCTCGTGCCGCTGAAGGACATTCGTCCCGCCAACGGCGATGTCTGGGTGGCGCTCGACCGGGTGCGCGATCCCGGCAATCTGGGCACCGTCATCCGCACCGTCGATGCGGTCGGCGCGAAGGGCGTGATCCTCGTCGGCGACACCACCGACCCGTTCTCGCTGGAAACGGTGCGCGCCACCATGGGCTCGATCTTCGCCGTGCCCGTCGCCAGGGCCAGCGTCGAGGCGTTCCTTGCCTGGCGCAAGGGCTTTCCCGGCCTCGTCGCCGGCACGCATCTGAAAGGCGCGGTCGACTATCGCTCGGTCGATTTCTCCGGCAAACCCGTCCTGCTCCTCATGGGCAACGAGCAGCAGGGCCTGCCCGACGATCTGGCGGCAAGCTGCGACCGGCTGCTGCGCATTCCGCAGGCGGGCCGCGCCGATTCGCTCAATCTGGCCGTCGCAACGGGCGTCATGCTGTTCGAGATCCGCCGCGACGCGCTCAGGCTGGAGGTATCGCCGCAATGACCACGGCTCCACCAGAATCCGGCACGGTCAGATCGCTCGGCCCCTACGCCGCGCTGACGGTCGTCGCCATGGCGCTCGACCAATGGATCAAATATCTGGTTGAAACCGGCCTTCCCTTTCAGGAGAAGATCGGCCTGCTGCCGTTCCTGGCGCTGTTTCGCACCTACAATACCGGCATCGCCTTCTCGATGCTGTCCTCCTTCGGCGACACCGGGCTCATCGTCATCTCGCTCGCCGTGTCGGCCTTCATCGTCTATCTGGCGTTGCGCAGCACCCCGCGGCAGCTTTTCGCCCGCCTCGGCTTCGCGCTGATCCTTGGCGGTGCCGTGGGCAATGTGATCGACCGGGCCCTCTACGGCCATGTCGTGGATTACATTCTGTTCCACACGCCGGGATGGTCCTTCGCGGTGTTCAACCTTGCCGATGTCTTCATCAGCCTCGGCGCAATTCTGGTGGTGCTGGAAGAGTTCGTTGGCTGGCGGGGCCAGCCAAATATGCCGAAAAATTGAATCGAAGCGGCGCAATCGATAAAATTGCAGCAGTAACCCGAAGCCTTCCCTAAGGTGTTTCTGCCATTGATTGCGCATGATGGCGGAGCTTGCGGAAAAACAGGCGGATAAGGGGAACGCCCACGAGATGGCGCCGGCCACATGGCGCGCCCGCGTGGTGCCGCCGCCTCTGGTGCCCTCCCACTTCTCCGCTCACCAGCCAGCGCCTCTTGCCGGTCGCATCTCCTTTGCGCTCTACTTCGTCGTTATTCTGCTTGCCGGATTTGCCCATCTCACCGGCGCGCCGGCTTTGCTGAGCCTGGCCATACTGGCGACCGGCCTCGCCGGCATCCTTCTGCACGAACTGGTCCGCATAAGGGAGCATCACGCGCGTTCCAGACTGGCAAGCGAGCTTGCCCGCACCCGCTCGGACCTCGAAACGCTGTCCGACCGCATGTGGGAGAGGCAGGAGAGCGAGGAGCGTTTCCATGGCCTGATCGATGCGCTCGGCGATCTCGTTGTCCATCGGGACCGCGAAGGCGCCATCGTCTATGCAAACAAGGTGTTCGCCGATCTGGTCGGCATCGACGCCAAGGCTTTGCACGGCATGACGCTGGGCGATCTCGGCATCGAGGTCGGCGTCGTGCCCGATGCGGCATTCGCCGAGAACGAATGCCTCAGCTCCACCGATGTCGGCATCCGCACGCCGGCAGGATTGCGCTGGTTCTCCTGGATCGAGCTTTCGATGCGCGACGGGGATAGCGGCGCGGTTTCCCACCGCGCCATCGCGCGCGACATCACTGCCCGCAAGCAGGCGGAGGCATCGCTCATCTCCGCGCGCGAGCGGGCCGAGTTCGCCAGTCAGGCCAAGTCCCGCTTCCTCGCCACGGTGAGCCACGAGATCCGCACGCCCATGAACGGCATCATGGGCATGGCTAGGCTTCTTTCCGACACCGGCCTGTCGCCCGAGCAGCGGACCTATGTGAACGCCGTCTCCACTTCGGCCAGCGCGCTGCTGGCGCTGATCGACGATCTGCTGGACTACTCCAAGATCGAGGCCGGCCGCTTCGATCCGGAACCGCAGCCCATGTCGATACGCGAGCTCGCCGACAATGTCGTGGAGCTTCTGGCTGCACGCGCCTATGCGCGCAACATCGGCATCGGCTGCCATGTCGCGCCCGACGTTCCCCGCATGATCACCGCCGATCCCGGGCGGGTGCGGCAGGTTCTGCTCAATCTGCTCGGCAATGCGATCAAATTCACCGATGATGGCGGCGTGGCACTCGTCATCACGCGTCAGCGGCACGGTGACATCGACCGTATCCGCTTTACCGTCACGGATACCGGGGCGGGTATGAACCAGAGCGATCTGGAGCGAATTTTCCACGAATTCGAGCAGGTGGATGGAACTTCGACCCGCAGGCATGGCGGCGCCGGGCTTGGCCTCGCCATTTCCCGCCGCCTGGTCGCGGCCATGGGCGGCACCCTGTCCGTATCGAGCGCGCCGGGCGAAGGCAGCGAGTTCATTCTCGAACTTCCGGCCACCCACGCCAGCGCGCCCCTCCATGACCGCCATGACATGCTCGCCGGGCGCAAGGTCGTGATCCTCTCGCCCAGCACGGTGGAGGCCGAACTCATTGCCGGAACCATCCGCACTCTCGGCGGCAGGGCGGAATTGGCAGACACGCCCGCCAGGGCTGCGGCGCTGGCGGGCGGTTGCGACACGCTGCTGGTCGATGCTGCGCTCGAGTGCGGAGACGGCCTGCTGCTCCGCAAGCTGCGCGACGCAGGTTTCGCAACGAGCCGGGCCATCACCATGATCGCGCCGACCGACCGTGGCCGGCTCACGGAATACCGCACCAGCGGCTATGGAAGCTTCCTCGCCCGCCCGGTGCGCGGCGAAACCCTGCTGAGGGTCCTGCTTGCCCGGGAATCGGTTGCCATATCGGAATCCGGCTCCAGCGAGCATGCGGGCGACACAGGTCCGGCTGAGGAAAGCCTTCATGTGTTGATTGCGGAAGACAATGAAATCAACGCAATGCTGGCTCGAGCCAGCCTCACCAAGGCGGGACATCGGGTCGATGTCGTCCGCACGGGCAAGGAAGCCGTCGAGGCGCTCTCCGCTTCCGGAAGCCGGCAACGCTACGACGTGGTGCTGATGGACCTGCACATGCCGGTGATGGACGGCATGGACGCCATCGCCCACATCAGACGCCATGAGGAGGCGCGTGGCCTGCTCCCCGTGCCGATCCTCGTTCTGTCCGCGGACAATCAGGAAACGACACGCCATTCCGTGCTTGCCCATGGCGCGAACGGCTTCCTGAGCAAGCCGCTCGATCCGCAGGCCCTGGTCGCCGCCGTGCAGGAACAGGTTTCAGCATGAACAACACCTTTGCCTGAAGCCGCCTTTGTTGCCGATCACGACATATCACGCTACTGTCACAATCCTGTTGCACCACAATCGTATCCCCGCGCCACGAGGGATGGCTCGAAGGAGAATCGCCCGTGCAGACAGCGATGCCGCAAGGTCACACCCGCCCGAATGGCGTTCCCGGTCCGACCGCCGGAACAAAAGGGCACCCGTTGACCAGGCCTTTGGGCCGCATCGGCACCCTTGAAGTCCGGCTGGCCCGCAACGAGGCGGAGATCGAGGCCGCGCAGGAAATCCGCTACCGCATCTTCTATGACGAGCTCGGCGCCCGCAGCAGCCTGCACCACATCGACCGCCGCGACGCCGACCGGTTCGATCCGCTTTGCGACCATCTTCTGGTCTTCGACCACAGCCTGACCGGACCCGACCATCGCCGCATCGTCGGCACCTATCGCCTGCTGCGGCAGGAAATGGCGGCAGCAGCCGGCGGTTTCTACTCGGAAGGCGAGTTCGAGCTGCGCGGGCTGGCTGCCCGCCACCCGGAGCGCCGGTTCCTCGAACTCGGCCGGTCCTGTGTCCTGCCCGAATATCGCTCCAAACGCACCATCGAGGCATTGTGGCAGGGTATCTGGGCTTATCTCAGCCATTACCGGATCGACGTCATGGTGGGCTGCGCCTCCTTCCCCGGCATCGACCCTGCCGCCCACGCCGAAGCGCTGACCTATCTTGCGCATCATTGCCGCACCGCATCCGACTGGGATGTGCGCGCCGTCGCCGGCCGCTATCACCCGATGAAGCTGATGCCGATCGACGCGGTGAACCCGAAAGCGGCCATCGCCGCCATGCCGCCGCTGGTGAAAGGCTATCTGCGCATCGGGGCGCGCATCGGCGACGGCTGCGTCGTCGACCGCGACTTCGCGACCGTCGACGTCTTCATCGTCATGCCGGTGAAGGAGATCGCCGCCCGCTACATCACCTACTATGCCGGGGACGGCCAGAGCTACGCGGCCTGAACCGCGCGGGGGCGTTCAGGGAATATCCTCGGGCCGGCGTCCGGGCCGGCTCTTGTAGGGTGGAATACGCCAGCCGAAGCGGATCGCCCCTCCCCTGACCGCCAGCGCGGCAATGAAGCCCGCGAGCTGGCAGACAATGGGCGGCAAGGCCGCCAGATCGCCCAGCGTATAGACGCCCGCGCCAGCCAGAGCCGCGGTGACATACACTTCCGGTCTAAGCAGAACGGAGGGTTCCCCCGCCAGGATATCACGCAATATGCCGCCGAAGGTCGCAGTCAGAACGCCCATGATGATGGCGATCACCGGCGATCCTGTCACCGCCAGTCCCCTGGAGGCTCCCATCACCGCAAAAGCGGCGAGGCCGACGGCATCGAGCCACAGAAGCAGCTTGTAGCGGGATTCGACCCGATGGGCCGTGAAGAACACCAGAACGGCCATGGCGGCGCAGACCAGCACATAGTCGTGGTTTGCGATCCAGAACACCGGCACGTCGAGGATGAGGTCGCGGAAGGTACCGCCACCGATCCCCGTCACCCCGGCAAGGAACAGGAAGCCGATGATGTCCATCTGCTTGCGCGAGGCGGAAAGCGCGCCCGTGGCGGCAAAGACCGCGACGCCGGAATAGTCGAGAAAGGTGACGAGATTCATCGCGGCGGCGTTCACTCCGGTGTCAGGCGGCCGCCACAGTAGCAGCCGTCCTGCGCAGTGAAAGCCCCAACGGCAACTCCGCGGGCGTTCCGACCGCGGAAGCGGTCAGCCCCCGGCGTTTTCGTCCGCGGGCCTGGCGGCTTGCTTCGGGCCATCCTTCGAGACGCCGACCTTGGCCGGGCGCAGAACGCGTTCACCGATCGAATAACCGGGCTGCACGACCTGCAGGACCGTGCCGCTCACGACCTGCGGATCGGGAATCTCGTACAGCGCTTCATGGAAATTCGGATCGAACTTCTGACCCTCGGGCGTCAGCTTCCTGACGCCATGGCGTTCAAGAGCGGCAAGCAGGCCGCGCGCGGTGATCTCCACGCCCTCGATCAGCGCCTTGAAGCCCGCATCGCCGGAAACCTTCGCCTCTTCCGGGATCGCATCCAGCGCCCGCTGGAGATCGTCGGCGACCGTCAGCATGTCGCGCGCGAAATTGGCGATGGAATAGGCGCGGGCATCCTGCACGTCGCGGGCCGCGCGGCGGCGCATGTTCTCGACCTCGGCGGCGGCCCGCAGGGCCTTGTCCTTCAGGTCCTCGTTTTCCTTCATCAGGCGCATGAGCGCTTCATAATCGCCCTCGGCAGCCTCGGCGGGGCGCTCGGCGGCAGCCTCCGCAGCCTCGATCTCTTCGGGCGTGCGCTCGTCTCTGGCCTGGTCACTCATGGCGTATTCCCATTCTTTTCAAACAGCACAGTTGCGCCCGATATCGAGGTTCGACGGCCAAAAATCAAGGGCTCGCCTGTCGGCAACCTCACCCTGCGCAAACTTGCATTTAATTCAAATTTTACCTTGTTGGAGTGACCTGAAGGGAAACACCGGTCAACAAGGGGAACCATAGCCGGTTACAGGGAGTTTCGAGACCGAAAGGATTTTTGGTACGATGACCCGAACAGGCAAAGAGCGTCCGCAGGAAATGGTTCGCATGAAGCTGGCAACGACCATCCGCAGCCAGGTGCGCAGCCATGCCACGCGCGGACTTCTGCGTTCCATGCCGACCTTCAAGGTCGTCAAGGACATGCCCGAACACCTGCAGAATCTTCTGGACAGCCTCGACGCTGCGGAATTGCAGCCCAGCGAGGGCCGCAGGCGCTGAAGCGCCTTGCTCGAATTGCTCTAAGCCCGGTTGTGGCCGGCGCGCCTCCACGAATAGCCTCCCGTCGCCCCGGAAGAGCGCGCCGAAGGCTGATAATGGAGAGGAAGTCCACCAGTGTTCCCATCCTCGAGCCTTCTGATCAGCACCGGATTCGCGATGATGAACTCGTCGAAACCCACGCGCAGCATGTGGGAAAGCTGGTCGTACAAGACGTCTCCGACCGCGCGAACCGCACCCTTGAACCCATGCCGGCTTCGCAGCAATTCTGCCTTGGAGTAGCTGCGCCCGTCATTGTAGGCGGGGAACGCGAGGGCGACCAGCGACAGCGTATCGAGCAGCCCGGCGATTGCATCGAGCTGGTCGCCGGGTTGCAGGAGCACGCCCAGGCGCTCGCGGTTGAGGGCCCGCGCCTGCGGATCGAGCTCAAGGAAAACCGCAAGCGGCAGGATCACGCGGCCGTTGCCGGCAAGCGCATCGGCCGTTTCGGCATGCACCCATTCGTCGTCGCGGAAGCCGTGAGGCGTCCACAAACGGCTTTCGGGAGCCGGATTTTCGTCGCGTCCGGCTATCGTCTCACTCATGGTGTCTTTCCTGACCGAGGGACTGTTCCAGCCCGCCAAGATGGATTCCGCATTCTGTTTTGGCCTGGCCGGCCCAGCGGCCGCTGCGCGCATCCTGTCCCTGCTCGACCGGGCGCGTGCAGGGGAAGCATCCGATGGAGAGATAACCATAGGCGACCAGCGGATTTTCGCGCAACTCATGCGCCTGCATGTAGTCGGCCAGATCGGCCGGAGCCCAGCTCGCCAGCGGATTGATCCGCACGCGCGGCCCCACGGCCTCGAACACCGGCAGGGTGGCGCGCGTTTGTGCCTGATGACGCTTGCGGCCCGTGAACCATGCCCGGAACGGCTCGACGCCCCGCGCCATCGGCTCCACCTTGCGCACATGGCAGCAAGCCTCGACATCGCTTTCATGCAGGCGCCCCGACGGATCGGCGCGTTGCAGCGCCGTCGCGTCCGGATGGATCACCCTGATGTCGGTGAGGCCGAAGTCGTCGGCCAGCGCATCGCGGTAGCGGAGCGTTTCCTCGAAATGCTTGCCGGTATCGAGGAAGACGATGGGCAGATGCCGGTCCACCCGAGCGACAAGATGCAGCAGCACCGCCGAATCCGCCCCGAACGACGACACCGCCGCCACTTCTCCGCGAAAAAGTTCAGCCGCGGCAAGCTCGATGATACGGACGGCGGGCAAGTGCCCGTGGCGCGCATCGAGAGCGGCGACGTCCGGTGCGTCCACCTCAGGCCGCCCTGGCTTCCGCGCCATAGAGCGCTTCCTTGAAAGGCGCGGGGCCCACACGACGATAAACGTCGAGGAACCTTTCCGAACGATCCGAGCGGATCGCGAGATAGGTCTCGACCAGCGTCTCGATGGCATCGACGATCTCGTCCGGCCCGAAACCGCGCCCGATGATATCGCCAACGCTGGTGTTCTCGTCGGCCGAGCCGCCCAGTGTGATCTGGTAAAGCTCCGCCCCCTTCTTCTCCACGCCGAGGATGCCGATATGGCCGACATGGTGATGACCGCAGGCATTGATGCAGCCTGAAATCTTGAGCTTCAGCTCACCGATCTCGCGCTGGCGCTCCAGCGAGGAAAAGCGGGTGGAAATCTGCTGCGCGACGGGAATCGAGCGGGCATTGGCCAGCGCGCAATAGTCGAGGCCGGGGCAGGCGATGATATCGCTGATAAACCCCGCATTGGCCGTGGCGAGACCGATCCCGACCAGCTCGTCATAGACTGTCTTCAGATCGGCGCGCGCCACATGCGGCAGAACGAGATTCTGCTCATGCGTCACCCGCACTTCCTCGAAGGCATAGCGCTCGGCAAGGTCGGCCACCGCCTCCATCTGGACATCGGTCACGTCGCCCGGTGCCTCGCCGATCCCCTTGAGCGAGATGGTAACGGCCGCATAATCGGGGTTGCGATGCGTGGTGACGTTCTGGCCGAGCCATTCGGAGAAGGCGCGCGAATCCAGCCGCGCAAGCCGCACGGCATCGTCACCTTCCGGCCGGGCCGGCAGTTCCGGCGGCGCGAAATAGGCTTTGATGGCGGCGACGTCCCCCTCCGGCAGCTTCAGTTCGCTGTCCTTCAGCGCCTGCCATTCGGCCTCGATCCAGCTTGCCAGCTCCTCCGTTCCGGTTTCGTGGACCAGAATCTTGATGCGCGCCTTGAACTTGTTGTCGCGGCGGCCATGCAGATTGTAGACGCGCAGGATCGCCGTCACATAGGACAGCAGATGCTCCTGCGGCAGGAAATCGCGGATTTTCTTGCCCACCATCGGCGTGCGGCCCAGTCCGCCGCCGACATAGACGGCGAAGCCCAGTTCGCCCGCCTCGTTCCTCTTCAGGTGCAGGCCGATGTCGTGCGTCTTGATGGCGGCCCGGTCGCGTTCGGCGCCCGTGACCGCAATCTTGAACTTGCGCGGCAGATAGGAGAACTCGGGATGCACCGACGACCATTGCCGCAAAATCTCGGCGTAGGGGCGCGGATCGGCGACCTCGTCGGCCGCCGCTCCTGCGAAATGGTCGGCGGTCACGTTGCGAATGCAGTTTCCGCTGGTCTGGATGCAGTGCATCTCGACCTGCGCCAGATCGGCAAGGATGGCCGGAACGTCCGAAAGCGCCGGCCAGTTGAACTGTATGTTCTGGCGCGTGGTGAAGTGGCCGTAGCCCTTGTCGTAGGTGCGCGCGATGTGGGCCAGCATCCTCAGTTGGCGTGGATGCAGCGTGCCGTAGGGAATGGCGATGCGCAGCATATAGGCATGGAGTTGCAGATAGACGCCGTTCATGAGCCGGAGCGGCTTGAACTGGTCCTCGGTCAGTTCGCCCGACAGGCGCCGTTCCACCTGATCGGCGAACTGTGCGACCCTTGCCTGTACAAATTCGTGGTCGAATTCATCGTAGCGGTACATCGGTGGTCCTCCGGCTTACGCCGCGTGCTGCGTACGGGCCTGCTTGCCCAGATCGTTGCGATTGGTAGGACCGGCGGCGCGAATGCGCTCGCGCAGTCGAAGAGGATGGGTCGCACCGTCGACGATCTCCACGTCGATCAGGTCGACATCGACCACGAGATTGTCCGCCAGCCCCCTGGCTCCCGCGGCTTCCAGCGCGGCTTCGGCGGCCTTGTCTTCCGCGATTTCAGCCTGGGAGATGCTCTCCACCCATTGTCCGTTTGCGAACCAGACAACCTCTCCGTCGCTCAGGCGGTTTGCGGTCAGGATCTTCATGCTGCAACCTCGTTACGGGTCAGCCCGCGAACCGGAAGCGCGGCAAGCGCCTGCGAGCGGCTGAAATTCGCCCCGGCGACGGCATCGCCGATGATGGTCATCACCGGACCGGCAAGATCGTGGCGGTCCTCCAGCGCCGGCAGATCGGCCAGCGTGCCATGGAAACGGCGGCATCCGGACAGGCTGGCGTTCTCCACAACGGCCACCGCCGTATCGGGCGACAGCCCCGCCTCGATCAGCCGGCCTGCCACGTCGGCCGCAACCGAACGGCCCATATAGACCGCAACCGTCGCGCCCGAGATGGCAAGCTTCGCCCAGTCCGGCAGCGCCCCGCCCTTCAGGTCGTGGCCCGTGGTGAACATCATGGACGAGGTGACGCCGCGCAGCGTCAGCGGCAGTTCGAAATCCGCAGCGGCAGCAAAAGCGGCGGTAACGCCCGGCACAACCTCACAGGAAACCCCGGCATCGCGAAGTGCCGCCATTTCCTCGCCGGCGCGCCCGAACACCAGTGGATCGCCGCATTTCAGGCGCACCACCCGCCTGCCCTCACGGCCAAGCGCGACCAGCAGCGCATTGATCTCGGACTGGCTTTTCGAATGGCAGCCCTTGCGCTTGCCCACCGCGATGCGCTCGGCATCGCGGCGCCCCATGGCAACCACGGCGTCCGGCACCAGCGCGTCATGCAGGATGATGTCGGCCTCCATCAGAAGCCGCTGCGCCCTGAGCGTCAGAAGGTCTTCCGCCCCCGGACCGGCCCCCACCAGAGCCACATGGCCGGTCGATGTGTCGGGACCGGTGAGCATGGCGGAAGCCACCGCATGCGCGCCCGCGACATCGCCCCCGGCAACGGCGCGCGCCGGCGCCCCCTCGAAGAACTCACGCCAGAAGCGACGGCGCGGCGCGCCTTTGGCAAGCAGCTTCTCCGCCGCATCGCGAAAGGTGACGGCCAGCGAAGCGAGCGTGCCCAGCGACGGCGACAGCATCCGGTCGATGCGCGCACGAATCATCTGGGCAAGAACCGGCCCGGCACCCTCCGTGCCGATGGCGACCGCGACCGGGGCGCGATTGACCAGCGCCGGGGTGAAGAAATCGCAAAGCTCGGGCCGGTCGACCGCGTTGACCTTGATGCCGAGAGCACGGGCATCCGCGACAACGCGTCGATCCAGTGGCTCGTCCCCGCTCGCGGCGAACACCAGCGCGGCCCCATTGAGATCCTCCCGCGCGTAAGCGCGCGCGACATGAACAGCCGCATTGGCGGCGATCCAGCCCAGCAGGTCGGCTGAAGCTTCGGGCGCGACGATGCGCAAACGCCCCGAGGACTGGCCAAGCAGCCTTGCCTTGGCCAGCGCTTCGTCGCCATCACCGACGATGACGACCGTCTCGCCTTCGACGCGCATGAAGACGGGAAAAGCGTTCAGCTTGGGAGGAACATGCGGCATAGCGGTAAAACCCTGTACAGGCTGGCATTTTTAGCCTGAAAGGGGAGCGCGGCGAAGAAACGGGCTCGCGCCTGCCTTTGCGGCAGGCAATGTTTTTTGCCCAGGGCCGGCATTTGGAAGAAAACCATTCCGGTGCGACGCGAATGCCGTGCCTCACCGGATTTCCGGGCTCAGACGTGCTGGCCGCCATTGATGTGGATTTCGGAGCCGGTCACATAGGAGGACTGGCCAGAACACAGGAAATAGATGATGTCAGCGACTTCCGCCGTGGTGCCGAGCCGCCGCAGCGGAATGGTCTCGACAAGCTTGTCCGTGCCAGGAGACAGGATCGCGGTGTCGATCTCACCCGGCGCGATGGCGTTGACGCGGATGCCGTGGGGGCCGAAATCGTGCGCCATCTCGCGCGTCAGCGAGCCGAGCGCGGCCTTGGACGTCGCATAGGCCGTCCCCGCGAAGGGATGCACGCGCGAACCGGCGATGGACGTGACATTGACCACCGATCCCCGGGCCGCCGCCAGTTCCCTGAACAGGCCCCGCGCCAGCATGATCGGCGCGAAGAAATTCACCTGAAACACATCCCGCCACACATGCATAGGCGTTTCGAGCGAGTCCATACGCTGGCTGCCGGGCAGCTTCGGCGAGATGCCGGCATTGTTGACCAGCGCATTGAGCTGACCGCCATGCGCTTCCAGCCGGTGACGAATTTCGGCAACCGCAACGCCCACATCCTCCGGGTCGGCCAGATCGACCTTGATGTGATCCTCCGGGCCTGCCGGCCACGGGCAGTTCTCGGCGAAGGCCTGCCGCGAACAGGTGATGACGCGCCACCCTTCCATGGAGAAGCGCTTCACCGTCGCATGGCCGATACCGCGGCTGGCGCCGGTCAGCACGATCGTCTTTCTGCTGTCTGTCTCGGTCATGGCGAAGGTCCGGCCTGTTGATCTGTGCCGAGACATCTAGCTCAAGCGGAAGGTTCTGGCGAGAGGGCGGCGCCACGGGGCGACGACGAGGCCGGTTCAGCCGCCGGTCAATATGTCGAGGATCGAGCCGGAGCCCTTCTTCATGGGGCCGCCGACATCGCCAGGCGGCACCGGACGCTTGATCGAAGCGGTCGAACCGCCGTCGGAAGGCATGGCCGGGCGGCCATTGCCACCGCTCTTCGCACCGCCGGCGACCGGCACGGAGGGCCTCGGAACCGCCGCGGGCGGGACAGGCGTCACCCGTTGCGGAGCGGGGTTGGCGGGCTTGCCAACCACAGCCGGCGGAAGCGCGGGCGGCGCTTCCTGCGCGGGCGCGACGCTGGCCGGGGCGGGCTGCCAGCTACCTGGCAGGCGCGCCACCGGCACGCCTTCATGCGCGGCCACCATGAATTCGTGCCAGGCCTGTGCCGGCAGCGCGCCGCCGGTCACGTTCTTCATCGGTTTCGCATCGTCGTTGCCGAACCAGACGCCGGTGGTGAGATTGGCCGTATAGCCGACAAACCAGGCGTCTCGGGAATTCTGGCTGGTGCCGGTCTTGCCGGCGGCGGGCCATGCGAAGGCAGCCTTGCGCGCCGTGCCGATTTCCACCGTGCCCATCATCATCGCGTTCATCATGCCGACGATCTCGGGCTTCAGCACGCGCGGGGCGGAACCCCCGGTATATTCGTAAAGCACCTTGCCCTTGGCGGTTGTCACCCGGCGCACGAAATGCACTTGCGGGCGATAGCCGCCATTGGCGAAGGGCACATAGGCAGCCGTCAGTTCCAGCGGCGTCACCTCGGAGGTGCCGAGAGCTATCGAAACGTTCTTCTGAAGGTCCGACTGCACGCCCATGCGGTTGGCGATCTCGATCACCGCTTCCGGCCCGACTTCCATGGCAAGCTGTGCCGCAACGGAATTCAGCGACCTGGCAAGCGCGGTCGCCAGCGTGACCTTGCCATAATACTTGCCGCCATAGTTGACCGGCTTCCACTTGCCGATCTGGATCGGCGCATCGTTGCGCACGCTGTCGGGCGTACGGCCTGCCTCCAGCGCGGCCGCATAGACGAAAGGCTTGAAGGCCGAGCCCGGCTGGCGGCGCGCCTCGGAGGCGCGGTCGAACTGGCTGGTCGAATAGTCGTAGCCGCCGACCATCGCGCGCACCGCGCCGGAATTGTCGATCGACACCAGCGCGCCCTGGCTGACGTCGAGCTTCCTGCCGCTCTCGTCGATCAGCCTGCGGATGGAGCGCTCGGCCAGCTTCTGCAAATCGAGATCGATGGTGGTGTCGACCACGATGTCGCCCTGCACCTCGCCGATCAGGGCCGGCAGTTCCTCCATGATCGTATCGGCGACATAGTTCTCGGACCCGGTCCAGTAGGATGGCACGCGCGCGGCCGGCGCGCTCATGGCGTGCGCCACTTCGCGCGAACTTACCAGCCCCTCGTCCTGCATGGCGGCCAGCACCAGTTGCGAGCGCTCTTCCGCCGCCTTGGGGTCGCGCGCCGGTGAAAGCCGCGACGGGGCCTTGAGCAGCCCTGCAAGGAGAGCGGCTTCGGAAAGGCTCACATCGCGCGCGCTCTTGCCGAAATAACGCCGTGACGCGGCCTCCACGCCATATGCGCCCGAGCCGAAATAGACCCGGTTGAGATACATGGCGAGAATCTCGTCCTTGGTGTGCTTGTGCTCCAGCCACAACGCCAGCAGAACCTCCTGCACCTTGCGCTCCAGCGTGCGGTCGGGCTTGAGGAAAAGATTCTTTGCGAGCTGCTGGGTGAGCGTCGAGCCACCCTGAGAGAAGCGCCCATGCATGAGGTTGGTGACGACGGCGCGGCCGAGACCGATCGGATCGATACCGAAATGCGAATAGAAGCGGCGGTCCTCGATGGCGATCACCGCTTTCGGGATATAGGCCGACATCTCCGACAAACGCACGGCCTCGCCCCCGCTCATGCCGCGATTGGCGATGAGACGCCCGTCCACCGAAACGATCTTGATGTTGGGCGTCCGCTCGGGAATGGACCATGTCGTGGCGGCGGGCATCTTGGCGCCGTAGTAGACCACCATGCCGGCAGCCGCGATGCCGCCCCAGATCGCCAGCACGAAGCACCAGTAGACCGTCCGCATGAAGATGCCGAACAGGCCGCGTCGCTTGCGCCGGCCCCCGCGCCCGGAACGCGCCTTAGGGGACCGCCGCGAGCTTTCCGCCTTGCGGGAACGCGGCTTGCGGCCCGAAGGCACGACCCGATCTTCCTCACGCAGCGAGAAGCCCGCCACCGATGCGTCCCGCGCCGGCTCGTCGAAACTCGGTTCGATGCGTCTGTTTCTGCGGTTCGCCATGCGCGATGCCGTACCTGCCCCCAGCCATTGGCGATGAGGTGAAGGCTAGTTGCGGCGATTTAAGGGCGGGTTAATTCGCCAGAAAACGTGGCATTCCTGCGCATGTGAAAACACCGCCGCCGCACGGGTGCGGACAGCGGTGCGAAGACGATCCCTGTTATTGTGCGTTCAGGGCGGCCGCGATCCTGTCCTTGAGGGCAAGGCGACGCCTGCGCAGCTCGGCTTCCGCGTCGTCGCTGATCGGATCTATGCGGGTCTCCGCCCTGTGGATCCGGTCGTTGACCTCGTCATATTCTTCCAGAACACGCGCGAATTCAGGGTCCCTAGCCTTGATGGCATGGATGGCATCGAGCTGTCCGGGAAACTCCTCGCCAAGGGTGTGTGGGGTGTTGGACATGTCGTCTCCTGTTGTATTCGCCGCAAGCATACAGGCTCACGCGCAGCGACGCTTGATCAAGGTCAAACAGCGCCGCGAAGGTCCGGCAACCAGCGTGCTTTGAACGCATTCAGCGCACAGCCGATTCGAAAGGAAAGCAGCCTTCAGGACTGGAACACCGCCAGTTCCGTGAAGGTCAGGTCTCCCGGTCCCGGTGGATTGGGACCCTTGACGAACTTTATCGCCCTGTCGGCGAAATAGTGTCCTGTCAGCCCCGGCACCGGCTCGTTGGCATCGACGAGGCACAAAAGGATGCCGCTGCGCATCAGATGACGGCCCAGCAGCCCGGCACAATGCGACAGATCTGCCAGAGACGGGCAGTAAATGACCTGATGGCACGGCACGACGCCATGCAGGAGGGAACGCCGCTTCAGAAGGAAGGGATGCATCTCGCCGCCGCATTCGCAAATTAGGGCCCGGCATCCCATCGCGGCATGCTCCACCAGCATATTCCGATGCGCCTGCGGCAGGCGGGCGAGCTCTGCCAGAGATGAGTGCACATCCAATACGCGGCCGGCTTCCCTTACCGCGCTGAGGACAGGCAGGAACATCATCTGGCCGCTTGTAAGGATGCGGAAACCCAGCGCCTTGTTGATACGCACCGTTGCGGGTGCAGGCGAGATGTTCACATAGGTGACATCCTTTCGCCTCAGCATCATGGCGATCAGCCTGGTCGCATAGGGCCGGAATTCGGGATCCAGACAGAGGCTGGACAGATTGCAGCGTATAGCGTCGCCCTCGTCGCCTGCATGACGCGTATAGAGCGTCAACACCACGCCGACGATGCGTCCCTCCACTTCCAGCAGCAAGCCGCAGCGAGGCAGATCGTCTACCGGCGGACGCGCAAACAGCTTGACCAGCGCTTGTTCCCAATAAGAGGGATTCCTGTCGGGGAAACCCCGGCACAGGCAGGCAATCACCCCCGGCCAGTCCGCCTGTTCTATCGGTCGGAAATTGCTGCCTGCGGGTAGTCCCCCAAGAACCGCCATTCTGTCCCCAAATGCAACGGCGCATGATCGCCATGGCCGCTAAATGCAATCCTTAATTGATTAAATTAAGATTTACAGCCATTGCGCGCATGTTTCAGGTTCCCCCAAACCTTCGCCAGCGATAATAGCAGGCGAAGCCGCACGGCTGACAGTGGCTTTCCCGCCCAGTTTCGAGGCATGGTTAATCCAGAGCGTCGTGCGCCCATGGCAGCGGTCGCAGAGAGCGGTCGCCATCTTCCCTTGTCTTCCTGAAATTCGCGATCACGCCCGCTTGCCGAAAGCGTCCGTCAGGAAACGGTTTCAAGGCCGAGCTTGCGGCGCAAGCGTTCAACGCGCTGCCGGAACATGTGATGACGTTCCGCCACCGGCGTCGCGGCAAGAACGATTGCGACCAGTTGCTCTTTCTCGGCGAGATCGAGAAGAGGCTTCAGAAAATCGGCAGTGCTGTCGATCACGGTCTGCACATCGGCCACCTGATCGCTCGCCCATTTGGCATAGGCAATGGCTTCGTCGAGCTGCTTTTCGCTGTCTGCGACAGTTTCGATCTGCTCCCGCACACGGGTTTCGAGCACATCGGAGACGGGTCTGTCTTCCGCGGCTATCGCCATCACCACCGTGGCGGCGGCAGTCACCGGATGGTCGATGGCCGTAACCGGTGCAATCGCGGCCTTCTTGCGCAACGTGTTGCGCCTGAGGTTTCCCCGCACCTTGCCGACAGCATCGGCCACCTCGCTCGCAGCCTCTCTCATATATTTGAGCCGGTACCACCAGAACGCCGCCGCTGCGAAAATACCGGCAACAGCAAGCAGTATATGCATTTCAGGCCTCCTTTTTTGCCTATAGCGAAAAAAAAGGGCAGCCGACAAGGCCAATGACATGATCATCCCGCCCGGCACCGGCTGGTCGGGAAACGGCCCGCGCCGGAATGCCCGGCACAGGTGCCGGGCACGCGCATCGATCTCAGCGCACGACCAGTACCGGCACCTTCGAGTGGGTCAGAACCTCCACCGTCTGGCTGCCGAGCAGCAGACGGCCGAGACCACGGCGTCCATGCGAGGCCATGACGATCAGGTTGGCGCCCTTCTCTTCGGCGACTTCGATGATCGCATCGGCCGGCCAGCGGTCGGCCAGATGGTCGACATCGGCCTTGACCCCCATTTTCTCCGCCGCCGCGCGCGCCTTCTCCAGGATGCCGCCAGCGAATTCCTTCTGGCCTTCCTCGTAACGGGAAATATCGTTCGGGCCAGCGACCCAGCCCGAAGCGGTTGCGCCGGCAGCAACGGGGAAAGGTTCCGTAACCATTACGAAAGTGACCTTGGCAGACAGGGCCTTGGCCAGCGACAATCCGTGATCGATGCCCTTCTGGGCAAGTTCGGATCCGTCGGTGGCGATGAGGATGTGGGTGTACATGGTTCGACCTCTTTTTGTGTCCGGTTAAGGAAACCAGAGCCGCGCATGGCCCGCAAGTGTGTCAGGCCAGACAGACAATGATGATCCGGCTGTGGCACAAACTGCCGCCCGGAACACAAATGCACTTCACCCCAATGGCCCAGCCACGACCTTGATGCAGGTCAACCCGCTTTGCCATTCCATCTCATGGCCGCATATTTTTCGCCGCCAGGGCCGGTTCTCGGAACCATCTGCGCTTTTCTGCGTTAAGGTAAATTCTCCACCAGTGCATCATGTCCAGGGAGGTTGCCGATGGATCGCCTGCAGTTCTTTTCGCCTGTCCGCGTCTCGCTCGGGCGCGGCCAACCTGTTCATGACATCGAGAATGTTGCCGAGGCCCTCGCCTTTTTGCGCGAATGGCCGATCGGCCGGCGTGGCCCGGTATACCGTTGCGCGCTGAACTGCTGCGCGGCGGCAATGGCGGCCCAGATGAGCGCGGAGGAAGCCCGCAAATCGTTTGCGGGCTTTGCGCGCATCACCGGACTGCTGATCGACAGCGGCCCATCGCCGTTCGTGGCCAGCGCACGCTCGGGCATGCGCCGTCCGGCAACCTGACCGATGCATCGCAGCACCGGTCTGGCAGCCGGGTTGCAAAGGAAACGCCACCCGCAGACGTCCCGTCGCGGGCGGCGCATGTTCAGTTCTGCTCGATGGAAACGCCGCTTTCGTCAATCTTGAGCTCGACGCCGCTCGGCTTCGATTCCTCGCGATAAACGTAGGTACCCAGCCCGATCACGACGACGACAAGCGCGCCGATGAGAAGATAAAGCATATTCCTGTTCATAGGCACACTCTCTCGACCAGGCTCAGGCCGTTTTCACGAGGCGGATGAGCAGCAGCAGGATCACCGCGCCGATTACCGCATTGATAATGGCACCGATAATGTCGCCGCCAATGTAAAGGCCGATCCGCGGCAACAGCCACCCGGCGATGAGCGCGCCGACAATGCCCACCACGATATTGCCGAGCAGGCCGAAGCCGTACCCCTTGACGATCAGGCCGGCGAGCCAGCCCGCGACCGCACCGACGATGAGAAAGATGATAAGACCTTCCACACCCATGACATTCCCTCCATGAGAAATGGCCAAGTCGGAGCGTCTCGCCCCGAATCAACCTCGGGTTTCAACAAATGCAGGGTATGGGAATATGCACACCGCCGCCAGCCGTTACATTGGGCACGGTTGCAGGCCGTCAAGCCTTGGCGATGCTATTCTTCCTCGTCGGCCTCATCCGCCTCGTCATCGGCATTGTCCGGACGCCAGCTTGTCGGCTCGATCTTCTTCTGCGTCCTCGAATCCGTATAGGCCCACCACGCCTGATCCCCGGCATCCCAGCGTGCAATGGATTCGTTCATCACCCCGTCGCTGTCGGTCCAGTAGACGGTGACGCGCGAACCGTCTTTCGGGGCGCTGGAAATGGGTTCGCGGTCGGCCATGAAGCGTTCCTTCCTGATGCATGTCCGGTGACGCTGAGCAACGCGCCGCGCCACCGGCGGTTCCGGTCTCAGCTATGGGCGAAGATATCGGTTTCTTCCCAGCCCATGAGGTCGAGCTTCGAGCGCGTGGGCAGGAATCGGAAGCAGGCTTCGGCTTCCCTCACCCTCCCGTCGCGCTCCAGCCGCCCCGCCAGCACATCGCGCAGGCGGTGCAGATAGAGCACGTCTGAAGCCGCATATTCGAGCTGCTCGGGCGACAGCGTCTCGGCCGCCCAGTCCGATGACTGCTGCTGCTTGGAGATGCTGACGCCCAGCAACTCGTTGCAGATGTCCTTCAGCCCGTGGCGGTCGGTATAGGTCCGGGTCAGCCGCGAGGCGATCTTGGTGCAGAACACCGGCTCGGGCATCACCCCGAAGGCATTGTACAGCACCGCAAGGTCGAAGCGCCCGAAATGGAACAGCTTCGTCACCTTCGGATTGCCCAGAAGGCTGACGAGATTCGGCGCCGTCTTCTGGCCGGCGGCGATCTGGATCACATCGGCCGACCCGTCGCCGGGAGAAATCTGCACCACGCACAAGCGGTCGCGATGCGGATTGAGGCCAAGCGTCTCGGTGTCGATGGCGATCGCATCGACGTCGTAATGGGCGAGATCGGGCAGATCGCCCTTGTGAAAACGGATGGTGCTCATGCTGGCCTCACTGCGTCAGCGCATCGAGGATGCGCGCCCACGAGCGCTGGCCCTTGTGGAAGGACGACAGCTCGTATTTCTCGTTGGGCGAATGGATGCGGTCGTCGGAAAGACCGAAGCCGACCAGCAGCGACTCCATGCCGAGATAGGTCTGGAAGTCGCCGACGATCGGGATCGAGCCGCCCATGGCGATCATCACCGCCGGCTTCGGCCATTCGTCGGACAAGGCATCCTTGGCCTTGGCCAGGAACGGCGAGTCGTAGGAAAGCTGGATGGCGGGCGAGCCGCCATGCTCGTGGAACTCGACAGAGCAGTCGGCGGGAATGCGCTCCTCGACGAACTTGCGGAAGGCGGCGCGGATCTTCGCCGGATCCTGCTTGTGCACGAGGCGGAACGACACCTTGGCCGAAGCCTGCGCGGCGATCACCGTCTTGAAGCCCTTGCCGGTGTAGCCGCCGGTTATGCCGTTGAACTCGGCCGTCGGGCGCGCCCACACCAGTTCCAGAACCGAGCGGCCCTTTTCGCCGGACGGGATCGACAGGCCGACCTGACCGAGGAAAGACTCGGCCGTTTCGCCCAGCGTCTCCCACGATTTCAGAACCTGCGAGGGCGTTTCCTCGACCCCGTCATAGAAGCCGGGAATGGTGACGCGGCCGTTCTCGTCGTGGATGTCGGCAAGCGCGCGCGCAAGGATGCGGATCGGGTTGGCGGCCGCGCCGCCGAACTCGCCCGAATGAAGGTCGCGGTCGGCGGCATGAACGGTCACTTCCTCGCCGACCAGGCCCCGCAGCGCCGTGGAGATGGCGGGCGTATCCCGGTCCCACATGCCGGTGTCGCACACCAGCGCGAAATCGGCTTTCAATTCCTCGGCATTGGCCTCCAGGAACGGCTTCAGCGACGGCGAACCGCTTTCCTCCTCGCCCTCGAACAAAAGCGTGATGCGGCATGGCAGGCCGCCATGAACCGCCTTCCATGCCCGGCAGGCTTCGACGAAGGTCATGAGCTGACCCTTGTCGTCGGCCGAGCCGCGTCCGGTTATGACCTTGCGGCCGGGCTCCACTTCCTTCAGCGCCGGCGCGAAAGGGTCGTCATGCCACAGCTCCAGCGGATCGACCGGCTGCACATCGTAATGGCCGTAGAACAGCACATGCGGGCTGCCTTCCGGGCCATCATGATGGGCGACGACCATGGGGTGGCCGGGCGTGTTGCGCACCGAAGCGTCGAAGCCGATGCTCCTGAGGTCTTCGACCAGCCATTCGGCGCCCTTGCGGCAATCGGCGGCGAATTCGGGATCGGTCGAGATCGAGCGGATGCGCAACAGCGAAAACAGCCGCTCAAGGCTGTCGTCGAGCGACTGGTCGATGCGGTCGAGAACGGGGGAAAGTCTGGACATGGATTTCGGGCCTTTCGATTCTGCGCGCAACCCTAAAGCCGTTGCCTGAAAACCGGAAGCCCGCCAAAAGCGCAAAAAAGTGCCGCCGTGGCGGAGGGGGAACCACGGCGGCTTGCTTCAAACGGCGCGGCAGCCCGGAGAGGGGGATAGGCTGCCGCGTTTGTCCGGGAAAGGCGGGGGACGGGCCTTGGTTCCGGACTTCGGCGAAAACTGCCGATGACTGCTATCTGTGGATTGGAACATGGCGATTCAAGGGCACAAAGATTACATCTTTGTAACATAGGTGTGATGCCTGTTTCCCCTGTCAGCAGAGGCCGGTTACGGCGGGTATAACCCGCCTTTGCGATGGACCGCGACGCCTCGCCACGCTATCCATTCGCCATGAAAAAAGGCGATCATCTCTTCCTTGTCGACGGCTCGGGCTATATTTTCCGCGCCTATCACGCACTGCCGCCGCTCAACCGCAAGTCGGATGGGCTGCCCACCAATGCGGTGCTCGGCTTCTGCAACATGGTGTGGAAGCTGATGCGCGATGCGCGCGACACCGATGTCGGCGTCACGCCCACCCATTTCGCCGTCATCTTCGACTATTCGTCGAAGACCTTCCGCAACGACCTCTATCCGGAATACAAGGCCAATCGCTCGGCCCCGCCAGAGGACCTGATCCCGCAGTTCGGGCTGATCCGCCACGCCACCCGCGCCTTCAGCCTGCCCTGCGTGGAGATGGAAGGCTTTGAGGCCGACGACCTGATCGCCACCTATTGCCGGATGGCCGAGGAAGCGGGCGCCGACGCCACCATCATCTCCTCCGACAAGGACCTGATGCAGCTCGTCAGCCCGGCCGTGTCCATGTACGACCCGATGAAGGACCGCCAGATCGGCATTCCCGAGGTGATCGAGAAGTGGGGCGTTCCGCCGGAAAAAATGATCGATCTTCAGGCGCTCACCGGCGACTCCATCGACAACATTCCCGGCGTTCCCGGCATTGGCCCGAAGACCGCCGCCCAGCTTCTGGAACAGTTCGGCGATCTCGACACGCTGCTTTCCCGCGCGGAAGAGATCAAGCAGCAGAAGCGGCGCGAATCGATCATCGAAAATGCCGACAAGGCCCGCCTCTCCCGCGAGCTGGTGACGTTGAAGCGCGATGTTCCGGTAAAGGAAGTGCCGGACGATTTCGTGCTCGAACCGTCCAATGGTGCAAAGCTGCTCGCCTTCCTCAAGGCGATGGAGTTCACCACCCTGACCCGTCGCGTCGCCGAAGCGACGGGAACGGATGCCGCGGAGATCGAGCCGGCGGACATTCCTGTGGAGCGCGCGGATTCCGCGCACGGCCCGGACATGGAAACCGCCCCCGCCGAAGCTGCGGACGAGACCGCCGGGGCCGCTCCGGCCATGGACGAAGGCGACACCCCTTCCCTGCTCGCGGCCCTGCGGGCCGGGGCGGCGACGGCGGAAAAGATCGACGTCGATGCCTATCACACCATAACCGACCTTCAGACGCTGAAGGACTGGATCGAAGAAGCGTTCGAGACCGGCGTCGTCGCCTTCGACACCGAGACCACCTCTCTCGACCCGATGCAGGCCGAACTGGTCGGCTTTTCGCTCGCCACGAGGCCGGGCCGCGCGGCCTATGTGCCGCTTGGCCACAGGCAAGGCGCCGGCGATCTGCTCGGCGGCGGTCCGGTCGAGGGTCAGTTGCCGGTGCGCGAGGCGCTGGCCGAGCTGAAGCGGCTGATGGAAGCGCCTTCCGTGCTGAAGGTGGCGCAGAATCTGAAATACGACCTTGTCGTGATGAGCCGCTACGGCCTCGACATCGCCCCCTATGACGACACGATGCTGATCTCCTACGTGCTGGACGGCGGCGCGGCGCGCGGCCACGGCATGGACTCGCTCGCGGAAAAATGGCTCGGCCACAAGACCATCCAGTTCGGCGAGGTCGCCGGCACCGGCAAGAGCTTCATCGGCTTCGAGAACGTCGCCATCGACAAGGCCACCCGCTATGCCGGCGAGGATGCCGACGTGACGCTGCGGCTGTGGCAGGTGCTGAAGCCGCGCCTTGCGGCCAAGGGGCTGGCATCGGTCTATGAGCGGCTGGAACGCCCGCTCGTCCCGGTTCTGGCCCGCATGGAGCAGCGCGGCATCTCGGTGGACCGCCAGATATTGTCGCGGCTTTCCGGCGAACTGGCGCAGGGCGCGGCGGCGATCGAGGAGGAAATCTACGGCCTGATCGGCGAGCGCATCAATATCGGCTCGCCCAGGCAGCTGGGCGAAATCCTGTTCGGGCGCATGGGCCTGCCCGGCGGCTCGAAGACCAAGACCGGCCAGTGGTCGACCTCCGCGCAACTGCTGGAAGACCTTGCGGCGGAAGGTCATGAGCTTCCGCGCAAGATCGTGGACTGGCGCCAGCTCACCAAGCTGAAATCGACCTATACGGACGCCCTGCCCGGCTACATTCACCCTGAGACAGGCCGCGTTCATACGAATTTTGCACTCGCCGCGACCACGACGGGGCGGCTTTCTTCATCCGACCCGAATCTGCAGAACATCCCGGTACGCACCGCCGAGGGGCGCAAGATCAGGACCGCATTCGTCGCGGACAAGGGCTTCAAGCTGGTTTCGGCGGATTACAGCCAGATCGAGCTGCGCGTGCTTGCCCATGTCGCCGACATTGCCCAGCTCAAGCAGGCATTCGCGGAAGGGGCCGACATCCACGCCATCACCGCTTCGGAGATGTTCGGCGTGCCGGTGGAAGGCATGCCTTCCGAGGTGCGCCGGCGCGCCAAGGCGATCAATTTCGGCATCATCTACGGCATTTCGGCTTTCGGCCTCGCCAACCAGCTTTCCATTCCGCGCGAGGAGGCCGGGGCCTACATCAAGAAGTATTTCGAGCGCTTCCCCGGCATCCGCGACTATATCGAGGCGACCAAGACCTATGCGCGCGAGTTCGGCTATGTCGAGACCGTGTTCGGCCGGCGCATCCACTACCCGGAAATCCGCTCGCCCAACCCTTCGGTGCGCGCCTTCAACGAACGCGCCTCGATCAACGCCCGCCTGCAAGGCACGGCGGCCGACATCATCCGCCGCGCCATGATCCGCATGGAGCCTGCCCTCACCGAGGCCGGGCTTTCGGCCCGCATGCTTCTACAGGTGCACGACGAACTGATCTTCGAGGTGGCCGACGACGAGGTCGGGGCGACGATCCCGGTGATCTGCGACGTGATGGAAAACGCGCCGATGCCGGCTCGCTCGCTGTCGGTACCGCTCAGGGTCGATGCGCGCGCTGCTCTCAACTGGGACGAGGCGCACTGAGGTAATGGCAGGACGCGTCAGGCCGCCTGCCCGGCCCATTTGAGCGCATCGGCCTCGATGCGCTTGATCCAGCCGTCCTTGCAATCCGAATAGGCGTGCGAATCGTCTGGATGCGCGTCGCGGCAGCCCTGCTTCACGCGATCATATTCGGCCGCGGTGTCGGCATGGGCGCGCGGATAATCGCGGAAGGCCGGATGGCGCGTAATTACCGGCGAGCCTTCCAGATAGCAATGCGCCTGAACAAGCCGCTGCCCGCTTTGCGGATCCGACCTGGTGCAGTAGCGCCGCCCCGGCAACCTGTACTCTCCTCACCATTCATAGCCGAGCGCTTCGACTGCGACACATCAGGCATCGAACGCCTCCAGATCGCGCACCACCGGAAACAGGTCGATGACCGGTTTGGCATGGATGCCGGGAATGGCGGTCGAGCCAATATGATGGACGGCGACGAGGCAGCCGCCTGCCGCTGCCGAAAGACTCTATGCTTCGGCCTCCGCCTGCCTCGCCCAATCCGAGTTGTGTGCAACCAGAGCGACCTTTATGGGAGGCGGCATTTTTCTGTCTCTTTCATCTGTTCTTAGTCAGTTCGGCACTTCTATACGCTGAACCCCTCGACATGAAAGGCAGGACATGGCCTCCAGCAGATTGCGCATCGCGGTCCTCTTCGGCGGGCGCTCGGCCGAGCACGACGTTTCGGTGCTCTCCGCCACAAATGTCATGCGGGCTCTCGATCCCGTCCGATATGACGCCGTCCCGATTTTTGTCACCCGCGAAGGCCGCTGGCTGCTGAGCAGCTTCGAAGACGGCGCCCTCGAAAAGCCTGCCAGCGGCAGCGAAGTCAGCCTGCTGGCTGGCGGCAAGGGCCGCGCACTGGCGATCCCGGAAAACGGCACGCCGCACGAGCTGGACAGGATCGACATTCTTTTCCCGGTGCTGCACGGATTGCATGGCGAGGACGGTGCGGTGCAGGGGCTTGCGCAGGTGGCGCGCGTGCCTCTGGCGGGTTGCGGCATCATCGGTTCCGCCAATGCGCTGGACAAGGACATCGCCAAGCGCCTGTTCAACGAGGCCGGCGTTCCCGCGGCACGCTCCCTCACCATTCTCCCCGATTCCGCTCCTTCCTTCGCAGAGATGCAGGAGAAGCTCGGTTTGCCGCTGTTCATCAAGCCGGCAAGGCAGGGCTCGTCGGTCGGCGTCAGCAAGGTATCGGGAGAAAAGGGCTACGAGACGGCGCTGGCGGAAGGCTTCAGGCATGACACAAAGCTGCTCGCTGAAGAGTTCATCGATGGCCGCGAGGTCGAATGCAGCGTGCTCGAAGCCCCCGATGGCAGCCTGTTCGTCTCGCGCACCGGCGAAATCGTGCCGGCCGACAGCCACGGCTTCTACACCTATGACGCCAAGTATATCGATGCCGACGGCGCCGCCATCAAGGTGCCGGCCGACCTGCCCGAAGGCGTGGAGGACGAAATCCGTACGCTTGCGGCGAAAGCCTTTCGCGCGCTCGGCTGCGACGGCATGGCGCGCGCCGATTTCTTCGTGACGGCGGACAGGCGCATCCTCGTCAACGAGCTCAACACCATCCCCGGCTTCACCGACATCTCCATGTATTCCAAGGCCATGGCGGCAAGCGGCGTCAGCTATCCCGAAATCATCGACCGGCTGGTCGCGCACGCTTTCGCGCGGGCGGATCGTGTAATTTGAGCGCCGCCCAATAGCACATGAACATCACCGGCAGGCATGAGAAGGCGAAGCCTGCCATTGTCGAGCGCCCTGCGCGATAGAGCATGATCTCGACAACGAGCAGGCCAAGGGCCGAAACGAGCATGAAGCCCGTCAGCCCGAAGCGCATCTTCGGGTCCCGGACCTCGGCCTCCGCCGACACGTTCGCTTCATGACTCTTGCCGTAGAACACGCTTCGTTCCAGGGCCTCTTCCGGCAAGGGTTGCGCCGGTTCATCGGTCTGCCTGAACAGGCCGGCGCGGGCGATCACCAGTATCTCCACGATGACCGACAGGAACAGCCAGACGAAACCGATGAAAATGCCGGCGGCATCCTGCGGACCTTGCGTGGTCAGGAGAAAACAAGCGGCGATGCTGCCGAAGATGGTGGCGATGAAAGCGAACAGCGCGCAGACCAGATAGGCAACCCGCGCGCTGCCTTCCTGCGCCTGCTTTTTCTTCTTGCCCGCCATTATTCCGGCAATGGCGCGTGGGCAGGCAGGACAGCCGCCATCCGGCTCAGGCCGCCTTGTTGCGGCAGCTTTCGCAGATGCCGCGAAACTCGATGACCGCATGTTTCGGCGCAAAGCCGGTCGATCGCACCCAGTCTTCCAGCCTGTGGCTGACGTCGTGATCGCACAGTTCGGCCACCTGCCCGCAGGTGTCGCAGATGGCGAATGTCGTCATGGAATGGCTGTGGTCATGCGGCTCGGCGCAGGCGACGAAAGCGTTGAGGCTTTCCAGCCGGTGGACAAGCCCTTCCTTCACCAGTGCATCGAGGGCCCGGTAGACCTGCAAGGGCGCGCGAAACCCCTTCTCGCGCAACTGGTCGAGCAGCGTGTAGGCGCTGAGCGGCGCACCGGCCGCCTCGAGCTTTTCGAGCACCCAGAGCTGGTTCCTGGTGAGACTGCTTCTTGCCGCCATAGTCCTGCCTTGTCCGGAGCGCACAGGGAAAGTTCCGCAACGCGCCTGCCCTTATGTAGTAATTATGTGGCTCAATGGCTACCGCCTGCCCAAAGGGGAAGCAAGCGCGCGCCCTACTTGCGCGGCGGCCCCTCGCGCTCGGCCGATGCCGCCCACAGATTGATGTCGGCGTCGCGCGCATAAGTGTCGATCCCGGCAAGCTCCGCATCCGAAAAATCGGGCTTCGCAAGCGCGCCAACGCAATCCTCGATCTGCTCGACGCGGCTTGCCCCGATCAGCGCAGAGGTGACGCGCCCTCCCCGCAGCACCCATGCCAGCGCCATTTGCGCCAGCGTCTGCCCGCGCCGTTCGGCAATGGCGTTGAGCGCGCGGATATTGGCCAGCGTTTCCTCGTTTATGAAGGATTCGCGCAGCGGTCCGCCCTTCTTCACCCGGCTGTCCTGCGGAATGCCGGCGAGATATTTGGTGGTGAGCATGCCCTGTGCCAGCGGCGAGAACACGATGGAGCCGATGCCCAGCCCATCCAGCGTATCGAGCAGCCCGTCATCCTCCACCCAGCGGTTGAGCATGGAATAGCTTGGCTGGTGGATCAGGCAGGGCGTGCCCATCTGCTTGAGAATGTCGGCCGCCTCGCGGGTGCGCTGCGAATTGTAGGACGAGATGCCGGCATAAAGCGCCTTGCCCGAGCGCACCGCATGGTCGAGCGCGCCACAGGTCTCCTCAAGCGGCGTGTCGGGATCGAAGCGGTGCGAATAGAAGATGTCGACATAGTCGATCCCCATGCGCTTCAGGCTCTGGTCGAGGCTTGCGAGCAGATATTTGCGGCTGCCCCATTCCCCATAAGGACCGGGCCACATATCGTAACCGGCCTTGGTCGAAATGATGAGCTCGTCGCGATAGCCGGAAAGATCGGTGCGCAAAATTTCGCCGAACGCGGCTTCCGCAGCCCCTTTGGGAGGGCCGTAATTGTTGGCGAGGTCGAAATGGGTGATGCCGAGATCGAACGCCCTGCGCACCAGCGCCTGCCGCGTGGCATGGGGTGTCGTATCGCCGAAATTCTGCCACAGCCCGAGCGAAATCGCCGGCAGCTTCAGGCCGGAGCGCCCGCAGCGGTTGTAGATCATCCTGTTGTAGCGGTCGGAAGCGGGAAGGTAAGCCATGCCCTTTCTTAGCGCATCGCGGACCTCTGGGGAATGATCGGGTTTCGCTGTATGAACCGATTGAAAAATCCGTGCCGGTCTGGAACACAGGATTTCCCCCGATGTTGCGGAATTGAAGGAGATGCCGATGCCGACAACGATGAAGGGTCCCGCGATCTTCCTGGCGCAGTTCGCCGCCGAAGAGGCCCCGTTCAATTCGCTCCCCGCCATCGCGAAATGGGCGGCGGGACTCGGCTACGAGGGCATCCAGATTCCGAGCGGCGATGCGCGCCTGTTCGATCTTCGCCGCGCCGCCACCTCGAAGGACTATTGCGACGAGCTTGCAGGCATCTGCGCCGAGGCCGGCGTCGCGGTCACCGAGCTTTCGACCCATATCCAGGGCCAGCTCGTGGCCGTGCATCCCGCCTATGACGCGCAATTCGATTCCTTCGCGCCGGAGCAGGTGCGCGGCAATCCCAAGGCGCGGCAGGAATGGGCCGTCGAGCAGATGCATCTTGCGGCAAGGGCGTCGCGCAATCTCGGCCTCGACGTGTCGGTGAGCTTCACCGGCGCGCTCGCCTTTCCTTATCTCTATCCGTGGCCGCAGCGCCCCGCAGGACTGGTCGAGGAAGCCTTCGCCGAACTCGGCCGGCGCTGGAAACCCATTCTCGATGCCTACGAGGAACAGGGCGTCGACATCGGCTTCGAAATCCATCCGGGCGAGGACGTGTTCGACGGCGTCACCTTCGAGATGTTCCTCGACGCCGTGGGCGGGCACAGGCGCTGCGCCATCAACTACGACCCCTCGCATTTCCTGTTGCAGCAGCTCGACTATCTGGCCTTCATCGACATCTACCACGAGCGCATCCGGGCTTTTCACGTCAAGGATGCCGAGTTCAATCCGACCGGACGGCAGGGCGTCTATTCGGGCTATCAGGGCTGGCTGGAACGCGCCGGCCGCTTTCGTTCGCCGGGCGACGGACAGGTCGATTTCACGGGCATTTTCTCGAAGCTCGCGCAATATGGCTACGACCGCTGGGCGGTGCTGGAATGGGAATGCTGCCTCAAGCACCCGGAAGACGGCGCGGCCGAGGGGGCACCGTTCATCCGCGACCACATCATCCGGGTGACGGAAAAAGCCTTCGACGATTTCGCCGCCAGCACCACCGACCGCAAGCTGCTGCGCACCATGATGGGCATCTGAGAAGGAGGACTTCATGGCGAACGACAAACTTCAGGGTCCGATACGCTACGGCCCAATTCGCTACGGGATGGTGGGTGGCGGCCAGGGCGCATTCATCGGCGGCGTGCACCGCATCGCTGCACGCATGGATGGCGAGTTCGTGCTGGTGGCCGGCGCGCTGTCCTCCAACCCCGAGCGCGCAAAAGCTTCCGCCGAGGAACTGGGGCTCGATCCCGCGCGCAGCTATGCCTCCTATGCCGAGATGGCGAAGGCCGAGGCGAAGCGCCCGGACGGCATCGAGGCGGTGTCCATCGTCACGCCCAACAACCACCATTTCCCGGCGGCAAAGGCGTTCCTCGAAGCCGGCATCCACGTGATCTGCGACAAGCCGCTGGCCACCACGCTTGCCGAGGCGAGGAAGCTTGCCGCACTCGTCGAAAAAACCGGCAAGCTGTTCGTGCTCACCCACAACTACACCGCCTATCCGATGGTGCGGCAGGCACGCGAGATGGTGGAAAGGGGTCTGCTTGGCGACATCCGGCTGGTGCAGGTCGAATATCCGCAGGACTGGCTGACCGAGGACGTTTCGGCCGCAGGCAACAAGCAGGCGTCGTGGCGCTCGGACCCGAAGCAGGCGGGAGCGGGCGGCGCGACGGGCGACATCGGCACCCATGCCTACAATCTCGCCCGCTTCGTCACCGGGCTGGAACTGGACAGCCTCGCCGCCGACCTCGACTCCTTCGTGCCCGGCCGGCTGCTGGACGACAATCTCAACGTGCTGCTGCGCTTCAGGGCAAAGGCCAACGCCCCGCCCGCCAAAGGCATGCTGTGGGCGAGCCAGGTCGCACCCGGCCACGAGAACGGGCTGAAGCTCCGGGTCTATGGCTCGAAGGGCGGGCTGGAATGGGTGCAGGCCGACCCGAACTATCTGTGGTACACGCCCTTCGGCGAGCCGAAGCGGCTGCTGACGCGCGGCGGAGCGGGCGCGCTCGCCAGCGCCAGCCGGCTGACGCGCGTGCCTGCCGGCCATCCGGAAGGTTACCTCGAAGGCTTCGCCAATATCTATCGCGAGGCCGCAGCCGCAATCCGCGCTGCCCGCGACGGCCACAAGCCACCGAAGGACATTGTCTTCCCCACGGTTCATGACGGGGTGGAGGGCATGGCCTTCATCGAAGCCTGCGTGAGATCCTCGAAGAAGAACGGCGCCTGGACGAAACTCTGAGCGGCGACAAAGTGGCCGCTTGCCGGCGCAACACGATGTGCTAGGTCTGGCACCGATCAGCCGGAGACAGGCTCAGGTGCGGGCAGGACGCAAAAATTGGAACATGGCAGTGGCTTTCGCCGCAGCCTGGTTCCTTGTCTTGCAATCGCTGCTCGGCGCCTTCGCCATGGCAGCGGGGCCAGAGCGCCTGCAACTCGACGCCTTCGGCAACGTCATCTGCACCCATGAGGGCATTGGCGAGCTTCCCGACGGTGCACAGCCTGCCCATTTTCCGGACTGTTGCGTGCTCGGCTGCAATCTGGCCGCCCCGCTTCTGGCCAATCCGCCGGCACCCGTGGCCCTCGAAACCGGCTTCGGTTTCGCAACCCTCAGTTTCCGGACGGGCTCGCAGGATCACCTGTCCTTTGCGCGCCAGCGCTCTCCGGCCAACCCCCGCGCACCTCCGAAAACGGCGTGATCTGGAGCATTGTTGGTGAAAAAGGGATCACCAACAATGCTCTATCTCTTTGTTTCTACGCAGTTCCGGACGCAAAACCGCTTCGCACTTTTGCTGGAACTGCTCTAACCGACGACCGCGAGGTCGCCGCCAATCATGCAATTTTCAGCGCCATCAGTTGCGCATCAGTTTCGGAGAAGACCCAATGTCCCGTTCGCACGTCCCCGCACGCACCACCCTCACCCGTCGCGGCCTGGCCGCCCTTACCCTTGGCCTCATGCTTCCGCTCGGCTTGTTCGCTGCGCCGGCTTCGGCGCATGAATACAAGCTTGGCGAGCTTGAAATCGGGCATCCGTGGTCGCGCGAAACCCCGGCCGGCGCCAAGGTAGCCGGCGGCTACCTCACCGTCACCAACCATGGCGGGGAAGCCGACCGCCTGATCGCCGTTTCCTCCGATATATCGGAGAAGGGCGAAATTCATGAAATGGCCGTCAATGATGGCGTCATGACCATGCGCCAGTTGCCGGAGGGACTGGAAATCGCTCCCGGCGGCAAGGTGGAACTGAAGCCCGGTTCCTATCATCTCATGTTCATGGGCCTGAAAGCGCAACCGAAGAAGGGCGAGCGCTTCCCCGGCACGCTGACTTTCGAGAAGGCCGGAAAGATCGACGTCGAGTTCGCGGTCGATGCAATGGGCGGAGAGCCCGATCACGGCGGCCATGGCGAACATGGCAACAAAGACGACCAAAGCGGTCACTGACCACAAACACGAAGGCCGGCGCCCCGCGCCGGCCTTCGCATTTTACATATCCGGCGTTACGAACTCAGAACCGATAGGTCAGGCCGAGCACCGGGCCATGCAGCGTGGTGTCGAACACATGCCCGTCATCGCGGTAGTCGACGCTCAGCACCTTGTAGCCGACCGACGTCGAAAGATGATCGGTCAGTATATAGTTCAAGGTAGCCAAAGCCTGATAGGTGAACTTCGATCCGACATCGAAACCGCCCATGTCGGCCTGCATCTGGATGGACATCCGGTCGGTCAGGCCATGGAACAGACGCGCGCCGATCACCGGATCGACCCAGCTGAAGCTCTCCTTGTGGGAAACGGTGATCCCGGCCGCGGTTCCCGTTACCCTGTTCGATATGTGCCAGACGCGTACGCCTCCCAGCAGATCGAGCGTGGTGCCCGGCACATCGACAACGCGGTAGCCCGCCGCTAGCGTGGAAGTGAACTGCGCGGTGTCGATGCTGACATCCGCGCTGGTGATCCCGGGATTGCCGGGAAATGGCGGGATATTTCCGAAGCTGTGTGCATCCGTCGTGTTGGTGTACATGAGGTCGCCGGAGAACACGAAACGATCATAGCGGCCCCACAGATTGATGAAGCCACCGAAATTGAGATCGTCGAAGATGTCGCCGAAGCTCTTTTCCACCGGAATGGTCGGACCCACCCGGTAGGGCGAGATGTCCCCCTTCAGGCCCGCCGCCCACATATAGGGCGTAACCTGAAAAGCCCATAGCGGCCGCGCTGTGTCCACCACCGCCGGGGCTTTCACCGGCAGCACATCTGCCGCCATTGCGGACGGAGCTGCCATGGCAAAAAGTGCGGCGAGGCCGGCAATAGCTTTTGCTGTCATTTCTGTGATCAGGCTCCGAGCGTGTTCTTGTGGATGCGCCCATCCTTCATGATGAGCTTCAGGCTGTTTTCCGGGTCGGCAATAACCAAGATATCCTGCAACGGATCGCCGTCTACGACAAGCAGGTCGGCCATGGCGCCGCCTTCTATGACGCCCAGAGCGCCGCGGTAGGGATTGCGCGGCCCCGACAGTGCCAGCAGTTCGGCATTGCGGCTGGTGGCCAGCGACAACACTTCATGATTGTCGAACCAGCGCGCGATCTTGGCCAGATGACGGCCCTGCGCCGCCGTGCCCCTGGGGTTGAAGAGAATATCCGTGCCCCACGCCATGTTGACGCCGTGCTTTTTTCCGAGCTCGAAAGCGCGGACCGTGCCTTCCGCGATCTCCCGGCGTTGCGCCTGTTGTTCGGGCGTGCCGCCGGGATTGGCGTCCTCGTCGGCAAGGAATGGCTGCAGGCTCCACCAGGCGCCCGCATCGGCGATGCGGCGCACCGTCTCCTCATCCGCCAGCTGACCGTGTTCGATGCTCTTCACGCCGCAGTCCAGGGCACGCCGGATGCCGGCCGAAGTGTAGACGTGGGCGCACACATAGGTGCCCCAGTCGCTGGCGGCATCGACCGCAGCCCTGATCTCGGCTTCCGTGAACTGCAGCGAATCCAGCGGATCGAACAGCGACGTCACGCCGCCGCCCACCATGATCTTGAGCTGGCTGGCGCCCAGCATCAGCTGTTCGCGCGCACGCCGCAGAACCTCCGGCACGCCGTCGGCAATAGCAGAAATGCCCGCAGCCTCGGCGGTGCTGGGGTTGCTCTGCGCCGTGCGCGGCAGATCGGTGCGCATGCGGAAATCGCCGTGACCCGAGGTCTGGGAGATCATCGCGCCGCTGGGATAGATGCGCGGGCCCGGCATGCGCCCTTCATCGATCGCCCGCTTCAGCGCGAAGGACGGACCGCCGACATCGCGCACCGTGGTGAAACCGCGCATCAGCGTGCGTTCCGCCTCCTGCGCGGCCACAAGATGGACATAGGGGATATCAGCCGTCATCGCCATCATCTGATTGATGCCGGCAAGGATGGTGTGCCAGTGCGCATCGATGAGGCCCGGCATCAGCACCCTGCCCCCGCAGTCGATCACCTCGGCATCGGCCACCGTCTCATCCTGCCCGACGAGGTTCTCGATCCGGTCGCCCGAGACCAGGACATCGCGGCCCTCGATGTAGGAAGAGGATTTGCCATCGAATATCTTGACGTTCCTCAGGAGCACCGGCTTTCCCTCCGCGGCAAAAGCGGGCACGCCCGCGGCCATGACGCCGATGGCGCCGGCAATGCCGCGCAGCACAGACCTGCGCGACAGGCCGCCACTGAGCCGCGCATTTATTTCGGCGACCATGGGACTATGGCACAGGCAGCCGAAACCATGGCTCAGATGGCTGTACTTCGATCCGAAATTCATGCCCACGCCTGTCTCTCCGGTGACTCTGACGAACGATGACGATAGTCGATTTGCCATCCATTGCAAAACCGGCGTCCATCTGCCCCGATGATTCCTTAAGGCTGGCTTAAGGCAAGGCGGCGAATGCGCAGAGATATAACCGGAAGTCATGAGATGCGGCTGCTGATCGTTGAAGACGACGATATTTTGCGCGACGGGCTGAAGGTCGGCCTGTCGCTGGCGGGCTTTACAACCGATGCCGTCGCCACCTGCGAAAGTGCGCGGGCGGCCCTGGAAACGAACGCCTATGACGCCGTCGTCCTCGACCTCATGCTGCCGGACGGGTCCGGGCTCGACATCCTCAGATCGTTGCGCTCCACCCGTGACGAAACACCGGTGCTGATGCTGACAGCGCGCGACACGGTGGCCGACCGCATCAACGGCCTTGACAATGGCGCGGACGATTATCTCGGAAAGCCCTTCGATCTGGATGAGGTGGCGGCCCGCCTGCGGGCGCTGACCCGCCGCTCCAACGGGCGTTCAAGCGCAGAGCTGCGCTGGCGCGACATCACGCTCCAGCCCGCCAGCCAGCTGGTGGAACGTGCCGGAAGGCAGATCAGGCTGTCGCGACGCGAGTTCACCCTCCTTCAGGCGCTCATGAGCCGCCCGGGCGCGATCCTGTCCAGGGCACAACTGGAAGACAAGCTCTATGGGTGGCAGGAAGAGGTGGAGAGCAACACCGTGGAAGTCCACATCCACCATCTGCGCTCCAAACTTGGACCGGGGCTGATCGAGACGGTGCGCGGGCTGGGCTACCGGCTGGGTCCGGAACCCTGAACCGCCCGCAAACGATCGTGCTTTAAGCCTGACTTAAGCTGCGAGCCTCATGCACGTACCGAGTGAGTTGCCGGACGGAGGCAGATGTCCCGGCATACAAGGAGCCAGGGTTCCATGCACGACAGGTTTCTCCCTGCCAGAGATAGTGCGAAGCCGGGTACGGCGACGTTGCAGAAGGTGAATCGCCGCACATTGCTGCTTGGCCTGCCGCTGATCGCCGGCACCGGCATTTTCGCCACCCCCTCGCGCGCCTCGACCTATCTGGTCGAAAGCGTTCCCCAATATCGGGCCGCGCTTGCCGATCTGGCTCGCAGCAAGGCCAAGGCGCTTGTCGACGTGGGCGCGCAATGGTGCGCCTTCTGCAAGGTCATCGACGACAAGATCCTGCCCGACCGCAGGGTGGCGGGATTGATGCAGAATTTCGGCCTCATCAGGATCGACGTCACCGCCACGACCGATGACAACCGTGCCCTGTTGCGGCATCTGAAGGTTGACGGTCCGCCAACGGTTTTCATAGTCGATGCAGCCAGCGGGCACGAACATGAAGGGACGCGCTCGGTGGGCAGTTTCCCCACCGAAAGCCTCATCGCCCGACTGGAGCCCTTTGCCACCTGAACCGCCACCGGCAAGCCAGCGAGAGAATGAAACGTTGAGAAAAATCATACCTGCACTTTGTACGCTGCTGCTCCTCGCCGGTCTGCTTCCCGCTGCCGCACAACAGCCCGGCCTGCTTCAGGCCGATGAGGCGTTCCGCCTGAAAGTCCTGCCGGCACCGGAAGGCGGCGCGATCTTCGAATGGGAGATCGCCGACGGATACTATCTTTACCGCGACCACATGGAGGCAAAGGCCGCCAATGGCGACACGCCGGTCGCGCTGGAAACACCCGATGGGACCAGGGAAGACGATCCGAACTTCGGCGTTTCTGAAGTCTATTATGGCGAGGCGGAAGCACGGCTCGCAGCAGGTGAGGCAGCCGAGATCCTGCTTACCTATCAGGGCTGCAAGAAGGATTCGATCTGCTATCCGCCCGAAACGCGCAAGGTGAACCTCGACACGTTCGAAATCACGGCGGCCGCCTCGGGCTTCGGCCTGTTCGCCGATGCGCCGCAACAGGTACAGACACCTGCCCGGTCCGCGGGGACATCCGCCGCCGGTTTCATGGTCTCGCAGGAGGCGGCGGCGGGCGGCATGGTCGCCTCGCTGCTGGCCGATGGCGGCGCGTTGTGGGTCGTGGGCAGCTTCCTCGTTTTCGGGCTGCTGCTTGCCTTCACCCCCTGTGTGCTGCCCATGTATCCGATCCTGAGCGCGACGCTCGCCCGCTCGGGCGAGACGCTTACGCCCCGCCGTGGCTTTGCTCTGTCGCTGGCCTATGTGCTGGCCATGGCAGCGGCCTTCGGCCTGCTCGGCATCGCCGCCGCCTGGTCCGGCCAGAACCTGCAGATCGTGCTGCAATCGCCCTATGCCGTCGCCACGGTTGCGGCGATCTTCACCATCCTCGCGCTTTCCATGTTCGGCCTGTTCGATATCCAGCTTCCTTCCGCATGGGTCAGCCGTGTTGCGGGGGCCGGCAGCAGCCGGCGCGGCTCGCTGGGCGGCGCTGCCGCCATCGGCTTCACCTCCGCGCTGATCGTCGGCCCCTGCGTCACCGCCCCGCTGGCCGCAGCCCTGCTCTACATCGCCCAGACCGGCGATGCCGTGCTGGGTGCGGCTGCCCTGTTTGCTCTGGGTCTGGGACAGGGCCTGCCGCTGATCGCCTTCGGCACCTTCGGCAGCCGCGCCCTGCCGAAAGCCGGCGGCTGGATGGAATATGTGAAATATGCATTCGGCTTCGTGCTGCTTGGCCTGGCCGTGTGGATGGCATCGCGCCTGCTGCCGGCTCCCCTGACACTGGCACTATGGGCGGCTCTGGCGATGACCGCCGCTGCCTTCATCGGCGCTTTCGATCTGGTGGGAAGCGATGCAAGTGCGGGCCGGCGACTGGTCAAGGGCGGTGGCATGGCGCTGGCGCTTTATGCGCTGATCCTCGGTGTGGGAGCGGCGTCCGGCGGCAGCGATCCGCTCCGCCCGCTGGCGCACTTCAGCCTTCCCCAAGAGACAGCACAGACCGCTGCGCCGGAGTTCGCCGGTATTTCCTCCGCGACAGAACTGCAAAGCGTGCTCGCCGCTGCCTCTTCCGAAAAGCGTCCCACGCTGGTCTATTTCACCGCCGACTGGTGCGTGACCTGCGCCGGGATCGAGCGCGAAGTGCTGCCGGCCCGACAGGTAGCCGAAAACCTTTCCGGCTTTCGCCGCATCAAGGTGGACCTGTCGCGGCTCGACGACACCAACCGGTCCCTGATGCGCGACCTTGCGGTGATCGGCCCGCCGACGATGATCTTCTTCGGGCCCGACAAGGCCGAGATCGATGGCACCAGGCTGATCGGCGAGATCGGTGTCGATGCACTGGTGGCTTCAGCCACTCTGGCCGGAAAATAGGGCGGGACCGGAAATGAACGCCTTCACCATCGGCCCCCTTATGTTTTCATCCGATCGCCTTGCCGCGGTGCTTGCCATCGCCACCTTTCTTGCCGGGGCCGAGCTTCTGGCCCGCACTGTAGACCGACGCTTTGCCGGCTGGACGTGGCGGGCAGCCGTCGCCTTCTTCCTTGCCGCCCGCCTCGGCCATCTCATCCGCCACTTCGACAGCTTCGCAGCGGAGCCGTGGCGCGTGCTGGCCATCTGGCAGGGCGGCTTCATGATCCCGGCCGGCATTGCCGCGGTGATAATCGTGACGCTCCTGCATCTGCGCCGCCACCCCAGACTGCTTCTGTGGACCCCGGTTCCGGCGGCGGCCGCTGCCTTCATGGCCACGCTGGTCATCCAGCTTACCGCCGGGGTGCCGCCCACTCCATTGCCTTCCGGCTCCTATACGTCGCTGGGCGGTGGCGAGATCATACCTTCGGCGCTCACCGGAAAGCCCATGGTCGTCAATCTGTGGGCGTCATGGTGCCCGCCATGCCGGCGCGAAATGCCGATGATGGCCGATGTCGCAGCAGCCAGCGAGGATGCAGCCTTCCTGTTCGTCAACCAGGGTGAGAATGAGAACACCGTGCAATCCTACCTCGAACGGGAAGCGCTGACGCTCGATCCGGTTTTGCTGGACAGTCTCGGTCGCTTCTCGCGCCACTACACCACACCCGGCCTGCCGGCGACCCTGTTCGTCGGCGCGGACGGTCGGTTGCGCGCTGTCCACATGGGCGAGATTTCCCGCGAGGCGCTTCTGTCGGGCATCCGGAAACTGCAGAACTGAACCCGCAGAACTTCCGTAAAATGCACAGCGCGCCATAACATCTTCACGACGAGGGAACGCGGAAATACTCCGGCTCAGGCGGCCGCCGCCGTAACCCGCGCCCTGTCCGCAGGAATGACGATGGCCGCAAAAAGACCGCCCTTCTCGCCGTTGCGCAGCTCCAGCCTCGCGCCGGCATGGTCGAGCGCCGTTTCGACAATGCTCAGGCCCAGCCCGCTTCCCACCGCGGAGCGGAACCGGCCCCGGAAAAACCGCTCGGTTACCCGCGCCAGTTCCTCATCCGGAATGCCCGGCCCTTCGTCCCGGATCCAGACGGCAACCTCACCCTCCCCTTCCGACACTCCGCAGGCGACCTTTGCGCCTTCCGGCGAATGGTGCAGCGCGTTCTCGATCAGGTTGCGCGCGGCAAGCCGGAAAAGCTCTGCCGGCATGGTCAGTTGAAGGGTATGCAGGGCCGGATCGATAACGACCGCACCTCCCCCATGGGCAGCGAGGTCATCGGTTACCGATTTCAGCATCTGTCCGGCGTTGAACCGACCTTCCGCCGTTGGAGCGGCACCGCTTTCAAGCGATGCGATATCGAGCAGCTGCCGCACCAGCCTGCCCGTCCGGTCGACGCCCGCCACGATCTGCGAAAGTGCCTTCTGCCGGATCGCAGGTTCCTGCGAAGCCAGCGCGATCTGGGCCTGTGTTTTCAGGCCCGCCACTGGCGTCCGCAGCTCATGAGCGGCGAAGGCAATGAAGTCCCGCTCGCGCTCGCGCGCATCCGAGACCCGCCTGAACAGCGCGTTGAGAGACTTCACCACCGGCTGCAGCTCGCTGGCCGCGCCGCCGGCGTCGATCGGGTGGAGGTCGGATGCAGGACGCATGGACAGCTCACCGGCAATCCGGCTGAGCGGCATCAGCCCGCGCCCGACGCTCAGCCATATAAGGCCGGCCAGCACCGGCAGGATGAGCAGCGCCGGCAATAGCACACCGAAGATGACGCTGTTGACGAGATGGTCACGGAAGTAGACGCGATCGCCAACCATCACGCGCACGCCCGCTTCCGGATTGTCCACCGTGTAGACGCGCCATGTCTCTCCGTTGATGACGGTGTTGGAGAAGCCTTCCGCATGCTCCGACAGCCTGGCTTCCGGCGCTCCTTCGGACTGGCTGAGCAGCGTGCCCTCCAGCGACCAGATCTGGCAGGAAAGCTGGCGGTTATAGGCTTCGTGCGTTTCCATCCCGACCGGCGGAACCACGGCGTCGCCGCCCCCGCCAAGCGCGCGCCTCGTCACCATCGAGTTCACCATGCGCGCGGCTTCCATCAGCCGCGCATCGAGAACCCGCTCGAGCTGCGCGCCGGTGGAATGAAAGATCCACGCCACCGCCGACAGCCACACCAGCCCGGTGATAAGGATGAGAATAGCGAACAGCCGGGTCCGCATGGAACGCATCGGGCTTTTCTCCGTTTGCCGAGCCGTCTCCCACGGGACGGCATGAGCGCTTCATGCCTCATGCAAGCGGCTTAAGGCAAACTTAAGAAACCTTGCCGGTTGCCTGAACGGCAGCTGTGCGCTGTCTGCAACACACTGTTTTTTACGTGCGCAAAGGCTTTCCTTTTGCCCTTAAGCCTGCCTTAAGGTCTACCCAACCCTGTCGGCCCGAACACCCGAAACCGAGGCCGCTTATCATGTCGACCACCCTGTCCCGCATCATGTTGCCGCTTTTGAAAACCAGTTCATCTGAAGCCTTTTGCAATGCCTCCCTTAACCGGCGCGCGGCACTGGGGCTGATGGCCCTAGCGGCCGCGCCTGGTTTCGCCATGCGCGCCAATGCTCAGGACGGAGACGGCCTCGACACCGAAATGATCGTGAACGATCCGGCCGACCCGAAAGCCGGGAACGCCAGTGGCGATGTCACCATCGTCTACTTCTTCGATTACAACTGCCCCTTCTGCAAGAAGACCATGGGGCCTCTGAACACGGCCGTGAAGCAGGACGGCAAGGTTCGCCTCGTCTACAAGGACTGGCCGATCCTCACCTCGGCTTCCATCTACGGCGCGAAGCTGGCCCTGGCAGCCCACTATCAGGGCAGGTACAGCCAGGCGCATCATGCCCTCATGGGCATACCGGGCGGCAAGGTTCCGGAAGAGAAGATGCGCAAGGCCGTGGCTGGCGCGGGGCTCGACATGGCGCGGCTGGAACGCGACATGAAGGCGAAGGATGCCGAAATCACCGCGCTTTTGCGCCGTCACGGCGCGCAGGCCGATGCGCTCGGTCTTGCCGGAACGCCGGTTTTCCTGATCGGCCCGTTCCTTGTCGCCTCCGCGCTCGACGAGGCGGGCTTCAGGCAGGTTATCTCCGACGCGCGCGAGCGCGACAGCAACTGATACGAAGGACTTCAGGCAAATGATCGATGCAACGGACGGCCCGGCACGACGCGCTTTGACGGCAATGGCGCTTCTCGCCTGCATGGGGCTGGCCGCCTGTGCCACCTCATCGGGGACGGCGACGCCTCCGGGATTGCAGCCGACCGCGCCGGCCGCCGCACCGCCCCCTCCGGTCGGAGAGGTTCAAACCTCCGCCACTCCTCCGCGCTATGGGCCGAAACCGAACGAGCGCTTCCCGCTCCCCAACGAAGACCTGTCCAGGGTTCCCGAGAAGTTCCATCGCCAGATGGTCGATTATCGGACCGACCATGTTCCGGGCACGATCGTCGTCGACCCCGCCAGCCATTTCCTCTATCTGGTTCAGGCAAACGGAAAGGCGCTTCGTTACGGCGTGGGGGTGGGCGCCGCCGGCCGCGGCTTCAGCGGCGTGACCGATCTGGCATGGAAGCAGGAATGGCCGCGCTGGCGGCCGACCGATTCCATGATCGCCCGCGCCCCGGAGCAGTACAAGAAATATGAGAATGGCGTCGAGGGTGGCCCCGGCAACCCGCTAGGTGCCCGCGCGCTCTATCTGTTCAAGGATGGCAAGGACACCTACTACCGCATCCACGGCACCAACCAGCCCTCCAGCATCGGCAAATCCGTGTCTGCCGGCTGCATCCGCATGCTCAACATGGATGTCGTCGACCTCTACCAGCGCGTGCGCCCCGGCTCCAAGGTCGTCATTCTGTAGGCAGGAACATTGCGGACCCATGGTCCCCCATGCGGTCCGCCCAAACGACCTCCCGGCTGAGATCCGCAAGCCGGGGAGGTTTTTCATTTTCCCCCTTAAAGCGCGTCGCGATCCCTCCGATTCGCTCCTGACGCTTTCAGCTCTTGTTCTTGCGCATGTCGTTGTCCCGAAACCGCTGCCCGCTTTCGGGCGGCACGCTTCAGGCCGCATCGAGCCCCATCTGCCAGAAGTCCGCCTCGAGCCGGGACGCCTTTCCGAAAAGGTCCGCAAGCTCCTTGAAACGCCGTTCCGTCATGGACCGTGCCGCAAGATCGTCGAGCAGCCCGCGCGAACCGGCTGCGAGTTGCTGGAATGCATCGCCGGCATATTCGCCGATCCACTCGCGATAGGGGTGATCGCTGTCGATCTTTTCGATACCTTCCGGCGCCAGCGCCTTGCCGATCTCGGCATAGCCGATGACGCATGGGGCAAGCGCCACATGCAGGTCCAGGAGGTCGCCGGCCGCACCGCAATCGAGAACGAAGCGGGTATAAGCGACTGTGGCCTGATGCTCGGGCACTGAATGAAGTTGCTCCGGTGAAAGCCCCCAGCGCCCGCAAAGCCGCACATGCAGCTCGGTTTCGTCCAATATTCCTGCAAGGCCCGCCTGCGCCGCCCTGATCTCGGGTATGGTACGGCTCTTGTAAGCGGCAAGGGCCCAGGCGCGCGAAAACTGGATCAGGAACAGATAATCCTGCACCAGATAGGCCTTGAAAGCTTCCTGCGGCAGCGAACCCGCACCCAGCTCGCGCACGAAGCTGTGCCCGACATAGCTCTTCCAGTCTTCGGCCGCCGCCTGCTTCAACCGTTCAAAGACATCCATTCTCACTCTCCCTGCTCATAGGCTGCATCGAAGAAGGCCAGTTCCAGTGCCACGGCCCTCCGGAAAAGCGGCTCACGTCGGCCTCGCCGGGGCTGCACGGTCCGGTTCCCGGCGAAGAGCCGACGAAATCGCGAAAATCCGGATTGTCGTGCAAACTGATCCATTCGCCATGAATGAAATTCTGCGGCAGTGTGGCCGGCGCCCTGATGGCCCGGTCGAGATAAAGCCATTCCGCCACGTTGAGCACCGCAAGCGTGGCCGTATAAGAGCCCGAGGTCGCCGCCTCACGCATGATCGCCTTGAACCCGGCGTCGGTTTCGTATCGGGAATGGTGGCGCGTTGCTCCCCGCTGACGCCCAGCGCATCGAAGGCACGCAGGAAACAGGTGTTTTCCTCTCCTGACACCATTCCGATGAACCGGCCCAGAAGCAGCCGAGCCTCAAAGCTGTCGCTGGCGGCGATTGCGGCACCAAGAAGGGTCAGGAAACTGTCGAGAAAGCGATGATCCTGAACCAGATACGAGGTCATGACCTCATTGGCCAGGGTTCCTGCGAACAACTCGCCGACGAAACGGTGTTCTACCGCTTGCGCCCATAGCGGTTCGCTCTCTCGTTTCAGGGTTTCGGTGAAGCGTTCGCTCATCGCGCTGTCCTTTCATGGATGACAGCGAGACCGGCTGTTGAAAAATCGGTTTCTGGCATAGGCGGCCTCGCAAGGAGGCCGGCAAAAAAGACAGCAGGAAAAATCGCCATCCCTTCGCCGGCATGATCCGGATCAGGTTCGGAGGGTCACCGCGCTGCTTGCGCCAGCGGTCTCTCAGCCCCTTGCCGGGACTCCCCTTGGTGAATGTTCCTTGTAGACGATCTGGCCGGATCCGTCACCATCCGGAACCGTAACCATGAGGCGACGAAGATAATGACAAACGCACATGGCCGGCGCGTTGCAGAAAGAAATTCGCGCTATGAATATTCCGGTTCCACCACAAACACTGCATCGTCTGCAAAAGAATCCGGAACGCAAAACGCCGCCCCGAAGGGCGGCGTTCTGAAGTCCTGAAATAAAGCTGTTCTGCTTACACCCGAGAAGATTTCATGCGTTTAGCAGACCTGGCAGCGACCTACTCTCCCGCGTCTTGAGACGAAGTACCATCGGCGCAGGGGCGTTTCACGGCCGT
>NZ_SNZF01000004.1:117500-120552 GCF_004363725.1 Aquamicrobium defluvii | reverse complement strand
CCCGAGAAGATTTCATGCGTTTAGCAGACCTGGCAGCGACCTACTCTCCCGCGTCTTGAGACGAAGTACCATCGGCGCAGGGGCGTTTCACGGCCGTGTTCGGAATGGGAACGGGTGCAGCCGCCCCGCCATGACCACCAGGTCGGCAAAGCGCATGTTATCGAGAAGCTGTTTTGTGCTGATGTTGCGAAGCGCCTTGCCTTACGGGCAAAGCCCGCAAGCGCGACTGCGCGTCGCCGGTTTTCCGGCGCTCTCGCGGAGCATAGGCCCGAAGGGCCGCTCATGCGTGAGCGCTGGATTTGATGAGCATAAGGAATGAGAACGATCAAGCCTGTCGAACTATTAGTACCGGTAAGCTTCAAGCGTTGCCGCTCTTCCACACCCGGCCTATCAACGTGGTCGTCTTCCACGGTTCTCAGGGAATACTCGTTTCCAGGTGGGTTTCCCGCTTAGATGCCTTCAGCGGTTATCCCGTCCGTATATAGCTACCCTGCTATGCGGCTGGCGCCACAACAGGTCCACCAGAGATACGTCCATCCCGGTCCTCTCGTACTAGGGACAGATCCTGTCAATATTCCTACACCCACGGCAGATAGGGACCGAACTGTCTCACGACGTTCTGAACCCAACTCACGTACCGCTTTAAATGGCGAACAGCCATACCCTTGGGACCTGCTCCAGCCCCAGGATGCGATGAGTCGACATCGAGGTGCCAAACAACCCCGTCGATATGGACTCTTGGGGGTCATCAGCCTGTTATCCCCGGCGTACCTTTTATCCGTTGAGCGATGGCCCTTCCACACGGGACCACCGGATCACTATGACCGACTTTCGTCTCTGCTCGACTTGTCAGTCTCGCAGTCAGGCAGGCTTATGCCATTGCACTCAGCGAACGATTTCCGACCGTTCTGAGCCCACCATCGCGCGCCTCCGTTACTCTTTAGGAGGCGACCGCCCCAGTCAAACTACCCACCATACATTGTCCCGGGCCCGGATAACGGGTCGCGGTTAGACATCCATAGTAATAAGGGTGGTATTTCAAGGGTGGCTCCACCAAGGCTGGCGCCCTGGCTTCAAAGCCTACCACCTATCCTACACATGTCACTACGAATGCCAATGTAAAGCTATAGTAAAGGTGCACGGGGTCTTTCCGTCTAACCGCAGGAACCCCGCATCTTCACGGGGAATTCAATTTCACTGAGTCTATGCTGGAGACAGCGGGGAAGTCGTTACGCCATTCGTGCAGGTCGGAACTTACCCGACAAGGAATTTCGCTACCTTAGGACCGTTATAGTTACGGCCGCCGTTTACCGGGGCTTCGATTCAAAGCTTGCACCTCTCCTCTTAACCTTCCGGCACCGGGCAGGCGTCAGACCCTATACGTCGCCTTGCGGCTTCGCAGAGCCCTGTGTTTTTGATAAACAGTCGCTACCCCCTGGTCTGTGCCACCCTCACCTGCTTGCGCAGACAAGGGTCACGCTTCTTCCGAAGTTACGCGTGCAATTTGCCGAGTTCCTTCAGCATAGTTCTCTCAAGCGCCTTGGTATACTCTACCAGTCCACCAGTGTCGGTTTCGGGTACGGGCTATAAGGAGGAGCTATTTCCCGGGACCGCTTCACTGCCAGGATCAATCCGATAAGACCTGACAATACACGCGATCCGTCACTACCTCCAGGCTCACGAATATTAACGTGATTCCCATCGACTACGCCTTTCGGCCTCGCCTTAGGGGCCGGCTAACCCTGCTCAGATTAACTTTAAGCAGGAACCCTTGGACTTTCGGCGGGGGAGTCTCTCACTCCCCTTACGTTACTCATGTCAGCATTCGCACTTCTGATACCTCCACCGTCCCTCACGGGTACGGCTTCTTCAGCTTACAGAACGCTCCGCTACCGCTCGTGATTGCTCACGAACCCTAAGCTTCGGTGTATGGCTTGAGCCCCGTTACATTTTCGGCGCAAAGACCCTTATTTAGACCAGTGAGCTGTTACGCTTTCTTTAAATGATGGCTGCTTCTAAGCCAACATCCTGGTTGTTTTGGGATCCTCACATCCTTTCCCACTTAGCCATAACTTGGGGACCTTAGCTGTAGGTCAGGGTTGTTTCCCTTTCCACGACGGACGTTAGCACCCGCCGTGTGTCTGCCGACTAGTACTCCCCGGTATTCGGAGTTTGGTTAGGATCAGTAAGACGGTGAGTCCCCATAGCCCATCCAGTGCTCTACCCCCGGGGGTATTCGGTCGACGCTCTACCTAAATAGATTTCGCGGAGAACCAGCTATTTCCGAGTTTGATTGGCCTTTCACCCCTAGCCACAAGTCATCCCAATCTATTGCAACAGATATGGGTTCGGTCCTCCAGTACGTGTTACCGTACCTTCAACCTGCTCATGGCTAGATCACTCGGTTTCGGGTCTAATGCGACGAACTGAACGCCCTGTTCAGACTCGCTTTCGCTGCGCCTACACCTACCGGCTTAAGCTTGCTCGTCACACTAAGTCGCTGACCCATTATACAAAAGGTACGTAGTCACCCAGGACGAACCTTGGGCTCCTACTGTTTGTAGGCAACCGGTTTCAGGTACTCTTTCACTCCCCTTGTCGGGGTGCTTTTCACCTTTCCCTCACGGTACTAGTTCGCTATCGGTCATGCACGAGTACTTAGGCTTGGAGAGTGGTCTCCCCATGTTCAGACAGGATTTCACGTGTCCCGCCCTACTCAAGGACTTATGTTCGCATTACGCATACGGGGCTGTCACCCACTATGGCCCTCCTTTCCAGAAGGTTCTGCTTGTCTCACATAAGCCACTGGCCTGGTCCGCGTTCGCTCGCCACTACTAGCGGAGTCTCTGTTGATGTCCTTTCCTGTGGGTACTTAGATGTTTCAGTTCCCCACGTTCGCCACTTTACCCCTATGTATTCAGGGTAAGTTACCTAATATCGATACTTGGAAACCACAGCAGCAAGTTGCCCTGCTGCTCTGATTTTCCAAGTACCTTAGGTGGGTTTCCCCATTCGGAAATCCCCGGATCAAAGCTTATTCGCAGCTCCCCGA
>NZ_SNZF01000004.1:0-107500 GCF_004363725.1 Aquamicrobium defluvii | reverse complement strand
TGACCATCGCCCGCGGCGATGACGGGCAGTATGTACCGGCCCGCGAGCCGGAGCCCAATCCCGAACTGTTGACGGCTTTCGATGATTCCCCGCCGGTGCCGTCACGCGGCAACCTGCCCACCATTTATGATGGCATCTATCGCGCAGCCTATTCCTACGGCATGTCGAAAGACATGACCCAGCGCCTCGTCAGGCTGCTTGCCTCGAACGTCGATTTCCAGTCGCGCACCACGACGTCGGATCGCCTTGAGGTTCTGTTTTCGCAGCCGGATGAAGACGACGAGGCTTCCGAAAACTCCGAACTGCTTTATGTCTCGGCCAGCATCGGCGGCCAGACCCGCAATTTCTATCGCTTCCGCACCGAGGACGGCTCGTTCGACTATTTCGACGAGAACGGTTCGAGCGCCCAGCAGTTCCTGCTGCGCAATCCGGTGCCGAACGGAAAGTTCCGGTCCGGTTTCGGCGGGCGCCGGCACCCGATACTCGGCTACACCCGCATGCATACCGGCGTGGACTGGGCAGCCCCGCGCGGCACCCCCATCATCGCTTCGGGCAACGGCGTCGTGGAGAAAGCCGGATGGGCCGGCGGCTATGGCAAGCAGATCATGATCCGCCACGCCAACGGCTATGTCAGCTCCTACAACCACCAGAGCGCTTTCGCCAAGAACATCGCCCCCGGCGTGCGGGTGAGGCAGGGCCAGGTGATCGGCTATGTCGGCTCCACCGGCCTGTCGACCGGCGCCCACCTCCATTACGAACTGATCGTCAACGGCACCAAGGTCGACCCCATGCGCGTGCGCCTGCCTGTCGGCAAGGTGCTGAAAGGCGACGAGCTTACCGCCTTCCGGCACGAGCGCGAACGGATCGACGAATTGTTGCGGCAACAGGACCGGAACACGCTCAAGGTGGCCAGCGCCAACAAGGTCGAGGGCTGAGCATCTTGCAGTCAGGTGGAATCACCTGAAGTCGCACAAATGCGGCGAAAACAAATTGGCAGAGCGGCGGGCTGGATCTGTCCGGGCGTCCGCTGCTCTGAGCTTCCGCCCGGACCCGCAGCAGCTACTTCAGCTCAATCGATGAATTCGACAATGACGCCGGGCTTCACCAGCTTGGCAAGCTCGGCCGCATCCCAGTTGGTCAGGCGCACGCAGCCATGGCTGGACGTCTTGCCGATCTTGGATGGTTCGGGAGTGCCGTGGATGCCGTAGGTCGGCTTGTCCAGCGCGATCCAGATCGAGCCGACCGGACCGTTCGGCCCCGGAGGAATGGTCAGGACCTTGTCGTTATCGCCCTGCTTGAAGTTGATTTTGGGATTGTAGGTGTAGTTCGGGTTCACGGCGATGCGCGTCACCGCATGCACGCCCGAGGGTGAAGGCGTAGCCGAAGAGCCGATGGTGGCCGGATAGGCGGCCACCAGCTTGCCGTTTTCGTCGTAGGCGCGCACCTGCTTGGCCGCCTTGTCGGCGGTGATGCGCGCCACCGGCGTCGAGACCAGCCGGCCGAAATTGGCGACCTTGATGATCGTTCCCGGCCTGTTGAAATTGGCTTCCGGGTTGAGCGCCTTGAGATAAGCCTCATCCATGTGGAAGCGCTCGGCCAGCGCCTCGGTGACGGAGGTGTAGGACATGTGCTCGAGCTGGGCCTTATGGCTGTAATCTTCCGGCACCGAAGCGATATACGGACCGGCGGCATCCGCGTTGGTGATCTCGTAGAGGGAGAAGGCGTCTCCGCCTGTGTTCGCAAGGGCTTCCGTAATGGCGATGGCGTCGGTTGAGCGCAGCGTCTGGCCGGTGATGTCGCGATAGGCGGCCAGCGCCTTTTCCACATTCGAGCCAAACCGGCCGTCGATGACGCCCGGAGATGCGCCGACGCGGTCGAGCAGCACCTGCAAGGCAGCGATTTCCTCACGGCCGCCGAGGGCAAGCGACGAATCGACCCGCGTACTGGGCGTCACCGGCTTCGCTTCCTCGCGGCGGGCAGGCTCCAGAGACGCTTCCTCGAGCGGACGCCTCTCGATTCCCCGTTGCCCGCCACCCTGCTGGAAATCCGCCGGCGGGTCGCGATAGACGTCGCGCGGCGCTTCGGGAAAAATCTCGTAGCCGCCGCTCGAATAGGGATCGTAGACCCTGGCTTCCTCTTCGCGCTGCCTTTGCAGGAAGCGGGCCATATCGTCGGGATTTTCGTTGTAATAACGTTCCTGTCGCTCGGACCGTCGTTCCTGCTGGCGACGCACCGCCCGCCTTTCCCTGCGCGTGTCGGGCGGCTCCACGGCGATGACCTCGCCCGTGTAGGAATCGACGATCACCCTGTTGCCGAGACCGTCATAGTAGACTTCCAGATCTCCCGACTGCGCCAGCACGATGGACGCAGCAGCCTGTTCGGACTTCGGTGCAACATCGGCATGGCTTCCACCGCGCGACGCCATCGCATCGGCCGAAAAAAGCAGAGCGGCGATTGCCGAAGCGGACAGGAAAATGTTCGACATGCAGGCAAAGCTCTCCATGCATTTCAGCCGCCCGTTGCCGGACGAATCAAGGTTTTCGGGGCCTCGTCGCCCCCAGGGTCGACCAATCACGATAGGTTTCCAAGATGAACCGGGCATGAAGATGGCCGCATTGCTGCGGCCATCTGTTTAGCCGGTCCGGCTTGAGCCGGGCTTACGCGGCCCTGGCTTCGTCGCTTCCGCCCGCCTTGCTTCGGAAGTTCAGGCGGTCTGAACCTGCGGTCACCTTGACCAGCGAGCCATCGAGGATTTCGCCGCCGAGAATCTTCTCGGCCAGCGGATCCTGCAACTCCTTCTGGATGACGCGCTTGAGCGGACGCGCGCCATAGGCGGGATCGTACCCCTTCTGTGCCAGCCACTCGATCGCCTCGGCGTCGAGATCGAGGTTGATCTTGCGGTCGGCAAGCAGGTTCTCCAGCCGCCCGAGCTGGATCTCGACGATCCTGCCCATGTCCTGACGGCGCAGGCGGTGGAACAGGATCACCTCATCCACGCGGTTGAGGAACTCCGGCCGGAACGAAGCCTTGACGACGTTCATCACCTCGTCGCGCACCACATCCACATCCTGATCGTCCTTCAGTTCGACAAGATATTGCGCCCCAAGGTTCGAGGTCATGACAATGAGGGTGTTGCGGAAGTCGACCGTGCGGCCCTGCCCGTCGGTCAGGCGGCCGTCGTCGAGAACCTGCAACAGCACGTTGAACACGTCCGGGTGCGCCTTCTCGATCTCGTCGAACAGCACGACCTGATAGGGCCGGCGCCGGACCGCCTCCGTCAGCGTTCCGCCTTCCTCATAGCCGACATAGCCGGGAGGCGCGCCGATCAGCCGGGCCACCGAGTGCTTCTCCATGAATTCCGACATGTCGATGCGCACCATGGCATTCTCGTCATCGAACAGGAACGACGCCAGCGCCTTGGTAAGCTCCGTCTTGCCGACACCGGTCGGACCGAGGAACATGAACGAGCCAATCGGCCGGTTCGGATCCTGCAAACCGGCACGGGCGCGCCGGACGGCCTTGGATACCGCCTGCACCGCCTCGCCCTGGCCGACGACGCGCTTTCCAAGCTCGTCCTCCATGCGCAGCAGCTTCTCGCGCTCGCCTTCCAGCATTTTGTCGACCGGGATGCCCGTCCAGCGCGACACGATGTGCGCGACGTGATCGGGCGTCACCACTTCCTCGACCATGCCGCCCGGTGCGCCGTCATGGGCCTCGGCATCGGCCAGCTTCTTTTCAAGCTCCGGAATCCGGCCGTAGGCGAGTTCGCCGGCACGCTGGAATTCGCCCTTGCGCTGGGCAATAGCCAGTTCGTTGCGGGCCGCGTCCAGTTCCTTCTTGAGATCGGCGGCAAGGCCGAGCTTCTGCTTTTCGGATTGCCACTTGGCGGTCAGACCGGACGATTCCTCCTCGAGGTCGGCCAGCTCCTTTTCCAGCCGGACCAGGCGATCCTTCGACGCCTCGTCCTTCTCAACCTTCAGCGCCTCGCGCTCGATCTTGAGCTGCATGATGCGGCGGTCGATCTCGTCCAGCGCCTCGGGCTTCGAGTCCACCTGCATGCGCAGCCGCGACGCCGCCTCATCGACGAGGTCGATGGCCTTGTCGGGCAGGAAGCGGTCGGAGATATAGCGGTTCGACAGGGTCGCGGCGGAAACCAGAGCCGAGTCGGAGATGCGGACCTTGTGATGCTGCTCGTACTTCTCCTTCAGGCCGCGCAGGATCGAGATCGTATCCTCGACCGTCGGTTCGTCCACGAACACCGGCTGGAACCGGCGCGCAAGCGCGGCGTCCTTCTCGATATACTTGCGGTACTCGTCGAGCGTGGTGGCGCCGACGCAGTGCAGCTCGCCACGCGCAAGTGCCGGCTTGAGCAGGTTGGAAGCGTCCATCGCGCCATCGGCCTTGCCGGCGCCGACCAGCGTATGCATCTCGTCGATGAACAGGATGATGCCGCCGGCTGCCGCCGTGACCTCGTTGAGCACGGCCTTCAGCCGCTCCTCGAACTCGCCGCGATATTTCGCACCGGCAATCAGCGCCCCCATGTCGAGCGCCATCAACTGCTTGTCCTTGAGCGATTCGGGCACGTCGCCATTGACGATCCGCAGCGCCAGACCTTCGGCGATGGCCGTCTTGCCGACGCCCGGCTCACCGATCAGAACCGGATTGTTCTTGGTGCGCCGCGACAGCACCTGAATGGTGCGGCGGATCTCGTCGTCACGGCCGATGACCGGATCGAGCTTGCCCGAGCGCGCATCGGCAGTCAGGTCGCGTGCATATTTCTTCAGCGCGTCATAGCCCTGCTCGGCGGACGCCGAATCGGCGGTGCGGCCTTTGCGGATGTCGTTGATGACCTGATTGAGCGCCTGCGAGGTGACGCCGGCCTTCGTCAGGATGTCGGAAGTTTTGGCCGATTTCTCCATGGCCAGCGCCTGGAGGAGGCGCTCGACGGTGACGAAGCTGTCGCCGGCCTTCTTCGCCAGTTCCTCGGCCGTGGAAAACACCTTGGCCAGCGGCTGGGCCAGATAAAGCTGGCCATTGCCGCCTTCGACGCGCGGCAACGCCTCCAGCGCCGCATCGACACCGAGTTCCACGTCGCGCGGCCGGCCGCCGGCCCGCTCGATCAGCGAGGAAGCGAATCCTTCCTCGTCATCGATCAACGCCTTCAGGACATGCTCGGGAGTGAACTGCTGATTGTTGCGATTGAGGGCATATTGCTGTGCGGACTGGATGAAGCCGCGCACGCGCTCGGAATATTTCTCAAGATTCATATCTGTCTCCTTCCGTCACCGGCCCGCTTTGCGGCACCGGATCAGATTGTGGTGACGAACCCGCCCGATTGAGCCAGGTTCAATTCTCCAACAGATATGGGGCTCTGGATAGCCTCTCTCAAGAAGCTCTTCAGCGCGCGAAAGCGAATTTTTCCGGCCTTTTCGCCGCATGCGCTCTCATCCGCAAAAAAGCGGCGGGAATCGCCTCCCGCCGCTGCATTCAGGATCGGAAAACCGGTCAGCCTTCCGAGGCAGGCACTTCGGTCGATGCAGCCTCGGCGGCAGCGGCGTCCTTTGCCGCCGCGGTGACGCGGGGCTTGCGCGGGCGGCGCGGCTTGGCCGGGGCTTCCGCTTCGGCTTCCTTGACCTCTGCCGCGGCAGCCAGAGCAGCCGGGCCGAGATCCTTCGCCGGCTCTGCGGGAGCGGATACAGGCTCCTCGGCGAGGACGGGAGCAGCCGGCGCTTCGGCCTGCACGGTCTCCGCGACGATGTCCTTATCCTTCTGACGCGCGTCACGCGGACGGCGCTCACCGCGGCCGCCTGCACGCTCACGGTTCCTGCCGCCTTCGCGGCTGGCCCGGTTCTCGCCTGACGTTTCGGTCTCGGTGTTCAGCGCCACTTCGGCCGGGACGCCTTCGATCACCGGCTGCGGGCCGGAACCGTTGACTGCAGCCGGAGCGTGGCTCTCGCCGCCGTTGACCGGGGCCGCAGCCTCGGCCTCTTGGTCTTCATCGACCTCGTCGTCGAAATCGTCGCGCGCCGGCTGCACGTTCTGGATCGGCATCTGCGCCTGGGCGGCTGCGATGATGCGGTTGTAATGCTCGGCATGCTGGAGATAGTTCTCGGCTATCACGCGGTCGCCGGAACTCATGGCATCGCGGGCCAGCGCTGCATATTTTTCGGCGATCTGCTGGGCGGAACCGCGAATCTTCACGTCCGGCCCGTTGCTCTCATAGTTGCGGCTGAGCGGATTCGGCCCCTTGCGGTTGCTGTTGTTGTTGTTGCCGCCGTTGTTATTACGGCCGCGCATGCGCCTGTTCTGCTGTTGTGGCCTCATCCGAGTCTCTTCAGTTGGAAATCAAGAAAAACCTATCGCGGCGGCAGTGCTCACAAGGCCTGCCGATCTGCTATCCCGCCGGTGCTCGCCCGCATCGGTTGCGTTGGCGCCACGTGCCACCTTGTGTTCAGGTCACATAATACTTTCCGGATGATTCCCCGCGAAGCATTCAGCGCCCGTTCGCGCGAGAGGCAGCTATGTCCAAGGGAACCGAACCTCTGGGAAGACCTGCCCGCTTCAACTCATCCGGTTGAGGTGACCCTATCCATATTTGCAGACCTTGCCAAGCGTTATTTCGTCGCGCCCGCAGGGTCCTTACGCAGTTGCGAACAGCAAAACCCGGTCGTTTCCGGCAAGATCGGCCACGGTGCGTTCCAGCCGGAAACCTTCGCCCTCGAATATGGCGGTGACATCCGGCCGCTGCGTGCTGCCGATCTCGACAGCGACCAACCCACCCGCTTCGAGGCGAGACGCGGCGCCCGCCGCGATGATCCGGTAGGGACCAAGACCGTCCTCGCCGCCATCGAGGGCACGAAGAGGATCGAACAGCCGCACTTCATTCTGCAACGCTGCGATCTCATGCGAGCCGATATAGGGAGGATTTGCGGCAATTACACGGTAACGACCCGAAATTTGCGCGAACCAGTCCGACTTTTTTGCGGTGAAGCGGGCCGAAAGCCCGAGATTCTCGGCATTTCGGGTGGCCGTCGCCAGGGCGCCGTCCGAGATGTCGACACCAGTTGCCGTTGCCTCCGGCACATTGGCAAGCAGGGCCAGCGCAATGGCCCCGGTCCCGGTGCCAAGGTCGAGCACCCGGCATTCGCCTTCCCGCGCAACCACCGCGCGCATGAACGGCAGCACGGCGTCGACCAGCACTTCGGTATCGGGGCGCGGTTCAAGCGTCTCGGGCGACAGCGACAGGCGCAAGCCGTAGAATTCGCGAAACCCGAGAATACGATGGACGGGCTCGCCCCGGCACCGGCGCTCGAGGGCCGATTCGACCGCGGCGGCGGCGCCTGCGTCGACAGCCATCCCCGGCCGCGCGATGGCATCGCTGCGGGTGGTACCGGTAAAATGCTCGACCAGCAGCCGCGAATCGAGCGCCGCATCCGCGATTCCCGATTCGGCGAGCCTGTGCCGCGCTGAGCGCAGCAAGGTGCCAAGGGTCGCGGAGGCGTCAGCCATCATGGCGGCGTCAGCTTTCGCTCATGTCGGCGAGCAGTTTGGACTGGTGGTCGGCGATCAGCGCGTCGATGATCTCGTCCATTTCGCCCATCATCACGCGGTCGAGCTTGTAGAGGGTGAGGTTGATGCGATGGTCGGTCACCCGCCCCTGCGGGAAATTGTAGGTACGGATGCGTTCGGATCGGTCGCCGGAGCCGACCTGCGACTTGCGTGATTCGGAGCGCTCCTCCTCGGCCCGGCTGCGTTCCATGTCGAACAGGCGCGCGCGCAGGATCTGCATCGCCCGTGCCCGGTTCTGGTGCTGGGACTTTTCCGCGGAGACCACCATGATGCCGGTCGGCAGGTGCGTGATGCGCACGGCCGAATCGGTGGTGTTGACATGCTGGCCACCCGCGCCCGACGCGCGCATGGTGTCGATGCGGATGTCCTCGGCGCGGATGTCGATGTCCACCTCCTCCGCTTCGGGAAGCACCGCCACGGTGGCTGCGGAGGTGTGGATGCGCCCCTGCGCTTCGGTCTCGGGCACGCGCTGCACACGATGCACGCCCGATTCGAATTTCAGATGCGCGAACACGCCCTTGCCGGAAACGCTGGCGATGATTTCCTTGTAGCCGCCGACGTCGCCTTCGCTGGCCGAAATCGTCTCGAAGCGCCAGCCATGGGCTGCCGCGTAGCGCTCGTACATGCGGAAGAGATCGCCGGCGAAAAGTGCGGCCTCGTCGCCGCCGGTACCGGCGCGTATTTCCAGGATGGCGTTCTTCTCGTCGGCCGCATCCCTGGGCAGGAGCAGGATCTGGATGTCGCGCTCCAGCGCCTCGACCCGCTCTTCCAGCCCCGGCAGTTCAGCCTCGGCCAGCTCGCGCATGTCGGCATCGGTCGCCTTGTCAGCCAGCATGGCCGAAAGGTCGGCCTGCTCGCGCTCGGCGCTGCGCAGGGCGCGAATCTTGCCGACAAGATCCTGAATTTCGGAATATTCCGACGCCATCCTTACATAGGCGTCCGGTTCCGGTCCTGCCGCCATCTGCGCTTCGAGCATCTCGAAACGCTTGACGACCTGATCCATGCGGTCACGTGGGAGAAGAGACATACAATTACCGTGGCCGGTCTATAGAGGAACGGAGTGATCGTCGGCGAATGCCTGCAACAGGGCCCGCATCGGAATGTCGTTGGCCGGGGCCGACAGGTTGTCCTCGAAGAAGGCCTCGAGCTCCGCCACGGGCAGCTCCGTCAGCATGGCCTTGACGGGCCCGACAGAGGCCGGCGACATGGAGATGGAGCGGAAGCCAAGCCCGATCAGAACCATAGCCGAAATCGGCTTGCCAGCCAGTTCGCCGCACAGCGTTACCGGTGTGTGGTTGCGCTTTCCCGCATCGGCGATGGTCTTCAGAACCCGCAGGAACGGTACCGAAAGCGGATCGAAACGATCCGCCACCAGCGTGTTGCCGCGATCCACCGCCATGACGAACTGGAACAGGTCGTTTGAGCCCACCGAAACGAAGTCCACAGCCTTCATCAGTTCGTCGAGCTGGAAAAGCAGCGAGGGCACCTCGATCATGGCGCCGAGCTTGAGGCTGTTGGGCAGGAGATGCGCGAAACGCGACAGGTGCCGAACCTCGCGGTCGATGATCTCGCGGGCCTGCGCGATCTCGCCCAGTTCCGTCACCATCGGCAGCATCAGCTTCAGCTCGCGCCCGCCGGCAGCCTTGAGCAGTGCACGGATCTGGGTACGCAGCAGACCCGGACGGTCGAGGGTGAGACGGATGGCGCGCCAGCCCAGCGCCGGATTTTCTTCCGGCGTATTGTTCTTGAAGTACGGCAGCACCTTGTCGCCGCCGATATCGATCGTTCGGAAGGTGACGGGCTTGCCGCGCGCGGCGTCCAGCACATCGCGATAGAGCTGTTCCTGGCTTTCGGCGCGCGGGAAGGTCGAGGCGACCATGAACTGCAATTCGGTGCGGAACAGACCGATGCCCGCAGCACCGGATTCGGCAAGCTGCGGCAGATCGACCAGCAGGCCGGCATTCATGAGCAGTTCGACAGAGACGCCGTCTCTGGACACCGAAGGCTGGTTGCGCAGCTCCCGGTAGAGCTCCTGCCTGCGGGCGCGGAAACGCACCTTTTCGGCATAGGCGGCCTCCAGGTCGGATTGCGGACGCAGATGCACCGAACCCTCGTCGCCATCCACAATGATGGCGTCGCCGTTCTCGGCCATGGACACCGCGCCCTTGACCTGCCCGACAACCGGTATGCCGGTGGCGCGTGCCACGATGACCACATGGCTGGTGGCAGCCCCGTCTTCCAGCACCAGCCCGCGCAGCTTCTCGCGCGGATAGTCGAGCAGTTCCGCCGCTCCCATGGACCGCGCCACGATGATCGCATCCTTGGGCAGCGCGGCGGCAATATCCTCCGGCCCCGTCCCCATGAGCTGGCGCAGCAGCCGGTTGGCAAGATCGTCGAAATCGCTCATCCGCTCGCGCAGATAAGGATCGGTCATGTGGATCATGCGCGCACGCATGTCGCTCTGGACCTTTTCGACCGCCGCTTCGGCCGTCAGGCCGTTGCGGATCGCTTCTTCCAGACGGCGCACCCAGCCGCGATCGTTGGCGAACATGCGGTAGGCTTCCAGAACCTCGCGATGCTCGCCCTCGAAGGCGACGTCGCGGCGCTCCAGCATGTCGTCGATGGACAGCCTGAGCGAGCCGAGCGCCGTTTCCAGCCGGCGGATTTCTTCCTCGCTGTCCTCGTTGAACAGGTTGGTGACAACGACGCGCGGCTCGTGCAGCACGACATGACCGAGCCCGATGCCATCGTTGAAGGAAGCGCCGCCGAAGGAGACCGGCCGCTTGAGATCCAGTTCGAGGCCCGGGCGCGACAAGCGCGCCAGATCGCCGGTGGCGATCATCTCGGCGATCACCATCGCGGTGGTTTCAAGCGCCTCGACCTCGTCCTCGCGATAGCTGCGCATGGTCTTGTTCTGGACGACCAGAACGCCGAGCGTGCGCCCGGCGCGCAGCAGCGGCACACCGAGGAACGAATGGTAGATTTCCTCGCCGGTCTCCGGCAGATAGGCGAAGGCGGGATGCTCCTGCGCATTGGACAGATTGAGCGGCCGCGCACTGGCTGCGATGGTGCCGACCAGACCCTGGCCAAGACGCAGTTGCACGAGGTGAACGGCGGAAGGATTGAGACCTTCGGTGGCGTAGAGCTCCAGCACCGAATCGGCGCGCAGCACGTAGAGCGAGCAGACCTCGGCCACCATGTTGGCGGCAATGTCGCGCACGATCCGGTCGAGTCGATCCTGCGGCTCCAGCGGCTCCTGCATGAGCTCGCGCAACCGTTTCAGCAGAACGCGTGGGCCGACCGCCGTTTCGCGCATCGCGGCGTCTTTCTCCAATAGTCGCGCCGCCCGGTCCCGCGCGCCGGAAAAGGCCCGCTTCCGGGCCCGCGGCCCTTAACTCTTGTCCAGACCGTATACGGAATGGAGCGTGCGCACTGCAAGCTCTGTATAGGGTCCGTCGATCAGGATCGATATCTTGATCTCGGAAGTGGTGATGGCGCGGATGTTGATGCCCTTTTCCGAGAGCGCCTCGAAAGCCGTGGCGGCAACGCCGGCGTGGCTGCGCATGCCGATGCCGATCACCGACACCTTGGACATGCCTTCTTCATGCTGGATGGCGTCGTAGCCGATGGTGTCGCGCACCTTTTCCAGCACCACAAGCGCCTTGGCGACGTCGCCGGACGGGATGGTGAAGGTCATGTCCGTGAACTTGCCGTCCTCGGAAATGTTCTGGACGATCATGTCGACATTGATGCCGGCCTCGGCGAGCGGCCCGAAAATGCCGGCGGCGACGCCCGGACGGTCGGCGACGCGGCGCAGCGAGATCTGCGCCTCGTCCTTGGCGTAGGCAATACCGGTGACGACCTGCTGTTCCACGATTTCATCCTCGTCGCAAATGAGCGTTCCAGGCGGATTGAGAAAATCGTCCATGCCGGGGGCGTCGGGCTCCACGAAGGACGAGCGCACGAATGTGCGCACCTTGTGCACCATGGCAAGCTCCACCGAGCGCACCTGCAGCACCTTGGAGCCGAGCGACGCCATTTCCAGCATTTCCTCGAAGGAGATGCGATCGAGGCGGCGCGCCTTCGGCTCCATGCGCGGATCGGTCGTATAGACGCCGTCCACATCGGTATAGATGTCGCAACGGTCTGCACTGACGGCTGCGGCGATGGCCACGGCGCTGGTGTCGGAACCGCCCCGGCCCAGCGTGGAAATACGGTTGTCGGGGGCCAGCCCCTGAAAACCGGCGACCACCGCAACCTGCCCCTCGCCGAAGCGCTTGATCAGAAAGGAACCGTCGATTTCCTGGATGCGTGCGGCACCGTGCGAGTTGTCGGTGCGGATCGGAATCTGCCACCCAAGCCAGGACCGGGCGTTGACGCCCATGCTCTGCAAGGTGATGGCGAGCAATCCGGCCGTGACCTGCTCTCCCGAAGCGACGACGGCGTCATATTCGCGCGCGTCGTGCATGGGCGAGGCTTCGCGCGTCCACGCCACCAGTTCGTTGGTCTTGCCGGCCATGGCCGAAACCACGACAGCGACCTCATGGCCGCAATCGACCTCGCGTTTGACGTGCCGCGCCACATTGCGGATGCGGGCGATGTCGGCGACCGAAGTCCCGCCGAATTTCATCACGATACGCGCCATGGAAGCGGAATGCCTTTGAATGCCGGGGACGACCCGAAATGAACGGTCTGGCACGCAGGAGAAACCCTTGTGCCGATGCGCGGTCTCCTTAGCCAAAACATGCTTTGCGCGCAAGCGATTGCCGCAGGCCGGCGCAAATGCCGCCTTGACTTTCGCTGCCCCAGACCCGACTTCGTAGACCTTCACGGAGAACAGGACATGTCCGACACCCGACGATCGACCATCGATTCCGGAGAAGTTGAACGTTTTTCCGCGCTTGCAGCGGAATGGTGGAACCCGAACGGCAAGTTCCGCCCCCTGCACAAGTTCAACCCCGTGCGCCTTTCCTATATCCGCGACCGGATCGCGGAGCGTTTCGGCCGCGACCCGCATGCGGCGCGCCCCTTCGAGGGCCTGCGTATACTCGACATCGGCTGCGGCGGCGGCCTTCTTTGCGAACCGATGGCGCGGCTGGGCGCCGAGGTGGTGGGTGCCGATGCCTCCGCCACCAACATCGAGGTTGCGAAGCTTCATGCCGCCGAATCGGGCGTCGAGATCGACTATCGCGCGACCACGGCCGAGGACCTTGCCGACGCCGGCGAGAAATTCAACGTGGTGCTCAATATGGAAGTGGTGGAGCACGTTTCCGACATCGGCCTGTTCATCAACAAGTGCGGCGAGATGGTCAGTCCCGGCGGCATCATGTTCGTCGCCACCATCAATCGCACGCTGAAGGCACTGGGGCTTGCCATCATCGGCGCCGAATATGTCCTGCGCTGGCTGCCGCGCGGCACCCACCAGTTCGGCAAGCTGGTGAGGCCGGACGAACTCGAAAGCGCGCTGGCCGCCGCCGGTCTCGGCGTCATCGACCGCACCGGCGTCGTCTATAGCCCGCTGTCGGACCGCTGGCAGAAGTCGAAGGACATGGACGTCAACTACATGGTGCTGGCGGAAAGGCCGCTTCCGGCCTGAAAACGGGTGGCAGGCGTCAGCTGGCCGCCTGCTCCCGCAACACGGCTCTCTGCGCCCTGGTGGTTATGGCCACCCCGATCACGACGATGACTGCGCCGAGCCAGGTTTCCCAGCGATAGTGCTCACCCAGAAAAAGCGTGCCGGCGAACAGCGCAACGGCTGCGGCGACATAGCTGATCTGGCTCAGATAGACCGGGCCGCCCACAGCCTGCAGCCGGAAATAGAAGGCGAACATGGCGGCTGCCGCCACGACCTGGGCCAAGGTCGCGCCCGGCACATCGGCAAGCGGCGCGAAGGCGGACAACCCCGGAAGCAAGACGATTCCGGCGAGCAGCATCGCAGCCGATGCCAGATGGCTGCCGACCGCAAGCTCTGTCGGCCCCGTGTCCGCCGGCCAGTCAATGGTGCGGTATATGTTGCCGGCTGCCAGCAGCACGGGGATGAGCAGGCCGAATGCCACCCAGACAGGGTCGGCGGGCTGTGCCGCTTCGCCCCGTGTGGCCGCGACCATCGCGGCGCCTGCAAAGCCGACGGCGATGCCAACCATACCGAGCGCATTGGGGCGCTGCATGCCAAGCAATAGCGAAAACGCCAGCGTGACCACCGGCGAAAGCGTGTACATGATGCCTGTGTAGCCCGCACCGACCTTCGGAATGATGGAGAAGACGACCAGATTGGGCAGCGCATAGGATATGGCGGCGGCGATCAGGAAGTAGCGCAGCCGATGCGCGGTCATCCTGAACCGCTGGCGGCGCGCAAGCAGGACGCAAAGCAGGATCCCCCCTGCCCCCAGCGAGATGATGAAAGACCACACCATCGCATGGACGCCGGCGGCAGAGGCGATCTTGCCCAGGGGAAGGCCGACACCGAGCAGGAACCCGGTAATCAGAAGAAGGCCGGCGGCCGAGTCCCAGAGCGATTTCATCCGCGGAAGCTAGCCTGCCGGACCGGACACGCAAATGTGTCAGCACCGGCGGAGACGATTGGGCCAGACCTCAGCGCGCGAACAGGCTCAGTTCCTGTCGTCGGGAAAAACGGGGATCGGCATGAACTCGACGCCATCCTCTGCGAGATCCCTGGCCTCCTCCAGCGTCGCCTCTCCGTAGATGCCGCGCGCTTCGGCCTCTCCGAAATGGATCTTGCGGGCCTCCTCGGCGAACTTGTCGCCGACATAATCGGCATTCTCGCGCACTTTCGCCGCCAGCGCCTTCATCTCCTGCAGCGCCCGGCGCTGTGCGTCGCCCATGGCCAGCGCCATCTTCTCCTTCTTCTCCGAGGTGGAGACGGCCGGCGCCATCAGCGCCTTGTCGACCGTGGACGAGCCGCAGGTCGGGCAATCGACGAAGCCGCGCTTCTTCTGCGTCTCGAAGTCGTCACCGCTGCGGAACCAGGCCTCGAATTCATGATCATGCTCGCAGACGAGGGAAAAGCGGATCAAGCCTCTGCCCTTTCGATTATCCGGCCGGCACCATCCGCCAGCGTGAACTCCCGCGCGTTCTTCAGGTTGGGTATCTTGGCGCGGGCCGCTGCCGACTGGGCCGGGTCGATCTCGGCCACGATGACCCCCGGCCGGTCGTGACCGGCCTCTGCAAGGATGCGGCCCCACGGATCGACGATCAGCGAATGGCCGAAAGTCTCGCGCCCGTCTTCGTGCTGCCCGCCCTGTGCGGCGGCAACGACGAAAGCCCCGTTCTCGATGGCCCGCGCGCGCAGCAGCACATGCCAGTGCGCCTCGCCGGTCTGGCGGGTGAAGGCCGCCGGCACGCTCAGAACCTGTGCCCCGGCCAGTGCCTCGGCACGGAAAAGCTGCGGGAAACGCAGATCGTAGCAGATCGCAAAACCAAGCGTCGCGCCATGGACGGCGGCGGTGACCGCCTGCGTTCCGGGCTCATAGGCCGCGGATTCGCGCCAGCTCTCGCCATGATCCAGATCGACGTCGAACATGTGGATCTTGTCGTAGCTGGCGAGTGTCTCGCCCTTCGGGGAGAACAGCAGCGCGCGATTGGCGATCTTTCCATCGGCGCGACGGATCGCCGTGGAGCCTATATGGAGAAATATGCCAAGGTCCGCGGCCAGACGGCGCGCGGTCGCGACGACGACATCGCGATCCTCGGATACGAACAGCTTTTCGCGGGCATCCTTTTCGCGCACCATGGCGCCGGTCATCTCAGGCGTCTGCACATAGGTCGCGCCCTGCCCTGCCGCCTCGCGGACGAGTGCCTCCATGTCCTTCGCATTGCGTTCAGGGCTCATGCCCGAACGCATCTGCACCGCTGCCGCCCTGAACACGCCCATGCGGGTTATCCTCTCATATCAGACATGGACCAGCAAAGCGTCGAGCCTGCCGGTGGCTTCCAGCGCATGCAGGTCGTCGCAGCCGCCGACATGCGTGCTGCCGATGAAAATCTGCGGAAAAGTGGTGCGGCCATTGGCGCGCGCAATCATTTCCTGCCGCAGTTCAGGCGAAAACGAGGCATCATGCTCGGTGTAGGCAATACCCTTGCGCTCCAGCAGGCGCTTGGCCGCCGAACAATAGCCGCACATGGCACGTGTGTAGATGGTTACATCGACCATTGGTCAACAATCCTGCCTCTTTATGCGGCTTATATAAGCATTGTCGTATCAGGCTGGAAGTCCCCGTCGCCGCCGCCCGGCAACACGCGCGCGAAGGTCAGCACGTCGACGGCGCCCGCCCCGCCCTTCTTCAGCGCCAGCGTCACCGCCCGGACGGTGGCGCCGGTGGTGTAGACGTCGTCGACAAGCAATACCCTGCGCCCGGCAATGGCAAGCGCACCTTCCGGTTCCACCCGGAAGGCGCCGCGCAGATTGTCCTCGCGCTCCCGGCGCACCAGCCCGACCTGCTGCCGCGTCTGACGCACCCGCCGTACCACGGACGGCTCGAAGCGCACGCCCGACGCCCGCGCCACGGCACGCGCAAGCTCCGCGGACTGATTGAACTTGCGCCTGAAGAAGCGCCGCCAGTGAAGCGGAACGGGCACGATCATGTCGGCTTCGCAAAGCAGTTCGCTGCCCGCCCGCAGCATCCACCCGGCCATCCACGGCGCAAGATCGGTCCGGTCATGATATTTCAGACCGCGGACCATGTCGCATGCCACCCCGTCATAGAGCACGGCGGCGCGCGCCCGCTCGAAAGGCGGCGGATCGCCGATGGCCTCGCCCGACAGGAAGCCTTCGCCCATGTCATGGGAGAAGGGCGTTCCCATCACCGGGCACCATGGCTGCTCCAGAAAGGTCAGGCGCGGCCAGCATTCGCCGCACAGCACACCGGGCCGGCTTACATGACGGCGACAACCGGCGCACACCGGCGGAAACAGGATTCGCGCCGGCCATTCGAACATGGATTTGACGGGCCTCTTGATCTCCACCCTCCAATCGGCCACCTGATACCTGTCGACAAGCTAGCAGAAAAAGCCGGAATCGGAACACGCCTTGCAGACCCTATTCGACACGACGTTGTGGATGGCGCACAAGCGCAGGGCGCTGGCCGGCAAGGTTGCCGGCAGCGATTTCGTGATGCGTCGCGTCGCCGACGATCTGGCCGAGCGGCTTGCGGCCGTCGGGCGTCGTTTCGGCGAAGCGGCAGCGCTGTTTTGCCAGACCCCAGCAGCGGTCGAGGCCATAGCCGAAACAGGCAAGGTCGGGCATGTCGCAAGGGTGGAATGCGATGCGGGCTTCTGCGACGACAATGAGGCCCTGCTCGCGCCCTTCGAGACCGTGCCCTTCGAACCGGAGAGCCTCGACCTTGCCGTCTCGCTGATGTCGATGCAGGCGATGAACGACATTCCCGGCATGCTGGTGCAGATCAGGCGAGCCTTGCGGCCCGATGGGCTGTTCCTGGGCGCGATGGCGGGCGCCGGTACGATGGCGGAATTGCGCGAAAGCCTGCTTGCCGCCGAAACGGAGCTTTACGGGGGCATCAGCCCCCGCGTCAGCCCCTTCGTCGATGTGCGCGACGCCGGCGCCCTGCTCCAGCGCGCCGGCTTTGCGCTGCCGGTCGCCGATGTCGAGACCATGACCGTGCGCTACGATCACATGTTCGCGCTGATGGCGGACCTTCGGGCAATGGGCGAGACCAATGTGCTTGCCGACCGCAGCCGCCGCCCGGCCACACGGGCGCTTTTCGCCCGCGCGGCCGAAATCTACGCCGAGCGATTCTCCGATCCGGACGGCCGCATCCGGGCAAGTTTCCAGATCGTATGGCTGTCGGGCTGGGCCCCGGACGCCTCGCAGCAGCAGCCGCTGAAACCCGGCAGCGCAAAAATGTCGCTCGCCAGGGCGCTGGAGCAGCCGACGAAGCAATGACCCCGTCTCCCGGCAGAACGGCTTTCCGCCGTCCCGGCCAGTTGTCTGGAAGCTTTCGGGATTGTCCTACCGGACCGAACCGACCAGAACCTGCTGGTCGTCGCGTATCGAAACCCAGCGCCCTGTGTGGTTCGATGCCTGCCGCTTCAGAAAGCGATAGCCGGTCTGCTCCCAGGAGCGCACGTCGTCGCGCAGATTGTCGAGCACGAAATCGCCCTTGCTGGTGCGCACGGTCAGAACCGCGTGCCCCTCGCCATCAGGCTTGCGAACCACGGTGATGAGAAGGTCTGACAGCGGAACGCCCATCGCATGCAACTGGCGTCGTTTTTCCAGAACGTAGTCCTCGCAATCGCCGACACCATTGTCGGGATAGGCCCAGACCTCCTCCTTGCCGTAAATTTCAAGGTCGCTCATGGGCTTGACGGCGGCGTTGACCGAGGTGGAGATCTCCACCAGCATGTCCCACAGTTCAGGCGTCATGCGCGCCGGGCCACGGTCTGCGGGGCGGATCGTGCACTCGGACGGGTTGGCCTGGCAGAACTCGTAATGGCCGATCGGTTGCGAGCTGATGCCACCGGTGACCATCGGACCGGCATAGACAGCCGGAGCCATCGCTGCCGCCGCCAATCCGATCGTCGCTGTCATGACGGCGCGCAGGCGCAGCCTTGCCGGTAAGGAGGTCATCGTCCCCGCTATCCCTGTTTGTTAACGAAACGTTAACGGTGATTTACACTTCGTGTCAATCACAGGGGCAGGCTGCTTCACGCTATGGTTACCGGGCGCGGCGAATGTGCAACAGTCGGGCTTGCCCCCGCGCTGAAGCATGTCGCCCGAAGATGGGAACCGGTTTCGGGACAACGACATGCGTAACAACATGCCCCTAAAGCGTAAGGAGCGAGCCTGAAAGATCGCGGCACGCTTCAGGGATCAGGAAACGTCGGACCGGACCAGGCGCGGACGGGAAGCGGCACCCTGCTTGCTGCGGTTGCTGGCGATGAAATCGACGATGCGCGGCGCGATCTCGGACCGGAAGCGCGAACCGTTGAAAACGCCATAGTGGCCCACGCGCGGCTGCATGTAGTGCGCCCGTTTCGCGGCCGGAAGGCTGACACACAGATCATGCGCGGCCTGTGTCTGGCCAAGGCCGGAGATATCGTCGTTCTCGCCTTCGACGGTGAACAACGCCACATTGCGGATCGCACCCGGATCGACAAGCTCGCCGCGATGCATCAGCTCGCCCTTCGGCAGCGCATGGCTGATGAACACCGCATCCACGGTTTGCAGATAGAACTCGGCCGTCAAATCCATCACCGCGAGATACTCGTCATAGAAATCCCGGTGCTTTTCGGCGCTGTCCCCGTCGTTCTTGACGAGGTGCATGAAGAAGTCCTTGTGGGCGATGATGTGGCGGTCGAGGTTCATGCTCATGAAGCCCGACAATTGCAGGAAGCCCGGATAAACCTTGCGCCCGAAGCCCGGCGCGGGCCAGGGCACATCCATGACGACGTTGTCGCGGAACCAGTCGAGCCCTTTTTCCTCGGCCAGCACATTGACGGCGGTGGGGCTGCGGCGTGTGTCGATCGGGCCGCCCATCAGGGTCATGGAGGCGGGCGCGAACGGGTCGCCGCGCTGTTCCATGACCGCGACGGCGGCCAGAACCGGCACGGAAGGCTGGCATACGGCCATGACATGGGCATCCGGGCCGAGGAAATGCAACATCTCGATGATATAGTCGATGTAGTCGTCGAGATCGAAGCTCCCCTCGCCGGCCGGCACCATGCGCGCATCGACCCAGTCGGTGATATAGACGTCCGCATGCGGCAGCATCGTCTCCACCGTGCCGCGCAGCAGCGTGGCATAATGGCCGGACATTGGCGCGACCATCAAAAGCTTGGGGTCGGGACGGCGTTGTGCGGGCAGATCGCGCTCGAAACGCAGCAGATTGCAAAAGGGGCGCGACCACACCACCCTTTCCGCCACATCGACGCTCTCCCAGTCCACCTTGGTCTCGTGGATGCCGAACTCTGGCTTGCCGTAGTGGCGCGTGGTGCGCTCGAACAATTCGGCCGTCGCCGCAACCGAGCGCCCGATAAGCGTTCCGGAGAACGGATTCAGGGGATTCGAGTAGAGTGAGCGCATTGCATCCGCAAAGGCCCGGGCGGGCTGCAAGGCGGCATGGTTCAGTTCGTAAAGCTGGTAGAACATCAAGGGTCCTTACTGGCTACGACCTATGAGGACGGGCGATGCCGGACCATCAATGTCGGATGGTGAAATTAACAATATATTGCTGCGACGCAATATTGGATGCAACAATCTCCCAAATTCTTGTGCACGAGGCGTAATTCCGCCCGCCGGCTAACACCTGGCCCCCGCCAGCCGTTCTGGACGCCCCGGCCTTTGCCCCCTATAAGCGCCTCTCGTTTCGGATACCGCGAAAGGCAAGCGATGACCGGCCCCGATGACAATAATGCCGCCAAGGCCCCGCCTTCCGATCTCGATGTTGCCCTGTTCACCCGGCCCTGGGTGTTCATCCGCGGCGTTCCGGCCATGAAATTCCTTCCGCCGGAAGGCCCGCCGGAGATCGCCTTTGCCGGCCGCTCCAATGTGGGAAAGTCGTCGCTCATCAACGCACTGGTGGGCCGGAAGGGCCTTGCACGCACGTCCAACACGCCCGGCCGCACCCAGGAGCTCAACTATTTCGTGCCCGACGGTTTTTCCGGCGAGGGAAGCGACCTGCCGCCGCTGGCGCTGGTCGACATGCCGGGCTACGGCTATGCGCAGGCTCCCAAGCAGCAGGTGGACGAGTGGACGAAGCTCGTCTTCGACTATCTCAAGGGTCGCGTGACGCTCAAGCGCGTCTATGTGCTCATCGACGCCCGCCACGGCATCAAGGCCAATGACGCGGATGTGCTGTCGCTGCTCGACAAGGCGGCCGTGTCCTACCAGATCGTGCTGACCAAGACCGACAAGATCAAGGCTGCCGGCGTGCCGCGGCTGATCGAGGAAACGCTTGAGAAAATACGCCGGCGACCGGCTGCCTTCCCCGCCGTTCTGGCAACCTCGTCGGAAAAGGGCGAGGGGCTGGAGGAGCTGCGCGAAGCCATCATCCAGTGCGCGCAAGGAAAGTAAGACTCAGCGTGCAACAGGTCCGGAAGCGCAGGGCGACCGCGGCATCGGTCGCGGATGGCAGGCTACTGGAAGGCTTCGCCCATCTTGCCGTTGTTGGAGTCCCACATCGCCACGACCTCATCCGCCGCTCCGCCGACCGCCACCACGATCGCGAGCGTGATCAGTGCAGCAATGAGGCTGTACTCGATTGCGGCGGTACCGTTCTGGCTGACAAGGAAATGCCGGATCAGTCTCGCCATCAGCGAATTCCCCTCTTTCCTGAGAGGATATCCGGCAAGAATTAAGGAAGGTTAACGCAACAGGCTTAACAGCCTGTGAACGGCGCGGTACGACCGGCGCGCCTGCGCTTGGAAAATCCGGACTGCCGCTGCATCGCGTCGGCGGCTCCGCCCGAGCAGAAGATCTTCTAGCAGTCTCCGCTTCTTGTACCGTCGGCACGGATGATGCAGACGGCCGATGGCGCGGGCTGCAACACGCTGCGCCGCACCGTATATGTGCCGCCACGCGCAACCGACCCGGTCGTCGTGAAGTCGAGCCCCGCCGGCTCCCCCCGCGACCATTGCTCCGGCGTCCGCCCCGCCAGCCAGGAGGCGGCGAACAGGGAAAGCGCCACCGCCACCGTTCCAAACAGCAGCGTAAGCCTCACAATGCCCATGCCTGCCCTCGCAGCCGTGCTTCCACGGCGGCGACGATCTGGATTCCAGTCGCTGTCGAGACTCAACCTGGCCTCCCCGAAAATTGCCCCGGCCCCCGCCGGATCCGAAAAAGATCCAAAGCCAGCTTCAATTTTCCACGACATGGTTAATCCTGCATTAACAACGTTGCAGAGCAGTTCCGGCAAAGGATGAAGCGATCTCGCGTCGGGCCTTTTCGCGTTCGGATGCAAGCGGAAAGGCTTTGGCAGCCCGACAGATCTTACAGGAGGTCGATAAGGAAGGGGATCAGCGGCGCGTCGGCCGGCGGCATGGGATAGTCGCGCATCTGGCGCGGCCTGACCCATTTCAGCGCCTGCGCTTCCCGCGGCTGAGGGGTGCCGGTGAAGCGACGGCACACATATAGCGGCATCAGCAGGTGGAAATCGTCATAGGTGTGGCTGGCGAAGGTCAGCGGCGCGAGGCAGGGAATCTGCGTCTCGATGCCGAGCTCCTCGCGCAGTTCCCGCACCAGGCATTCCTCCGGCGTCTCGCCCGGCTCCACCTTGCCGCCGGGAAATTCCCACATGCCGGCAAGCTGCTTGCCTTGCGGCCGCTGCGCGATCAGCACCCGCCCGTCGGCATCGACCAGCGCACAGGCGCTCACCAGCAGGAGACGTCTCGGCTTTTCGGTCACGCGGTCAGGCTCCCGGCGGGCGGCGATAGTGGTAATGATAGACTTCCGTGAAGCCGATGGACCGGTAAAGCGCCACGGCAGGCTCGTTGGCGGCTTCCACCTGCAGCCACGCCTGACGCGCCCCGCGCAGGCGCGCCCATTTCAGCGCCGACAAAAGCAGCTTGCGGCCATGGCCCTGACGGCGCCGGGACGCATGTGTCGCCACTTCGAACAGGCCGACCAGATCGCTGTCATGGACGCAGATCATGGTCGCAAACGGCTCATCCCCGCGCTCCATGGCAAACAGTCCGGTTTCCGGCTGGATTGCACCGATGATCTCGGAAAGACCGGCCCGCAGCGACGGGTCCGCCCCCTGCACATTGAGGGCAGCGGAAACGAAACGGCCGATATCCCTGAGCGGTATCTGGTCTATGGCGTCTTCCAGCCTCGCCTCGTCCAGGGGCAACCGCATCACCAGGGATTCGTCGAAGCGTGTCCAGCCTTCGGCATCGAACCAGCCCGACAGCTCCGGGCCCGACAAAGGCGAGACACGGAAGGTCAGCGGCCGGCCATAGGAATCGAACCGGCGCGCGGCGCGCGCGACCCTCTCGGGAATATCGGCGACATCGCCACGGTCGAGCGGGTTGACGGAGTTGAGCCGCTTGGCCGGATGGCCGGCGGTAAGCCGGATGACCCATGTACCGTCATAATGGACGGCGGCAGCCGGCCACGCGCGGAAGCCCGCAGCTTCGAAACGGCGAACCGCAGCCAGTTGCTCGCTCGGGTGGGTCAATGCGCTCAGCTCCGGTAGTCCCCGTTGATGGCCACATATTCCTTGGTCAGGTCGCAGGTCCACACCGTGGCCTTGCCCCGGCCGATGCCGAGGTCGACACGAATGACGATCTCGTCGCGCGTCATATAGGCGGATGTCGCCTCTTCCGAATAGGAAGGGTCGCGTTCGCCCTCATGGGCGAGGCGGTTGCCGCCGAACCAGATCGACAGCCGGTCGCGGTCGGCCGGCTCGCCGGCCTTGCCGACGGCCATGACGACGCGTCCCCAGTTGGCATCCTCGCCCGCCACCGCCGTCTTGACCAGCGGCGAGTTGGCGATGGAAAGCGCGATTTTCTTGGCCGAGCGCGCCGATTTGGCGCCCTCGACAGTGATTTCGATCTGCTTGCGCGCACCCTCGCCGTCGCGCACAACCTGCAGCGCCAGCGACTTCAGGATCTTGCCCAGCGCCCGCTTGAAGGACGACAGGCGCGGATCCTTCACATCAGTGATGGAAGGGGCACCGCGTTTCGACGCGGCCCCGGTTGCAAACAGCAGCAGCGTGTCGCTGGTCGAAGTGTCGGAATCGACGGTCACCGCGTTGAAGGTCTTCGCCGCGCCGCCGGACAGCAGCGCCTGCAACACGGGTGCGGCGATCGGCGCATCCGTGGCGACGAAGGAGAGCATGGTCGCCATGTCCGGCGCGATCATGCCCGCGCCCTTGGCGATGCCGTTGATGGCCACCTCCACATCGCCGAGCTTCACCGTCGCCGTCGCCACCTTGGGATAGGTGTCGGTGGTCATGATGGCGCTGGCAGCCTCCTTCCACAGGTCGGGCCGGGCGTCGCGCACCAGATCGTCCAGAAGATGGCTGAACTTGCCCGGATCGAGCGGCTCGCCGATCACGCCGGTGGAAGCGAGGAACACCTCGCGCTCGTTGCAGCCCGCCGCCTTCGCGGCAGCCTTGCCGGTTGCGGAGGTCGTCTCGCGCCCCTTCCTGCCGGTGAACGCGTTGGCGTTGCCGGAGTTGACGACCAGCACGCGCGCCTTGCCGCCGGGCAGGTTCTCACGGCAGAAATCGACCGGTGCGGAAGGGCATTTCGAACGGGTGAACACGCCGGCCACCGCGGTGCCGGGATCGAAGACCATGGCCAGAAGGTCGGTTCGGCCCCTGTACTTGATGCCCGCCTCGGCGGTCGCCATTCGCACCCCCTCGATGACCGGCATCTTCGGGTATTTCTTCGGGGCAAGCGGGGAAATGGCGGCGGACATGTGGCCTCGGCTGGGTAAAGATGGAACGTGACAGGATTTGCCCGATAGCGCAGCGTCACGCAAGGCGTTTGACGGCCTGTGGATGCCTGTAAAGCAAAAGGCCGGTCCTGTGACCGGCCTTTCGGTTTCCAGTGTACGGAGCTGCCTTATTCGCCGTCGGCGCTTTCCACGGCCTTCTTCAGCTCGGCATCGGGGATGTCGATCTTGGCGGCGCTGCGGGCATCCTTCACCACGGCGAAATACTTGTCGCGGATCAGGAGCTGCTTGACCTGCTCCTTGACCATGTCGAAGGCCGGCGGCTGCCGGGCGCGCTTGTCCTCGACCTTGATGACGTGCCAGCCGAACTGGGTCTGCACCGGCTCCTTGCCATAGCTGCCGACCTCAATGTCGAAAGCGGCCTTCTCGAACTCCGGCACCATCTGGCCGGGGCCGAAATAGCCCAGATCGCCGCCGCTGGTCTTGCCGCTCGGATCGGTCGTGTGCTCGTTGGCAAGCTTCTCGAACTCCGCACCGCCATCGAGATCCTTGACGATCTTGTCCGCCTCTTCCTTGGTCTTGACCAGAATGTGACGGGCATGGACCTCGTTGACCGGCGTGGCGGCAGCGATTTCCTTGTCGTAGCGGGCGCGGATTTCATCGTCGGTGATCTTGCCGACAACTTCCTTCTCGACAAACTGGCCATGCAGGGCGCGCTGCTGGAGGAAGGCGGCACGACGCTGGAAGTCCTCGTCCTTGTCCAGACCTTCGGCAACCGCCTTGTTGGACAGGACCTTGACCTCGATCGCCGCCGACAGGGCCGCAGCCCGGCGCTGCGCTTCCGGAAGCTGTGCGAACTGCTGGGCAAGCTCGTTCTGCGCCAGTTCCAGATCGGCCTCGGTGATCGGCTGTCCGTCGACGGTGGCCACCACGGCCTTCGGATCGACAGGCGCGGGCGCTTCGGTCGCCTGCGCGGCGGGAGCCTGCTCCTGGGCCGCGAGCGGAGCCGCTGCCAGAGCGGACAGGCTCACCGCCAGACCGAGGCTGGCGAGCGTGACGCGGCGATAAGAAAAGGGCATGAAAGAACTCCGGTGGAGATTGCAGACAGGTTAAGCACTTTCAGTCAGCGAAAATGTGGCGGAATTCCGCGCACCCGCGTGAAAAAGATCGCGCCGTTGACATCGGTGGTGCCGACTCTTATCTGTCCCACGACTTTGCGTCCATAACCGTTTTCATTGCGGTTTATGGTATTCCCTATGCGCAAAGGTGGATATGACGGAGCAATCCGGCTTCCGCCGCGATACTCAGGATTGCAATCGAAAGGGCCATTTCATGGTCAGTCTTGGCGGTCTCGCCCGTAAGATCTTCGGCTCATCAAACGATCGGCGCATCAAGGCGGCCAAAGCCCGGGTGGCGGCAATAGCCGCGCTCGAGGATGAACTCAAGGCTCTCTCCGACGAACAGCTCCGGGCACGCACCGACGAGTTCCGCAAGCAGCTTGCCGAAGGTGCCGCGCTCGACGATCTTCTGGTGCCGGCCTTCGCCACCGTTCGCGAAGCCGCCCGCCGCGTTCTGGGCATGCGCCCCTTCGACGTCCAGATGATCGGCGGCATGGTGCTGCACAATGGCGGCATCGCCGAGATGCGCACCGGTGAAGGCAAGACGCTGGTCGCCACCTTGCCGACCTACCTCAACGCCCTTACCGGCAAGGGCGTTCACGTCGTTACGGTCAACGATTACCTCGCCTCGCGCGACGCGAACTGGATGGGCAAGCTCCATCGGTTCCTCGGCCTGACCGTCGGCATCATCGTCCACGGCCTCTCCGACGAGGAACGGCGCGCGGCCTATGCCTGCGACATCACCTATGCCACCAACAACGAGCTTGGTTTCGACTATCTTCGCGACAACATGAAATATGAGCGTGCGCAGATGGTCCAGCGCGGCCACAACTACGCCATCGTCGACGAGGTGGACTCCATCCTCATCGACGAGGCGCGCACGCCGCTCATCATCTCCGGTCCGCTCGAGGACCGCTCGGAGATGTACAACACCGTCGACACCTTCATCATCCAGCTCAAGCCGGAAGACTATGAGGTCGACGAGAAGCAGAAGACCGCCATCTTCACCGAGGAAGGCACCGAGAAGCTGGAAGGCATGCTGCGCGGCGCCGGCCTGCTCAAGGGCGAATCGCTCTACGACGTCGAGAACGTCGCCATGGTCCACCACGTCAACAACGCGCTGAAGGCCCACCGCCTCTTCCAGCGCGACAAGGACTACATCGTGCGCGATGGCGAGATCGTCATCATCGACGAGTTCACCGGCCGCATGATGCCCGGCCGCCGCTATTCCGAGGGCCTGCATCAGGCGCTGGAGGCCAAGGAGCACGTCCAGATCCAGCCGGAGAACCAGACGCTGGCTTCCGTGACGTTCCAGAACTACTTCCGCATGTACGGGAAGCTTTCGGGCATGACCGGCACGGCGCTGACCGAGGCGGAGGAATTCGGCAACATCTACGGGCTGGAAGTCACCGAGATCCCGACCAACCTGCCCGTCCAGCGCATCGACGAGGACGACGAGGTGTATCGCACGGTCGAGGAGAAGTACCGGGCGATCGTCAAGGAGATCAAAGACGCGCGGGCCAAGGGCCAGCCCATCCTGGTCGGGACCACCTCCATCGAGAAATCCGAATATCTGGCCGACCGGCTGAAGAAGGAAGGGCTGAAAGAGTTCGAGGTGCTCAACGCCCGCCACCATGAGCGCGAGGCGGCCATCGTCGCCCAGGCCGGCAAGCCCGGCGCGATCACCATCGCCACCAACATGGCCGGCCGCGGCACCGACATCCAGCTCGGCGGCAATGCCGACATGCGCATCGAGGAAGAACTGGGCGACATGCCCGCCGGTCCCGAGCGCGAGGCGCGCGAGAAGGCCATCCGCGATGACGTGGCCCGGCTGAAGGAGCAGGCGCTGGCCGCCGGCGGCCTCTACGTCCTGGCCACCGAACGCCATGAATCGCGCCGCATCGACAACCAGTTGCGCGGCCGCTCCGGCCGTCAGGGCGACCCCGGCCGCTCCAAGTTCTACCTCTCGCTCCAGGACGACCTGATGCGCATCTTCGGCTCCGAGCGCATGGACGGCATGCTCCAGAAGCTCGGCCTGAAGGAAGACGAGGCCATCATCCATCCGTGGATCAACAAGGCGCTGGAAAAGGCGCAGACCAAGGTCGAGGCCCGCAACTTCGACATCCGCAAGAACCTGCTTAAATATGACGACGTCGCCAACGACCAGCGCAAGGTGGTGTTCGAGCAGCGCCTCGCACTGATGGACGGCGAGGGACTTGGCGAGACCATTGCCGAGATGCGCGCGGGCGTCATCGAGGAGATCGTCAACAAGGCCATTCCCGAAAACGCCTATCCCGAACAATGGGACCTGACCGGCCTCAAGGCCGAGGTCGCCCAGTATCTCAATCTCGACCTGCCGGTCGAGGAATGGGCCCGGGAAGAGGGGATCGCCGAGGAAGACATCCGCCAGCGCATCACCGAAGCCGCCGACGCGGCTGCAAAAGACCGGGCCGAGCGCTTCGGCCCCGACGTGATGAACTATGTCGAGCGCTCCATCGTTCTGCAGACGCTCGACCATCTGTGGCGCGAGCACATCGTCAATCTCGACCATCTGCGCTCGGTGATCGGATTCCGCGGCTACGCCCAGCGCGATCCCCTGCAGGAATACAAGGGCGAGGCCTTCGAGCTGTTCCAGGCCATGCTCGGCAATCTGCGTCAGGCCGTCACGGCGCAGCTTATGCGGGTCGAACTGGTCAGACAGGCCGCCGATGCTCCTCCCCCGCAGGCGCCCGAGGCGCATGGGCAGCACATCGACGCCACCACCGGCGAGGACGATTTCGGTGATTCGGCTGTGCTGATGCGGACGGAGACGACCGCTGCGGTTGCCCCCGAGGATCGCGATCCAGCCGACCCCGCGACGTGGGGCAAGGTCAGCCGCAACGAGGCATGCCCCTGCGGGTCCGGAAAGAAGTACAAGCACTGCCACGGCGCTTTTGCCTGACAGGCACAGTTCCTTTCCACCGGCCGAACCCCGTTATCCTGAAGCGCGCATGAAAATGCGCGCTTTCGTTTATTTCGGCGGCTGTCCGTCCGTCGTGAAGCTGCCGGTAAAGCCGATGCCCTCAGGCAGGCTGCCTTCGCATGAAACCGTCATCGCGCCCCTGAACGGATTTCCGAATGCGCAAGTCCCCGATACACCGGACACGTCCGGCTGGTCGGGCGTGTCCTTGCGCGTCATGATCAACCTGTCCAGATTGACGACATCGGTATCGGGGGTTGGATTGTCGCCATCCATGCCCGTGAACGTAACGATCCTGCCGTCATTCAGAACGAAATAAAAGCCCACCCGGCCGTCGGGATAGGCGACGCTCAACAGTTTCCCGGAGCAGGCATCCGTAAGATCGAGGGAGCCAATGACAAGTCTGTTGCAACTGCCCTCCAGCGCGGACATGTCGGCATCGCCGATCTTCGTCTGCGCCGGGACCGGCGCTGTCGGCCACATCCAGAGACCCGCCGCGACCAGCGGCAACCATCTGCATCGAATAGCCACGCCCCCTCCCCCCCAAAAGGCAGGCGAATATCCGGAGAGAATGACGCCTCAGCGCGTCGGCACCGGATGCTCGCCGCGGTAATCGTAGAAGCCGCGTCCGGTCTTGCGGCCCAACCAGCCGGCCTCGACATATTTCACCAGCAGCGGACACGGACGATACTTCGAGTCCGACAGGCCGTCATGCAGCACCTGCATGATCGACAGGCAGGTGTCGAGACCGATGAAGTCGGCAAGCTGCAGCGGGCCCATCGGATGGTTCGCGCCGAGCCGCATCGCCGTATCGATGGCTTCCACCGAACCCACGCCTTCATAGAGGGTGTAGATGGCCTCGTTGATCATCGGCAGCAGGATGCGGTTGACGATGAATGCCGGGAAATCCTCCGACACCGTGATCGTCTTGTCGAGCTGGTTCACATAGGCCTTGGCCGCCTCGAAAGTCTGGTCCGCGGTGGCGATACCGCGCACCAGTTCCACCAGCTTCATGACCGGAACCGGATTCATGAAATGAATGCCGATGAAGCGCTCCGGGCGGTCGGTCTGCGCAGCCAGCCGGGTGATGGAGATCGAGGATGTGTTGGTGGCGAGGATCGCCGTCGGGTTCAATTGCGGGCAAAGCTCGGCATAGATCTTGCGCTTGACCGCCTCGTCCTCGGTCGCAGCCTCGATGACGAGGTCGGCAGCGGCGAGATCGGACATGGAGTGGGCCGCGGAGATACGCGGGAGCGCATCCTTGCGCACCTGCTCGTCGAGCTTGCCCGACGACACCTGCCGGGCCATGTTGCCGCTGATCGTGGCCAGCCCCTTCTCTATGCGGTCCGACGAGATGTCGTAAACCAGCACATCGAAGCCCGACAAGGCGGAGACATGGGCGATGCCGCCACCCATCTGTCCCGCTCCGACGATGCCGACCGTTCCGATCTTGCTCATTCCTGACCCCGTCTGACTGAAATTTGTGCAGCGCAAACTAAAAGGACGGGGCGACTTCGTCTACCCCGTCCTTCACAGTTTAATACGCTCTGCGTGTTGCGGTCAAAGCGCCTTTTCGAGTTCCGGCAGGATGGTGAAGAGATCGCCGACGATGCCGTAGTCCGCCACCTGGAAGATGGGGGCTTCCTCGTCCTTGTTGATGGCGACGATCACCTTGGAGTCCTTCATGCCGGCCAGATGCTGGATGGCGCCGGAGATGCCGCAGGCGATGTAGAGGTCGGGCGCAACCACCTTGCCGGTCTGGCCGACCTGCCAGTCGTTGGGGGCATAGCCGGCGTCCACGGCAGCGCGGGAAGCGCCAACGGCCGCACCCAGCTTGTCGGCCAGCGGCAGGATCACCTCCTGGAACTTCTCGGCCGAGCCAAGCGCGCGGCCGCCCGAGATGATGATCTTCGCGGAGGTCAGTTCCGGACGGTCGCTCTCCGACAGCTTGTTCTCCACGAAGGAGGACACGCCCGGATTGGCGGCAGCGGAAACGTTCTCGACCGTGGCCGAGCCGCCTTCGGGCGCAGCCTGGAAGGAGGCGGTGCGCACGGTGATGACCTTCTTCGGCTCCGTCGACTGCACGGTCTGGATGGCGTTGCCGGCATAGATAGGACGCTTGAAGGTGTCGGGCGACACAACCTCGATGATCTCCGAGACCTGCGCGACATCGAGCAGGGCGGCAACGCGCGGGGCGACGTTCTTGCCCGACGAGGTCGCCGGCGCGACGATGGTGTCGTAGTTGCCTGCCAGAGAGACGATCAGCGCCGCGAACGGCTCGGCCAGGCGCTCGGCCAGTTCGTCGGCCTCGGCCAGAAGCACCTTGCGCACGCCCTTGAGCTTTGCAGCGGCGTCGGCAGCGGCTTTCGCGCCCTTGCCGGCGACCAGAACGTCGACGTCGGGGCCGATCTGGAGAGCGGCGGAGAGCGCCTTGGCCGTCTGGTCCGACAGCGAAGCGTTGTCATGTTCGGCGATAAGAAGAATTGCCATTGTGTTATCCCTTTTCCGCTTCGCTTACAGTACGCCGGCTTCGTTCTTCAGCTTGTCCACCAGCTCGGCGACGGATCCTACCTTGACGCCCGCCTTGCGGCCGCCCGGCTCTTCGGTCTTGACAACCTTCAGGCGGGGAGCGACGTCAGCGCCGAAATCGGCCGGGCTCTTCTCGTCCAGCGGCTTCTTCTTGGCCTTCATGATGTTGGGCAGCGAAGCATAGCGCGGCTCGTTGAGGCGAAGGTCCGTGGTCACGATTGCCGGCAGCTTCAGTTCCACCGTCTGCAACCCGCCGTCGACTTCGCGCGTCACCCTGGCCTTGTCGCCGTCGAGCTCGACCTTCGAGGCGAAGGTGCCCTGTGCCCAGCCCAGAAGGGCAGCCAGCATCTGGCCGGTCTGGTTCGAATCGTCGTCGATCGCCTGCTTGCCCATGACGACGAGACCGGGCTGCTCGGCCTCGACCACGCCCTTGAGCACCTTGGCCACGCCAAGCGGCTCGACCGTCTCGTCCACCTTCACCAGAATGGCGCGGTCTGCACCCATGGCCAGCGCCGTGCGCAACGTTTCCTGCGCCTGCTGCGGGCCGATGGAGATGACGACGATCTCTGTCACCTTGCCGGCTTCCTTCAGGCGGATCGCCTCCTCGACCGCGATCTCGTCGAACGGGTTCATCGCCATCTTCACATTGGCAAGCTCAACACCGCTGCCGTCCGCCTTCACGCGAACCTTCACATTCGCATCCACAACCCGCTTGACGGGGACGAGAACTTTCATGTTGCACTCACCTCTCGAGATTTCATTGGGGGCGCAATAACAGCGCTTTCCCTGTCAAAATTGTCCAAAGCCGACATACCAGCGCCAATCTACCGCTATTCGGCGACCTGTAGTGGCGGCAGGGCTTCCGCAGGCGAGCCGAACCGTAGTTTGGGCCTCCAGACCCGTCAATATGTGCAGTGCAAACAAAATCGGTTGAAATGCCGCAGCTCTACTGTCTTCCCCAGCGTGAAGCCGGTTTGCTTTCGGCAACCTCCACATTGCCGGCCGTTGCGGACGTCGCGTCTTCGGCGACTGCCTCGGGTGAAGCGAGCAGCGGCACGTCACGGCGCTTGAAAACGACGACCATCGCCGCACCCGCGAGCACGCCCCCGACATGGCAGGCCCATGAGATCTGATCCTCGGACATGCCGAGGAACATCACGAACTGCAAGGCAACCCACGCCGCCAGTGCCCACCAGGCAGGCACGCGCACGGGTATGCGCGCAAGGGCGAGTATCCAGACCTTGTTGCGCGGATAAAGCAGGAGATAGGCCGCCACGACACCGGCCACGGCGCCCGAGGCTCCGATCAGCGGCGCCTGCGATTCCGGCGCCACCAGCCCGTGCAAGAGCGCGCCGCCTGCGGCGCTCAGCAGATAGAAGGCAAGAAAACGCAGATGCCCCATGGCATCCTCGACATTGTCGCCGAACACCCACAGGAACAGCATGTTGCCGCCCAGGTGCAGGATATCGAGATGCAGGAACGAGTAGGTGAGGTAACTCCAGCGCTCCGGCATCACGACGAACTGCGGCGCCAGTTCGGCATAATGATGGACCACGGAAGGGATGAAGCCGAAACCGAGCATGGCGGCGTTGGAAAAATCCTCGCCGCCCAGCGTGGTCGTACAATAGACGAGGATGTTGAGCGCGATCAGCCCGATCGTCACGCAGGGAAACCTGATGTGGCGCAGACGGTTGGTGTCATGCAGCGGAATGAACATGGGGCTCCTGCAACCGCGGCTTCACAGACTGTTTCGAAACCCCCTCCGGCAAGCCATGCCGCGATGGTTTCGGAAACCGCAGAGCAGCCGGCTGTCGGTCGGTGCGCAGCGGAAGCGCGTAAAACGCCATCGGACTGCCGCTACGACAGAGTCGACGAACGGTCTCTCAGCGGTTCTTGCCCGGAACCCATAGCACATCGGCGTTTCCGTTGTCATTGACCGCCCTTGCGGCCACGAACAGCAGGTCCGACACGCGGTTGATGTAGCGGATGCCTTCCGGGTTGACATGCTCGCCCTCGACCTGCGCCAGCGCCACCATCTCGCGCTCTGCGCGGCGCGCGACCGTGCGGGCCAGATGCAGCGCGGCGGCAGCCGGCGTGCCGCCGTTCAGCACGAAGGAGCGCAGAGGCTGGAGATCCCTGTTCAGGAGATCGATGTCACGCTCCACACGCTCGACCTGCGAGGCGACGATGCGCAATGGCTCGTAGTCGAGCTTCCTGCCGGTGTCGGGTGTCGACAGGTCGGCCCCGAGATCGAACAGGTCGTTCTGGATGCGGCCGAGCATGGCGTCGATTTCGGGACTGGAAGCGGCGGTGTGCACGCGCGCCATGCCGATGCAGGCGTTTGCCTCGTCGACGGCGCCGTAAGCCTCCACCCGCTGGTCGCATTTGAGCCGCCGCTCGCCGCTGCCGAGACCGGTGGTGCCTTTGTCTCCGGTGCGGGTGTAAATCTTGTTCAGCCTGACCATGCCATGCTCCGGGGAATGCTACCTGCCCGCGAAATAGACTGCGAGCAGCAGGAAAACCAGCGCCACGAACTGAAGGATGATGCGCGCCTGCATCAGCTTGTTGGACGTATTGCCCGAACCGCCGCGCATCATGTTGATGAGGCCGCGGATAAGGACCACGACCACAGCGAACATGAAGATGACGGCGATGATGTTGAAGACGGTTGTCATGGAAAAATGTCCGGTTTCTGTGTCGGGCAGTATCGGTCAGGCCGCTTTCGAGAGGATTCGATAGAGCATGCCGGCAGGCAGCAGGCGTTTCATCAGCATACCCAGCCTGGCAGGCATGGTTACCACATAGTGCGGGCGGGGGCTCCGCGACACAAGCGCATGTCGGAGCGCCTTGTAGACCACCTGCGGATCTGACCGCGCCCTCTCGCCGTCGTCCCGGACCTGCGCAAGCTGCGCCCGGTAATCGTCACGGTAATGCGAATTGCCGTAGTCGACATGTTTCAGGAACCAGGTCATGCCGTTCCTGTGAATGCCGGAGGTCACGGGACCGGGCTCGATCAGCGAGACATGGATGCCGCTGCCCTCCAGTTCCATGCGCAACGCCAGCATCAGCCCTTCCACCGCATGCTTCGACGCGCAATAGGCGCCGCGCAGGCGCGCCGGCATCAGGCCGAGTATGGAAGAACAATGGACCAGCCGGCCATGCCCCTGCGCCCGCATCGCGGGCAGGACACGGCGGGTGAGGTCGTGCCAGCCGAAGACATTGGCCTCGAACTGCTCGCGCAGCGCATCGACCGGCAGATCCTCGACCGCGCCGGCCTGCGCATGGGCGCCGTTGTTGTAGAGCGCGTCCAGCCGCCCGCCGGTGCGCTCCATCACGGCGGACACAAGCGCCGCGATCGATTCCGGTTCGCGATAATCGAGATAGAATGCCTCGAAGCCTTCATGTTGCAACGCCTCGATGTCCTGCCGTTTGCGCGCCGTGGCGAACACCCGCCAGCCGTCTGCCTTCAGCGCGCGCGCGCAATGGGCCCCGATGCCGGACGATGCCCCCGTGACGATGATGGTGGGTAAGTCTGCTGCGTGACCGGCCATTCGTCCCCGGGGCTTGTCTTTCGGGGCCAACCCTTCCCATATTCGCGGCTTCGATTCAATCGCGGGACATACCATTGCTACGCAGGATCGCAGCCGTCAAACGTGTCCTCTACGACGCGCTCGGGCATTTCAACAATGACGACGGCTGGGCCATGGCCAGTCACCTGGCCATCTCCGCGCTGATGGCGCTGTTCCCGTTCCTGATCTTCGCCACGACGCTGGCCTCATTTCTCGGCGCGCAGGCCTTTGCGGATACGGCGGTGCATCTGGTCTTCGACACATGGCCGGAGCAGATTGCCGAACCGATCGCGCGCGAGGTGCTGAACGTACTCACCGTGCAGCGCACGGACCTTCTCACCTATGGCGTGGTTCTGGCCGCGTTCTTCGCCTCCAACGGCATCGAGGCGCTGCGCACCTCGCTCAACCGGGCCTATCGCGTTCTGGAAAACCGGGGCATCATCTACCGCCGGGTTCAGAGCCTCGTCTTCGTGCTGATCGGATCGGCCGTCTTCCTCGCCATCAGCGTGCTTCTGGTTTTCGCGCCGCTGCTGGCGCGGCTGGCCGAGGCGCGGTTCGAATGGATCGCTCCCTACATGGGCACGATCACCTTCTGGCGCTACACGGTCGCCGCCGCGGTGATCATCGGCGGGCTGATCGCCGTGCATGTCTGGCTACCCGCGGGGCGGCGCACCTTCGTGTCCATCCTGCCCGGCATCGCCTTCACGCTGGTCGCATGGTTTGTCGGATCGATCGTGTTCGCCACCTATATCGACAATTTCTCGTCCTATGCCTCGACCTATGCCGGCCTTGCTTCCATCATGATCGCCGTGGTGTTCCTCTACATCCTTTCGGCGATCTTCATCCTCGGCGGCGAACTGAATGCCGCCATCAGCCGCTATCTGGAGGCGCGCGCCCGGGTCGTGGGCTGAGTTCGCGGCGAGCGGGCCGTGGCCAGCCCGACGCCGAGCATGGTGACGGCCATGCCTGCGATCTGCACGGGCGTCAGGCTCTCATCGAACAGCACCCACGCCATCAACGCGGTCACGGCCGGCACCAGATAGAACAGCGAGCCGACCTTCGACATCTCGCCGTCGCGGATGAGGATCATCAGCAGGAAGATCGCGCCGACAGACAGCACCAGAACCAGCCAGGCCATGGCGAAGACCAGTTCCCCGTTGAGCACGACCGTGCGCGTCTCGAACAGCAGCGAAGCCAGCACGGCCACAGCCGCTCCACCGACATATTGCCAGAAGGTTCCGGTCACCAGATCGCCGCCCGAGCCGTGCCGCTTCTGCCAGATCGTGCCGGCGCTGATGGCGATGACCGACAGCACCGATGCGCCGAGCGTCGCGGCGGTGATGCCGCTGCCTGCCACCCCGAGCTTCGGCCACAACACGATGACGACGCCAGCCAGACCGATGCCGAGCCCCAGCCAGTGGCGCGGCTCGATCTTCTCGCCAAGGAACTGTCCTGCCAGAACCGCCGTGATGAGCGGCTGGAGCCCGACCACCAGCGCGGACAGGCCCGCGGGCATGCCCTTGTGGATCGCCCAGAACACGCCGCCCAGATAAACGCCATGCATCAGCGCCCCGGCTCCGGCGACATGAAGGGCCGTGCGGCCCGGCAGCCTGCGCGCGCCCAGAGCCGCGATCAGCAGGGCGAAAACGATCGCCGCGATGACGAAACGCGCACCGAGAAAGGCAAATGGCTCCGCCCACGGCATGGCATAGCGCGCGCCGATGAAACCGGTCGCCCACAACACGACGAACAGCGGGGGAATGAGACGCTTCATCGCAAACCCTTCAGCCGGTCGATACCGGCAGCATTTTTCCACCGCTTAGCGGTGCAAGCCGTGTCAGGCAAAGGAAAACCGGTAGGCCATCGGCCCCACATCGCCGTGCGTCCGTTCGGACGCACGGCGATGTGGGTTATTGACAGAGCATGGGAGCCACCGAAAACCGGATCCCACTTTTCGGTCCGATGCCCTACAGGCCCACCAACTGTCTGACGTCGTCAGGCGTCTTCCCGCCGGCGCGCAGCGCTGCAAGCCCGGTGTGCCGCAGGCTCTTCGACAGCTTGCGCCCTTCGGCATCGACGATCAGGCGGTGATGCCGGTAGCGCGGCGGCGGCAGGCCGAGGAGTTCCTGCAAAAGCCGCTGGATTGCCGTGGCATGGTAAAGGTCCCTGCCCCGCACCACGTGGGTCACTCCCTGCAAGGCGTCGTCAAGCACCACCGAAAGGTGATAGCTGGTCGGGATTTCGCGCCGGGCAAGAATGACATCGCCCCATGCTTGCGCATCGGCCTCGACATTGCCGATCCGGGCGAGGCTGTCATCCTCATATTCCCGCCATGAGAGGGGCCCGGCGATCCGCGCCATTGCCGCTGCCGCGTCCAGCCGCCATGCGAAAGGCTGGCCAGCCTCCATTCGCTGCCGCCTTTCCTTGACGCTGAGTTCCCTTTCGGGACCGGGATAAAGCGGCGCGCCATCCGGATCGCGCGGCCAGTTGCGGCCGCCATCGGGCCGGGCGGCAATGTGGGCCCTGATCTCGCCCCGGCTCATGAAGGCCGGATAGACGAGTTCCTCGCGGATGAGGTGCGCCAACGCCTGTTCGTACTCGCCGAAATGATCGGACTGACGCCGTACGGGCTCCTCCCATTCAACGCCCAGCCAGCGCAGGTCCTCATAGATGCCGGCCTCATATTCGGGCGTGCAGCGGGTGACGTCGATGTCCTCGATGCGCAGAAGCAGTCGTCCGTCACGGGCCCGAGCCAGATCGCTGTTGAGCAATGCCGAGAAGGCATGGCCCAGATGCAGTTCGCCATTGGGGCTCGGCGCGAAACGGAATGTCGATCCTGTCATCCGGTGGCAATCGGATTGTTGTGCTCTTGCGGCGATTGCTACTCCGGGACATCAACGCACACAAGCTCTCCCCGGAAGGCACGGGCATCATATGCAACGCATCGAAACGACCGAACATATCGCGCTGGGCCTCGACGCGCTGTGCCATCTGGATCGCCGGCTTGAGGTGGTTCGGGCAAAGGCAGGCGACGTTCCGCTGCGGCTGTCCGAGCCCGGCTTCCGCAGCCTCGCCTCGGTCCTCGTGTCCCAGCAGGTATCGCGCGCCAGCGCCGACGCCATATTCGGCCGGCTGACCACGCTGCTCGATCCCCTGACGCCGCAGGCGGTTCTGGATGCCGGCGAGGACGTCTTCCGCACGGCCGGCCTGTCGCGCCCCAAGCAGCGCGGGCTGCTGGCGGCGGCACAGGCCGTGGCGGACGGGCTCGACCTCGACGGGCTCTGCCTGCTTGATGCAGGCGAGGCGCACCGGCTCCTCACCGCCATTGCCGGCATCGGCACATGGACGGCGGACTGCTATCTGCTGTTCGCCGCCGGCCATCCCGACATCTTCCCCGCCCGCGATGTCGCCTTGCAGACCGCTGTCGGCCATGCCCTGGCCATCGACCCGCGCCCGGGCGAAAAGGAGCTTCTCAGGCTGGCCGAATCATGGCGCCCGTGGCGGGGCGTCGCGGCGCGCCTGTTCTGGGCCTACTATCGCGAGTTGCGGGGCCGCGAGGCCGCTCCGCCAGCCTGAGAGTGCAAAAAAGCGCTTCAAACACGCATGTTTGGGAGGGTTGGATGCGCATAATCCGCTTCACATGACTGTCATGGGAGGCGTACACTATCCGCGACATCCAGAGCAGAGACAGGGCAGAGGAGGTTGGACAGGTGACGGTCGCCGTATCTCCGGATGGGCTTCCCGCACTGGTGCTGAACGCGGATTATCGTCCGCTCAGCTACTATCCCCTGTCGCTGTGGTCGTGGCAGGACGCCATCAAGGCGGTGTTCCTCGACCGCGTCAACATCGTCGCCGAATATGAGCAGGCCATTTCGTCGCCCAGCTTCTCGATGAAGCTTCCGAGCGTGGTCTGCCTCAAGACCTATGTGAAGCCATCGCGCTATCCGGCATTCACCCGCTTCAACGTGTTCCTGCGCGATCGTTTCCGCTGCCAGTACTGCAACACGACCGAGGATCTCACTTTCGACCACGTCATCCCACGTCGTTGTGGCGGCACGACGACGTGGGAGAACATAGTCGCCGCCTGTTCCCCCTGCAATCTGCGCAAAGGGGGCATGCTGCCGTCACAGGCCAGAATGTGGCCTCGGCAGAAGCCCTACCGCCCCACCGTCCAGGACCTTCATAACAACGGCCGGCTCTTCCCGCCCAACCATCTGCACGAAAGCTGGATGGACTTCCTCTACTGGGATGTCGAACTGGAGCCGTAGAGCATTTTGCAGCCAAATGGAAACGTTTGGCGTCGCATAAATGCATTAGAAACAAACAGATAGATCATTTCATCGATTCCGTGAAGCGATGAAATGATCTAGCGTCGGCCCGGATCGTCAAAGCGAAGGATCGGCGCTCAGCACTCTTCGCCAAACCGGTTGGAGATCAGCTCGGCCAGCGCGTCGAGCGCGGCCGCAGCTTCCGGCCCCCTCGCGATCACCCGCACCGAACAGCCGGGACTTGCCGCCAGCATCATCAGGCCCATGATCGACGTGCCACCGACGCGCATGCCGTCCTTCTCGACGGATATCTCGGCATCGAAGGCGCTGACCATCCGCACGAACTTGGCCGAAGCCCGGGCATGCAGGCCACGCTGGTTGACGATTTTGACGTCGCGCGCCAGTTCTTCCATATTGTCCAGCCCGGCGCTCATTTGCTGGCCAGAAGCTGGCTGGCGACATTGATGTACTTGCGCCCGGCGGCCTGAGCCTCCTCCAGCGCCGCATCCATGTCGTCGTTCTTGCGCACGCTCGACAGCTTTATCAGCATCGGCAGGTTCATGCCGGCAATCACCTCGGTGCGGCCGGCCTCCATGACCGAAATGGCGAGGTTGGAAGGTGTGCCGCCAAACATGTCGGTCAGCACGATCACACCGGTTCCGGTGTCCACATCGGCCACCGCCTCGACGATATCGCGGCGGCGCTGCTCCATGTCGTCATCGGCACCTATCGACACCGTAGCGACATGGTCCTGAGGACCGACCACATGTTCCAGTGCGTAGCGGAACTCTTCGGCCAGTCGACCGTGCGTGACGAGCACGAGTCCGATCATCGTTGGATGGCTCCCGTCATGGCCCCTTCACAAGCGCTCATTATACTCGCCACCCCCGGCGGCATGGGTGCGCTATCTTGTCGAGACGCAGCGCGTTGACAAGCCCTAAAGTGCGCCTTGACGGGCCATTTTGCCGCAGCGCAGCATTAAACCGCCTGGAAAGGCGGCATTCCAAGCCAGCATATAAGCATTTGTGCAGCGGAAATCACGTTTCGGGCAGGCAGGTCGATCACCGGCAAGGTACAGCCGGCGATCACCTCGGCGGCCTCTTCCTGCACCCGCGCCAGTTCGTCCCCGGGCACAAGCCGCACGACGAGGTCGACCACGGCCGCTGCTTCCACCCCGATCGGGCACGGACCAAGGCCCCGCACCTCGACCAGACCGGCGATCGCCGGCGGCGCCTGGCAAACCAGCCGCCCGGCCATGCCTTTCACGAAAAGCTGATCGTCGGCCACCAGCCGCGCGAAGCGCCCATGACTGCCGAAACGCCCGATCAGTTCCAGTGCCAGCGTGCTTTTGCCCGAACCCGACGGGCCGGTTATGAGGATGCCGCGGTCGCCCAGCACAACAGCGGTGCCGTGAACATTGACCGGCGCGGACGTGCCCGATGCGCTCACAGCTCGACCGGCAGGGTGATGGTGAAGCGCGCGCCCCTTACCTCGCCCGGCTTGGTGCCCGGAACGTTCTCGGCCGTGAGCGTGCCGCCATGCGCCTCGATGATCTGCCGGCTGATCGACAGGCCGAGGCCGGAGTTCTGGCCGAACGCCTCGCTGGACGGACGATCCGTGTAGAAGCGCTCGAAGATGCGCTCGAACGCGTCGGCGCGGATGCCTGGCCCGTTGTCGTCTATGGTGATGATATGGGAATCGCCCGACCGTTCGAGCGAGATGGCGATGACGCCATGCTCGTCCGGCACGAAGGACCGCGCATTCTCGATCAGGTTGGTGATGACCTGTCCCAGCCGCAATTCATGGCCGGTGACACGATAGCCCTTCGCGCCCTGCGGCAGGGCTGCGACGTGGAGCTGTATATCGACCGGCTTCTTGTGCCGCGACGCCTCTCGTGAAACGGCGACGAGGTCGGTGAGGAAGTTCTTCAGGTCCACGCTGCCCGCGTCCTCGCGGGCGAGTTCGGCATCGAGGCGCGAGGCGTCGGAAATGTCGGTGATCAGCCGGTCGAGGCGGCGCACATCGTGCTGGATCACCTCCAGCAGCCGCTCGCGCGATGCCTCGCTCTTCGCTAGCGGCAACGTCTCTACCGCGCTGCGCAGCGAGGTGAGAGGGTTCTTCAGCTCGTGGCTGACATCGGCTGCGAAGCTTTCGATGGCGTCGATGCGCGCATAAAGCGCGTTGGTCATGTCGCGCAGGGCCACGGACAGATTGCCGATCTCGTCCTGACGGTCGGAGAAGTCCGGGATTTCCTCGCGATTCTTGACCCCGCGGCGCACGCGCACGGCCGCCGCCGCCAGCCGGCGCAGCGGATTGGCGATGGTGGAGGCCAGAAGCAGCGACATCAGCGCGGTCACCATGGCCGCGATGGCGAACACACGCAGGATCGCCTTGCGCTCGGCCGCCACGATCTTGTCGATGTCGCCTTCCGTGGACAGCATCAGCACGCCGAGCACGGCGCGGAAGCGCTGGATCGGAACTGCGACAGAAACCACCTGCTCGCCCTTCTCGGAAATGCGCACGATGGTCGAGGGGCTTCCGGTCAGCGCCTTCATCACTTCGGGATAGGCCGCGCCGTTGCCGCCCGGCTGCTCGTGGTAAACCGGCAGGTCGCGGTTGCGGAACAGATCGAAGACAAACTTCTCCGCCCGCTCCAGAAAGTTCGGCTCGTCTTCGTCCACCGGCGGCAGATCGTAGCGCAGGATCTGGCCGCGCGAATAAAGCCGCCGCGAATCGAGCAGCAGCACCGTGTCGCGGTCATAGACGCGGGCGCGAACCTTGGTGGGCGAGATCAGCCGCCGCAGCAGCGGCGCGACGCGCTCGGGGTTGATGGGGAAATCGAGGTTGTCGAGCTGATCGGAACCGGGCGCGAGGCTCTCCCCCGCCTGAAGTTCCAGCAGCTTCTCGGGATCGATGCTGATCGAATCGGTTTCGATCGTGGCCGAAGAGGCGATGGCGCCGGCGATGATCTCGCCCTGCGTCATCAGGCTTTCGACCCGCGCGTCGATCAGGCCGTCGCGGAAAGTGTTGAGATAGAGGATGCCCGTCACCATCACCGCGAGGCCCGCGAGATTGACGAACAGGATGCGGCGCGTGAGGCTGGAAAAGAAATGATGGCCGAGGAAGCGGCGAATCGGCACCGTCACCCGCGACAGAACCGAAAGACGACGGGCCGGACGCCTTGCGGTGCCGGCCGTCTTCCTCAGTTGTGCTTCCATGGCCATGGCCCTGCGGCCCCCGTTGCGGTGCTACGCTTCCTTGAAGCGGTAGCCGACACCGTACAGCGTTTCGATCATGTCGAAATCGTCGTCCACCGCCTTGAACTTCTTGCGCAGCCGCTTGATGTGGCTGTCGATGGTGCGGTCGTCCACATAGACCTGCTCATCATAGGCCGAATCCATCAGCGCGTCACGGCTCTTGACGACACCCGGCCGCTGCGCCAGCGAGTGCAGGATGAGGAACTCGGTCACGGTCAGCGTCACCGGCTGCCCCTTCCAGGTGCAGGTGTGGCGCTCCTGGTCCATGACGAGCTGGCCGCGCTCCAGCGAGCGGGTCTGCTGGTTGGGAGACTTCGCAGCGGTTTCGCGCGCACCGGCGCGGCGCAGCACGGCCTTGACGCGCTCGACCAGCAGCCGCTGCGAGAACGGCTTGCGGATGAAATCGTCGGCGCCCATCTTGAGGCCGAACAATTCATCGATCTCGTCGTCCTTGGAAGTCAGGAAGATCACCGGCAGATCGGTCTTCTGGCGCAGCCGGCGCAGAAGCTCCATGCCGTCCATGCGCGGCATCTTGATATCCAGAATGGCGAGGTTCGGCGGACGGGCGGCCAGCCCCTCCAGCGCCGACGCGCCGTCCGTGTAGGTCTCGACCCGGTAGCCCTCGGATTCCAGGGCTATCGAGACCGAGGTCAGGATGTTGCGGTCGTCGTCGACAAGCGCGATCGTTGCCATTTCGAGCGGCTCCCTCATGGGCGGTTGTCCCTTCCTAAAGCAGAAGGGCTTGTGCCGGACAAATTAGGTACAAAATGTGGCGCATCCATTCAACCGCGCCATGCCGCCATATCCGCTTGCAGCCGGCAAAAATCCGGCACGAGCGGTCCGCACCCTGGCGCACCGTCACGGTTTTACACACATCTAAACGATTTAAACAACTTTCAAAATTTTTAAATCGATTAATTATTTGATATTATTCGGATTTTCTGTTTCTGACCGGAAAAGGCCTCGGTGGTGGTGGCCTTGCGCTCATCGCATCTGCGGACATTGAAAGGACTTCCATGTCGGAAATCGGCAAACGCAACCCTGCACTCGGGCTCGATGCGCTCGGCCTTCGCACCTCCGGCAAGGTATATTACAATCTCGGGCCGGCGGAGCTTTACGAGGAAGCGCTGCGCCGTGGCGAAGCCCGCCTCACCGCCCATGGCGCGCTGGTTGCCGATACCGGCCAGTACACGGGCCGTTCGCCGAAGGACAAGTTCGTCGTCCGGGACGGGAACACCGAGGCCCATGTCTGGTGGGACAACAACAACGCCATGACCCCGGCGCAGTTCGATGCGCTTTATGCCGATTTCCTGAAGCACGCCGCCGGCAGGGACCTGTTCGTGCAGGACCTGATCGGCGGTGCGGACCGCTCGCTTTGCCTGCCCACCCGCGTCGTCACCGAGTTCGCATGGCATTCGCTGTTCATCCGCAACCTTCTGATCCGTCTTGCCGACGAGGAGATTGCCGGTTTCGCTCCGGAAATGACCATCATCGACCTGCCGTCCTTCCGTGCGGACAACGCCCGCCACGGCGGCCGCAGCGAGACGCTGATCGCCGTCGACCTCACCCGCAAGATCGTGCTGATCGGCGGCACGCAATATGCCGGCGAGATGAAGAAGTCGGTGTTCACCGCTCTTAACTACATCCTGCCCGCCAAGGGCGTCATGCCGATGCATTGCTCGGCCAATGAAGGACCGGATGGCGACGCCGCCGTGTTCTTCGGCCTCTCCGGCACCGGCAAGACCACGCTTTCGGCCGACCCGAAGCGCACGCTTATCGGCGACGACGAGCATGGCTGGGGCCCGGACGGCATCTTCAACTTCGAGGGCGGCTGCTACGCAAAGACCATCCGTCTTTCCGCCGAGGCGGAACCCGAAATCTTCGCCACCACCCGCCGCTTCGGCACGGTGCTTGAAAACGTCGTGCTCGATGACAAGCGCGTGCCGGACTTCAACGACGGATCGCGCACCGAGAACACGCGCTGCGCCTATCCGCTGGATTTCATTCCGAACGCCAGCGCCACCGGCCGCGCCAGCCACCCGAAGAACATCATCATGCTGACGGCAGATGCCTTCGGCGTGATGCCGCCGATCGCGAAACTCACGCCGGCGCAGGCCATGTACCACTTCCTGTCGGGCTACACCGCCAAGGTGGCCGGCACCGAGCGCGGGGTGACCGAGCCCGAAGCGACCTTCTCCACCTGTTTCGGCGCGCCTTTCATGCCGCGCCACCCGTCGGAATACGGCAACCTGCTGCGTGAGCTGATCGCAGGGCACGGCGTCGATTGCTGGCTCGTCAACACCGGCTGGACCGGAGGCGCCTACGGCGTCGGCAGCCGCATGCCGATCAAGGCCACCCGCGCCCTGCTGACGGCAGCCCTCGACGGCTCGCTCAAGCAGGTCGAGTTCCGCACCGACCCGAACTTCGGTTTCGAGGTGCCGGTTTCGGTGCCGGGCGTCGAACAGTCGATCCTCGATCCTCGCTCGACCTGGGCCGACAAGGAAGGCTACGACCGGCAGGCCGCGAAGCTGGTCGGTATGTTCATCGACAATTTCGGCAAGTTCGAGAGCCATGTCGACGCAACCGTCAGGAGCGCGGCTCCACGGGTGCAGGAAGCCGCCGAGTAAGGGCGGACGGATGAGAAAAGCGGAAGGGCCCGGTTTCGATCGGGCCTTTTCTTTTTGATCGGCAGGCCGCATGAGTGCGCCCATGGCATTCGAGGACAACATCGTCATCGGCAGGGAAGCCGTCATTTATCCCGACGAGCTGGAAGAGGCATTCATCCGCGCTTCCGGCCCGGGCGGCCAGAACGTCAACAAGGTGGCCACCGCCGTTCAGTTGCGTTTCGACGCCGCCAATGCGCGCGGCCTTTCCGAGCGTGTGCGCGAGCGCACCCTGAAGCTCGCCGGACAGCGCGCCACCAAGGACGGTGTCATCGTGATCGAAGCCGCGCGCTTTCGCACGCAGGAGCAGAACCGCGCCGACGCCCGACAGCGGCTGGCGGCACTTGTCGCCAGAGCGGCCGAACCGCCACCCCCGCCGCGCAAGAAGACGAAACCCACCAAGGGGTCGGTGGAACGCCGGCTGAAGGCCAAGGCAGGCCGATCGGTGGTGAAAAAAATGCGGGGCAGGGTCGACAGCGATTGAAAATTCCCGCGCGTCTTCCATTTTTCTCAATTAGCTGCGAAGACAACGATGGTTAATAAAAGGAGACCCCGATGGGCATTTTCGACTTCGTGAAGAATGTCGGCGCCAAGCTTGGCTTCGGTGACGACGAGACCCCCGATGCGGACGCACTGAAGAAGGAACTCGACTCCCACAAGCTCGGCACCGATGACGTCAAGATCGAGATCCAGGGCGACACCGCGGTGCTCAAGGGTCAGGTCGCGGACCAGTCTGCGCTGGAAAAGGCGATCATCGCGGTCGGCAATACGCTGGGTGTCTCCAAGGTGCAGGCCGACGAACTGACGGTTGCGACGCCGGACGCGACGGTCAGGGAAGCCGTATTCTATACGGTCAAGAAGGGCGACAATCTCTCCAAGATCGCCGAAGCCCATTACGGCAAGGGCAAGGCTTCGAAATACACCGTCATCTTCGAGGCCAACAAGCCGATGCTGACGCACCCGGACAAGATCTACCCCGGCCAGGTGCTGCGCATTCCCGATCTCGAAGGCTGAGACCGGAAAACACTCTGAGGGAACGGCGGCTTTCGGGTCGCCGTTCTGCTTTTCAGTGGTTCATAACCGAAGGCCATGGACAGACCGATGCCCACCCTGCCGGAAGGCGTGCGCCATTTTCCGCTCTACCTGTCACCGCAACGGCAGGCCGCACTGGTCGACGAGATCAGGCAGATTGTGCAGGAAGCCCCGCTCTTCGTTCCGGCCATGCCCCGCACGGGCAAGGAAATGAGCGTACGCATGACCAATTGCGGCGAGCTTGGCTGGGTCACGGACAGGGAGCGCGGCTACCGCTACCAGCCCACCCATCCGGTAACCGGCGTGCCATGGCCGCCGATTCCCGAAACCCTGCTTGGCATCTGGCGCGACGTTTCCGGTCACGAAAAGCCGCCGCAGGCCTGCCTTGTCAATTTCTACGATGAAAAGGCCCGCATGGGCCTGCATCAGGACCGCGATGAGACCGACTTTTCCGCCCCTGTGGTGTCCGTCTCGCTGGGCGACGACTGCCGCTTCCGCGTGGGCACTGCCAAGCGGGGCGGAGCGACCGCTTCGGTCAGGCTGGCCAGCGGCGACGTTCTGGTACTGGGCGGACAAAGCCGCCTTGCCTATCATGGCGTCGATCGCATCTACTCGCAGACCTCGCCGCTTCTGAAGAACGGCGGCCGCATCAACCTGACCCTGCGCCGCGTGACCGCCTGAGCGATCCGTCTAGATCATTTCCGCCTTTCTTCGAAGCGTAGAATTTCTCTAACCTTTTGTTTTTGCGCAATTCCGAACGCAAAACCGCTTCGCACTTTTGCTGGAATTGCTCTAAAGCTTGCGAAGCGCCACTTCCTCGATCAGATGATCGGCCCCCTTGCGCAGGATGAGATCGGCGCGCGGCCGTGTCGGCAGGATGTTCTCACGCAGGTTCTTCAGGTTGATGTTCATCCACAACCCTTCGGCTATCGCCTGCGCCGCCCCTTCCGATAGCTGCGAGTAGCGGTGGAAGAAGGAATCCGGATTGCGGAAGGCAGTGTCGCGCAGCCGCATGAAGCGGGCGATGTACCAGTCGTGGATCAGTTTCTCGTCGGCATCGATGTAGATCGAGAAATCGAAGAAATCCGACAGGAACGGCACGATCTTCCCATCCTTCGGCAGATTGCCGGGTTGCAGGACGTTGATGCCCTCGAAAATGAGAATATCCGGTCGGTCGATGGTCGTGTAGGCGCCGGGAACGACGTCATATGTCAGATGCGAATAGAGTGGCGCCTGCACGTCCTGCTGGCCGGATTTGATCTGCGCGAGGAAACGAAGCAGGGCGCCGACATCGTAGCTTTCGGGAAAACCCTTTCGTTCCATCAGGTTCTCGCGCCGCAGCACCTCATTGGGCAGCAGAAACCCGTCGGTGGTCACCAGATCGACCTTCGGGCTGGAAGGCCAGCGCGCCAGAAGGTCCTTCAGCACGCGCGCCGTCGTCGATTTTCCAACGGCGACCGAACCTGCGATGCCGATGATGAAGGGCGTCTTTGTGGTGGTCTTGCCGTTGAAGAACACGCGCCGCTGCGCGGCCAGAAGCTGGCTCGCCTCGACATGGGCTGAAAGCAGCCGGGACATCGAAAGATAAATGCGGCGGACCTCATCGAGGTCGACCGGATCGTTCAGCGAACGCAGCCGGCTGATTTCATCCTCGGTAAGGGTCAGCGGCGTATCGGCCCTGAATTTCGACCATTCTTGCGCCGAAAAGAACAGGTATGGAGAATATTGTGCGGTCGGCGCAAGCTGATCCATCGCGTCTCCTGCCCTTGACTTCGGGCCTCAGCCCGGCTGGGTCCGGGATGCCTTTTCGGCGACGCCGGACTGCCCGGTCCGTCGTTCGAGTTCGGCAAGAACCTCGTCGAGGGAAACGTCAGCGATCCCCAGCACGACGAGCAGATGATAGAGCAGATCGGCACTTTCCGAAACGACACCCGCGCGGTCTTTCGAGACTGCGGCGATCACCGTTTCCACCGCTTCCTCGCCCAGCTTCTGGGCTGCCTTGTCCATGCCTTTGGCGAACAGCCGGGCCGTCCAGGAATCGGGATCGCCCGAGCGCGCCCGCTCGCGGATCGTTGCTTCCAGGTCGGAGAGCGTGAAACTGGCCATGGCGCCGTTTAATTCCGAACCGGGTCGGAGTCGAGTCGAACATCGATACCGGCCGCCGCCATATGCGCCTTTGCCTCGGCGATGGAATAGGTGCCGAAGTGGAAGATCGAGGCGGCGAGCACTGCCGTCGCATGGCCGTCGCGAATGCCCTCGACCATGTGATCGAGATTGCCGACGCCACCGGAAGCGATGACCGGCGCGCGCACCGCATCCGCCACGGCGCGCGTCAGGGCAATGTCGTATCCGGCCTTGGTGCCGTCGCGGTCCATGGAGGTGAGCAGGATTTCGCCGGCGCCGAGGCCCACCACCTTCCGTGCGAACTCGATTGCGTCCATTCCCGTGTTCTCGCGTCCGCCATGGGTAAATATCTCCCAGCGATCGGCCTCGCCCGCACCGCTCACCTTCTTGGCGTCGATGGCCACGACGATGCACTGGTTGCCGAACTTGTCGGCGGCTTCGGCGACGAACTCCGGATTTTTCACAGCCGCTGTGTTGATCGACACCTTGTCGGCGCCTGCCAGAAGAAGCTTGCGGATATCGGCCACCTGCCGCACGCCGCCGCCCACTGTCAGCGGCATGAAGCACTGTTCGGCCGTGCGCGCCACCACGTCGAAAATGGTTTCGCGGTTGTCGGACGAAGCGGTGATGTCGAGGAAGCAAAGCTCGTCCGCCCCGGCGGCGTCATAGGCGCGCGCGGCCTCCACCGGATCGCCGGCATCGACCAGATCGACGAAATTGACGCCTTTCACGACACGGCCGTCCTTCACGTCCAGACAGGGGATGACGCGGGCCTTGAGGGTCATGCAAAAATTCCTTGTCCGTCAGATGCGCTCGAGCGCCGCGAGCAGATCGGTCAGCAGATGCCCGGCCACCGGGGGCACATCCCCTTGCGGGTCGAAAGCCGGATCGTAGGCGGAAAGCGTCACGCCTGTAACCGGCATGGAACGCGCGATGGCGCACACGATCCGTCCCAGTTCGTCCGGGCCTGGTCCACCGGGCGTCGTGTAGCGGTTGACCTGCAACAGGTCGGGATCGATCACGTCGAGATCTATGTGGAGATGCGTGCGCACCGCCCCCATCCCCTGTAGCTTGCCTGCCTGCTCGGCCGCATTCGCACAACTGGCGCGCAGCACCGGCAGCGTGTCGAGCAGCTTGCGCTCGTCCTCGTCAAGGTCGCGCGCATCGACCAGCAGGCAGCGTGCAGGATCGATGGTCTTGAAACCGGGAACCGTATGCGCGATCGGCTTCCAGCACAGGCCGAGCACGGTCGCCAGAGCCATGCCGTCGAGAAAACCGTGGGCAGATGTTTCCGGCGTGTTGATGTCGCCATGCTGGTCGAACCAGATGACGGAATCGGCCCGCTCGCCCGCCACCGCACCAATCGTGGTCAGGCAGTTGCCCGCCAGCACGACCGGAAAGCGGCCATCCTCCAGCGCGGCGTCCACCATTGCCGAGACCGCACGGCAAACGGCAAATCCGGTGGCGATCTCGCGCGGCTGGTCGCCGCCAACCTTGCCGATGTCCTCGACGCTGACATCGTGCCCTGCCAGCGTCAGCGCCTCGATCAGCCCGCCGGTGACGAGCGCGTCCGGCCCCTGCCCGAAACCGGACTGATAGTGCCCGCTGTCATAGGGCGCGAGGATGACGGAAAGCTTCATTGCGAGGTCCGCTCCGCCCGCGCCTTGCGCAATATGGAAAGCGCTTCGGCCGGGTCGATGCGCCCGTCATAGAGCGCGCGACCGGAAATCGCCCCTTCCAGCCTTGCCGCATCGGGCATGGTAATGCGCACGATATCGGCGATGGAAGCGAGCCCGCCTGAAGCGATCACCGGGATCGACACCGCCTCGGCCAGATCGATGGTCGAATTCCAGTTGATGCCGGCCAGAACGCCGTCGCGGTCGATATCGGTGTAGATAATGGCCGCCACGCCAGCGCCCTCGAACTTCTTCGCCAGCTCGACGACCCCGAGTTCGGAAGCCTCCGCCCAGCCCTCGACAGCCACCTTGCCGCCGCGCGCATCGATGCCGACCGCGATCCTGCCGGGGAACGCCTTGCAGGCTTCCCTCACAAGCTCAGGGTCGCGTACCGCCACGGTGCCGAGAATGACGCGGGCGAGCCCCTTGTCCAGCCAGCTTTCGATATGCGCCATGCTGCGGATGCCGCCGCCGAGTTGCACCGGGTTCTTCGTCGCCTTCAGGATCGCCTCGACGGCCGTGCCGTTGACGCTCTGTCCCTCGAAAGCGCCGTTGAGGTCGACGACATGCAGCCACTCGAAACCCTGCTCCTCGAAGGCGCGCGCCTGCGCGGCCGGATCGTCGCTGTAGACGGTGGCCTGCTCCATGTCGCCCAGCTTCAGCCGCACGCACTGGCCATCCTTGAGGTCGATGGCGGGGAAAAGGATCATGGCTTCCACCTCAGGAAATTGGCGATGAGAGCAAGGCCCAGCGTCTGGCTCTTTTCAGGGTGGAACTGGGTTCCAACGAGATTGTCGCGCGCCACGGTGGCCGTCACCGGCCCGCCATAGTCGGTTACGGCGATGACCTGTTCCGGCTTCTGCGCCTCCAGATGATAGGAGTGGACGAAATAGGCGTGCAGCCCTTTCGGCCCGGTCGGGATTCCGGCGAAAACCGGATGATCGCGCGTCACCTCAAGCGTGTTCCAGCCGATCTGCGGAATCTTGAGGGCCGCATCGGAGGGCATGATCTCCTTCACGTCGCCGGCGATCCAGCCGAAGCCCTGCGTGACGGTCTTCTCCAGGCCGCGTTCGGACATCAGCTGCATGCCGACGCAGATGCCGAGGAAAGGGCGGCCTTTGTCGATGGCCGCTTCCTCCACTGCCTCCCACATGCCGTCAACGGCGCGCAGGCCGGCCGCGCAATCGGCATAGGCGCCGACGCCCGGCAGCACGATGCGGTCGGCGTCGCGCACCCGTTCCGCATCCGCCGTCAGCTCGATGTCCGCCGCTATGCCGGCTTCCCGCGCGGCGCGCTCGAAGGCTTTTGTCGCCGAGCGCAGATTGCCCGACCCGTAATCGATGATGGCGACGCGCATGTCAGTTTCTGCCGTATGGAATGAGGCCAAGCGAAGGCGCCGGCCGTGCCGGACGTTGCCCTGCCGTTTCTGCGGGGACGATGGCGACAGCCGGTTCCGGCCTGTCGGGTTCGGCGCCAGCCTCAAGCGCATAGCGCATATAGGCTTCATCGGCATTGCCGCCCTCGACCACGCCCCATTGGCGGTAACCGCGACGGCGGAGCGCCGCAATGCGCATCGCCTGCCCTTCCAGCCCGACATAGATGGAAACGAGCAGTCCCAACAGGGATCCCGCAGCGCCCATTCCGGCCACCTCACCCAGGCCGGAGAAAGCGCCCATGAGAAGAATGGCGATGATGCCTTCCGCCCAGAGCCGGTGCCATAACAGCCACAGCGGCGGCACGAGAAAGGCCGGCCACGAAAAACCGTCGCGAACAAGCACGGCCTGATCGGTTCTGTTCTGCGGGCTGCCTGCGGCAGGCAGCATCACGACATGGCTGGCCATCGCTACCCCTTCAGCGATCCCTTGGTCGAGGGAATGGCGTCCGGCTGCCGTGGATCAGGCTCCGTCGCAGCGCGCAACGCCCGCGCCACCGCCTTGAAGCAGGTCTCGGCGATATGGTGGTTGTTGGCGCCGTAACGGTTGTTCACATGCAGCGTGATGCCCGCATGCTGCGACAGCGCCTGGAAGAATTCGCGTACCAGCTCGGTATCGAAGGTACCGATCCTGGGGGCCGAAAATCCGACGTTCCAGACGAGGAACGGCCTTCCGGACACATCGATCGCAGCGCTGGTCAGCGTCTCGTCCATGGCCAGATCGATCGAGGCATAGCGCATGATGCCGCGCCGCTCGCCCAGCGCCTTTGCCAGTGCCTGTCCGATGACGATACCCGTATCCTCCACCGTGTGGTGGTCGTCGATATGCAGGTCGCCCTTGGCGCGCACCGTCATGTCGATCAGCGAATGGCGCGAGAGCTGGTCCAGCATATGGTCGAAGAAACCGACACCGGTCGAGATGTCGGATTTGCCGGTGCCGTCGACATTGAGCGAAACCGTGATCTCGGTTTCCTTCGTCTTGCGGCTGACCTCGGCGGAACGTTCGACCATGGAACCTCTTCCCTTTTCCTCAAGGGCAAACTGGAAAACGCTTGCCTTCTAGCAGCATGAGGGAGCGATTGCCAGTTGCCAAAGCGGCGTTTGCAATCGTGTGGCGGCGACATAAATAAGCAGGCGAAACATCTCGTCATGCACCGTTCGCTTCATCATAAGGAGCGGTGCGATATCGGAGCATCATATGTCGAATGAACTGACCATGCACGCCACGACCATCATCACCGTGCGCAAGGGCGGCAAGGTGGTCATCGCCGGCGACGGACAGGTGAGCCTCGGCCAGACCATCATGAAGGGCAATGCCCGCAAGGTGCGCCGCATCGGCAAGGGCGGCAACGTCATCGCCGGTTTCGCCGGCGCCACCGCCGACGCCTTCACCCTCATGGAACGGCTGGAAGCCAAGCTCGAGCAATATCCCGACCAGTTGACCCGCGCCTGCGTGGAACTGGCCAAGGACTGGCGCACCGACCGCTATCTGCGCAGGCTGGAAGCCATGATGCTGGTGGCCGACAAGAGCGTGTCGCTGGCCCTGACCGGCACCGGCGACGTTCTGGAGCCGGAACATGGCGTCATGGCCATCGGCTCCGGCGGCAACTATGCGCTTTCAGCCGCCCGCGCCCTGATGGACACCGACAAGGATGCCGAGGAAATCGCCCGCAAGGCGATGGCGATCGCAGCCGACATCTGCGTCTATACCAACCACAACTTCGTGGTCGAAACGCTCGATGAAGCCTGAAGAAAGCCGGATCGCCTTCTTTCCGGTCGCGCCACACCACTATCCTCTGCTGCGGAAATGGCTGCACGAGCCTCACATGCGGGAATGGTGGGGCGACCCCGAGGAGGAGTTGGGCTTCATCCTCGACATGGTGGAGGGGCGCGATACCACCCGGCCTTTCCTGATCCTGCTCGACGGGGAGCCGGTAGGCTACATCCAGTACTGGTTCATCGGCCACCATCAGAACGAGGAGTGGACCAGGGACAATCCCTGGCTGCTGGAATTGCCGCCCGAGACCATCGGCATTGACCTTTCGCTCGGTGATGCCTCGCTCCTGTCGCAAGGCATCGGCTCGGCGGCACTGAGGCTCTTCGCCCGGCATCTCCACGACGAGGGACACAGGACGATCGTCATCGATCCCGACCCGGCCAACCTCCGCGCCGTGCGCGCCTATGAAAAGGCCGGCTTCCGGCCGGTCCCGCATCTGGCGGGGCATACCGGCGAAGGCGTGCTGGTCATGCAGTTCGCCCCCGCATCGGGCTGACGACCGCGGCGCGGCCCGCCACCAAAGACTTTCCCCTTCAAATCGCCACACTATGTGTTGTGTTCTCGATGATCGCATGGCGATGATTCGCCACGAAAGGGGGCACCGCTTGGCTCAGCTGACCGCACCGCACGAACGCCCGATCCGGGGACTGGACTGGAAGGCCGGCCTGCTGGCGGCGGCGCTGCTGGTCGCCGCGCAGGCCGTGATCCTGCGCCTCATGGGGCACATCTGGATCTGCAAATGCGGCTATGTGAAGCTGTGGCACGGCGTGGTGGTGAGTTCGGAGAGCTCCCAGCATATCGCCGACTGGTACACCTTCTCGCACATCATTCACGGCTTCCTGTTCTACCTGCTGTTCTGGGCACTGTTCCGCAGCTCGACCGTATGGACACGGCTTTCTTTCGCCATCCTGCTCGAAGCCGCATGGGAAATCCTCGAAAACAGCCCGATCATCATCAACCGCTATCGCGAGGCGACGATCTCGCTGGATTACTTCGGCGACAGCATCATCAATTCCGTTTCCGACACGCTGTTCATGGTGTTCGGCTTCTTCCTCGCAGCCCGCCTGCCCGTCTGGCTCACCGTCGTGCTGGCCATCGCCTTCGAGCTGGTCGTCGGCTATCTCATTCGCGACAACCTGACACTCAACGTGCTGATGCTGGTCTATCCGCTTGAGTCGGTGAAGGCCTGGCAGGGAGGCCTGTGATGGCAACTGCAACATCGGAAAGGACCGTCATCTCCGGCGATACGCTGGAGCGAGCCGTCGCGCAGGGCGTGCTGACGCTCCGGCAGGTCGAGATGCTGCGCTATCTGGAGAACACCGCTGCGGGCATGCCGGCCGAAGCGCCCGTCGATGACGAGAAATTCCGCTTCATCAACGGCTTCGGCGACATCTTCGTCACCATCGGCATTGCCCTCTTTCTCGGGGCGCTGTCCTATTTCGCCCTCGAATGGATCGGCGGCGCCGGAGCCGGCTTCACCGTGGCAATGGCAAGCTGGCTGCTCGCCGAATATTTCACTCGCAAGCGCCGCATGGCGCTGCCCAGCATCGTGCTGCTGCTCGTTTACGCCGCCTCCGTATTCTCAGCCACCCTGATTGTCATCGCCGGCGCCGAAGCCTTCAACGTCTCCACGGTTTCGGAGGACAGCTGGCCGGTGGTGATCGCCGGGATCGCCACCATCGCCGCCACGGCGCTGCATTACCGGCGATTCCGCATCCCCATCACCTTCGCCGCCGGCGTGGCCGCCCTCGTTGCCAGCGTTCTGGCGCTGGTGATCGCCGTTGCGCCCGATTTCGCCGAACGCTTCCTGCGCCCCGTCCTGCTCGTCTGCGGCATTGCCGTCTTCGCGCTTGCCATGCGCTTCGACCTCAGTGATCCGCAGCGCCGGACGCGGCGCACCGACATCGCCTTCTGGCTCCACATGCTGGCGGCACCCCTGGTCGTTCATCCGCTGATCAGCGGGCTGGTCGCCTCCGGCAATCTGAATGCCGCCACATCGCTCGGCGTGCTGGCCATCTTCCTCGGGCTTGCTGCGGTGGCTGTGCTGGTGGACCGGCGCGCCATTCTGGTGTCCGGCCTCTCCTATGCCGGCATCGCCTTCGGCTCGCTGGTCAGGCAGATCGGCCTGGGGGAAAGCGTGGTGCCGCTGACCCTGCTGGTGCTGGGCGCGCTGGTGCTGCTGCTCAGCGCCGGCTGGCATGCGTTGCGGCGTCGCCTGTTCGCGCTGTTGCCGGCCGCTCTTGTACAGCGGCTTCCATCTCATACATAAGCGACACCTGCCGTGTCATGAGTTATCGAATATGAGCAATTTTTCCCCCCGCGAGATCGTTTCCGAGCTCGACCGCTTCATCATCGGCCAGAAGGACGCCAAGCGCGCCGTGGCCATCGCCTTGCGCAACCGCTGGCGCCGGCAGCAGCTCGACGGCCAGATGCGCGAAGAGGTGATGCCGAAGAACATCCTGATGATCGGCCCCACCGGCGTCGGCAAGACCGAGATTTCACGCCGGCTGGCAAAGCTCGCCCAGGCGCCCTTCGTCAAGGTCGAGGCCACCAAGTTCACCGAGGTCGGCTATGTCGGGCGCGATGTCGAGCAGATCGTGCGCGATCTGGTCGAGGCGGCAATCGTGCTGACGCGTGAGAAGATGCGCGAGGACGTGAAGGCGCGCGCCCATCTCAACGCCGAGGAGCGCGTTCTGGAAGCCCTCGTCGGCAAGACCGCATCGCCCGCGACCCGCGACTCTTTCCGCAAGAAACTGCGCGAGGGCGAACTGGACGACAAGGAGATCGAGGTCGAGGTGGCCGACACCGGCACCGGGGGGATGCCCGGCTTCGAGATTCCCGGCATGCCCGGCGCCAATATCGGCGTGCTCAATATCAACGACATGCTCTCGAAGGCCATGGGCGGCCAGCGCACGAAGACGCGCAAGACCACGGTCAAGGAATCCTACGACATTCTGATCGCCGACGAATCCGACAAGCTGCTCGACCAGGACGAGGTGGTGCGCCGGGCTCTGGAATCCGCAGCCAATGACGGCATCGTCTTCCTCGACGAGATCGACAAGATCGCGGCCCGCTCCGACATTTCGGGCGGCCCCTCGCGCGAAGGCGTGCAGCGCGACCTGCTGCCGCTGGTCGAGGGCACCACCGTGGCGACGAAATACGGGCCGGTGAAGACCGACCATATCCTGTTCATCGCCTCGGGCGCCTTCCACGTCTCCAAGCCGTCCGACCTGCTGCCGGAGCTTCAGGGCCGCCTGCCGATCCGCGTCGAGCTGCGGGCACTGGAGAAGGAAGACTTCGTTCGCATCCTGACGGAAACCGAAGCCAGCCTCATCAAGCAATATGTGGCGCTGATGGGAACGGAAGGCGTGTCGCTGGAATTCACCGACGACGCCATCGACGCGCTGGCCGGCATCGCCGTGGACCTCAATTCAACGGTCGAGAATATCGGCGCGCGCCGCCTGCAAACCGTGATGGAACGGGTGCTGGACGAGATTTCCTTCGAAGCTCCCGACCGCGACGGCACGACAGTCACCATAGATGCCGCCTATGTCCAGAAGCATGTCGGCGACCTGTCGAAGAACACCGACCTGTCGCGCTTCATCCTGTAAGCGTGGGGAACCGCACAAAAAAAATGCCGCGGGTCCGAACCGGACTGCGGCATTTTTTAAAGCGCGGGAAGTCCGCCGCTCAGGCGCCTTCCACCAGAACGATCTCGCCATCGGCCACCTGCTGGCGGATGGCGGCGGCGATCTGATATTCCGGCGAGTGATAGCATTCCTGCGCGGTCGCGAGCGAATCGAATTCGATGATGACGTTGCGGGCGCGACCGGGGCCCTCGGCCGCTTCGTGATTGCCGCCACGCGCAAGGAACTTCGCCCCGAAACGCTCGAAAGCCACCCTGGCGGCGGCAACATAATCCTTGTAACGCTCGGGATCGCGAATATCGACGCGGGCGATCCAGTATCCCTTGGGCATGATGGCGAATTTCCTCCGGTAATTTCAGCGTCGCGCTCAGGCAGCGCGCATGTCGTCCAGAATAGCCTGTGCCGCGGCCCGCCTGTCAACCGCTCCGATGATCGGACGCCCCACGACCAGATGGCTGGAGCCGTTGCGCATGGCTTCGCGCGGCGTGACGACACGCTTCTGGTCGCCATGGTCCGCGCCCGCCGGCCGGATGCCCGGCGTCACCACCGCCATGTCGGGGCCGACGATCCGGCGCACGGCCTCGGTTTCCTGCGCGGAGCAGACAATGCCGCCCATGCCGGCATGCAGCGCCTGCTCGGCCCGCCGCAGCACCAGCGTGTGCGGATCGAACTCGTAGCCGGCCTCAATCACGTCCTGCTCGTCCATCGAGGTCAGCACAGTGACGCCGAGCAGGCACAGATCGCTGCCGCGCGCTGCCTCCACCGCCGCCCGCATGGCCTTGGGGTAGGCGTGCAGCGTCAGCATGGAGACACCCATGCGCACGATGTTCTCCACGCCTTTGGCAACGGTGTTGTCTATGTCGAGCAACTTCATGTCGAGGAACACCTTGTTCCCCGAAGCGGCGAGTTCGCGGGCGAAGTCCAGCCCACCCGCGAAGGCGAGCTGATACCCGATCTTGTAGAAGGACACGACGCCCTCCAGATCGCGCACCACCTTCGCGGCCTCCGCCACGCCCGGCACGTCCAGTCCCACGATCAGGTGGTCCTTCATCTCGCGGGTTTCGGTCATCCTTGCATCCTTGCTGAAAGTGCAGTCTGTTCGATGAGCGCGCTTGTCACGCGCTCCATCGTCTGCCGCAGGCGATCGTCGCGGAAGTCGCCCTTGTCGTCGAAAGCCTCGCCGCCGCGCGGCACCGAGCACTCGGGTGTCACGACATCCATCTGGCAGCGCAGCAGAATGGCGCGCAGATGATTGATGGCGCGGATGCCGGCGAACTGCCCCTCGGAGGACGAGCACAACCCGACTGCCTTCCCGGCCAGGGGTTTCAGCACCTTGTCCCCGTCGCGGCGCACGCGGCTCAGCCAGTCTATCGTGTTCTTGAGCAGTGGCGGCACGGAACCGTTATATTCCGGCGTGGCGATCAGCACGCCGTCATGGCTGGCGATCAGCCGCGCCAGCTTCATGGCGTTTTGCGGAATGCCTTCTTCCTTCTCGAGGTCCTGATCGTAGATCGGCAGCGGATAGTCGAGCAGCGAAATGCGGGTCACCTCGGCGCCCTGAAGGGCAAGTGCCTTCTGCGCCGCGTCGGCCGTCCTGCCGCTGAAGGCGCCGCTGCGGACCGACCCGGCGAACACGAGAATGCGCGGAATGGCTGTCATGGCGTTCCCCGATGGTTTGGCAAGCTATAGAACATCGGACCCGAAAGTGGAATCCGGCTTGTGGATGAATCCGGTTCCCGAACAAGGAGATAAGGCGGCTGCACGCCCCTCCTCACCTGCCGCGCGCCGGAACTCCCCGGAAGGCGCCGAGGAAGGCGATGGCGGCAAGCACGAGGCTGGCGATGGCATTCCAGCCGGCCATGGACAGGCCGAGGATGCGCAGCGCGGCCTTGTCGCAGGACGGCGGCACGAACTGGTCGAGTGCGTCGAGTATGCCGTTGCCGCCCGTGTCGACCGGGCCGGCTATGTTGGTGCAGTCGGTCGGGCCGGGCCACCAGCCCCACTCGACGCCCGAATGATAGACGCCGAGATAGAGCCCATATGCCATCAGCAGACCGCCCGCGGCCAGCAGGGTGCGCACGATCCAGGCCGGCATCCTGAGCCAGGCCGCCAGCGCGGCCAGCACCATCAGCGGCACGCCGATATAGTATGGAATGCGTTGCTCGTAGCAAAGCTTGCAGGGAATGTATCCGCCTATGTACTGGAAGCCCAGCGCCGTCCCCACGGTCGCTGCCATGGCGGCGGCAAGGAAGAGAGCGGTGTAGAGCGGCCGGCGTTGTGCGGCGGCGATTTCGGCTTCGGTCATGCGGCTGATTCCTGACGGTCAGTGCGCATATCTGACCAGAAGGTAGAGCAGAATTAGGGCGGCAGCGCCTGCCGCTGCGATTGTGCCGAGGCGCTTTTCTATGAACTCGCGGATCGGTTCGCCATAGCGGCGCAAAAGCCAGGCGAGGAAGAAGAAGCGGGCCCCGCGGGCGACGATGGCGAGTACGACAAACAGCAGCAGATTGACGCCGATGACGCCCGACAGGATCGTCACCACCTTGATCGGCGGCAGATGGGCGAGGCCCGACGTGACCAGCATCAGGATGATGAAGCCGATGCCGGACGACAGGCGCAGCGCCTCGAACTGCTCGTATTTGCCGTAAAACTCCAGAACCGGCTTCGCCAGCGCCTCATAGGCGTAGTGGCCGAGGAACCAGCCTGCTATGCCGCCGAGAACCGACGCGACCGTGGCAACCAGAGCATATCGATAGGCCCGGTCCGGCCGCGACAGCGCCATGGGCAGATAGAGCACGTCCGCAGGCACGAGGAAAACGGAGCTTTCCACGAAAGCGATGAAGGCCAGCCACCATTCGGCCGATTTCCTTGCCGCGAGCGACAGGGTCCAGTCGTAGAGTCCGCGAAGCATGAAGGCCCTCAAAATGTGCGCCGCATGCATAAGAAGAAAATTGCGATGGCACAATGGCCGAGGATCACGATCGCTTGATGCGCACCGCCGGTTCCCGCATTCTTCCGGCAATTGACCAGTTGACGAGCAATGCGCGAACCTATAGTCCGCGCGCTGGAATGAGCTTTCTGCTCATGCCGTCAGGCACCGTGCGGGCGTGGCGGAACTGGTAGACGCAGCGGACTCAAAATCCGCCGTCCTTACGGATATGTCGGTTCGAGTCCGACCGCCCGCACCATTTTGCGTATCCCGTGACGACCCCTTCCTTCATCGCTCCGGTGTGACGGTCTCGCAGGCCGGGAAATGTCAGGGAAGCGTATGACCGCTTGCGCCGGAAAACCGCTCCGCCCCGTCTACGAGCCCCGTCGAATGAGGCGGCGGGCCTTGTTGCGCAGGCCGCGCATCACATTGCGTGCCTCGCGATAGAGGTGCATCTGCGAGGCAGCCTGGCGGGCGGAACGGTCGGCGGCAGGGGTAAGGCCGATGATGAAGGTTCCCATGCGCCGCCGTTCGGCCCACAACCGGCTCATCACCGGATGAGCGGGCGCCGCGCAGGAATCGGTGAAGTCGATATTGGGATCCTCCAGATGCTGACGGGTAACGTCGAGCATCAGCAGCGTGCCCGGTGAAAAGGCGGCGAGGTTCTCGTCATAGGCCGTCTTCCACGTATAGGCGACACCCTGCTCCACGAACACAACGAGGCTGGCGACGACACGCCCGTCGAGCCTGAGCGAATGAATGCGGCACATGTCGCGTTCGGAAAGCCTGTGGACGGCCTCGCGCGCAAAGGCGGCCTGATAGCGGTCGACCGTCATCGCCGTGCCCTTGCGGCCTTTCCAGCCTGCGGCCTCGAGGGCGAGGAAGCTCTCCATGGCGGGGCGCACCTCATCGGGCGTGCGCGCGACCTCGTGCGCAACCGCACCAAGCTCCTCAAGCCGCCGGCGCAGGCGCCGGAACTCGCGGAAATGATGCGGCCGCAGCGAAGCCTTGAGATAGGCTTCGCCGTCCAGATCGCTGTCCAGCACCGGCCGCTCGGCCTCGTCGGTCGTGATAAGAGTGAGTTGCAGCGCCTCGGCAGTCGATTGCAGGGCGCGCGCCATTGGCCCCTCCAGCCGCATGTCCGGCAATACCAGAACTCTGGGCATGCGCAGGTGCGGCCGCGCCAGTATTCCGAAAAAATCCTCCAGCACGCCCAGCGGATCGTCGTGGTCGACCAGCGGCGTGCCGACCGGCCCGAACGGATTCGACCAGGCGCGCAGAACCGGCACCCCGAGCGGCACGTTGGGGCGCTCGATGGAAAACGGCATCAGCAGGCGCAGGCGCGAGCGATATTCATCGCCGTCGCGGATGACCGCAAGGCGCACTTCGCGATCTTCCAGACGCGGCATGGCGGGCGCAAGGAAGCGCGGATTGAAGAAGACATTCGGCTCGATGGTTCGCGCCCCGAGATAATCGAGCTCGTCGACGAGCTCAAAACCCGCCATTGCCGGATAGATGGCAAGCGTGCGTTGCGGACGACGGCTCGTAAGCAGTTCGAGCTGCGAAGGGTCCACGCCCGCCCGCACCAGTCCCGCCAGCCCGGAAACCAGCGTGCCGGCAGGCCCGCCGCTGGTTTCCTCAATCAGCGGAACGGCGGCCATTATCGGGAACGCCCTGCAACATTGGGGCGGCCGACGACCGGACCGAAGCGCCGGCGCATGACGGACGCCTGCCACCGGCCGAAGCATCTTGCCGACAGGCTGAACCGGCCGGCATTGCGCAGCTGCGGCAGAAAAACAGACCGGGCCAGCAAGGCTGTGCCTGCCGGTGCCCGCGCCTCTGCGGGTCGCCGGGACCGCTCGTCAATGATGGCCGCGGAAAAGCGCACCCGATCTTGCTCCCATTTTGTCACGCCTGACTTTGTAGGGCCCAACACTTAAGAAACAGTGCGGTCGGCGCGATGGGAGGGCTGCCAATCGATGGCCGCCCATCAATGGCCGCTATGGGGCCAGCACATCCGTCCATTCCTTGTGGCGGCGGAATTCGGCCGCAACGTAGCCGCAAACCGGCGTAATCCGCGTGCCGCTGCTGCGCGCATGCTCGACGGCATGGGCGACCAGCCGCGCGCCCACGCCTTTTCCGCGCGCCGAGGGCGGAACGAAACTGTAGTCGACCGATATGTGGGCGGGACCGCTGCGCACATAGGTCAGATAAGCTTCCTCGCCGTCCGGCATGGCCAGCACATAGCGGCCCTCGCCGCCATTCTCGACATTCCGGATTTCCGTTTCCATGGCCAACCCTGCTCTTACTGCTTCAATACATCCGCCCATTCGGGGTGCCGGCGGAACTGTGCCGCCGCGAAAGGACAAAGCGGAATGATTTTCCTGCCCGAGGTGCGTGCGTCTTCCACAGCGCGGCTGACCAGCCGCAACCCGGCCCCCTGCCCCCGAAATGCATCCGGCACGCCGGTATGATCGATGATAAGCTGCTTGTCTCCAACCCTGGTGAAGGTCAGTTCCGCTTCGGCGCCATCCGGCCCGCGCAGCACATAGCGCCCTTTCGAGCCGCTTTCCTCCAGTTCGATTTCCGGAAGCTGTTCGCTCATTCCGATGCTCCTCGCATTACATTGCGCAGTTCCGGCGGATTCCACTACGGAAATACGCTTCGGACCGCGAGGTCAAGCCAGCCCCGATATGGGGAGTGCAAGCCATCCCGTAAAGGCGATGAAAAAGGCCCGCGCCTGAAAAGACGGGGCCCTTTCCCTGCTTAGGAACCGAAGCCTTATCGCACCATCAGCCTTTGCTGTTCGCGATTGGCGGCATAGGTTTCCTTGTCATATGCGGGATGCGCCTCAAGCTGCTCCCTGGTGAACTCGGTGTAGAGATATTTCCTGCCGTCCTTGTCGGCCATCACCCTGAATGTGTCCATACCGACGGCCACCGGCTTCGAGCCTATACCGAGGAAGCCACCGACATCGATGATCACGGCATCGACCTGCCCGTCGGGGGTGAGCACGGCATCGCCGATGTCTCCCACCCTGGCGTCGTCGGCGCCATAGACGGTCGTCCCTTCAAGATCCTTGGCCGTCATGTCCGTCATCTGCACCTCGGTCAGCGCCGACTTGTCGATTGCGGCAGTCTCGGTCGCATCGGTCGGGGCTTCCGTGTCGGTTGCCGTATCGGCAGTCGGCGTTACCGCAGGCGCGGCTCCGGAAGTGTCGGCGGAAGCGGCTGGCGCCACGTCATAGGCCCGGCGGTCGAAGTCGGGCAACGCTTCCAGTGACTCCCTGGTGGCGTCCACCACCAGCCAGCGGTCGCCATCGCGCTCCGCCCATTCGGCATTGCCGAAGTCGAAGGCGACGTTCTTCTGGCCGATACCGAGGAAGCCGCCGACGCCGATTACCAGCGATTCCGCCTTGCCGGCACCCGAAAGCACCACGTCGTTGACCTTGCCGATATCCTGGGCCTCATCCCCGGTGCCGTTGTAGACGCTCTCACCGATGATCAGCGAGGCGAGGCTGCCATCGGCAGGCTCGATCGCCGGCGCAGGTTCGGCGGGCGCTGTCTGCAATTCCGCAGCCGGCGCCTCGGCAGTCGTGTCCGAAGCGGTGCCGTCGGTCGGCGCCACGCCGGGAGCCTCCGCAACCGGCATTGCCGGTTTGTAAGGCGTGGAATCGAACGCCGGCTGGGCTTCCAGCTGCTCCCTGGTCGTGGCGGCGATCAGCCAGCGGTCGCCGTCGCGTTCTGCCCATTGCATTTTGCCGAATTCGAAGGCCACGTCCTTGGCGCCGATCCCAAGGAACCCACCTACGCCGATAATGGCGGACTGGACGTTGCCGTCCTTGTCCAGAACGAGATCGCTGACCTTGCCGATGTTCTGCGCTTCGTCGCCGGTTCCGTTGTAGACGGATTCGCCGATGATGTTGGAAACGAGATGGCCGTCAGCCCGGACCACCGGCGCTGCCGGCTGTTCCATCGCAGGCGCGCCGGATGGCGCCGGGGCCGTGGTTTCCTGCGCCATTGCGCCGGCAACCATCAGCGACGCGAGCGCAGTCGTTGCAAGAAGCTTGCGGATCATGATGTTTCTCCTCGTATGTTCCGGTCTCATGGACCTTGCGCATAACCGCGGACGTCGTGGGGCCGCAGCGTGTTTGCTGTTGGACAACGCCCCTTCCCCGCTCCGGTTCCGAATTTTGAGGCTGTTTTTACCCGTCAAATTTGAATGGCATGCGGGAACCTATCGCCGCCCCCATCGTTCTGGGCGGCGTTTCTTAATGCCGGCAAGGCCGTGTTTTCCCGTACAGGCAGAGGCTTCGACATGCGGTTTTTCGCAGTGCTCAACAAGGACGGCGGCACGCTTCGCACCACGGATCTCGACGCGTTGTGCTCACGCATGGAACAAGCCCTCGAAGCGGCCGGCCACCGCCTGGATATCGACATCGTCTCCGGCGACGCCATGCCCGATGCGGTCGATGAAGCCATCGCCAGACGCGGCATGGATGTCATCCTCGCAGGCGGAGGCGACGGAACCGTATCGGCGGCTGCGGCACGCCTGATGGGCAGGAAGAAGGCTCTGGCGGTATTGCCGGCCGGGACCATGAACCTGTTTGCGAGAGGCCTTGGCATTCCCCAGTCGCTTGATGACGCGATAGATGCCTTCGCCACCGGGAAGTTAAAGGCAGTGGATATGGCCAGCGCCAATGGCAAGCCCTTTATCCATCAGTTCTCGGTAGGCATGCATGCGCGCATGATTCACCTGCGCGACAAGATGGAATTCGCTTCAAGGCTCGGCAAGATCGGCGCTTCGTTCAGGGCCGCATGGACCACTCTTGTGGACCCGCCGAAAATCGACGTCACACTTGTGATCGGCGATACCGGGCTCGAAGCCCGCGCCAGCGCGATCGGCATCACCAACAACCTGTTCGGGGAAGGCCACCTTCCCTATGCCGACGACCCTGCCGGCGGCGTTCTGGGCATCTACGTCAGCGCCGCGCAGACGCGCGGCGAGGTGCTGAAATTCGCCTTCAATGTCGCGCGGGGCAAATGGCGTGAAAACGAGCACGTCGAAGTCCATCAGGCCGAACGCGTGATCCTCAGGATAGGCAAGGCGCACAGGAAGCCTTACGCGGCGATGGATGGAGAACTGGTCGGACTGGAAAGGGAGACGGAACTGAAAATCCATCCCAAAGCGTTGAATGTGCTGGTGCCTGCCAACACCTGAGCATCGCAGTACCTGAGCGTCCCCGGCACCTGAGCGTCACTGCGCTGAAGGAACGGCCTCGGTCTGCGAAGGCGCTTCGGCGGGCGCATCCGCCTTCGGCACCAGCAGGGCGGCGACGCCCCATGCAGCCAGTGCAAGCACGATGGCAGTGGCGAGGACGACCAGCACCCGGCGGCCGCTGCGGCCCTGCTTTGCTTCCTGCTCGCGGAATGTCCGTGCCATCATCGTCTCCTCTGCTCCGAAAGCCGGTTTCGCTTTACCGCCCGCCACTTCAGATCCGTCGAAGGTCGGACCTCAACGGTGCGTGCGGGGGAATGTTCCACGGCTTGGCGTCACTTCGTCGCCGTCACTCCTCGCCGTCACTCCTCGTCGGAGCGCGGCCTGCTGTCGCGAGGTACATTTTCCCGGTAGATGGCATAGGCCAGCAGCGCGATGGCGGGGCCTGCGAGCAACCCTGCTCCGGCACGCGTGCGCAGCAATGCGGGGATCACGGGCAACGTGGCAAGGGCGGCCGAAGCGCCGAGCGCTGCCATGTCGGCCCTGCGCTGTTTTTTGCGGCGGCGGGCTCTTGAGCCCGCACCGAAACGGAAGGCCAGAACGATCCCTCCCGCGATCACCAGAAAGCCTGCGCCAAAACCCAGCGCCGCCTCCAGCGCCCCGTACCGTGCCGAAGCCCAGATATACAGGGCGCCGACGAGAAAACCGATGCCGCACAGGGCGGCGAGTGCGGCAAGACCATAGGAAATGGCCGCCAACTTTGCCTGCCTCAGCGCGGTTGCGGCCTCGCCCGAGGCGAGACCGGCTATCAAGGATGCAAGAGCCCCCATGAGTCTTGCCGTCAGCGGCGCGATATGAGGCCGATCAGGAAACCGAGGCCGGCCGCGATGGCAAGCGACGTCACCGGCTTCTCGCGAACGTTCACAAGAACCTGCTCTTCGAGATCGCGGGCGTTGCTCTTCAGGCTGTCCACGGCTGCCTCACCGTGAACGCGCAATTGCTCGACACCCTGGGCGGCAGCCTTGCGCGCGGTGTTGTAACCATGCTCGCCCGTTTCGGAAAGCTGCCTGGTCAGCCTCTCGATATCGGCCTTGAGCTGTTCGATGTCAGCCTCGAGATCGGTGCTGGACTTGTTGTCGGTCGCGGATTTCCCGGCTGCGGCCATGATCTACTCCTTGTGTTTCGTGTAGCCGGGATCACAACGCCGCTCGCGCAACAAGGTTCCGGCCCGATTGGCCGGGATGGAAGGCTTTTTTGCCGCATCAGGCAAGAGCGTTTCTGCGCTTCACACAATCTGCGCTCACACAAGCGGCCGCTTTCCCTCGTCGAGCCCTTCCCAGCCCGACAGCCTCAGCAGCCCGTCCAGATCGACCACCTCGCAGCCGCCGTCACGCCATTCGATCATGCCCCGCTGGACCAGCTTTCGCAGGGTCTTGTTGGTGTGGACGAGCGACAGGCCGAGCGTGTCTGCAATGTGCTGCTGGGTGACGGGTATCGCCACCCGGCTGCGCGCCGCGAGGCCCGAGGCACGGGCACGCTCGTGAATGAAGGCAAGAAGGTAGGCGGCACGCTCGATCGCACTGCGGCGCCCGATGCTCAGCAGGTTTTCATCCAGCATGCGCTCCTCGCGCGAGGCGAGCCAGGTGATGTCGTAGGCCAGGCCCGGGTGCCGGCTGTAGAGCTCCATGAGCTTGCCGCGCTCGAACACGCACAGGACCAGCCCGGAAAGCGCCTCGACCGAATGCTGCATCTCTCCCATGATGGTGCCTTGCAGGCCGATCAGATCGCCGGGCATGATGTAGTTGAGGATTTGCCGGCGGCCGTCCGACAGAAGCTTGAACCGGAACCCCCAGCCCGACAGCACGGTGTACAGATGCGGGCTCGAGTTGCCCTCGACCAGCACCGTGGCGCCGCGATCGACAGCCAGTTCGCCACGCTTGAAATGGCTGACGAACTCCAGCTCCTCAGGCTCGAACGCCCTGAACACCGGCAACGGGCGCAAAGGGCACGCCTCACACGAGTGACGGCGCTCCGTGGCATTTTCCGCAACTGCGGTCGAGATTTTCTTGTCCATGAAGCGGAAACCGCCGCAGGACCGCAAGGTTCCGGTGTCCGGACCGCACAGGGGTGCCGCCAGTGCATGTCGCCCGAAAGTGGGAACCGGTTTCGGGGCAACTACATGCGTAAAAACAACGATTTAAAGCGCAAGGAGCGAAACTGGAAGATCGCGATGCGCTTTATGTCTTTTTTAAAAGACAGGCAGGGCCGAAATCGCCATGACTATGGCTTTAACGGAGCTTGCTATCGTGGATTTGCTGGACGGGCTGCGCATCCTGCTGGTCGAGGATGAATATCTGATCGCCATGGATGTCGAGACCATCTGCCTCGAACATGGCGCTTTAGACGTCGCCATCGTCAGCCGGCTGTCCGATCTGGACGACGACGGCCTTATGCGGCATATCGACATTGCCATACTGGATCTCATGCTGGACGGCGGCTCGACGCTCGATTTCGCTGCCCGGCTTCAGAGCCGCGGCATTCCCTTCATCTTCGCGTCGGGTCATTCGATGACGGACGAGATCAGGATACGCTTTCCCCGCATAAGGCTGGTTGAGAAGCCTTATTCAGGCGACGATCTGGTGAACGCGCTGTCTGACGCAGGCAGGACCGGATCGCCTCAATCGACAGGCGACGTCATCACCTGAGTGGAAATGGCGTCGGGGCCGAAATCCTCGTCACCTGAAATCTGCAGGATTTCCTGTAGCCGGGCGCGTGCCCTGCTGACCCGGCTTTTTATGGTTCCGATGGCGCAGCCGCAGATTTCGGCCGCTTCCTCGTAGGAGAAACCGGAGGCGCCGATCAGGATGATCGCCTCTCGCTGGTCTTCCGGCAGACGCTCCAGCGCGCCGCGGAAATCCTCAAGATCGAGCTGACCATGCTGGGCCGGATGGACGGCCAGCCGTGCCGTCATCAGGCCATCGCTGTCCTGCACCTCACGCCCGCGCTTGCGCATCTGGGAATAGAACTCGTTGCGCAGGATGGTGAACAGCCAGGCCTTGAGGTTGGTGCCCGGCTGGAAGCTTTCATGCTTGTCCCACGCCTTGACGAGCGTTTCCTGAACCAGGTCGTCCGCCTTGTCGACATTCTGCGACAGCGAGACGGCAAACGCCCTGAGACTGGGAATAGCTTTCAGAAGATCGTTCTTGAAGCCCGGAGATACGGCCATGCATCAGTCCTTGTCCTGCACTGCTTCGGCTTGCTCGAGTTGACTGAGCAGCTGGGCAAACCGATCGGGCACCTCGTCATGGACCAGATCGTCGTAATACTGCTTGAGTTTGCGGCCGATTTCGGAATTCGCTCCAAGAGGATCCGCGATCCGGCCCTGACGCCCCGGAGCGCCGGCCGATGTGTTTTTATCCAGTGTCTTCATTCTTCCTTTCGTCCCATACCCTGATCGCCCGTCACGTAAAGTTCGCGTACAAACGGAACGAGCGCAGCCCCCGCTGGTTGATCGATCCAGCCGCAAACGTCCCTTAGCCAATTTAGTTCCGCCTTGTTTGGAACTTTTTGCATCGCAGCGGGTTTTTCTGCCTTAGGCCTTGCAAACTCCTGCATCCGGCTTTTCATGCAACACGTCACATGAGGGAGACGTATATCGTGAGTCTGTCCGCCACTATTGCCCCGCACCTGCCTTTCCTGCGCCGTTTCTCGCGCGCCGTTTCGGGCTCGCAGGAAAGCGGCGACGCGCTGGTCGCAGCAATGCTCGAGGCGATCATCGCCGACACCGGCATCTTCCCGAAGGCTTCCAGCGACCGCATCGCGCTCTACAAGATTTTTACCCGCATGTTCACTTCCGTGGCGATCCGCATCCCGCAGGAGGAATCGCAGTTGCCGGACTGGGAAAGGCGGGCGGCCGCCAATCTCGACGCGCTGGCCCCGCGCCCGCGCCAGGCCTTCCTTCTCGTCGCCGTCGAAGGTTTCGATGAAAAGGAAGCCGCCGAAATCCTCGATATAGACGAGGCGCAGTTCTCCGCCCTTCTGGCCGAGGCCAGCAACGAGATTTCACGTCAGGTGGCGACCGACATCCTTATCATCGAGGACGAGCCGCTGATCGCCATGGACATCGAGGAAATGGTCGAAAGTCTCGGACACCGGGTCGTCGGCATCGCCCGCACCCATGCCGAGGCCGTGGGGCTCTTCGCCAGATCGCAGCCGCGCATGGTGCTGGCCGACATCCAGCTCGCCGACGGAAGCTCTGGCATCGATGCGGTCAACGAGATTCTGTCCGCCACATCGGTGCCCGTGATCTTCATTACCGCCTTCCCGGAACGTCTCCTCACCGGCGAACGTCCCGAACCGGCCTTCCTTGTCACCAAGCCCTTCAATCCGGACATGGTGAAGGCGCTGATCAGCCAGGCGCTGTTCTTCGACCGCCAGGCCAAAGCCGCGGCCTGATATTTTTCCGGCACCTGCGGAACCAACGCTCCAGGGCAACGTTTTACAGGCAGATGTGCCAGAGAAGATAAAGAGGAGATGGATCAATGCTTTACTGGACCCTGGTGTTCCTCGTCGTCGCGATCATCGCCGGCGCGCTCGGCTTCGGCGGCATAGCAGGCGCCTCGGCCGGCATAGCCAAGATTCTGTTTTTCATCTTCCTGGCCTTCCTTGTCATATCGCTGCTGGCCGGACTCTTCCGCCGGGCGTGATTGCCTCGGTTTCCCGAAAACTGGAAACCGCCCCCCTCAACCGGTTTCCAGCCGCCGCCGGGCAGTGCTTCGTGAAACGGCGCTGCCCGGCGGAACGCATTTTGACGGAACCGCTTTAGTAGGGTAGCCGGAACCGGCACCGAGAGAGCAGACAGACGATGGGTTCACAAACCGATCCCGGAAAACCTCGCGAGACTGACGACGAGGTCATCGATCCTTCCCTGCGGGACGAGTCCCAGCTCGGGCGGGCACTGCTCCATGCCCTGCGCAATGCGGGTGTTTCAGTCCTTTATCAGGATACCGACCTGAGAACCGTATGGGCTCGCAACATGGCTGCGCCCTGGATGCAGGGGGGGCAGGGTGACACCATCCTGCCGCCTTCCCAGACCGCGCGCATCATCGCCGCACGCGAGGACGCCATCTCCAGCGCCAACGCCCATCGCTTCGAAATCAGCGCGCCCGGCGACGACGGCCTGCGCTGGTTCGAGATCTGGGTGGACCCGGACCAGGGGGAAGACGGAGCGGTGCTCGGTGTGATGACCACCAAGGTCGAGACGACCGAGCGCAAACAGCGCGAGCAGAGCCTGCGCGCCCTGCTGCGCGAGGTGAGCCATCGCTCCAAGAACCTTCTGGCGATCATCCAGAGCATAGCGAGCCAGACCGGACGGCACTCCGAAAACATTTCCGATTTTCTCAGCAGCTTTCAGGGACGGCTGCAATCCCTGGCCGCCTCGCAGGATCTGGTCACCTCCTCGAACTGGCGCGGCGCGGGGCTGAAGGAGCTGATAGAGGGCCAGCTCGGACATAACGCGGCCTACAGCGAAAGCGAGCTGAACTTCGAGGGGGTGAACCCTTATCTGAACCCGAACGCGGCGCTTCATATCGGCCTCGCCATGCACGAACTGGTCGTCAATTCGCTTTCCTACGGGGCTCTTTCGCACCCGGGAGGGCGGATCGACATACAGGCTGCCATGGAAGACGCTTCCGGCAAGCCCGAAGCGCCCGCCCTTGTCCTGTCATGGGTGGAACAGCTCGACCAGGGCAGCATGCTGCCGTCGCATCGGGATTTCAGGCGTGTCACGCTGGAGCGCGTGGTGCCGGCGGCGCTGGGCGGCCAGGCATCGCTGCAACTGATCGATGGCCGGCTGGAGTATCGGCTGGTGATCCCCCCCACCAATTTCGAGTCGGAAGCGGAATTCGGCGCGACGCCGTAAACACCCGTTCCTGTTTCGCAGGCTCGCCCGCAAGAATGATCCCACAGGGGGAAGTCTGCAACTTTTGGTGAACCGGCCCTCAGGAACCTTGCATGTGCCTGCGCGTTCTCTTTTCAGAGGACAACGCCATGGAACACATTGCAGCAGTTCTGTTGATCGTCGGGTGCTCGGGTGACCTTGCAGATTGCACGGAGTTGCCCGCCCCTGCCACAGTATTCGAAACCGTCGAGCAATGCGCCGCTGAACGCCAGCCGGCTTTGCGTGCGCTCTCCTCCCGGGCGGAGCGCATATTCGGCACCTGCATCGCCGTCGATCCCGCGCTGGAAGACGACTATGCCGAGATCGTCTGGCAGGTGCACCCCAACGGCAAACTGGAAGCGTCTGTCGAAAAAGGCGCGGTGGAGATCGCTTCCAGCAGCCATCGCCCCTGAAAAGTCCGTGTTGCCCACGAATGAAATCGCTGGCACTAACTTGACGGTATCGTGTTATTCGGCAAGTGAATCGCTGCAAGGCGAGAGATATCGAAGCGAGAGGAGCTACTAAATGCGGAAGATCATGATCGTCCTGGCGGCACTGGCGCTGCCGGCTGTAAGCGGCTGCACCACCACCGAACAGGACGTGGGCGTTGGCGCGGCTGCCGGCGCGGTTATCGGCGGCGTTGCCGGCGGCACCAAGGGCGCACTCATCGGCACAGCGGTCGGCGCGGGTTCCGGCCTTCTGGTGCGCAACCTGCGCAACGGCTACTGCCAGTATCGCGACCCGAACACCCGTCGTATCTACACCGCGCGCTGCAACTGACCGCGCAACGGAAGATGCATCCCGGAAGGCCGGCAATGCCGGCCTTCTTTTTTACCTGAAGCCGGCAAAGGCAACGGCCGGGGCAGTTTTTCAGCCCGGTTTTTCCGTTCGTGGGTTCCGGCTTCCGGGAACGACTCTATTTCAGCGGTATCCGGATCTCGACCTGTAGCCCGCTTGGCAGGAAGCGGCGGTCGATGGAGCCATCGAGCTCGCGCGTTATATTCATGTCGATGAACCTGGTGCCGAAGCCGGTGCTTTCAGGTTCGGCAAGGTCTTCCTGCCCGGATTCGCGCCAGTTCAGAACCAGCACCCGCTTGCGGTCCAGCCGTTCCACACGCCAGTCGACCTTCAGCGCATCGACGGAATTGCCCGCCTCGCCATATTTCAGCGCATTGGTGGCCAGTTCATGGAAAGTGAGGCCCAGCGCCTGCGTCGCCGTCTCGTTCAACAGGACCTGCGGGCCGGACAACAGCCCCTCCGGCAGATCCTTGCCGAACACCTGCCCGAGCTCGATGCGCAGCAATTCGCTGAGATCCGCCTTCTGCCAGCGCGAGCGGGTCAGCATGTCCTGCGAGGCGGCCATTGCCTGAAGGCGGGCGGAGAAGGATTCGGAGAACTCCTTCACATCGGTGGCGCGCAAGGCGGTCTGTCTGGAAATCGCCAGGATGCGGGTGATGAGGTTCTTGATCCGGTGCTTCATTTCCTGAAGCATCAGATCCTTTTCCAGAAGGCTCTTTTCCGTGGTTTCGTGAAGCCGCTCGGCGGCGTCGTAGGCACGCTCCTTGTAGCGGGCCACCAGCGCGATGGCGACGGCCGACAACAGCCCGAACAGGCCCAGCATGACGGGAATGACCCGGGATGACGGCGGGGAAAATGCTGTTGTCGGCTGGAATTGCAGAATCCACTGTCGGCCGGCAACGTTCATGCGGCGCGTGTCCACGATACGTCCGATACCCGTTACCGCAGGGGTAGCGGAACTGAATATGAGATTCCGCGCCTCGATCGAACTGTCGTAGATATCCACATGGACGGGAAGCAGCGGTATGCGGCGCAGTGCCGACTGGAACAGTTCATTGGCGCGGAACGCAGCATAAAGAAATCCCTGCGTGACGGGCGTGGTGGCATCGACCGTTACGGGGGCCGCGTCCAGCTTCAGCCGCGCGAAGACGATGAACCCCGGATAGGGCTCGACCTCGCTGTTGTTGCCGAGCATGATCGGAGCCGTGGCATGGTGCGCATCGTCCTGCATGGCCGCCTCGATCGCAGCGCGCCGGACCGGTTCCGCGAACATGTCGAAGCCTATGACCTTGTCGCTCGAAGGCTTGAGCGGCTCGAAAAGAAAGACGGGCGCGCGCCATTTCTGCTCCGACTGCGGATAGACCTTTCGCTCCAGTCCCTGCTCCTGCCGTATGGCGCGTTCGGCAACTGCCTCGTCGCCGGCCCGCACGAACCGGAGAACGCCGATGCCGCGCAGGCCTGGGAAGTTCACGCCCACGTCGAGTGCCGAAATGAAGGCCTGGAAATCCGTCCGGCTGACATGATTCCCGTGGGCGTCGAAGAATGCCTGGGTGGCCCTCAGCAGGGTCAGATGCAGGTCGAGACGGGTTTCGATACGCGAAATGGCATCGTCCACCGTCGCCTCGAACTTGATGCGCGTTGCCTCCTGCGTGGCGAAATAGGCGAAACCCGCCATCACCATGCTGATCAGTGCGACGGCCAGAAATGTCAGAAGCGGAAAAAGTCTCTTCAACTGGCTACGCGGTCCCCGGCAGAAACTGCATTTCTAGCAAGTCCGCGCGCCATGACAAGCGCGGCGCGCCCGCCACCGCCGCATTCAGGCCGCGATCTTGAGCGCTCCCGGCCCCGGTATCGCCCCCGGCGGGCATTTTCCGAGGATGATCATGCCCAGAACCTCGTCCTGTGTGACATCCTGCGTGCTCGCGGTTCCCACCACCTGCCCGTTCTTCATCACGCAGACACGGTCGGCAAGCTCGAAGACGTCGTGGATGTCGTGGCTGATGAGGAAGATGCCGATACCGTCGGCCTTTAGCTGGCGCACAAGCTCGCCGACCTGCGCGGTCTCCTGCGGCCCGAGCGCCGCCGTCGGCTCATCCATGATGAGGATGCGGGCGTTGAACAGGATGGCCCGCGCGATCGCCACCGACTGGCGCTGACCGCCGGAAAGCTTGATCACCGGCTCCTTGAAGCGCTGGAAGCGCGGGTTGAGGCGCCCCATCACCTTGCGCGCTTCCGCTTCCATCGCCACATCGTCAAGCGTGTTCCACCGCGTCATCAGTTCACGCCCGAGGAACAGATTGGCGGCCGCATCGACATTGTCGGCAAGGGCAAGCGTCTGATAGATCGTCTCGATGCCGTATTTCTTGGCGTCGCGCGGATTGTTGATCACCGCCTCCTCGCCGTTGACGAAGATCTGCCCGGCATCTCGCTTGTAGGCGCCCGAAAGTATCTTGATCAGCGTCGACTTGCCCGCGCCATTGTGGCCGAGCAGCGCCAGCACCTCGCCCGCATGAAGATCGACCGATGCGTCGTCGACGGCGCGGATGCCGCCGAAGGCGATGGAGATATTGCGCATGTCGATGAGCGGCACGGAACTCCTGCTTGCGGCTTCTGCCATGGTCGTTCCTCCTACACCCGCTTGCGATAGACGGTGTCGAGCCACACCGCGATGACCAGCACGGCGCCGACGACGATGTTCTGCAACGGCGAGTCGATGCCGAGCAGCACCATGCCCGATTGCAGCGACTGCATCAGCAGGGCGCCCAGCATCGCCCCGATGATGGTGCCCGCGCCGCCGGCAAGGGAGGTGCCGCCGATGACGGCGGCGGCGATCACCAGCAGCTCGTCCAGCGTTCCCAGCGCATTGGTCGCGGCATTGAGGCGGGCGGAGGAGATCGCGGCGCTGATCGCCACCAGCACGCCCATGATCATGAACACCTTCATGGTCACCCAGCGCGTGTTGATGCCGGCGAGGTTCGCCGCCTCCGGATTGCCGCCGATGGCGAAGACATAGCGGCCGAAACGGGTGCGGTTGGTCACGAAGGTCATGACGATGCCGACGGCGACCGCCATCAGCACGGGAATGGCGATGCCATGGGCGATGAACAGGCCGCCTTCCGGCACCTCGACACCACGCGCCTCGGCGTAGCGACGCACGATGCCGACCGGCCAGGGATAGGAGTTCGCCACCCATACCGCGCCGAGGATCGCCGCGCAGGCGACGCCGCCGAGCAGCACCTCCGCCCAGACCGGCCGCAGGGGAAAGCGGAAGCGCTTGCGCTGGCTGCGTCCGTTGAGCATCAGGAAGGCGACGCCGAGGCAGCCGGCCACCGCCACCGCCCAGCTCCAGCCGGCACCGATCGAGCCCATCGGTCCGCCGCCCATAAGCTGGAAGGTAGCGTCGAGCGGTGCCACCGTCTGCCCGCTTGTGACCCACCAGGCGGCACCGCGCCAGATCAGCAGCCCACCGAGCGTGACGATGAAGGCGGGAACCTCCAGATAGGCGATGATGAAACCGTGAAGCGCCCCGATGATGAGCCCCGTGAGGATGCCGCAGCCAAGCGCGATCACCCATATCCACGGCTCCCCGAGGGAAAAACCGAACACCCGGATGAGGATCTGCGCTTGCAGCACGCCCATGACCATGCCCACGAACCCCTCCATGGAACCCACTGAAAGATCGATGTTGCGCAGCACGATGACCAGAACCATGCCCGTGGCCATGATCGCGACCGAGGAGGTCTGCACCGACAGGTTCCAAAGGTTGCGCGGGGTCAGGAACAGCCCGCCGGACAGGAAATGCAGCACCGTCCAGATCAGCACGAGGGCGCCCAGCATGCCGAGCATGCGGATATCCAGTTCGGTCGCCTTGAGGAAGCGGGCCAACGGGCCGAGCTCGGCCTCCCGAGCCCGGTCGGCCGTCGTCGCTGAGGTCGCATCGCTCATGGTTTCCTCCCGCCGGCCGGAACCGGCCGCCAAATGCGCCACGCCGATATGCTAGAGCAAATCCAGCAAAAGTGCACAGCGGTTTTCCAACCCGGACCGTATGGCGGCAGCCCGGCTTCTGCTGTCGATTGCAAGGTTCGGGGATTTCCGGCCGGGCGCACCCCGGCAAACGTCCGCGCCTGTCGGAAGCGCCGGTGACCGGGCGCTTCCGTATCCAGTGCCAATGCGGCCTAGTCGCAAGCTGCGACGCTACCTGCCGCAACGCCGGTGCAGACCGCATCCTTTGTAATCCAGCCCGCATCGATGACCACGTTCAGATTGTCCCTGGTGATCGCGATGGGCGTAAGGAACACCGACTTGACGGTGTTGCCGCCGGGCGTCGTGAAGTCCTGCACGTTGGCGATATCGGACATCGCCTTGCCGTCGGCAAGCTGCGCGGCGATCTCGGCCGCGTTCTTGCCAAGCTCTCGCGCGTCCTTCCACACCGACACCGTCTGGGTGCCGAGCGCGATGCGGTTAAGCGCGGCGTGGTCGCCGTCCTGACCCGAAACCGGCACCGAACCGGCAAGCCCCTGCGCCTGCAGCGCGGCAATCGCACCGCCGGCAGTACCGTCGTTGGAGGCCACCACCGCATCGACATTGTTGTCGTTGGCGGTCAGGAACTGCTCCATGTTCTTCTGGGCGTTGGCAGGCAGCCAGCCGTCCGTGTACGCCTCGCCGACATTCTTGATCTTGCCGGAATCGATGGCTTCCTTCAGCACTTCCATCTGGCCCGAGAACAGGAAGTCCGCGTTCGGATCCGCACCGGATCCCTTGATGAACACGTAGTTGCCTTCGGGCTTCAGCTTGAACACCTCGCTGGCCTGCAAGCGGCCGACTTCCTTGTTATCGAAGGTGAGATAGAACACGTCGCCGTTCTCGATCAGGCGGTCGTATCCGACCACCGGAATGCCTTCGTCCAGCGCCTTCTGCACTGCCGGGCCGATGGCCGAGGCATCCTGCGCCAGAATGATCAGGGCGTTCGCGCCCTGGCTGATCAGGCTTTCCACGTCGGTGAGCTGCTTGGAGGCGGACGACTGGGCGTCGGCGGAGATGTACTTGTCGCCGGCGGCTTCGATGGCGGCCTTCATGGCCGCTTCATCGGTTTTCCAGCGCTCTTCCTGGAAGTTCGACCAGGAAACGCCGATGACCTTGTCCTTGGCCTGCGCGGTGGCGGCAAGCGTCAGCGACAAGGCGGCACCTGCCAGAATGGCGGCCGTGAATTTCCTCATGATTTCCTCCCTGCGCCCGGCGGGCGCCACTGATCTGACCCGTTAAGCCGACTGGAGACTTTTTTCGAGCCTCGAAAAAAGTGTGGCGCAATGGCCGGGCACTGTCAACGCATTTCGTCGCGCCAGAGCTATTTATTTCGAAACTCGAATTAAATAATGACAGCGCCCGGCGCTTCTGACACACTCGGGCACCTGCTATTGCGGCAAGCAGGATGGGAGGAATCGGAAGGCCATGACCGTTGGAATGCGGCACGACGATCTGCGCCGGCGCAACCGCGCCATGGTGATCGCCGCCACACGGCGCGGCGGGCAGGCCTCGCGCACCGAGATCGCTGCCATCACCGGCCTCAGCCACTCCACCATATCCGCCATTTCGTCCGACCTGATCGCCGAAGGCATATTGACAGAAACGCGCCAGGAGGCGCCGGCGCTCAAGCGCGGCCGTCCGCAGATCGGGCTGGCGCTCGATCCGCAGGCCGCATGCGCGGTTACGCTGATGCTGTCGCTCAACAGCCTGTCCGCCGTCAGCCTCGACTACGCCGGCAATTTGCTGGAGGAAGAGCATCGCCGTCTCGATACGCGCGCCCTGCCCCGCGGCGAACTGATCTGCGAATGCATGGATATCCTTCGTCGCAGGCTCGAACACCCGGCACATGCAGGCCGGCACGTGCTGCGCATCGTGCTGGCCGTACAGGGCATCACCGACGCCGAAGCGCGCTCGATGCTCTGGTCGCCGATCACGCCTCACACCGACATCCCCTTCGCTGACCTGCTGGAGGCCAGGTTCTCCATTCCCGTAACGGTGGAGAACGACTGCAACATGATGGCCGAGGCGCTGCGCTGGCGCGATCCGGAGCGCTATCGCGACGATTTTATCGCCATATTGCTTTCACACGGCATCGGCATGGGTCTGGTGCTGAAGGGATCGATGTTCACCGGCACGCATTCGTCCGGCGTGGAGTTCGGCCACATGGTCCACCGTCCGGACGGGGCATTGTGCCGCTGCGGACGGCGTGGCTGCATCGAGGCCTATGCCGGCAGCTACGCCATCTGGCGCAACGCCGCCGGCCACGACGAGAACGAGGAGCCGCGCGGAGACATCGAGGAAACGGAAATGCAGGCGCTGGCCCAGGCTGCCCGCGACCATGACGGACCCGAACGGAGGGCGTTTCGCATCGCCGGCGAGGCGCTCGGCTTCGGGCTTGGCAGCCTGTTCGCGCTGATCGACCCGGCCCCGGTGGCAATGGTCGGCCTCAACGCCGCCGCCTTCGACCTGATCGGGCCTGCGCTGCACGAGGCGATCGCCAGAACCGCGGGTGGCCATCACTCCGGATCGATCACCTTCGACACCCAGCCGGACCAGGTCGCGCTGCTGCGCGAGGGCTGCGCCATGCGCGCGCTGACATTCATCGATCACCGGATATTCGCCGCCGGCCGTGCGGCGCAGGACGAGCCTGCCTCGCTTCACTCTTCCCTGATCGCGTAACCCGAGCCGCGCACGGTGCGGATGACGTCCGGCATGCGGCCATTGTTGACGGCCTTGCGAAGCCGGCCGACATGCACGTCCACGGTGCGTTCGTCGATGTAGATGGTCTCGCCCCAGACATTGTCGAGCAGTTGCCCGCGCGAGAACACCCGGCCGGGATGCTGCATCATGAACTCGAGCAGGCGAAATTCGGTCGGTCCGAGCTTGATCTCGCTCTTCTTGCGGTAGACCCGGTGCTGCTCGCGATCGAGCACGATGTCTCCGACCTTGAGCACCGACGACAGCACCTCGGGCTTGGCGCGGCGCAGAAGCGCCTTCACCCGCGCCACCAGTTCAGGCATGGAGAAGGGCTTCACCAGATAGTCGTCGGCACCCGTGGACAGGCCGCGCACGCGGTCGCTTTCCTCGCCGCGCGCGGTCAGCATGATGATCGGCAACCGCTCCGTCTGCTCGCGCATCCGCAGCCGCCGGCACAGTTCGATGCCCGAAACCGCCGGAACCATCCAGTCGAGCACCAGCAGATCGGGCACGTTTTCCTGCAACCGCAACTCTGCCTCGTCGCCGCGTGTGACGATCTCGACCTGATAGCCCTCCGCCTCGAGATTGTAGCGCAGAAGAACGCCCAGCGGTTCCTCGTCCTCGACCACCATGATGCGGGGTGCAATCATGTCCTGCTCCTAAAAATACACTCAGGCCGCCGGCACCGGCACGCCGGTTTCGTCCTGCTTGGGCCTGTGAACCGGCAACTGCTCGCCGGTCAGCACATAATAGGCATTTTCCGCGATATTGGTCACGTGGTCGCCGATCCGCTCCAGATTCTTGGCGCAGAACAACAGATGCGTACAGGCGGTGATGTTGCGCGCGTCTTCCATCATGTAGGTCAGAAGTTCACGAAACACCGAGGTGTAGCGAACGTCGATCAGCTCGTCCTCGTCACGCAGTCGAACCAGCCCCTCCGGGCTGCGCGCGCTGTACTCCTCGATGACGCCCTGCACCTGCTCCAGAACCAGTTCGGCCATATCCTCGATGGAACGGGCGAGCTCGCGCGGCATGGTCGATTGTCCGACCGCATCGACACGCTTGGCGATGTTCTTGGCGAGGTCGCCGATCCGCTCCAGGTCTCCCGCCATGCGGATGGCGCCGACAATGGCACGCAGGTCCTGCGCCATGGGCTGGCGCTTGCCGATCAGGGTGATGGCGCGGTCGTCCAGCCGGCGCTGAAGGCTGTCCATGACAGCATCTTCCGAAACGACGCGCTGCGCCAGCGCGCTGTCGGGAACGATGAGGCTCTGCGTGGCCTCGTCGACCATCGAGCGCGCCAGACTGACCATGTCTCGCACCAGCCCTTCGATCTCCTGCAGATCCTCGTCGAAGGCGGTCACCGTATGAGCACCCATTATCCGTTCCTCGTCTGTTGGAATGGCAGCGGAACCACTCAGCCGAAGCGGCCGGTGATGTAGTCCTGCGTGCGCTTGTCGTCGGGGTTGGTGAACATCTTCTCCGTCGGCCCCTCCTCGACAAGATTGCCGAGATGGAACATGGCCGTGCGCTGCGAGACGCGCGCCGCCTGCTGCATGGAGTGCGTGACGATGACGATGGTGTAGTTCTCGCGCAACTCGTCGATCAGCTCCTCGACGCGCGCCGTCGCGATCGGGTCGAGGGCCGAGCAGGGCTCGTCCATCAGGATCACTTCGGGCGAGACGGCGATGGCCCGCGCGATGCACAGGCGCTGCTGCTGGCCGCCGGAAAGGCCGGTGCCCGGCTCATTGAGGCGGTCCTTGACCTCGTTGAACAGACCCGCGCGCTTCAGGCTCGATTCCACGACAGCATCCATGTCCGCCTTGCTGCGGGCAAGGCCATGGATGCGCGGGCCGTAGGCAATGTTGTCGTAGATCGACTTCGGAAACGGGTTGGGCTTCTGGAACACCATGCCGACGCGCGAGCGCAGCTCGACCACATCGATGTCGCGGTCGTAGATGTCTTCGCCGTCCAGCGTGATCTTGCCGACCACGCGGGCATTGTCGATGGTGTCGTTCATGCGGTTGAGGCAGCGCAGGAAGGTCGATTTTCCGCAACCGGACGGGCCGATCAGAGCGGTCACCTGATTCTGGCGCACCAGAAGGTCCACGTCGAACAGCGCCTGCTTGTCGCCATAGAAGACCCCCACCTTCTCTCCGCGCATCTTGATGCGCTCGTTCGCGGCAGCGGCCACCTTCTCGTTCACGGCATTTTCCAGAGTTGTTTCGCTCATGACATTCATGGGTCCTGGTTCCTTATCTACCAGCGCCGTTCGAAGCGCCGGCGCAGCAGGATCGCGGCCAGGTTCATCGCGGCAAGGAAAAGCAGAAGGATGATGATGGCGCCCGAGGTGCGTTCCACGAAGGCACGCTCAGCCTCGTTGGCCCACATGTAGATCTGCACGGGAAGCGCGGTGGCCGGGTCCAGCGGCGTGGCCGGATAGTCGGCGACGAAGGCGACCATGCCGATCAGCAGCAGGGGCGCGGTTTCGCCGAGCGCCTGTGCCAGACCGATGATGGTGCCGGTGAGGATGCCGGGCGCGGCAAGCGGCAGCACATGATGGAACACCGTCTGCATGCGCGAGGCGCCTATTCCCAGCGCGCCGGAACGGATGGACGGCGGAACCGCCTTAAGCGCCGCGCGGGTGGCGATGATGATGGTCGGCAGGGTCATCAGCGTCAGCACCAGCCCGCCGACCAGCGAGGCCGAACGCGGCAGCCCGGCGAAGTTGACGAACACGGCAAGGCCCAGCAGACCGAACACGATGGACGGCACCGCAGCCAGATTGTTGATGTTGACCTCGATCAGGTCGGTCCAGCGGTTCTTCGGCGCGAACTCCTCCAGGTAGATGGAGGCGGCCACGCCGATGGGCAGCGCCAGCACCAGCACGATCAGCATCATGTAGAGCGAGCCGATCAGCGCCACGCCCATGCCCGCCGTCTCCGGCCGGCTGGAAGCGCCGAAGGTGAACAGACCGCGATTGAAGCGCTCGATCATGGTGCCGTCGGCAGTCAGCGTCTTCATCCAGCCGACCTGCTTGTCCTTGACCTTGCGCCGGGATTCGGGAACCGACAGGTCGATCTGGCCCTTGTGGGCGGAATCGACATCGGCGGCAGCAAGAACCCACACATTCTGCGTGGTGCCGATGATCGACGGATCGGCCAGCACCATGTCACGGAGCTGCGTGCGCACCCCCTGCGAGATCATGCCGGACAAGAGACGCAGCTCCGCCCTGTTTCCCTCGGCGTCGACATCGATGCCGAGCTTTGTGGCGAGCGCATTCCGTGCCAGCAGCGGATAGTTGGCCGTGGCCAGCACGTTGGGGTCGCTGTCACGCTTGCCGTCGGCATCGATGACATCCGGATCGAAGCTCACGGCGAGATTGATCGAGGTCTGCCAGAAGGCGGTGTAGCCTCCCCTGACGACGGTAAACAACAACGCCGCCAGGAAGAAGATGCCGATGCCGATGGCTATCAGCCCGTAGAGACGGAACCGGCGTTCTGCGCGGTAGCGGCGCTGTATGCCGATGTCGCGGCGGGGTGGCGCCACGGCATCCACGGCTCCGGCTTGATCGAACGGAATGTCGGTCATTCGTACTGTTCCCGATATTTGCGCACGATGTAGAGCGCCAGCACATTCATGCCGAGCGTGATGACGAACAGGGTGATGCCAAGCGCGAAGGCGACCAGCGTCTGCGGCGAGGTGAACTCAAGGTCGCCGGTGAGCTGGTTCACGATCTTGACCGTGATGGTGGTCATCGCCTCCCCCGGATTCAGCGTAAGCTTGGCCGCAACGCCTGCCGCCAGCACCACGATCATGGTCTCTCCGATGGCGCGCGAGGCGGTCAGAAGAAGCGCGCCGACGATGCCTGGCAGTGCTGCCGGCAGGATGACGTTGCGCACCGTTTCGGAACGCGTCGCGCCAAGCCCGAGCGAGCCGTCGTGAAGGGAGCGTGGGACCGAGCTGATAATGTCGTCCGAAAGCGAGGAGACGAAGGGGATGAGCATGATGCCCATGACCAGACCCGCGGTGAGCACGCTCTGGGCCATGATGAAGGGCTGGCCACCGGACAGCGCCGCCGAAATGTCGCGCAGAAGCGGCCCGACCGTCACCAGCGCGAAGATACCGTAGACGATGGTGGGGATGCCAGCGAGCAGCTCAAGCACAGGCTTGACCACCGAGCGCACTTTCCGCGAGGCGTATTCGGACATGTAAATGGCCGCGAACAGGCCGACGGGAACTGCGAACAGCATCGCCACCAGCGCAATGTAAAGCGTGCCTGCAAGCAGCGGGATAAGGCCGAACTGGCCGGTCGCTCCACCGGAGCCTGCGGCCGCGAAGCGCGGATCCCAAACCGTGCCGAAGAAGAAGTTGGACAGCGGCACCGACTGGAAGAAAGTCAGGGTCTGGAACAGCATCGACAGAACGATGCCGACCGTGGTGAGAATGGCGACGGTGGAGGCCGCGATCAGCCCCCACAGCATGACACGCTCGACATTGTTGCGGGCACGCCGGCGCAGCGTGATGCCGGACAGGCCGAGCCAGGCACCGGCCAGCGACAGAAGGATCGCGCCGACGGCCGACCAGAGCGAGGATGAATCGCTCATGGAACGGTAGTTCTCGGCGGCGGGAATCATATAGGCCTCGCCGCTGGAAGCGAGCGCGACGCCCCGGGACGCAAACAACGCCTTGAGATCGGCCTGGCCGGAACGCACCTGATCCAGTTCCGCAGGCGTAAGGCGACGCATGCCGTCGCCGATGGTGTAGATCGTGCCCATCGTCAGCGAGCGGTTCGCATCGGAGGCGGACCGCACCTGCTCGGGCAGGCTGCGCCACACGGCCGAGTCGATATATACAGGGCTCGTCGCCTTCCAGATTCCGAAGAAGATAATGGCGGGAAAGATTGCCAGAATCAGCGCGTAGGAACCGTGATAGCCGGGCAGCGAATGCTGTTTGACACCGGCTTGCGGCTCCAGCCGCGCTGCGCGCAGGCGCGCCACCATAAAAGCCACCACGCCGATGACGAGGATGATGGCAAGGACCCAGGAAACGCTCATGAAGTGTGTCCGGTTGGCTTTCAGGGGCTGGCCCTGGATTGCTTCACACAGCGGAGGGACGGGGCGCGGGAACCAGGCGCGCGCCCCGAACCGGTTTCGTCAGAGGGTTTTGCCGGACTCGAAAGCCGAGCGCTGCTCGTCGCGCTCCGCATCGGGAGCCGAGACCAGACCGTATTCGGCCAGCGGGCTCTCAGGGCCGACCATGTCGTCGGAGAGGAAGAAGTTCACATACTCCTTCAGGCCCGGGACGACGTCGAGGTGAGCCTTCTTCACGTAGAAGAAGAGCGGGCGCGACACCGGATACTCGCCCTTGGCGATGGTCTCGACCGACGGGCTCACGCCCTCGACGGTGGCGACCTTCAGCTTGTCGGCGTTGTTCTCGTAGAAGGCGAGGCCGAACACGCCTACACCGGTCTTGTTGGAGTCGATGCGGGCAAGCGTTTCGGTGTAGTCGCCATCGATGTCGACGGCCTTGCCATCCTTGCGGACTGCGATGCAGGCGGCCGCGGCGGCCTTGTCGTCAGTGCCGGTGGCCTTGATGGCTTCGAGAGCGCCGGAAGCCTTGCAGCCTTCCGTCATCAGCTTCTCTTCGAAGACTTCGCGGGTGCCGTGCTTTTCGCCGGGAATGTAGGCGGCGATATCCCAGTCGGGCAGCGCCGAATTCACTTCGTTCCACTTGGCGACCTTGTTGTCGACCAGCTTGCCGTCGACGACGACCTGAGCGGCGAGCGCCTTGTAGATATCCTGTGCGGTCAGGGCCCAGTCGGGACCGTTGATGTCGGTGGCGAAAACGATGCCGTCATAGCCGATGCGCACTTCCTGGATGTCGGTGACGCCGGCATCGGCGCAGGCCTTCACTTCCGACTCCTTGATCGGGCGCGAGGAGTTGGCGATGTCGATGGTGTTCTCGCCGACGCCCTTGCAGAATTCCTTGAGGCCGCCCGACGAACCGCCCGACTCCACGACCGGGGTCTTGAAGTTGGAATAGGCTTCCGAGAAGTTCTCGGCAACGATCTTGGCGTAGGGAAGAACGGTCGACGAACCGGCGATCTGGATCTGGTCGCGCACCGAGGCGAAGCCCGCCGTCGCGGCCAGCGCAAGCGCCGCAACCGACGCGGTGAGGACGTATCTTTTCATTTGGCCTGCTCCTGTTCGCAAGGTGGTCTGGCAGCGCTCCTTCAGCGCCCGGTGTGGCCAATAGACCCCGTTTATTACAGTCGCATGACAGTTTCGTGTCGGTCCGGTAAAGCTTGACATGGAAGGGTTTGACGGCATCCGCGCGACTGCAAAGCCCGGACACCTGCAAGGGAAACGGCCATCCGCGCTATCTGCCTGTTATTGCCGCCCTTGTGGCTTTCTCCGGCCCGTTGAGCAGCGTGCGGTCCGTTAGAGCATCGGACCGAAAAGTGTAGTCGGTTTTCGGATTATTCCGATGCTCAAACAAAATGTCAGAGCGTCCCTTGTGCGTCCGAAAGGACGCACGGCGCTCTAGCCGCGCCCGGTTTCCTGCTGCTCGCATTCGCGGGGGCAGGAATGTCCGAGCCATCGCTCCAGCTTGGCCATCAGCGCCCGCGGGCTGACGGGCTTGGGCAGATAATCGTCCATGCCGCTTTCGAGGCAGCGCTCGCGATCGCCCTTGAGCGCATGGGCCGTCACCCCGACGATCGGTATGTGCGACGCGCCAGCCGCCTCGCTTTCGCGGATACGGGCGGTGGCCTCGTAGCCGTTCATCTGCGGCATGGAAACGTCCATCAGGATCATCCGCGGCCGCAGGGTCCGGTATGCCTCGACCGCCAGCATGCCGTTGGCGACGATCTCGAAGCTGTATCCGCTTTCGGAAAGGATCTGCGTGAACACAAGCTGGTTCACCTCATTGTCTTCGGCGACCAGTATGTCGGGGGACCGGGCTGGAGTCCCGCCGGCGGAAGCCGAAACCGGTTTTCCGGTTTCGGCAACCTCGACAGGATCGGGCGCCGTTCGAGCCGGAGGCGGTTCATCGCCGAGATCCGCAGCCTCGTCTGCCGGCCCGCCCCGGTAACGCTGAATCGCATCGACCAGCACTGCAAGCAGGGCCGAAGAGCGCACAGGCTTCGTAAGGTGGGCATGGATGTCGAGATCCCGGCACAACGGATCGGCCATCGAATGATCGACCGAGGTGAGCAGCAGGACAGGTATGTCGCGGAAACCCGATGCAGCACGCACCGCCCGCGCCACGTCCGGTCCGCTCATGCCGGGCATCTGGTAGTCGAGCACGATGCATTCCACGTCAACGCCCCGCGCGGCGGCAGCCTCCAGAACCTTCAGGCCCTCGATGCCGTTGGCGGCGGCGCAGCAATCGAAACCCCAGGATTGCATCTGTTCGCTCAGGATGGCGCGATTGACCGCGTTGTCGTCGATGACAAGCACCCTCGCCCCGGTCACATCGACCGGAGGCGCTGGCTGTGCCGCGAGGCTGCTGCCCTTTTCGAGGGTTATTTCGAACCAGAAGGTCGAGCCCCGGCCCGGCTCGCTTTCCACGCCGATCTCGCCGCCCATCAGCGCAACCAGCCGCGACGAGATGGCCAGCCCCAGCCCTGTGCCCTCATGCCGGCGCGTCGAGGAGCCATCGACCTGGCTGAACTTGTCGAACACCAGCGCCAGTTTGCCGGCCGGAATGCCGATGCCCGTATCCGTCACGGCGAAATGCAGCTTCGTTCTGTCGCCCCTGTCTTCTCCCGACACATCGACCAGCACATGGCCGTGATCGGTGAACTTCACCGCATTGCCAAGCAGGTTGAGCAGGATCTGGCGGATGCGCGCCGCATCGCCGACGAAGCAACTTTCCAGACCGGGCTCGACACGGACGACAAGTTCCACATCCTTTTCGCGCGCGTGTGCCACGACGAGAGCGAGGGCATCGTCGACGGCCTCGCCCAGATGGAAAGGCGCAGGATCGAGAACCATCTGTCCGGCATCGATCTTCGAGAAGTCGAGGATGTCGTTGATGATGGCAAGCAGGGCATTGCCGGATTTCGTGATGATATCTGTGAAGGTCCGTTGCTTCTGGTCGAGCTCCGTCTTCGACAACAGCTCCGCCATGCCGAGCACGCCATTCATGGGCGTGCGGATTTCATGGCTCATATTGGCCAGAAACTCGGATTTGGCGCGATCGGCGAGTTCGGCCCGGCGGCGCGCCTCGTCAAGCTCGGCCTCCCTCTGCTTCAGCTCGGTGATGTCGGTGGTCGAGCCGATGAGATAAAGCGATCCATCGGAAGCGGTCATCGCGCTTTTGCGCGCGAACTGATGCCGGACCGCGCCGTCGGCCGCCATCACGATTTCCTCGCCCTCCTGGGTTTCGCCAGTCCGCAACACGGCCAGATCGCTTTCCGTCATTCCCCGTCCGTGAACGCCAAACAGCTCCATGTCGGTCCTGCCGACTGCATCCTCGCGGCTGATGCCGGTCAGTTCGCTCCACCCGCGATTGACATAGAATTGTCTCAAATCCGCATGCTTGGCGTAGATCGACACAGGCACGTTGTCGATCAGGCTGCGGAAGAGTTCATTCTCGCGCATGCTTTCGCGCAATGCCCGCTCACGCTCCTTCAGCGCCGTGACATCATAATAGGAAATGAGCCGCCGGCCGCCCGAAAGCGCGGTGACGGAGTAGATCATGGTGCGGCCGTCCGCCCGGCGGAACTCGCGTGGCGCCACCTCGCCGGCCCGGATTTCAGCCAGCCGGCGCGAGACATAATCCTCCCACGCATCGTCGTCGACGCCATAGACCCCCGTATGCCTGTCAGCCTCGAGCAGCGCGCGGAACGGGCGGCCCGGCTCGACCTGATCCGGCGACAGGTTCCACAGCTTCCAGAAGGCCCGGTTGATCAGCTCCGCATTGAGCGCCTCGTCGACAATGACGATGGCCATGTCCAGCAGATCGACGGTTCGCTCCAGATCGAGGCGGAGCTGATGGCTCCGTGCCTTGCTGCTTTCCAGCTCGGTCACATCGGAGCATGTCGAGACCAGCATGCCGGTGTCGGTGCGGATGGAGCGCTGCTGCACCATGCGGCCGCTGGCAAAGCGGATCGGCACGGGATGGCCGTTCGAGTTCCGGCGCGCTTCCAGTGTCGCCTCGCGCCAGTCAGCGTCCGACAGCCCGCCCGTGTCCCACAGGCCGCGTGCCAGCCCGGCATCGAGTATCTGGCCGAATGAAATACCGGGCCTGATCACATCGCCAAGTCCGCAATAGAGCTGGAGGAGAGCCTCGTTGTGCAGGATCAGAACGTCGTTCTCGTCATAGAGGCACAATGCATCGCTGATGGCATTCAGCGCGGCAATGGCCTGGCGCGCCTCGCGCATCGCAACGTGCGGGGCAGGCATGAAATCCTGCACCTGCACCACTATGGCGGTGATGTTGCGCGCAATGCCCCGGTAGCCGGTGAAATTGCCCTGCGCATCGAAATGCGGTTCCCCGCTGGTGGAAACCCAGCGGCAGAAGGCGGGGCCGTCCTTCAACTCGTAGACGAAATCGCGAAATGGGCGACGCTGGTGCAAGTCGTCGAGGTGAGCCAGCACATTGTGGTTGCCGTGGCGGGCCTGTTCCATGAAATCGAACCGGAAACGGCCGATGACGGTTTCCGGCGGCCTTCCGCTGGCTGCGAAGTAATTGTCCGAAAGCCATGAGAACCGCAGGTCCGGGCCGGTTTCCCAGAGCCAGCACGATGCGTCGCCATCATGATTGGAAAGAGAAAGGCCATCTGCCGGTGCCGGCAAGGAGACGGCCGGCGCAGCCTGAGCATCACCGGCGTGAGCGCCATCGGCACTCCCATTTTCGCCGCCCTGCCCGATCGGCCCGTGCGCTTGCCCCATATGAACCCAGCCCTGCTCCCCTGCCGGACACCCCTTATGCGCGCAATGGAAGTGCTGATGACAAGGCTAACTGTCTGCTAACCATAAGGCAAGCGTGCCGGCTTCATCCACCCCCGGTGGTGCCGTGCGCAGGCGTAACGCAAACGCATTGTCAACACCTGCGTCTCGCGCTATCGGATTGGGGACATGCTGAAACCCGCTCACCTTGGTCCACTTTTTCTTTGCTGCCTCTTGCTGTCGGGCGCCGGCTGCGCGCGTACCGACGACGGCACCGTGGTCATCCCCCGGCAGGTCGATGCAAGGCGCATCTGGGACAAGGGGCCCTCCGGCACCCGGACGCCGCCCGTTGAAAGCGGCTCGAATGTCTTCCCCGTCAGTTCGCCGCAGTACGTCCGCGCGGCCCGACCTGCGCGTGCAAGCGGCCGGGGCACGCCCGCCAGCCCTGCCGCGACGACGCCGGCCGAGCCTGCAGCACCGATCTCCTGCGGTCCCGCGACGGATGCCGGGGGACGTGTGAGAATGGTCTGCAACTAGCGCCTGCACCGGAATTATCCTGGGGGAGATGTCGATCGAGCTGCACGCCCTGCGATAAACGCGCCTCTGCCCGATGCGCGCTCATCTCCGGATCGTGCGCCGTCAGCGTGACGCCACCTGCAGCATCCGGCAAAGCTGGGCGAATTGCGCATCATATGCACCCGGATTGCCGAGGATATCGATGCACCTCTTGCGCAGCATCCGGACGTCGCTTGCCGGCATGTTCGCAACCACGGCCGGCAGACTGGGGTTCACACCCGGATTACCCGGTGTGCCGGGCGTACCCGGCCGGGTCCCCACGCCAATCCCGACGCCGGCAGATATGCCGCTTCCCACACCGAGCCCAACTCCTGCTCTTACGGCATTTGCGCCGCCCACGCTGGCGCCAAGGCCGGCATTGACGCCATTCCTGCCGCCCACCGAAGCCCCTGCGCCGACACCGAGGCCCTTGCTTGTTCCGACGCCGGCACCGGCATTGACGCCCCTGGACCCGCCAACCGAAACGCCGACGCCAAGGCCGCCGTCCCGGCTGTCCACGCTGACGCCAGGTCCTCTGCCGCCAATATCCAGCGCCTGCGCGGGAAGGCTCAGCGCCACCGCAAACACGGATGAGCAAGCCAGCTTCACCAGCATTCCTGTCTTCCTCGATACGGGCATGAAACCTCCTCCTTGCTTCGTACAGACAAAGTGCCCCGGCAGGCCGGACTTTCCTTGCAAGAGGAATTGTTCGCCCCAAAACTCAACGAACCGGCAATAAAGATGAATCAACTTTAGCGGTTACAATATCACCACCGCGGAATCTGTCCTGAGACAAGCGCTTCGGCAGAGAAAGCTGTTTCAGAACAACGGCATGCGCCAAAACAGAAAGGAGCGGATATAAAAACCGCGATGCGCTTCAGGTCTTGCACACGGAAGCACAGGCAACAACCGTCAGCGCTCCGATTACCTTGATATGCTCGATGACGACATAGAATTCCATCGTCCTGACAGGCTCCACCATCGCCCAGAAATTATGGGCGAGCGGGATCGTCAGCGCGGTGAGGACGGCAAGCGCTCCTGCGCCCAGCCATGTCCAGCGATTGAACATGATGAGCAGCGATCCGCCTATCTGGACGATGATGTGGCGATGTTGAAAAGCCAGGCGGGCTCCAGTCCGAAATGCACCATTTCGCCCACACCGGCATTGAAATCGATCAGTTTGGCAAGGCCGCCCGACCAGAACATGAAGGTAAGTGCAATACGGGCAACATATCCGAACCAGCCGGAACCCAGTATGTTATGGATGATCTGCGGCATCGTCAGTCCCCGCCCCGTTGCCGCCCGCATATGATCACCGGCTTATGCGTGCACAAGCCCCGCTTTCAGGCCCCACGTTCAGACCCCACGTTCAGACCCCACGTTCAGACCCCGCGTTCAGGCCAGCCGGAAGTTCCAGAACAGGCAGGCAAGCGTCAACACCGCAAACCCGGCAAAGGCCAGACTGCGCAACAGCACGTTGCGTCGCAACGTATTCAGCCCGAGATGACACCCTACGATCGCCAGCGGAAACAGGAAGCGCCAGTCCAGCAGATTGCGCAGGATACTCGTCTGCCCGAAAGCCCAGCGCGCCAGAACGCATCCGACAATCGCCGCAAGAAGCGCGATCGCCGTCCACATCAGGGCATCCGCTGCATTGACCAGCACGAACCCCGCAGCCTTCAGCGGCAGCAGCATCATCAGCATGGCGCTGAAGAAATATATGGCCGCAATCGGAAAGAAGTTCTGTGCGGCGGCAATTTCATCCAGCCGCCGCACGCCCACCATGCCGAACGGATAGCCATGGCGCGCGACGGCCAGGCTGAGCGCCATCAGGACGCCGCTCAGCGCCGCAATCAGAACGAACGAAGTGGCAGCCTTGCTCATCGCGAATCCATGCAAACGAAACTCTTACGGTCTGGTAGCGCAGCACCGCCCGGGGCGCCAGACAAAGGAAGCCGCCACGGCACGGCTGGAGCCAACAGATTGCGCCCGACTTTGCCCCGCGAAAAAAGCGGTGCAAGCGGGCTGCTTTCATACTGTGGAATCGTTGTCCGGCCCGGGGAAGAATACCCGGCGGACTTGCGTCCGGAGCAGCCCGCGACCAGAAGGCTGCCAATGTCCAATCCCCTGGTCGTCGGTCTGTCCGGCAATTTCCCGAGGCCGTCCACGACATGCGCTTTCGTGGAACATATTGCCGGCGCGAGATCGGCAGCCCGGGTTCTATTTTACACGGCGCACCGTTGCCCGCATCTTCTTCATGGGAGCGACAGGCATTTGGGCGTCCCGCGCCAGGCGGGCCGCTCTCAGTCGCTCAGTCTTAGTGTCCCGCTTTGCCGCCTCCGCGTTCATGATTGCCCGAACGTTTCTGGTGATCTCGTCAGCCTTGGCTTCCTGCTTGTTAAGCTTGGGCCGAAAAACAGCGTCAATTGCAGCCTGGTTCATAATCAGTCTCCTTGAAAATGAAAAAGGCCGGGAAAACCCGACCTTCTCCTAAGCGCCTCGAAGGCCAGTGCCAGTACATCCGTGGTCAAAGACCCGAAGCGCAATTCCTTAAGCGGCCTGAAGGTTCTCGGCAGCGCTCTTGCCGTTGCGATTGTCCTTCACGATGTCGAAGCTCAGCTTCTGACCTTCGACAAGGCCCTGCATTCCGGAGCGCTCGACAGCGGAAATATGCACAAATACGTCAGCGCCGCCGCCGTCCTGCTCGATAAAACCGAAGCCCTTGGTGGAATTGAAGAACTTCACTGTTCCATTGCTCATAACGATTTCCTTTCAAATCGGTATAGAAGATCGCCGCCTGCCCGAATGACAAACGTCGTAAAACACGAATTTGAAGGGGAATATCGTAAGAGCGACGAAGCGCGAAACAAAGTTCTACAGCAAGTTCGATAAGCAGATACTGGAGAACAATTGTGTCCAATGCAAGGCTGTAATTTTTATAATTGAAACGCACATCGACTCCACGGTCGACACAAACCCGAAGGCGCGTTGAGGGAGACCAGCCGATACCCCTCAGGGGCGGGGAATGGCGTCCGCTTGGCTTTTTCACCCCGCATATTTTGCAGCAGTTGCTATCAGACGGTCAGTTGAATCCTAGATTTGATCCAGAGAATGATCTGCGTGCGTTCTTCCTTCCCGGCACGAAGATAGCCGCTCTGTTCGAGGTGAAGGTGCCAGGCAGTTGATTTAACTGGTACGCCCAATCCTGGAACCCGGGTGCCGGGTCTCGTTCCCGCCCGTCTGGCTCCATCGGATTATCATCGCGCGTCGTGGCAGCCTAGGGATCTGCCGAAGACCATATCGTATGGAGGCCGGAAAGATGTTTCGGAATAGCGGCAGGAAATTGCAGGGCGAATCCTTCGATCTCTCTGAGACACAATACGTCTCTATGATCGCCGATGCGCTGAAGTCAGACCTCGGGCCTAGCCACATCGCCACAAAAACTGTCATGCGTTGGACGGGAGCAAGCGAACGCAGCGAACGCTATGGCTCAACGGAGAATATGGTCCGGGCGGCCGCCACTTAGTCATGCTGGCGCACGGATCGGACGCAGTCCTCAAAGGGTTTCTTGCGCTCGCCGAACGCGAACACTTGGAGCTTGGCCTAGAAGTGGCGGCCGCCAGATCGGCCCTTGCTAGGGCAAAGGCAATAGTCGACGCCATCGTTCGCACAGATTAGCCGGCCAAATGCAATGACGTTGTGCTATCCAGCGTTCTCGATGCGATCTATCGCCTCCGCTTATCTCCCGTCGACCTTTGCAATAGATCGGCCGCCTCCACATCCAGCGCGATGGCCAAGCGGTCAACAACATCGATGCTGGCCGCATATAGGCTCCGTTCAAGGGCGCTGATGTAAGTCCGGTCAATGTCGGCACGGTGGGCCAATTCCTCCTGCGAAAGGCCTTTGGCCCTTCGTTGCAATCGCACATTTCGCGCCAGCACCTCTCGTATGTCCATGCCAACGAGAGCGCCGCAATGACGAGTATTCTACCACGGTGTATTTACGTCAAAATCGTGCTAAGCTAATGAAATCACGTAGAAGCGTTATGAGCTGTTACTGGTTAGAAACATTCGAAAGGCAAGGTGCGGTGGAAAACGTTCTGATAGGTTTGGCGCTGATTGCATTCTCGGTCTGGTATTTCCGTCATCTGACCCGCCGCGACAGGGCGTTCAGGAAGAGCCGGTTCGAACGCACGAACACCCACGGCGTTCTCGAATTCGAGAATTACGAGGAAGCCCGGCGCTTTGAGGTCGAAGAAGCCAAGATCGGCGCGCTCTACAGACTTGGCGTAGGTGTCGGCATTGCCATGCTGGTCGGCGTTGTTTTCATCATCGCAACCGTCGGGCCGCTGTTTGAATGAGATGGTCGTCACCAATGAGAATGACAAGTTTCATCCGGGTTTGCATGACCGTCTCGCTTCTGCTGCCCGCCGGGGCGCTGGCTCAAGCCGAACGGCCCCTCGATTGGCTTCCGGCGACTGGCAGCGAAGGGCCGCAAACGACGATCACGGTCAGGCGAAACCTCGGCACCGCGCAGGCTGAAATCCACGCCATCGTCACCGAGGAAGCAATCGGCGAAAACTGCGCAGCCTTTGGCAGTCCCGACCCCGCCAGGGTCAAGGAATGCGTCGATGCGACCTTGCAGGACGGGACCTATTCAAAGCCCTATGTCGCGAAAGCCGATTGTCCCGCACGGCGTATCTCAACCTCGTGGGGCGAGACATACCAGCTTGTCGGCTACGATCCAGGGCGCACCGGAGTAGAGGCCGTCCTGTGGCGCTCCGATGCTGGCGAGGTGTTGGACGGCAGCAATGCGAGCAATGCCGCTGGCGTTACCGGACAATTCGCCATCCTGTGCCTCGGCGGCTATCGTTCAAGGGTCGAGGCTCTGGCCCGGGAAATCAGTTCGACCGCAATTCAGGCTGATCGTCGGCAAGGCAAGGAAATCTCCCTCCCCAAGACAGGTAAGCAAGTGGCCAACCTTCCCAAAGCGTTTCGCGGTCTGTGGGGACAACCGGAAGCCTGCGTTGCATCGCGAACCGGTGCCGCCTCCGATCATCTTGCCTTCAAGGTCGAGCCGAAATCTTTCGGCGACTTTGGCATTTCCTGCGAGGTTCAGCAGGCTCGCCAACCTTCTCCCAGAAAGATCGTGGCGCTTGCACAGTGCTCGGAAGAGGGCGGCCTGGACGATGGCGACGACGGGCAACGCCTCGTCACCATGACGCTCAAGTCCGGGAAACTCGTTGTCCGGTTTCAGCATGTCAGGGTAAAAACCGACATCGACATGGAGTTTCAGGATTACACGGTGACCTTGCCGCCATGTCGGTAGCCGCAAGAAACACGAGAGGTCTTCGACGGGCAGTCAACCCCGGCTCCTCTCCACCACGACAGACAAGACATGACCTACTGGTACACGGCCGATCCGCATTTCGGCAACGACAACATCATCAGATTCTGCAACCGGCCATTTCGCTCCGTGGGCGAAATGGATGCCGCCATTGTTTCCAATTTCGCTTCTCGCGTGCAGGCGGATGACGATCTATGGGTCGTGGGTGATTTCGGCTTCGGACGCTAGGCCGGAAGTGACGGCTATCTGGAAGGCCTGTTCATTCGATCCCCGGCCGCAAGCATCTGATCGTCGGCAATCATGACGACGAGCGGGTCAAGGCGCTGCCATGGAAAACGGTCGAGGATATAGCCGTTATCAAGGACGGCGACCAGCGCCTGACGCTTTGCCATTATCCCATGATCACATGGGAAGGCGCGCGCAAAGGCGCGATCCAGCTTTTTGGGCATGTTCATGAGAGGTGGCGTGGAACCCGCAACAGCGTGAATGTTGGGGTCGACGTATGGGATTTTCTACCGATCTGTCTTGGCGACATTCTCAAACGCGCGAAGGCCCAGGCTAAGAATGTCTACTGGCCGCAGGTCGAGCGCGGCCCGGAATTTTGAGAACCATGCGCATCTGGATCATGTCCGATCTGCATCAGGAGTTCTCCGAGCTGCGATGGCGGCCAGCGAAGACGCCTGATCATGACGTGCTGGTTCTCGCTGGCGACATTGATGTTACCTGCGCCAAGGCCATCGAATATGCCAGAGCGCTTTCGGACAAGCCGATTGTCATAGTCGCCGGCAATCACGAGTTCTATGGCCAGAACCTTGACCGGCAGCTTGCCGACGCGCGGCAAAAGGCTGGCGCAATCGAGAATCTCTTCTACCTGGAGAACGAAACCGTTGTGATCGGCGGAACGCGGTTCATCGGCTCAACCCTCTGGATGGATTTCGAGCTCCTTGGCGAACCCTTTTCATTGCAGTGTCAGCGGGAAGCCATCAAGTACATGAACGACTTCCGGATGATCGAGGTCGAGCCGGACGAAGTCGACCTGACAGGCCCCCAGCGCCACAGCGGGAAAGTCTATTTCTCGCCACGGCACACTGGCCGCCGGCACGACATGAGTGCTGCTTTCATCCAGACCGAGCTCTCACAGCCGTTCGACGGGCCGACTGTCGTTGTGACGCATCATGCGCCGCACCGATACTCGATTCCGGCGCGACGACAGAATGGCCTGCTGTCGGCTTGCTATGCATCAGACCTGTCCGATCTGATGCTGTCAGGGCACCCGGACCTTTGGGTTCATGGTCATGTTCACGACCCCGTCGATTATGAAATCGGCCATTGCCGGGTAGTATCGAACCCGCGTGGTTATCCCGGCGAGACTGGAAGCTTCGAGGAGGGTCTGGTCATCGAGCTGGACGCACGCAACGAAGACCGGCCTGCACCGACGCTAAGGCCCTCCCGCAAGGCGATCAGCCTGGACCGCTTCTACGAGATTGTGAAAGGCACGGGCGCAGAACCGACGACGATTGAACTGGCGGCCGCAGGAGCCTGGGTGGAACACTACTATTCGACGCTGCGTCATGGTGGCGATACCCAGCGGATGGCGAATCATCTCGGCATGAGCATCAAAGACCTGGCCGAGCGCTTTGACGAACTAAATCCGATCACTGGTCCACATGAGGCGTAAGCCGACAATTGCACCTCAGAATGTGAGGCGCAACGGGTCTGATGAAGCACGTACGTCGAATTCACTTGGCATCACGACACAAAAGTGATGAATCTGTCCGACTACTGAGTACATACCCGGAACTTTTATCTATTTGATGGTGGACGCGACTGATTTTTCGGTTTGAGGTAGGGTTGGCTATATTTCGCTGCGAGCGTATTTGCCGCTGATTTTGATTCTCTTTGCATGTCCCTCGCTCGCCAACAGCGCCATCGCCATTGCGGCAAGGACTATCACCCCCAATCGTTTCATGTCTTTCCTCCATCTGATCCGCAGCCAATGCCGTCATGAGGAAGACACTATCCGTTATCAAGAAATTGATCTGACCTGTCCTGCGAAATCACTGTGATCGGCAGGAGAAGCGTGGGTTGCCAGCTCGTCAGCAGCCAGATGGCAGCGTATGAACCCGTTGTCCGACACCTGAACAGGCGGTCGGGTCTCGGCGCAGAGACTGCCTACCTGGCGGGGACAGCGGCCTGCCAGCGGGCAGCCGACGCCAGGGATGGCCTTTGATACCGGAAAGGCGGGCGGCCTAGAGACGTAGTGGTCCCTTCGAAGGCCGGGGGCTGCCTCCAGCAGCATCTCAGTATAGGGATGGAGCGGGGCGTCGAGCAGCGTGGCAATATCGGCGAGTTGCATGAGTTCGCCACGATAGAGCACCGCCACTCGATCTGCGAATTCCTGCACCACGGCGAGGTCATGCGAGATGAAGAGCATGGCGACGGCATGCTTTTCCTTGAGCGAGCGCAGGAGCTCGACGATCCTTGCCTGCACCGAGACGTCGAGGGCGGAGAGGATTTCGTCGCAGATCAGCAGCTTGGGATTGACCAGAAGCGCGCGGGCGATGGCGATGCGCTGGCGCTCGCCGCCGGAGAGCTGTTCGGGAAAACGGTCGAGATAACCGGCATGCAGGCCGACATTTTCGAGCACGCTCTCCAGCGCCTTTTCATCGACTTTTATGCCGAAATGATCGATGGGGCGCTCCAGAATCGAGCGGATGCGGCGGCGCGGATTGAGCGAGGCGTCCGGATTTTGGAAGATATATTGGATTTGCCGCAGTTCTTCGACCGACCGATCCTTGAGGGCCGGTGCAAGGGCCGCACCATCGAGGCGGATGATGCCGGTGCGGGGTGGCAGGCGGCCGCTGATCGCCCGGGCGATCGTCGATTTGCCGCTGCCGGATTCGCCGACGAGCGCGACCACCTCGCCGGCGTACAATTCGAGGTCGATGTCGCGCACCACGGACGGACTGGTCCGACCGAGCAGCCGGTCGAAAAGGCCGGGGCGTCCATAGGAGAGATTGAGATCGGCGACCGAAAGCAGGCGTGCCGGCTCCCCGATGATCTTTTTATTTTCGCGCTTCACCAGGACTGGGGCTTGTGGTGCCACGACATCGCGCCAACGCATGCAGGCGACGGAGCGGGCATCCGTGACCGGTTCGAGCACCTGCGGCATGGTGCGGCAGGCGGTGGTAGCGAAGTCGCAGCGCGGCTCGAACTTGCAGCCGGTGGACATCTGGTCGCGGCGCAGCACACCGCGCAGGCCCCGGCCCTGCCGCTCCGCGCCGTCCGTGGTGGGGATGGAGGCGATGAGGCCGCGCGAATAGGGGTGCGCCGGGGCTGAAAGTAACTCTTCGCAGGGTGCGACTTCTACGAGCTGGCCGGCATACATGACGCCGACGCGGTCTGCGATCTGGGCGAGCAGAGCGAGGTCGTGCGTGACATAGAGCATCGCCATGCCAATGCGGGCGCGCAGATCGGCGAGAAGCTGGATGATCTGGCGCTGGGTGGTAACGTCGAGACCGGTCGTCGGCTCATCGAGCACCAGGAGGTCGGGATTGCAGGCAACGGCCATGGCGATCGTCACGCGCTGCTGCTGGCCGCCGGAGAGCTCGTGCGGGTAGCAGTGGCCGACATCGGGCAGGCCGACGAGGGCGAAAAGTTCGACGATGCGGGCCTCCATCGTCATGCCCTGCGGCAGTGCTCGGTGCGTGGCGATCATCTCGCGGACCTGCGTGCCGACGCGCATGCCGGGGCTGAGAGAGGTCGTCGGGTTCTGCGGCACGAGCGCAATGCGGTCACCGCGCAGGCGCGTCAGGGCGGTTGCGCCGAGCTTGAGGAGGTCCGTGCCATCGAAGATGATCTCGCCGGTCTGCACCAAGCTGTTGATCGTACCGTAGCCGAGCAGGCGATAGGCGACGGTGGATTTGCCACAGCCGGATTCCCCGACAAGGCCGAAGGCTTCGCCGCGGGCGATCTCGAAGGAGACGCCCTGCACCACATTGGTCCAGCCGGCCGCGCCACCATAGGCAATGTTGAGGTTGCGGACTTCGATGAGCTTTTGCATGTTCTTACGCTCCCGCGACAGGCCGCTGGCCGAGCATGCGCGATAGGCCGTCGGTGAAGAGGTTGAAACCGATGACGAGGGAGGCAAGGCCGAGGCCGGGCCCGAACACCGTCACGGGCGAGGCGATCAGGAGGTTGCGGTTCTCGCTGATCATCAGGCCCCATTCCGGCGTCGGCGGGCGGATGCCGAAGCCGAGGAAGCCGAGCGCGCCGATGAGGATCGGCGCATAGCTGAGGCGCAGCGAGAACTCGACTAGCAGTACGTTCGCGGCGTTGGGAAGGATTTCCCGGAACACGATCGACCAGGTGCCTTCGCCGCGCAGTTCCGCCACGGCGACATATTCTCGCGTCGCGATCTCCATGGCGGCGGCGCGGGCGATGCGGGTGATGCGCGGCGCATAGACGAGGCCGACGACGAAGACGATGAGCACGGGCGCGCCCGCAAGCGCGGGGCCGGCGGCGATGATCATGACCAGGGCCAGCGCCAAGAAGGGAATGCTGATCATCGCCTCGACGATGCGCTGAGTGATCTCGTCGAACCAGCCGCCGACATAACCGGAGAGCAGGCCGAGCGTCGTGCCGGTGACCATGCCAAGCATCGTACCGGCAAAGGAGAGTAGCAGCACGATGTGCGCCCCATGCATGAAACGGCTGAAGACGTCGCGGCCGATCTGGTCAAGGCCCATCGGGTGCTGCCAAGAAATGCCGGAGAGCGGCAGGCCCGCCCCCATTTCGGCATAGCCGTAGGGCGTCCAGAAGAAACCGAGGACAGCGAATAGGCCATGGGCGACGAGAATGACCGCACCGACCTTGAACGGGCCGGGCGTTGCGCGCCAGAGGTCGACCTTGAAACGTCGGGACGAGATGAAGGTGGCGAGGGTCATCGGCTGATCCTCAGGCGCGGTTGCAGCAGGACAGCAAGCACATCAGCCGCGAGATTGGCGGCAACATAGACGGCGGCGCTGATCATCACGGTTGCCTTGATGAGCGGAATGTCGCGCAGTTGCAGCGCGTCGATCAGCAGCGTGCCGAAGCCGGGATAGGAGAAGACTCGCTCGACGATGACGACGCCGCCGATCAAGAAACCGAGATTGAGCGCCGTGACGTTCAGCGCCGGCACGATGGCGTTCGGAAGAGCGTGGCGGAAGAGCACGGCGCGAGGGCGCAGGCCCTTCAGTTCGGCAAGACGCACATAGTCCGATCGCAGCACCTCGATCAGGCTGTCGCGCAGCACGCGGATGGCGTAGACGGCCATCATGATGGCGAGCGTGACGGCCGGCAGCACCATGGCGCGCAGCATTTCCTGCCAGGTGCTATTTTCCGAAATGGTCGCGAGCGCCGGCAGGATCGGCACGGCGACGGCGAAGAGGAAGAGCAGGATCGTCGCCAACAGGAAATCCGGCAACGAGAGCAGGAGCAACGTGATGACGGAAATGACGTTATCGATCATCTTGCCGCGATTCACCGCCTGGATGATCGCGGGAATGAGCGCCAGCACGAGGTAGATGGCGAAAGCGAAGAGCGAGAGCAGCAGCGTGTTGACGATGCGCGGGCCGAGCACGTCGGCGATGGGACGGCCGGTGGCGATCGAGGTGCCGAGATCGCCGCGCAGGAAGTCGCCGAGCCACTGGAAATAGCGCACGAGTGCGGGCTGATCGAGGTGAAGCTGGCTGCGCAGCACCTCCAGCGCCTTGGCGGTGGCCTCGCGGCCGAGGATGCGGGTGGCGACGTCACCCGGCAGCGCTTCGAGGATCAGGAAGATCAGGATCGAGACGAGGAGGAGCGTCAGGGCCGAAAACAGGATCCGGCTGGCGAGAAGGCGAAAAATGCTCATGTCGCGTCGAGCCCCACGGAGGAAAGGGCGGCCGCTGCCGTCACGGTGTCGGGAATGAAGGCGGCGTCGGTGTCAAGATCGCCCTCCCAGATGTACAGAAGCACAAGTGGCCGTTCCGCCGAAAGCGTCGCATGCGGCAGCCACGGCGGATGATGGATGATCGCATCCGCACCATGGCCCGTCCAGCCCACCGCGCCGGCGCGCCAGAAGGAAGGACCGGTGACTGTGTAGTAGAGTTCGTCGGCCGGGTGATGGTGCAGCGGATAATGGGTTTTCGGGCCCAGGAACATCAGGCCGAAGGCGATCTCGGGATCGCGGATCAGTGCGGGCGGCCCGCCCTCCGGGCCGCAGATGACGCCATAGCCGTAATTCTCGCCAAAATCGCGGCTCGGCGGATTGGCGAGGTAGGTCTTGCTACGGGTGATGTGGATGGCGGGCAGGAGGTCGCCGAGTGCCTGAGCGAGCGGCGACCGGGTGGCGTGGGAGGCCAGTTCGGCCTCGCACGCCGCCTGAATCGGCACTTGGCTCGGCGATGCATCCTTCACCGGCGGCAGTCGCTCGGCCAGCCGGCGCAACCGGACGGCGTGGGACCGGGAAACCGGCCGCGCATCGCGATCGAGCGCATCGGCGAAACGGTCGAGAAAGGTTTTGAGGGCGGAATCGGTCATGCAACTGTCCTTTTCCACGGGGCGGTTGCCCCGTGGGTGTGGATGGTCTCGGGAAAGAAAGGAGGGCGTTTATTCGCCGCAGGTCAGCGCGGCGTAGTCGATGCGGTTCACGTCGACATTCGGCGCATAACCCGTGCAGCCCTTTCGCAGGCCGGCAACGGCTGACGTGAAGACCGGCAGGATCATGCCGCCTTCATCCGCCACGATGCGTTGGGCCTCGCGGTAGAGTTCGTTGCGCTGCTTCTCGTCGGCGGTCTGGCCGGCCTTGACGACGAGCGCGTCGAAATCGTCGCGTTTCCAGTGCGTCTCGTTCCATTCCGACTTGCTGTTCAGCGACAGCGTCAGGGCTTCGGCCGGCGGGCGGGCGCTGGTGTAGGAGATGACGGCCGGCTTCTTCAGCCAGATCGTGTCCCAATAGCCCTCGGCCGGCGAGGTGATGACGTTGACGCGGATGCCGGCCGGTGCCGCCATCTGGGCATAGACCTGAGCGAGCAGCATCATGCCGGGATAGGAATCCGAGGTGTAGAGATCGAAGTCGATGCCATCGGCATGCCCTGCCTCGGCCAGCAGCGCCGTCGCTTTCTCTATATCCGCCGCCTTTGCCGGAGTTCCGAGGCCGAGCGGCGAGGAGAGCGGGATCGGCGTATCGGCGCCGACCTCGCCATAACCAAGCAGGACGGTGTCGAGGATCTTCTGGCGATCCATCACCAGCTTCAACGCCTCACGGACCTTGACGTTGTCGAAGGGCGGCGTGTCGGTCCATATGGCGAGGTAGAGCGAGGTCGCGCCCGGCGTCGCGACCAGCTCAACGGCGGGATTGCCCTTCAGCGTGATGAGGCTCGCCGGATCGACGGTCAGAGACAAATCGACGCTGCCTGAGAGCAGCGCGGAAAGGCGCGAGGTCGGCTCCAGGCTGGTGGTGATTTCGAGACATTCGGCCTTCGGCAGATCGGCGCGCCAGTAGTCGGGGTTCTTCCGCATCACGCGCACGGCGCCGTTGATCGTAAAGGTCTCCTGCATGAAGGGGCCGGTGCCGTTGCCCTTGACCCGGAGGTCCTCCGACTTGGCGTCTTCCGGCACCATCAGAGCATATTTGGTGGCGATCAGCATCGGCAGCTCGACGACGGGCTGTTTCACCTTGAAGCGTACCGTATGATCGTCGACGGCGGTGATGCCGTCGGCATCGAGGAAGGCGAGCGTCGAAAAGCCGCCCGGCGAGACGGCGGGATCGAGAAGGCGGCGATAGGAATAGACGACGTCCTTCGCGTCGAAATCCGAGCCGTCATGGAATTTCACATCCTTTCGGAGGCGGAAAGTCCATTCCGTCGCGTCGGCATTGGATTCCCAGGATTCGGCAAGCGCCGGCACCGGCTGCATGGTGTTGCTGCGGTCGACCAGCGGCTCATAGACGGCGCGGATGTGGTAGACGCTGTCCGTGCCGATCAGCGCGGCCGGATCCATAGTCTGCTTCTCGCCGTCGGATTCATAGCCGAGCACACGCACGCAGCCCTGTTGCGCAGAGGCTGGCGTTGCGGAAAGCGCACAGGCTGTCATGGCCACGGCGAGCGCCGCGCCCTTCAGAAGATGTCTCTTCATTTCGGTTCCCCATTTTTGGATTATGCCCGAGTATGAAAAGAGGTCCGCAGTCTTGCAAACGATTAGATTTAACGTCTACATGAGTAAAATTCATGTGGGTTATGAGCATGGTCCGGCGCACTCTGCCCCCCCTGACAACGCTGCGGGCATTCGAGGCGGCGGCACGGCTCGTCAGCTTCAAGGCGGCGGCGGAGGAACTCCGTGTCACGCAATCCGCCATCAGCCACCAGGTCGCCTCGCTGGAGCGCAGTCTCGGCACACCGCTGTTCCTTCGCCTGCCAGGACGGGTAGAATTGAACGAGGCGGGAGTGATCTATTTTCCCGTAGTGCAGGACGCGCTCGACAAGATCGCATTCACCACCGATCTCATCCGCCAGAACAACGCGCCAACCTCGCTGACCGTGCAGGTCTATGTCACGGTCGCCGTGCGCTGGCTGATACCGAGGCTCCAGACATTCAAGGAAAAATTTCCAGAGATCGCCATGAACCTCGACGCTAGTCTTCTCGACTGGGAATTCAACCCCGATCGCGCCGACGTCGGTTTCATCTACACGCGGGCGCCGAACCGACCGAACCTAACCTATACGCTGCTGCGCCGCGAGCGGCTGGTCGGCGTCTGTTCGCCGGCGATCGCCAAGTCCATCACGGGTCCCGACGACCTGCGGCATTTCTCGTTTCTCTCGGTCAGCGGAAATACGGAGGACGCCGCGAGCTGGGCGGCGAGCGTCGGGGCGTCCGGCCTCTCGCAAAAGTCCTCGCCGCTCTTCGACAGCAACCTGCTCGCCATCGAGGCGGCGGCCAATGGGCAGGGCATTGTTATTGTCCCCGAGTTCCTGGTCGAAGGCGATGTGGCCAATGGCACTCTCGTCGCGCCGCTCGCCTCGGACCTGATGCAGCCCGGCGGATGGTATCTCGTCCATCTCGAACGTCGCGGTGGGGAAAAGGCCATCCGCAAATTCCTGCAATGGATTCAGGGGCAGGCATAGGGGCGAACGGAAATTGGCCCGCAACAGTTCCTTGCGGGCCAATAGATGCGACAGGTACATGGGCTTTAGCGGCGGTTTAATCCGTCAGCGCGTGGCCCTTCAGGAATTCAGCTCCGGCGGCGATGTCCGGCGTCATGGATCGATCATGATCCAGGAATGGCACTTTCTGCCGGTAGGCATCGTGGAACGCGGTCGTCGCCGTCGAGAGTTTGCGTTCCGGGGCTTCCTTGAGGCGAAGGTCCGCGGCCTGCGCGGCGTGCATCGTCTCCATCGAAAGAATAGTGAAGCTGTTGTCGATTTGCACCCGCACCCGCTCTATGACGAAAGGCGCATTCGTGCCGACGTCCTCGACGCCGCCTGCGATCGGCCGGGAATCGAATGAGGTCGGTTGCGCCAGCGCCCGGTTCTCTGTCGCAAGCGCCATCAGCGGCGCTTCGACCACGAGAAACGCGTGGTGCGTGTTTTCTGTGCCGAGATAGCGTGCCAACTTGGTGTGGGTCGGATTGTTGAGCTTCAGCACACGCTCGGACGATGCCGTCGTGTGGTGCGCCAGCACAATACCGAGTTCCTCAAAGGCAATGACCCAAGGAAGCGGCTCGAAATTCGCTGTCGGAAGCACCGCGCCGCCATCGACATAGCCCTGTCGGGCCTGCGGGAGATCCGATTTCGGCTCGGCATCAACGGCGATGCCGGGATTGTCGTCCGAAGAGTTGATCTGGATTTCTACGAGCGCCTTCGTGCGTGACAGGCTGTCGGCAAGGCTGCCAAGCAGGTATGGCGCGGTGCGGAAACTCAGCGGGTCCTGGAGGATGCGCTCGTCATCCGGTTGCCACAGGTAGCTGCCGTCGAGCACCGTACGCAGTTCGGCGGTCGAACTCAGATGGCTCGGGAACGGCCGGAGTTTGGCGACATCTTCGAGAAGAGGAGAGACGTTGCCGTTCAGGCCTTCGAGACTAAGCGCATAGACAAGGCGTGAGGCCGAGAGCAGCTGTTCCGCATCGTGGACGGCGATGGCCGCAAGACCGGCGGCATAGGCGTTAGAGCTCAGGATGGCCAGACCGTCCTTGCCGAAAGGCTTCAGCGGTTCAACGCCAGCGGCCTTCAGACCCTCGGCGGCCGGCATGCGACGACCTTGATAGTCGACTTCGCCTTCGCCAAGCATCGCAAGGCCTATATGGCTGAGCAGCGTCATATCCGCCTGGCCGACCGAGCCGCGCGACGGCATGATCGGCGTGATGCCCTTGTTCAGGAAGGCGATGAGCATTTCGGCAACGTGCGGCTGAACGCCGGGACCACCGGTCAAGATATTGTTGAGGCGTACGGCCATTGCGGCACGCACGACAGGCAGGGCAGTATCAGGGCCGACGCCCACGGAATGCGCGCGCAACAGCCCCTCATTGAATTCGCGCGATGCCTCCATGAGCTCCGGCGTGAGCTCGCCCGTGGCATCGACCATCTTGCGGTCCTTGTTCCAGCCGACGCCGACGGTCAGGCCATAGATTTCCTGGCCTTCCTTTGCACCTTGCAGAAGTACCGCATAGGCGCGGGCTACCCTGTCGAGGCTGTCGTTATCGACCGTGACCGCCTCGCCATTGGCGACGCGTACGATCATTTTTGGCGTGGCGTCCCGGCCATTCAAGGCGACATCGGCCATGGCTGTATTGGACAAAAGCAGGCAAGCGCCCATGACACTGCGGAAAAGGCTGTTTGTTCGCATCCGGTTTCCCCTCGTTCTTGAGTGCAAGGGACTATCGAGGCAACAAGAGCTGGCCGCAAATGATGAGATTTAAACTCCGCATGAATGAAATTCATGCGGGCGGCTAAATAGAAACACGCCACCGACCGGCCATTGAATCAACGTCCTGACCATCAGTTCGATTCTGCAAAGACCCTCACAAGTCACCGATTGCCGCACAGATCCATCTCCAGCCCCGGTCAACCCGAAGCTGCGATTTTGTCCAAGTCGAAGAACGTGGTGGGACCACGGTGGTTGTGGTTGACGGCTGGCCTGACTGAGAAAGATGCTCCATTAAAAGAGAGCAAGGGAAGCTCAATCATAGAGCTGGGTGCCTTTGAACTAGGAGGCGTTATATGCCTTCGCGGTCGGCAAGAGCCCAACAATCAGATTCCTTACATGATTTCTGAGGCAGCCAGTTACGGTTATCAGGCAAACCATCTTGAAGCACCTCGCGCCTAGCGCGGGCGAATCTTCAGCTTCTCCGCAAGGAACTGTGCATCCGGTAGGCGGCTTATCAACGGGAATAGTACGTCGATAGTACGCTAAATCTCTCAGCGCAGGTGTGTTAGAGGTAAAAATATAGCGATTTCAATCAGTTAACTGGTACGCCCAAGGGGAATCGAACCACTGTTTGCGCCGTGAGAGGGCGAGGATTTCCGATAGTTTTCATCCATCCATGTCTACAAATATCCAGCAAATACATAGTGATAGCGCATAACTGTCCGCTCTTGTCCATCCACGTGCAAGCGTATATATTTGACACTTATTTGATGACTTGGAGATTGGACGGATGGCAAGGACGCTCACGGAAGCGGCAATAACGACATGCAAGGCGCGTGAGAAACTGACAATCGGGACGCATTGGCGAGCCATCGACGGCATTAACGCACATATTGGCTACAGGAAGGCCAAGCGCGGCGGACGATGGCTGGTTAGACACTACGTTGGTGACCAGCGTTATCAGCAAACCACGCTTGAGAAAGCGGCCAACGATGTAAACGACAAGCCGATTGCCGGGCTGCTGACTTTTGCCGAAGCGGTTAAAGCGGCACGTGCATATGTTGAGAATGCTCGGAAGGATGCAGCGGCGGAAGCTGCCGGGCCAGTTCTCACGGTGCGCACGGCTGTCGAGCGATATATCGCGACGCGCGATGCACGAGAAGCCGCACGTGCTGGTCGCGTGGTCAAATCGGACGCTCACAGGCTGGCGCAACATGTGCTGCCGACCGACGATGCGCCTAAGAACCTAACCGACGATGACCTCGTCAAATGGCGGGCGGAACAGGCAGCGCTTAAAGCACTTGCCGAAAAGCCGCTGCACCGGCTCACGAAAGACGATCTGGCAAGCTGGCGGGCCGGATTGACTGGCAAAACCTCAACGCGCCGCCGCGTGACAAACGATTTCAAGGCGGCGCTCAATGCAACCGTGCCGGATGAACTGAAACCGATCATCGCGGCAGGCCTAAAGCAGCCAACAACCGAGCCGTCCGAACCGGTGGCGCGCGACAATCAAATTCTGACCGACAATCAAGTGCGCCAACTGGTTCAAGCGGCAATTGCTGCCGATGACGATCTAGGGCGTATGGTGGTGCTATTGGCGGCAACCGGCGCGCGCTTTTCGCAGGTGATCCGGCTGCGAGTTGGCGACGTACAGCCCGACCGGTCACGCGTCTTGATGCCAGCCAGCCGGAAGGGACGTGCGCAAGACTATGAGAAGCCGGCAATTCCGATCCCGGTCGGTCAGGACGTTATCGACGCATTGCAGCCTGTCATCGAAGGTCGCGGACTGAGTGAACCTCTGCTAGAGCGCTGGCGGCATGTGCAAGTTGGCCCGGCAGAGTGGGAACGGGACAGGCGCGGGCCTTGGACAGATGCGGCGGAACTGACGCGACCTTGGAAAGCGTTAGCGGCAACGGTCGGAATTGACGTGACAGCCTACAGCCTGCGCCATTCCTCCATCGTACGCGGTCTGCGCAGCGGCTTGCCTATCCGACTGGTTGCCGCGATGCACGACACCAGTACGGCAATGATTGAACGGCACTACGGCAAATGGATCGCGGACGGGCTGGAAGAATTGGCGGCACGCGCAATTGTGCCGATGGTGGCAGCGTGACGAAACATACTCGACCGTTTTTCACATCTGTCAGAAACGATATTCCGGTACCGGAAAGGAAAAGGCCCGGAATTAAACCTTATGATGCTGATGAACAGTTTATTGAAATGGCAATCAACGGAATAAATACGGCGAAATATAAAAGCGTAAATGATGCCGCACATTTAATTGCAACAGAAATTTCGACCGATAGAAATTACGATGCAATTAAAAAACGCCTCACAAGAAAAATATCATCACGTCTAAAGTAATGTAATGTGTCCTATCTCCTGACCTGAACTAGTGGTTATCTCCGGCCAAACACACTTGGACATAGGAGATAACAGCCATGAACACAGTCCAGAATGACGCGGTTGCTTACAGCGTTGCCGATGCAGCGCGCGTTAGCGGCATGGGGCGTTCGACCGTCTACAACGCAATCTCGGCAGGCGAGTTGAAAGCGCGGAAACTCGGCAAGCGGACGGTCGTGCTTCGCACCGATCTTGAAGAGTGGTTGGCCGGCGCACCGATCTACAGCGCAGAAACAAAGGCCGATTGTCCCGCAAATCGAGCCGCCTAGCGCTCATATTGCATCAATATTTGATAATTTCCGAAAAACCCTGCGTTTCCGGGATTATTTGCGCCTCATTAAGGCGCTGACGTGGGCGAAACATCCGACTTTTTAGCAGCAAGAGAAAAGCCCGGCGCGTTGATGTGGACGCAACCGGGCTGGAAAGTCACAGCATGAGCATTTTACCTTTGCCACCTACGACCGGCAACCCGTCCGTTCCGGTCACACAGGCAGATGACCGACCCGTTGACTTGTGGGGGAAATTTGATCCGCCGCGACTGCCAATCGGATTGCTTCCGGACGTGATAGAGCAATTTGCAACCATCAAAGGCCGTCACATGGGCTGTGACCCGGCAGGGCTTGCGATGACGGCTCTTGCTGTCTGTGCGGCTGCCATTCCAGACGGGATCAAGGTGCAGATGTTACGCTACGATAAGGGCTGGTGTGAGGCTGCAAGACTGTGGTGTTGATTTCCGCTGAGAGCTGACCCGGGATTTTCGCCGAGAAGTGACCCGCCTTCATGTATGGTTTGGGTCTTAGGTTTTGGTCAAGGGGCGGC
>NZ_SNZF01000003.1 GCF_004363725.1 Aquamicrobium defluvii | reverse complement strand
TCAAACCGGACGCACTTTGATGACCCCACGTTAAGGGGTCCCGTTTGGACGAAAATTACCCCTCAACTGGGGTCCTCATTCCATGAAAAATCACAGCTGCGCCTGTTCGTGGCCATCGAGCGCACTTCAAAGTTCGCCTACGCCGAACTGCACCAGGAGGCGGGCAAGATGGCCACGGCCCGGTTCCTGCGCAATCTGATCGCGGCGCTCCCCTACGCCATCCACACCGTGCTGACGGAGAACGGCATCCAGTTCACCAACCACGCCCGTCACAAATACGCTTTCCACCACATCTTCGACCGGGTCTGCAATGAGAACGGCATCGGGCACAGGCTCACCAGGATCAACCATCCATGGACCAACCGACAGGTCGAGCGGATGAACCGCACCATCAAGGACGCCACCGTCAAGCGCTTCCACTACGACAAGCACGACCAGTTGCGACGGCACCTTAACGACTTCATCGACGCCTGCAACTTCGTTCGCCGCCTCAAGACGCTCAAGGGCCTCACACCCTACGAGTTCATCTGCAAACAATGGACTTCACAGCCGCATCGATCCATCCGCGATCATGCTTTTTTTGAGCAGACGGTTTTCCAGCGTCAGATCGGCAACGCATTCCTTCAGCGCGCTGGCTTCGCGGCGCAGATCCTTGACCTCGTCGCCGGTGGCGGCGCGCGCCGTGTCACCGGCCAGGCGGCGCTTGCCGGCTTCCATGAACTCCCTGGACCAGGTGTAATACAGGCCCTGCGCGATGCCTTCCTTGCGGCACAGATCGGCGATGCTGTCTTCGCCGCGCAGTCCGTCCAGCACGAGCCGGATCTTGTCTTCCGCTGAAAAATGCCGTCGGGTCGCCCGGCGAATGTCCTTTACCACCTGCGCGGCAGGCTTTCTGGTGTTCGAGGATTGGGTGGTCATCCTGGTCCTTCGTCAGCTGACGAGACCAAAACCCTCCTTAAATCTCAACCTCAATCCGGGACACAGGTGCTGACGCCGGACAGCTGCCTTTCCCCGGGCTCACGCCGAGGCAAAGCTCATCTGGCGGCAAGGAGCGGCTGGGGCGCGTTTCCAGGATGGGCAACCGATATCTGCACAAGCTGCTTCAAGCTCGCCCGTATTGCCTTTGCGCTCATGCGTGATGACGCACACTATGCCGGTACACTGCCGTAACGGCAGAGGCGGCTGAGACCGCGGACCCGAATCGAGGGTGACAGCGACGTGATGGGGACAGACGAGGAAAGATCCCGAAAGCCTGCAACATGGTCGGAGCTTCGAGCTCGTTCTCTTGACCAGGCCAAGGGATCGGTGGACACCATCAGGGCCAGCGGTCAACAGGACCGCAGCAACAGGCCGGAGACATGACCGCATCCGCGACCGTCCCATCAGCGAAAACAGACCCTTGATCAGCGGGCGCCGTCCAGACATGACTATGCTGTATCGCCCGACGGACCGCCGCTGTCGTTGTGGCGCTCCCATGCAGAACCTGGCCCATAGCGCATCCCTCGATTCAGAAGAACAGATCGCACCATCAAAGCCCGGGATCAGGCACTCTAACCGGAATAGCGTATCTTCTTCACCATCTCGGCCATGCGTGGCCCGAGATCGTTTTCAAGCCGTTCGCGTGGCAGCAGGTAGGCGGGGCCGCCGCAGTTCAGCGCAAGGACGGGGCCACCTCCATGCAGCGGCACGAGCGGTACGCCCACAGAGTTGACGTCCGCATGCCATTCCCCGGAATTGAGGCAGAAGCCGCGAGTCTCGATTTCCTCGATGGCGCGCAGGATTTCCTCATGCAACCGGGGCCAGCGCGCCTTGTCGGTTCGCGCCTCGATGCCGCGAAGCAGCGTTTCTCTTTCCCGGGCGGGAGCTGCCGCCAGATAGGCGCGGCCCATGCTGGAACGGGCGAGCGAGATGCGGGAGCCCACATTGAGCTGCAACGACACGACACCGGGCGAACGGGCGCATGCAACGTAGATCATGCTGAACTCATCGCGTCCGCCCATGGCGACAAGGATGCCGTTGCCGGCGTGCTCGGCGAGGGCGTCCAGATAGGGCTGCGCCACCTCGCGCACCTTCAGTCCGCTCAGGCATGCATAGCCGAGGCCCAGCACAGGCACGCCCATGCGGTACTTGCCGGTTTCTTCCAGATAGACGAGGTAGCCAAGCTTCGACAGGGTGTAGGTGAGACGCGAGACGGTGGAGTTGGGCAGACCGGATCGCTCCGCCAGCTCCTGATTGCCGAGTGCGGTGTCAGCCGGGCGAAAGGCGCGCAGAATATCGAGGCCGCGTTGCAAGGCAGTCACGAACTGGCGGTCGCCGGACGCGGGAGGCACCGTCTCCACGGCGATGTCGCTGCCTGCCTGTTTCGTACGCTTCTTCAACCGCGCTATCCCCTGAAGGCTCCCGGCGACTGCGCATGGCTATCGTTTCGGAGCCGAAACGGCGCGATGCCGAGTATCTGGTCACGCACGCTTCAGGGGATGGGAGAGGTTCCCATGGCCGCAGCGACATTGTGGACCAGTTCGACCATACGCGGACCGATCTCCGTACGGAGACGCTTCTCCTCTATCGTGTAGCCGATGCCGGAGCAACTGAAGCTGAACGCACGTCCGGTTCCCGGGTCGATGAACGGGAGCACGACGGCGGAAACGTCCGGTCGCCATGTGCCGATGGCGGTGCAGAAGCCATGCGTCGCGATCTCCTCCAGCGAACGGTTTATCCGCGCTTCGACCTGGGGCCATGGTGAGATAGAAGCCAGTGACCATCCTGCTGCAAAAATCCATCGCCAGTGTCAGCCACGGCCGCCCGAGCGGTCGACGATCCTCTTCGTCAACAACGAAGATATCTGCCTTGGTGTGGTCAATCTGGACGACCTGCAGCGGTCTCGAAACTTCGAACTTGCCCGGAGCGGCAATCGTCGACTTCTCAATCTTCGGCTCGCCGCGCGCCTTGGCTGACTTGGCAAGATCAACGTCTTCGATGCGTGCGACAATCGTTCTCCTATGGGGCGGCGTCAACCCTGCCGCGCGATAGCTTGCGTTTTACGCACGAGAGCCGATATGGATGGGCGGTTCTTCTTCAGATAGAAACGCTCGATCTCGGTCCGGATGATTTCGTCGCGCGTTGCGTCGAGGACCCTGTGGCCGACACAGCGGCCGGCCTTGCGTCCCACGAGTGAAAGAACGGTCCCGGCTGATCGGAATAACTTCAGCAGCCGATCGGGTAGCTCCTGAACTCCTTCTTCTCAGGCATGGAGCTGGCGATGAGCTGCGATATCCGCATCGCCGCCGACATTGCGATGTTCGCCGCGCCGGAGGTGAAGTGGAGCGTGCTGCATGGTTTCGGTGCTCTGGTCATGCCGCGTTCGGCTCCTCTTGGAGCGGTCATGGAGCTGCTGATGACCGGCCGCCGCTTCGATGCGCAGCAAGCCTATCGCCTTGGTATCGTCAATCGGGTGGTTCCGGTCGCCGATCTTCAGAAGACGATTGACGACCTCGCCGACGGGATTTGCCGCAAAGGCCCGCTGGCGGTTCGCATGACCAAGGAGATCGTTCTGCGTGGCCGCGAACCGCCGCTCAACGACGGCCTGCGCATCTATCGCGAACTGAACAAGCCGATCCATCTGACCGAGGATTCGATGGAAGGCGCCAAAGCCTGGGCGGAACGCCGGCCAGCGCGCTACGCCGCCCGCTGAAAGTTTGTCTTTCCATAAGGAAAGCGCCCCCGGAAGCCGGCGTCTTCTGTTCATAGCGTCTCACCATGGCTAGTGTGTCGGCTCATGCAAAAAGGAGGCAGCCCCGCCGAGGGGCTGCAGGAAAGTCGGGAAACACTAACATGGCCACAAAAGCCGGTGCAGGGGAGCAGCCGGCTCCCAGACCGAGAAGACGGCTGCGTGCGGAGGAGCGCTGGGAGCAGATCCTCACGGTCTCGGCGGAACTGTTTTCGTCGAAGGGGTATCATGGAGCCTCGCTGGACGACATCGGTGAGCGGCTCGGCATCCAGAAGGCCGCGCTCTACCATTACGTCCGCAGCAAGGAAGACATTCTGGTCGAAATCTACGACCGGATGCTGACCAGAGCCGAGGCGGAGGTGCTGCCGATCGCGGACGAGCCGTTCGCACCCGATGAGCGGCTGCGCCGCATGGTTTCCCGCTATATCGGGCTGATGATCGAGCAGGCCGATATGTGGTCGCTGATCCACCATCAGCAGAACGCGTTGCCGGAGGCCAGCTACGAGGCGACGCTGCGCCGCAAGCGGGCGTTCGAGAAGAAGTTCGAAGGGGTGGTCCGGGAAGGGCAGGCATCCGGCCTGTTCAAGCCGATGCCGACGCGCCTCATGGTGCTTTCGCTGTTCGGCATGTGCAACTACGTCCACCACTGGATCCGGTTCGCGGACTTCGCCGAGGAAGAGATAACCGGTGTCATCTGCGAAGTGCTGGAACGCGGCTTCATCGATGATGGCGGCAAGCGCGTCGGTGCCTGGCCACGTTATGCCGAAACCTCCGACGCCATGACCGAGACGGCAGCGAGGCTCGATGCGCTGAACCGGCAGGTGAAGGAATTGCAGGCGGCGTTCGACCGCGACCGGCACCGTCTGATCGACGGCTTCGCCGGCCCGCCCGCCGCCAATGGCGCGGCCCGGAAGGAAAAGGGCGAGGAGGTGCAGGCTGCGCCGGCATCGGGGCGCAAGGCAGCCGGCGCGAAGCCAAGGGTGGTCAAGCCGGCAAAATAAAGACCTGAAGCATCCGTGCTCGCCGGCGCATGTCACGCGCGGGCCCGGATGCCGATCGCAGCGCTTTGCGTCGACAGATTCACGACTACACAGCAAGGGTGCGGCACCATCATGATTGATCTGACTGGGAAAGTGGCGGTGATAACCGGATCGAGCCGGTGCATCGGCAGGGCGATCGCCGACGCCTATGCCAGGGTGGGAGCCGCCGTGGTCGTCTCCAGCCGCAAGGCGGATGCGAGTGAGGAAGTCGCCGCGTCGCTGCGCGCGGCGGGACACAAGGCCCTCGCTCATCCCTGCCACGTCGGGCGCAAGGAAGATCTGGAAAGCCTCGCGGCCGCCACGGAGGCGCATTTCGGTGCGATCGACATTCCCGTCTGCAACGCCGCGGTCAATCCCGTTTGGTCAATCCCGTTTAAGGAAAATGGCGGAACTCACCGACGATGCGTTCGACAAGATCATGAACGCCAACGTGAAGGGCACGTTCTGGCTGTGCAACATGGTCATTCCGCAGATGGCGGAGCGTGGCGGCGGCCCGGTCATCCTGCTGTTCGGCATTGCCGGTCTGCGCGGCACCACTACCATCGGCTGCTATGGCATGTCGAAGGCGGCGGAGGCCGCGCTGGCGCGCAATGCGGCGCTGGAATGGGGCCTTCCAACGTGCGCGCCAACGCCATCGCGCCGGGCTGATCGCCACCGATTTCGCCAAGGCGCTGATCGAGGAGCCGGAACGGCGGGCGCGCGTCGAGGCCCGCATGCCGCTGCGCCGCATCGGCCGTCCTGAAGAGATCGCGGGCGTGGCCCTGTTCCTCGCTTCCGACCTGTCGTCCTACGTCACCGGGCAGGTTCTGGTGGCCGATGGCGGTGTAATGGCGTCCTGACCATGTCCCGGCTTGTCGATCCACTGCCCTCTCAGCGCTTCGACGAGGCGGCGCTGCAAGACTATCTTGCCGCAAATCTCGCCGAAGCATCCGGCCCGCTCCGGGTCCGGCAGTTCCAGGGCGGCCAGTCCAATCCGACTTTTCTGCTGGAAGGCGGGGGCCTGCTGGAAGGCGGGGGATGGCGCATGGTGCTGCGCAAGAAGCCGTCCGGCACGCTGCTGAAATCGGCCCATCAGGTGGAACGCGAATATAGCGTCATCAGCGCATTGCAGGGCTCGGCGGTGCAGGTGCCGCGCAACTTCCTGCTGTGCGAGGATGAAGGGGTGATCGGCACGGCCTTTTATCTCATGGGCTATGTCGAGGGCCGTGTCTTCGACATGCCGCATATGCCGGACAGTTCACCGCATCAGCGCACAGCCTGCTATCAGGCGATGATTTCCACCATGGGCGCCCTTCACAATGTCGACTGGGCGGCGGCGGGATGGAAAAGGGCAGGAGGTTCACTTCCTGCCCTTTCCATTTTGTGCGTGCCGGCGGAATTATTGCGCGAGCTCGCGCACCATGTTGCGGGCGATGACGATCTGCTGGATCTGCGTCGTGCCCTCATAGATGCGAAACAGGCGCACGTCGCGATAGAAGCGTTCTATGCCGTAGTCCGCGATATAGCCGGCGCCGCCGTGCACCTGCACGGCACGGTCGGCCACGCGCCCGACCATTTCCGAAGCGAACATCTTGCAGCAGGCTGCGTCGGTGCTCACGTCCTGTCCCGCGTCCTTGCGGCGTGCGGTTTCCATCACCATGCATTCGGCGGCATAGGATTCGGCACGGCTGTCGGCAAGCATCGCCTGCACCAGCTGGAATTCGGCGATCGGCTTGCCGAACTGCCGCCGTTCGGCCGCATAGCGCAGGCTGTCGTCGATGAGGCGCCTGGATGCACCCACGCACACCGCCGAGATGTGCAGGCGCCCGCGGTCCAGCACCTTCATGGCGGTCTTGAAGCCCTGTCCCTCCCTGCCGCCCAGAACCGCGTCGGCCGGGATGCGGCAATCCTCGAAGATGACGTCGCAGGTGTAGGCGCCCTTCTGCCCCATCTTGCGATCGATCGGGCCGAAGGACAGGCCGGGCGTTCCGGCCTCGACGAGAAAGGCGCTGACGCCGCGCGCATCCGTGCTGGCGGGATCGGTGCGGGCGAAGACCGTGAACAGCCCGGCCACCGGCGCATTGGTGATGAACCGCTTGGTGCCGTTCAGCACGTAGAAGTCGCCGTCACGACGGGCCGAGGTGCGCAGCGAGCCCGCGTCGGAACCGGCCTCCGGCTCGGTCAGCGCGAAGGATCCGACCAGTTCGCCGCTTGCCAGACGCGGCAGGTATTTGCGCTTCTGTTCCTGCGTGCCATCGATGACGATGCCCTGCGAACCGATGCCGTTGTTGGTGCCGATCAGCGAGCGGAAGGCGGGCGAGGTACACCCCAGTTCGAAGGCGACGCGCACCTCCTCTTCCATGGACAGGCCGAGGCCACCGTGCTCTTCCGGGATCGACATGCCAAACAGGCCCATCTCGCGCATGGCCGTGATGATTTCGGCCGGGATCGCATCGTTCTCGGCGACCTGATGTTCGAGCGGCACCAGCCGCTCGCGCACGAAGCGCCTTATCGTTTCAAGCAACTGGTCGAGTGTTTCGCTGTCCAAGGCCATCGGGGTCTCCCGTGAGTGGTGTTTTTCAGGCGTCAGTGGAGCCAGTCCTCGGGCATGGCGGCCCATGTGTCGTCGAGCGCTTCGAGCCGGTCGAGCTGCGGGCCGATGCCCATTTCATCCGGCTTGCAGCCGGCGACGGCGAAACCGCGGAAGATGCCGAGCGGTTGCAGGCCGCGCTTCCCTGCAAGCGTCGCGTCCATCACGACGCAGGCCGATGCGCCATCGGACAACTGGCTGGCGTTGCCGGCGGTGATGAACTTGTCCGGTCCCCGCACCGGCTCCAGCTTCTCAAGGCCCTCGATGGTCGTGTCCGGACGGTTGCATTCATCCTGATGGAGCATGACCTCCTGCTGCGAGGTGATGCCGGTCGCCTTGTCGAAGACCAGCTTGGTCGTGGCGAGTGGCACGATCTCATCGTCGAAGCGCCCGGCCTGCTGAGCGACGGCCGTGCACTGCTGGCTGACCAGGGCGCACAGCCGCGCCATGTTCTTGCGCTGCGGCCCCTCATGGAAGGTGGCGCCGAGAACGAGGTCCTCGACCTCGTCCTTGTCGATGCCTGCGCCTGCCACGGCATTGCCGACGACATGAGCGCCCAGCACGAGGCTGTGGGTGTTGTTGAACGCGCCCCGGAACGACCTGGCGAGCGGGTTGCGCGCGGTGGAAACGATGACGGCTTCGGTCACGAGGCGTGGCTCCGGCGGGGCTTACAGCGAGGCGAAGGTCTGGCCGGTCCTGGCAAGCCGCTCCAGCAGAGCCGAAGGCTTCCAGTGCGGCTCGCCGGTCTTTTCATGCAGCGCCACAAGCGTGTCGTGGATCTTGCCCAGACCCACCTGATCGGCCCAGAACATCGGCCCGCCGCGATAGGCGGGAAAACCGTAGCCGTGCAGCCAGATCACGTCGATGTCGACCGCCCGCTGGGCTACGCCTTCCTCAAGGATGCGCGCGCCTTCGTTGATCATGGAGTAGAGGCAGCGTTCGAGAATTTCCTGATCGTCGATCATGCGGGGCACAATGCCCGCCTCGCGGCGATACTCTTCCAGTATCTTCGCCACTTCCGGATCGGGGCGGGGCGTGCGGTCGCCCTGCTCGTAGCGGTAGATGCCGGCTCCGGTCTTCTGGCCGTAGCGGCCGAGTTCGGCGATGCGGTCCAGCCAGTTGGGGGCGATGGCGTCCGGCGCGCCGGCCTTGCGGCGCTCCTGCCTTATTCGCCAGCCGACATCGACGCCGGCAAGATCGCTCATGGCAAAGTGGCCCATGGGGAAGCCGAAATTCTTGAGCACGGCATCGACCTGCTCGGGCGCCGCACCTTCCTCGACCAGCGCCATCGCCTCGCGGCCGCGCTGATGCAGCATGCGGTTGCCGACGAAGCCGTAGCAGACGCCGACCAGAACGCCGACCTTGCCGATGCGGCGCGCCACATCCATGATCGTGGCGATCACATCGTCGCTGGTCTTTGCGCCGCGCACATTCTCCAGCAGGCGCATGATGTTGGCCGGGCTGAAGAAGTGCATGCCGCACACGTCCTGCGGACGCGAGGTGGCTTCGGCGATGGCGTCGACGTCGAGCGTCGAGGTGTTGGTGGCCAGGATCGCGCCCTGCTTGCAGACCTTGTCGAGGGCGGCGAAGATTTTTTTCTTCAGCTCCATATCCTCGAACACGGCCTCGATCACCAGATCGGCATCGGTCAGCGCGCCGACGGAATCGGCGGGCTGGACCAGCGCAATGCGGCGCTCCGCTTCCTCCGCGCTGATGCGGCCCTTATGGGCGTTGCCTTCATAGGTGCGGCGCACATTGGCAAGACCGGCCTGAAGTGCCTCTGGCTTGGCATCGACCAGCGTGACGGGGATGCCGGCGCTGGCAAAGCACATGGCGATGCCGCTGCCCATGGTGCCGGCGCCGATGACGCCGACCTTTTCCACATTGCGCAGCGGCGTGCCGGCCGGCAGCGAGGGAATCTTGGCCACTTCGCGCTCACCGAAGAAGGCATGGATGAGGCCGGCGCGCTGCGGGGACGCCATGCAGTCCTGAAACAGGGCGCGCTCGCGGACGAGGCCCTCGGTGAAGGGAAGCTGCACGGCTGCTTCGACGGCATCGACGCAGCGCTGCGGCGAGAACAGGTTGGGCTTTTCCTTCGCAAGCTTTGCGCGGGCGGCGGCAAACACGGCCGGATCGGTGTTGGCGATCCTGTCGGTGCGGCTGCTGACGGGCGTGGCGGTCAGCTTCTCGATCCCCGTCTTTTCGATGAAATCGAGCGCCGCATCCAGGGCGGCGCCCCCTGGATAGACGGCATCGACGATGCCAAGCTCAAGAGCTTCTTCCGCTTCCACCGGATTGCCGGTGAGGATCATGTCGAGTGCCTGTTCCGCGCCGGTCAGGCGCGGCAGGCGCTGCGTGCCGCCGGCACCCGGCAGCAGGCCGAGCTTGACTTCGGGCAGGCCGATCCTGGTGCCGGCAAGCGCCACGCGATAGTGGCACCCCATGGGCAGTTCCAGCCCGCCGCCGAAGGCGGTTCCGTGCAGCGCGGCCACGATCGGCTTCGGGCTCCGGTCGAAAGCGGCGACGACCTCGGGCAGGGTCGGCGCCTGCGACGGCTTGCCGAACTCGCGGATATCGGCGCCGGCGGTGAAGATGCGTCCGGCCGAGTTGAGCACGATGGCTTCGACTTGCGGGTCGCGTTCGGCTTCTTCCAGTGCGGCGACCAGCCCCAGGCGCACCGCATGGCCAAGCGCATTCACCGGCGGGCTGTCGATGGTGATGATGCCAATGCACCCGCGGCGCTCGAAACCGACCAGATTGTCCATGGCTGACGCCTTCTCCCTATGCCTTCTGCCGGTTCTATAAAAACGAACCGGCTTCCCGTCAATAATGCAGAATTTAATTCTGCATAGTGGAATTTAACTGCAAACTACGCATTCCGCCGCCGATGAAACGGAGCCTTGAGCGCAGGCTTCCCCATCCTTGACGACACTATAACTTACCAATAAGTATTTTTAACATACAAAAGGAAAGATGATGGCGTCTTACGCACAGGCGCCGGCCTTGTCCCGGGTATGAGCCGGGCGCCGTGCACCATGGCAGAGAGCCGAAGGCGCTCGCCTGCTGTCCGAACGCGGCAGAGCTATGCATTCTGCCTTCTCGCCAGCGAGGGATGCCTCGCCAAAGGAAGGGTGCCGGAGCGATCCTGCACGGACAGGCCAGCCCGGGCGCTTTCGCCGGCGTTTCGTCGAAGCAGCGTCGACCCGGACGGGTTGACGGCTGGCCGACATGGCCCATATCGCAGGGATAGTCCGGTGCTTTGCGTGGGATGCAGGTTCATAATCCATGGTTGCGGTGCATTCGCGTTAGCCAAAACCCAAGGTTGAGGCGGCAGGGAGTCGGTTCCTGCTTGCACGCAAGCGTCGAAGCTGTTTTGTTTACGTTTATTGGCTTCAGGTCGATTTAAGCGCCGCGCAACATGCGCCTGAGCAGGCAATCGCAGGAGGTGCTCGATGCCGGCTTCGTTGACAATGCATTTCGGGGAGCCTGTTCCTGCCGGCTGCATCGCAAACCGGATGCTCGGCGATACACTTGCCTTCGACTGGGCGGCAACCTCCGCGGGGCCCATGGAAGGCTGGTCTCCGGCGCTGCGGACGATGGCGCGCATCATCCTTGGCGCATCGGCGCCCATGTCCATGCTGATCGGGCGCGATGGGCTGCTTGTCTACAACGACACCGTCAGCGATGTTTTCGGGGAGCTTTATCTCGGCTCGATCGGCAAGCCCGTTACCGAGGTTCTCGCCGAGGCTGCCGGTTTCTATCGCGAGGTCATCGACAAGTGCCTTTGCGGCAACTCGCTGAGCTACAGGGACCAGCCGATCAAGCTCAGGCGCAACGGGGCGCTGGAAACGGCGTGGTTCGATCTCGAGTTCTCGCCGATCCGCGATGAACTCGGCATCCCTTGCGGGGTGTTGCTGCTGTCGTTCGAGACCACGGAGCGGGTCAGGGCGATTCGTGACCGTCATCGTGCTGACGAGCGGCTGAGTCTCGCGATCTCCGCGTCCGGCCTGATCGGAATCTGGGACCTCGATCTGGCAACCCGTATCTGCGCCGGGGACAAGGATTTCGCGCGCCTTTACGGGGTGGACGAGCGGGAGGCTGCGCGCGGCGTCCACAGCGACAGGCTGACGACGGCGGTCCATCCCGAGGACAGGCACCTCGTGAACGAGGCGATCCTGTCCGTGCCGCACACGACGCAGGAGATACGCTGCCAGTATCGTGTCATCGCGGCCGATGGAAAGGTGCGCTGGGTCGTGGCGTCCGGCCGGCCGGTTCGCGATTCCGGCGGCACCGCCACCCACATAATCGGCGTCCTGCTCGACGTTACCGAGCAGATGGAGACGGCTGCGGCGCTCGCCGAAAGCGAGTTCCGCTTCGACACGCTCACCGACACGCTGCCGCAGATCGTCTGGAGCGGAACCTCGGACGGGGTGCTCGACTATGTCAGCAAGCGCTGGTTCGAATTCACCGGCATTGCGGAAGATGCGGGCGAAAGCCGGGCGACCTGGATGGATCTCCTGCATCCGCAGGATCTCGACCGGGTAACGGAGTGCTGGAACGAGTGCCTGGCCACCGGCAAGACCTATGACATCGAATACCGGATGCTCCACAAGTCGGGCGAGTACCGGTGGCTGCGGGTGATGGCCCTGCCGCAGCGCGACCGCAAGGGCCGGCTGAGGCGCTGGTTCGGCACGGCGACCGATATCCACGAATCGAAGCTTGCCGTGGACGAGCGCGAGCTGATCGCGCGCGAGCTGAACCATCGCATCAAGAACATCTTCTCGATCGTCGGCGGCATGATCGGCCTGTCGTTGCGCGGCCGGCCGGACATGAAGGATTTCGCCGAAGAGCTGCGCGGCAGGCTGCTGGCGCTTAACGACGCGCATGACTTCATCCGCCCCGGCGACCACGCCCGAACGGCACAGCGCGTGTCCCATTCGTTCCAGCAACTGGTGCGGCGCCTGCTGCGCCCTTATGACGACGAGAAGGGGCAGCGCATTTCCATCGAGGGGCCGGATGCGCGCATCGACGCCGGTGCGGCGACGCCGCTGGCGCTGGTGTTCCATGAACTGGCCACCAATTCCGCCAAATACGGAGCGCTGTCGACGCCCAGCGGCGGCATCGCTGTGCGCTTCAGCCGTGCGGTGGACCGGGTTGGCGTCGAGTGGGTGGAGCGCGGTGCCAACCTGACCGGCGCAACACCCGAACATGCAGGTTTCGGCACCCGCCTTCTCACGCTGTCGGTCGAGGCGCAGCTGGGCGGCAAGTTCAGCCGCCATTGGGATCCCGACGGCGTGCGCGTCGAGATCGAGTTCCCGCTGGGAGTGCTGGACCGAACGGTCTGAGCGCGGGAAGGCCGGGCCTTACTCGGCTGCCTCGACCAGCGGCGCCGGCATGTAGTTGAGGATCGGGCCAAGCCAGCGCTCGACCTCCGCAACGCTCATGTCCTTGCGCGCCGCATAGTCCTCGACCTGATCGCGCTCGACCTTGGCGACGCCGAAATAATAGCTCTCCGGGTGCGAGAAATAGAGGCCGGAGACCGATGAGCCTGGCCACATGGCCATGCTTTCGGTGAGGCTGACGCCGGCGTTCTTCTCCGCGTCCAGCAACCGGAACAACGTCACCTTCTCGGTGTGGTCGGGCTGGGCCGGATAGCCGGGCGCGGGGCGGATGCCCTGATAGGGCTCGCCGATCAGATCGTCGGGCGACAGATTCTCGTCCGGTGCGTAGCCCCAGAATTCCTTGCGGACCTTCTCGTGCATGCGCTCGGCAAATGCCTCGGCGAAGCGGTCGGCCAGCGCCTTGACGAGGATCGAGGAATAATCGTCGTTGGCGCGCTCGAAGCGCTCGGCGATCGCCACCTCCTCAATGCCGGTGGTGACCACGAAGCCGCCCAGCCAGTCCGGCTTGCCGCTGTCTTGCGGCGCGACGAAATCCGAAAGAGCAAGGTTCGGCTTGCCGTCGCGTTTCGTGAGCTGCTGGCGCAGGGTGAAGAAGGTGGCGAGTTCCTGCCGGCGGCTTTCGTCGGTGAACAGGCGGACGTCGTCGCCGACGGCGTTGGCCGGCCAGAAGCCGATCACGGCCTTCGGGGCGAACCACTTCTCGTCGATGATCTTCTTCAGCATCGCCTGTGCGTCCTCGAAGAGCTGGCGCGCGACCGCGCCCTGCTTCTCGTCCTCCAGGATTTTCGGATAGCGCCCCTTCAGTTCCCATGTCTGGAAGAACGGCGTCCAGTCGATATAGGAGGCAAGCTCGGCAAGGTCCCAGGTCTGGAACACTTTCGCGCCGGTGAAGCCGGGCTTCGGCGGGTCGTAGGCCGCCCAGTCGATGCGGTGCGGATTGGCGCGGGCGCGAGCCAGCGGCAGGCGCTGCTTCTCGCGCTCCGAGCGCTCATGGGCTTCCGTGACCTTGCGGTACTCGGCGCGCAGGGCATCGACATAACCAGGCTTGAGGTCCTGCGAGAGCAGGTTCGAGACCACGCCGACCGCACGGCTGGCGTCATTGACATGGACGACCTGCCCGCGCTCGTAGCGCGGATGGATCTTCACCGCCGTGTGCACGCGGCTGGTGGTCGCGCCGCCGATCAGGAGCGGAATGTCGAAGCCCTCGCGCTCCATCTCGGCCGCGACATGGGCCATCTCGTCGAGCGAGGGGGTGATGAGGCCGGACAAGCCGATGATGTCCACCTTCTCCGCGCGCGCCGTCTCCAGGATCTTCGTCGCCGGCACCATGACGCCGAGGTCGATGATCTCGTAATTGTTGCAGGCCAGCACGACGCCGACGATGTTCTTGCCGATGTCGTGGACATCGCCCTTCACCGTCGCCATCAGGATCTTGCCGGCGCTCTGCCGTTCGCCGCCGCCGCCCCCGTTTTCGGCATTGGCAAGTTTTTCGGCCTCCATGTAGGGCAGCAGGACGGCCACGGCCTGCTTCATGACGCGCGCCGATTTCACCACCTGCGGCAGGAACATCTTGCCGGCACCGAACAGGTCGCCGACCACGTTCATGCCGGCCATCAGCGGTCCCTCGATCACATGCAGCGGACGTTCCGCAGCAAGCCGGGCCTCTTCCGTGTCGGCCTCGACGAATTCGGTGATGCCGTTCACCAGCGCATGTTCAAGCCGCTTCTCCACCGGCCATTCGCGCCATTTCAGGTCGCGTTCCCTGGCTTCCCTGGCGCCGGTTCCCCGGAAGCGCTCGGCGATTTCCAGCATGCGCTCGGTGGCGGTGCCGCCGGCCTTGGGCTGGCGGTTGAGCACCACATCCTCGCAGGCCTCGCGCAGCTCCGGCTCTATGGTGTCGTAGACGGCGAGCTGGCCGGCGTTGACGATGCCCATGTCCATGCCCGCCTGAATGGCATGGTAGAGGAACACGGCGTGCATGGCCTCGCGCACCGGCTCGTTGCCGCGGAAGGAGAAGGACAGGTTGGAGACGCCGCCCGATATATGGACATGAGGCAGGGTCGACGTGATTTCCCGCGTCGCCTCGATGAAGTCGACGCCGTAATTGTCGTGTTCCTCGATGCCGGTGGCGATGGCGAACACGTTGGGATCGAAGATGATGTCTTCGGGAGAAAAGCCGGCCTTGTCGGTCAGAAGCCTGTAGGCGCGGGTGCAGATCTCGACCTTGCGCTGCTTCGTGTCGGCCTGTCCGGCCTCGTCGAAGGCCATGACCACCACCGCCGCGCCGTACATGCGGCACAGCCTTGCCTGATGGAGGAAGGCTTCCTCGCCCTCCTTCATGGAGATCGAGTTGACGATGGGCTTGCCCTGCACGCATTTCAGGCCGGCCTCGATCACCTCCCATTTGGAGCTGTCGATCATCACCGGAACGCGGGCGATGTCGGGCTCCGCGGCGATCAGGTTGAGATACTCGACCATCGCCTTCTTCGAATCGATCAGGCCCTCGTCCATGTTGATGTCGATGACCTGCGCGCCGTTGGCGACCTGATCGCGGGCGACGTCGAGCGCTGCCGCGTAGTCGCCTGCCGTGATCAGCTTGCGGAAGCGGGCCGAGCCGGTGACGTTGGTGCGTTCGCCGACATTGACGAAGGGAATGTCGCTGGTGAGCGTGAAGGGCTCGAGGCCCGACAGCCGCATCAGCGGCTTTACTTTCGGGACTGCGCGCGGCTTGTGCCGGGCCACCGCCTCGGCAATCGCGGCGATGTGCTCCGGCGTCGAGCCGCAGCAGCCGCCCACCACATTGACCAGCCCCTCGCGTGCAAATTCCTCGACCTGTTTCGCCATGAATTCCGGCGTCTCGTCATACTGGCCAAAGGCGTTGGGCAGGCCGGCATTGGGGTAGGCGCAGGTGAAGGTGTCGGCCACGCCGGACAGCTCGGCCAGATGCGGGCGCATGGCGGCAGCGCCCAGAGCGCAGTTGAGCCCGACCGTGAACGGCTTCGCGTGGCGGATCGAGTGCCAGAAGGCGGTCGGCGTCTGCCCCGAAAGCGTGCGGCCTGAGAGATCGGTGATGGTGCCGGAGATCATCACCGGCAGGTGGATGCCCTTTTCGGCGAAGACCTCCTCGCAGGCGAAGATCGCGGCCTTGGCGTTCAGCGTGTCGAAGATGGTCTCGATCAGGATGATGTCGGCGCCGCCGTCGATCAGGCCGCGCAGCTGCTCGCCATAGGCGATCCTGAGATCGTCGAAGGTGACGGCGCGATAGCCGGGATTGTTGACGTCGGGCGAGATCGAGGCGGTGCGGTTGGTGGGCCCCAGCGCACCGGCGACGAAGCGGCGGCGACCGTCTTCCTGTTCGGCGCGAAGCAGGGCGCGGCGCACAAGGCGCGCGCCGTCGCGGTTCAACTCGTAGACCATATCCTCCATGCCATAATCGGCCTGCGCGATTGCAGTGGAGGAGAAGGTATTGGTCTCCACGATGTCCGCGCCGGCTTTGGCGTAGGCATAATGGATGTCCTCGATGGCCTTTGGCTGGGTGAGGATGAGCAGGTCGTTGTTGCCCTGCTGATGACAGGCGCAGCCGGTGAAGCGGTCGCCGCGGAAATGGTCCTCATCGAGTCCAAGGCCCTGAATTTGCGTACCCATGGCGCCGTCGAGGACGAGGATGCGTTCGCGCGCCGCAGCCTGCAGGGCTGCGAGGATTTCCGATCCGTCGGCCTTGTTGCCGACAGGTCCGAACAGGCCGTCGAGAGCTTGCGAAGTTTGCGACATTTTCCGTTCCCGATGCGAAGTATGCGAAATCGCATAAAGATATATTTATGTCAACATATACGATTGCGAGAGCTTGTAGGGTTCCGGAAATAAAAACCCATCCCGCCACGATGGGGCATGTGGCGGGATGGGAAGGACGGTGCCGGATGGGCGGGAGCGGCAGGGGAGCGATACCCGCCCGGCCGAAGCGCTGGCCGCCAGGGGGAATGGCGCGGGCTTCGGCGCAAGGCTCCGTGCTTCAGGGTCGGGACTGACCCTGAATGTAGCCTGCCACGAGGACGCCGACCGCGGGCGCCAGCGCGAACAGGGCGCAGACCCAGAAGGCGGCGGATGCGGCGCCCTCGACGCCGCCCGGCGTGCCGATGCCGGCGGTGTTGGAGATCATGCCGGCCAGCGCCGTGCCCATGGCGATGGCGAAGAGCTGCACCGTGGTCATGCCGCCGGTCGCCAGATCCTGCTCGTCGGCCGGCGCGCTGCGGTAGACTTCGGTGACGAGATTGGGCCACGCAATGCCGATGCCGAGCCCGACGAGGATCAGCGCGAGGCAGATCGGCCCAAGCCACACCCATGAGCCGTTGCCCTGGACCGGCAGGCAGATGGCGAGGATGACCAGTCCGATGAAGGTGAGCGCCGGGCCGACGGTCAGCAGGCCCTTGCCGCCGGACTGGCGGCGCGAGGACAGCAGCGATCCCAGCGTCCAGCCCATCGACATCATGGCGGCCAGATAGCCGGCCCACAGCGGCGTCTGCGCATGAAGCTGCTGGAGCATGTAGGGCACGTAGATCTCCGGCTGCATGGACAGCATCAGCAGGGCAACGCTGAGATAGAGCGGTGCGAGTGCCGAGGAGAAGCGGAAGGAGCGGCGCGGCAGCATGCGGGCGCTGGCGGTCGCGTCGGTGCGGGCGATCAGCACGATAAGAACCAGTGCGACGGTCAGACCCGCCGCCGCCCATTGCGTCTCGCTCGACAGGCCGCCTGCCGAAACCGCCAGAACCGCCAGCGTCAGCAGGATGAGCTGGAGCACCGGCACGGGCGCGCGCTCGTTCCTGTCGCTGCTCTTGCGCGGGAAGGCCAGCAGCGCCAGCAGGGCAAAGCCGACGGCGAACGGCATGAGCGACCAGAAGGCGGTGCGCCAGGAGCCGCCATCGGCGAAGATGCCGCCGACGGCCGGGCCCACCAGCGTGGCGATGCCGAATACGGCCGAGATGAGCCCGATGGCCCGGCCCCAGACGCGCTCCGGCAGCACGATGCGGGTAAGCGCATAGGCCAGCGCATAGAGGAAGCCGCCGCCGAGGCCCTGAAGCGTGCGGCCGATGAGCATGACCGACATGGTCGGCGCCATGGCGCAGGTCAGCGTGCCGGCCGCGAACAGCAGCGAGGCGATGAAATAAGCGCCGCGCGGACCCCACTGGCGCAGAAGGTTGGCCGCCAGTGCTGCACCCAGAATGGAGCCGACCACGAACAGGGTCATGGTCCAGGCGTAGAAGTCGAGCCCGCCGATCTCCTGCACCACCGAAGGCATGACGGTGATGGCGATGTACATGTTGACGGAATAGAGCGTCACTCCGCCGGCCAGAACCAGCACCGGCATCGTGTTGCCGCCGGAAAAAAGATCGCCCCATCCGGTGGGGCCCGGGGGAGAATAGGCGGTATCGATCGAATCTTGCATTGCCGACTCCTGTTTTAGTCGACATGCCTTGTAAGACCTCAACGTTGGTTGAGGTCAAGTGCCTTCATGATGGTTTTCGGCCAGCTCCAGCCGGCGTGGACCGGGGCCTTTCTCTCCCAGCCGGTCGTCGGGGTTGCGCAGCGGACAATCTTCCAGCGACAGGCAACCGCAGCCGATGCAACTGGCGATCTGGTCGCGAAGCTGGAGGAGGCGCGTGATGCGGTCATCGAGCATCGCACGCCACTCGTCCGTGAATTTCTGCCAGTCGCGGGCGTTCGGCACATGGTCGTGCGGGAGATCGGCCAGCGCCTCGCGGATGCGCGCCAGCGGGATGCCGGCGCGCTGGGCGATGCGGATGATGGCGATGCGGCGCAGCACGGCGCGGTGGTAACGGCGCTGGTTGCCCTCGGTGCGCCAGCCTTCGATCAGCCCCCTGGCCTCATAGAAATGCACGGTGGAGACGGCTATGCCGCTGCGCCGCGCCACCTCGCCCACCGTGAGAACGGCAGCCGGCTTTTTGGGCATGATCGAACCTCAACTATTGACGAGGTTATCATGGGGAGCGACCGCCTCTATTGCAAGTCATCAGGGCAATGGCATCGCCTGTCCGCAGAGCCGGTTTTCATCGACGGGTGATGGAATGCGGGTGTCGGGAACAGGGGCTGCGACTCCGGGGACGGAGCCGCGCCGCTTGCGGCATGCCTCGTCATGACGTTGATGACACGGGCGGCGGGTCAGGGTCGCCGGCAAAGAAACGGGGCCCGCCCAGCCTGCTCCTATTCTTGGGCTGCAAGGGCTTGCGTCACCCGTTCCGCTATGGCGAGGCAGGAGGTGAGGCCGGGGCTCTCGATGCCGAACAGGTTGACGAGGCCGGCGATGCCGTGCGTGTCCGGCCCCTGAATGACGAAATCGGCATTGGCCTCGCCCGGTCCGGAAAGTTTCGGGCGGATGCCGCTGTAGGTCGGTTGCAGGCTGCCGTCGGCAAGGCCTGGCCAGTAGGTGCGGATGGCGCCGTAGAAGCGGTCGGCGCGGGCCGGGTCGACATGATAGTCGATCCCGTCGATCCATTCGACATCGGGTCCGAAGCGGGCAATGCCGTTGAGGTCCAGCGTCAGATGGATGCCGAGCCCGCCGGGTTCCGGGACCGGGTAGATGAGGTGCCGGAAGGGGGCGCGGCCCGTCACCGAGAAGTAGTTGCCCCTGGCGTAGCGCAGCATTGGCACGAAGCGCGCATCGAGGCCGTCGAGCGATCCCGCCAGCGCCACCGCGCCCAGACCCGCCGCGTTGACGAGGCTGCGGGCCGCGATCCCGAAGGTCTCGCCGCTTTGCGTGTCGCGCGTGGTGAGCAGGATGCGGTCCGGCTCGATGCGTCCCGATACGATTTCGGTATTGAGGCTGAGCATGGCGCCGGCGGCTTCCGCGTCGCCCAGCAGCGACAGCATCAGCGCATGGCTGTCGACGATGCCGGTATCGGGCGAGAGCAGGGCGGCGTTGCAGGCAAGCGACGGCTCGAGTTCTTTCGCCTGCATTGCCGTGAGGCGCTTCAATTCGCCCGCCCCGCTGGCGCGTGCATTGCCGGCGATGGCGGCCAGCGCTTCTTCCTGTCCCTCGCCAGTCGCCACGATCAGCTTGCCGCAGCGGCGATGGGGGATGCCGCGTTCGGCGCAGTAGGCGTAAAGCAAGTCACGGCCGGCAACGCAGAGTTCCGCCTTCAGCGATCCGGGCGGGTAGTAAAGCCCGGCATGGATGACCTCGGAATTGCGGGAGCTGGTTTCCGTGCCGATGGCGCCGGCCTTTTCGAGGACCAGGACGTCGAGACCGCGAAGCGCCAGTGCGCGCGCCGCCGCCAGGCCGACGACGCCGGCGCCGGCGACAATGCAATCGACCTCTTCCATCAGTGTCTGGCTCCGGGTGCGTCCGCAGATGTGCCCAGGCGCGCAGTCAGCCGTTCGAGAATGATGTCGGCTGCATCGCCTATGTCGCTTGCAATGGCGCGCTCCGCCGCGTCGGCATCCCCGGCTTCCACAGCGCTCAGCAATTCGTGGTGATGGACGATCATCACCCGCCCGCCGGGCTCGTAGGCTTCGGCAATCAGCGGTCCCATCTGCAACCACAGCCGATGCAGGATGCTGCGCAGCAGCGGAAGGCCGGCAATGTCGGCCAGAGCGAAATGGAAAGTCTGGTTGAGCTCCAGCGCCCCGGTCCAGTTGCGGTCGGCAATGGCCTGTTCGTTACGGGCGATGAGATCGCGCAGGCGCGCGATATCGGCCGCTCCGGCGCAAAGCGCCGTCTCGCGAGCGACGAGCCCTTCGAGCTTCAGGCGAATCATGCGGATCTCGCGATAGCGCTCCGGCGTGATGACCGGGACGCGCACCTCGCGCGCGGATTTCTGGACCAGTGCGTCGTCCTGGATAAGCCGCAGGATGGCATCGCGCACCGGCGTGACGCTGGTGCCGAGCGATTGGGCCAGTTCCCGGATGGTGAGGCGCGCATCCGGGGCAAAGCGGCCCTTCATGAGCGCATCGGCCAGCCTGCCATAGACCGTTTCGCCGAGGTTTTCCTTCTCAAGCGCCTCCAGGCTGAAAGATGGCTGCATGCGATCACTATCCATGGCGTCGTGGACCAATGGACCGACATTGACATTCGGTCCGCTAAAAAACATGATGCATCACACACCAAATGGCAAGCTCCTGCCTTGCCGGTTTGTCGTGAATCACAACACAGGGAAACGCCATGACCGCCCATCCGAACTCCACAGAAGCGCGCGACGTCCGCTATCACCTCCACTCCTACACCAACGCACGCAAGCATGAGGAAGTGGGTCCTCTGGTCATCGAGAAGGGCGACGGCATCTATGTCGAGGACGCTTCGGGCAAACGCTACATCGAGGCGATGGCGGGTCTGTGGAGCGTGGCGGTCGGCTTTTCCGAGCAGCGTCTGGTCGATGCGGCCACCAACCAGATGAAGAAGCTGCCCTTCTACCACACCTTCACCCACAAGGGGCACTCGCCGGTGGTGGACCTTGCCGAGAAGCTGGTGTCGATCGCGCCGGTTGAGATGAGCAAGGCCTATTTCACCAATTCGGGTTCCGAGGCCAACGACACGGCCATGAAGATGATCTGGTACCGCTCCAATGCGCTCGGCCAGCCGCAGAGGAAGAAGATCATCTCGCGCAAGCGCGGCTATCACGGCGTCACCATCGCATCGGCCAGCCTCACCGGCCTGCCCAACAACCAGATCTCATTCGACCTGCCGATTGCCAACGTGCTACACACCGGCACGCCGCATCACTATCGCGACGCTCTGGCCGGCGAGAGCGAGGAAGCATTCGCCACGCGCCTGGCCGACGAGCTGGAGCAGCTCATCCTGGCTGAAGGCCCGGAAACGGTCGCGGCCTTCATCGGCGAGCCGGTGATGGGGGCGGGTGGCGTGGTTGTGCCCCCGGCGACCTATTGGGAAAAGATTCAGGCGGTTCTGGCGAAGTACGACATCCTGCTGGTCGCCGACGAGGTGATCTGCGGTTTCGGCCGCACCGGCAACATGTTCGGCTGCCAGACCTTCGGCATCCGGCCGGACATCCTCGTGATGTCGAAGCAGTTGTCGTCGTCCTACATGCCGATCTCGGCGCTGCTGATCAACGAGAAGGTCTATGGACCGCTGGCGGACGAGAGCAACCGCATCGGCACCTTCGGCCACGGCTTCACCGCCGGCGGACATCCGGTGTCGGCGGCGGTCGCGCTGGAAAACCTCAAGCTGATCGAGGAGCGCGATCTGGTGGGCAATGCGCGCACGGTGGGCGCCCACATGCAAAAGCGTCTGCACGAACTGGCCGATCACGAGCTGGTGGGCGAGGTGCGCGGCGTGGGTCTGATCGCGGGCGTGGAGCTTGTCGCCGACAAGGCAGCCAAGGCACCGTGGAAGAATGTCGGCGCGCTGGGCACGCTGGTCAACGGCTACATTCAGGAGAACGGCGTCATCTCGCGCAACATGGGCGACACGCTGGGCTTCTGCCCGCCCCTCATCATCACGGAAAAGCAGGTCGATCAGATGGTCGACGCGGTGAAAAAGGCTCTCGATACGGCGCTGCCGCAAGTGAAGGGCTGAGCAGCTTCACAGGCGGGAATCTTCCGGTGCCGGCCGCGTCTTCCCGACGCGGCCGGCTTTTCCGTTCCGGAACCCGAAGCGCGCGGCGATCTTCCAGATTTGCTCCTCGCGCTTTAACCATTTGTTTTTGCATGACTTTAACCCGAAACCGGCTTCCGGTTTCGGACGACATGCTTCAGCCCTTCATGATCTCGTCAGGGCGCACAGCTTTTCCGGACGCTCCATGCGCACGCCGATTCCGGCGCCATCCGTGTCGAACAGGAGCTTCACCCCGCAGCGCGTGAAAGCGCCGATAACGAGCTCCTCCGATCCGCGCTGCAAGGCATGGCGGTGGCACTCGAAATCCTTGATGGTGCTGCGCGACACGCCGGCGGCGCGGGCAAGCCTGTCCTGCGTCCAGTTCAGCAGGCCGCGTGCGGCCCGGCACTGTTCAGGAAATATTTGCATCGATCAGCCCTTGCGGTACGGCGGTAGATTCAACCATAATGGACGAAATCAGGCAATATCGTCTCATTTCCATCCAAAGGATCTCCGCATGCTGGGCGGCGCGACTCTCATCTGGATGATAGTGCTGCCATTCGTGGCGAGCGCCGTCGCCGCGCTGCTGCCCTCCAATGCGCGCAATGCGGAAGCCTGGCTTTCCGGCGGGGTCATGCTCGCCATCCTCATCATGGTGATGATGGTCTATCCGGACATCGCAGCCGGCAATGCCGTGCGCCAGGGCGTGAGCTGGGTGCCGGAACTGGGGCTGGAGCTTGTCTTCCGGATCGACGGATTCGCCTGGATGTTTGCGATGCTGATCTCCGGCATCGGTTTCCTGGTTGTCATCTACACGCGCTACTACATGTCGCCGGAAGACCCGATTCCGCGTTTCTACATGTTCTTCCTTGCCTTTGCGGGATCGATGCTTGGCGTCGTGCTCTCCGGCAATCTGATCCAGCTCGTCATCTTCTGGGAGCTGACCAGCATCTTCTCCTTCCTGCTGATCGGCTACTGGTATCACAATCCGTCCGCGCGCGACGGCGCGCGCATGTCGCTGACCGTCACCGGAATCGGCGGCATGGCGCTGCTCGGCGGCATGCTGCTGATCGGCCACGTTGTCGGCAGCTACGATCTCGACGAGGTGCTGGCATCCGGCGATCTGCTGCGCGAGCACGATCTGTACCGGCCGATCCTGATCCTGGTCCTGCTGGGCGCCTTCACCAAGAGCGCGCAGTTTCCGTTCCAGTTCTGGCTGCCGAACGCCATGGCGGCGCCGACACCCGTGTCGGCCTTCCTGCACTCCGCAACCATGGTCAAGGCGGGCGTCTTCCTGATGGCGCGGATGTGGCCGGTGCTGGCGGGAACCTATGAATGGTTCTTCATCGTCGGTCTTGCCGGCATGATCACGCTGGTGCTGGGCGCGTTCTTCTCGATCTTCCAGCAGGATATCAAGGGGCTGCTGGCCTATTCGACCATCAGCCATCTCGGCCTTATCACCATGCTGCTCAGCCTCGGCAGCCCGCTGGGCGCGGTGGCGGCGATCTTCCACATGATGAACCACGCCACCTTCAAGGCGTCGCTGTTCATGGCCGCGGGCATCATCGACCATGAGACGGGAACGCGCGACATGCGCCGCCTCGGCGGCCTGCTCAGCGCCATGCCCATCACCGCCACGCTCGCCATGGTGGCGAGCGCGGCGATGGCGGGCGTGCCCCTGCTGAACGGCTTCCTGTCCAAGGAGATGTTCTTCGCCGAGGCGATCGAGCATCATGCCGATTCGTGGCTCGATACGATCGCGCCCTACGCGGCGGTCGTCGCCAGCGCCTTCGCTGTGACCTATTCGATCCGCTTCATCCACAGCGTGTTCTTCGGCGCGGCGCCCGAACCGCTGCCGCGAGAGCCGCACGAGCCGCCCTTCTTCATGCGTCTGCCGGTGTTCCTGCTGGTGCTGATCTGCCTGATCGTCGGCATTGTCCCGGGCCGCACCGTCGGCCCCTATCTGCACAGCGCCGTCGTCTCGGTGCTCGGCGATTCCACGCCCTACTACAGCCTCGCCGTCTGGCACGGTTTCACCCTGCCGCTGATGATGAGCATCGTGGCGCTGGTGGCGGGCGCGCTGATGTTCCTCACGATCCGCTCCTATCTGGCGACCAGCGAGGAGGGACCGCCGTACTTCCGGCGCATCAACGGCCAGCGCATCTTCGAGCAGGTCATGGTCACCGTGTCGTGGCGCTGGGCGCGCTTCCTGGAGGGCTGGCTCGGCACGCGCCGTTTGCAGCCGCAGCTCCGCCTCATGGTCGCCATCGCGCTGATCGCTGCGATCCTGACGCTGTGGCGCGGCCCGCTGCTGCCCGAGGTCAGGCTCGCGGGAAGCACCGACGTCGTTTTCACCATCCTGTGGGTTATCGGCATGGCCTGCGCCATCGGGGCAGCCTATCAGGCGAAGTTCCACCGCCTCGTCGCCCTCATGCTGATGAGCGGTGCCGGCTTGATCACCTGCATCACCTTCGTGTGGCTGTCGGCCCCCGACCTTGCGCTTACCCAGCTTCTGGTCGAGGTGGTCACCACCGTGCTGATCCTGCTCGGGCTGCGCTGGCTGCCGCAACGCTTCGCGGAGGTCGAAACGCCGGTGCAGGCGTTCTGGTCGCGTCTGCGGCGCTACCGCGACTTTGCGATGGCGATCGCCTGCGGCCTTGGCATGGCCATGATCTCCTATGCAGTGATGGTGCGCCAGCCGCCGCAGACCATCGCCGACTATTTCGTCGAGAACGCCTATCCGCTGGGCGGAGGCACCAATGTCGTCAACGTGATCCTCGTCGACTTCCGCGGCTTCGACACGTTCGGCGAGATCACCGTGCTCGGCATCGTGGCGATCACGGTCTTCGTGCTGCTGCGCCGTTTCCGTCCCGCGCCCGAAAGCGTGGGCTCCACGCAACAGCAGCGCCACCAGTCCGCCGACGATCCGGCGGCGATGCCGGGAGGCGGCACCATAGTTGCCGATTATCTTTATGTGCCTTCGGTGATCATGCAGTGGCTGTTCCCGGTGATCGTCGTGCTGTCGGCCTATCTGTTCCTGCGCGGCCACGATCTGCCGGGCGGCGGCTTCGTCGCCGGCATCGCGCTGGCATCCGCCTTCATCCTGCAATATCTGGCCGCCGGCACGCGCTGGGTGGAGGAGCGGCTGAGGGTGCTGCCCGTCAAGTGGATCGGATGGGGCCTGCTGATCGCTGCCGCGACCGGGATCGGATCGTGGGCGCTGGGCTATCCGTTCCTGACCTCCCATGCGCAATATGTGGAGCTGCCCGTGATCGGCAAGGTTCCCGCCGCGACGGCGCTGTTCTTCGATCTCGGCGTCTTCGCGCTGGTGCTCGGCGCAACCGTCCTGATGCTGATCGCGCTGGCGCACCAGTCGATCCGCAAGCTGCGCGCCGCCAAGACCGCAGCCCTGGCCGAGCAGGAGGTCCAATGACCGAACTGACCCTTTCGCTGGGCATCGGCGTTCTGGTGGGCTCCGGCGTATGGCTGCTGCTGCGCCCGCGCACCTATCAGGTGATCGTCGGCCTGTCGCTGATCGCCTACGGCGTCAACCTGTTCATATTCTCCATGGGCCGCCTGCGCAGCGGCGTGCCGCCGGTTCTCGACGGATCGGGGATCGTCGATCCGGCGGCCTATACAGATCCCGTCCCGCAGGCGCTGGTGCTGACCGCCATCGTCATCGGCTTCGCCACCACGGCGCTTTTCCTCGTGGTGCTGCTGGTGGCGCGCGGCCTGACGGGCTCCGACCATGTCGACGGCAGGGAGCCGTGATGCAGCTCGCCAATCATCTCGATATAGCGCCGATCATTCTGCCGCTGGTCACCGGCGCATTCCTGCTGCTGTTCGACGAGCGGCGTCATACCTTCAAGTCGCTGGTCAATGTCGCGTCCACCCTCGGACTGCTCGTCATTGCCTGGCTGCTCGTCGCGCAGGCCGATGTCGAGGGCTCGATGGCCAGCGTCTACCTGCTCGGCAACTGGGCGGCGCCTTTCGGCATCGTGCTGGTGGTCGACCGGCTGTCGGCGCTCATGCTCCTGCTCACAGCGCTGCTGGCGAACGCCGCGCTGGTGTTCTCGCTGGCGCGCTGGCACAAGGGCGGCCAGCATTTCCACTCGCTGTTCCAGTTTCTGCTGATGGGCCTGAACGGCGCTTTCCTCACCGGCGACCTGTTCAATCTCTTCGTTTTCTTCGAAGTGCTGCTCGCCGCGTCCTACGGGCTGATGCTTCACGGCTCGGGGGTGACGCGCGTGCGCTTCGGCATGCACTACATCGTCGTCAATCTCGGCGCCTCGATGCTGTTCCTGATCGGCGTCAGCCTTATCTACGGTGTCACCGGCACGCTGAACATGGCCGATCTGGCCGTGCGCATCCCCGCCGTCGCGGCGCAGGACAGGGCGCTGCTGGAGGCGGGCACGGCCATCCTCGGCATTGCCTTCCTGACCAAGGCCGGCATGTGGCCGCTGTGCTTCTGGCTGCCCGGAGCCTATTCTGCCGCCGCCGCGCCCGTGGCGGCGATGTTCTCGATCATGACCAAGGTCGGCGTCTATGCGGTGCTGCGCCTCTCGCCGCTGCTGCTCGGCGCGCGCGCCGGCGACTCGGCCAGCTTCGGCGACATCGGCCTGCTCACCGCCGGACTGGTGACGATGGCTTTCGGCACCATCGGCGTTCTGGCGTCGCAGGCCATGGCGCGGCTCGCTTCCTACAGCGTGCTGGTCTCATCCGGCACGCTTCTGGCCGCCGTCGGCATGGCCGACGCTGGGGTGACCGCCGGGGCGCTGTTCTATCTCGTTTCCTCGACGCTGACGATCGGCGCACTGTTCCTGCTCGTCGAACTGGTCGATCGCTCGCAGGATCCGGCCGCCAACATCCTTGCAGTGACGATGGAAGCCTATGGCGACGATCCCGAAGAAGAAGAGGTCGTCGAGGAAGTGGGGGTCACGCTTCCGGCCACGCTGGCCATCCTCGGCCTGTGCTTCGTGCTGTGCGGTCTCCTGCTTTCCGGCATGCCGCCGCTGTCGGGCTTCCTCGGCAAGTTCGCCCTTCTGTCGGCGGCGCTCTCGACCGGCGATGACAACGCCATCTCGGGCATGGCATGGGCGTTCTTCGCGGTGCTCATCATTTCCGGCTTGTTCGCGATGGTGGCCATGCTGCGCGTCGGCATCCGCACCTTCTGGGCTCCGCCAATCGAGGGTGTGGTGCCGCGTGTTCTGATCGTGGAGTTCGCGCCGATTGCGCTGCTGCTGGCGCTGTGCGTCGTCATGACGATCAACGCCGGCCCGGTGATGGCCTATGTCGATGCGACGTCGCAGTCGCTGCACGCGCCGGATGCCTATATCGAGGGCGTGCTGTCGGCCCGTCAGGTGCCGTCGCCAAAGATGGAGGCCGGTCTATGACACGCGTGCTTCCCTATCCGCTGCTCGCCGCATCTCTGCTTGCGATGTGGCTGCTGCTCAACGGCTTCACGCCCGGCCATCTGCTGCTTGGCGCGGTCATCGCGCTGGTCGCCTCGCATATGATGTCGGCGCTTCAGCCCTCGAAGCCGCGCCTGCGCCGCTGGACCCGGATCGCGCATCTGATGGGCATCGTGTTCGTCGATATCCTGCGCTCCAACATTGCGGTGGCGCGCATCGTGCTGGGTGGCAGGAATCCGCAAGTGGTGTCAGGTTTCGTGGCCATCCCTCTCGAGATGCGCGACCCGACGGGACTTGCCTTCCTGGCCTGCATCATCACCAGCACGCCCGGCACGGCATGGGTCGAGTACCGTTCCGCCGACGATCTGCTGCTGATCCATGTGCTCGACGTGGTGAGCGAGGAATCCTGGAGCGACCTGATCAAGAACCGTTACGAAGCCCTGCTGATGGAGATTTTCGAATGAGCGCCGCCATTCTGCTGTGGGCCGTCACCATCTCGCAGATTTTCCTTGCGCTGGCGGCCCTGTGCTGCGGGTTGCGGCTGTTCCGCGGCCCGCGCGCGCAGGACAGGGTGCTGGCGCTCGATGCGCTCTATGTCTGCGCCATGCTGATGCTGCTCACCTTCGGCATCCGCACCGGCAGCACCCTCTATTTCGAGGCGGCGCTGGTGATTGCGCTGCTCGGCTTCGTGTCGACCTCGGCTCTGGCGAAATTCCTCATGCGCGGCGAGGTGATCGAATGAGCCATGCCGCCGACCTCCCGCTCTGGGCTGCGCTGCTGGTTGCCCTTTTGCTCGTTCTGGGCTCCGGCCTGACGCTGCTCGGCGCCATCGGGCTGGTGCGCCTCGACAGCTTCTACAAACGGGTCCATTCGCCGACGCTCGGCACCACCTGGGGCACGGGCGGCATCCTGCTCGGCTCGATGCTGTTCTTTTCGATGATCGAAGGACGGCCGGTGCTGCACGAACTGCTGATTGCGGTGTTCGTCACCGTGACCACCCCGGTGACGCTGATGCTGCTCGCCCGCGCCGCCCTCTACCGCGACCGTATGGAGAAGAACCCCGAGGTTCCGACCTTCGTCGCCGTCGCGGAGCGGTCGTCGGAGGTGGTGGTCAAGGGCACGAAAAACGGAGAGCCGGAGAAGAGCTGAGCGTCGGCCGGCTCAGATCCTCACCGCTCTATCCGCGTCGACAGGATGATCGACGACAGGGTGCGCTCCACGCCGTCCATCGCGCCGATGTCGTCCAGAAGCGCGTCGAGATCGCTGATCGAGGGCGATTCCACCACCACGATCATGTCGAAGCTGCCGCTTACCGAATGCAGGGCGCGCACTGCGGTCCGGGCCCTGAGGTCGCGCACCACCTTGTCCGACTGTTTCGGGGTCACCGTCAGCAGCACATGGGCACGTACGAGCCCCTTTTCATAATCGGGCGCCAGCCGCACCCCATATCCGGTGATGACGCCGCGCGATTCCAGCCGTTCGATCCGGCTTTGCACGGTCGAACGGGATACGCCGAGACGGCGTGCCAGTTCGGCCGTCGATGCGCGCGCGTTCTCGCGCAGCAGCGCAATGAGTTCCTGATCGGTATTTTTCGGCATATCGTCAGATCCATGCATGAAACTGCCTGAAATATAGCATCGATTTGCTTAACTGCATCCTTCCTTTCGACGTGGATATGGCGATGATTCCTGCAGGTTTCACCAAACAGAGGGATTGGCCATGAAGGAAATCGTCGTCATCGGTGCGGGCAAGATCGGCTCCACCATCGCGGGCATGCTGGCGGGCACCGGCGATTACCGCGTCACCGTCGTTGACCGTTCCGCGGAGCAGCTTGCAGGGCTGGATCGCGTCGAGGGCGTATCGGGCCTTGAACTGGATATCGCGGCGCCCGGCGAGCTGGAGAAGGCTCTGGCCGGCAAGTTCGCGGTGCTCAGCGCGGCTCCGTTCAGCCTTACCACGCGCATCGCCGAGGCCGCGGCTTTTGCCGGCGTGCATTATCTCGACCTCACCGAGGATGTCGCCTCGACCCGCCGGGTGAAGGAACTGGCGAAGACGGCGAAGACCGCCTTCATTCCTCAGTGCGGTCTGGCGCCGGGTTTCATCTCCATCGTCGCGGCCGATCTCGCCAGCCGCTTCGACACGCTCGACAGCGTGCGCATGCGCGTCGGCGCACTGCCGCAGTACCCGTCCAACGCGCTGAACTACAACCTGACCTGGAGCACGGACGGCGTCATCAACGAATATTGCGAGCCATGCGAGGCTATTGTGGAGGGCGAGCTGGTCGAGGTTCCGCCGCTGGAAGAACGCGAGGAATTTTCGCTGGACGGCGTGACCTATGAGGCCTTCAACACATCGGGCGGCCTCGGCACGCTGTGCGAGACGCTGAAGGGCAAGGTGCGCACGCTGAACTACCGCACCATCCGCTACCCCGGCCATGCGGCGATCATGAAGGCGCTGCTCAACGACCTCGGCCTGCGCCACCGCCGCGAGGTGCTGAAGGACATCTTCGAAAGCGCACTGCCGGCCACCACGCAGGACGTGGTCATCGTCTTCGTGACGGTGTCGGGCCGCAAGGATGGCCGCCTGCTCCAGGAGACATATGCCAACAAGGTCTACAGCCGCCGTGTCAACGGAAAGGTGCTGAGCGCGATCCAGATCACCACCGCTTCCGGCATCTGCGCCGTGCTCGACATGCTGGCGAACGGCAACCTGCCCCGGCAGGGCTTCGTGCGCCAGGAAGACATCGCGCTCGACACCTTCCTCGCCAACCGCTTCGGCAGCGCCTATGCGCAAACCGACAGCCATGGCGCGCAGAGCCAGACCGGCAAGGCTGCCTGACGCTGCCCGCGTAAACGCCATCGCTTATGCGCCCCTGCTTCGAATCGGAGCGGGGGCGCATATGAGTCGGTGTTTATGTTGCATTGCACAAAACGCAACGCAGCCATGCAAAATTGAGCCTTTAATCAAAAGAGCCATACGGGTATCTATTAATCATCGAATTCCGCGGGGCCTACCTCCTCCCAGACCCAGCGGATATAGGCCAGCCATTATCCTCCTCCCGATAGCTGGCCTTCTCATACGACACCCGCCGGACCTCCTCCCCCGGCGGGTGTTGTTTTTTCTGCCTTACCTTGTCTGCGCCTCGCTCTTTTCGCCGGATCATGCCGGAATCACGAAAAGGCGAACGCTTTCAATCGCCGTTGAAATCGATTTCATTTGCCTCTAAGCTCATTCTCGAAATTGAGCTCCAGGGAGGAATTCAAATGAAGAAGTCGCATATTCTCTCGGCCGTCGCGGGTGTCGCGCTGGCCTTTTCCGCCGTGTCCGCCTTCGCGCAGGACTTCAAGATCGGCCTTTCCAACGGCTGGGTCGGGTCCGAATGGCGCACGCAGATGATCGACGAGGCCAAGGCCGCCGCCGAGGCGTGGAAGGAAAAGGGCGTCAACGTCACCGTCGAGGTGCAGAGCGCCAATGTCGACGTGCCCGGCCAGATCGCCCATGTGCGCAATTTCATCAGCGCCGGCGTCGATGCCATCATCATCAATCCGAACAGCCCGACCGCCTTCGATCCGGTGTTCGCGCAGGCCAAGGAGGCCGGCATCCTCGTCATCGCCACCGACGCTGAGGTCTCGTCGCCGGATGCGCTCTATGTCGGCATCGACCAGAAGGCGTGGGGCGCCGCGGGTGCGGAGTGGCTGGCCAAGACGCTGGACGGCAAGGGCAATGTCGTGGCCATCAACGGCGTCGCCGGCCATCCGGCCAACGAGATGCGCGTCGCCGGCTACAGGGAAGTGTTCGCCAAGCATCCCGACATCAAGATCGTCAACGAAGTAAACGCCAACTGGGATCAGGCGCAGGGCCAGCAGGCCATGCAGAACCTGCTCGCCACCTATCCCGACATCAACGGCGTGTGGGTGCAGGACGGCATGGCTGCCGGTGCCTGGAAGTCGATCATGGATGCGGGCAAGACCGATTCCATCGCCGCCACCGGCGAGATCCGCAAGGACTTCATCGACCTGTGGACCAAGGACAAGCTGAACTCCGGCGCGTCGGTGAACCCGCCCGGCGTCATGGCCTCGGCGCTCAACGTGGCGGTGCTGATGCTTCAGGGCAAGGAGCTGAAGGAGCCGGCAGAAGCGGGCCAGTACAAGAACGCGATGTATCTGCCGATCCCGTTCATCGACAGCTCGAACCTCGAGGAAGCGGCCAGGCAGCTCGAAGGCAAGCCGGGCTATTATTCCTACACCAGCGCGCTGTCGATCGCAGACGCCGAGGCGCTGTTCAAGTAGGTGATTCAGCAAAAGCGGCATGCGGGTTTCCCCTCGCATGCCGCATGATGGCGGCAAGACCATGAGCAGGCTGCAACTCAAGGGCGTCGGCAAGAGCTACGGCGCGACCAAGGCGCTTCGCCACGCCGATCTCGACATCGAGGCTGGCGAGGTGCATGTGCTGATGGGCTCCAACGGCTCGGGCAAGAGCACGCTGTCCAAGATCGTCGCCGGTTCCGTGCGGCCCGATACGGGCGAAATCCTGCTCGACGGCAAGCCGGTCTCCATCACCGGGCCGCAGGCGGCGCGGCGGCTCGGCATCGCCATCTTCTATCAGGAACTGTCGCTGGCCGCACACCGCACGGTGGCGGAAAACATCTGCCTCGCCGACCTGCCGTCGCGCGGCGTGTTCGTGGACCGCACGGCGCTGGAAGCGCGCGCGGCGAAATATATCGCCCTGTTCGACGGCGTGACCGGAGACGATTTTTCGCCCGATGCCGTGGTGCAGGACCTGCGCGCCGACCAGCGCCAGCTCGTCGAGATCATGAAGACGCTGGCCGGCGAGGCGTCGGTGCTCATCTTCGACGAGGCGACCTCGGCCCTCGACCGGGCGCAGGTGGAGCGCTTCTTCGAGATCCTGCGCGATTTGAAGCGCCAAGGCCGCTCGATCATCTTCATCTCGCACCGGATGGACGAGATTTTCGCCATCGGCGACCGCGCCACCGTGATCCGCGACGGCGAGATCGTCGGTTCGCGGCAGATTGCCGGGACCACGCCGGCTGAAATCATCTCCATGATGGTGGGCGCTCAGGAAGAAACGGCAACCGTAGCCGATGCGGCACCGGCCCGGCCTGCCGGTCCGCCGGTGCTGTCGGTGCGCGGCCTGACCGGGCCGGGCTTCTCCGACATCGGTTTCGACGTGCGGGCCGGTGAAATCCTCGGCTTCGGCGGGCTGCACGGGCAGGGCCAGTCGGCGGTGCTGCGGGCGCTGTTCGGCGCCAATTCGCCGACGGCCGGCAGCGTCGAGCTTGGCGGGAAGCCGCTCCATCCCAAAAATCCGCGCGCGACGATCCGGCAGGGCGTGGCCTATGTGTCGGGCGACCGCTCCCGCGACGGCGTGGTGAGCGGCCGTCCGATCCTCGAAAACGTCATGCCGATCCACTATCTGCGCGAGCGCATGATGCTGGCCAATCCCTCCGCGCTGGCGGCGAAGGCGCTGCCCGCCTTGCAGGCGCTCAAGACCAAATTCGCCGGCCTCGGCCATCCGATCTCCTCGCTCTCCGGCGGCAACCAGCAGAAGGTGGTGATCGCGCGCTGGCTGATCGACCGCCCTGCCGTGCTTCTGCTCGACGATCCGACCAAGGGCATCGACCTGTCGGCCAAGGCGGACCTGTTTTCGCTGATCCGCAAGCTGGCCGGGGAGGGCATGGGCATCGTGCTCTATGCCTCGGAGGATGCCGAGCTGCTCGACAATGCCGACCGCATCCTCGTCTTCAATGGCGGCGCGATCCGGCGCGAGCTGACCGGGGCGGCGCGCACCCGCTTCAACCTCTACCAGGCCGCATACGAGGCCGCGTGATGGCAAGCATCGAAGCTCCCGCCCGCCCCCGCAGCAGCAGCGCCGTGAAGCGCGCCTTCGAGCGCTATCCCTTCCTGCCGGCGCTCATCATCCTCGTGGTGCTGATCGCGCTCAACGGCTGGTTCCAGCCGCGCAGCCTGTCGCTGGTCGGGGTGACGGGGCTGGTCAAGACCTATCTGGCGCTGATGCTGCTCGCCGTCGCGCAGACCTATGTCATTTATGCCGGCGACATCGACCTTTCGGCCGGGGCCATCGTGTCGCTGGTCAATGTCGTCATCGTCGGCGTCATGGCGCAATGGGGCGGGGATGGCGTGACCATCGTCGCCGCGCTTGCCATCGGGCTGGCGACCGGGCTCGCCTGCGGCATCGTCAACGGCATCGTGGTGGCGGCTTTGCGCTTGCAGGCCATCGTCGCCACCTTCGCCACCTCGATCTTCTTCACGGGGCTGGCGCTCTACATCCAGCCGGTGGCCGGGACGCCCGCGCCGACCGCCTTCTGGCGCACCTATGGCGGGCGCATCCTCGAAATCCCCTTCGTCTTCCATGTCGTCGTCCTGTTCGCGGTCCTGCTCGCCATTCTGGTGCGCACGCGCCTGTCGCTGCGGCTGCTCGCCGTCGGCGACGGGCAGCAGGAATCCTACCAGAGCGGCCTGCCGGTGACCGCGATCCGCATGGGCGGCTATGCGCTGTGCGGCGTGTTCGCGGCACTCGCCGCCTTCTGCATCACCGGCGATACGGCGAGCGGCGACCCGCTTGTGGGCGGCAAGATGACGCTGTTCTCCATCGCCGCCGTGGTGCTGGGCGGCAGCGCGCTGTCCGGCGGCTACGGCACCGTCGTCGGCTCGGTGATCGGCGCGCTGATCATCGGCTTCATCAACTCGCTGGTGTTCTTCGTCGGCACGCCTTCGGAGTGGCAGAACCTTGTGCAGGGCGTCGCCATCCTGCTGGCGCTGATGGCCGGTGTGCTGGTCGGGCGGAGGGCGCGGGCATGAGCGCGGTGACCGCCTTACTCAGGCAGCCGCTGGTGGTGGCGCTGATCCTGATCGCCGGTCTTTTGTGGCTGGGCGAGACGCTGTCGCCGGGCTTCGCGTCCGGCCAGCAGATCCTGCGCCTGCTGATCGTCGCCGCGCTGCTCGGCATCGTCGCGGCCGGTCAGAACCTCGTCATCCTCGGCGGGCGCGAGGGCATCGACCTGTCGGTCGGCGGCGTGGTGTCGCTCAGCGCCATCATCGCCGGCAATCTGATGGCGGGCGACAATGCCGGCATCCCGCTGGCCATCCTCGCCTGCGTCGTCGCCGGCGCGTTTTTCGGGCTGCTCAACGGCATCGGCGTGACGCTCTTGCGCATCCCGCCGCTGGTCATGACGCTCGGCATGCTGGGCGTGTTGCAGGGCCTGCTGGTGGTGGTCCGCCAGGGCATCCCCTCGGGGCGCGCAGCACCGGCGCTGGCAGATTTCGTGTCGCGCACCTTCCTGTTCGGCCTGCCCGGCATATTGTGGCTGTGGGTGGTCATAGGGCTTGTCATGGCCTTCCTGCTCAACCGCACCGTGTTCGGTCACCGCATCTATGCCATCGGCTCCAACGAGCAGGCGGCGTTCATGGCCGGCGTGCCGGTCAAGGCGATCCGCATCGCGCTGTTCGTGCTGTCGGGTGTGTTCGCGGCGATCACCGGCATCTGCCTGCTCGGCTATTCGGGCTCGTCCTTCGCCAATGTCGGCGAGCAATACATGCTGGCCTCGATCATCGCCGTGGTGTTCGGCGGCACGCCGCTGTCGGGCGGCAAGGGCGGCTATACCGGCACCATGGCCGGCGCGTTCCTGCTGGTCATCCTGCAAAGCATCCTCACCACCGTCAACATCGACGAATCCGGCCGCCAGATGGTGTTCGGGGCCACGCTTCTGGTGCTGATGCTGTTCTACGGCCGCGGCCGCTCGATGAGGGCGTGACCGGTCTCATGACAAGGCGGCCGAAGATCAAGGACATTGCCGAGCGCCTCGGCGTCTCGCCGGCCACCGTGTCGCGGGCGCTGGCCGACACCGGGCTGGTGGCGGAGCCGACGCTGTCGCGCATCCGCGAGGCGGCGAGCGCGCTCAACTACCGGCCCAATGTCAGCGCCCGCAACCTGCGTACCCGCCGTTCCATGGCGGTGCTCATGGTGGTGCGCGACATCGGCAACCCGTTCTATCTCGACGTGGTCAAGGGCGTGGAGGCGGCGGCGCGCGCCGCCGGCTATGCCGTGCTGATGGGCAATGCCGAGAACGACCCCGAGCGCGAGACCGAATATTTCGACATGCTGCGCGACGGCCATGCCGACGGCATGATCCTGATGACCGGCTCGCTTCCCTCGACGCCGGACTTCCGCCGCCGCCTCTCGCCGGACCTGCCGGTGGTGGTGGCGCTGGAGATGATAGAGGGTGTCGGCTTCCCGCATGTGCAGATCGACAACGAGGCGGCGGCCAGGCAAGCGGTCGAGCATCTGGTCGAACTCGGCCATCGCCGCATCGCCCATGTCTGCGGGCCGGTGCCGGAAGAGATGAGCGTGCGCCGCCGGCAAGGCTATCGCGCCGCCATGCAGGCGGCCGGCCTGCCGGTTCCCGAGGGTTACGAGCAGCGCGGCGACTATCTGCTGCAATCGGGTCGCGACGCCTGCCGCAGGCTGCTGGCGCTGCCAGAGCCGCCGACCGCCATCTTCCTCGCCAATGACGAGATGGCCTTCGGCGCCATCCATGAATTGCGCCGCATGGGCCGCGACGTGCCGGGCGACATGTCCGTCGTCGGCTTCGACGATCTTTACCTGAGCGAAGCCTTCTTCCCGCCGCTGACCACGGTCGCGCAGCCGCGCGCCGAGATCGGCAAGCGGGCCATGGGCATGCTGCTCGACATGCTCTCCGGTGCGCCCGCGCCGCGGGAGCCGGTGATCCTGCCCACCACGCTGAAAGTGCGCGGCACCACCGCCGCGCCGAAGATGTCCTGAACAACGCCATTCCTGAAAGGAGCGACCATGACGGAGTTTCCGAAAGCCACGCTGCGGGTCGGTTTCGTCGGCAGCGGCTTCATCGCCCATTTCCATCTGAAATCGATGCTGGGGGTGCGCAATGTCGAGGTGACGGGCGTCTACAGCCGCAGCGCCGAAAACCGCCAGCGCTTCGTCGATCAGGTGGCGGAACTGGGGCTGGGAACCTGCACCGGCCATGACAGCCTCGAATCCATGCTGCGCGCCGATGACATGGACGCCATCTGGATCCTTTCGCCCAACTACACCCGCCTCGACATCATGCGCACCATCCATGCCGAGGTGAAGGCGGGGCGCAGCAAGGTGTTCGCGGTTGCCTGCGAAAAGCCGCTGGCGCGCACCGTGCGCGAGGCGCGCGAGATGCTGTCGCTGGCCACCGATGCCGGGCTCAACCACGGCTATCTGGAGAACCAGGTTTTCTCCACGCCTGTGCTGCGCGGCAAGGAGATCATCTGGCGGCGCGCCGCCTCCACCACCGGCCGGCCCTATCTGGCGCGCGCGGCGGAGGAACATTCCGGCCCGCACGAGCCGTGGTTCTGGCAGGGCGACAAGCAGGGCGGCGGGGTGCTCTCCGACATGATGTGCCATTCGGTCGAGGTCGCCCGCCACCTGCTCACCGCGCCCGGCGCGCCGCGCAGCTCGCTCACGGTCAAGGCCGTGAACGGCACGGTCGCCAATCTGAAATGGACGCGGCCGCATTATGCCGACCAGTTGCGCGCCCGCTTCGGCGCCGAGGTCGATTACCGCAACCGGCCGTCGGAGGATTTTGCGCGCGGCACCATCACGCTGGAGGACGAGGACGGCAACGAGCTGGTGATCGAGGCCACCACCTCATGGGCCTATGTGGGAGCAGGTCTGCGCATCCAGCTCGAACTTTTGGGGCCGGAATATGCGATGGAGTTCAACTCGCTCTCGACCGGGCTCAAGGTGTTCATGTCGCGCGAGGTGAAGGGCTCGGAAGGCGAGGACCTCGTCGAGAAGCAGAATGCCGAGCAGGGGCTGATGCCGGTGCTGGAGGACGAGGCGGGCGTCTACGGCTACACCGACGAGAACCGCCACATGGTCGAGTGTTTCCGCAAGGGCGAAACGCCGCTGGAAACCTTCGAGGACGGGCTGGGCGTGGTCGAGATGCTGATGGGCCTCTACCGCTCGGCTGAGACCGGCGAGACGGTGCGCTTCCCCGCACCTGAACTGGAAGACTACGTGCCGGTCGTGGCGCGCCGGGGCGCGTAGAACCCGACGAAAAAAGCTTCAGGCCGAGCCGGCGATGCGCATGGTGCGCAGGTCCGCCACCGGCCTGTAGCGGATCGCCGCCATCAGCGCGGTGCACAGCATGTCGGTGTCGGCACGCTCGTTCGGGCGCCAGTTGCAGGGGCAGGCGTTGGGGCCGGAGTGGCTGTCGGCAACTTCGCGGTAGACCTCGCCGACGGCGTGGGCGGCCAGCCGCATCACAGCCATTGGCTGCAGGCCGCTGCGTCCCATGATGCGGCAGAATTCGTTCATGATGGTGATGCGCAACTGATCCTGCGCCTCGTCCTGACGCCGTTCGATTTCCACCATGTTCGCCAAGGCACGCTGCTCCGCTTTTATCCATCTCGCCACTTGCCGGGCTTTCATATTAAAGTGGATAAAATTAATCAAGATTAAATTCGAAACGCTGCCCGCGGCAGGTGCCGGCTCTGGTACCTGTCGGCTCCACTCAGCCGGTTTTGCAGGCGTCGAGCATGGCCTGCACCGCCTCGGCCGCGTCATAGAGAGGGTAGTCCTGCCTGTCGCCCTCGATGGTCAGTATCAGCGGCCCTCGCGAGGTGAGCAGGTTCTGAAGGCGCGCGTCGAGCGGCGTTTCGCCTTGCAGGATGAACAGGTCGTCCATCAACAGCCTTGTGCCGGTTGTGGCGAGGGGCACTTCGATATCGCCGGCCGAGAGCAGAATCTCCACCGCGACGCCGTCTTCGGCATTGGCCGGTTCGTGCTCGATGACCACGGTCAGCGGGGTGCCGGGCCTGTCGCAGCGAAAGGAGACCGGCGCATAGCCACTGTCGGGCGTGCCATAGATCAGCTCGATGCCGCCTTCTCCGGCCGGTTGCGTGAACCATGACAGGTCTTCAGCCGATGCCGTGCCGGCAAGCGCCAGCCCCAATGTCAAAACTGCGATTTTCGGTCCCACGCCCTTGTCCCTGTTCAGCCCGGGCGGAAAATCTCCGAAAACCAGGCGGTTGGCAAGGCCGCCGGCCTGTTCGCCTGTCAGGAAAACAGGCCCCGCTCGCGTTCGACGACCCGCGTGATGAAGCTTGCCGCCGCCTGCACGCGGCGCAGCGGCCGTACCGTTTCGTGATAGACCAGCCAGTAGGACCTGCGGATCGGGGCGACAGCCTCGACCGGCACGAGTTCGGGCATGGAGCGGGCGATGAAGGTGTGGAGGATGCCGATGCCGGCGCCCGAGCGCACCGCTTCGGCCTGTCCGAGCGCGGAGGATATGGCGAAGGCGGAGCGCCAGTCCTTGCTGAATTCGGCCTCGTAGTCGAGCGAGGGGCTGACGATCAGGTCGGGCACATAGCCGATCAGGGCGTGCTGCGGCAGTTCGGCGGCATTTTTCGGCAGGCCGTAGCGCTCGGCATAGTCACGCGAGGCGAACAGGCCAAGCGTATAGTCAATCAGTTTTCCCGCCACCAGACGGCCCTCCTGCGGCCGCTCGACGGTGATGGCGATGTCGGCCTCGCGCCGCGACAGCGAAAAGGAGCGCGGCACCGGAACGAGCTGGATGGTGAGGTCGCGGTGCTGGCGCGTCAGTTCGCCAAGATGTCTGGCCAGAAAGGCAACGCCGAAGCCGTCCGGCGCGCCGATGCGGACCGAGCCGGAAATGTCCTCGTCCTCATCGGCGACGGCTGAACGCGCGGCGATGACGTCGGCCTCCATGCGTTCGGCGATTTCTAGGAAGCGCTCGCCGGCCGGCGTCAGTTCGCTGCCTGTGGTAAGGCGGCGGAACAGCTTCGCCCGCAGCGCTTCCTCCAGCGCGCCGATGCGACGCGACACGGTGGCATGGTTCAGCTCCAGCCGCCGCGCCGCGCCGAGGATCTGCCCCGAGCGGGCCACGGCGAGGAAGATGCGCACGTCGTCCCAGTTCATGTGCTTGCTCCCTTCTGGACCAGCGACGGGTTCACTATGCACCAAATAAAGCGCATGGTGAAATTGTTCTACTAAATTTGCACAACGGATGCGTTTTCGCTCGCATTGCCAAGCTTGTCGGGAAGGTGAACAATCCGGCCCGATACAGATTTTGGCATCCATCCAGGGAGTGAGAGAGCATGATTGAGTACGGTCATTTCATCGACGGCAAGCATGTGAAGGGCGCTTCGGGCCGCACGGCGGACGTGTTCCAGCCCCTCGACGGTTCGGTCCGCGCCAAGGTGGCGCTGGCCTCCAAGGCCGAGCTTGACGCGGCCGTCGCTTCGGCAAAGGCGGCGCAGCCGGCCTGGGCGGCGACCAATCCGCAGCGCCGCGCCCGCGTGTTGTCGAAGTTCCTCGAACTCGTCGCCCGCGATAATGACGAGCTGGCCGAACTGCTGGCCCGCGAGCACGGCAAGACCCTTCCCGACGCCAAGGGCGATATCCAGCGCGGTGTCGAGGTGGTCGAGTTCATGCTGGGTGTGCCGCATCTGATGAAGGGCGAGTACACCGAGGGCGCGGGCCCGGGCATTGATCTCTATTCCATGCGCCAGCCGCTCGGCGTCGTCGCCGGCATCACGCCGTTCAACTTCCCGGCCATGATCCCGATGTGGAAGTTCGCCCCGGCCATCGCCTGCGGCAACGCCTTCATCCTCAAGCCCTCGGAGCGCGATCCGGGCGTGCCGATGCGTCTTGCCGAGCTGATGATCGAGGCGGGTCTGCCTGCGGGCATCCTCAACGTCGTCAACGGCGACAAGGAATCGGTCGACGCCATTCTCGACCATGACGACATTTCGGCCATCGGCTTCGTCGGCTCGTCGTCGATCGCGCAGTACATCTATTCCCGCGGCTGCGCCAACGGCAAGCGTGTGCAGTGCTTCGGCGGCGCCAAGAACCATATGATCATCATGCCCGACGCCGATATGGACCAGACCGTGGATGCGCTGGTGGGCGCCGGCTACGGCGCGGCCGGCGAGCGCTGCATGGCCGTTTCGGTGGCTGTGCCGGTCGGCAAGGCTACGGCCGACAAGCTGATGGAAAAGCTGATCCCGCGCGTGGAAAGCCTCAAGATCGGTCCCTCCACCGATCCGAGCGCCGATTTCGGCCCGCTGGTGACGAAGCAGGCGCTGGAGCGCGTGCGCGGCTATGTCGATCTGGGTGTCGAGGAAGGCGCCAAGCTGGTTGTCGACGGGCGCGGCTTCAAGATGCAGGGCTACGAGGACGGCTTCTATCTCGGTGGCTGCCTGTTCGACGATGTGACGCCCAACATGCGCATCTACAAGGAAGAGATCTTCGGGCCGGTGCTGTCGGTGGTTCGCGCGCACGATTTCGAGGAAGCGGTGCGCCTGCCTTCCGAGCATGAATATGGCAACGGTGTCGCCATATTCACCCGCGACGGCGATGCGGCTCGCGAGTTCGCTTCCCGCGTCAATGTAGGCATGGTCGGCATCAACGTGCCGATCCCGGTGCCGGTCTCCTATTACACGTTCGGCGGCTGGAAGAAGTCCGGCTTCGGCGACCTCAACCAGTACGGCCCGGATGCGGTGCGCTTCTACACCAAGACCAAGACAGTCACCTCGCGCTGGCCGTCCGGTGTGAAGGAAGGCGCCGAGTTCTCGATGCCGCTGATGAAGTAACGCTTCGTTTCCGTCACAAAAAAAGCCGCTGGATGATCCGGCGGCTTTTTTCGTTCGGGGCTGATTTCAGCTCAGGCAGCGGACGAGGAAATCGCCGGCCCGCTGAATGTGCCTGCGCAGCAATTCTGCGGCATCGCCGGCATCGCGCCTCGCATAGGCGTCGAACATCTGCCGGTGATCTGTGAGCCATTCATTTCTGGCTTCCGGCAGCTGATCGTAGAGGGCGTTGCAGCGCTCGACCTCGGTGCGCAGCGACATGGCGAGCCGGATCTGGCGCGGTGCGGCGGCCGGTTCGTAAAGCCGCATGTGAAAGGCGCGGTCGGTCCTGATCCACTCCGGGGTGGCGGCGGTGCGCTCGGCCAGCTCAAGCGCTTCGCCAAGGGCTTCCATGTCGCTTTGGTCATGAAGGCTTGCCGCACGTTCGATCAGATCGCACTCCACCAGAATGCGCATGTGAGTAATCTCCCGAATATCCTGCGCCGTCACCTCGATGACGAAGGCACCGCGATTGGGAAAGACGGCAACCAGCCCGTCGCGCTCCAGCCGGCGCAAAGCTTCGCGCACGGGGATGCGGCTGACGCCAAAACGCGTGGCAAGATCCTCCTGCCGCAACGGTGCGCCGGGCCTGATATCTCCGCGCATGATCTCCGCGTTCAGCTGGTCGGCGATGAGGTCGGCGGTCGTGTTCGATCTGAGCATGGTTGCCACATATCACAGGCGCTGATACATGAACACATGTAAACATGTATCCAATATGGAGATCAACCGTGGATGGGAAGCTGCACACGTACGAAGTCAAAGTGACATGGACGGGAAATGAGGGAACGGGAACCGGCTCGTATCGCGGCTACAGCCGCAATCATGAAGTCACTGCGCGTGCAAAGCCGGTGATCGCGGGTTCGTCAGATCCGGCTTTCCGGGGAGATCCGGCCCGGTGGAACCCGGAGGAACTTCTCGTGGCCTCGCTTTCCGCCTGCCACAAGCTCTGGTATCTCGGGCTTTGCGCGCAGGCAGGCGTAACCGTGCTCTCCTATGAGGACAATGCGCTGGGCGAGATGGTGGAGGAGGCCGGTGGCGCCGGTCAGTTCACGTCGGTGATGCTGCATCCGAAAATCGTGATCGATGCTCAGTCCGACCCGGATGTTGCCGCCGCCCTGCACCACAAGGCGCACGCCATGTGCTTCATTGCCCGATCGGTCAATTTCCCGGTTGGGAACGAGCCCGAGATCACGGTTCAGGCATAGGTTGCGAGCGTCCGTGGCTGATGGATGAAGACAGGGGGCAGACGAGACTTCCGATCAGCGACTTCCGATCAAGCGGCGCGCAGGCAGGCTGCTCTCTCTGTCCTGCTTCCGGGAGGCTTACCGGGTGGCGGCGTCTTCGGCCATGCCGCGCAGGAAATCCATCAGCTTGTCGGCATTGAGGGCGGCGTCGTTCTCGTCACCCTCAAGCACCGACTGGATCAGCGCAACATGCAGCGCGGCGCAGTCGGCCATTCCCAGATGCGCGCGGAAGCGGAACCAGCAGCGGCGGCTGTGCGATTGCAGGGCTGCCGCCGCGCGGGATGCGAACATGTTGTCGGCCGCGGTTGCGAGCGCCTCGTTGATCGCCTTGTCCGCAGCGAGGAAGGCAACGACGTCGGTGGCGAGAACGGCCTGCTGGATGGCAAGCGCGGCCTCGTGGAACCTGCCGGCTACTTCGCGCGTGACGAAGCGCGCCGCCGAGCGGGCCAGCAGTTTCTCAATACCGCGGCGTGCATCGATGATGCGCAGCCAGTCGCTGCCGTACAGCGGCGTGACCGAGATGCCGGCCCGTGGTCGCACCTCCAGCAGCCCATCCCATGCCAGACGCTGAACCGCCTCCCGGACGGGCGTGCGGCCGAGCCCGATTTTCCCGATGAGTGCGCTTTCGGTGACGAAGCTTCCCGGGGCCAGTTCAAGGGTGACGACCATTCGCTCCAGCGCATTGAAGGCTCTGGTCGCGGCAGGAGATGAGATGTCGGCAGGTCGGGATATCACGCGCATCTCCATGATGCGCGGATTCATATATCACCAGTTCATTCTTTCGCCGGATTGCGTCGTCCACAGATATATCTGTCGTATCTCACTGGAAGAACAAGAGGATGTGGGAATTTTCCGTGATGATGGACCGGCGAGAAACCCGAGAGGATACTGGCGGGCAAGGAAGAATGCCGGATTTTCATCCGGTTCGGCCGCCGGGCCGTGGCCGGGTGTCGGCGGCGCGCCCGGCATGGCGACGAGCGCATCCGAAAATGCTGTTCCGAGCCTTGGCGACCCGGTCCGTTCAGCCTTGGGCATCGGCTGCGGTGCGGGGCGGCAAAGATGGCCTTACGTGTTACGTTGCGGAATTGCGGCGGGCCTGTTTTGCGGTCCGGGCAGGCACTGGCGGAGAGTTCCTGAATTTCCATCTGTTGCAAGGATCATTCAAAATATTTGGCGAAATCGATTGTTTCTTTCCCAAAGAAGCGGAATTTTACCAAAAACATCAATGACATTGCGTTGGGCCGATGATAGGTTCCGCCCTGACCTGCCAACAGGAAGCAACTCCCGCGATGAGGGACCAATCTCATCCCAAAGTCGCGTAAAAGAACAAAAAATGGAGTTGCAATCCGGACTTGAAACCGTACCACTAGGGGAACGATGAAAAGGAATGCGCCCGGTCCGGCGACATTCCAGGGGAGCGGCTTAAATATGCAATATTTCATCCAGCAGCTTATCAACGGGCTGACGCTGGGATCGATCTATGGCCTGATCGCGATCGGCTATACGATGGTCTACGGCATCATCGGCATGATCAACTTCGCTCATGGCGACATTTTCATGGTCGGTGCTTTCACCGCCCTGATCGTGTTCCTGATCCTCGGTGCGATGTTCTATTCGGTGCCGGTCGCCGCCGCCCTCCTGATCATGATGATCGTTTCCATGCTGCTGGTGAGCCTCTACAACTGGGTGATCGAGAAGATCGCCTACCGCCCCCTGCGCGGCTCCTTCCGGCTGGCGCCGCTGATCACGGCCATCGGCATGTCGATCGTGCTGTCCAATTTCGTGCAGGTCACGCAGGGTCCGCGCAACAAGCCGATTCCGCCGATGGTCAGCCAGGTCTACAATGTGTATGGCGTCTCGATCTCGCTGAAGCAGATCATCATCGTGGTGGTCACGGCGCTGCTGCTGGTCATCTTCTGGTACGTGGTCAACAAGACGTCGCTCGGACGGGCGCAGCGCGCCTGCGAGCAGGACCGCAAGATGGCCGCGCTGCTCGGCGTCAATGTCGACCGCACCATTTCCATCACCTTCATCATCGGTGCTTCGCTGGCGGCCGTCGCCGGTACGCTGTTCCTCATGTATTATGGTGTAGTGGTGTTCTCGGACGGGTTCGTGCCCGGCGTGAAGGCCTTCACGGCAGCGGTGCTTGGCGGCATCGGCTCCATACCGGGGGCGGTGCTCGGCGGGCTCGCCATCGGCTTCATCGAGAGCATCTGGTCGGCCTATTTCTCCATCGACTACAAGGATGTGGCGGCCTTCTCCATCCTCGCCATCGTGCTCATCTTCATGCCCTCCGGCATTCTCGGCCGGCCGGAAGTCGAAAAGGTCTGACCCATGGCCATGGCTGAAACCAAAAAGTCCGCTGGCAGCGCCACCGTCGCTGCCGGGCTGCGCGAGGCATTTTACGCAGCCGTCATCGCCTTCTTCATGTTCGTCCTGCTGGTGGGCGTGAAGACGGACCAGAACATCCACAACGAGCTGGTCCTGGTGCCACGTCCCTACCTGCTCGCCACGGTGGTGCTGATCGCCGCTGCCGTGCGCTTCCTGCAGGTCGTCTACCTGACGCCGTTCCTTGTGGCGCAGAAAACGGTCGATGCAGGCACAGGGCAGCTGCCCACCGCCTTCGCGTTGCGCTTCTTCAGCAAGCCCAACCTCGTGATCGGCCTTGTGATGGCCGCCGGCCTGCTCCTGTTCGGCAACAGCCTGCAGGCCGCCGTCGGACCTTACTGGGGCGCCTATGTCGGCCTGCTGCGCGCCGCCGCGATCATCTATGTGATCGCCTGGGTGATCTTCTATTTCCGCAGCTTCATCAGCGCCCATTCCTATTCGCTCGGTTTCACCATCCTGCTGGTCTATCCCGTCGTGATGGTTTCGCTGTTCGGGTTCCAGGGCTCGCTGAAGTGGGTCGACAATTTCGGCATCCAGATCCTCATCTACGTGATGCTGGCGTGGGGCCTGAACATCGTGGTCGGCCTCGCCGGCCTGCTCGACCTCGGCTATGTCGCCTTCTATGCCGTGGGCGCCTATTCCTATGCGCTGCTCGGCACGCAGTTCGGCTGGTCGTTCTGGATCCTGCTGCCGGTCGCCGGCATCATGGCCGCCATGTGGGGCGTCATCCTCGGCTTTCCGGTGCTGCGCCTGCGAGGCGACTATCTGGCCATCGTGACGCTGGCCTTCGGCGAGATCATCCGGCTGGTGCTTATCAACTGGCGCGAGGTCACCAATGGCGCCGCCGGCATCTCCGGCATTCCCAAGGTCAGCTTCTTCGGCGTGATATCGTTCAACGTCTCGGATCCGAACTACATCTCCAAGGTGTTCGGCATCGCCCAGTCCGGCGCCTACTACAAGATTTTCCTCTACTATCTCATACTGGCGCTGTGCGTGCTGACCGGCTATGTCACCATCCGCCTGCGCCGCCTGCCGGTCGGGCGGGCATGGGAAGCGCTGCGCGAGGACGAGATCGCCTGCCGTTCGCTCGGCATCAACACCACGACCACCAAGCTGACCGCCTTCGCCATCGGCGCCATGTTCGGCGGCTTCGCCGGCTCCTTCTTCGCCGCGCGGCAAGGTTTCGTCAGTCCCGAATCCTTCATCTTCCTGGAGTCGGCGATCATCCTGGCCATCGTGGTTCTCGGCGGCATGGGCTCGCTCGGCGGCATCGCGGTGGCGGCTGCCGTGATGGTGGGCGGCACCGAAATCCTGCGCGAGATGCAATTCCTCAAGCAGATATTCGGACCGGATTTCACGCCTGAGCTCTACCGCATGCTGCTGTTCGGCGCCGCCATGGTCATCGTCATGGTGTGGAAGCCGCGCGGTTTCGTCGGCAGTCGCGAGCCGACCGCCTTCCTGAAGGAACGCAAGGCAGTCGCGGGTTCGTTCACCAAGGAAGGGCACGGCTGATGAGCGCGACGACCACAACAGCGATGCCGATCCTGCGGGTTGAGCATCTGTCGATGAAGTTCGGCGGGCTGGTGGCCATCGGCGACCTGTCCTTCGATGTGCGGCGCGGCGAGATCACCGCCCTGATCGGTCCCAACGGGGCCGGCAAGACCACCGTGTTCAACTGCATCACCGGCTTCTACAAGCCGACCGAGGGCATGATCCGGTTCACCGGGCGCGCGGGCAACGAGTTCCTGCTCGAGCGCATGCCGGACTTCCAGATCACGGCCAGGGCCAAGGTGGCGCGCACGTTCCAGAACATCCGCCTGTTTTCGGGCATGACGGTTCTGGAAAACCTGCTGGTGGCCCAGCACAACAAGCTGATGAAAGCCTCGGGCTACACGATCCTTGGCCTGTTCGGCGTCGGCGGCTATCCGCAGGCAGCCGCGGAGGCGACCGAGAAGGCGAGGCACTGGCTGGAGAAGGCGGATCTCATCGACCGCGCCGACGACCCGGCCGGCGATCTCCCCTACGGCGCCCAGCGCCGGCTGGAAATCGCGCGGGCCATGTGCACCGATCCCGAACTGCTCTGCCTCGACGAACCCGCAGCCGGCCTCAACCCGAAGGAGTCGCTGGCGCTGAACGCCCTGCTCAACGACATCAAGGACAACACGGGCACGTCGATCCTGCTGATCGAGCACGACATGTCCGTGGTCATGGAAATCTCCGACCACATCGTCGTGCTGGAATATGGCCGCAAGATTTCCGACGGGACGCCGGAAGAAGTGCGCACCGATCCGAGCGTCATCGCCGCCTATCTCGGCGTGGACGACGAGGAGGTCGAGGAGGTGCTGATCGAGGTCGGCGACGAGGACGTCATCGAGCAGCTCGATACAGGCCCCGATGCCGAGCACGGGCCCGAGGCGTCGGCATCCATGCTGGCCGGACCGCTGAGCGACACTGTCGTTCACGGCAACGGCGAGCGCGTGACGGTCGAAAAGGGAGCCGGCAAGGCGCAGAGGGTGAAGGCGGAGAAACCCGCTGCCGCAAAACCTGCCGCGAAGGCGGCAGGACGGGCCGAAGCGGTGGCCACCGCCGGCGCGGCCAGACCCGGCAGGAAGAGCGCCGCGGCCGGGGCGGAGCCGTCCCGGACCCCTGCCAAGGGCGCTCCGGCGAAAGGCGGGGCGGCTGCCGGCAAGGAACAGGGCATATCGAACCGTATGCCCGCGCCACGCGGCGGCAAGGCGGACGATCTCCAGCTCATCAAGGGGATCGGACCGGTCAACGAGAAGAAGCTCAACGCCCACGGCATCTATCATTTCGACCAGATCGCCGCATGGAAGAAGGCCGACATAGCGGCCGCGGAAGCCTATCTGGCCTTTGACGGCCGCATCGCCCGCGAAGACTGGATCGGCCAGGCGAAGGCTCTTGCCAGAAAGGCCGCATCCGGACCGGCAAACAGGCGCGGGGGGCGCAAATAATGTCCACGGCACCGTTGCTCGACGTCAGGAACGTCGAAACCTTCTACGGAAACATTCAGGCCCTCAACGGGGTCAATGTCAGTGTCAGCGAGGGCGAGATTGTCGCGCTGATCGGCGCCAACGGCGCCGGCAAGTCGACGCTGATGATGACCATTTTCGGCACGCCGAGGGCGTCTTCAGGCACCATCAGCTTTGCGGGAACCAACATCACGCAGCTGCCGACCCATGAAATCGCGCGGCTTCGTATCGCGCAGTCGCCGGAAGGCCGCCGCATCTTCCCGCGTATGACGGTGCTGGAAAACCTGCAGATGGGTGCCAGCCTCGACAAGCTCAAATATTTCGATGAGGACGTGGAGAAGGTGTTCACCCTGTTCCCTCGCCTCAAGGAGCGGCTGACCCAGCGCGGCGGCACCCTGTCCGGCGGCGAACAGCAAATGCTGTCGATCGGCCGGGCCCTGATGGCGCGACCGAAGCTTCTGTTGCTGGACGAACCCTCGCTCGGTCTTGCGCCGCTGATCGTCAAGCAGATCTTCGATGCAATCCGCGAACTGAACCGCACCGAAGGGCTGACCGTGTTCCTTGTCGAGCAGAATGCCTTCGCCGCGCTCAAGCTCGCCCATCGTGGCTACGTGCTCGTCAACGGCCGGGTGACGATGAGCGGCAGCGGCAAGGAGTTGCTGGCCGATCCGGAGGTGCGCGCCGCCTATCTGGAAGGCGGCCGGCACTAGGACCGCGACCGGGGCGCCGGGCTTCGGCGTTCCGCAGAAACTGGAAGTTCGAACTGCGGCCGGAGCCAGATGGGCTCGCGCAAAGTCGGGAGGCAGCATAATGCAAGGTGTTCTCTATGAGGAGCCGTCGGTCTGGCAGTTCTTCTTCGTTACCTGCCTGCTCGGCGGCTGGGCCGCGTGGATGACCGGCAGGGCCTGCGCGCAGACATGGCGTCCGCCGCTGGCGCTGTTCTTCTATCTGATGGGGCTGGGCCTCGCCGTGCGCTTCATCCACCACGCACTGTTCAACGGCACCATGTTCAGCCCGCAATATTATCTGGTCGACACCCTCATCCTGATGCTGCTCGGCTTCCTCGGCTACCGCTACACGCGCACCAACCAGATGGTCACCCAGTATAGCTGGCTTTACGAAAAGGTGTCGCCACTGAGCTGGCGCCCGAAAAGCTAGGAGACCCGGCGCACGAATGCAGCACAGACCCATGCAGGCTCCGGAAGCAAGGCGCGACGCAACGCCGTGCCGGGGCGTGCGGGAAAGGCCCCGATGTGCGTTCGTCAATGTTGCCGCAGCGACACTCCGGCCAAAGTTGAATCGACGTGACAACTGCCATGAAATAGGCAAAGTTGGCTTTCTGCGAGATGGGTGGGCATCGCACGAAAGTATAACACTCGCCCACTCTGGAAATGGGAGCGTATAATGAAGAAGTCACTCTTGTCCGCTGTGTCGCTTGGCGCGCTGCTGGTCTTCGGCGGCACCGCCTGGGCGGATGTTCTCATCGGTATCGGCGCACCGATCACCGGTCCGAATGCTGCATTCGGCGCCCAGATTCAAAGGGGAACCGAGCAGGCCGTTGCCGACATCAACGCAGCTGGCGGCATCAATGGCGAGCAGGTCAAGGTTTCGATCGGCGACGACGTGTCCGACCCGAAGCAGGGCATCTCGGTTGCCAACAAGTTCGTTGCCGACGGCGTGAAATTCGTGGTTGGCCACTTCAACTCGGGCGTCGCCATCCCGGCGTCGGAAGTCTATGCCGAGAACGGCATCCTCGAGGTGACGCCCGCCGCCACCAATCCGGTCTTCACCGAACGCGGCCTGTGGAACACCATCCGCGTCTGCGGCCGTGACGACCAGCAGGGCGAGGTTGCCGGCGCCTATATCGCCGAGCACTACAAGGATGCGAAGATCGCCGTGATCCACGACAAGACCCCTTATGGGCAGGGCCTTGCCGACGAGACCAAGAAAGCGCTCAACGCGGCCGGAATGACCGAGGTCCTTTATGAAGGCGTCAATGCCGGCGACAAGGACTTCTCGGCCCTGATCGCCAAGATGAAGGAAGCCGGCGTCACCCTCATCTACTGGGGCGGCCTGCACACCGAAGCCGGCCTGATCATCCGCCAGACCGCGGACCAGGGCCTGGACGTGCCGCTGTTCTCGGGCGACGGCATCGTCTCCAACGAGCTGGCCTCGATCGCCGGCGACGCGGTGCAGGGCACGCTCAACACCTTCGGCCCCGATCCGCGCAGGAACCCCGCCGCGCAGGAAGTTGTCGAGAAGTTCCGCGCCGGCGGTTTCGAGCCGGAAGCCTACACGCTCTATGCCTATGCTTCGACCCAGATCATTGCGCAGGCCGCTACCGCCGCCGGCTCGAACGATCCTCAGGAAGTGGCCAAGGCGATCAAGGAAAAGGGTCCGTTCAAGACCGTGCTGGGCGAACTCTCCTTCAACGAGAAGGGCGACCGCACCGACGCCGACTATGTCGTCTACGAGTGGCGCAAGGGCGACGACGGCAAGTACAACTACTTCCAGCTCGACTAGAGCATTTTGCAGGCAGACGGAATCGTCTGCCGTTGCACAAATGCGGCTGGAAGGACAGGGCTGAAGGAGCCGGGTGCACTCGTCAGAATGCACCCCGCTTCACAAGGCGGCTGAGCAGGCTTCTCACCTGACGAACGAAGGCCCGGCGTCCTGCGCCGGGCCTTTTTGTCTGTTTCAGGCATTTAGCACCTCACGTCACGTCATTCCCGGTTGCACCGCAGCATTTTCACGCTAATCATTCGCCCGCCTTCTTCCAGACAGCGGAGCATCTCATTGGCCATCACGAAGATTCTTGTCGCCAACCGGTCTGAAATCGCCATCCGCGTGTTCCGCGCGGCCAATGAGCTGGGCCTCAAAACCGTGGCCATCTGGGCGGAAGAAGACAAATATGCCCTGCACCGGTTCAAGGCGGACGAGAGTTATCAGGTCGGGCGCGGGCCGCATCTTGCGCGCGATCTGGGGCCCATCGAAAGCTATCTGTCGATCGAGGAAGTGCTGCGCGTCGCCAAACTTTCGGGGGCCGATGCCATCCATCCGGGCTACGGCCTGCTTTCGGAAAGCCCGGAATTCGTGGAAGCCTGTGAGGCGGCCGGCATTACCTTCATCGGCCCGAAGCCGGCCACCATGCGCCGCCTTGGCAACAAGGTCGACGCGCGCAACCTCGCCATCGAGGTTGGCGTGCCGGTCATACCGGCCACGGAACCGCTTCCCGACGACATCGAGGCGGTCAAGAAGCTCGCCGCGGAAATCGGCTACCCGCTGATGCTCAAGGCCTCATGGGGCGGCGGCGGGCGCGGCATGCGCGTCATCCGCTCCGAAGCCGATCTGGCCCGCGAGGTCATGGAAGGCAAACGCGAGGCAAAGGCCGCTTTCGGCAAGGACGAGGTCTATCTCGAAAAGCTGATCGAGCGCGCCCGCCATGTGGAAGTGCAGATACTGGGCGACACCCACGGCAATGCGGTGCATCTGTTCGAGCGCGACTGCTCCATCCAGCGCCGCAACCAGAAGGTCGTGGAACGCGCGCCGGCACCCTATCTCAGCGACGAGTTGCGGCAGGAACTGTGCGGCCACGCGCTGAAGATCGCCCGCGAAACGGACTATATCGGCGCGGGCACCGTCGAATTTCTTCAGGACGCGGACACCGGAAAATTCTACTTCATCGAGGTCAATCCGCGCATTCAGGTCGAACACACGGTGACGGAAGAGGTCACCGGCATCGACATCGTCAAGGCGCAGATCCACATTCTCGACGGCCATGCCATCGGCACGCCGGAATCGGGCGTGCCGGCGCAGCAGGACATCCGCCTGCAGGGCCACGCCCTCCAGTGCCGCATCACCACGGAAGACCCCGAGCAGCATTTCATTCCCGATTATGGCCGCATCACCGGCTATCGCTCGGCGGCCGGCTTCGGCATCCGGCTGGACGGCGGCACGGCCTATTCCGGCGCCATCATCACCCGTTACTACGATCCGCTTCTGGTCAAGGTCACGGCTTCGGGACGCACGCCGGAGGAGGCGCTGAGCCGCATGCACCGGGCCCTGCGCGAGTTCCGCATTCGCGGCGTCGCCACCAATCTCACCTTCCTCGAAGCGATCATCACGCACCCGAAATTCCGGGACAACTCCTACACCACCAGGTTCATCGACACGACGCCGGAACTGTTCACGCAGGTGAAGCGGCAGGACCGCGCCTCCAAGCTGCTCACCTATCTGGCCGATGTCAGCGTCAACGGCCATCCGGAAACGCGCGGCCGGCCACAGCCGAAGGCGGGCATGGCCGAGCCGATGGTGCCGTGGTTCACCGGTCCGATCCCCGAAGGCAGCCGCAACCGGCTGGATGCGCTGGGGCCGGAAGGTTTTGCGAAGTGGATGCGCGCCCAGAAGCAGGTCCTGGTCACCGATACCACCATGCGCGACGGCCACCAGTCGCTGCTGGCGACGCGCATGCGCACCCATGACATCGCCCGCATCGCCGGCACCTATGCCCGCGCCCTGCCGCAGCTTCTGTCGCTGGAATGCTGGGGCGGCGCCACTTTCGACGTGGCCATGCGCTTCCTCACCGAGGACCCGTGGGAACGTCTGGCGCTGATCCGCGAGGCGGCGCCCAACATCCTGTTGCAGATGCTGCTGCGCGGCGCCAACGGCGTCGGCTACACCAACTATCCCGACAATGTCGTCCAGCATTTCGTCAAGCAGGCGGCCGAAGGCGGCGTCGACCTGTTCCGCGTCTTCGACTGCCTGAACTGGGTCGAGAACATGCGCGTCGCCATGGACGCGGTGGCGGCCGAGGGCAAGCTGTGCGAGGCGGCCATGTGCTACACCGGCGATATCCTCGATCCGTCCCGCGCCAAATACGACCTCAGATATTATGTGGCGCTGGCCAAGGAGCTTGAGGCGGCCGGCGCGCATATCCTCGCGGTCAAGGACATGGCCGGCCTGCTCAAGCCGGCTGCGGCGCGCGTTCTGTTCAGGGCGCTGCGCGAGGAAACCGACCTGCCGATCCATTTCCACACGCACGACACGTCCGGCCTTTCGGCGGCAACCGTGCTGGCGGCGGTGGAAGCGGGCGTCGACGCGGTCGAAGGCGCCATGGACGCGTTTTCCGGCACCACCTCGCAGCCCTGCCTCGGCTCCATCGTCGAGGCGCTGAAGGGCGGAGAGCGCGATCCGGGCCTCGACACCGAATGGATCCGCAAGATCTCCTTCTACTGGGAGGCGGTGCGCAACCAGTATGCGGCCTTCGAGAGCGACCTCAAGGGGCCGGCCTCGGAGGTTTATCTGCACGAGATGCCGGGCGGCCAGTTCACCAATCTCAAGGAGCAGGCGCGCAGCCTCGGGCTGGAAACGCGCTGGCACGAGGTGGCGCAGGCCTATCACGACGTGAACCTGATGTTCGGCGACATCGTCAAGGTCACGCCGTCCTCCAAGGTGGTGGGCGACATGGCGCTGATGATGGTCAGCCAGGAACTGACCGTCGCCGATGTCGAGAACCCGGACCGCGACATCGCCTTCCCGGATTCGGTGGTGTCGATGCTGCGCGGCGATCTCGGGCAGTCGCCCGGCGGCTGGCCCGCGGCCTTGCAGAAGAAGGCGCTGAAGGGTGCAAAGCCGATCACCGTGCGGCCGGGTTCGCTGCTGGAGGCGGCCGATCTGGCTGCCGGCAAGAAAGAGGCCGAGGAAAAGGTCGGGCGTGCGCTGTCGGAGCAGGAATTCGCTTCGTGGCTGATGTATCCGAAGGTGTTCTCCGACTTCGCCGCCGCGCAGGAGACCTACGGTCCTGTCTCGGTGCTGCCGACGCCGACCTATTTCTACGGCATGAAGCCGGAGGATGAGATCTTCGTCGACATCGAGAAGGGCAAGACGCTCGTCATCCGCTGCCTTGCCGTGGGCGACGTCGACGACAAGGGCATGGTCACCGTGTTCTTCGAGCTGAACGGCCAGCCGCGCCGCGTCAAGGTGCCGGACCGGGCGCATGGCGCTTCGGCGGCCAGGGCCCGCCGCAAGGCCGAGCCCGGCAATGAAGCGCATGTGGCGGCGCCCATGCCCGGCGTGGTCTCCACGGTCGCGGTGGCGGCCGGCCAGAGCGTCAGGGCGGGCGATGTGCTGCTTTCCATCGAGGCGATGAAGATGGAGACGGCACTGCATGCCGAGCGCGACGGCACGGTGGCCGAGCTGCTGGTGCGTTCCGGCGACCAGATCGACGCCAAGGACCTGCTGATCGTCCTCGAATGAGTGTCAGCAGATCGTTTGCGGGGTCTGGGCAGGCCCCACAAACCGCTTGACCCGCCCAAGCCTGTCGGGCATCGAACCGGGCTGAATTTGCGGCCCGGCTTGCCGAGTCGCCGCCAACCAGAAACGATACGGAGAACAACATGGCCGACGAGATCACCGAAACCAGCAACACCGTGGCCGCCGGCCAGCTGCGGGCCTTCATCGAGCGCATCGAACGGCTCGAGGAAGAGAAGAAGACGATCGCCGACGACATCAAGGAAGTGTTCTCCGAGGCCAAGGGCACCGGCTTCGATACCAAGGCGATGCGCACCATCATCCGCCTGCGCAAGAAGGATCAGGCCGAGCGCGAGGAGGAGGAATCGATCCTCGACCTCTACAAGGCCGCGCTGGGCATGGTGTGACCGGCACTCGCTGCTTTCCAAAAGAAAACCGCCCCGAAGCAGCACTTCGGGGCGGTTTCTTTTTGAGCGTTACGATGCGGCTCAGGCGGCCTTCTGCTTCGGCTGGATGAGCCCGCGCGCGACCAGCAGTTCGGCGATCTGCACGGTGTTGAGGGCAGCGCCCTTGCGCAGATTGTCCGACACGATCCACAGATTCAGGCCGTTGTCGATGGTGGAGTCCTCGCGGATGCGCGAGATGTAGGTCGCATCCTCGCCAGCGCTCTCGATCGGGGTGATGTAGCCGCCGTCCTCATGCTTGTCGATGACCAGGCAACCCGGCGCCTCGCGCAGGATGTCGCGGGCTTCGTCTGCGGTGATCGGCTTCTCGAATTCGAGATTTACGGCTTCGGAATGGCCGATGAACACCGGCACGCGCACGCAGGTGGCGGTGACCTTGATCTTCGGGTCGAGCATCTTCTTGGTCTCGGCCACCATCTTCCACTCTTCCTTGGTGGTGCCGTCTTCCATGAACACGTCGATGTGCGGGATGACGTTGAAGGCGATGCGCTTGGTGAACTTCTTCGCTTCCACCGGATCGGCCACGAACACGGCGCGGGTCTGCGTGAACAGCTCGTCCATGCCCTCCTTGCCGGCGCCCGACACCGACTGATAGGTCGAGACCACGACGCGCCTGATGGTAGCCGCATCATGCAGCGGCTTCAGCGCCACCAGCATCTGCGCGGTGGAGCAGTTGGGGTTGGCGATGATGTTCTTCTTCGAGAAGCCCTCGATGGCGTCGGGGTTCACCTCCGGCACGATCAGCGGCACTTCCGGGTCGTAGCGGAAGGCAGAGGAATTATCGATGACGACGCAGCCCTGCTTGCCGATCTTCGGCGACCATTCCTTGGAAACATTGCCGCCGGCGGACATCAGCGCGATGTCGGTATCGGAAAAATCGTAGGTTTCGAGCGCCTTTACCTTCAGCGTCCTGTCGCCGAAGGACACTTCGGTGCCCTGGCTGCGGCGCGAGGCCAAAGCGACCACTTCGCCGACGGGAAACCCGCGCTCTTCCAGAATGTTGAGCATTTCGCGACCCACATTGCCCGTGGCGCCGACAACCGCAACCTTGAAGCCCATCGAAGTCTATCTCCTGTCGCTCTCCGCTTGTTTTGCTTGGAGAAACCCGCCGGCCGTTTGCGGGTCCCGCCTCCCTCGGGCCGGACCCGGGGAGAGGGCGAGCAGGCCAAGGGAGATCAGACCGTGGTGGCGGTCGTTTTTTTGGCCGTGGTTTTGGTCGAAAGCAGGGACGCGAACATGCCCCCGGCGGAAGCCGGGGTCTCGCGGCTGAAAAGTCCGCGTGCGAGAAAAGCCATTGTAAGGCCGCGCATGGTGGAAACGTCCTGTTCGGGGGCGCTTTTACGCGTTTTGCGTCAGGAGTCAATTGCGTCGCACTGTACAAGGGCGGCCAAGCGCAGTAGGAGCGGCGCAAGATCCGTTCCGGCCGCGCTGGCTTTTTCGCCCCGAGGCCGATTTTACTTTTCGCGGGCCGGCGAAGGCCCCGTATTCCGAAAGACGACAATGATGGTTGAAGGTATCGCGCCTGCGCTGGCCGAGGCGCTGGAAAAGCGCGGTTATTCCGAGCTGACGCCCGTTCAGAAGGCTGTGCTCGATCCGGCGCTGGAACAGTCCGATGCGCTGGTTTCCGCTCAGACCGGCTCCGGCAAGACGGTGGCGTTCGGTCTGGCCCTTGCTCCGACGCTGCTGGGCGAAGGGACCCGGTTCGGGGCGGCCGGCGCGCCGCTCGGGCTGGTGGTCGCGCCAACCCGCGAGCTTGCCCTGCAGGTGGCGCGTGAACTTGTCTGGCTCTACGAATTCGCAGGTGCCGCGATCGCCACCTGCGTCGGCGGCATGGATATGCGCACCGAGCGGCGGGCGCTGGAACGCGGCGCACATATCGTGGTCGGCACGCCCGGCCGCCTGCGCGACCATATCACCCGCGGCGCGCTCGACATTTCCGGCCTCGCCGCCGTGGTGCTGGACGAGGCCGACGAGATGCTCGACCTCGGCTTCCGGGAGGATCTGGAGTTCATTCTCGGCTCCTCGCCGGTCGAGCGCCGTACCCTGATGTTCTCGGCCACCGTGCCGCGCGCCATCGCGACACTGGCGAAGGAATATCAACGCGATGCCGTGCGCATCGCCGCGGCGGGCGAGCAAAAGCAGCACCACGACATCGAATATCGTGCGCTGGTGGTCACCCCTGCCGACCGCGACAACGCCATCGTCAACGTTCTGCGCTACTACGAGGCGCGCAACGCCATCGTGTTCTGCAACACGCGCGCGGCAGTCAACCATCTCACCGCCCGCCTGAACAACCGCAATTTCTCGGTGGTCGCCATGTCGGGCGAACTCAGCCAGAACGAGCGCACCCATGCCTTGCAGGCCATGCGCGACGGGCGGGCGCGGGTGTGCATCGCCACCGACGTGGCGGCACGCGGCATCGACCTGCCGGGTCTGGAACTGGTGATCCATGCCGATCTGCCGACCAATCCCGATACGCTGCTTCACCGCAGCGGCCGCACCGGACGGGCAGGGCGCAAGGGCATCAGCGCGCTGATCGTTCCGCATCCGGCGCGCCGGCGCTGCGAACGCGTGCTGCAGGCCGCGCGCATCGAAGCCGAATGGGCGCGCCCGCCATCGGCCGAGGAGGTGATCGCGCGCGACAACGAGCGGATGCTGTCCGATCCGGCCTTGTCTGAACCGGTCAGCGACGGCGAGCGCGACTTCGTCGCCACGCTGCTCGAGCGCTTCGGCCCCGAGCAGATGGCGGCTGCCTATCTGCGCATGAGCCGCGCCGGGCGCTCGGCTCCGGAATATCTGTCGGAAAGCGGGCCGCTGCCGGTTGGCGGCAAGGCCGGCGGCCATGCCGGCACGCCGTCGAAATCGCGCGACGATTTCGGCGACAGCGTGTGGTTCTCGCTGTCGGTCGGCCGCAAGCAGAACGCCGAGCCGCGCTGGCTGATCCCGATGCTTTGCCGCACCGCCAACCTGACCAAGCGCGAGATCGGCGCCATCCGCATGCAGCCGGAGGAAACCTTCGTGCAGATCGCCGCCGACAGCGCCGATGCATTCGCCGCGGCCCTCGGGCCGCATATGACCATTCAGGGCAATATCCGTGTCGAGGCGGTGGACGGCGAGCCGGATTTCTCGCGCAGCGCCTATCGCGCGCCGCGGCCGGAAAAGAAGCCGCATCGGGGCAAGGGCGGGTTCGACAAGGACAATGGCGAGCGCACACCGAAAAAGAAGTTCGCGAAGGGCGACAAGCCTGCCGTTGCCGAGGCTGGCGGAAAGCCATGGGGCGACAGGAAGCCGGGCAAGCCCGGCAAGCCGAAATTCGACAAGAGCCCGGCAGTAAAACCGTCGGGGAAAAAGAAGCGGGCGAAGTCCGAATAGGAACCTGACAAGGACAGAAAGGCCGCCAGGAGGCGGCCTTTTTTAATCAGGACAACTCGTCTTAAAGCGTGTAGCGATCTTTCAGATTCGCTCCTTACGCTTCAAGTTATTGTTTTTACGCATGTCGTTATCCCGAAACCGGTTCCCACTTTCGGGCGACATGCTTTAGCCGGCGCGGTAGTTCGCCACGATGGCGTCGCCCATCTCGGCGGTGCCGACCTGTTTCATGCCTTCCGACATGATGTCGCCGGTGCGGTAGCCTTCGTCGAGGACCGCCGAGATCGCCTTCTCCAGACGGTCGGCTTCCGTGACCATGTTGAAGGAATAGCGCAGGCACATGGCGAACGAGGCGATCATGGCGATGGGGTTGGCGATGCCCTTTCCGGCAATGTCGGGTGCGGAGCCGTGGACCGGCTCGTAGAGCGCCTTGCGCTTGCCGGTCTTCGCGTCCGGCGCGCCGAGCGAGGCGGAAGGCAGCATGCCGAGCGAGCCTGTCAGCATCGCGGCTACGTCGGAGAGCATGTCGCCGAACAAATTGTCGGTGACGATGACGTCGAACTGCTTGGGCCAGCGCACGAGCTGCATGCCGCCGGCGTCGGCCAGCATGTGGTCGAGCTTCACGTCGCTGTACTTCGCCTTGTGCGTGGCGGTGACAACCTCGTTCCACAGCACGCCCGACTTCATGACGTTGCGCTTTTCCATCGAGGTGACATGGTTGTTGCGGGTACGGGCCAGCTCGAAGGCCACCCCCGCGATGCGCTCGATCTCGAAGGTGTCGTAGATCTGCGTGTCGATGCCCCGCTTCTGGCCGTTGCCGAGATCGATGATCTGCTTGGGCTCGCCGAAATAGACGCCGCCGGTCAGCTCGCGCACGATGAGGATGTCGAGGCCCTCCACCACTTCCTGCTTGAGAGAGGAGGAGGCGGCCAGTGCCGGATAGCAGATGGCGGGGCGCAGATTGGCGAACAGTTCGAGGTCCTTGCGCAGGCGCAGCAGGCCGGCTTCGGGGCGCACCTCGTAAGGCACGTCGTCCCACTTCGGACCGCCGACCGCGCCGAACAGAACCGCGTCTGCCGCCAGCGCCTTTTCCATGTCTTCTTCCGAAATCGCCTGCCCGTGGGCATCGTAGGCGCAGCCGCCGACAAGGCCCTCTTCGGTGGCGAAACCGGCACCGTCTTCGTTCATGACCGCGATCAGTTTCTTCACCTCCGTCATCGCCTCGGGGCCGATGCCGTCGCCTGGGAGGAGGAAGAGTTTTTTGGAAGCCATGAGATATTTCCCCGAGGAATTTTTGAACCGCCGCTTTGCTAGCCGTGCCGGCGCGCTTGCGCAAGACGAAAGCGGCAGCTTCCGCCCTCCACGGAGGCGTGGCTACAGGTGCGAGAGGATGTTTACCAGCCGGCCGAAGGGATCGCGCACATAGAAGCGGCGCACGCCCCACGGCTCGTCGGCGGGGCCGTATTCGATGCTGAAGCCGGCGGCCTTCATACTCGTAAAAGCCTCATCGACATCGTCCACCTCGATGGAAAGATCGGGCACGGGGGTTCCGGATCCGCCTTCCGCAGCGAAAGAGACCTGCACCGCCATCCGTTCAGCCGATCCCCATGTGGCGATCCAGCCATGATCCATGAGAAGGTCGAGGCCGAGCACATCGCCATAAAAACGCCGCGCCGCCGAGAGGTCAGCGGCCGCGACATTGGCGACGATGCGCCGGACCTTCATGGATTATTCGCGCCCCGCGAGCGCCTTTTCCATGGTTTGCCGCAAATCTGCGGGCCAGTTCGCGGACGCCGGCCAGGTTTCCGGTGTCCTGCCATCGGTCTGGCGGGCCAGATAGAGTTTCTCATTGGCCGCGTCGATGGCCATGAAGCCGTCATATGTGCCGCAGGCGTGCGGAATGCAGCCGTCGCCATAGATCAGGCCCGAGGCGGTCTTTTCCGGCTCGCCGCTGACCAGAAGGCTGGTTGCCACTTCTTCGAGCCTGTCGCCCAGAAGTTCTCTGGCCTGAGTGTAGACAGCCTCGTTCTGGAATGCATCGATCATGCTGCCGAGCCTTGCGGGGTCGACGTCCTTCCATGTCGTTCCCGCTTCGGGAGCGTAGGTCAACTCGCCGGCGGTGGCAAAACCGTCCTGCGGGGTCCAGCGCTTCACCACGCCGGATGTGCCCGGTGTCAGCCATGGCACGAAATAGAGCCAGTCGCCGGCGACCGCCATTACCGGGGCGCCGCAATCGCCTTCGCCGATGCCGGCGCGCTGGATCGCACCGTCCTCCCCCTTCCACACCATGACCTTGGCCGGACCGCAGGCATTGCCGCCGTCACCAACGTCGAACAGCGCCACCTCGGTGTCTCCGAGTTTGGCGATCTGATCGAAATAGATCACATAGGCGCTGGCCAGTTCCTTGTCGCCGAAGGACAGGGTCTTTTCGCCATATTCCTCTTCCTGGGTGATGGTGAAGGCTCCGTCTGCGAACGGAATGGATTGCGGCTCATCGCTCTGGGCGAATGCGCTGGCGCAAAGGCCGAGGCCGGCCAGTGCTGCGAGGGACGGGCGGAAAAAGTGTTTCATGCTTGCGAACCTCCGGTTGCGCGGTGATCGCTTTCCCGACTGGAGGAATCGAATCGGGATAGCTTGCTGAAGGGCAAACTAGGGAGGGTGCCGGGTGCTGTCCACCTTGCGCATTGATGGAATCGAAGGTGCCAGAAAGCAAAGCGGGATGCGGGTGAACGTCCGCATCCCGTTCGATCTTTATTTCCGGAACCTGTCAGGCCCAGGGGCGCATTTCGGCGTTCTTCTGCTCGAAATTGCTGATCGAGCCGGCCTTCTCCATGGTCAGGCCGATGTCGTCGAGACCATGGAGCATGCAATGACGCCTGAAGTCGTCAAGATCGAAGGTGATCGTGCCGCCATCCGGTCCGCGGATTTCCCTGGCCTCAAGATCGATCGACAGCGTGGCGTTGGCGCCGCGCGAGGCGTCGTCCATCAGCTTGTCGAGGTCTTCCTGGCTGACCGTGATCGGCAGGATGCCGTTCTTGAAGCAGTTGTTGTAGAAGATGTCGGCGAACGAGGTCGAGATCACGCAGCGGATGCCGAAATCGAGCAGCGCCCATGGCGCATGCTCGCGGCTCGAACCGCAGCCGAAATTGTCGCCGGCGACGAGGATCTGAGCGTTGCGATAGGCGGGCTTGTTGAGCACGAAATCGGGATTTTCCGATCCGTCCTCATTGTAGCGCATCTCGGCGAACAGGCCCTTGCCGAGACCGGTGCGCTTGATCGTCTTGAGATAATCCTTGGGGATGATCATGTCGGTGTCGACATTGACGATCGGCAAGGGTGCGGCGACGCCGGTGAGCTTGGTGAACTTGTCCATGGCTTGTGCCCGTAGTGTCGTTGCGGGAGTTGCTGGCCTTCGCTTTACACAAAGCCGGCGCATAAGGAAAGGCGCGGAGGGGCGATGGTGCAGCAAACGCAGCTTCCTGCACCATGGCACAGGCGATCATGCCCTTCTAGGCTGGTTAGCGAACCGGGAGAACAAGAGCATGAACGACATCACCATCAGGCCGTTGCAGCAGGGCGACCACGACGACTGGCGGCGGCTGTGGCGCGCCTATCTGGAGTTCTACGAGACCAAACTGCCGCAGGAGGTCTATGCGGCCACATGGGAGCGGCTGTTCCTGCCCGGCGAATATGAACCGAAGGGCTTCATCGCGCTGGCAGATGGCGGAGCCGTGGGCCTCACCCATTACATGTATCACCGGTCGGGCTGGTCGCTGGCCAACAAATGCTATCTCCAGGACCTGTTCGTCGATCCGTCGGTGCGCGGCGGCGGGGTCGGTGCGGCGCTGATCGAGGCAGTGCGCAAGGCGGCGCGGGAAGCGCAGGCGGGCGAGGTCTACTGGCTCACACATGAGAGCAATGCCACGGCGCGCCGGCTTTACGACCATGTGGCCACGAATACCGGCTTCCTCAAATACCGGCTCTAGGCGGAGGCTGGCGTCGTCATTTTACAAAGCGGCGAAAAGCGTTACAACGCCGGCATGTTCATACCCTTCTTCCTCGAACTGAAAGCGGCAAAGGTGCCCGTCTCGCTGCGGGAATATCTGTCGCTGCTTGAGGGCATGGAGGCGGGGCTGGTCGATTACGATGTCGAGGGGTTCTACTATCTGGCGCGCGCCGCGCTGGTGAAGGACGAGCGCCATATCGACCGCTTCGATCAGGTGTTCGCGCATGTCTTTCGTGGAGTCGAAGCCGTTGCGGGGGGAGGCGGCATCGATGTCGCCAATCTGCCGGAAGAGTGGCTGCGGCGGCTGGCCGAAAAGCACCTGAGCGATGAGGAAAAGCGGCTGGTCGAGGCGCTTGGCGGCTTCGAGAAGCTGATGGAAACGCTGCGCCAGCGGCTGGAAGAGCAGAAGGGCCGCCATCAGGGCGGCTCGAAATGGATCGGCACCGCCGGCACCTCGCCATTTGGCGCCTACGGTTACAATCCGGAAGGCGTGCGCATCGGCCAGCACGAAAGCCGCCATCGGCGCGCCGTGAAGGTCTGGGACAGGCGCGAATTCCGCAATCTCGACGATTCGGTGGAACTGGGCACCCGCAACATCAAGGTGGCGCTGAAACGCCTGCGCCGCTGGGTGCGCGACGGGGCCGTCGAGGAACTCGACCTGCCCGGCACCATCCACTCCACCGCGGAGCATGGCTATCTGGATGTGAAGACCCGGCCGGAGCGGCGCAATGCGGTGAAGCTTCTCATGTTCTTCGACGTCGGCGGCTCGATGGACGACCACATCAGGAGCGTGGAAGAGCTGTTTTCGGCCGTGCGCACGGAATTCAGGCAGCTCGAATATTTCTACTTCCACAACTGCCTCTACGAGGGCGTATGGAAGGACAATCGCCGCCGCCATGCCGAGGTTATTCCGACGTTCGACGTGCTGCACAAATACGGCTCCGACTACAAGGCGATCTTCGTGGGCGACGCTTCGATGAGCCCCTACGAGATCAGCCATCCGGGCGGCTCGGTCGAGCACTGGAACGCCGAAGCCGGCGCGGTGTGGCTGCAGCGCGCGCTTGCCCAGTGGCCGAACGCGGTGTGGCTCAACCCCATCGCCGAAAAGCACTGGGGCTACACCTATTCCATCGGCCTGATCCGGGAGCTGTTCGGGCAGCGCATGTATCCGCTCACGCTGGCCGGGCTGGAGGCGGCGACGAAGCAGCTTGGCCGCGCCGTGCATTGATGCGTCTGGTCCGGCCGGCCTTGCGATCCTATCTTTACTGATAAAAAGCAGATGAAAAAACAAACTGCGCCGGCAAGAGATTTTCATGGAAACCACCCTCTATCCCGTCACCCGCAGCGATGCCGAATGGCGCGCGCTGCTTTCGCCGGAACAATATGCGGTGATGCGCCAGCACGCCACCGAGCGGCCGGGAAGCTGTGCGCTGCTGCATGAGCATCGCGCCGGTGCGTTCCATTGCGCGGGCTGCGATGCGAAGCTGTTCGAGGCCAGGCTCAAATTCGAGAGCGGCACGGGCTGGCCGAGCTTCAACGATCCGGTTCCGGGCTCGGTCGGCACCACCACCGACCGCAGCCATGGAATGCTGCGCACCGAGGTGCATTGCGCCACCTGCGGCAGCCATCTCGGCCATGTCTTCCCGGACGGCCCGCCGCCGACCGGCCTGCGCTACTGCATCAACGGCATAGCGCTGAACTTCAAGTCGGCCGACTGACGGAGGGTGCAGCAGGCATGAAGTTTCGCGTCGCGCGTCCGTCTGACGCTCCGATACTGGCGGCCATTTCAATAGAGGTCTGGTTAGGGACTTATATCCGGCGTGGAGTGAATGCCTTTTTTGCCGAGTACGCATTGAATGAGTTTACGGCAGCCAGACTGGAAACTCTGCTCGCAGACCCTGACGAGCATTTCATTGTATCCGAAAACGAAGATGGGCCGGATGGGTTCATCCGCATCAGTCATGAAAAAGCAGCCCCGATCGAGAATTGTTCCACTCTGGAAATATCGACCCTGTATGTTCAGCCTCGTAACCATGGCAGAGGCCTTGGAAAAGCGCTGCTGGAACAAGGTTTGCAGCATGCCCGCTCGACCGGCGCTCCATCAGTGTGGTTGGCCGTCAACTCCGAGAACGCTGCCGCTATAGCTTTCTATCTGAAACAGGACTTTGAGAAGGTGGGCAACACGCATTTTCGCATTAACGATCAGGCTTACCTGAACGACGTGCTCAGGCGCCAGCTTCCACCCGAGTGATGCCTGCGGCAACTGGCGCTTCCAATTCACCTGTGAATCACGCTGCGTAGCGCTGGGGTCCCAGCGCGCTGGCGTCGATATCGGGCTTGCGGCCGGACATGATGTCGGCCAGAACCCGTGCCGAGCCGCAGGCCATGGTCCAGCCGAGCGTGCCGTGGCCGGTGTTGAGGTAGAGATTGGCGTATTTCGAGGCGCCGATGATCGGCGGTCCGTCCGGCGTCATCGGCCGCTGTCCGGTCCAGAAGGTGGCCTGGCCGATATCGCCGGCGCCGGGGAACAGGTCGGTCACCGAATGCACCAGCGTGTCGCGGCGGGCATCGTTCAGATTGAGGTTGTAGCCGGAGATTTCCGCCGTGCCGCCGACGCGGATGCGGTCGCCGAGACGGGTGATGGCGATCTTGTAGGTCTCGTCCATCACGGTCGATTCGGGCGCGCGCGCGGCATCGACGATCGGTACGGTGATCGAATATCCCTTGACGGGATAGACCGGAATCGGCTGTCCGAGCTTGCGCATCCAGATCGGCGAGTAGGAGCCCAGCGCCATGACATAGCTGTCGGCGCGGTACTTGCCGGCGCTGGTGTTGACGCCGGTGATCTTCCCGCCGGAAGTCTCGATGCCGGTGACGGTGACGCCATACTCGAACTTCACGCCGGCTGCGGTGGCGATTTCCGCCAGCCTTTCGGTGAACATCTGGCAGTCGCCGGTCTCGTCGCCGGGCAGCCGCAACCCGCCCACGAACTTGCCGCGCACGTTGCCGAGACCGGGCTCGACGGCGATGCAGCCTTCGGGGTCGAGCACCTCGAAGGGAACGCCGGTCTGCTTCAGCACCTCGACGTCGCCGCCGATGCCGTCGAGCTGCTTCTGGGTACGGAAGAGCTGGAGCGTGCCCTGCATGCGCTGGTCATAGGCGATGTTGGTGCGCGAGCGCAGGTCCTTGAGCACATCGCGGCTGTATTCGGCGATCGGCACCATGCGCGACTTGTTGAGCGCATAGCGCGCGCCGGTGCAGTTGCGCAGCATGCGCAGCATCCAGGCATACATGTGCCAGTCGAGCGTGGGCTTCAGCACCAGCGGGCCATGCTTCATGGTCAGCCATTTCAGCGCCTTGACCGGCACGCTCGGTCCCGCCCATGGCGATGAATAGCCCGGAGACACCTCGCCGGCATTGGCGAAGGAGGTTTCCAGCGCCGGGCCGTCCTGGCGGTCGATGACCGTCACTTCATGGCCGGCTTCGCTGAGGAAATACGCGGTGGTAACGCCGATGACGCCGCTGCCGAGGACCAGTACTTTCATGCTCTACTCCCGAAAAATCTGTGGCCCGGCGGGATCACGCGCCGACATGGATGCGGTGGAAACGGTGGCCGAGGCTGGTCAGCACCTCGTAGGCGATGGTGCCGTAGGAACCCGCCACATCGTCGATGGTCTGGTCGGCATCGATCAGGTCCACCAGATCGCCGGGCCGGAGCCTGCCTTCCGGCAGGGCCGAAATATCGAGGATGATCGAATCCATCGATACGCGGCCGACGAAGGGCAGTTCGATGCCGTCGAAACGGGCGGCGGAAGCCGCGCAGCGGTGCCAGCCGTCCGCATAGCCGAGCGAGATGGTAGCGAGCCGCTGCACGCCCTCTGCCGTGGCCGTGTGGCCGTAACCGATGCCCGCCCCCTTCTCCACCGTGCGCGTCTGGATCACCCTGGACTGAAGCCGGATGACCGGCAGCATGGGGTTTTCCTGCCTGGGCGTCGGGTTGATGCCGTAGAGTGCGGCTCCCGGCCGGGCGAGCTGGTGATGGTAGCTTTCCCCGAGGAAAATGCCGGAGGAATTGGCGAGCGAAGCGGGCGCGGCGGGCAGCATGGCACGCAGGCGGTCAAACTCGATGCGCTGCGCCTCGTTGGCCGGATGGCCGGGCTCGTCGGCGCAGGCGAGGTGGCTCATCACCAGCCTGAGGTCGATGCCTTCCAGCGCTTCCGGATCGGCGGCGACAGCCTCGACTTCCCGTGGCGACATGCCGAGCCGCGACATGCCGCTGTCGACCTGAATGGCCGCCGGCAGGGAATGTCCTGCGGCTTTGGCGGCCTCGCGCCATGCGGCAAGCTGTTCGGCGCTGTTGAGCACGGCGGTCAGGCCGGCGGCAACCGCATCTGCCTCGGAACCGGGCGGCAAGCCGTTCAGCACATAGATGGCGGGGCCAGTGCCGATGGCGGCGCGCAGCGCAATGCCTTCGCCGACATGGGCCACGAAAAACGTATCGCAGCCTTCCTGCATCAGCGCGCGGGCGACGCGGTCCGCGCCGAGCCCATAGCCGTCGGCCTTGACCACGCCGGCGCAGCGGGTTCCTCCCAGCCTTGCCTTCAGGCGGCGGTAATTTTCACGGATTGCGCCGAGATCGATGGTCAGGACGGAGCCGGCATCGGCCGCCGGATCGGTCACGACGGCCCTGTATCCACGCGGAACCTGATTCATGTCTTCCACCCGGTATTCTTTCGCAAAGGGGCGTCAATAACGCGCTTCAATGCTTGTAACACCGATCAGGCGCACATTCCTTGCGAATATGGCTCCTGAAGTCGTGGATCGTTCGAATGGAAGTGTTCTGCGGCCCGGATTCCGCACGGAAATACCGTGTTTCCGAAAGAGGCCCAAAATCGCCGCTTTTCCCGCCTGCTGCGAGGCTTGCCGGGACGGTTATCCCGCCAGATGGCGGAAGGCGCTCACCACGTCCTCATAGACCCTGCGCTTGAAGGGCACGATGAGCTCCGGAAGCCTGGTCATGGGGAGCCAGTCCCAGCGGTCGAATTCGGCCGTATTGCCGCCGGGTGGCGGGTTCACGCGGATCTCGCTCTCGTCGCCTTCGAAGCGGAAGGCGAACCAGCGTTGCATCTGGCCGCGATAGCGCCCCTTGAAGGCAAGGCCGACCAGTTCGGGGGGCAGGTCGTAGCGGAACCAGTCGGGGGCCTCGGCCAGAAGCGAGACGCTTTCCATGCCGGTTTCCTCGAACAGCTCACGGCGCGCGGCGGCCAGCGGCTCCTCGCCCTTGTCGATGCCGCCCTGCGGCATCTGCCACAGCATGTCGGAGCCGGTGGTCTCGTCGTCGGGCTCGGGAAGGCGGTGCCCGGCCCAGACCAGACCGCCGCGGTTCAGCACCATCACGCCCACGCAGGGGCGATAGGGCAGGGTCCGGGGGTCGACGGGCTTGTTCTTCGACATGGTTCAGCGTTTCTCCGGATCGTTGGCGACGGCGGAAACCGGCACGATCTCGATGCCGCGCATCTTCGCTTCATCGACCCATGACGCCACGGCGTCAACCGTCACGTCGAAGGCCGAGCCGATGCCGATGGCGCTGCCCTTGGCGCGGGCGGTGGCTTCCAGCTCGTCAAGTTTCTTCAGGATCGCGGTGCGGTCCTGCACGGCGTCGATCTGGGTGTCGGCGACGGCGAGCGGCATCTTCTCCTGCGCCGCCAGTTCCGGCGCCCGGCTGCGGGCGGAGGAGCCGTCGTCGAGATAGCCGAGACCGCGCGCGGCCAGTTCGCGCATGATCGGGGCAAGCGCCTGCTCGTCGGCGGTGAAGCGTCCGCCCATATAGTTCATGACGGTGGTGTAGTTGGTGGTGCGCGACAGGACCCGGCGCATGGCCTGGAGATTGTCGTCGGGCGCGGCGTCCACGGTCAGCGTGTTGCGGCCGGGATCGACATTTGGGTAGTCGAACGGCTCCATCGGCATCTGCATGACGATTTCGTGGCCTTTCCGGCGACCTTCCTGCATCCAGCGGCCGATCGAGTTGCCCCCCGAGGCGAAGGCCAGGGTCACCTCGGGGGGGAGCCTGGCTATCGCCGCCTGCGTGCCGGTCTGCGATACGGCGAGGCCGCCGATGATGATGGCAACACGGGCTCCACGTGTACCGGACCATGGGCGGGCATAGACGTCGAAGGGCCGCCTGCCGTCGGCGGCGCGCACAGGCAGCGGCCCGCCCTCTGTCTCTTCGACCAGCGCCCGATCCGGCAGATGCGCGACGCGCAGATCCTGTTGCAGGGCGGAGGGGTCGCGCACCACGATTGCGCCGCCCTCTTCGCCGGTTTCCTCAGGCTGTACGCGGATGATCCGGGATCCGCCCGGTTGCGTTGCAGCCTGAATTTCAGGGCGCGGTTCCGGCTCGGCAGGCGCTTCCGCAGCGGCTTGCCGGGTGGCGACGACTTCCGGCTGACGCCAGGGCCGCTCGCGCAATGCAATCATGGCCGAAGCGCCAAGCACGGCCACGGCGGCAAGGACGGTCATCGCCGTTGCGAAAGAGATGCGGACGCGTGCATCTGCCGGGCGCAACGATTTTTGCCCCTGACCCAGCGGCCGGTCGATCTCCTTCTCGTCAGACAAGCAGTATCTCCCCCGAATCAGAACTGCCGGAACCACAGGGTTCCGGCAGGATGGCATTGCACCGGGCAGATGAACAGGTCCGCGCCGCTGTGGCTACTGGTTGAGGACGGCCTTGTCCGGATTGGGCGGGAAGGCCGGATCGGTCTTCTTGCCGCGCAACAGGTCCAGCGCGTAGTTGAGCTGAATGTCGTCCTTGGCTTCCGGCGGCACATAGGCGACCGAGCCGGAGCCGGTGTCGCCTTCCTCGGCGCCCTTGATATGGCCCTTGAGGTCGGATTCGCCACGGGTCAGGTCGCGGCCCTGCAGTTCGGGCGGCAGCGGCTGGTCGACCTTGATGTCGGGCGAGATGCCCTTGCCCTGGATCGATTTGCCGGACGGCGTGTAATAGAGCGCCGTCGTCAGCCTCAATGCCCCGTTCTCGCCCAGCGGAATGATCGTCTGGACCGAGCCCTTGCCGAAGGACTGCGTGCCGACGACGGTTGCGCGGCGCAGATCCTGCAACGCGCCGGCGACAATCTCGGACGCACTGGCCGAGCCGCCATTGATCAGCACCACGACCGGCTTGCCGTCGATGGAATCGCCGGGCTTGGCGTCGAAGCGGGTCACGTCCTTGGGGTCGCGGCCGCGTGTCGATACGATCTCGCCGCGGTCGAGGAAGGCATCGGACACCGAGACCGCCTGATCGAGCAGGCCGCCCGGATTGAGGCGGAGGTCGAGCACATAGCCCTTGAGCTTGTCCTTCGGGATGTCCTTCCTGATCGAGGCGATGGCGGCCTCGAGGTCTTCATAGGTCTTCTCGGTGAAGGAGGTGATCTTGATGTAGCCGACATCGTCGTCGGCGCGGAATTTCACCGCCTTCACCTTGATGATGTCGCGCACGACCTTGATTTCGAGCGGCTTGTCGGCGCCCTCGCGCAGGATGGTCAGCGTGATGGGGGTGGAGACCGGCCCGCGCATCTTCTGCACCGCGTCGTTGAGGGTCAGGCCGCGCACCTCCTCGCCGTCGATCCTGGCGATGAAGTCGCCGGCCAGAACGCCTGCCTTGGCCGCCGGCGTATCGTCCATCGGGCTGATGACCTTGACGAGGTCGTTTTCCATGGTGACTTCGATGCCGAGGCCGCCGAACTCGCCCTTGGTCTGCACGCGCATGTCCTGCGCCGCTTCGGCATTCATGAAGGAGGAGTGCGGATCGAGCGAGGTGAGCATGCCGTTGATGGCGTTCTCGACGAGCGCCTTGTCATCCGGGGGCGTCACATACTGGGCGCGCACGCGCTCGAAGATGTCGCCGAAGATGGCAAGCTGCTTGTAGGTCTCGGCGCCTGCCGCGTTCGCCGCCGTGCCCGGGACGCCATAGACAAGGCTCATGGCGGATGCGCCCATGAGCGCACCGGCAAACAGGAGCGAGAGTTTCCGCATCATTTCACGTCCTTCCAGAAACACGGTCCGCCCACCACGGGGTCGGATCAACGGGTTTACCATCCTTGCGGAACTCGACATAGAGCTCCGGCGTGGCATTTGCATCCTGTGCAGCCGAGGTGCTCGCCACCCTTGCCTCACCCATCGCGCCGATTGGTTCACCCGCGAGAACGGATTGGCCGGACGCGACGGTCAATCTGTTCATCCCCGCCAGGACGACATGATAGCCGCCGCCGGCGTCGAGGATCAAGAGTTGACCGTAGGAGCGGAACGGCCCCGCATAGAGTATTTCCCCATCCGCCGGTGCGGTGACGATGGCGCCCGATTGTGTCGCAACCATGTCGCCCTGCATCAACGATCCGTTACCGTCGCTGGCGCCGAACCGGCGTTTCACCGTGCCGATGACCGGCAGCGCGATCTGGCCGTGCAGGGAGCGGAAGGGAATGCGTTCGAGCAGGCGGTTGGCTTCGGGAACCGGCAGGGCCGCGATGCGGGCCTCTTCCTCGGCCTTGCGCGCGGCTTCCTTGTCCAGCGCGGCGATCAGGTCCTTCAGGCTGCGCGCCTTCGCGGCAAGCTCCTGAGCGTTCTGCTGCTCGGCCTCGATGGCTGCCTGCGTTTGCGCCTGGTATTTCTTGCGCGCCTCCAGAAGAAGCGTCAGCCTCTGCTTCTCGGCCAGTTGCTCGGTAACGGAAGCGGTCAATCGCGCGCGCTCGGCCTCGATCGAGGCAGTGACACGGGAATGCTCCTTCAGGTCGGCCATCAGCTTTTCGGTTTCGTGGCGCAGTTCCGGCACCACGGCGCCGAGCAGGATGGCGCTGCGCACCGAGGCCAGCGCGTCTTCCGGCCGCACAAGGATCGCAGGCGGCGGATTGATGCCCATGCGCTGCAAGGCGCCCAGCACCTCGGCCAGCACATCGGCGCGCTCGGCCAGCGAGGCGCGGATGCGGGCGTCCTGCCCTTTCAGTTCCTCCAGCCTCATGCCGATGTCGTCGATGTCCTGCCCGAGCTTCTGCTCGGTCCTGGCCGACTGGATGAGGGCGGCGGTGATGCCGGCATAGTCCTTGCGCACCGAGGCGATGTCGGCGGCGAGCTTCGCCAGCCGTTCCGACGAGAGGCTGATCTCCTTCGCCACCCGCTCGTATTCGGCGCGCTTCGCGTCGACCTCGGGGGCGTTCTCCGGCGCGGCATGGGCAGGAGCGCACGAAACCAGCAGCACCAGCACCGCCAGCAGGCGGCGGGCGCCGCGCAGGCCCGGTTCCGGTCTCAAGCGCTCATCCATGCAGGAGCGAAAGTAGCGGCAGCATCGTTAACGAATCATCAACCATGTTTGCGGGTTTCGCGGACCGGTTTGCGACCCGACTGCTGCTGAATGCAGAATGGGGCGAAAATCCGGGCGAAGCGGCTTCATCTGCCGTGATTCTCAGGCTCGATGATAGGGGTGTCCGGCAAGGATGGTGGCGACGCGGTAGAGCTGCTCGCCCAGCATGACGCGGACAAGCTGGTGCGGCCAGGTGAGCGCGCCGAACGATATGACCAGCTCGGCCTCGTTGCGCAGCGCCTCGCCATGTCCGTCCGGCCCGCCGATCGCCACCACCAGCGCCTTGCGGCCGTTGTCGCGCATGGCGCCGATGCGGCGGGCGAGCTCTTCGGAGGAAAAGCTCCTGCCACGTTCGTCGAGCAGGACGAGGGCGGCGCCTGTCTGCACATGGGCAAGCAGCTTCTGGCCTTCCTCGCGCTGGCGTTCCTCCACCGTCTGGCCGCGCCCTTCCGGGATTTCGGTAATGCCGCCGAATTCGAGGCCGACGGCGGGCCCGCTGCGGGCGAACCGCTCATAATAGCGGTCGCCAAGCTCCTTCTCGGGGCCGGACTTCATGCGGCCCACGGCGTGTACGATGAGTTTCATGCCTGCACCAGATCACACACCGGACAACCCGAAAAGCGGAAACCACGCTCCGGTCCGATGTTTCAAAGGGAGACGCTCACCTCAGTGAAGCGTCTCTTCCTCCAGATCCGGCGCCTGCCACATCTTCTCCAGATTGTAGAACTCGCGAACTTCCGGACGGAAGATATGGACGATGATATCGCCCGAATCGATCAGGACCCAGTCGGCTCCCGACAGCCCTTCGACGCGCGCATTGCCGAAACCGGCATCCTTGAGCGCCTTGAGCAGATGGTCGGCGACTGCCGCGACATGACGGTGCGACCGGCCGGAGGCGATGACCATATGGTCGCCGAGGCTCGATTTGCCCTGAATGTCGATGGGGACGATGTTTTCGGCCTTTGAGTCTTCGAGACTGGCAAGGACGATGTCGAGGGCGCGGGGGTGGCTGGCGCCTATCCCGGCCGGCGAAGGCGCGATGTCGGCCTTCTTCCGAAGTGCTGTTCTCAGTGTCTTTCCTTTCGCAACAAGAACAACCATGCCGTCTGCACATCAGGCGGCAGGTCAAAGATAGGCAGAGTCGCATTGCAGTTTCAAGACGAGCCCGCGCCGTGCGCGCAGAAGTGATCGGGCCGAAGCGCTTCGCGATCTTTCAGTTTCGCTTCTTGCGCTTCAGGTCCCTGTCTATTTTATCTGTTGCGGATGGCGAAGCGTCCGACCAGCCTTTGCGCGGCAATGTCGTAGACGAACAGCATGCGCTCGCCGCCGGCAAGTTCAGCATCGAGTGAAATGCGGTCGCCGGAAATCGACTGCGAGACGATGCGCGCGCCGACGGGAAGTACGATGTCGGCCTCGGCCGGCTGCCCGGCCGGAAGCTGTATGTCGCCTGCGGGTGCGGCGACCTGAGGCGCCGATGTCCGGGATTTGTAGACAAGGGCCGCGATCACCACCATAAGGGCGAGGAACAGAATGCCGAGATTGATGCCCATGAAGCGGACCATCTTGCGGCGCACCTTCTCGATGGAAGGATCCAGCGGCTTTTCGTCTTCATCTTCGGCTTCGGGCCGGGTCATGGCAGGGTCCGCAACAGTTCGACAGGATGAGCGGTCATAACGAAGTGGGTGCGGGATTGATAGAGGGCGAGCGGGTCGAACTGGTCACCGATGCGGACGCCGCCGGCCAGCGTCTCGACCAGTGGCTGGCCGCGCGGCTGGCCCCCGACCTGTCGCGCAGCCGGGTGCAGGCGCTGATCAGGCAGGGCGCGGTGCTGGTCGGCGGCGTCGCGGCCGGGGAGCCGAAACGCAAGCTGGCAGCCGGCGAGCGGGTCGAGGTCGCCATGCCCGAGCCGGAGCCGGCGGCGCCGCAGGGCGAGGCCATCCCGCTCGACATTCTCTACGAGGACGACGAGCTGATCGTCGTCAACAAGCCGGCCGGGCTGGTGGTGCATCCGGGCGCCGGCAACTGGACCGGCACGCTGGTCAACGCGTTGATCCACCATTGCGGCGACAGCCTGTCCGGCATCGGCGGGGTGAAGCGGCCGGGCATCGTCCACCGGCTCGACAAGGACACGTCGGGCGTGCTGGTCGCGGCCAAAACGGACCGCGCCCACAAGTCGCTGTCGCAAGCCTTTGCCGACCATGGCCGCAGCGGCGATCTCGAACGCGCCTATTTGGCGCTGGTCTGGGGCGTCCCCGAGCGCCTGTCAGGCACCGTCGACGCGCCGCTCGGCCGGGCGGCGGACCGGGTGCGGCGCGCGGTGGTGCCGGAAGGGCGCGACGACGCGCGCCATGCCGTCACCCACTACCGGGTCGAGGAGCGGTTTGGCGAGGGCCAGAGCCGGTATGCGGCGGCAAGCCTCGTGGAATGCCGGCTGGAGACGGGCCGCACCCACCAGATCAGGGTCCATATGGCGCATATCGGCCATCCGGTGGTCGGTGACCCGGATTACGGGCAGGCGTTCCGCACCAAGGCGAACCGGCTGCCGGAGCCGCTGAAGGATGCGGTTGCGGCCTTTCCAAGGCAGGCGCTGCATGCGCGGCTGCTTGCATTTCGCCACCCCGCCACCCATATGATGATGCGGTTCGAGGCGCCGCTGCCCGCGGACATGGCCGCCATCGTGAGCGGCTTTCGCCAAATCTGAACCTGCCATCAAAAAACCTGACTCGCTTTGTTCACTTCGCCGTGACAGTCTGTTTCGCATTGAACAAATGCGTGCTTTTCTGGTTTTGTTCCTGTATAAGCTCGTATTCGTGGATGTGCGTTTTCGGCATCCGCGCCACATGCCCGCCGCGTTTCGGGGGCATCGACCCAGAGAGGAGGGTGCTTTATGGCCCAGTCACTACCCAGCATCGTTTCCGGCGAAGGCGGCCTGACCCGCTACCTTGAGGAAATCCGCCGCTTTCCCATGCTCCAGCCGCAGGAAGAGTATATGCTCGCCAAGCGCTATCACGAGCATGGCGACACCGACGCCGCACACAAGCTCGTCACCAGCCACCTGAGGCTCGTTGCCAAGATCGCCATGGGCTATCGCGGCTACGGCCTGCCGATCGGCGAGGTGATCTCGGAAGGCAATGTCGGTCTCATGCAGGCGGTCAAGAAATTCGAGCCGGAGCGCGGCTTCCGGCTGGCCACCTATGCCATGTGGTGGATCAAGGCCTCGATCCAGGAATACATCCTGCGCTCGTGGAGCCTGGTGAAGATGGGCACCACCGCCAATCAGAAGCGCCTGTTCTTCAACCTGCGCAAGGTGAAGGGCAAGATCCAGGCGCTGGACGATGGCGACCTGAAGCCCGAGCAGATCGCCGAGATCGCCACGCGTCTCAACGTCTCCGAGGAGGAGGTGGTTTCGATGAACCGCCGCCTGTCGGGCGACGCCTCGCTCAATGCGCCGATCCGCGCCACCGAGGGCGAAAGCGGCGAGTGGCAGGACTGGCTGGTCGACGACAGCGACAGCCAGGAACAGATGCTGATCGAGCAGGACGAGCTGGACAATCGCCGCAAGATGCTGGCGAACGCCATGTCCGTGCTGAACGATCGCGAGAGACGCATCTTTGAGGCGCGCCGTCTCGCCGAGGAGCCGCTGACGCTGGAAGAGCTGTCCGGCGAGTTCGACATCAGCCGCGAGCGCGTGCGCCAGATCGAGGTGCGTGCCTTCGAGAAGGTTCAGGATGCGGTGAAGGCGGAGGCAAAGCGCCAGATGCAGGCACTGCGCACCATCGAGGCGCAGCCGGCTGCATAACCGGCTGGTGCACTCGGAAAAAGCAAACGGCGCTCCCTGTGGGCGCCGTTTCCGTTCATGCAGGCACCCGCCAGTCCGGCAACCATCAGGTGTGTCGGCGTCCGCGGTCAGGGCACCTTGAAGGCCATGCCGAGAGACCGCGGCGCGGTTTCGCGAAATCCGAACTGCTCGTAAAGCCTGTTTGCCGGGACATCGGCAATCAGGCTGACATAGGCCGAGGACGGAAGCGCTCTCTTCACGTGATCCATGAGTGCGGACATGATGGCCTTGCCCAGCCCGTGCCCCTGATGCTCCGGCTCCACCACGATGTCGACGATCTGGAAGAAGCAGCCGCCGTCGCCGACCAGCCGTCCCATGCCGACGACCGCGTCATCCTTCGTCACCAGCACGGCAAAACGGGTGCCTCTTAGTCCCGCGCTGGCAGCTTCGTGGGAAAAAGCGCTCAGCCCGCCGGCAGCGCGCAGGCGCATATAATCTTCGACGGAAGGGGTTCGGGCCAGAACCCGGTAACCGGATGGGGTCATGCTGTTGCCTCTGCGGGTGCATCCGCAGCGGATGCGTTGGCGCCGAACCTGTCATGAACCCCGGCCCATCACAAGGCGGTGCGGCCGGCGATCGACCAAGCCGCCGTCACTCTTCGCGCCTGGTCAGCAAGACGGTCGCGCCGCCGCAGGCCGGGTCGTTCTCCACATGCCTGAGAACGGTGAACCCGTTGCGGACAAGCAGGGCCCGGCGCGGAAAGCCGCATGGTTTCGCGGTGTCTGGGGAGTTGCCTGATTTTTGTCAGGCCGCCGGCTGCTTCGTCTTGCGGATGTAGGGCAGGATGGTCTCGTAGGAGCCGAAGCGCTTGACGGCGTCTTCGTTGGAGACGGCTGCGGTGATGATGACGTCGTCGCCCTGTTTCCAGTCGGCCGGCGTCGCCACCTGATGCCTGGCGGTGAGCTGGATGGAATCGATGGCGCGCAGGATTTCCTGGAAGTTGCGTCCCGTCGACATCGGATAGGTGAGGATCAGCTTGATCTTCTTGTCGGGCCCGATGACGAACACCGAGCGCACCGTGGCATTGTCGGCGGGCGTGCGGCCCTCGCAGCTGTCGCCGGCTTCGGCGGGCAGCATGTCGTAAAGCTTGGCGACTTTCAGATCGGTGTCGCCGATCAGCGGATAATCGACAGCATGGCCCGTGACGGTGCGGATGTCGTCCTTCCAGCGCTCATGGCTTTCGACCGGATCGACCGAGATGCCGATGATTTTGGCGTTGCGCTTTTTGAATTCATGCTCAAGCCCGGCCATCGTGCCGAGCTCGGTGGTGCAGACCGGCGTGAAATCCTTCGGATGGGAGAACAGCACTGCATAGCCGTCCCCGATCCAGTCGTGGAAGTGGATGGTTCCCTGCGTGGTTTCAGCCGTGAAGTCGGGGGCCGTGTCGTTGATGCGAAGGCTCATGGTCTGTCCCTGCCTGTTGTCTGGAAATGGCTGGGTTGCAGTCTAGCTCACGCAGAGGCGCATCAGGAAGAAAACAGACTTGGTTTATACCGTGAATCTGGAAAAAAATTCTACAAAAGTGAATATTTGCAGCTTCCGGATTCTGCCATCCGGGTTTTGCGGAATGGATGCCTATTCCTTGCGGGCAGAGAGTGTGGCGGCAAGCGTTTCCATCCGGTCGGCAAGGCTGCCCAGCGCGCCGGTGAGCGCCGCATCGTTCTTGTTGGCCTTGGCGAGGGCGTCGTCGCGGGTCTTGCGCAGGGTGTCGATCTCGCTCTCCATGCCCTTGATGCGCTTTTGCAACTCGGACAACTCGTCCATGACCATGATGCCGGCCATCACCGTCAGCCGCTGGTCGCCGATCTCGCCGAAGGATTCCTTGAGGTGGAGCACATAGCGGTCGAACATCTCCGCGAGGCCGATGAGGTGCTCCTCCTGACCTTCGTCGCAGGCCATACGGTACTGCTTGCCGTCGATCGAAACCGTCACCTGCGCCATTGCGACACTCCCGAGCCTACCTGTCCAGCACCGCGCGGATCGTTTCCATGGCGGTTACCAGACGACGCGACACTTCCTTGTTGGCTTCTTCCAGCCGCTCGGCGCGGGCTTCCGAATTGTCGAGTTCCTGCGCCAGCCGCGAGCGGTCCGCATTCATGCGCTGTACCTCGGCCTCGGCCTCGGCATAGTCGCGTTCATGTTCGAGCCGGGCAGCGACCGCGTCCTCGAGGCGTTCCATGGCCTTGCCCAGCCGGGCGATGACCTCCTTGAGCGTGGTGTCCCCGGTCATGGCTCATATCCCATTTATGCGCATCACCGAATCGTACGCGTTCAGAACGCGTTATCGAAGAAACATTAGGCTCCGTGTGAACCATGCGTCAACAAAGCTCTGGGGCTGTCCCCCGCTAACGACGTTACCGGATGCGTCGAATCGGCCGAAAAGCCATGAAAACGCACCGATTTGTTGACTTCAAGGCGTCGCCTGCTATGTGTCGCCCCACCTCTTTCCCCTGCCCAGATCCTGCTGGAGGAACCATGCCCTCGCGCGAACAACACGACCGGATGGCGAATGCGATCCGCTTTCTTTCCATGGATGCGGTCGAGAAGGCCAATTCCGGCCATCCGGGCCTGCCGATGGGCTGCGCCGACATTGCCACGGTGCTGTTCACCCGCTTCCTGAAATTCGATGCAAAGAACCCGCACTGGGCCGACCGCGACCGCTTCATCCTGTCGGCGGGGCATGGCTCGATGCTCCTTTACTCGCTGCTCTACCTGACCGGCTACGAGGACATGACCCTCGACGAGATCAGGAACTTCCGCCAGCTTGGCTCGCGGACTGCCGGCCATCCCGAATACGGCCACGCCGCCGGCATCGAGACGACCACCGGGCCGCTCGGCCAGGGCATCGCCAATTCGGTCGGCTTCGCGCTCGGCGAGCGCATCATGAACGCCGCCTTCGGCGACGGTCTGGTCGATCACTACACCTATGTGCTGGCCGGCGACGGCTGCCTGATGGAAGGCATCAGCCAGGAGGCGATCTCGCTGGCGGGCCATCTCAAGCTCAACAAGCTGATCGTCTTCTGGGATGACAACAACATCTCCATCGACGGCCCGGTGACGATGTCCGACAACACCGATCAGGCGGCCCGCTTCGCCGCTTCGGGCTGGAACACGCTGAAGATCGACGGCCATGACCCGCAGGCCATCGCCGCCGCCATCGAAGCCGCCCACAAGTCCGACCGGCCGACGCTGATCGCCGCCAGGACCACCATCGGCTTCGGTGCGCCGACCAAGGCCGGCACCAACAAGGTGCATGGCTCGCCGCTCGGCGCGGAGGAAATCGCCGGCGCGCGCAAGGCGCTCGGCTGGTCCTACGAGCCGTTCGAGGTTCCCGCCGATGTGCTGGATGCCTGGCGCGCCGCCGGTGCGCGGGGCGCACAGGCGCGCAATGCGTGGGAAGAACGCCTCGGCAGGATCGATGCCGGCCAGCGCGCCGAGTTCGAGCGCCGGGTGTCCGGCAAGCTGCCGGCTGGCCTCGACGCTGCCCTTGGCGCCTACAAGCAGAAGCTGGCAGAAGACAAGCCGAAGGTCGCCACGCGCAAGTCGTCGGAAATGGCGCTGGAAGTCATCAATGCCGTGGTGCCGGAGACCATCGGCGGCTCGGCCGACCTGACCGGCTCCAACAACACCAAGACCAGCCAGACCAGTGCGATCACGCCTGATAATTACGGCGAGCGCTACATCCACTACGGCATCCGCGAACTGGGCATGGCGGCGGCCATGAACGGCCTGACGCTGCATGGCGGCCTCATCCCCTATGGCGGCACCTTCATGTGCTTCTCCGACTATGCGCGGCCGGCCATGCGTCTGGCCTCGCTGATGGGCATCCGTTCCATCTTCGTCATGACCCATGATTCCATCGGTCTTGGCGAAGACGGCCCGACCCACCAGCCGGTCGAGCATCTGGCGGCGCTGCGCGCCATCCCCAACCACAACGTCTTCCGTCCGGCCGATGCGACCGAGGCGGCCGAATGCTGGCAGATTGCGCTGGAATCGGCAAAGACCCCGTCGACGCTGGCGCTCACCCGCCAGAACCTGCCGGCGGTGCGCACTGCCTATGTGGAAGAGAACCTGTGCCGCAAGGGCGCCTACGAGCTGGCCGCCGCCGAGGGTGGCGAGGCCGCGGTGACCATCTTCGCCACCGGCTCCGAGGTCGAGATCGCGCTCAAGGCGCGCGATCTGCTGCAGGGGCACGGCCATCCGACCCGCGTCGTCTCGGCGCCCTGCCTCGACATCTTCTGGCAGCAGGACGAAGCCTATCGCGCCGCGACAATCGGCACGGCGAAGGTGAAGGTCGCGGTCGAGGCCGGCATTCGCCAGGGCTGGGATGCGGTCATCGGCACCGACGGCATCTTCGTCGGCATGACCGGCTTCGGCGCCAGCGGCACCATCGAGCAGCTCTACGCCCATTTCGGCATCACCGCCGAGGCGGTGGCAAAGGCGGCGGAAGGCCGGTTGCACGGCTGACTGTCGCATGATCGACAGGCAGGCCCCGGGAAGTTGTGGACCAGGGGCCGGCTAATCGATTTGAAGCAGATGGCGGGCCATGGATTCCGGAGCCCGCCTCCCTTAAGAACGGCAGGGATTTTCCCGCTTCAGGAGACGGACATGACTTTGAAGGTTGCCATCAACGGATTTGGCCGCATCGGCCGCAACATCGTGCGCGCGATCTATGAAAGCGGCCGCAAGGACATCGATGTCGTCGCCATCAACGACCTCGGCCCGGTCGAGACCAACGCGCATCTGCTGCGCTACGATTCCGTGCATGGCCGCTTCCCGAGCGAAGTGAAGGTCGATGGCGACACCATCTCGGTCGGCTCCGACTCCTTCAAGGTGTTCGCAGAGCGCGATCCCTCGAAGCTGCCGTGGGGCGAGCTCGGCGTCGACATCGTGCTGGAGTGCACCGGCATCTTCACCTCCAAGGAAAAGGCCTCGGCCCACCTTGCCGGCGGCGCCAAGCGCGTCATCGTCTCGGCTCCGGCCGATGGCGCCGACCTGACCGTCGTCTACGGCGTCAACCACGACAAGCTGACGAAGGACCATGTCGTCATCTCCAATGCTTCGTGCACGACCAACTGCCTGGCTCCGGTCGCCAAGGTGCTCAACGATGCTTTCGGCATCGAGAAGGGCTTCATGACCACGGTGCACGCCTATACGGGCGACCAGCCGACGCTCGACACCATGCACAAGGACCTCTACCGCGCCCGCGCCGCTGCCGTTTCGATGATCCCGACCTCGACGGGTGCCGCCAAGGCCGTCGGCCTCGTTCTTCCCGAGCTGAAGGGCAAGCTCGACGGCGTGTCGATCCGCGTGCCGACGCCGAACGTCTCGGTCATCGACTTCAAGTTCGTGCCGAAGCGCAACGTCACCGTCGAGGAAGTCAACGCCGCGCTGGTCGCTGCCGCCGACGGCCCGCTCAAGGGCATCCTCGCCTACACCAATGAGCCGCTGGTCTCCATCGACCTCAACCACAATCCGGCATCCTCGACCTTCGCGCTCGACCAGACCAAGGTGATCGAGGGCAACCTCGTGCGTGTCATGTCGTGGTACGATAACGAATGGGGCTTCTCCAACCGCATGGCCGACACGGCTGTGGCGCTTGGCAAGACCATCGCCTGATCTGCATTAACACAAGGAAACGCCCGGCTTTGCCGGGCGTTTTGCTTTGTGTCATAAGCCTTGCAATGCGGCGCCGGTTCCGAGGTTTCCGCAGCGTTCTCAAAAGGGTGTTTTCAACATGACAGCTGACTTCAAGACGCTGGATGACATTGGCGATATCCGTGGCAAGCGGGTGCTGGTGCGTGTGGACCTCAATGTGCCGATGGCTGACGGAAAGGTCACCGACACCACGCGCATCGAGCGTGTCGGGCCGACCATCGCCGAGCTTTCGGACAAGGGCGCGAAGGTCATCCTGCTCGCCCATTTCGGCCGTCCGAAAGGCGAAGCCAATCCGGAGTTCTCGCTGGAGCCTGTGGCGAAGGCCACTGCGGAAGCGCTTGGCCGCGCCGTCGGTTTCGCCGGCGACTGCATCGGCGGAAAGGCAGCCAGCGCAATTGCCGCCATGAAGGATGGCGACGTGCTGCTTCTGGAAAACACCCGGTTCCACAAGGGCGAGGAAAAGAACGACCCCGATTTCGTCAGGGCGCTGGCCGAAAACGGCGACATCTATGTCAACGATGCGTTTTCCGCCGCGCACCGGGCGCATGCCTCGACCGAGGGGCTGGCGCATGTGATGCCGGCCTATGCCGGACGCACCATGCAGGCCGAGCTGGAAGCGCTTGAAAAGGGGCTGGGCAGCCCGGTCAAGCCGGTGGTCGCCATCGTGGGCGGAGCCAAGGTCTCGACCAAGATCGACCTGCTCATGAATCTCGTGAAGAAGGTCGATGCGCTGGTGATCGGCGGCGGCATGGCCAACACCTTCCTTGCCGCGCGCGGCACGGAGGTCGGCAAGTCGCTGGCCGAGCATGACCTTGCCCGGACGGCGAAGCAGATCATGATCGAGGCCGCCGAGGCCGGCTGCGCGGTCATCCTGCCCGTCGATGGCGTGGTAGCGCGCGAGTTCAGGGCGAATGCCCCGAATGAGACGGTGGCCATCGATGCCGTGCCAGCCGATGCCATGATCCTTGATGCCGGGCCGAAGAGCGTCGAGGTGGTCAACCAGTGGATCGACCGGGCAGCGACTCTTGTCTGGAACGGTCCGCTGGGCGCCTTCGAGATCGAGCCCTTCGACCGCGCAACGGTCGAGGCCGCACGCCATGCCGCCGGTCGCACGCGCGAAGGCAAGCTGGTGTCGGTGGCCGGCGGCGGCGACACGGTGGCCGCCCTCAACCATGCGGGCGCGGCCGACGACTTCACCTATGTCTCGACCGCAGGCGGCGCCTTCCTGGAGTGGATGGAGGGCAAGCCGCTGCCGGGCGTCGAGGTCCTGAAGCGCTGATTCCCGCAGCTTTCGCCCGAAAGGCGGAAACTGTGAACTTTCAATCGATTAGGACGTGGGTCCGGCATTCCTTTGCCGGGCGGGTTCTGCTATGCGGCGGGCATCTCATCCAGCCGGTGCTTTATTTAGGAGTGACTCTATGAGCGAACGTCTTGAGGATATCGCGGCGGCCATGGTGGCCGACGGCAAGGGCATTCTTGCGGCGGACGAAAGTTCCGGAACGATCAAGAAGCGCTTCGACGTCATCGGCGTCGAATCCACGGAGAACAACCGCCGCGACTATCGCGAGCTGATGTTCCGTACGCAGGAGGCGATGACGAAGTACATCTCCGGCGTCATCCTCTACGACGAGACCATCCGCCAGAAGGCCGCCGACGGCACGCCGCTGGTCGACATCATCAGGGCTGCCGGCGCCATTCCCGGCATCAAGGTCGATGCCGGCGCCAAGCCGCTGGCCGGCTTCCCCGGCGACACCATCACCGAGGGCCTCGACGGGTTGCGCGAGCGTCTGGCCGAGTATCACAAGCTCGGTGCCCGTTTCGCCAAGTGGCGCGCCGTGATCGACATCAACGACGAAGAGGGCGTTCCCTCCGGCTACGCCATCGACGCCAACTGCCATGCGCTTGCCCGCTATGCGGCGCTCTGCCAGGAAGCCGGCATCGTGCCGATCGTCGAGCCGGAAGTGCTGATGGACGGCGCCCACGACATCGACACCTGCTATGAGGTCACCAAGGTCACGCTGCTCCAGCTCTATGCCGAGCTGAACGCTGCCGACGTGGTTCTGGAAGGCACGATCCTCAAGCCGAACATGGTCATCGCCGGCAAGAAGTCGGGCACGAAGAACGCGCCCGAGGAAGTGGCGGAGAAGACCATCAGGCTGTTCCGCGAAACGGTGCCGTCCGCCGTTCCGGGTATTGCCTTCCTGTCCGGCGGCCAGTCGGACGAAGAGGCGACGGCGAACCTCAACGCCATCAACGCCATCGGCCCGCATCCGTGGAAGCTGACCTTCTCCTATGGCCGCGCCCTGCAGGCCGCGCCGCAGAAGGCATGGGCGGGCAAGGTGGAGAACGTTGCCGCCGCGCAGGCCGCCTTCACGCACCGCGCCCGCATGAACTCGCTGGCCGCGCTCGGCAAGTGGGAAGCCGAGCTGGAAAAGGCCGTCTGAACGGCCGCTGCGTCCCCGCATTCGAACCCCGGGCGTCTCGCCCGGGTTTTTTCATGGCCACCCGATTGATGCGGGAAGGGAACGCGGGACCGGCTTGCGCATTGTGAACTGAGACATTCACAAGGCGGGAGAGATTCAGCCATGCCTCTTACGACGCTCCTCATCATCGTTCTGGTGCTGATCCTTATCGGCGCCATACCGAGCTGGCCCTATTCGCGCAACTGGGGATACGGCCCCTCCGGCATTGTCGGCGTTCTGCTGGTGGTGCTGCTGATCCTGGTGCTGATGGGACGGATCTGACGTCCTGGATGCCAGCCTGCCCGACCTGTCTGGCAGGTGCTTCCCGTTATGGCACCGAGGGCCGGGGCGGTTTCCCCCGCGACGCCCTATTCGGCCGGCTGGCCGACGCTGAAATCCGCGCGGTGCGCGAGCCCCGCCATCAGGAAGACGACGAAGAGCAGGCCCGACAGGCTGATGAAAACCGGCCCGAAGCCGATATGCTCGGCGACGAAGCCGATGGCCGATGGCGCGACCAGAATGCCGCAATAGCCCATGGTCGTGACCACGCTCATGCCGATGCCCGAGGGTATGCCGTGCTGATTGCCGGCGGCCGAAAACGCGATCGGCACCATATTGGCGATGCCGATGCCGCAAAAGGCAAAGCAGACGATCGCCATCCATGGCGAGAAGGCCAGCCCGGCCCCGAGCATTCCGGCGGCGGCAAGGAGCGCGCAGGCGCGAAGCGTCGTGACCGCCCCGAAGCGATTGCGTACGGCATCTCCGGCAAAGCGCATGCAGGCCATGACACCGGAAAAGGCGGCGAAGGCAAGGCTCGCCGTGGCGAGATCGGCGCCGAGCTCCTGTTGCAGGTAGAGCGCGGCCCAGTCGAGTACCGCGCCTTCCGGCGTCATCGAAAACAGCGCCATGATGCCGATCAGATAGATGAAGGGATTGTGCGGCAGCGCGAAGCGGATGCGTCCTGTGGCGGCGGGCCGGTCCTCCGCAACCAGATGGCGTGCGGCCAGCATGACGCCGGCAAAGGCGATGGCGGTGATGATCGCCGCATGGGCCAGGTGCCCGAGCGTCTGGATGCCCAGACCGCCCAGACCGCCGCCGACGAAGCCGCCGAGACTCCAGAAACCGTGCGATGACGACATGATGGCGCGCCCCAGCCGGCGTTCCGCAACCACGGCATTGGTGTTCATGGCCACGTCCATGGCGCCGATCAGGCCGCCGAACACGATCATGGCCGGAGCCGCCAGGAGCACGTCGGGGGCCAGAGCCACCAGAAGCAGGCCGAAGCTGGCGGCGATGGCGAACCGTGTCAGGACGATGCGCGATCCGTGCCGTGCGATCAGATGCCCGCACCACGACATGGCTACCACCGCGCCTGCGCCAAACAGCAGGATGAGAAGGCCGAGCGTGAACTTGCTGATCTCCAGCCGCACCAGCAGGACCGGAATCTGCGGTGCCCAGCTTCCGGTGATGAAACCATTGACGAAGAACATGGCGGCGACGGCCCGGCGTCCGCGTACCGCAATCTCCTTCCGGCTCTGCTCATCCATGATCGGTAGTCCGAAGAACTGAAGACGACCGCCTTTTAAATCGTTTTATGCGTCGCGTCCAACCGTCCCGTAGCGAAGACATGTGCCAATTCCCGCCGGCATCGGTACCAGAGCCATTTCAATGGAAAATGACCCGGATCGGCCATGCAATGGAACGACGGCCGGGACCAATGCGTTGCTGCCTGCAAGCCGCGGCGTGGGGCATTCCCGTAAAGCCGAAAGGAACGACGATGGTCATCCCCAAAAATACGGTCTGCCTGTGGTACGAGAAGGATGCCGAAACCGCGGCGCGCTTCTATGCCGGGGTCTTCCCCGGGAGCTCCGTCGGCGCTGTCCACCGCGCGCCGGGCGACTACCCTTCCGGCAAGGCCGGCGATGTTCTGACGGTCGACTTCATCGTCGCCGGCATCCCCTGCCTGGGCCTCAATGGCGGGCCCGTTTTCAGGCACAACGAAGCCTTCTCGTTCCAGATCGCCACCGACGATCAGGAAGAGACGGACCGCTACTGGAATGCCATCGTCGGCAATGGCGGTCAGGAAAGCGAGTGCGGCTGGTGCAAGGACAAATGGGGCATCTCCTGGCAGATCACGCCGCGCGTGCTGACCGAGGCGATGGCCGCCGGCGGTGCGGAAGCAAAGCGGGCCTTCGAGGCGATGATGACGATGCGCAAGATCGACGTCGCGGCAATCGAGGCTGCCCGACGCGGCTGAAGGTCAGTGATCCTTCGGCTGGTTCTGGCCGAAGGCGGCTTTCTGCGCGTCGGAAGCTTCAAGCTGGTAACGTGCACGCCAGTCGTCATAGGGCATGCCGTAGACGATCTCGCGCGCCTCGTCCTTCGAGAGAGCCGTGCCTTCGGCTTCGGCGGCCTCGCGATACCAGTTGGCGAGGCAGTTGCGGCAGAAGCCGGCGAGATTCATCAGGTCGATATTCTGCACGTCCGTGCGCTCGCGCAGATGCCTGAGCAGGCGGCGGAAGGCGGCGGCCTCGAAGTCGCGCTGCTTGTCCTCGTCGATCTGCCTCATGGCGCTCTCCTCATTCACAGGGGGCCGGTGCGCGAGCCGAAGCGGCGCACCTCATGTATATCGGGGCGCCGGTTGATCGCGTCAACGATCGGGGCAAGGCGATGCGCCCAATGGCTGGCCGCCTGCGCCGTGGCGATCAGGTCCTGCCGGATCTCGATCAGCGCATGCGGATAGCCGTTGACGATGGCGTGGCGGAACATGGTGTCGCCGCGCAGCGCACCGTCATAAGGCTCGTTGTCGCCGACCGTGAGCGCGCCGTCCGCTGCGAGCGCCTCGATCAATGGTTTCGCCACGCGGTCGTCGCGGTCCCACAGCACGCCGACATGCCATGGCCGGGCGATGCCCTGCATGGACGGGGTGAAGGAATGCACGGATAACAGGAACGGCGCGCGGCCTGAACGGGCGGCGACCGCTGCCGTCGCGGCCGAAACGGCGTCGTGATAGGGCCTGTAGAACATGTCGAGCCGGCGCTGCCGTTCCGCTCCGGAAAGCGGATAGTTGCCGGTGATGATGGTGCCGTCGTAGAGTTGGCGGATCAGGGTCGGGTCGTCCTCGCCGCGGTTTGGATCGATGAGCAGGCGCGAGAAGTTTGCCAGCACAGCCGGCGCGCCGAGCAGGGCGGCCAGCTCGCGCGTCACCGCCTCGGCACCGATGTCATAGGCGATGTGGCGCTCGAACTCCGCCTCCGGCAGGCCGAGCGTACCGTAGTCCTGCGGCAGGTCGCGCCTTGCGTGATCGCAGACAAGCAGGATGCCGCGGCTGGCATCGCCTTTGACCAGATCGAAAGGAGCAAAAACTGTGGATCGGGTCATGGCTGCGGGGAAAGGTCCGTTTTTCGTTCCGGGCTGGATGATAGAGCAGATTCAGAAGTCGAAGTGGGAACCGGCTTTCCGTCCGGAATTGCGCAGAAACAGCACCTTGCAACGTTTCCGTGATTCTGGAGGGGGCGGAAATGCTCTAGTCTCATCCCACGAAGGGGGCATGTGTGCAATGCCGTTGCTTGGGCCGTTGCTTGGGCCGTGGTTTGGACAAGGTTTTCTCCAGAATTCCGCTGCGGGCGACAAACCACCGCGCTCTGCTGATTTAAATCGATTGGATTTATATGCTGCCTCGCGTTGACATGCGTGCGCAGTTTGCCGAAAAGGGGCTGAAGCACATGAAGGGATCGATGCTGAGGGGTATGAACAGGGTCCGTTCCGGCGCAGGCAGGGCGCTCCTGGCGGTACTGCCGTTCGCCGCAGCTGTCATCGCCGTTCTGGCGCAGGCCACGCCTGCCCATGCCGATTTCCGGGTCTGCAATGCCACGCAGAGCCTCGTCGGCGTCGGCATCGGCTACAGGGCCAAGGCCGGCTGGATCACCGAAGGCTGGTGGCACATCGAGGCGTCGAGCTGCAAGACGCTGATCGAGGGGCCGCTGTCATCGCGGTTTTACTATCTCTATGCAGAAGATGCCGAACGCGGCGGCCGTTGGGACGGGCCGATCAACATGTGCGTGGCGGAAAAGGAATTCAAGATCGCCGGCGTCACCGATTGTGTGGCACGAGGCTTCCAGCGGGCCGGCTTCCAGGAATACGACACCGGAGAGCAGTCGAACTGGATGGTCCAGCTGACCGAGCAACCGGCAACAGACGGGGCTTCGGCCTCAGGAACGAACGGTCAATGAGACGTAGCCGCAAGGTCAAGATACTCGCAACAATCGGTCCGGCTTCTTCCGAGCAGGCCACGCTGAAGAAACTTTTCGAAGCGGGTGCGGATGTCTTCCGCATCAATATGAGCCATGCCGATCACGAGCTTATGCGCACGCTGATCGGCCGCATCCGGGCCGTCGAGGCCGAGGTCGGGCGTCCGATCGGGATTCTCGCCGACCTGCAGGGTCCCAAGCTGCGCGTTGGCCGCTTCGCCAACGGCAAGGAAACGCTTGCCGTCGGCCAGACCTTCACCCTCGACGACGACACCGCGCCGGGCGATGCCACGCGCGTTCACCTGCCCCATCCCGAAATCCTGAAGTCGGTGGAGCCGGGGCACCGCCTGCTGATCGACGATGGCAAGCTGGAGCTGAAGGCGGTGAGATGCGACGGCCGCTCAATCCAGTGCGTGGTCGTGGCCGGCACGTCGATTTCCGACCGCAAGGGCGTATCGCTGCCCGATACCGACCTGCCCGTCGGCGCGCTGACCGAGAAGGACCGTGCCGACCTCGATGCCGCGCTGGAGGCAGGCGTCGACTGGATCGCGCTCTCCTTCATCCAGCGCCCCGAAGACCTGATCGAAGCCCGCCGGATCGCCAATGGCCGGGCGCTGCTCCTGTCCAAGATCGAGAAGCCGCAGGCGGTGGCCCGGCTTTCCGAGATCATGGAACTGACCGACGCGCTGATGGTGGCGCGTGGCGATCTCGGCGTGGAAATGCCGCCCGAGGCGGTGCCCGGCATCCAGAAGCAGATCACGCGAGCTGCCCGCAAGGCCGGCAAGCCGGTGGTCGTTGCAACCCAGATGCTGGAATCGATGATCTCGGCACCCGTGCCGACCCGCGCCGAGGTGTCGGACGTGGCGACCGCCGTGTTCGAAGGGGCCGACGCCATCATGCTGTCGGCCGAATCCGCCGCCGGGGCCTATCCGGTCGAGGCGGTCGCCACCATGAACCGTATCGCCGAGCGCGTCGAGAAGGACCCCACCTATCCGGCTATCATCAACGCCCAGCGTTCGACGCCGGAGCCGACCGGCCCGGACGCCATCTCCTACGCCGCGCGCGAAATCGCCGAAACGCTCGAACTGTCGGCCATCGTTACCTACACGGCTTCCGGTGCAACCGGCCTGCGCGCCGCGCGCGAGCGTCCGAAGGTGCCGATCATCACCCTTTCGCCGATCCTCGAGACGGCACGCCGTCTGTCGCTTGCCTGGGGCACCCATTGCGTGGTGACCGAGGATGCCACGGATCTGGACGACATGGTGGACCGCGCCTGCCGCATTGCGGTGCAGGAAAGCTTTGCCGCAGCGGGCGGGCGCATCATCATCACCGCCGGTGTGCCGTTGGGAACATCGGGCGCGACCAACATGCTGCGCATCGCCGACATCGGGGCAGAGGGATCGCCCCGCAAATAGCGCCGCGGGGGCTGGCCGGGGTCGCTCAGATGCTCTGGCCGGCAATTTCCTCGGACAGCCTCGCCAGCTGGTCCTGTGCAGCGCGCAGGGCCGGATAGACGTCGAGCACGCGCTGCCAGGCAGCGATGGCGGGCTCCTTGCGGTCGGTGTCGGACATGATGCGGGCCAAGCCGGAAATCGCCCCATAGTGGCGCGGCTCCAGCTTCAGCGTGCGGTCGATGTCGGCCATCGACTTGGCGTAGTTCTTCATCGTGTAGTGGATGGTGGCGCGCCGGTTCCAGCCCTCGGCGAAATCCGGCTGCAAGGTCACCACCTGATCGAGGAAGTCGAGCGCCACGTCATACTTGCGGGCTGCCGCCGCCTTCTGCGCCCATTGCATCATGAGGTCCACCGAGGCGCTGCCCGATTGGGACCATTCCTGCTGGATTCGGCGCGCTATGCGCTCGGCGGCTTTGGCATTGCCTTCGCGTTTCAGCTCCGCGAACAGCCGGTCGATCTTCTGCGCGCGGCTTTCGGCGGGCCTTTCGAGCGTGTTCTCCGCAGGATCGCTGTGGCGGGCAGGCTCGCTTGCCGCAGCGGCAAGGGCCGCGGCGTCCAGCGACAGGAGTGTCGCGGCGATGAGAACGACAAAGCGCATGAAAGGGAATCTAACCCCGTCATGCGCTTCGTCAAACTGAATTTCGCGTGAGCCGTATAAGCGGAGCGGCGGCACCCTGAAAGGCTTGCAGCCCCGGCGAAGCTGTGGCTCAGCCCTGACGGGCCTTGTAGCGCGGGTCGGTCTTGTTGATGATGTAGATGCGGCCCTTGCGGCGAACCAGGCGGTTGTCGCGGTGACGTGCCTTCAGCGCCTTGAGCGAATTTTTGATCTTCATGGTATTGCCCGTCAATTTGGCCCTTTGCGGGCGTAACTGAAAAGCGCGCCCAAAAGCGCGCCGAAGTTGTGACAGGCTCATAAACGACGAGGCTTGCTCCTGTCAACCTTCGCATGGGGTTTCGGATGCCGGAATCGCGTTCAGCCGCCATTCATCCGCCGGCTGCCACTGATTTGCGCGGCCCCGGATCGAATCCCGTTTCCGCACGTTATCGGGGTGGTGAGGGACAGAAACTGTCCGCGAGAGGTTGAGACAATGAAGAAATTGATCGTGGTGATGGGTCTGCTCGTGCCGCTTGCCGCATGCTCGCAGACCGAACAGGGTGCGACCATAGGCGGTCTGAGCGGTGCGGCCATCGGTACCGCCGTCGCTTCGCCCGGAAACCGTGCCGAGGGTGCGCTTGTCGGCGGCGCCGTTGGAGCCGTGGCGGGCGCGCTGATCGGTTCCGCCAACGAGCCGAACCGCTGCCGCTATCGCGACCGATATGGCCGCGTCTATACCGCGCAATGCCCGCGCGGCTACGACGATCGCTACTACGGCAATCGCTATGACGACCGTTACAGCCACAGCCGCTACGGCGACCGCCGTTACAGGGACGGCTACTGATCCCTCCGGCAGCATAAAAAGGCCGCGCCGGTCTGCCCGGGGCGGCCTTTCCTGAATGTAAGTCCTGGCTTACTCTGCGCCGGCTTCGGCCGGGGCGGCAGCGGCGGCAAGCGCGGCGGCAGCCTGTTCCTGAGCCTTCTTGAGAAGAGCCTCGCGTTCCTGGGCTTTCTTGCCCGGCAGGCCCTTGGTGGGGTTGCTGCGGGCTTCGCGCTTGGCGATACCGCTCTGGTCGAGGAAGCGGGCGACGCGGTCGGTCGGCAGGGCGCCGTGGTCCAGCCAGTGCTTGACGCGGTCGGCGTCGACCTTCACGCGGTCGCCGTCCTTCGGCAGCATCGGGTTCCATGCACCCACGATTTCGATGAAGCGGCCGTCGCGCGGGCTGCGCACGTCGGCGATCACGATGTGGTAGTAGGGACGCTTCTTGGAGCCCGCGCGGGCCAGTCTGATCTTCAGTGCCATTTTCTTTCTCCTAAAGCTCTGATGTCTCGGTCTGTGTTCGGTCCGGCCTGGGTTCAGCCGGGTTGGGAGGCGCCGCCATTGGCAGCGATATGCTCATGGTGGCGGATGACCTCGCGGATGACGAAGTTTAGGAACTTCTCCGCGAAGTCGGGGTCGAGATGGGCGTCGTCGGCCAGCCGCCGCAGGCGCTCGATCTGCTGGGCCTCGCGCGCCGGGTCGGCAGGCGGCAGGCCATAGGTGGCCTTGAGCACGCCCACCGCCTTGGTGCAGCGAAAGCGCTCGGCCAGCATGTGGATGAGGGCAGCGTCGATGTTGTCGATCGAGGAGCGGTAGCCTGCGAGCAGGCGCTTCGCCTCGTCGAGGTTCCTGTCTTCGCTCATCGTTCCCTCACTTCTTCTTGTTGCCGGGAAGGCCGCCGAGGCCGGGCAGCTTCATGCCGCCGGGCAGGCCGGGAAGACCGCCGCCCAGACCCGGCAGACCGCCGGGCAGACCACCAGGCATGCCGCCCGGAAGTCCACCGGGCAGTCCCTTGCCGAGACCGGCGGCTTCCGCCTGCTTTTTCAGCGCCTCGATCTGCTTCGGGTCCATCTTCGACAGGTCGGGCATGCCGCCCATCATGCCGCCAAGGCCGCCCATGCCCATCTTCGAGGCGAGGCCGCCCATGAGGCCGCGCATCATGCCGCCGCCCTTGCCCTTGCCGCCCATGGCCTTCATCATGTCGGCCATGCCGCGATGCATCTTGAGCAGCTTGTTGATCTCCGCCGCATCCGTGCCGGAGCCGGCGGCGATGCGCTTCTTGCGGCTGTGCTTGAGGATGTCGGGATTGGCGCGTTCGGCCTTGGTCATCGAGGAGATGATGGCGAGCTGGCGCCTGAACATCTTGTCGTCGAGACCGGCGGCGGCCATCTGGTCCTTCATCTTGCCCATGCCGGGCATCATGCCCATGATGCCGCCCATGCCGCCCATCTTCTGCATCTGGCCAAGCTGGTCGGCGAGGTCGTTCAGATCGAACTTGCCCGACTGCATCTTCTTCGCCATCGCCGCGGCCTTTTCCGCGTCGATGGTTTCGGCTGCCTTCTCGACGAGCGAAACGATGTCGCCCATGCCCAGAATGCGGTCGGCGATGCGCTTGGGATAAAACTCCTCCAGCGCATCCATCTTCTCGCCGGTGCCGATCAGCTTGATCGGCTTGCCGGTGACGGCGCGCATGGAAAGGGCGGCGCCGCCGCGCCCGTCGCCGTCCATGCGGGTCAGCACGAGGCCGGTGATGCCGACGCGCTCGTCGAAATTGCGGGCGAGGTTGACCGCGTCCTGACCGGTCAGCGAATCGGCGACGAGCAGGATTTCGTGCGGGTTCGAGGCCGTCCTGATCTCGGCCATTTCGGCCATCAGCGGTTCGTCGATATGGGTGCGGCCGGCGGTGTCGAGAATGACGACGTCATGGCCGCCGAGCTTCGCCGCCTGCACGGCGCGGCGGGCGATGTCGACAGGCGACTGGCCGGCGACGATCGGCAGCGTGGCAACCTTGGTCTGCTCGCCAAGCTGGCGCAACTGCTCCTGCGCGGCCGGCCGGCGCGTGTCCAGCGAGGCCATCAGCACCTTCTTGCCCTGACGTTCGGTCAGGCGGCGCGCGATCTTGGCGGTGGTGGTGGTTTTGCCCGAACCCTGTAGGCCGACCATCATGACGACGACCGGGGCGGGCGCGTTGAGGTCGATCGGCACGCCCTCCTCGCCCAGCATGGCGACCAGTTCGTCATGGACGATCTTGACCACCATCTGGCCGGGCTTGATCGACTTGAGAACCGCAGCGCCGACAGCCTGCTCGCGCACCCTGTCGGTGAAGGAGCGCACGACATCGAGCGCGACGTCGGCTTCCAGCAGGGCGCGGCGAACCTCGCGCAGCGCGGCCGAGACGTCGGCCTCCGACAGCGCGCCGCGGCCGGTAAGGCCGTTCAGGATCGAGCCAAGGCGTTCCTGCAGCGATTCAAACATGTCTCTTCCTTTTCCCTGCCGTCCATGGATGGACGAGAGGTAGTGCCGCTCCGGCCTTTCTCCAAACGAAACCAAAGCCGAAAAGCACCCGGGGGCGCATCGCGCTGCCGGGTGTTGGCCTCCGGGGTCGACACGCAGCCATGAAAGGCCCGGCGCCCCGGTCAGCTTCGCGAAAAGAAGACTTGTCGCAGAATTGTGCGCTTAAGACAGGAAAAACGGGCCGGAGTCAAGGCTGACGCTGAGACGGAACAGGGGCTGCGACGTCTTCCGGTTCCGTTTGCAGCTTGAGGGGCGAGCGCGGATGAACCAGAAGGGCCAGGGTCAGCGCGCTGCAGGCGAAGCCGATAAGGGTGAGCAGGACCGCGTCGGTCGCGGTCCAGCCCGGACCTTCGAGCGATGCGCCCATGAAAAGGGCAAGTGCGCCGTAGGTGTCCTGATGGGAGATCAGCGTGAAGCCGAACAGGTTGTTGGCAAGGTGGGCGCCGAACGCGGCGCCCAGATTGCCGGTCAGCCAGACCGTGGCCGCGAGCACCAGCGCGAAGGCTCCTATGGTGAGAATGCCGGACAGATGGACGGCCGGATTTGCCGAAGCGCCCCAGTGCAGCGCGGTGAAGACGATCACGGGCAGCAGGAACCAGACGAGCGGGCTTGCAAAGCGTGCGGCCAGCCCACGCATCATATAGCCACGGAAAAGCACTTCCTCGGCCGAAGTCTGGATGAATGTCAGCAAAACGGCCGGCAGAAGGAAAAGCAGCCAGCTTGCGGGCGGAATGGGGCCCCTGACGATTTCCGGACGGATCAGGTAGATCAGCGCTTCCGAGAGCAGGGAGGTGAGGATCACCGCGAGGAAACCCCTGGCGAAGCCGCCGCGCGACAGGCGCCGGCCTGCGCCGAACAGGGCGGAAAGGGGCTGGCGATGCACGAAGCGCATGGCCAGCCAAAGACCGACCCATATCCCAGAGAAGGACAGGAGCATGGCCGCGATGCCCGCCGGAGAGGCGATAAAGTCCATCATCAGGTCGGTTTCGAGGGCTTCGCCTGCCCCGATGCGGCCCATGCCGAAGAGATAGGAGCCGATACCGATGGCCGCGAACGAGCTCACAACCCAGAAGGCAATCACGATCAGCGTTCCGGCAATGAGCCGTGGCAGTGTCGTCTTTTCGCCTGCCGAGCGGCGGTATCGATCAAAAGCGCGTGAAGTGCCCATCATTGATGTTCTGCCGGTTTTGCCGCTCAGGCTCAGTAGCGCATGTCGAGGGCAAGTTGAAACATGATGCCGCTACAATCGCATACATGGTAAATGCCCAATTTCGCCATGTGGCCTCTTTGCCACATTTAGATCGAGTTCCGCCTGCACAGAGCCCGGCTTGCAGCGCAGGCTTGCGGGACAGCGATGACAAGTGCACGCAGGACTGGCAAATTCGCGCGGGGACGTGATTCAGGCACTCAGGAGACCAATATGGCAGTTCTTGCCAAAGGACGTTTTTTTGCTGCGGCAGCGTTTGCCGCCTTGACGGCGGCGGGAGCCGCGCATGCCGCCGGAAAATGCGGCAATGACGCCAGCGGCTTCAATGCATGGGTAGGCGCTTACACCGCCGACGCCAAGGCGCGCGGCATCGACACGCGCCCCCTTCAGGGCGTGAAGTACGATACCGGGGTGATCAAGATCGACCGGGCCCAGCACAAGGCTTTCCGCGGCAGCCTGGAGGATTTCATGCAGCGCCGCGCGCCGGCTTCCTACGTCAAGAAGGCCAAGGGCTACATGAAGTCCGAAGCCTCGCTGCTGCGCCGCATCGAGCAGAGATACGGCGTCCAGCCGGAAGTGCTTCTGGCCATCTGGGGCATGGAGACGGGCTTCGGCGCCAATTCAGGCAACAGGAGCGTGTTCGGTCCGCTGGCGACGCTGGCCTATGACTGCCGCCGCTCCGCCTTCTTCACCAATGAGCTGGATTCGGCTCTCATCATCGCCCAGAAGCGCTATATCCCGGCCGAGCGGATGCGCGGCGCAGGGTTCGGCGAACTCGGCCAGACCCAGTTCCTGCCGTCCAAATATCTCGAATATGCCGTCGATTTCGATGGCGACGGACGTCGCGACCTGATCCGCTCGCGTGCCGACGTGCTGGCTTCGACCGCCAACTTCCTGCGCGGCCATGGCTGGCAGCCGGGCGGCGGATACGGGCCCGGCCAGATCAACTACAAGCACTGGAACGACTGGAACCGCGCGACCATCTACCAGCAGGCGCTGGCCGAATTCGCCCGCCGCATCGCCAATTGATCTTCAAAGGCCGGGCGGGTTTCAAACCCGCCTGCCGTCCTTGTCGAAGAAGTGCAGCCGGTCGAGGCCGGCTGCGATCTCCAGCCGGTCGCCGGGCTGGACCATGCTGCGGCCCGGCACCCGCACCACGATGCGCTCGCCTGCGATGGCACAGTGCAGGAAGCTTTCCATCCCGACAGGTTCCACGGCCTCCACCGCCACCGGCAGTGAGAGCGCGCCTTTTTGCGTGGCGTCGGGCGCCGGGACGATCGCATCCTCGGGCCGCAGGCCGAGGATCGCTGCCTGTTCGGGCACGTGGCCGGCGATCTTCGCTCCTCCCGCCACCGTCGCCGTGCCGTCCGCCCCATGCGTCAGTGCCATCAGGTTCATGGGCGGAGCGCCGATGAAGGCGGCGACGAAGGTCGAGGCCGGTTTTTCGTAGACGTCCATCGGCGCGCCGATCTGCTCGATCACGCCGGCGTTCATGACCACCAGCATGTCGGCCAGCGTCATGGCTTCGAGCTGGTCGTGGGTGACGTAGACGGACGTGACGCCCAGATTGCGCTGAAGGTTCTTGATCTCGACACGCATCTGGCCCCGAAGCTTGGCGTCGAGATTGGAAAGCGGCTCGTCGAACAGGAAGACCTTGGGGTTGCGCACGATGGCGCGGCCCATGGCGACGCGCTGGCGCTGGCCGCCGGAAAGCTGGCGCGGCTTGCGGTCGAGAAGCTGATCGAGCTCGAGGGTCTTGGCCGTGGCACGCACGCGGCTGTCGATCTCGGGCTTCGGCGTGCCGCGATTGCGCAGGCCGTAGGCCATGTTGTCGTAGACGCTCATATGCGGATAGAGCGCGTAGTTCTGGAACACCATGGCGATGTCGCGGTCGGTGGGGCCGATATTGTTGACGACCTTGCCATCGATGGAGATCGTGCCGGACGAGATGGTCTCCAGCCCGGCGATCATGCGCAGCAGCGTGGACTTGCCGCAGCCCGAGGGTCCGACCAGAACGCACAGCGCCTTGTCGGGAATGGCGATCGAGACGCCCTTTACCGCCTCGAAACCGCCGGCATACACCTTGCGCACATCGTTGAGATCGACTGTCGCCATATTCTATTTCTCCGACTCGACCAGGCCCTTGACGAACCACCGTTGCATGGCCACCACCACCACGATCGGCGGTATGATGGCGAGGATCGACGTCACCATGACGAGGTGCCACTGGGTGTCGGCATCGGCAAAGGAGATCATCTTGCGCAGCGCGATGACGATGGTGTTCATGTCGTTGCTGTTGGTGACCAGAAGCGGCCACAGATATTGCGTCCATCCGTAGATGAAGAGGATGACGAACAGCGCCGCGATGTTGGTGCGCGACAGCGGCAGCAGGATATCGAAGAAGAAGCGCCACGGCCCCGCGCCGTCGACGCGCGCGGCCTCGACCAGCTCGCCCGGAATGGTCATGAAGAACTGCCTGAACAGAAGCGTTGCCGTCGCCGAGGCGATCAGCGGCACGATCAGCCCGGCATAGGTGTCGATGAGGCCGAGATCGACCATCACCTTGTAGGTCGGCAGGATGCGCACCTCGACGGGCAGCATCAGGGTGATGAAGATGACCCAGAAGAATGTCATCCGGAACGGAAAGCGGAAGAACACGATGGCATAGGCCGACAGGATCGAGATGACGATCTTGCCGATGGCGATGCCCAGCGCCATCACGGTGGTGTTGACGAGCAGGGTGACGACACCGACGCCGCCGATACGGGTGCCGCCGCCGGTCAGCGCCTGCGAATAATTGGTCCAGAATTCCGGCCCCGGCAGCAGCGGCAGCGGCGGGCGCAGGATCGTCTGCAGCGAATGGGTGGAGGCGACGAAGGTGTAGTAGATCGGAAAGGCGACGATGACCACGCCGAGGATGAGGATGGCGTGGGCGAGCCAGATGCCGGCCGACGACTGACCGATCATCAGCTTGTCATGCCCGCTGGCCGGAGTTTTAGGGCTTTTTTGTTGGAGCACCGGATCTTTCCGAAAACCGGATGCCACTTTTCGGTCCGATGCTCTAGCCATAGTGCACCTTCCTTTCCACGTAGCGGAACTGGATGGCGGTGAGCGCGATGACGATGATCATCAGGATCACCGATTGCGCGGCGGATTCGCCAAGGATCAGGTTGACGAAGCCGTCATTGTAGACCTTGTAGACCAGCGTTTCCGTCGCCTTGCCCGGGCCGCCGCCGGTCACCGCGTGGATGATGCCGAAGGTATCGAAGAAGGCATAGGTGGTGTTGATGACCAGCAGGAAGAAGGTCGTTGGCGCCAGCAGCGGGAAGACGATGGTCCAGAAGCGCTTCACCTCCCTCGCGCCGTCGATGGCTGCCGCCTCGATCAGGCTTTTCGGGATCGCCTGAAGGCCGGCGACGAAGAACAGGAAATTGTAGCTGATCTGCTTCCAGGCGGCAGCCGTCACCACAAGCACCATGGCATCGGTCGAATTGAGCAGCGGGTCCCACGCTATGCCGGCCTTGCGCAGCAGCACGGCCAGCGTGCCGATGGAGGGGTTGAACATGAACAGGAACAGCATGCCCGCAATGGCCGGCGCCACCGCATAGGGCCAGATCAGCAGGGTGCGGTAAAGGCCGCGGCTGCGCACCACCTTGTCGGCCATCACCGCCAGAAGCAGGGCCACCCCCATGGCGACGACGGCGGTCGCCACGGAAAAGACGACGGTGACGTGGAGCGCGTTCAGATAGGCGGGATCTGCCAGCACCTTCCTGAAATTGGCGAACCACACGAAACGGGACCTGAGGCCGAAGGGGTCCTCGCGCAGCATGGACTGGTAGAGCGCCTGTACCGCCGGCAGATAGAAGAACACCAGCGTGATGGCGAGCTGGGGAGCCAGCAGCAGATAGGGCAGGATGCGGTTTGGAAAAACGACGCGTGGCGTCATGCGATGGCCTCTCCTCCAGCCCTGGCGTCCCCGTTTCCAGACATCGGTTCAGCAGTGGCCGGACGCGCGCCGCCGCAAATGCAGAATTTCGTGCCGTCGTGCCTGCCGCCGGCCGTGGAAGGAAGCATGGCATGGATGGCGGAAAGGGGCGGCAAGGAATGCCGCCCCTGATCGGTATTCATACGAGGGCCTAGTTGCCGATCGCATCCTTGATCGCGGCGTTGCCGCGCTGCACGGCTGCATCGAGCGCCTGCTGGGCGGTCTGCTGGCCGGCCAGCATCTTTTCGAACTCCTCGTTCTGGATGTCGCGCACCTGCGGCAGGTTGGCGAGGCGCACGCCCTTGGAGTTCTCGGTCGGCGCCTTGCCCATCATCTGCAGGATCGGCGTCTCGCGGCCGGGGTTCTTCTCGTAGAAGTCCGAACCCTTGGTCGCCTCATAGGCGGCCAGCGTCACCGGCAGGTAGCCGGACTGCTCATGCAGGAACTGCTGCACGTCGGTCTGGGACAGATAGTTGAAGAAGGCGGCAACGCCCTTGTACTGCTCGTCGGACTTGCCGGCCATCACCCACAGGCTGGCGCCGCCGGGCGTGGTGTTCTGCGGGCCCACACCGTTCTCGTCATAGGGCAGTTGGCCGATGCCGTAGTTCATGCCCGACTTGACGATGTCGCCGAGGCCGCCCGACGATTCGGTGAGGATGCCGCATTCGCCGGCGAGGAAGAGCTGCTTGGCTTCCGAGGTGCGGCCGCCATATTTGAAGGTGCCATCCTTTGCCAGATCGGCGATCGCCTGGAAGTGGTCGACGTAGAGCGGCGCGTTGATCTTCAGTTCGACATCGCCGCCGGCAAGGCCGTTCTCGTTGGTGCCGTAGGAGATGTTGTTCCATGCGGCGAAGTTCTCGAGATGGATCCAGGTGAGCCAGGTCGAGGTGTAGCCGCAGGCAGCGGCGCCGCTGGTCTTGATCTTCTTCGCGGCCTCGAAAACCTCGCCCCATGTCCTGGGCGGGTTGTTCACGTCGAGGCCGGCTTTCTCGAACACATCCTTGTTGTAGTAGAGGATCGGCGAGGACGAATTGTAGGGGAAGGACAGCATGGTGCCGTCGGGCTTTGAATAATAGGCGACGATGCCGGGCAGATACTGGCTCTTGTCGAATTTCAGCCCGGCGCCTTCCAGAACCTCGGCGACCGGACGGATCGCGCCCTCGGCGGCCATCATGACGCCGGTGCCGACGTCGAAGACCTGGATGATGTCGGGGGCCTGACCGGCGCGGAAGGCGGCGATGCCGGCGTTCAGCGTTTCGGGATAGGTGCCCTTGAAGACCGGGACGACCTCATAGTCGCTCTGGCTGGCGTTGAAATCGCCGGCGATCTTTTCCACCACTTCGGCATTGGCGCCGGTCATGGCGTGCCACCAGCTGATCTGGGTGGCGGCGAGAGCCGAGACCGAGGAACAGAGGGTGAGTGCGGTAGCAAAACCTGCTGCGATACCAAGAATCTTCATCGTCATCTCCCGATACATCGTTGACCGAATGGAGTTCAGTTCCGTGATCGGAAGTATGGGGCGAATATGACAGACAGACAACAGTTGCGTGTCGATACGATGAAAGCCGGTTAAGGATCGTGTGGAAATCAGGCTTTACTTTGCGTCACCCAGCGCCGTTTCTATAAACTTCAGCGCATCCGGGGTGGACCATTCCGCCGGTCCATTCATATGGGCCAGCAGGCATCCTTCGTCGTCGACCAGCACCGTAACGGGAAGCCCGAGCGCCAGCCCTTTGGTTTTCAGATCGTTGAACACGCCCATGGAATGGTCGCTGTAATAGCCGAGGCTGGAAACGCCGATTTCGCTGAGAAAGGCTTTCGGCTTCGTATCGTCGCCGGTGTCGACATTGATAGCCACGACCTCGAATCCGTCGCCGCCCATTTTCTCCTGAAGCTGATCCAGCGCGGGCATTTCGGCACGGCACGGCGCACACCATGTCGCCCACAGATTGACGAGCACGGTTTTGCCGGCGTGACCGGCAAGGGTAGCCGGCTTTCCATCCGGATCGTTGAAGGCGAGGGCGGAGAGAGATTGCGGCGGATCGGCGGGCAGCATGGCGGCGACATGTCCGGTCGCGGCCGCAGCAACTTCCCTGGCGCGCTCAGCCCTGGCGGCGCATACGCGGTCATTTTCGGCAACCGCGGCAGTCGCGCCCGGTGCGTTGTTGCCAGAAAGGCCGCCGCTGACATATACCGCGAGCGCGCCGGCTGCGGCACCGGCCACAAGGGCCGCCGCAATCAGGCGCGGGGTGGGGAAGAGTTTTCTGCCGTCTGCCATTTTATCAACTGCTCCGGACAGGGGTTATAGCGATGACCGACAAGAAGGCCAGCAACCAGATGTGGGGCGGACGATTTGCCTCGGGTCCCGCCGCGATCATGGAAGCGATCAACGCCTCCATCGGCTATGACCGCAAGCTCTACGCACAGGATGTAAGGGGCTCCCTCGCCCATAGCGAGATGCTGGCCAAAACCGGCATAATTTCGGCAGACGACAGCAAGAAGATCGCCGACGGCCTGAAGGCGATCCTCAAGGAGATCGAGGACGGCAACTTCGCCTTTTCCACGAAGCTCGAAGACATCCACATGAACATCGAGGCGCGGCTGGCCGAGCTGATCGGCCCGGCCGCCGGACGCCTGCACACCGCGCGCTCGCGCAACGATCAGGTGGCGGTCGATTTCCGGCTGTGGGTGAAAGATGAATTCCACCGGGTCGCCGAAGCCCTCAAAGGTCTGATCGCGGCGTTCGTGGAGCGCGCGGAAGAGCATGCCGCCACCGTCATGCCCGGCTTCACCCATCTCCAGACCGCGCAGCCCGTCACCTTCGGCCATCATTGCCTTGCCTATGCCGAGATGTTCGCACGCGATCTTTCGCGGGTGCGCGACGCCATCGTGCGGATGGACGAGAGCCCGCTGGGGGCCGCAGCCCTTGCCGGCACCGGCTTCCCCATCGACCGCCACATGACGGCGAAGGCGCTGGGCTTCCGCGAGCCGACCCGCAATTCGCTCGACAGCGTTTCCGACCGCGACTATGCGCTGGAGTTCCTGTCCGTCGCCTCCATCGCCGGCACGCATCTGTCGCGGCTGGCGGAGGAGATCGTCATCTGGTCGACGCCGCAATTCGGCTTCGTGCGCCTGTCCGACAGCTTCTCCACCGGCTCCTCGATCATGCCGCAGAAGAAGAATCCGGACGCGGCTGAACTGGTGCGGGCCAAGACCGGTCGCCTCAACGGCCATCTGATCGGCCTTCTGACGGTGATGAAGGGCCTGCCGCTGACCTATTCCAAGGACATGCAGGAGGACAAGGAAGCCGTGTTCGACGCGGCGGAAACGCTCGACCTGATGCTGGCGGCGATGACCGGAATGGTGCGTGACATGACGGTGAACGCTGCCGCCATGAAGAAGGCGGCAGGCTCCGGCTTCTCCACCGCCACCGATCTGGCCGACTGGCTGGTGCGCGAGCTCGGCATCCCGTTCCGCGAGGCGCATCACGTCACCGGGCGCGCGGTGGCGCTGGCGGAGGAAAAGAAGGTGGGGCTGGAAAAGCTCACGCTGGAGGATCTGAAGTCCATCCATGAAGGCATCACCGCAGACATCTTCTCGGTTCTTTCGGTGCAGAACTCGGTGAAGAGCCGGCAGAGCTTCGGCGGCACCGCGCCTGCCGAGGTGCGTCGTCAGGTGCGCTACTGGAAAAAGCGTCTCGCCAAGGCTTGAAGCCGGGTGCATTGGCGACCAAACTTGTCTAAAAGCGGTGGGCAGAAGCACGGACGGATGGAACGATGACCGCAGGCAGGATGTTTGTGACGCTGGCGCTGGTCGCCGCGACGGTTACGGTTGCCGCCTGCGGGCGCAAGTCGGGCCTCGATACGCCCTATGAAGCGGCGGTCGAGGCACGCAAGGAAGCGGAGCGCAACAAGGAACCGCTGCCGCCGGAGCCGCAGAAACCGGACAACGACAAGCCATTCATTCTCGACAAGCTGATCTGATTTCCGGACCTTCACCTTGAACCATTTCGAATATCGCGACGGCGTCCTGCACGCCGAGGACGTCTCGATCAGGGCGATCGCAGCCGCCGTCGGCACGCCGTTCTACTGCTATTCCACGGCGACGCTGACGCGCCATTTCAATGTGTTCAGCCAGGCGTTCGCCGGGCTCGACACATTGGTGTGCTACGCGCTCAAGGCCAACTCCAACCAGGCCGTCCTGAAGACGCTGGCGAAGCTTGGCGCCGGGGCCGACACGGTTTCGGAAGGCGAGATCCGCCGCGCGCTCGCCGCCGGCATTCCTGCCGGCAAGATCGTGTTCTCGGGCGTCGGCAAGACGTCTGGCGAAATGGACTTCGCGCTGGAGGCCGGCATCTGCTGCTTCAACGTGGAATCCGAGCCGGAGCTGGAGCTGTTGTCGGCGCGGGCCACGGCGCTCGGCAAGGTGGCTCCGGTATCGCTGCGCATCAACCCGGATGTCGATGCGCGCACCCATGCCAAGATCGCGACCGGCAAGTCGGAGAACAAGTTCGGCATTCCGCTGTCGCGGGCGCGCGAGGTCTATGCCCGCGCGGCATCGCTTCCCGGCCTGAAGGTCAGCGGCGTCGATGCCCATATCGGCAGCCAGATCACCGATCTGGAGCCGTTCGACAACGCCTTCGCGCTGATGGCGGAACTGGTCGGGCAGCTCCGCGCGGACGGGCATGACATCACCCATGTCGACATGGGAGGCGGCCTCGGCGTTCCCTACCATCAGGACAACTCGCCGCCGCCGCTTCCCGTGGCCTATGGCGAGATCGTGCGCAAGCGCTTCGGCGATATGGGCGTCAGGCTGGTCTTCGAGCCGGGCCGGCTGATCGTCGGCAATGCCGGCATCCTCGTCACCGAGGTGATCTATCTCAAGGAAGCCGAGGCGAAGAACTTCCTCATTGTCGATGCGGGCATGAACGACCTGATCCGCCCGACGCTCTACGAGGCTTATCATGCCATCCGGCCGGTGGCGGAACCTGCCGCCGATGTGGAATGGATCAGGGCCGATGTGGTGGGGCCGGTGTGCGAGACGGGCGATTATCTCGGGCTCGACCGCAATCTGCCGCGCATGGGGCCAGGCGATCTGGTGGCCGTTTCCACGGCCGGCGCCTATGGCGCCGTGCAGTCCGGCACCTACAACACCCGCCGTCTCGTTCCCGAGGTTCTGGTCGATGGCGACCGCTTCGCCGTCGTACGCAGGCGCCAGACCTATGAGGAGCTGATCGGGCTCGACAGCGTGCCCGACTGGCTCTGAAGGCCGGATGGGCGCGGTTGCGGATGCCGTGTCTCGCGTGTTTCGAGGCGGGCGCTCCGATCACGTTTTCGGGAAGCCGCCTCGCCTTTGCCGTCTTTGCTGTTATGGTTGGACTGCTAATGTTGGCGAAGAGGCCATGCCATAGGGCCGGCCACGGAAAGGCCGATGACTGACCGCCGCGACGCAAGCATCCCCCGGAGACTGAAGCAGCGGCTTCTTTTCAGCCGCACAATGACGTGCGCGGCGATGATCGCCGAGCGTTTCTGGCCGCTGGTCCTGCCGCTTTTGCTGGTCGTCGGGCTTTTCGTCAGCCTGTCCTGGTTCGGCGTGTTCGCGCTGATGCCGGATGGCCTGCGCACCGCGCTGGTGGCGATCTTCGGGCTTGGTGCGCTGGCGGCGCTGTGGCCGCTGCGTTCCTTCCGCCCGCCGTCAGCGGCGGAGATCGACCGCCGCCTCGAATCGGCCAACAGGCTTGAGCACAACCCGCTTCGCACGCTTGCCGACAGGCCGAGCGGTTCGCAAACGCCCTTTGGCGAAGCGCTGTGGCGCGAGCATCAGAAGCGCATGGCCGCAAGCCTCGGACGCCTCGACGCCGCCGTTCCCGATGCGCGGATTCCCGAGCGCGATCCCTGGGGCCTGCGCGCGGCTGTCGCGCTGTTGCTGTTCATCTCTTTCGCCTTCTCGTTCGGCCCGCTCGGCGGCCGGCTCTCCGATCCCTTCCGGCCGGCGGCGGCGCGTGAGGCGGTTGCGCCGCGCATCGATGCCTGGGTGACGCCGCCGCCCTATACCGGCAAGGCGCCGATGTTCCTGACCGCCGATGCCAACCGTGGCGTTTCGGCCTTCACGGCGCCGCAGGACAGCGCGCTTTCCCTGCGCGTCACCGGCGGATCGGGCGATGAAACGCTGAGCTATGCGCCTTCAGGTCGCGAGGCGCAGGCGATCGATCCCGCCAAGGCGTCCGAGAGCGATACGGCGCCTGTTGCGGGCGGCGTCAGGCAGTTCGCCGGAACGCTCACGCAGGACGGCGAACTTGTGCTGCAATCGGGCCGGCAGGAAATCGGCCGCTGGGCCTTTTCGGTGACGCCGGACAAGCCGCCGCTGATCCGCTTTGCCGGCGAGCCGAAGCGCGCCGTCAACGGCACGCTCGAACTGCAATACGAGATCGAGGACGATTATGGCGCGGCGCAGGCCGAGGCCGGGTTCGAGCTGACGCAAGCGCCCGCTCCCGATGCGCGCCCGCTCTACGATGCGCCGGAAATAAAGCTCAACCTGCCGCGGCGCGGTTCCAAGGCGAATGCGGCCAAGACCTCGAAGGACCTGACCGAGCATGTGTGGGCCGGCAGTTCCATCCGGCTGACGCTTTCGGCCACCGACGATGCCGGCCAAAGCGCCAACAGCGAGACCGTCGCCATGGTGATGCCGGAGCGGACCTTCACCAATCCGCTGGCACGGGCGGTGATCGAGCATCGCCGCCTGCTTGGCCTCGACGCCAACGCCAAGCAGCGCGTGCTCGACCTGATGGACGCCGTCACGCTGCGCCCCGAGGATACGTTCGACAGTCCCACCAGCTATCTGGCGCTGATGAGCGCGCGCAGCCGCCTCAGGCTGGCGGAGAGCGACGATCAGCTTCGCGATGTGGTGTCCTATCTGTGGCAGGTGGCGCTGGGCATCGAGGACGGCAGCCTTTCGGATGCGGAACAGCGCCTGCGGCAGGCGCAGCAGGCCCTGCAGGAGGCCCTGCGCAATGGCGCTTCCGACGAGGAAATCCAGAAGCTGATGCAGGAATTGCGGCAGGCGATGAACGATTTCCTGCGCGAGTTCGCGCAACGCAACCAGAACCAGAACAACGCCCGCATGCCGCAGAACGGGCAGGAGCTGCGCCAGAGCGATCTCGACCGCATGCTGGACCAGATCGAGAATCTGGCCCGCTCGGGCAATCGCGAGCAGGCTGAGGACCTCCTGGCCCAGCTTCAGGACATGATGAACAACCTCCAGATGGCGCAGCCGCAGCAAGGCCAGCAGGGCCAGCAGGGCGAGTTCAGCCAGCAGATGAACAAGCTGGGCGAGATCATGCGCCGCCAGCAGGAGATGATGAACGAGACCTTCCGCCTCGACCAGATGCAGCGCGGCGACAATGGCCGCAACGAGGGCCGGATGGGCGAGGAAGGCGAGGAGCAGCAGGGTCAGCAGGGCAACGAAGGCCAGCAGGGTCAGGGCGGCATGAGCCCGGAGGAACTGGCCGAGGCGCTCAGGCAATTGCAGGAAGGCCAGGGCCAGCTCCAGAAGGACTTGCAGCAGCTCGGCAAGGACCTCGAAGGTCTGGGCATGCAGCCGAACGAGGGCTTCGGGCAGGCCGACCGATCGATGGGGCAGGCCGGCGAGTCGCTTGGCGAAGGCGAGGGCGACCGCGCCGTCGGCCATCAGGGCCGGGCGCTCGAAGCGTTGCGGCAGGGCGCGCGCGGCATGATGCAGCAATTGCAGGCGATGATGGGCGAGGACGGCCAGCAGGGGCAGGGCGGCCGCCAGCAGAGCGCCGACCGCGATCCGCTCGGCCGGCCGCGCGCCACGCAGGGGCCGGATTTCGGCGATTCGGTGAAGGTGCCGGACGAGATCGACGTTCAGCGCGCCCGCCGCATCCTCGACGAGATCCGCAAGCGGCTCGGCGATGCGCTGTCGCCGCAGGTCGAGCGCCGCTATCTCGAAAGACTTCTGGAAGCGCGGTAGAGCATTTTGCAGCCGGACCGAATCGTCCGGCGTTGCCAAATGCGGCTGAAACAAACAGATAGAGCGGCAGCCCGGATCTATCCGGGCGTCCGCCGTTCTGGCCGGCTCAGGCGGCGCGGGTGAGTTCCATCGCCAGCGCCGCATCGACCCGGCCGCGGATTTCGGCCAGCGAGAACGGCTTGTTGACGACATCGACGATGACGCCGTTCAGTTCGTCGGCGCGTTCGCGCTGGTCGGCATAGCCGGTCATCAGCAGGATGCGCAGGCCGGGGAAGCTCTTCGCGGCCGACAGGGCCATCCCGATGCCGTCCATCTCGGGCATGCGTATGTCGGAGACGACGAGATCGTAACCGCCATCGGCGGCGCGGATCATTTCCAGCCCCTGTGCGCCATCGGCGGCGATATGAATCTGGTGGCCCGCGCGTTCCAGCGCGCGGGAGACGAACATGCGGACGGAATCATCGTCCTCGACGATCAGAAGCTTTGCCATGGGGCCGACTCTGGCGGCCAAAAGTTGAATTTTGCTGACCCGTCATGGTAAGAAAAGAGTTACGCGCCGCCCTGCCCGAAGTGCCGGGCATTCCGGCGCATGCCGCCTCGTTGCTTCGGCTGCCTGTCTGGCCGCATTTGTGCTACGCCGGACGATTCCGTCCGGCTGCAAATGCTCTAGGCATCGCCCTTGACGATGCCGACGAAGGGCAGTTCGCGGAAGGCGTGACCCACATCCATGCCGTAACCCACGACGAAATGGTCGGGGCAGTCGAAACCCACATAGTCCGCTTCGAGGTCGGTCTTGCGGCGCATGCGCTTGTCGAGCAGCACCGCCAGCGAGCAGCTTTTCGCGCCGCGCGAAAGCATGAGATTACGGGCGAACTGCAATGTCTTGCCCGATTCCAGAATGTCGTCGATCAGCAGCACGTCACGGCCCGCAACCTCGTTGTCGATGTCGCGCAGCACCCTGACCTCGCCGCTCTCCGTGCCGGCGCCGTAGGAGGAGATGAAGATGAACTCCACCTCCGGGGCAAGCCCTGCATCGTGCATGGCCCGGATCAGGTCGGCGGCGAAGATGAACGAGCCCTTCAGCACCGAGATGACCAGCAGGTCGTGATATTCGCGGCCGGCGATCTCCTTGGCCAGTTCCAGATTGCGGCGGGCGATCGCCGAGGCTGAAAACAGGACTTCGATGTCCTTGCCGCGCACGATTGGCATTTTGGCGATACTCCCGCTGGAATCTCTCTGGCTTCAGTTCGTTTTTCGCATCTCGCCATCCCGAAACCGGTTTCCGCTTTCGGGGGAGGTGCTTTATCCGGCAAAGACCACGGATACGGATTTCACCCCGTTTCTAGGCACCTCGACGCGTCCCGAAAAGGCGAATCTTTCGCCCGGGGCCAATGTGCGGTCCAATGTCCCCAACCTGTAGCGGGTGACACGGCCATCATCGCCGGTAACGCGGATTTCCAGCGGCGGCAGTTGCGCTGCCGCCGTGCCGTCATTGCCGGCCTCGCCATCGACGAACAGGAGCGCCCGCGTTCCCGAATCATCGATGTGCGAGGTCACGGCGGAAATGCTGAGCGCCGATTGGGGAGGCCACCGGAGAAGCTCGCTGCCGCTCACCAGGGCGTGACCGCCCGCTATCCAGAATGCGGCGGCGGCGACACCGCATCCGCCCAGCCAGAAGGCAGGACCTGCGGACCGGGCAAAGGGTTGCGGGCGGACCGGCTCGCTTCTGCGCAGCATCGCCATGCCGCCTGCCGTCGTCTGCGGCGCGCCGGTCTTCGCCCTGACGTCTGCCGCGTCTTCGCGCGCCGGGCGGATATCCGAAGCAGTGCCGAGCGTGACATAGTCGGCGTCGACGATATCGTCCGCGCACGCAGCAGAGGCGCAAAAAATGCTCCCGTCGGTCTGTTCCCGCGGGGCGGTCATGATTTCGCCGGAAACCGGTCGTGCCATCTTGTGGGCGGCCATGCTGGTCCCCGTTCGCACATCGTTCCGGCCAGCTAGCCGGAAAATGGTTAATGCTTCACGACCGGAGGCCACCTGTCGGTGACGAAATTGCCGGAATTTAACCTGCCATTAACCATGCCTGACGATTTTCGGCCTGAGGAAACGGTCGGCGCTTCGCCCGTTCAGCTTTCAGGTCGTTCAACGTGATCCGTTTCGAAAATGTCGGTCTGCGCTATGGCATGGGTCCGGAGATTCTCCGCGACATCTCCCTGCACATACCGGCCGGCTCGTTCCAGTTTCTGAGCGGCCCATCGGGCGCGGGCAAGACGACGCTTCTGCGCCTGCTGTTCATGTCGCTGAAGCCGACACGCGGCCTCATCACCATCTTCGGCAAGGATCGCGCCCGCATCTCGCGGGCCGAACTGCCGCTGCTGCGCCGGCGCATCGGCATCGTCTTCCAGGATTTCCGCCTGCTCGACCACATGACGACCTACGAGAACGTGGCGCTGCCGCTGCGCGTGCGCGGCCGCGAGGAATCGAGCTACCGCACCGACGTGATGGAACTGCTGAAGTGGGTGGGGCTGGGCGAGCGCATGCATGTGCTGCCGCCGGTGCTCTCCGGCGGCGAGAAGCAGCGCGCGGCGATTGCGCGCGCACTGATCGAGCAGCCGGAGATCCTGCTTGCCGACGAGCCGACCGGCAATGTCGATCCGCAGCTTGCAAGGCGGCTGCTCAGGCTGTTCATCGAACTGAACAGGCTTGGCACGGCGGTGGTCATCGCCACCCACGATCTCACCCTGATGGATCAGGTCGATGCGCGCCGGCTGATCCTGGCCAATGGAAGGCTGGACATCTATGACTGACGTTCAGGCCGCCCCCCCGGCTGAAGAGGATTTCGAGCGTCCCGTGCCGGCCGAACGCGCGCCGCGCAAGACCGCGCCCATCGTGCCGGCCCAGAACATTGCCGGCCGCGCGCTGGTGGTGGTCATCGCCATCATGACCTTCCTGTCCTGCGTTACCTTCGGCGCGGTGACGCTGGTGCGCGACACGGCATCCGTGTGGGAGAACCAGATTTCACGCGAGGCGACAATCCAGATCAAGCCGGCGGATGGCATCGACATGGAGATCGCGCTGGCCACAGCCGCAGGCATCGCCTCCGAATTCGATGGCGTGAAAGGCACCCGCATCGTGGACCGTGCCGCTACCGTTCGCCTGCTCGAGCCGTGGCTGGGGTCCGGCTTCGATATCGGGCAGTTGCCGGTGCCGCGCCTCGTCATCGTCACGATAAACGAGGACAGCCCGCCGGATTTCGCCGCCATGCGCACCGCCATAGCCACGGCGGTTCCCAGCGCCACGCTGGACGATCACCGGACCTGGGTCGACCGGCTGGTGGCGATGGCGCACACGACGGTGACGATCGGCATCGCCGTGCTGGCGCTGATGCTGTCGGCCACGGTGATGACGGTGGTGTTCGCCACGCGCGGCGCCATGGCCGGCAACGGCCACATCATCGAGGTGCTGCATTTCGTGGGGGCGGAAGCTTCGTTCATCGCCCGCCAGTTCCGCAACCGTTTCCTGTTCACCGGCATGAAGGGAGCTGCGGCAGGCGGCGTCGCCGCCATCGCCGTGTTCGTCGCCTTCTCGTGGTGGTCGTCGCGCAACATGGCGACGCCGCAGGGCGATCAGGCTGCGGCCCTGTTCGGCAATTTCGCCATCGGTTCCGCCGGATATCTCGGCGTGCTGATGATGGTGGTGGTCATCGGGGCGCTCACTGCGGCAACGTCCCACGCGACGGTTGTGGCCTATCTCAGCGATCTGGAAGCGGGGCAGGCAGATGTGTGACGGCGCGCATCACGACCTGAAACAATTCGTAACTCAATGTGCATCCGGCACTCCGCCAAAGCGCACGAATCACGGTTTACCATGTATCCTTGCTTGGGAAGGAAACAGGTGTGACAGCCGGGATGGTGCAGACATCGCGCATTGAGGTCAGAACGCGCAGGCGTGCCCGCGCTGTGCTGCGCGTCGTTGCGATCTTCACGCTTGCCGTCGCCACCTGCTTTGTAGCCGGCTTCGGTTGGTTTTCCAGCCATGTCAGCCGCATGACCGCGCCTCTCGACCCGCAGAAGGCCGATGCCATCATCGTGCTGACGGGCGGGCAGTCGCGGCTCGACGCGGCGATGAACCTGCTCGAATCAGGCAAGGGCGAGCGCCTGCTGATCAGCGGTGTGCATCCGGCGGCCAGCCGCAAGCAGCTGCAGCTCGCCATGGGCGGCGACAGCAAGCTCTTCGCCTGCTGCGTCGACATCGACCGGGCTGCGCTCGACACCATCGGCAACGCCGAGGAGAGCGCCAAATGGGTCGAGGAGCACGCCTATGGCAGCATCATTCTGGTGACCAACAACTACCATATGCCGCGCAGCCTGCTGGAGATGGGCCGCCTGCTGCGGGATGCGCGGCTGGAACCCTATCCGGTGGTCAACTCGAAGCTCGACGACGGAAGCTGGCTGGTGAAGCCGCAGGCGCTCAGGGTCCTGTTCACCGAATACAACAAGTATCTCGTCGCGCTGGCCCGGGGTGTGGTGCCGGTGCGCCTGCAACACGCCGGCATGTCGGTGGCGGATGCTTCCGCAAAGGAATGATCCCGGCCCCTTCCCGCCGGTTTCCATTTTTGCCGCAGCTGGTGTAACGAAGGCGCCTGTTCCTTCGCATCCACGCAATTGCGGGCGGCAGGGCGCTCTGCGCTTCCCCGGCATTGCTCCGATTACAGGCTTGCATCGCCCTATGCTTCACATCCGCTCGCTGGCCTTCAACTTCGCCTTCTACGCCAGCCTGATCTTCCAGATGTTCTTCTGGGCGCCCTATTATTTTCTGTCGCCACGGCACCGGGCATGGTTCGTGCCCCGGTTCTGGTCGCGCTCCAGCATGTGGCTTTATGAGAAGATCGCCGCCACGCGCAAGGAAATCACGGGTCAGGAGAACCTGCCGGAGGGCTCTTTCATCCTTGCCCCCAAGCACCAGTCGTTCTGGGATACGATCGCCTTTTTCCCTTACCTCAGGGACCCGATCTACATCCTCAAGCGCGAGCTCATGTGGATACCGTTCTTCGGCTGGTATCTGCTCAAGATGCGCATGATCCCGGTAAATCGCGGCAACCGCGCCCGCGCGCTCAAGGAGGTCGTTATCGCCACCAGGGCGGAGATGGCGCGCAACCCGCGCCAGCTCATCATCTATCCGGAAGGCACGCGCCGTGCGCCCGGAGATGTGCCGAACTACAAATGGGGCATCGTCGAACTCTATACCCAGCTGGGTGTGCCGGTGGTCCCGGTCGCCCATGTGGCGGGGCTCTACTGGCCACGCCGCAAGTTCCTGCGCTATCCGGGAACCATCAAGGCGCGCTTCCTCAAGCCCATACCGCCGGGACTGGATAGGGAAGAGTTCATGCACAGGCTGACGACGGAAACCGAAGCAGCGTGCGATGAACTGCTGATCGAGGCCGCCCGCGCGCCGAACCCGCCGCCGATGCCGCCCACGGCGGTGAGGCGGCTGAAGGAACTGGGCGCCGACCTGCCCTGACGCATCAGGGCGCGCTGGCGGTGTCCAGCCTTTTCATGTCGGCTTCCGAAAGCTTCAGCGACACCGCGCCGATCAGGCTTTCGAGCTGCTCCAGCGAGGTCGCGGAGGCGATGGGCGCCGTGATGCCCGGCCGCGCCATGATCCATGCCAGCGCCACCTGCGCCTGGGTGACGCCATGGTTTCCCGACACATCGTCCAGCGCGGCGAGGATGCGCATGCCGCGCTCGTTCAGGTAGGACACGACGCTGCTGCCGCGCGTGCTTTTGCCGAGATCCGCCTTGCTGCGGTACTTGCCTGACAGGAAGCCCTTGGCCAGCCCGTAATAGCTGATGACGCCGATGCCCCTGGCCATGCACAGGTCGCGCAGCGGGCCGTCGAACTCGCTGCGGTCATAGAGGTTATAGGCGGGCTGAAGCACTTCGTAGCGCGGCAGGCTATGATGATCGGCCGCGTCGAGCGCGGCCTTGAGCTGTCCGGCGTCCAGATTGGAGGCGCCGACATGGCGCACCTTGCCCTTCTCGATCAGGCGCTGGTATGCGCCGAGCGTTTCGGCATGGGGAACGGTCGGATCGGGCCAGTGGGAGAGGTAAAGGTCGATCACGTCGGTCTGAAGACGCTTCAGCGACGCTTCGACCGCCTTCTCGATGTGCATGGGCGAGAGATCGATCCGGCCCTGCCCTATGTCGGAGCCGACCTTGGTTATGAGCACGACCTTGTCGCGCTTGCCGCTTTTCTTCAGCCAGTTGCCGATTATGGTTTCGGATTCGCCGCCGGAATTGCCCGGCGCCCAGCGCGAATAGACGTCGGCCGTATCGATGGCGTCGAGCCCGGCATCGACGAAACGGTCGAGCAGGTCGAAAGAGGTCCTTTCGTCCGCGGTCCAGCCGAAGACGTTGCCGCCGAAGACCAGCGGCGCGATTTCAAGACCGGTGCGGCCGAGCGTTCTCTTATGCAAATCAGTCTCCTTTCGGGAATCACCGGCAGCATAGGCCAGTGCCGGGCCGAAGATAGGGCAGCGAGGCGAATTGCCAATGACGATCCCTAAAGCGCAATCCGGCGGCCCACATCTTCCAGCCAGTGGTCGCGAATGCCGAGCGCCTGCAAATGGCGTACCGTGTTCGCCACGTAATCCTCGTTCGGTCCCGACTGGCCCGAAGCGCCGCGCACCATCGCGGCCGCCGCGTCCTCGTCCAGCGCGCCGGCATACTGGCTGTGCCTGCGATCCGCCACATAGGCCACCGCCTCGGCGCGCCCCCCGCCTTCCGGATGTACGGGAAGCATGCGCTCCAGATAGACGCCCGTGACCTGCTCGCGCTCGCGCAGATAGGCGATCACCTGCTCGCGTGCCGAGCCTTCCACCCTGAAGGCCATGCCGATGCAGGAGCCGCCGCGGTCCAGCCCGAGAACGAGGCCGGGCCGCTCCGGCGTGCCGCGATGGACGAAGGAATAGATGCACAGGGCGCGGCGATAGCCATGCAGGCGCGCGCGGTGCGCCTCGATATAGTCGAAGCCCGGCCGCCAGATCAGAGAGCCATAGCCAAAAACCCAAAAATCGCCCATATCGCAAGACCAGAGTCGGGCACGGCGACAATCGCGCCGTGCCATATCGCGGGGTCCATTCCCTCGCATCAACGGGTTAGCGAGAGCGGCGGCATGACGTCAAGTGAAGAGGCGCAACCGAAAAGGCGGCGGGGGCTGCTGTGGCTTCTGATTTTCCTGGCGGCCCTGTTCGGGCTCTACAGCGCCGGCTGGTTCTATCTGGCGGAGCGGATCCGCGACGGGGCGAAGCAGACGATCGCCGATCTTTCGCGGCAGGGCATCCGGTCCGACTGCGCCCGGCTGCGCGTCGAGGGCTATCCGCTGAAGCTTGCCGTACTGTGCAACGGGCTCGCCTATCAGGACGATGCCAGGGGCATGGCCGCCACGACGGGCGCGCTGGAAGCCAGCACAAGCATCTTCAGTCCGCTGACGACCGAGGTCAACCTGCGTGGTCCGCTGCGCACGCTGGCGCCGGGTCTCGCTCCGCTGTGGCTGGACTGGGACCAGCTCGATATCCGGACCGGTCTGCCGGGATCGATGCCGAGCCGCCTAACGCTGACGACGCGGGGGCTTTCCGGCCAGACCGATCCGGAGGACAGCGAACCCGTTGCGCTGTTCAACGTGACCGACCTCGCGCTCGACCTGTGGCCGGAGGGCGACGATCTGCTCTATCGCGGCAGTTTCGCGGAGCTGGACATCACCGCCGATGCGCTGGACGGCCGCAACGTGCCTTCGCTCGACGGCGCGGGCGAGGCGCGGCTGAAAAACGGCGTGGCCCTGCTCCGGTCGACTCCGCGCAGCCTGCGCGGTCATGCCTTCGACATCGCGCACCTCCAGCTGTCCTCCGGCGAAGCCGCCATTTCTGTTTCCGGCTCCGGTTCCGTGGGTGAAGAGGGCCTGATCGATGCGGACCTGATGATCCGCGTGACCAGTCCGGAAGCCGTGGCGGAGGTTCTGGCCACGGCGATCCCGGAACAGGCCCGGCAGATAAGGCAGGGTTTCGGCGCTCTCGCGATGATGGGCAAGCAACCGACACTGCCGCTTAAGATCGTCAGGGGCAACGCCACGCTGGGCTTCATTCCGCTGGGCAGGATCGGGCCGCTGGACTGAACGGAAAAAGGCCCGGCATGCACAGGCAGGCCGGGCCTTTTGCGAAGGCAAAGCGCTTCAGGTGCTGACCGGCTGGGCGATCTCCTGACGGCCGAAGTTCGGCGCGTCGACTTCCTGGCCGGCCTCGATGATCGAGCGGCGCACGGCGCGGGTGCGCGTGAACAGCTCGAACAGCTTCTCGCCGTCGCCCCAGCGGATTGCCCGTTGCAGCGAGGCGAGGTCTTCCGAGAAGCGCGCCAGCATTTCGAGGATGGCGTCCTTGTTGTGCAGGCACACGTCGCGCCACATGGTCGGGTCGGAAGCGGCCAGACGGGTGAAGTCGCGGAAACCGGAGGCGGAATATTTGATGACCTCCGATTTCGTCACCGTTTCCAGATCGTCGGCCGTGCCGACGATGTTGTAGGCGATGATGTGCGGCAGGTGCGAGACGATGGCCAGCGTCATGTCGTGATGGTCGGCGTCCATCGTGTCGATGTTGGCGCCGCAGCGCCGCCAGAACTGCGACAGCTTCTCCAGCGCAGCCGGATCGGTGCCGGGCAGCGGCGTGAAGATGCACCAGCGGTTCTGGAACAGATCGGCAAAGCCGGCATCGGGGCCGGAATTCTCGGTGCCGGCCAGCGGGTGGCCGGGAATGAAATGCACGCCTTGCGGCACATGCGGCTGCATCTGCGCGATCACCGAGGTCTTGGTGGAGCCGACATCGGTGAGGATCGCGCCCTTTTTCAGCGCCGGAGCGATCTGTTTCGCCACGGCTTCCGACGCGCCGACCGGCACCGAGACGATGACGAGATCGGCATCGCGCACCGCCTGCGCGGCATCGGTGGTGTAGGTGTCGCCGAGGCCGAGCTCTTCGGCGCGCCTCAGCGTGTCGGCGCTGCGGGTGGAGATGGCGATGTGGCCGGCGAGGCCATTCTGCCTGACGGCGCGTGCAAGGGACGAGCCGATCAGGCCGATGCCCACAAGGGCAATCTTCTCAAACAGGGGTTCGGACATTTTCTCAACTTTTCAGGAATTCGGTCAGTGCGGCGACAACGCCGCGATTGGCTTCTTCGGTTCCGACTGTCATCCGCAGCGCGTTGGGAAAACCGTAGCCTGCAACGCGCCGCAGGATATACCCCCGCGCGGTCAGATACTCGTCGGCGGCCGAAGCCGAATGCCTGCCATTCTCCGGAAAATGAACAAGAATGAAGTTGGTGACGCTGGGCGTCACCCTGAGCCCGAGCGCGGTCAGTTCCGTGGTGAGCCAGGGCAGCCAGGTCTCGTTGTGGGCGACCGAGTGCTCGACATGGGCGCGGTCGCGCACGGCGGCCGTGCCGGCTGCGATGGCGGTCGCCGTCACGTTGAATGCGTCGCGCACGCGCTCGGCGGCGTCGATGATGTGGGTGGGCGCATACATCCAGCCGATACGCGCACCGCCGAGGCCATAGGCCTTGGAGAAGGTGCGGGTCATGACCACGTTCTCGGCCCCGGCCACCAGCTCGACGCCGGCTTCATAGTCGTTGCGGCGTACATATTCGGCATAGGCGGCGTCGAGCAGGAGCATCACGTTCTTCGGCAGGCCGGCGTGCAGCCGGCGCACCTCCTCGAAGGGGATGTAGGTGCCGGTCGGATTGGCCGGATTGGCGAGGAACGCCATGCGCGTCCTGTCCGTGACGCTGGCGAGGATGGCGTCGACATCGACGCGCTCGTCCTTCTCCGGCGCCACGACCGGGGTCGCGCCCGCCGCCATGATGGCGATGCGATAGGCGAGGAAGCCATATTGCGGGTAGATGGCCTCGTCGCCGGGGGCGAGGTAGATGCGCGACAGGAGCGCCAGCGCCTCGTCCGAGCCGTTGAAACACATGATGTTGGCCATGTTCAGCCCATGCGCCTCGGCAATCGCCTCGCGCAGGCGCGTCGACGAGCCGTCGGGGTAGAATTCCAGCCGGCCCGCGACCTCGCGCGCGGCCTCTATCGCCTTCGGCGAGGCGCCCAGCGGGTTCTCGTTGGCCGACAGCTTGTGCAGCTTCACGCCGGCGGGCGCGGCGCTCTTGCCCGGCACATAAGCCTCGATGTCCAGAATGCCGGCGCGGGGCTGGGGACGAGACTGTTCTTGTGCCGTGGTCATGATTCGAAATCCATTGGAAGGCCGGGACATTCCGGCAAGACGCACCGAAATACCCGGCGCAAACGGCAATGTCGAGGGTGAAGGTCCGGCGGGGAGCATTGACGCAGACCATGCCCGGTCCTAGATAGAAGTCCATTCCGTGGTGATTTGGCCGGTCGGCTTGCAGCCACGTTAAAGAAGTCGCTAAAAAGGCCGAGGCTGACGAGCATGTCGGGACCGGTCGCGATTTCGCCGCCGGTCTTTTGTTTTGGAGCTTGTCCGATGCCGATCAAGATTCCCGATCAGCTTCCCGCCCGCGAAGTGCTCGTGCGCGAGGGCGTGTCCGTGATGGACGAGCGCACGGCGCTGCGGCAGGACATCCGGCCCCTGCAGATCGGCCTGCTCAACCTGATGCCGAACAAGATCCGCACCGAGACGCAGTTCGCGCGCCTCATGGGCGCCACCCCCCTTCAGGTGGAGCTTACGCTGGTGCGCGTCGGCAACCACAAGGCCAGGAACACGCCCGAGGAGCATCTGATCTCCTTCTACCAGACATGGGAGGAGGTGCGGGACCGCAAGTTCGACGGCTTCATCATCACCGGCGCGCCGATCGAGCTGCTGCCGTTCGAAGAGGTCAACTACTGGAACGAGCTGGAGCAGATTCTCGACTGGACCACCCGCAACGTCCATTCCTCCTTCTTCATCTGCTGGGGGGCCATGGCGGCGGCGTGGCATTTCCACCGTATTCCGAAATACACGCTGGAGAAGAAGGCTTTCGGCGTCTATCGCCATCGCAACAATGCGCCGGCCTCGCCCTATCTCGCCGGCTTCTCCGACGATTTCGCAGTGCCCGTGTCGCGCTGGACGGAAGTGCGCAGCGCCGACATCCCGGCCGGCTGCGGCCTCGATCTGCTGATGGAATCGGAGGTCACCGGCCCCTGTCTGCTGTCGGAGCCGACCGGCAACCGGCTCTACATGTTCAACCACATCGAATATGATTCGACGTCGCTGAAGGAGGAGTACGACCGGGATGTCGCCGCGGGAACGCCCATCGAGGTGCCGCATGAATACTACCCGGACAACGATCCGTCCCGGCCGCCGCTCAACCGCTGGCGCTCGCATGCCCATCTGCTGTTCGGTAACTGGCTGAACCAGGTCTACCAGACCACGTCCTTCGATCTGGAGAAGGTGGGTATTCCGGAGCGCGCCTGACCCGGCCTTGCCTCATCGGGGGCGCTGTCGGGGTCGAAGCGCATGCCGAGGCTCGGCGCGCCCTGTGGCGAAAGCACCGGCACGAAGACCCGGCGCGAGGCGCGCTGGGCGGCCGGAATGCCCTGATAGAGGCGCTTCTGCGCCTCCACGGCGATGACGCCGGAGAAGATCGGCCACAGCCGGCGGCCGCCGCTTTCGAGCAGGCCGTGCAGGCGCATCATGAAACGCCGGCGCGAGGGCGGGAAGAAAAGCGCATCCGACCATGCCGCCGGCGTGAAATTGGCCTCGCGCAGCAATTCACCGAGCTGACCGCGCGAATAGGGCCGGCCGGTGCCGAACGGCGTGTGCTCGAAGCGCGCCCAAACGCCGCGCCGGTTGGGCACGACAATGACGACGCGGCCCGCCGGCGACAAGACCCGCCAGATCTCGTTCAGTGTCTCGCGCGGGTTTTCAGCATGTTCCAGCGAGTGCACCAGCAGCATGCGGTCGATGGAGGAATCCATCAGCGGCATTTCCTCGTCGAACACCAGCGCCGTGGATGCCGGCCCGCTAGAGGGCCATATCACGGCGCCTTGCGTGGCCGGCATGAAGGCGAATACGCGTTCGGCATCCGAGCCGAACCGTTCCAGCCAGGGCAGGGCATAGCCCAGTCCCACCAGCCTTTCGTTCGGAACGGGCGCCCAGATCGACGACAGCGCCATGGTGATCGAGCGCTCGGCAAGGCGGCCGAGCGGCGAGGCATAGAAGGAGCGCAGATCGACGATGTCGGAATGCATAGGAAGCCTGTGTTGCGAGTTCGGCGGGACGGTAGCCCGTGCGGCCCGCGACTTCAACAAAGCAGCATCGGTCCCACGGGGTGACAGGGGCCATTGCAGCGCCTATCTCTGGGGCGAAGCGGAGATTTTGGCATGGCCATAGAAATCGAACAGTTCATGTGCCGGCAGGACAACTTCGGCGTGCTGATGCGCGATTCCGGCACCGGCGAGGTTGCGCTGATCGACGCGCCGGAGGAAGCGCCGATCCTTGCCGCCATCGGGCGGACCGGATGGGTGCCGTCGCGCCTGTTCGTCACCCATCATCATGGCGATCACGTCGCGGCCAACCTGGCCCTGAAGGAACGTTTCGGGCTGCGCATCGTCGGACCGGAAGCCGAGAAGGACAGGATCCCCGGCATCGACGAGACGGTGGAGGATGGATCGCGCATTCCCTTCGGCGGCGAGACCATCGAGGTGATCGCCACGCCGGGCCATACGGCGGGCCATGTCAGCTACCATCTGCCCGGGTCGAAGGTGGTCTTCACCGCCGACACCCTGTTCGCGCTGGGCTGCGGACGGCTGTTCGAGTGCCCGCCGCCGGTCATGTTCGAATCGCTGAAGAAGCTGGCGGCGCTGCCTGCGGCAACCTCGGTCTATTGCGGCCATGAATACACGCTGGCCAACGCCCGCTTCGCGCTCACCGTCGACCCGGACAATGCCGCGCTGCAGGCGCGGGCGAGAGAGATCGAGGCGCTGCGGGCGCAGGACAAGGCGACGCTGCCGACCACCATCGGCGCCGAACTCGAAACGAACCCGTTCCTGCGCTGGGGCGATGCTGCAATCCGCAGGCATCTCGGCATGGAAAATGCGGCCGATGTCGAGGTGTTCGCCGAAATCCGCCGCCGCAAGGACAATTTCTGAAGCGCAAGGAGCGGGCTACAAGGATCGCGGCCCGCTTCAGGCTTTTGCCGGAACTCTTGTACCGAACAGCAGCGATTTGCCGGCCAGAACGGCGCCGCCGGTGATCAGCAGGCAGGCGGCGAGGATGCGCCAGCCGGGCTCGGCAAAGCCGGTGGCGATCAGCACCAGCGTGGACAAAAGCGGCGCGGCGTAGCTGGCAGCGCCCAGCACCTGGATGTTGCCGCGCTTCACGCCGATGTCCCACGCATAGAAGGCCGCGCCGACCGGCATCAGGCCGAGACCGAGCACGGCAAGCCACTGGCCGGCATTGGCCGGCAGCACCGTTTCCTCAAGCATCAGGTGGCAGGCCAGCGACAGCACCGAGGTCGCCGCGCAGAACCATGTCACGATCGTCGTAGGCACCGAGGGGAAACGGCGCGACAGCAGCGAATAGGCCGACCAGACCAGCGCGCAGACGCCGGCCATGGCATAGCCGAAGGCATAGCTGGCGTCGAAGGAAAGCCCGCCCCCGCGGGTGACGATGAGGAAGGTGCCGGCAAGGCCGAGCAGGGCGCCCGCAACATGGTTCCATGCCAGACGCTCGCCCGGCATCAGCGCCGAGCCGATGACGATCAGCAGCGGCCACAGATAGGCGATGAGGCTGGCTTCCACCGCCGGCGCGTTGCGCAGCGCGGTGAAATAGAAGAAATGGTATCCGAACAGGCCGGCAATGCCGATCACCCACACCTGCGGCGGAATGCGGACCTTCTGCTGCGGCCGGGGCATGAACAGGCGCGCCAGCAGCCCGACCCCGGTGCCGATGGCGAAGGTGATGGCCGAAAGCAGGAATGGCGGAACTTCGCCGGAGGCGTCGGTCAGCAATGCGAGCAGCGCCCACATGGCGACGGCCGAAAAGCCGATCAGCGTTGCCCGTCCCATTGTATCCCCCGTTTGATCCCCCGTCACTGCGCGGAGCCGGTCACGACCGCCTACCTTGCGGCCTCGAATCGGTGCGCGCTGACCGTGATCGTCCCGATCTGGGTGCCGATCGTCGCGTAGATGGGGGCATATACACCGGTCTCTCCAACCGGGGCAAACGTGACCATGATGCGGCTTCGGTTTTTCAGATAGTCCAGCGACTTCTTGCCTTGCCGGTAGCCCGCAACGGGCTGGAAATTCATGCGGCAGGTCACGGTAGGCCCCTTGTAGCCCTTCACCGAAATATTGCCCTTTGAGGCGAAGCTGAGCCTGAGGTCGGCCCGGATTTCACCGTCATACATTTTCACGGTCCGCCCGCACACCTGATCGATGCTGTCGGCGCGCACCATGGTGGAGGCGATCGGATCGATCGCCTGGCGCAGATGGCCCGCATCCAGCGCCACCCAGTCCTTGCCGCGCTTCCTCGGCTTCGGCTTCACCTTCGTCGAGGCGACGATGCCATCGGCGAAACGGATATCGACGAGGGAGGGTTTTTTGGCCGAGGTGTATTCGGCACGGAACGCGCGCGGGGTGGGGCCCGCTCCGGTGATGCGTCCGGTGGCGGTCAGGGAGCCTTTCGTGTCGTCGAAAATGCGGCCGAGACCGGCGCTGTTGACTGTGCCGCTAATGTTGTAGGCGTCGCCGTCATAGACGCTGCGGATTGCGGCGCGCGCCACGGGCAGCCCCAGATAGGTGACGCTGTAATCGCCATTGAAGGTTTGCGGCGCGGCCGCCGTCGCGGCAAAAGGCACGAGGGCGGGCAACAGAAAGGCTGTTGCAGCAAGCCTGAGAGAAAGCGGGCAGGGTGGCATGGCTCGTTTCCTGATGCATGAGCGCCGGCGCGCTCCGTGTCCCTTTCAGTCTGCATATAGGGAGAATTCCGGCCTTTCTAAGAAAACCGTTTGCCCTGTTGCGGCGAGCTTGTGCTTGACGCCCCGGCCAAATGCCACTATGGAACGCCGACTTTCCTTTAGGCCGCCTGCTGGAGACCGCGCGCCATATGGCGCGGGCACCGGAGTTTGGCCGGAACAAGAATTGAAGGGTGCAATCATGTCCCGCGCTTGCGAACTTACCGGCAAAGGCGTTCAGACTGGCAATAATGTCAGCCACGCCAACAACAAGACCCGTCGCCGCTTCCTGCCGAATCTGGTCAATGTCACGCTCATCTCCGAGGTGCTGAACCAGAACGTGCGTCTGCGCATCTCCGCTGCCGCCCTGCGCTCGGTGGAGCATCGCGGCGGTCTCGACGCTTTTCTGGCCAAGGCCGATGAGGCCGAGCTGTCGCAGCGTGCACGCCTGCTGAAGAAGCAGATCGCCAAGAAGGCTGCCGAACAGCCGGCCGCCTGAGCCTGATCTTGCGCAGCGCCGCCGGATGGCCGGCGCTGCACTGGTTCCATCACCCAGGATAAAAAAATGAAATTCCTTCTCAGGTACCTGCCTTTCGTGGCCGCCATGGCGCTCGTCGTCGTGGCGTCGAACGTGCTTGTGCAATTCCCGCTCGATGTCGATCTCGGCGGCCTGTCTCTGGCCGACGTGCTGACATGGGGTGCCTTTACCTATCCCTTCGCCTTCCTCGTCACGGACCTCGCCAACCGGCGCTATGGCCCGGCGGTGGCGCGCCGCGTCGTCTTTGTCGGCTTCATGGCGGCCGTGGCCTGCTCCATCGTCAGCCCGCCGCTGCTTTACAAGCTCGGTCTGATCGAGTTCGACACGGCGGCGGCGCGGCTTGTGCGAATCGCCTGCGCTTCCGGTGCCGCCTTCCTCACCGCGCAGCTTCTGGACGTCGCCGTGTTCAACCGGCTGCGCCGGCAGAGCTGGTGGCGCGCGCCGATCTTCGGCACGCTGGCGGGCTCGGTGCTCGACACGCTGGTGTTCTTCTCGGTCGCCTTCGCGCCGGCCTTCGCCTTCCTCGGCCCCAATGAGCCGTTCGCGCTGGAACAGGCCCCGCTGATGGGTGTTTTCTCGGCCGACGTGGTGCGCTGGGTGTCGTGGGCGGCGGGCGACTTCACGGTGAAGCTGGCAATCGCCGTCTTCGCGCTCATTCCCTACCGGCTGATGATCCTGCGCTGGAGCCGTCCGCTGACGGCGTAAACTCCGTCAGACCGTAAACTCCGTCAGGCGTTGCGCCTTGCCATGAAGGCGAGGCGCTCGAACAGGTGCACGTCCTGCTCGTTCTTCAGAAGCGCGCCGTGCAGCCGGGGCAGGGCGTTCTTGGCCTCGCCGCGCAGATCCTCGGGCGCGACGTCGTCTGTTACAAGCAGCCTGATCCAGTCGAGCGCTTCGGAGGTGGATGGCTTCTTCTTGAGGCCCGGAACCTCGCGGATCTCGAAGAACTGCGAGAGCGCGGCCTCGACCAGACGTTTCCTGATGCCCGGATAGTGCACCTCAACGATGCGGGTCAGCGTGTCGATGTCGGGGAAGCGGATATAGTGGAAGAAGCAGCGGCGCAGGAAGGCGTCGGGCAGTTCCTTCTCGTTGTTGGAGGTGATGATGACGATGGGCCGCTGCACGGCGCGGATCGTCTCGCCGGTCTCGTAGACGAAGAACTCCATGCGGTCGAGTTCCTGCAACAGGTCGTTGGGGAACTCGATGTCGGCCTTGTCGATCTCGTCGATGAGCAGCACGACCTTTTTGTCCGAGGCGAACGCCTCCCACAGCTTGCCGCGCCGTATATAGTTCCTGATGTCGTTGAAGCGGTCGTCGCCGAGCTGGCTGTCGCGCAGGCGCGAGACGGCATCGTATTCGTAGAGGCCCTGCTGCGCCCGCGTGGTGGACTTCACGTTCCACTCGATCAGCTCCAGCCCCAGGGCAGATGCCACCTGCCGCGCGAGTTCGGTCTTGCCGGTGCCCGGCTCGCCCTTGACCAGAAGCGGCCGCTCCAGTGCGATCGCGGCGTTGACCGCTACCATCAGATCCTTGTCGGCAACATAGGCCGAGGTGCCTTCAAAGCGCATGGTCTTCCTTCCAAGAACGGTTGCGCAGGTGTGTAGCCAATCCGGGCGAAGCTGCCAAGGGAACCGGTCATGTAGAAAGATGCCGGCTTTCGGCAATGATGTGTCCGGCGACTCTGGCGCGGCGGCATGGTTCGGCCTATATTGCACATGACGGTCTGCGCTTCGCGGCAGGAGAGACATTTCCCCGGGGCCTTATCGATCTCGAAGGGAGCTGTCCCTGACCGGGCCCGTGGGCCCGGACATATGGCGCCCACCTACTTTGTAGGTTCCCGGGATCGACTTCTCCACCGGTCGCGTGGATCGTCGCCTTCCGTCTGTGTTGCGTACCCGTGTTTGCGGACATTGCGGTTCCCGTCATGGAACGTCGCAGTCCAGCCCCCGCCGTTTTGCTTTCTCCCGCATGGTCTGCGCATGATGGTGCCCAACGAGCAGAAGAATTCCGTCCGGCGCGAGGCTCTGGCACGGCGCGATGCTCTGGACGCCACCTTGCGCATCGAACTCGCCTTGCGCGTGGCGGAAATCGGCGCGCGCGCCATCGATTTTGCACCGGGCACCGTCATCTCGGGCTTCCTGCCGATCCGGTCCGAGATCGATCTCAGGCCGCTGATGTCGGCTTTGCGCGACAAGGGCGCGCGATTGTGCGTACCGGCCGTGCTCGACAGGGAAACGATCGTGTTTCGGCAACTGGAGCGCGGGGCCGAACTGGTGCAGACCGGCTTCGGCACGGTCGGACCGGGCGCGCAGGCCGCAGTGCTCGACCCCGGAATCATCTTCCTGCCGCTGGCGGCCTTCGATTCCCGCGGTCACCGGCTGGGATACGGCGCGGGCCACTACGACCGTGCCGTGGCGCGCCTGCATGCCAGGGGGCTCAGGCCCCGCCTGATCGGCACGGCATTCGGCTGCCAGCGGGTGGAGCGCGTGCCGGACGAGGCACATGACGTGATGCTGGACGAAATCCTCACGGAGCGCGGTCTGCACCGCTTCCGCAAGGCGGACAATCTCGACGTCGTTTCCAGATGAGCGGCGGGATTCCACTCGGTGGAAAAATGCTCTAGAAGCCTGCCATGCGACTTCTTTTTCTCGGCGACATGGTTGGCAAGTCCGGCCGCACGGCAGTTTGGGAACAGCTTCCCGGCCTCATTTCCGATTTCCGGCTCGATTTCGTCATCGTCAATGGCGAGAATGCGGCCGGCGGCTTCGGTATCACCGAACAGATATTCCATGCCACCATCGAGGCAGGTGCGGATGTGGTGACCACCGGCAACCACGTCTGGGACCAGCGCGACGCGCTGAATTTCGCGCCGCGCGAGGACCGGTTCCTGCGTCCGGCCAACTTCCCCAAAGGCACGCCCGGCAAGGGCGCCGGGCTCTACATGGCCCGCAACGGCGCGCGCGTGATGGTCGCAAACATCATGGGGCGCGTGTTCATGCATCCCGAACTGGACGACCCGTTCCAGGCCGGTGAGCAGGAACTGGCGGCCTGTCCGCTGGGCGAGCAGGCCGACGCGGTGGTGTTCGACTTTCATGCCGAGGCCACCAGCGAGAAGATGTGCTTCGCGCATTTCGTCGACGGGCGCGCCTCGCTCGTCGTCGGCACCCACACCCACCAGCCGACTGCCGACCACCAGATCCTCAACGGCGGCACCGCCTACATCTCCGATGCGGGCATGTGCGGCGACTATGATTCCTCGCTCGGCATGGACAAGGAAGAGCCGCTCAACCGGTTTCTCTCCAAGGTTCCGAAGGGTCGTTTCGAGGCGGCCAACGGTCCGGCAACGCTGTGCGGCGTCGGCGTCGACATTTCCGACCGCACCGGGCTTGCCGAGCGGATCGCGCCGTTCCGGCGCGGGCCGCGGCTTGAGGAAGCGGTTCCTTCCTTCTGGACCTGAGGCGCAGAAAAAAAGCGGGCGCACGCATTGAATGTCGCCCGTGGTGTCTCTAATTTCGTTCTCCGTTTCCTCAGGAGAGCAAAACACACATGCTGGATCTCGTCGCCGACCACTTCGACTGGTTGAGCAACCCCACGGCATGGGTAGCCCTGCTCACTCTTGTGGTGCTGGAAATCGTTCTCGGCATCGACAACCTGATCTTCATCTCCATCCTCACCAACAAGCTGCCGGCCGAGCACCGGGTGATGGCGCGCAGGCTGGGCATCGGTGCCGCGCTCATCATGCGGCTTCTGCTGCTGGCGACCATCTCCGTTATCGTGAAGCTCACCAATCCGGTGTTCACGCTGTTCGACCACGGCTTTTCCTGGCGCGACATGATCCTGATCGCGGGCGGCCTGTTCCTCGTGTGGAAGGCGACCAAGGAAATCCATCATTCGGTCGATCCCGACACCGACAAGAGCGAGATGATCGGCGACACGATCCAGGTGTCGCTGGTGGGCGCGATCTTCCAGATCCTGCTGCTCGACCTGGTCTTCTCGATCGATTCCATCATCACGGCTGTCGGCATGACCGATGAGATCGCCATCATGTATATTGCGGTGATCGTCGCGGTGACGGTGATGCTGCTTGCCGTCAATCCGCTGTCGGCCTTCATCGAAAAGAATCCCACCATCGTCATGCTGGCGCTGGGCTTCCTGCTGATGATCGGCATGACGCTGATCGCCGACGGTATGGGCTATCATGTGCCCAAGGGCTACATCTACGCCGCCATGGGCTTCTCGGCCATGGTCGAGGGCCTCAACATGCTGGCGCGGCGGCGCAAGGCGCAAGCGAGAGGCGGCGGCAGGCGCTGACACCTGCCGCTCGACGTCATTTGCTGTCCGAAGTGGGCAGTTCGCCGCGCATCTCGCTCGGGTAGAAACCCTCGCGCAGGTTGATGCCGTATTCGACATAGGCCTTCATGCAGGACAGCATCTGCGACCAGCCTTCGCAATTGCCGTAGGACGCCTTGCGGCCCTGCTCGTCCTCCCGCCAGCCGGATTCGGCGATGGTGACGAAGGTGCCGCCGTCTTCCAGCGGCTCGAAGCCCATCTCGATGCGGGTCTTGTAGGCCGGCCGGCCGTCGGCGGCCTCTGCGTCCCAGCGCAGCACGATGCGCTGATTGGGCACCACCTCGTCCACTTCGACCGGAACCGTCTTCCACCAGGTCACCGTGGTGCCGGCGACCAGCGGGGCGCTGGCGCCGCCGAGCGTGGTGAAATAGCCCGACAGCTTCGCCGGATTGACGACGGCGTCGAACACTTCGGCGACCGGCTTGCCGATGCGCCCTGAAACGCGAAATCCAATGGACATATCCACAACTCCTTCCCTTGATGGCAGGCATAATATGTTATAAAAATATAACATGTCAAACGAAGCGGAAGACGACCGTGTTTTCAGGGCTCTGGCGCATCAGCGCCGGCGCATGATGCTGGACGCGCTGAAGGACGGGCCGAGGACCACCGGGGCGTTGTGCGAAGAGTTCGACGACATGGACCGCTGCACCGTCATGCAGCATCTGAAGGTTCTGGAGGAAGCCGGGCTGGTGGTGGCGCGGCGCGAGGGGCGCGAGCGCTGGAACCATCTCGACGCGCTCCCCATCAAGCGCATCCATGACCGCTGGATCAGCGAATATGCCAGCCATGCGATAAGCATCCTCGACCGCCTCAGGAGCGATCTCGGCGACTGACTGCGGTTTCAGACGCCCTTCAGCACGATGATGGTGCGCTGGCGCGGAAGCGTCCGCAGCGAGACGGTCAGCGTCGGGCTGTCACGAAACTCGACCGTGAAGGCAGGTCCCATGCGGCCGGTGAATGCGCCGATCGGCGTGGAATGCCGGTGCATGGGCAGGACGATTGAAGAACTCAGCCGCTCCGCGATCTCGCTCATGGCGTCGAGCGACAGTGTCATGCCGCCATCGACGGGCGCCATCACCACGTCGAGCCTCCCGATTGCCGCATAGTGGGCGTCGCTCAGGCGGACATGGAGATGGCCAAGATGGCCGATGCACAGGCCGGCCACCTCGAAGATGAAGATGGAATTGGCGTCACGCTCCAGATCGCCGCCCCAGCTGCGGATATCGGTGGGCACATTTCGGATATAGACATCGCCGATGCCGAGCGCATGACGGGCCGGCCCACCTTCCGGGTTCCAGCCGCGCAGCACATGGGCGATGCCGGGCTCGGGCGCGTCTGTGTAGTGGGTGCGGTGGGCCTTGTTCATGGTAACCACGTCGGGCAACGGGGCGGAGCCATAGGCGCTGCTGTAATCGGTGGCGATGCGCACCCCGCCCGGCGTCTTGATGACATAGGTCGAGTGGCCCGCATAGGTGATGCGGACCTCTTCCTTCGCCCCGGCCTGCGCCGGCATGAAGCTGGCATAGGTGACGTGTGGAAATGCCTGCGCGATGGCCAGGCAGCGCGAGGGCGCAGACTGCTCCTGCGCCATGGCCGGCAGGACCATGAGCCAGAAGATGCCAAGGCAGACGAGCAGGAGGCGTGGAACCGGCATTGCCCTCTCCAGACAGGCCCTCTCCAGACAGGAGAGCACAAACTACGATTGCCGGCGCGGGGACCACCAGTCACGTTTTCGCGACCGGACCGGGCGGTCCGGCTGGACGAATTGCGCCGATTTCTTTATAAGCCGGCCATTCCAGCATCGGTTCCCCAGGCGGAATCCGGCTTGCGGACCACCCGATGCTTTACCAGAAAATCAGGTCCGATCCGGGGCACCTAAGCCCGCCGCGATCCGGACGCCGCCAAGAACCAGGGAGTCCCATGGCCGGCCATTCACAATTCAAGAACATCATGCATCGCAAGGGCCGTCAGGACGCGATGCGCTCGAAGCTGTTTTCCAAGCTGGCGCGCGAAATCACCGTCGCCGCCAAGACGGGCATGCCCGACCCGGCCATGAATCCGCGCCTGCGTCTGGCCATCCAGAACGCCAAGGCCGAGTCCATGCCGAAGGACAACATCCAGCGGGCCATCAACAAGGCGGCCGGCAATGACGGCGAGAATTACGAGGAAGTGCGCTACGAGGGCTATGGCCCCGGCGGTGTGGCGGTGATCGTCGAGGCACTGACCGACAACCGCAACCGCTCCGCCTCCAATGTGCGCGCCGCCTTCACCAAGGCCGGCGGATCGCTCGGCGAAACCGGCTCCGTGTCGTTCATGTGGGACCGCGTCGGCGAGATCGTCTATCCGGCTTCCGCCGGCAGTGCCGATGCGGTGATGGAAGCCGCGATCGAGGCCGGCGCCGAGGACGTCGAATCCGACGAGGAGAACCACACCATCTATTGCGCGTTCGAGGCCATCAACGAGGTTTCCAAGGGGCTGGAAAGCGCGCTCGGCGAAGCGAGTTCCGTCAAGGCCATCTGGAAGCCGCAGAACACCGTACCGGTCGATGAGGATCGCGCGCAGTCGCTGATGAAGCTTGTCGGCGTCCTCGAGGACGACGACGACGTGCAGAACGTCTACGCCAATTTCGAGGTCGACGAAGAAACGCTGGCCAAGCTCAGCGCGGCATGACCGGGGAGGGCAAGCCCCGCATCGTCATCACCTATTGCACGCAGTGCCAATGGCTGCTGCGTGCAGGCTGGATGGCGCAGGAGCTGTTGTCCACCTTCGGCCCCGACCTAGGCGAAGTGGCGCTGGTGCCCGGCACCGGCGGCGTCTTTTCCATTACCTGTCAGGGCCAGCCGATATGGGAACGCAAGCGGGACGGCGGCTTTCCGGACGCCGCGCGGCTCAAGCAGCTTGTGCGCGACGTGATCGAGCCGGAACGCGACCTCGGCCATTCCGACCGCAAGCCGCAGGGCTGACCGGAAAGCATCTTTCGCCAGCCCGGCCGCCAAAAGGGCTCAGCCCATAAAAAAACCCGCCTCGGAGGCGGGTTTTTCGTTTCAGGCCATTTGCCCGGATCAGATGCCGAGATTGGCGAACTTGTTCTTGAACTTCGACAGGCGGCCGCCGCGGTCGAGCAGGGTCTGCTGGCCGCCGGTCCAGGCCGGGTGCGTGGTCGGGTCGATGTCGAGGTTCATCGTGTCGCCTTCCTTGCCCCAGGTCGAACGGGTCATGTATTCGGTGCCATCGGTCATGACGACCTTGATGGCGTGGTAATCGGGATGGATGTCTGCCTTCATCGCTCTCGTCCTGTCTGGGGGGACGGCGGCCCTGCGGCGATGCGCCCCTTTTTAAAACTCGAAGCCGCAGCTATTCAAAAAGCCGCGGCCCCTGAAACGGTCGGCGAGCCTATACATCAACCGGAATTGAATCACAAGGTCGCACCGACGCATAATGGTCGCGGTCGAAGGGCGAGGAGAGACCCGCAACATGGCGCAACCCGAAGACGCGCAGCAGCGCAGGCGTTCGCTCAAACCGCTGCGGCGGCTTTTCCCCTATATCGGCTCCTATCGCGGGCTGGTCGCCGGGGCGCTGTTCTCGCTGGTGCTGGCCGCCGTGACGACGCTTGCCCTGCCGCTGGCCGTGCGGCGCATGATCGACCATGGCTTCTCCCATGCCGACACGACCTTGGTTTCCAACTATTTCGCCATGCTCATGGCCATGGCGGCGATGCTGGCGCTGGCCTCGGCCGCCCGCTACTATTTCGTCATCACGCTGGGCGAGCGCGTGGTGTCGGACCTGCGCCGCGATGTCTTCTCGCATCTGACGACGCTGTCGCCCTCGTTTTTCGACAGGGTGCAATCGGGCGAGATCGTCTCGCGGCTGGCCGCCGACACCACGCAGATCAAGTCCGCCGTCGGCGCGACCGCTTCGGTGGCGCTGCGCAATCTCATCCTCGGGCTCGGGGCGCTCGCCATGATGGTGGTGACGAGCCCCAAGCTGTCGGGCCTCGTCATTGCCGCCATTCCGCTGGTGGTGGTGCCGCTGGTCGCCTTCGGCCGCTCGGTTCGCGGGCGCTCGCGTGCCGCGCAGGACATGCTGGCCGCCGCCAACGCCTATGCCGGCGAGCAGATCGGCGCGGTGCGCACGCTGCAATCCTTCACCAACGAAGGGCTGGTCACGGGGCGTTTCCGGGCAGCGGTGGAAGCAGCCTTCAAGGCTGCCCGCGCCTCGGTGCTGGCCCGCGCGCTGCTCACCTTCGTGGCGATCTTCATCATCTTCGCCTCGGTGGTGGCCGTGCTGTGGTTCGGTTCGCGCGACGTGCTGGCGGGCGTCATGTCGGCGGGCACACTCGGCCAGTTCCTGCTCTATTCGGTCTTCGCCGCCGGCGCGCTCGGCGCGCTGTCGGAGGTGTGGGGCGAGCTTTCGCAGGCAGCGGGCGCTGCCGAACGGCTGACCGAGCTTCTGGCGGAAGAACCCGGCATCAAGGCCCCCGCCGATCCGAAGCCGCTGCCCGTTCCGACGCGTGGCGAGATCGCCTTCGACGGCGTGTCCTTCACCTACCCGGCCAGCCCAAGCCGCTCGGCGCTGCATGAACTCGGCTTCGTCATCCGGCCGGGCGAGACGATGGCCATTGTCGGCCCCTCCGGCGCGGGCAAGAGCACCGTTTTCGCGCTGCTCCAGCGTTTCTACGATGTCGACAATGGTGCGATCCGCATCGACGGGATCGATGTGCGCGAGGCCGATCCGCGGGCGGTGCGCGCGCGCATGGCCATCGTGCCGCAGGACGTGACGATCTTCGCCGCCAGCGTGCGCGAAAACATCGCCTTCGGGCGTCCGGGTGCATCGGATGCCGAGGTCGAGGCGGCGGCGCGTGCGGCGCAGGCCGAGGAGTTCATCCTCAGGCTGGAGCGCGGCTACGACACGCAGGTGGGCGAGCGCGGCGTGACGCTCTCCGGCGGCCAGCGCCAGCGCATCGCCATTGCGCGGGCCATATTGCGCGATGCGCCGATCCTGCTGCTCGACGAGGCGACCTCGGCGCTCGACGCCACCAGCGAGACGCTGGTGCAGGCGGCGCTTGCCAGCCTGATGCGCGAGCGCACCACGCTGGTCATCGCCCACCGGCTGGCTACGGTTCTGGAAGCCGACCGCATCCTTGTCATCGACGAGGGGCGCATCGTGGAGGAAGGCACCCACCGTTCGCTGGTGACAAAGGGCGGCCTCTATGCCGAGCTTGCCCGTCTCCAGTTCGAGGCCGGTGTGCTGGAGGATGCGGCGGAATAGGGGATCTACCCCAGGAGGTTGCGCGCGGTGCGCATGAAAATGCGGGCTCCGATGGCGATCAGATCGTCCGGGAAGTCGTAGTCGGGATTGTGCAGGTTCGGCCGGTCGACCCCCGAACCAAGATAGAACATCGCCGATTTCGAGGCGTGGCCGAAGATGCCGAAATCCTCGGAGGCGCGCATCGGCAGTTCCGCCCCGTCATGGGACACGCCTTCGGCATCGAGCGCCGCCGCCAGATGCGCCACTGCCTGCGGTTCGTTGAGGCTGGCGACGAATATCTCGTGATAGTCGAAGCCGCACTGAAGTCGGTGGGCTTCGGCCTCCTCGCGCACCATCGCCTCGGCTGCGGCGCACAGGCCGGCCATGCGTGCATCCTGCCGGGTGCGCAGGGTCACGCGGATTTCCGCATGGCCGGGAGCAACGCCGAAGACCGGTTCGCCCATGCACACATGGGTGACGGTGGCCATCGAGAATTCGTCGCTGTCGAACGAGCCGCTGCCCAGCGCGGCCAGCCGCGGCATCAGCCGGCTCACCGCCAGCATCGGCGAGACGCCGCTTTCCGGCATCGAGGAATGGGCGGTCCTGCCTTCCAGCGTGATGCGCAGGCCGCGTGATGCGCAGTTGACGACGCCGTCGCGCAGCCGGACATGGCCAAGCGGTGTGCCGGGCAGATTGTGCAGCGAAAAGGCAAAATCCGGGCGGATCGCCGCATAGCGCGGGTCGGCAACCACGCCGGCCGCGCCGTTGCCGGTTTCTTCCGCCGGCTGGAACATCAGCACGACGCGGCCGCTTGCCGGCCGCTGCCGCCCGAACAGGCGGCCGAGTGCGGCGAGGATCGCCATATGGCCGTCATGGCCGCACATATGGCCCTTGCCCTCCACGTTGGAACGGTGAGGAATGTCCGAAACCTCGGCAATGGGCAGCGCATCCAGCTCGGCACGGAACAGGATCGTGAGTCCGGGCCTGCCGCTGTCATAGACAAGGGCCACGCCATGGCCGCCGAGCCCGGTCAGCACCTCGTCGGCGCCGGTGTCGTGCAGAAAGCCAACCACGCGCCGCGCGGTCTCCTTCTCCTCGTTGGAGATTTCGGGGAAGCGGTGCAGCTCGCGGCGGAAGGCGACGAGGTCTTCGATGTCCTGATTGGTGAGGTTCATTAAAGCGTTCCCCGGTCGCCGTAGCGCTTTTGCAGATGAGCGATGAAGTGGCGCGCATCCAGCTTTTCGCCGGTGGCGCGATGCATCAGTTCGGGCGTCGACCAGCGCGAGCCCTGCGACCAGATGCGCTCCCGCCGCCATTCGTTGACGGCGGAGAAATCGCCTCTGGCGATGGCGTCGTCCGTGTCAGGGTGTTCGCGCAGCAGTGCCGCCCATTGCTGCGCCGCCATCATCGCGCCCAGCGTATAGGAGGGGAAATAGCCGAATGCCCCGCCCGGCCAGTGAACGTCCTGCATCGGCCCGTCGGCCGGGTTGTCGATGGTCGAAAGGCCGAGACAGTCGCGCATGCCGGCATCCCATGCTTGCGGAATGTCGGCAACGTCCAGTTTTCCGGCGATCAGCTCCTGCTCCAGCTCGTAGCGCAGGATGACATGCAGCGGATAGGTCACCTCGTCAGCATCGACGCGGATCAGCCCGCGCTCGACCTGATGGACATGAGGCAGGATGTCGTCCAGCGACCAGCTTTCGCCGAGATAGCTGTCCACCACCGGCAGCGCCCAGCGCCAGAAGGCGGGGTTGCGGCCGATCTGCTTTTCCACGAACAGGCTCTGGCTTTCGTGGATGGCCATGCCGCGCGCCTTGCCGAGCGGCCAGTGTGACCAGTCCTGCGGCAGGTTCTGCTCGTAGAGCGCATGGCCGGTCTCGTGCAATATGCCCATCAGCGCCGACAGGAACTCGGTGGTGCGATAGCGTGTGGTGATGCGCACGTCGCTCGGCACGCCGCCGCAGAACGGGTGGTGGGAGACAGACAGGCTGCCGCGCGTCAGGTCGAATCCCACCGCTTCCATCATGGCGAGACCGAGCGCCCGCTGCCTGTCGATGGAATAGTTGCCGGAGAGCGGCTTCAGGGGGCGTTTTGCAAGCCGTTGGGCCTGCACGTCGAGCGCCTGCGGCACGAAATCCTTCAGGAACGCCTTCAGGTCGGTGAAGACCGGGGTGATGTCGGCTGTGCGGTTGCCGGGATCGTATTGCTCCATCAGCGCGTCATAGGGCGAGAGGCCCAGCACTTCCGCGCGCATGGCGGCTTCCTCGCGCGCCAGCGCCATCACGCCCTCAAGTGCCGGCTGGAAGCTCATCCAGTCGCCTTTGGCGCGCAGGTCACGCCACAATTGCTCGCAGCGCAGGCGCGCCGCCGTCTGGCGCTCGACGAAGTCGGCGGGCAGGCAGGTGAGATTGGTGTGGTGGCGCCTGAACTCACGCAGCGCCGCCGTCTGGTCCTCGTTCAGCGCCTCTCTTTCGGCAGCATGGATCCAGTCGCCGATCTCGGGTGCTGTCGCCTGCCGGTGATACATGCCGGAAAGGGCGGCCATCGCCTCGGCGCGCTTTTCGCCGCCGCCGACGGCCATGTGCGTGGCCTCGTCGGCGCCCAGTATGGCCAGCGCATGTTCGAGCGCTTCGAGCCGGCGGCAAAGATCATCGAGCTTCTGAAACGACATTCCGTATTCCTGATTCTGTAACGAATGGCAGGGGACAGGAATGCGGCGCGGCTGGCAAGAGGGGCGGCATGCGGGCCGTTATCGGTGCTTGCGAATCAGATAAGTGTATGCTTATGTGTTTGCATGAACGAGAATGAGATATTCCGCGCGCTGGCCGATCCCACCCGCCGCGCGATCTTCGAGAAGCTGGCGGGCGGCGCCATGAACGCCAGCGCCCTGCGCGAAGGCATGGCGATCAGCCAGCCGGCGATGTCGCAACATCTGGGCGTGCTGCGCAGCGCCCGGCTGGTGCGCGAAGAGCGGCAGGGGCGTTTCGTCAACTACGAGGTCGATCCCGAAGGGCTGATGGCGATGGCGCGCTGGATGGCGAAATACCGCAACTACTGGCCGGCGCGCATCGATGCTCTCATGGACCTCCTGAAGGACATGGACCAATGAGCGACGCACCGACCGAAGAGCAGGATGCCGGTATCGAGCAGATTTACGAGCTGGATGCGCCCCCGCAAAAGGTCTGGCGGGCGATCAGCCTGCCGCAGTTCCGCGAGCAATGGCTGCCGGGCACGGACCTGGCCGATCCGGAAGCCGAATCCGTGACGCCGGGCGAGGAGGTGCGCTACCGTATGCGCGAATCCAGCCCGCCTTTCCTGGAAAGCACGGTGACGTTCCGCATCGTCGCCGATGCGGATGGCGGCACCAGCCTGCATATCATCCACCGGCTTGCCGATGCGCGGCTGGCGGCGGGTGGCAGGCAGGCGGCCAACAGCAACGGAATGCCCGTCATGCGCGCCGCCTGACGTCTTTTCGCACCTTCCTCAACCATCGAAAACCGGAGTTCGCCGATGCGCGAAACGATGCAACTTGTCCCTATGGTCATTGAGCAGTCGAGCCGTGGAGAGCGGTCGTTCGACATTTTCTCGCGGCTGCTGCGCGAGCGGATCATTTTCCTCAATGGCGAGGTCAACGATACGGTTTCTGCGTTGGTCTGCGCGCAGATGCTGTTTCTGGAATCGGAGAACCCGGAGAAGCCGATCCATCTCTACATCAACTCGCCGGGCGGCGTGGTGACCAGCGGCCTCGCCATGTACGATACCATGCGCTACATCCGTGCCCCGGTGCATACGCTGTGCATGGGCACGGCACGCTCCATGGGATCGTTCCTGCTGATGGCGGGCGCGCCCGGCCATCGCGCGGCCCTGTCCAATGCGAGCCTGCTCGTCCACCAGCCCTCGGGCGGCTTCCAGGGGCAGGCATCGGACATCTTCATCCATGCCGAGGAAATCCAGCGCACCAAGCGGCGCATGACCCGGCTTTACGCCGAACATTGCGGCCGCAGCTACAAGGAAGTGGAGCAGGCGCTCGACCGCGACCATTTCATGACGGCGGAGGAAGGATTGGAATTGGGGATTGATCGATAAAATATTGTCTGGCTCGGGGGCGTAGAGCCGCCTTGCTCAGGCATGGACTCATAAAGTCACGACCTGATGGCGGGCCTTTGGTCTCGTCATCGCATCGTGTCAACCCATGTGATGTGTAGCGGGCGAGGCATTCGCCCCGCCCGTGATTCATGTCACGACAATCAGTTACCGTGGTCCACCACGTAGATCTGACTGGAGACGTTGTGAACCTTGCCCAGCAACTGGCGGTATTCCCTCTGGGGGATGTGTCCGCCTGCCGAGCGCGAAAGCGTCAGAACTTCGCTGCGAATGTCGGCAATCTGGCTGCGCAGACTGCTGGCCTGCTGCGGTGTTATGGAGTTTGTCGTCAGGGCGGAGTTGATCCCGTCGCCCAGGCTGCTCAACTGATCGAGGACGACCTTGGACGGCGGAGCCTGAGAGGCGATCTGGTTCGGGAGAAGACCAGCATCTTCCGCGGCTGCAAAGGCACCGACGAGAGGGGCCGCAACAAACGCGGCGGCAAGAGCGAGGGAGGGGAGTGAAATGGGGCGCATGATTGCGTCTCCTGTCTTGGGAGAAGCATGACTTCTCCAGCCGAACCGTCAGGTTCTGCCGACTCCAGACCTCAACGAGGCCCCGGCAGTTCCCGGTTCGCGGATGAACTTAGTGATGATCTGAAAAGAATAATAATTACAAAAAGATAATTGCTAATGGCGTGTTTGGGCCACAATTGGGGCGCGCTGCCACAATGTTGCCGCGAGTTGGTAAGAATCACTAGCCCGGCGGCGTTCCGGCGAATGCCGTTTCCGTCGCTTTTCCTCTTTATTTGGTGCTTTGCAGTCGGGTGGCGTCTGCTCGGCGCAACTGTGATGTCAGCGCTCGGTCAGCTTCAGTTCTATGCGGCGGTTGCGGTCGCGCGCTTCCTGCGTGCCGGTCTCGTCCAGCGGCTGGTATTCGCCGAAGCCGGCGGCGACAAGCCGGTTGGCCGGAACGCCGTTGGCGATGAGGAACTTGACGACCGAAATGGCGCGCGAGGCGGAAAGCTCCCAGTTGTCCCTGAAACGGCCGGTGCCGGACAGGGGCCGGTCGTCGGTATGGCCGTCGACACGCAGCACCCAGTTGATCTCGGGCGGGATCTCCTTCTGCAACTCGATGATCGCATCGGCGAGTTTCTTCATCTCCACCTGACCGGCGTCGTTGATCTGGTCGGAGCCGACGGGAAACAGCACTTCCGACTGGAACACGAAGCGATCGCCGACGATGCGGATGTTCTCGCGGTCGGCAAGGATTTCGCGCAGGCGTCCGAAAAAGTCGGAGCGGTAGCGGTTCAGCTCCTGCACACGCTGGGCCAGCGCCACGTTCAGCCTGCGCCCGAGGTCGGCGATCTTGGTATTGGATTCGCGGTCGCGCGCCTCCGAGGCGTCGAGCGCCTGCTCAAGCGCTGCGATCTGGCGGCGCAGCGCGGCGATCTGCTGGTTGAGCAGTTCCACCTGCGACAGCGCCCGCTGGCTGATCTGGCGCTCGCTGTCCAGTTCGCCCGCCAGCTTGTCGGCCCGGGCGGTGGCGGCGCTGCCCGCACCTTCGCCGGCGGCCAGCAATTGTTCGAGCCGGCTCTTCTCGGCCTCGGAAGCGGACAGCGATGCCTGAAGGTTGGCCAGCGCATCCTGCGCGTCCTGCACATTGCCGCGTTCGAGTGCCAGAAGCTGGGTCAGCTCGTTGATCTGCGCGTTCAGGCGGTTCAGCGCCTCGTCCTTGCCGGAGATTTCGCGGCTGAGCAGGAACTGCGCCAGCACGAACACCGACAGCAGGAACATGATGGCGAGCAGCAATGTCGACAGCGCATCGACGAAGCCCGGCCAGTAGTCGATGTGGCGATAGCTGCGGCGGCCGCGTGCGAGAGCCACTTACTTCACTCCCCGCTGCGCCTTGAGGGCCTCGGCGATCTTCTCCAGCGTCTCGCGCATGGCGCGCTGCTCGTCGGACTGGGCCTCGACCCAGTCGCGCATGATCTGCTGTTCGGAACGCATGTTCTTGACGAGCCCGGCGATGCCATCGGCGAGGTTGGCCATGGCCGCCGCCACGCGCGGGCTGGAGCCGCCGTTTTCCTGAAGCGAACGCAGGCGTTCGGAAAGCGCGCGCAACTCGTCGGTGGTGCCGGCGCTGCGCCCGTTCTCGGGACCGGCCAGATCGGAGGACAGATCGGTCACCGAAGAGAGCCAGTTCTCCAGTTCGGTGTAGAAGCGGTTCTGGGCGCGGCCTGCCTGAAGGTCGAGGAAGCCGAGGATCAGCGAGCCGGCGAGGCCGAACAGCGAGGACGAGAAGGCCGTGCCCATGCCCGAAAGCGGAGCCGAAAGGCCCTGCTTCAGCGCTTCCAGAACGGAAGCCGAATCGCCGGTGCCGGGGTCGAGGGACTGGATGGTCTCGCTGATCGAACCGATGGTCTGCAACAGGCCCCAGAAGGTGCCGAGCAGGCCGAGGAACACCAGAAGGCCGACGAGATAGCGCGAGGTGTCGCGGGTCTCGTCGAGGCGCGTGGCGATGGAATCGAGCATGGTGCGCATCGAGCTGGTCGAGACGGCGATCGAGGCGGAGCGGCCGAGCATGGCCTGCATCGGCGCCAGCAGCACGGGGTCCGTCGTTTCGGCCCCGGCGCGGAAGGAATTCACCCAGCGGACCTCGCGGAACAGTCGGCCGACCTGCGCGAAAGCCAACAGGATGCCCACGATCAGCACGCCGAGGATAAGGCCGTTGAGGCCGGGATTGGTGACGAAGGCCGACTGGATCTGCCGGCTGAGGATGATGGCGATGAAGCCCACCAGCCCGAGGAAGATGACCATGGTGAGCAGGAACACCTGGGGGCTGGAGAGTTTGTGGGGATCGTAGCTCAGCACATCCGAGCCGCCGCCAATACCGAACGATCTGAGCAGGGCCATGCGTCTTCCATCTGGTTTGCGCGTGTCGCGGCAACTCTAATCGGAATTCCGGTGAAATTGGAAGCCGCCCTGGCGAGATGAAGGCATAGGGCCGGAGCGCCACAGTCTCGCCCACCTCCCAATTATAGTGGAGATGTCGATTCGGTGATGGCGGGAGGGGCTTTCGAGAGAAAAGACGTCTGTTTGCGCCGCCGCCCATGAGTTCAGTAAAAACAAGCCGGAATACCCATCTGGATGCCCTCCGTGGCGCAGGTATATTGCTCGTCGTCTTCGGACATATGATCGAACAGCCGTCATCAGGCTCACCAGTTCTCCAGTCCATCTATGTCGGCATCTATTCTTTCCATATGCCGCTGTTCGCTTTCCTGTCCGGCATTTTCGCCCGTGAGAGGCTGGAGGGGCGCGATTACAGCAAGATCGTGTGGACGCTTGTGCTGCCGCTGGTCGTCTTCCAGCTCGCCTATATCGGCATGAGCAGGCTGACGGGCTGGTACGCATATTCGCTGTTCACGCCCTACTGGCTGCTGTGGTTCATCGCCAGCATGATCTTCTGGCGGCTGCTCCTGCCGCTGTTCGCATCGCCGGCCGGACTTGCCGTGGCCATCGCGATTTCCGTCGCGGCAGGCTATGACGACGGCATCGGCTATACGCTGAGCGTGTCGCGCACGCTTTATTTCCTGCCCTTCTTCGTGCTTGGCCATCTCTATGGCGAGCAGCTTGTGGCCATGGCGCGGCGCCATCCGCTGCGGTTCGCGCTGCTGTTCTGCGCCGCTGTGGGCGGGGTGCTGGCATGGTGGAAGCTCGGGCTCAACCCGGCGGCGCTGACCGGCAGCCGCGATTATACCAGCGGCGCGGCCGACAGCAATTATCCGGCGCTGGCGCGGCTGAGCCTGATGCTGCTCGGCGCGGCGGCGGCGGCGGGGTTCGCTGCCATCGTGCCGCGCGGTTCGGTGCTGCTCGGCTGGCTGGGCGAGCGCTCGCTGGCGGTCTACCTGCTGCATGGGCTGGTGGTAATGGCCTTCGTCGCCTCCGGCGCGCCGGCGCTGATTCCTTCAGCGCTGCCTTTGCCGGTGCTGGCCATGTTTTCGCTGCTGATCGCGCTGGCGACCGCGCTGGCGGACGGCCCGATGCGGAGGCTGTTCAGCCCGCCGCGAAAGGCGCCGCGCCTGATGGCGTCAGCGTGATGAGACGGGTTTCGAGAGCGTGTTGACCAGCGCGCGGTGGATGGCCTCGTTGCCGGCGACGACATTGCCGCTTTCGAGCATGTCCTGGCCGCCATCGGGCTCGGAGGCGAAGCCGCCGGCCTCGCGCACAAGCAGAAGCCCGGCTGCGACGTCCCAGGCTGAAAGCCCGGTTTCCCAGTAGCCGTCCATGCGTCCGGCGGCGACATAGGCAAGGTCGAGCGCGGCGGAGCCGAGACGGCGCACACCGGCCGCCTCGCCCATGACGTTGCGCAGCTCGACCAGGAAGTTGCCGTGATGGCCGCGGCCCAGATGCGGGATGCCGCAGCCGATCACCGCGTCGGAAAGCCTGGTGCGGGCGGCCACGCGCAGACGGCGGTCGTTCATGAAGGCCCCGCCGCCGCGCTCGGCGGTGTAGAGCTCGTCCATCACCGGGTTGTAGACGACGCCGGCGACGAGCTGTCCCTGACGTTCCAGCGCGATGGAGATGGCGAAGACAGGAATGCCGTGCAGGAAATTGGTGGTGCCGTCGAGCGGATCGACGATCCAGCGGTGCTGATCGTCGGCGCCGTCAACGGCGCCGCGCTCCTCCATCAGGAAGGCATAGCCCGGGCGGGCTTTGGAAAGCTCGGTATAGACGATGTCTTCGGCGCGACGGTCGGCCTGGCTGACATAGTCGCCCGGCCCCTTCAGGGAAACCTGAAGGTTCTGCACCTCGCCGAAATCGCGCGAGAGAGAACGGCCGGCCTTCATGGCAGCCTGAACCATGACGTTGATTATGGCGGAGCGGGCCATGTCGGTAAGGTCTCCGGATCTGTGGAATGGGCGCCGGCGATGGGGGCGGGCAGGTCGGCGTTTCCAAGACCACAAATCGCCGCCCGACGCAAGAGAAAGGGGTGCCGCAGGGCTTCTGCTCCGACCCATGACCATGGGCAGATGTTACGGCAGGCGGTTCGCCCGTTGCACCGCTTCCTGCAATTGCTGGTCGGTCAGGCCCTGCAGATAGTCTTCCATCTCGCGGTCGATGAGGCCGGCGCGGCGCGCCACGATATACCATGCGGCGGCGAGGATGGGGTCGGGCTCGGTGCCCAGGGCGGTGACGTAGAGCTTGGCCAGCCGGTTCTGCGCGGCCACATTGCCGCCGCGCGCCGCCATCTGCATCCAGTTGAAGCCTTTTTCGTAGTCGCGCGCGCCGCCGCGTCCCTCGATCAGCCATTGGGCGAGATCGAGCTGGGCTGTGTCGAAATTCTGCCGGGCGGCCTTTTCCAGCAATCCACGCGCCTTCACGTCGTCCTGCTCCCTGCCGCCCACGCCGTTGGCGTAGACCTGCGCCAGCGCATATTGTGCATCGGCAATGCCGGCCTCGGCGGCCCGTTCATAATAGTCCGTGGCCCGCGACAGGTCGTTGGGGTTCTCGCTGACCAGAAGCTGGGCGAAATTGAACTGGGCCAGCGCATTGCCGGCTTCGGCGGCCGCCTGCATCAGCGCGTGGGCTTCCTTTTCGTCCTTCGGCACGAAATTGCCGTCGAGAAGCATCAGCGCGTACTGGAACTGGGCCTCGGGAACGCCCCGCTCGGCCGCAGCGGCATACCATCTGGCCGCTTCCTTCGCGTTCACCGGCACGCCGAGCCCGCGCGCCAGCAGTTCGGCCACCAGCGTCTGGGCGGCGGGATCGCCATTCTGCGCGCGCGGCAGCGCCAGATTGTAGGCGGTCTTGTAGAGCCCGCGCTGATAGGCGCCATAAGCCTCGTCGATCTGCTTGCCGAAGCGGGCTGGGTCGAGGTCGGGCAGGCGCGCGCGTTCTTCCGTCGTTGCGGGCTGGGGCAGCGGGCGGTCGCCCTTGTCCTGATCGACGGCGGTTCCGGCCGCGCCGGCCGCGCCGAGGCCGGCCAGCAGCAACGTCACGGCAAGTCCGGGACGCCACGCCATATCAGCTCTCGAAACGTGGCGCATGCGCGTCGAGCAGCGCATTGGCCTGGGCAACGGCCTCGCGCGGATCGACGCCGTCTGCGAAAATGGCAGCCGAAAGAGCCACAAATTCCGCGCCGGTCGTGGCTACGTCGACCACCGAAGCGATATCGGAGCCGCCCATGACGATGCAGGGGATCTGCACCATCTGAGCCCACCATGCGCCGAGGGTGAGGTTGCGCGGATGCGGCTTGGAGTCGGTATCGTAGCCGAAACGGCCGAAGAACATGTAGTCGGGTCCTTCCTCGCCAAGCTCCAGCGCGTCGTCGCGCGTCTTGGCTCCGCCGGCGCCGACCATCATGCGTTCCTGCACGCGTCCGATCGTGTCGGCCAGTTCCTGGCGCCTGCCCTCGATGTGGAGCCCGTCGGCCTTGACGCGCCCGGCGACGCGGCTGTCGCCGGCGACGATTGCCGCGGCTCCCGCGCCCTGCGCCAGCGGTACCAGCTTCTCGGCGGCGCGCTGGAAGGCGGCTTCATCCGTCTCGCCTTGCGGCAGGAGCACCGAGGCGACATCGCCGCCTTCGAGGGCCGCGGCAAGCCGGCCTGCATCGGTGCCGGGCATGACGATCAGGACGAGGCGGCAGCGGTCTGGAGGCGTTTGCGGGTTCATGGCAATTCCGGTTTCGATCTGCCCTATGCAGGGCGAAATTGGTTGCATTGCGGCATAGAGCAAAGCGTCCGCATTGAACAGGTGGTGCATGGCCGATGATCCGCCGGGGCTGGGGACCGTGCGCGCACCGCCGTCTGCATCTTTCCTGAAAATTACGGGCGGCGTTAAGCGACCATTAAGCTTTACAGCTGTTTACTATGTGCATCCAGTGATCTGGATTCTTACCGAGTGGTTGGAGCCACTTTGTTTGACGCCTCCCTGTTAACTTCTGAGAGCCGCCTTACCCGCGGCTCTTTTTTTATGCGCCGTGCTTCACGATGGAAGCCATTTGTGTGCCGTTTCGGGCACGCAACCTGTTCATATTAACCTTTCATTAAGTATAGACTTGCCTTGAAAAGCCGTGAGGCGCATTTTCCGGAGCGGAAGCCGTATAGGGTGGCAGTCATGCCGCAGGGTCGAATCGCCTCTGCGCAAGACCAGGGTGCGTTATGAATCGATCTTCACAGGAAAGCGGGAACACGATCAGGCTGGCCGAGCGCCGCATCTTCTCGCAATCCTTCCAGCCGCTCTACAATGAGGGCATGGGGCTGGTGGAGCAGGCGGCCGAGTATCTGGATTCGCGCGGGCGCACCGAGGCCAGGAAGCTGACCAGGCTGGCGGCAACGCTTTATGCCGCCGAATCGATGCGGCTCACCACAAGGCTCATGCAGATCGCGTCATGGCTGCTGCTCCAGCGCGCCGCCAATTCCGGCGAGATGACGCGCGACCAGGTGGCGGCGGAAAAGGCCAAGGTGCGCCTCGACACGGTTTCCGCCCACGAGGACGCGGAGGGCTGGAGCGAACTGCCGGTCGAATTCGTCGATCTGGTGCGCCGCTCGCTGCGCCTACAATCGCTGGTCAAACGCATGGACGAGGAAGTCTACGGCGATGCGCTGCCACAGGGGCTGGAGCGCGGCAGTCCGGTGTTCGACCAGATTTCCCTGCTCAACACCGCCTTCGCCCGGGGGTAATCCCCTGTTGCGTTTCTGGTTTGTTCACATTTCGCTGGCAAGTCTGCGGCCGGTGAATAGAGTGGACGACCATGGCGGAAACGATTCGGATCATCGGCATCGACCCGGGGCTTCGGCGCACCGGCTGGGGCATCGTGGAGAGCCTTGGAAACTCGCTGCGCTTCGTGGCTTCCGGTTCCGTCTGCTCGGACGACAAGGCGACGCTCGCCTCGCGCCTGTGCCAGTTGCACGAGGGCCTGTCGCAGGTGCTTCATCAGGCCATGCCGCATGAGGCGGCCGTGGAGCAGACCTTCGTCAACAAGGACGCCACTGCGACGCTGAAGCTCGGCCAGGCGCGCGGGGTGGCCATGCTGGTGCCGGCCCTTGCCGGCCTGCCGGTGGCCGAATATGCGCCCAATGCGGTCAAGAAGGCGGTGATCGGCGTCGGCCATGGCGACAAGAAGCAGATCCACATGATGGTCAAGGTGCTGATGCCCAAGGCCGTGTTCGACACGCATGATGCGGCCGATGCGCTGGCCATCGCCATCTGCCATGCCCACCACAGGCAAAGCGTGGCATACCGGCTGAAGCAGATCGCATAGGAAGGGCAGGGGCATGATCGGCAAGCTCAAGGGCACGCTGGACGAGATCGACGAGGATCATTGCGTCGTCGATGTGCACGGCGTCGGCTATGTCGCCTTCTGTTCGGCGCGCACGCTGGCCTCGCTGCCCGCGCCCGGCGAGGCGGTGGTGCTGTTCATCGAAACGGTGGTGCGCGAGGACATGATCCGCCTGTTCGGATTCAGCTCGGCGCTGGAGCGCGACTGGTTCCGCCTTCTCTCCACCCATGTGCCGGGCGTTGGCGCAAAGGTGGCCATGTCGGTCCTGTCCACGCTCAGCCCTTCCGATCTCGCCAACGCCATCGCGCTGCGCGACATCGCCATGGTCAGCCGCGCCCCCGGCGTCGGCAAGAAGGTGGCCGAGCGCATCGTCACCGAACTGAAGAACAAGGCCCCGGCCTATGCCGGCGCGGCGAGCGGCACCATCGGCCTCAAGCAGGAACTCGGCGAAGGCGTGGCGCCTGCGCCGGTGGCCGACGCCGTTTCGGCGCTGGTCAATCTCGGCTATGCGCGCGACATTGCCGCCAATGCGGTGGCCGCCGCGCTGAAGGCTGCGGGGGAGGATGCCGATTCGGCCCGCCTCATCCGTTTCGGCCTGAAGGAGCTGGCGCGGTGAGACACGGTTTGCCGAGGCCCTGCTTGCCCCGGGCTGCGCACCGTGGCAGGACAGCGCCATGAACACCGCCCCCCGCCTCATCTCGTCCGAAAAGCGCGGCGAGGACGCCGACCAGACGCTGCGGCCGCAGACGCTCGACGATTTCGTCGGTCAGGCGGCGGCGCGCGCCAATCTGAAAGTGTTCATCGAGGCGGCCAGGGGGCGCGGCGACGCGCTCGACCATGTGCTGTTCGTCGGCCCGCCGGGGCTCGGCAAGACCACGCTCGCCCAGATCATGGCGCGCGAGATGGGCGTCAATTTCCGCTCCACCTCCGGCCCGGTGATCGCCAAGGCGGGCGACCTCGCCGCGCTGCTCACCAATCTCGAGGACCGCGACGTGCTGTTCATCGACGAGATTCATCGCCTGAGCCCGGCGGTGGAGGAAATCCTCTATCCGGCCATGGAGGATTTCCAGCTCGACCTCATCATCGGCGAGGGGCCGGCGGCGCGCTCGGTCAAGATCGACCTCGCCCGCTTCACGCTGGTGGCGGCGACGACGCGGCTCGGCCTGCTCACCAATCCGCTGCGCGACCGCTTCGGCATTCCGGTGCGGCTCAATTTCTATACGGTCGAGGAACTGGAGACGATCGTGCGGCGCGGAGCCCGAATCCTCGGCCTGCCGATGAGCGACGACGGCGCGGTCGAAATCGCGCGCCGGGCGCGGGGCACGCCGCGCATCGCAGGCCGGCTTCTGCGGCGGGTGCGCGATTTCGCGACTGTGGCCGGGGCGGACACGGTCAACCGCAAGATCGCGGATGAAGCTCTGTTGCGGCTGGAGGTCGACGGGCTCGGCCTCGATGCGCTCGACCGTCGCTATCTTTCCATGATCGCCTCGAATTTCGGCGGCGGGCCGGTCGGGATCGAGACCATCGCCGCCGCGCTCTCGGAACCGCGCGACGCCATCGAGGACATCATTGAGCCCTATCTGATCCAGCAGGGCTTCATCCAGCGCACGCCGCGCGGGCGCATCCTCACAGCCAACGCCTGGCGGCATATGGGGCTGGAAGCGCCGCGCGACATCGCCCAGCAGCAGATCGGCCTGTTCGAGGACGAATGAGCATGCAGGACGACATTCCGCCGGGGCTCGCCGGCGAGCTGACACCTTTCGGCCACCGGCTCAAGGCGCGGGTCTACTATGCCGACACCGATTTTTCGGGCGTCGTCTACCATGCCCGCTATCTGGAATTCTTCGAGCGCGGGCGCTCGGATTTCCTGCGGCTGGTCGGTGTGCATCATACCCGGCTTGCCGCCGGCGAACGCGGCGAGAAGATCGTGTGGGTGGTGCGGCGCATGGAGATCGACTTCCGGTCCCCGGCCCGCATCGACGATATACTGACCGTCGAGACACGCACGCTGGAGGTTTCGGGTGCGCGCATCACCATGGCCCAGCAACTGAAGCGGGGCGGGGAGCTGCTGGTCGAGGCGCGCGTCGAAGCCGCCATCATCGGCGAGAACGGGCGTCCGCGCCGTTTCCCGAAGGAGTGGAACGCGGCTTTCATGCCGAAAGCCTGAGAATTTCAGGCCAGACATCCAGAAAATTCCGCCGGGGGACGGAGCGGATACGGCCTGCCATGTGCCGTCATCCGCACCGTGCCGGCAAGATTCCGAAAGCCGGAAGGCTTCTCGGGCAAGATCGTGCCCGAAACCCGACATGAGAAAAAGAGATCGTGTCGCGCGGGAAGCGTCGTCGTTCTAACGCATCCTTAACCATAACGCTTCATGAAGGTTTCGATGAAAATCGAAGGAATCGGTGCGCCTTCCTTTTACCAACATTTGCCGTGAAAAGGCCCCGAAAGGTGCCCATCGCAGGCATTTGAGGCGAAGCCGGGCGCGCGGGACAGCCAGGGGTAAAGCGTCGCAGGCCGGCGGAGAGCCCAGCCCGTGAAGTTTTAAGGAACGTTTGGATGGAAAACATCGCTCTCGCCGAACCGGCGGCGAATCTGTCGATCTGGGCCCTGTTCATGCAGGCGAACTGGGTGGTCAAGCTGGTCATGATCGGCCTGCTCGGCGCATCGGTGTGGACGTGGGCGATCATTTTCGACAAGGTCGTCTCCTACGGGCGCATGCGCTCGGCGCTCAATCGCTTCGAGCAGATATTCTGGTCGGGGCAGTCGCTGGAGGAACTCTACCGCACCCTTTCCGACCGCAAGACCACCGGCATGGGCTCGATCTTCGTGGCCGCCATGCGCGAATGGAAGAAAAGCTTCGAGAAGGGCGCGAAATCTCCGCACGGCCTGCAGATGCGCATCGACAAGGCCATGGACCTTGCACTCACCCGCGAGATGGAGCGGCTGGAAGGCAATCTGGGCTTCCTCGCCACCATCGGTTCGGCAGCGCCCTTCATCGGCCTGTTCGGCACGGTGATCGGCATCATGACCTCGTTCCAGGCGATCGCCGGCTCCAAGTCGACCAGCCTTGCGGTGGTGGCGCCGGGTATCGCGGAAGCCCTGCTGGCCACGGCCATCGGCCTGCTCGCGGCCATCCCCGCCGTCATCGCCTACAACAAGCTGTCGTCGGATGCCGGCAAGCTGGCCGGGCGCATGGAAGGCTTCGCGGACGAGTTTTCCGCCATACTCTCGCGCCAAATCGATGAAAAGGTCGCCCGGTCCTGATCGGGCAACTGCGGATCGCGCAACCGGGGCAGTCTGAGGTTCGGAAATGGGAATGTCTGTAGGCACGGGCGGTGGTGGCAGAGGCGGGCGCGGAAGGCGCGGCCGCCGCAACACGCTGATGTCGGAGATCAACGTCACGCCCTTCGTGGACGTGATGCTGGTTCTGCTGATCATCTTCATGGTGGCCGCACCCCTGCTCACCGTAGGCGTGCCCATCGACCTGCCCGAGACGCAGGCGAGGCCGATGAACGCCGACACCCAGCCGATCACCGTTTCGGTCAACGACAAGGGTCAGGTCTACCTTCAGGAGACCGAGATCGCGGTGGACGAAGTGGTGCCGCGGCTCGAGGCCATCGCCAAGACCGGCTATGAGGAGCGCATCTACGTGCGCGGCGACAAGACCGCCGACTATGGCACGGTGATGCAGGTCATGGCCCGCATCTCGGCCGCCGGGTACAAGAACCTCGGCCTCGTCACCCTTCAGGAACAGGACTGACAGCCTTGAAGGCGAGCCTCACCACATCGCTGGCCCTGCATGCGGCGGTGCTTGCCTTCGGGCTGGTGTCGCTGTCGGCGCCTGCCGCCTTCGAGGTGAGCGAGGTCGAATCGCTGCCGGTCGACATCGTGCCGCTGGAAGAGCTGACGCAGATCCAGCAGGGCGACAAAAAGGCACCGATGAACGAGAAGCCGGCGCCCACGCCGACGCAACGGCCCGACATCGTGGCCGACGCCCGAGAGGTCGGCGAAAATTCCGTCGACACGGACAAGCCGATCACGCCCGATCCCAAGCCGACGCCGGTGGACAATGCCGCGGCACCGCCGCCGGCGCCGAAACCGGCCGAAAAACCGGCTCCGCAGGAAACGCCGAAGGAAGAGCCGAAGCCTGAGCCGGTCAAGCCGCCTGAGCCAAAGCCGGCCCCCAAGCCCGAGCCGGTGAAGGAACCGCAGCCGGTCCAGAAGCCTGCCGATCAGAAGCCGGCCGAGGCAAAACCCGAGCCCGCAAAGCCCGACGCCGTGGCCGAGGCGATCGCAGCCGAGGACAAGCCTGCCGAGCAGTCGTCGCTTCCCGACAGGGCGCCCGCCCCGCAGGCGCGGCCGAAGCCGGCTGAAACGCAGACTGCGAAGGCTGCGGACAGCAAGCCGGCGCAGAAGACCCCGGCAAGCAGCAGCGCGCAGCAGAAGTCGGACGACAAGGATTTCAACGCCGACGAGATCGCCGCGCTGCTCGACAAGCGCAAGCCTTCCGGCGGCGGCGCGAAGCGCTCGACCGAGCAGGCGTCGCTGGGGGGCAGGAAGACCACCGGCGGCAACCGCCTGTCGCAGAACGAGATGGATGCGCTGCGCCAGAAGCTCGGCGGCTGCTGGAGCATTCCCGCCGGTGTGGACGATGCGGCCATGCTGAAGGTTTCGGTGCGCTTCCGGCTCGACCGTTCCGGCGTGCTGGAAGGCCGCCCGGAAGTGATCTCGGGCGGAGCATCCTCCGGCCCCGGCCGCACGGCCGCCGAATCCGCGGTGCGCGCGGTGCAGAAGTGCGCGCCCTTCAACCTGCCCGCCGACAAATATGACAGCTGGTCGGAAGTGGTGGTCAATTTCGACCCGAGCGACATGTTCTGAATCGCCGGACTGGAACCAATGAGGCTGAAAGCATGAAGACACTGCTCAAGACGCTCATGATGGTCGCAGCGCTTGCCGGCGCGGCCACGGGGCTCGCCATCGGCCCCGCCAGCGCGCTGGTGGAAATCGACGTCAACAAGGGCACCATCGAGCCGCTGCCCATCGCCATCACCGACTTCGCGGGTGGCGAACTGGGCGCGGAAATCTCCTCCATCGTTCAGGCGGACCTGAAACGTTCGGGGCTGTTCGCACCCATCGACAAGGCCGCGTTCATCGAAAAGATCGCAAATCCCGATCAGGCGCCGCGCTTCGACGACTGGAAGGTCATCAATGCGCAGGCTCTGGTCACGGGCCGCGTCAGCAAGGAAGGCGACGGCCGCGTCCGCGCCGAATACCGGCTGTGGGATACGTTCGCCGGACAGCAGCTCTCCGGCGAGCAGTTCTTCGCAAACGGCGCCAACACGCGGCGCGTCGCCCACATCATCGCCGATGCCATCTATGAGCGGCTGACCGGCGAAAAGGGCTATTTCGACACCCGCATCGTCTTCATCGACGAATCGGGCGCCAAGAACGCCCGCAAGAAGCGGCTGGCGATCATGGACCAGGACGGGGCAAATGCGCGCTTCCTGTCCGACGGGCGTTCGATCGTGATGACGCCGCGCTTCTCGCCCAACCGGCAGGAAATAACCTACATGTCCTACGAGAGCGGGCAGCCGCGCGTCTACCTGCTCCAGCTCGAAACCGGACAGCGCGAGCTGGTCGGCAACTTCCCCGGCATGACCTTCGCGCCGCGCTTCTCGCCGGACGGCCAGCGCGTGATCATGAGCTTGATGCGCGAGGACGGCAACTCCAACATCTATTCCATGGATCTGAGGAGCCGCAACACCACGCGCCTGACCAGCTCCAATGCCATCGACACCTCGCCTTCCTACTCGCCTGACGGCTCGAAGATCGTCTTCACCTCGGACCGGGGCGGCCGTCCTCACATCTATGTGATGGGCGCGGACGGTTCGGGGCAGACCCGCATCTCCTTCGGCGAGGGCAGCTATTCGACGCCCGTGTGGTCGCCGCGCGGCGATCTGATCGCCTTCACCAAGCAGTCGGGCGGCCAGTTCCAGATCGGCGTGATGCGCACCGACGGCTCGGGCGAGCGCATTCTCACCTCCGGCTTCCTGCAGGAAGGCCCGACATGGGCTCCGAACGGGCGCGTGATCATGTATCTGAAGCAGGCTGCCGGTTCGGGCGGGCCGAAGCTCTATTCGGTCGATCTCACCGGCCGGAACGAGCAGCAGATTCCGTCGCCCAACTTTGCGTCGGACCCGGCCTGGTCGCCCCTGCTCGACTGAGGCAGGCGGCCGGGAAACCGGACATGTGTGGCGGATATGCCCGAATCCCTGCGTTTCGGGCATATTCCGGCCTAAAATGACGCACAAGCGGATTGCGGCCAAGATTTTGCCTCTTTGTCGTCATCTGGCTGCGCGTCGATGATCGGATCGCGCCTTGCGGGGACATGACGCTCGGGAACTGGCCGAAGGCGTGAACCGAAATTTAACCGTGTTTCTTGAAAGCCGGTTAACCCAAACGTGGTTACTGGCAGATCAACGAAGTTACTCGAATGCGAAGGAGAGGCGGTATGCGCCGTATCGCAAAACTTGCAGCAAATCCGGTGATGGTCGCGCTCGTCGCCTCGTTGGCGCTTGCCGGCTGCGCCTCCAAGAAGACCCCCAACAGCGCGGCCGATCTCGGCCTCGGCGGCGGAGCGGCGACGCCCGGCTCGGCGCAGGACTTCACCGTCAATGTCGGCGACCGCATCTTCTTCGATCTGGACTCCTCGTCCATCCGCGCCGACGCCCAGCAGACGCTGGCCCGCCAGGCCCAGTGGCTCAACCGCTACCGGCAGTATTCCATCGTGGTCGAAGGCCATGCCGACGAACGCGGCACCCGCGAATACAACCTTGCCCTGGGCGCCCGCCGCGCCGCCGCGACCCGCGACTACCTTGCCTCGCAGGGCGTTGCCGCCAGCCGCATCAAGACCATCTCCTACGGCAAGGAGCGTCCGGTCGCCGTCTGCGACGACATCTCCTGCTGGTCGCAGAACCGCCGTGCCGTCACCACGCTGGGTGGCGCGGGCTCCTGAGCCCGGACAAGTCTTTCCGACAAGGAATAAAGGCGGCTCCGATGGCCGCCTTTTTCCTTGAAACCGGCTGTCAAACAAAATTTGGCCGAAGTCTCGCGCCCTGCTAGAAACGGTGCCGTCCGCGTCTTCATGCCGAAGGCGGACGCAAAACCGGGTTTCACTGTAATGGCGAGAGGCTCATGCATCTTAGAAAAATCCTGAGCGGCACGCTGGCAGCGCTGCTCCTGTCCGGCGCGGCCGGCATGGCCAGCGAAGCCGGACCGGCGGCGGCGCCGGAGCGTGGTGGCTTCAACTTCCGGCTTCCGGGCGTCGAACTGCCTTCCCTGTTCGGATCGGGCAAGGAAGAGGGCAGTTACCAGCTTGCCCAGAGCGGCGGCCTGACGGCGCTGGAAGAGCAGATCCGCGCCCTCAACGGCAAGGTCGAGGAACTCAACTTCCAGATCCTGCAAATGCAGGAGCAGATCCGCAAGCAGCAGGAGGACAACGAGTTCCGCCTCCAGCAGCTTGAAGAGGGCGGGCAGAAGCGCACCGATGCGGGCAATTCCGGCACTTCGGTCGCCGGCGCGCCTTCCGCTCCCGAAACCACGACCTCCGGCGACGTTGCCGGAGGTTCGACTGTCGAGGACATCATCATCGATTCCGGCGATGGCGAGCCCGGCAAGCTGATCCCCGGCACGCCGCCCACGACTTTCGGAACCATCACCGTGGACAAGGACGGCAATGTCATCGACGCCGGTTCCGGCACGCAGTCCGTGACGGCCGCTCCGCAGGCGCCGGCGGCGGGCCAGCCGGCGGACAATTCCGGCACCCAGGTCGCAGCCCTGCCGCGCACCGACGACCCGCAGGAACTCTACCGCAATTCCTATCAGTTCATCCTGTCCGGCGACTACGGCACCGCCGAGGCCGGATTCCGCGAACATATCGACCGCTTCCCCAAGGATGCCAACGCCGCCGACGCGCATTACTGGCTGGGCGAATCGCTGCTCGGGCAGCAGAAGTACCGCGATGCGGCCGAGGTCTTCCTTGCGGCCAGCAAGAGCTATCCCAAGGCCAGGAAGGCGCCCGATATGCTGCTGAAGCTCGGCGTTTCGCTGGCCGGCCTGAAGCAGCGCGACGTGGCCTGCGCGACCTTTGCCGAAGTCGGAAAGCGCTATCCCAACGCCTCCGCGGCCCTCAAGGAGCGCGTCAAGCAGGAACGGGCGCTCGCGTCGTGCTGACGCTGGAAGCCGAACCGGACCACGACGCCCGCGTTTTTTCCGACATCGATTTTTCCGGCGGCGCTGTCGTCGCGATTTCCGGCGGCAGCGATTCGACCGCCCTTCTTGTTCTGCTGAACGAATTCTTCCGTGCGCACCGTCCCGACGCAAAGCTTGTCGCGGTGACGGTCGACCATGCGCTGCGGCCAGCCGCGCGTGACGAGGCGCTGAAAGTGGGATCCTTGTGCGCAAGGCTGGGAATCCGGCACCATATCCGTGTATGGGAGGGCCCGAAGCCTCTTGGCGGGGTCCCTGCGGCAGCGCGCGAGGCCCGCTACCGGCTGCTGGCCGACGTCGCGCGTGCCGAAGGCATGGGCATGGTTCTGACCGGACACACGGCTGACGATCAGGCCGAAACCGTGACCATGCGGCTGGACCGCAGCGCCGCAATGGGGGACGAAGGACGCGGTCTCGCCGGCATGGCTCCCGCCACACTCTTCGACGGCGACATCTGGATCGTGCGGCCCTTGCTTGGAATGCGTCGCGAGGCACTTCGCGAAGGGCTGCGCACCAAAGGGATCGGCTGGATCGACGACCCCACCAACGAGGACCACGCTTACGAGCGGCCCCGCATACGCTCCGCCCTCGACGAGCAAGGCTTTTCCTCTGCCATGCGGGTCGCGGCGAAGGCGGCAGGGAAGCGCCGCGATCTCGATGCGCGAACGGCGGCACTGATCGGACAGTTCGCTTCGCGCCCGGCCACGGGTCTCATCCGGCTCGACCGCGCCTTTGCCGGTCACCGGGACCGCAAGGCCGCGACCCATGCGCTGCGGCTGCTGCTGGCCACCACGGGCGGCCTTGCAGTGCTGCCCGATATGGAGCGGACAGGCTCGCTGCTGGATGCTCTGGCGACCGGAACCTTGCAGCGGGCGACGCTGGCGCGTGCGCTGGTCGACGCAAGGCGAAGCGGCATTTTCCTGCTGCGCGAGGCGCGCGGATTGCCGCAGCCCATGCAAGCCGTGTCCGGCCTCATCTGGGACGGCCGCTACAGGTTCATCTTTCAGGATAATGACACCGGGATCGTCATCGCGCCCGCTGGCAACAGGCGCGGGCTTGCCGGAGCCCTGCCTCCCGATGTGCCGGAAAGCCTTGCGCGCGCAGCTTTGGCTGCCACGCCCTGCGTGACACCACCCGGAAAAAATGTCGCAGTCACGCCGGTCGTTGCGCCGTTCGCCCGCTTTCTGCCCGCTTTCGATCTTCAATCGGCCCGCGTTCTGGCGGAACTGGTGGATGCCGCACCGGTTCCTGCACCGCCTTTGCCGGCCATGCTGCAACGCCGGCAAATGGGGTAGCCTTAACCGATTGTCGTGCTTTTGCTTGGCAAGGGGATATGGGCCACCTATGTTAGACGAAGGCTCCTTTCAACGACGCGCGCCTGACGGCCGCCAACGGGACAATCGATGAATCCGAACTACCGCAACCTTGCGCTCTGGGCGATCATAGCGGTTCTGCTTATCGCGCTCTTCAATCTGTTCCAGACGCCGCAGACGCGTGGAGCGGCGACCGACATTCCCTATTCGCAGTTCCTTCAGGACGTGCAGTCGGGCCGGGTCAAGAGCGTGACCATCGCGGGCGATCGCATCAGCGGTTCCTACGGGGATTCCGCTTCCGGCTTCCAGACCTATTCGCCGGGCGATCCCTCGCTCGTCTCGCGGCTGGAGGCGAAGGGCGTGACCATCAATGCGCGTCCTGAAACCGACGGATCGAACACGCTGTTCGGCTATCTCCTGTCGTGGCTGCCGATGATCCTGATCCTGGGCGTATGGATTTTCTTCATGCGCCAGATGCAGTCGGGCTCCGGCCGCGCCATGGGCTTCGGCAAGTCCAAGGCCAAGCTGCTCACCGAGGCGCATGGCCGTGTCACCTTTGCCGATGTGGCGGGCGTGGACGAGGCCAAGCAGGACCTTGAGGAAATCGTCGAGTTTCTGCGCGATCCGCAGAAGTTCCAGCGCCTCGGCGGCAAGATTCCGCGCGGCGTGCTGCTCGTCGGCCCTCCGGGCACCGGCAAGACGCTTCTGGCGCGCTCGGTCGCCGGCGAGGCCAACGTTCCCTTCTTCACCATTTCGGGCTCGGACTTCGTGGAGATGTTCGTCGGCGTCGGCGCGAGCCGCGTGCGCGACATGTTCGAGCAGGCCAAGAAGAATGCGCCCTGCATCATCTTCATCGACGAGATCGATGCCGTCGGCCGTCATCGCGGCGCCGGTCTGGGCGGCGGCAATGACGAACGCGAGCAGACGCTGAACCAGCTTCTGGTGGAGATGGACGGTTTCGAGCCGAACGAATCCATCATCCTGATCGCCGCCACCAACCGTCCCGACGTGCTTGATCCGGCCCTTCTGCGTCCGGGCCGCTTCGACCGCCAGGTGGTGGTGCCGAACCCGGACATCGTGGGCCGCGAGAAAATCCTCAAGGTGCATGTGCGCAACGTGCCGCTGGCGCCCAATGTGGACCTCAAGGTTCTGGCGCGCGGCACGCCGGGCTTCTCCGGCGCCGACCTCATGAACCTCGTCAACGAGGCCGCCCTGATGGCGGCGCGGCGCAACAAGCGGCTCGTCACCATGCAGGAGTTCGAGGACGCCAAGGACAAGATCATGATGGGCGCGGAGCGCCGGTCCTCGGCCATGACGCAGGCCGAGAAGGAGCTGACCGCCTATCACGAGGCCGGCCACGCCATCCTGGCGCTCAACGTTCCAGCCGCCGATCCGCTGCACAAGGCGACCATCATCCCGCGCGGCCGTGCGCTCGGCATGGTCATGCAGCTTCCCGAGGGCGACCGCTACTCGATGAGCTACAAATACATGATCTCGCGTCTGGCCATCATGATGGGCGGGCGTGTGGCCGAGGAACTCAAGTTCGGCAAGGAGAACATCACCTCGGGCGCGTCCTCCGACATCGAGCAGGCCACCAAGCTGGCGCGCGCCATGGTCACCCGCTGGGGCTTTTCCGACCAGCTCGGACAGGTCGCCTATGGCGACAATCAGGAAGAGGTCTTCCTCGGCCATTCGGTGGCGCGCACGCAGAACATCTCCGAGGAGACCGCGCAGATCATCGATGCGGAGGTTCGCCGCCTGATCGATGAAGCCTATGCCACGGCCCGCTCCGTCCTGACCAGGAAGAAGAAGGACTGGATCGCGCTGGCCGAAGGGCTGCTTGAGTACGAGACCCTGTCGGGCGACGAAATTCAGGAGCTGCTGGCTGGCAACAACCCGTCGCGCGATCTTGGCGACGACACGCCGACCAGCCGCGGCTCGGCCGTTCCGAAGGCAGGCGGCACCGCCAGGGGCAAGAAGAAGGGCCCGGAGCCCGAGGGCGGCATGGAGCCTCAGCCGCAGAACTGAAGTTTCGCCGTAATGGTGCAGGACGCCGCGCTTTTGCGCGGCGTTCGCGTTTTGAAAGCCGGACAATAAAGCGCCGCTTTTTTCGCCCAGATGCAGGCAGTCATGCCAATCGGGACAAAAGTTTTGCAGTTTAGCAAACTGTTTACTCTCAGATGATGACGTCTGTCTGCACAATTTGATAGCCGGACACGCGCACCCTGTGGCATTAGGGGCGCTGTTTGCTCGCAAGGGAAAGCATTCCATGGGACGTTATTTCGGCACCGACGGCATTCGGGGGCGCGCCAACAAATTTCCGATGACGGCCGAGATCGCCATGCGCGTCGGCATGGCCGCGGGGCTGTCCTTCCAGCGCGGCAGCCATCGCCACCGCGTTGTGCTCGGCAAGGATACCCGCCTTTCCGGCTACATGATCGAGAATGCGATGGTCGCCGGCCTGTGTGCGGCCGGCATGGATGTGTTCCTGCTCGGCCCGATCCCGACGCCGGCCGTGGCCATGCTGGTGCGCTCGCTGCGCGCCGACATGGGCGTCATGATCTCGGCCTCGCACAATCCTTATCAGGACAATGGCATCAAGCTCTTCGGTCCGGACGGCTACAAGCTCTCCGATGAGATCGAGGCCCGCATCGAGGCCATGCTCGACGATGGCGTCGAGATGGCGCTGGCCGATCCGGACGCGCTGGGCAGGGCCAAGCGCGTCGACGGCGTCCATGACCGCTATATCGAATTCGCCAAGCGCACGCTGCCGCGCTCCATGTCGCTGTCCGGCCTGCGCATCGTCATCGATTGCGCCAATGGCGCAGCCTACAAGGTTGCGCCCGCAGCGCTGTGGGAGCTGGGCGCCGAGGTGATCGCCATCAACGACGATCCCAACGGCTTCAACATCAACAAGGAATGCGGCTCGACCCATCCTGCCGGCCTGCAAAGGAAGGTGCATGAGGTGCGGGCCGACATCGGCATCGCGCTGGATGGCGACGCCGATCGCGTCGTCATCATCGACGAGAACGGCGAGATCGTCGACGGCGACCAGATCATGGCACTGATCGCCGAATCCTGGCATCAGAACGGACGCCTGTCCGGCAAGGGCGTGGTTTCGACCATCATGTCCAATCTGGGGCTGGAGCGTTTTCTGGCCGGGCTGAAGCTTGAACTGCACCGCACCAAGGTCGGCGACCGCTATGTGGTGGAGCATATGCGGGCCAACGGCCTCAATGTCGGTGGCGAACAGTCCGGCCATATCGTGCTGTCCGATTTTTCGACCACCGGCGACGGTCTGGTCTCGGCCCTTCAGGTTCTTGCCTGCATCAAGCGTCAGAACAAGCCTGTCAGCGAAGTGGCCCGGAAGTTCGAGCCGGTGCCGCAGCTTCTGAAGAATGTGCGTATTTCGGGCGGCGCGCCGCTGGAGGAGAAGCAGGTCAAGGAAGCCATCGCCGAGGCGCAGAACCGGCTGGGCAAGGGCGGACGTCTGGTCATCCGGCCTTCCGGAACCGAACCGCTGATCCGCGTCATGGCCGAAGGCGACGACCGGGCGCTGGTCGAGACGGTCGTGGACGATATTGTCCAGGTCATCTCGCAGGCCCGCAGCGCCGCCTGATCTTCCCTTGTTTCGGGTCTGAAGCGCCCGGCCCTGTGCCGGGCGTTTTCGTGAGCATGCATTGCAGCCGCTGCAAATTGCGCCGCCGGGCGGGGCGAAGGCATATTCCACAACCTTTCATTAGGCTTAACGGTCATTTAACCGCTATGGTTAACAATGCTCTCCTGAAAGGCGGCTGGGGTTTACCTTTTTAGACCAGCGCCAACCTCGGGAGTTGGTGACATGAAATTCAGGACTTGCATCGTTTCGGCGATGGTGGCGGCACCCGCGGCGGTTGCCACGCCGGCTTTGGCGGCTGACTACGATCCGCCGATCTTTGTGGAAGAAGCACCGGAATATGTGCCAGTCGAGGTCGGCTCGGGCTGGTACATCCGGGGCGATATCGGCTACATCGCCAAGGACAAGGCCGGGCGGGCAAACTACCGCACCTTCGATCCGACGCCGCCCGGCAGCTATGCCGACCACAGTTTCGATACAAACGAGCTGGACACCGATTTTACCTTCGCGGCCGGTTTCGGTTATCACTTCAACGACTGGCTGCGCGCCGATCTGACGGCAGAGGGGCTGCGCGGACGTTTCAACGGAACCACCAGCAGCGGCGGCCCCTGCGCCGGCGAGCCGGTAACGACCAATTGCCGTACTGAAGACAGCGCCAGGTTTTCCGCCATGGGGGTCATGGCCAATGGCTATGTCGACCTGGGAACCTATGCCGGTTTCACGCCCTATGTCGGCGCCGGCCTCGGCTATACGCTCGTGCGCTGGAAGAACCTCAACAGCGAAAGTTTCTGTGTCGGGGACGACTGCACCACCAGCGCTGCGGTTGGTTCCTCCACCCATGGCGGCGATGACAGCTGGCGCTTCACCTACGCACTGATGGCGGGTGTGGGCTACGAGATTGCCCCCAATCTCACGCTGGACCTTGGCTACAAGTACCGCAATGTCGACGGCGGCAACATGTACAGGTGGAACAGCACCGATTCCGCTGCCGGAGCGAGCGGTTTCCAGGGGCGTGACGGGGATCTCAAGACCCATGAAATCAAGGTCGGCCTTCGCTACGATCTGTGGTGATCCGGCCTCTCGGGGAATGGTCGAAAAGGGCGGACTCCGGTTCGCCCTTTTCGTCTGGACACGGCTGCCGCCTGTTCCGCACGCGACAAACAATTTCCTCTTGACGCCGCAGCCGCGAAGGCATATCGCCGTCCGTGGGCCACCCCTCCCCAACGAGGGGCTACCTATCTGGAAGGATAGACCATGATGACAGCACTGCCTTTGCCGGACAAGCGTCCGGCCAATCCCCGTTTTTCCTCTGGTCCCTGCGCGAAGCGTCCCGGCTGGTCGCTCGAAGCGCTGGCCGATGCCGCGCTCGGGCGCTCGCATCGCGCAAAGCTTGGCAAGAACAAGCTGGCCGAGGCCATCGATCTTACCCGTGAAATTCTACAGGTTCCGGCCGACTATCGCATCGGCATCGTGCCCGCTTCCGACACCGGCGCCATCGAGATGGCGCTGTGGTCGCTGCTCGGCCCGCGCGGCGTCGACATGGTCGCCTGGGAATCCTTCGGCGCCGCCTGGGTGACCGATGTGGTCAAGCAGCTGAAGCTGCCCGACGTGCGCAAATTCGAGGCGCCCTATGGCGAACTTCCGGACCTTGCGCAGATTGATTTCGACCGCGATGTGGTCTTCACCTGGAACGGCACCACCTCCGGCGTGCGCGTGCCCAACGGCGATTTCATCCCCGCCGACCGGCAGGGTCTCACCATCTGTGACGCCACTTCCGCCGCCTTCGCGCAGCGGCTCGATTTCGCCAAGCTCGATGTCGTGACCTTCTCCTGGCAGAAGGTGCTGGGCGGCGAGGGCGCGCATGGCATGCTGATCCTGTCGCCGCGCGCCGTGGAGCGGCTGGAAAGCCACGTTCCGGCATGGCCGCTGCCCAAGATCTTCCGCATGACCAAGGGCGGCAAGCTGATCGAAGGCATCTTCAGGGGCGAGACCATCAACACGCCCTCCATGCTGGCGGTCGAGGACTATCTCGACGCGCTGCGCTGGGCGAAGGAGATCGGCGGGCTGGATGCGCTGGTTGCCCGCGCCGACGCCAATTTCGCCGCTGTCGACCGCTTCGTCGAAAAGTCCGGCTGGCTCGGCCATCTGGCCGTCGATCCGGAGACGCGCTCGAACACCTCCGTGTGCCTGTCGATCGTCGATCCCGACATCGCGGCGCTCGACGCGGACGGACAGGCAGCTTTCGCCAAGGGGCTGGTTGCATTGCTCGACAAGCAGGGCGTGGCCTACGACATCGGCCATTATCGCGATGCCCCTCCCGGTCTGCGCATCTGGTGCGGCGCGACCGTCGAGACCTCCGATCTCGAGGCGCTGATGCCATGGCTCGACTGGGCCTTCGCCGAGCAGAAGGCGACGCTGAAGGCCGCTGCCTGATCGCGATTTCGGGCTGCCTGTTGTCAGGCGGCCCGTTCCTCTCCCGGATTTCCAGATTTCCAGACGAAGGAGGCCATGATGGCGCCCCGCGTACTCGTTTCCGACAAACTCTCCCCCACCGCCGTCCAGATCTTCAGGGATCGCGGCGTCGAGGTCGATTATCTGCCCGATCTGGGCAAGGACAAGGAAAAGCTGCTCGAAGTCATCGGCCAGTACGATGGCCTTGCCATCCGCTCGGCCACCAAGGTGACGGAAAAGCTGATCGCCGCCGCAACCAATCTCAAGGTCGTGGGCCGCGCCGGCATCGGCGTCGACAATGTCGATATCCCGGCCGCCTCGCGCCGCGGCATCATCGTGATGAACACGCCTTTCGGCAATTCCATCACCACGGCCGAGCACGCCATTGCGCTGATGTTCGCGGTTGCCCGCCAGTTGCCGGAAGCCAATGCCTCCACCCATGAAGGCAAGTGGGAAAAGAACCGCTTCATGGGTGTCGAGATCACCGGCAAGACGCTGGGCATCATCGGCGCCGGCAATATCGGTTCCATCGTGGCGACGCGCGCTGTCGGCCTGAAGATGCATGTGGTGGCCTTCGATCCGTTCCTGTCGGAGAGCCGGGCCGAGGAACTGGGCGTGGAGAAGGTGGAACTCGATGAGCTGCTGGCCCGCGCCGACTTCATCACCCTGCACACGCCGCTTACCGACAAGACCCGCAACATCATCAACGCCGAATCCATTGCGAAGATGAAGGACGGCGTGCGCATCATCAATTGCGCCCGCGGCGGGCTGATCGTCGAGGCGGACCTTATCGCCGCGCTGAAGAGCGGCAAGGTGGCGGGCGCCGGCATCGATGTGTTCGAGGTCGAACCGGCGACTGAAAATCCGCTGTTCGGCATGGAGAACGTGGTCTGCACGCCGCATCTGGGCGCCTCGACCTCGGAAGCGCAGGAGAATGTCGCCCTGCAGGTGGCCGAGCAGATGTCGGACTACCTGATCAAGGGCGCGGTTTCCAACGCCATCAACATGCCGTCGATCACCGCCGAGGAAGCGCCGCGCCTCAAGCCCTTCGTGAAGCTCGCCGAAGTGCTCGGCGCCTTCGTCGGGCAGGTGACGGAAGATCCGATCAAGGAAGTCGAGATCCTGTTCGATGGCCTGACTGCCCAGATGAACACCAGGGCGCTGATCAGCGCCGCCCTTGCCGGACTGATCCGTCCGCAGGTGGCTGACGTCAACATGGTGTCTGCGCCGATCATGGTGAAGGAGCGCGGCATCATCGTTGCCGAGGTCAAGCGCGACAAGTCCGGCGTCTTCGATGGCTATATCAGGCTGACGGTGAAGACCGAGCACATGGAGCGTTCCATCGCCGGCACCTGCTTCTCCGACGGCAAGCCGCGCTTCATCCAGATCAAGGGCATCAATCTCGATGCCGAGGTGGGCCAGCATATGCTCTACACCACCAATGCCGATGCGCCGGGTATCATCGGCCTCCTGGGAACGCTGTGCGGCAAGAACAGCGTCAACATCGCCAACTTCGCGCTGGGCCGCAACCGGCCGGGCGGCGATGCCATCGCGCTGCTCTATCTCGATGCGCCGTTCCCTGAAAATGTGCTGGAAGAGGTGCGTTCCCATCAGGCCATAGATTCGGCCAAGCGCCTGCAATTCGACGTCAACGGCCTGTAGGCAAGCTGCGGCCGGGGATTTTCCCCGGCCGCTTTCAGGCTGCCGCGTTCCGGTTTACGGGGCGGATGCGGCCCTGCGGCGGCCGTCATATTCTGCGATCAGCACGCCCGAGAGAACCAGAACCAGCGCGATGGCGTGATAGGTCTGGAAATCCTCGCCGAGGACGACGACCGCCAGGAATGCGCCCCAGACCGGCAGAAGGTTGATGAACAGGCCGGCCCGGTTGGCGCCGATCAGTTCGACGCCGCGGATATAGGTGATCTGCGACAGCAGCGACGGGAACAGCACGACATAGACGATGATTGCCCAGCCGGTCGCATCGGGCAGGATCAGGGCGCCCGATGCCGCTTCCGCCCACAGGAACGGCAGGGCGCTGGCAAAGGCGCCGGCGCACAGCGCCACCATCAGGCTCATCCAGTGAAGCTGCGGCTTGCGTCGCAGGGCGGCGGTATAGAAGCCGTAGGTGAGGATGGCGACGATCATCAGCGCATCGCCGTAATTGACGTCCAGCTGGAGGAGCCGCCCGGGCGCCCCATGCGTCGCGGTGAGGACGATTCCGATGAACGAAATGACGAAACCGCCAAGCTGGGCGAGCGTGGTCCGGGTGCCATAGAGCAGATAGCTGAAGATGAAGACCAGCAGCGGGATGCCGCCCTGCTCGATGCTGGCATTGGTGGCAGAGGTGTAGAGCAGGGCGCTGTAGAGGGCCGCGCTGAACAGGGTGAAGCCGATGGCGCCCATGGCCAGAAGATACCATTTGCGCTGCCGGATGACCGCCCAGTCCATTGCGATCTCCCGGCGGCCGGCAAGGCCGAGGATCACCATCACCACACCCCAGCGAATGGCGTTCAGGAACATCGGCGAGACGTGGCCCACGGCCATCTTGCCCGCCACGGAGTTGCCGGCCCAGAACAGGGTGGCTGCTGCCAGCAGAATATAGGGGTTCTGTTTCATGAAGTGAGGACCGTGGGAACCGGATGCGCGTGGACTCGGGAAGTTGTCATGCGCCTTCATGGCAGATAAATCGCAGCCAGGCCAAAATTGTTGTGCCGCCTCTGCCCTGAAACGGCAAACAAAGGTCGCGCGCGGCGTTTCGGGACGCTATAGAGGCCTGTCGTTTTTACGGGCGCGCTCGGCTGCGGCCCGATGGAAGGGAAGAAGACATGGCCAATGTGGTGGTCGTCGGCTCGCAATGGGGCGACGAAGGCAAGGGCAAGATCGTGGACTGGCTGTCGGAGCGCGCCGATGTGGTGGTGCGCTTCCAGGGCGGGCACAATGCCGGGCATACGCTCGTCGTCGACGGCAACGTCTACAAGCTGTCGCTGCTTCCGTCGGGCGTGGTGCGCAACAAGCTGTCGATCATCGGCAACGGCGTGGTGTTCGATCCGCATGCCTTCGTGGCCGAAGTGGCCAAGCTGCGCGGTCAGGGCGTGGAAATCACCCCGGACAACCTGAAAATTGCCGAAAACACTGCGCTTATATTGTCGCTGCACAGGGAACTGGACGGTTTCCGCGAGGACGCGGCCTCCAATTCCGGAACGAAGATCGGGACGACCCGGCGCGGCATCGGTCCTGCCTATGAGGACAAGGTCGGTCGCCGTGGCATCAGGGTGATGGATTTGGCGGATCTGGATACGCTTCCGGCCAAGGTGGATCGCCTGCTGACGCATCACAATGCGTTGCGCAAGGGCCTCGGCCACGAGGAAGTGGAGCATGAGGCGATCATGCAGGAACTGACCTCCGTCGCCAGCGAGGTGCTGCCCTATATGGACCGCGTGTGGAAGGTGCTCGATGACAGCCGCAAGGCCGGCGAGCGCATCCTGTTCGAAGGCGCGCAGGGCACGCTGCTCGATATAGACCACGGCACCTATCCGTTCGTCACCTCGTCCAACACGGTGGCGGGACAGGCGGCGGCCGGCTCCGGCATCGGGCCGGGCGCGCTCAGCTATGTGCTGGGCATCACCAAGGCTTACACGACCCGCGTCGGCGAAGGTCCGTTCCCGACCGAGCAGGTCAACGAGATCGGCGAGTTCCTCGGCACGCGCGGCCATGAGTTCGGTGTCGTCACCGGCCGCAAGCGCCGCTGCGGCTGGTTCGATGCGGTGCTGGTGCGTCAGGCCGTGGCCGTCAACGGCATCAAGGGCATCGCGCTCACCAAGCTCGACGTTCTCGACGGGCTCGACGAGATCAGGGTGTGCACCGGCTACATGCTCGATGGCGAGAAGATCGACTATCTGCCGGCCAGCCAGGGCGCGCAGGCGCGCGTGCAGCCGGTCTACGAGACGCTGGAGGGCTGGAAGGAAACCACCGCCGGCGCGCGGAGCTGGAACGATTTGCCCGCGCAGGCAGTTAAATATGTGCGCCACATCGAGGAGCTGATCGGAGCCCCGGTTGCGTTGCTCTCAACCAGCCCGGAGCGGGACGACACGATACTTGTGACGGACCCGTTTCAGGACTAACTATGCCCGTTCGGCGGGGCAGGCCGCATGAGCCCTGCGCCGCCGGTGACAAGCACAGGTCTGATAAAAGCATGGCAGATTTCGTAGCGGTTCTGAAAAAGACGCTCGGCGGGCTCGGCGAAACCACGCCTGAAATACGGTCCAGGGTCTACGACAAGGCCCGCGCCACCATTGCCGCCAAGCTCGCCGCGCTCGATCCGCAGCCGCCGGCGGCGGTGGCGGAGCGCCAGAAGAAGATGCTTGAGGACGCCATCGCCGCGGTGGAGCGCGAATATGCGCCTCCTCCTCCGGCAGAGGTCGATCCGCTGGCCGAACTGGAACATCTGTTCTCTTCCATCGACCGCAACAAGAACCAGACCGCACATGCGGCTCCCTCCGTTTCCCCGCCCGCAGCGCCGCCTGCAACGCCCAGGCCCGTCGCAAGCTCTTCGGTCACCGGCACGCCGGAGCCTGCGCCAAAGGCGCCCGAACAGGCCGTCGAGCCGGCGGCGGCCGGAAAGCCCGTGCCGCCGGCTCCACAGCAGCCACCGGCGCCTGAGACCCGCAGGGAGCCCGCGCCGGAAGCCACGGTGCCGCCGCAGGGGGCGACGCCTGCCGCTCCTCAGCCATCCGGTTTCGATCGTCCGCTGGCGGGCAGCGTTCCGGTGCATGACGATGCCGATGACGTTTTCGACCGTGTGCCGGAAACCCATCACCCGGACTCTCCCCGCGTCGAGCGAAGGCCGGAACTGGCGTTCGACGAGGAGGAGGAAGAAGACGGGCGTCGAAGCTACAAGGGCATCATTGCGGCAGTCGCCGCTCTCGTGGTTCTGGCTGGCGGCGGATATGCGGCGTGGCTCAACAAGGATGCCATCGGCACCATGTTCGCAGGCGACAGCGGCGAACCGAAGCCGGTCGTCGTCAAGCCTGTGAAAGTCCCGCCGCCCGGCGAGGAAACGGCATCGGCCGAGCCTCCCGCCCCCGCTCCGTCGCCTGCCGGCAATGGCGGCGAGACCTCCGAGAAATTCACGCAGCGCCTGCTGCCGGACGGCAAGGAGGTCGATCCCGGCCCCGCCGGCGGCGGCAGCACCATCGGCGAAGGCTCGTCCGTGGTGGCCCTGACCACGCCGCCGCCGGCTTCCGCGCCCGATGCAGGCCAGCCCGCCGCGCCCGGCTCGCAGCCCGCTCCGCAGGGCGAGAGCGCTCAGGCAGGCGTCGCCGTCGGCCAGAAGGCGATCTACTATGAAGAGCGCACCAACGTGGCGCAGGGTTCGGCGGAGGCCGGAAACGTGGTGTGGTCCCTGGTGCAGGAATCGCCGGGCGGCGACGAGCCGCCTGAGCCGGCCATCCGGGGCGAGGTGCAGATTCCGGGCAAGGACGTGCAGCTTCGCATGACAATCCGCCGCAACGCCGACGAGACGCTGCCGGCCAGCCACATCATCGAGATGATCTTCCTGACGCCGGCCGGCTTCGAGGGCGGCGGCATCGACAATCTGCTGCGCATCGCGCTGAAGAAGGCCGAACAGGATGCGGGCAGCCCCCTGATCGGCATCCCTGCCAAGATTGCCGATGGCTATTTCCTCGTCGCGCTTAACGATACGAAGGCCGATGAGGACGCCAACCTGTCCCTGTTGCGCAATCAGGAGTGGATCGACGTTCCGGTGATCTACAAGTCGGGCCGCCGCGCATTGCTCACCATGGAAAAGGGCATGCCGGGCGGCAAGGTGTTCGACGAGGCGATCAGGGCCTGGCAGGCGAAGACGGCTGGATAGGGCCGACCGCGGCAGCGGGGTTGCCGATCCTGCCTGCCGGAAGGCGACAAGGTTCGGGCGCGCCTGCGAGGCAGCCGGGGGAGGGTGTCATGGAAGTCGTTGTCCCGAGCGCGGCCAATCTCGCGCTGTTCGTCACGGCGGCAATCGTTCTGCTCATCATTCCCGGGCCCGCCGTTCTCTACATCGTCGCGCGCTCGATTGCACAGGGCCGCAAGGCGGGGCTGGTCTCCGACATCGGCATCCATTCCGCGACGCTGATCCATGTTGCCGCCGCCGCGCTCGGCCTTTCCGCCCTGCTCGCCTCGTCCGCGATCGCCTTTTCGGTCGTCAAATATGCCGGGGCCGCCTATCTGATCTGGCTGGGCCTGAAGAAGCTCTTCGGGCGCGACGAGGAAGCCGATCCGGACATGGAGTTGCAGCCGCACAGCTATCGTCGCCTTTTTCGCGACGGTTTCATCGTCAACCTGCTCAATCCGAAGACCGCCTTGTTCTTCCTCGCCTTCCTGCCACAATTCGTCGAGGTGGAGCGCGGCCATGTCGCCATGCAGATCGCCTTCCTCGGTCTTGTCTTCACCCTGCTCGGCTTCATCAGCGACGGATGCTACGCCTTCGCGGCCGGCGCCCTGGGTGACAGGCTGAGGCAAAGCCGCGCCTATCTGCGTTTCGAGCGCTATGTCAGCGGCGTTCTGTTCATCGGGCTCGGCGTCAGCGCCGCCTTTGCCGGAAACGGCCGCAAGTAGGACCGGTGGGTCGGGAAACGGGTCGAGTGCGGCAAGTGCCTGTGGCATGGCTGCGGCCGGTGCGGCATGGTGCCGTCGTGAGGTGAGCGATGTCGAACGAAATTCCCGCCAACCGGCCGATGACCCTGGCCGAGTGGGCGACGCTGCTTTTTCTGTCCCTGCTGTGGGGCGGCTCGTTCTTCTTCAATGCCGTGGCGGTGAAGGAACTGCCGGTGTTCACCGTGGTGGTCGGCCGGGTGGCCGTGGCGGCGGTGCTGATGCTGTGCCTGCTCAGGGTCATGGGCCTGAAGCTGCCGGGGCAGCGGCGCATCTGGGCGGCCTTCTTCGGCATAGGTCTCCTCAACAACGCCATCCCCTTCTCGCTCATTGTCGGCGGCCAGCAGCACATCGCCTCGGGCGTCGCCTCGATCCTCAATGCCGCGACGCCGCTGTTCACCGTGCTGTTCGCCCATTTCCTGACTGCGGACGAGAAGATGACGGGCAACCGGCTGGCGGGGGTGCTGGTCGGCTTTGTCGGGGTCGCCGTCATGGTCGGCCTCGATGCCGTGCAGGCGCTCGGCAGTCATGTCACCGCTCAGCTCATGTGCCTTTCGGCCACTGTGTCCTATGCGCTGGCCAGCATCTACGGGCGGCGCTTCCGCGCCATGGGCGTGCCCGCGCTGGTGACGGCGACAGGGCAGGTGGTGGCGGCGAGCGTGTTGCTCGTTCCGGTGATGCTGCTCGTCGACCGGCCGTGGACGTTGCCGATGCCCGGCCTGGCCGCACTTGGCGCGGTGGCCGGACTGGCGGTGCTGTCGACGGCGCTCGCCTATGTGCTGTATTTCCGCCTGCTGGCCACGGCGGGCGCCAGCAATCTGGCGCTTGTCACCTTCCTCGTACCGGTCAGCGCCATCCTTCTCGGTTTCCTGTTTCTGGATGAAGTGCTTCTGCCGCGTCATCTGGCCGGCATGGCGCTGATCGGCCTCGGTCTTGCGGCAATCGATGGCCGTTCATGGCGAGCCATCAGAAGGCGGGGAAGCTGGCTGGCTGCGGGTCGCCGGTAGATATTCCGCGGCCGGCGGGCGTTCTGCCGAACGCTGCTTCAGTCTCTTTACCTGAGCGCATTTATGCCACGTAAGACGGTTCCGTCCGACTGCAAAATGCTCTACCCTTCGATCTCCTCGCGCAGCATTTCCAGTTCAAGCCATTCCTCTTCCATCGCGGCCAGCGCCGCGCGTTCCTTGTCGAGGGCGGCGATGGTCTTCTGGAAGCCGACGGGATCGCGGTCGTAGAAGCCCGGATCGGCGATCTGGTCCTCAAGCCGGTTGATGGTATCGGTCGCCGCCTCGATCTTCTTCGGCAGGCTCTCCAGCGCGAATTTCTGCTTGTAGGACAGCTTTTTCGACACGGCCTTCGCCGTCTCCTGCGGCCTCACGGCGGGCTTGTCCTCGTCGCCGGCGGTGCGGGCGCGCAGCTTGCGGTCGTCCAGCTTCGAGGCGCCGCGCTGGGCGAGCATGTCGGAATAGCCGCCGGCATATTCGATCCAGCGCCCGTCACCATCGGGCACGATCACGCTGGTCACGGTGCGGTCGAGGAAGTCGCGGTCGTGGCTGACGAGGATAACCGTGCCGGCAAAGCCCGCCACCAGTTCCTGCAACAGTTCCAGCGTCTCCATGTCGAGGTCGTTGGTCGGCTCGTCCAGCACCAGCAGGTTGGCGGGGCGGGCCAGCACGCGCGCCAGCAGCAGCCGGGCGCGCTCGCCGCCCGAAAGCTCGCGCACCGGCGTGCGCGCCTGCTCCGGCTTGAACAGGAAGTCCTTCATGTAGGACACGACATGGCGCTGCTCGCCATTGACGACCAGGCTCTCGCCGCGCCCATCGGTGAGATAGTGGGCCAGCGTTTCCTGCGGATCGGCGGCCTCGCGCTTCTGGTCGAGCGTGGCGATCTCCAGATTGACGCCGAGGCGCACGCTGCCTGTGTCGGGTGCAAGTTCGCCGGTCAGCATCTTCAGCAGCGTGGTCTTGCCGGCACCATTGGGGCCGACGAGCCCGATGCGGTCGCCGCGCTGGATGCGGGTCGAGAAATCCCGGACCACGACGAGATCGCCGAAGCTCTTGGAGATCGACTTCGCCTCGATCACCAGCTTGCCGGATTCGGCGGCGTCGCTGGCCACCATGGTGGCCGCGCCTTCCGCGCCCCTGTGGCTGCGGTGGCGCTGGCGCAGCGCCTGCAACTCGCCGAGGCGGCGCACATTGCGCTTTCGTCGGGCGGTGACGCCATAGCGCAGCCAATGCTCCTCGCGCGCGATCTGGCGGCCGAGCTTGTGCTGGTCGCGCTCTTCTTCCTCCAGAATCCGGTCGCGCCATTCCTCGAAATGGGCAAAGCTCCGGTCGAGACGCCTTGTCTGGCCGCGATCCAGCCAGACGGTGGCGCGCGACACGCGTTCGAGGAAGCGGCGGTCGTGCGAGATGACGACCAGCGCCGAGGAGGAGCGGATCAGCTCTTCCTCCAGCCATTCGATGACGTTGAGGTCGAGATGGTTGGTCGGCTCGTCGAGCAGCAGGATGTCGGGCTCCGGGGCCATGACGCGGGCAAGGGCTGCGCGCCTCGCCTCGCCGCCCGAAAGCTCTGCCGGCTTTTCCTCGCCGGTGAGGCCCAGATGTTCGAGCAGATAGGTGGCGCGATAGGGATCGTCGGCCGGGCCGAGCCCCGCCTCGACATAGGCGCGTACGGTGGCGAAGCCGTCCATGTCGGGCGCCTGCGGCAGATAGCGGATGGTGGCGGTGGGCTGGCGGAAAATCTCGCCGTCCTGCGCTTCCGCAAGTCCGGCTGCGATCTTCAGCAGCGTCGATTTGCCGGAGCCGTTGCGGCCGACCAGCGCGATGCGGTCGCCGGGGCCAACAGTGAGGTCCGCGCCGTCGAGCAGCGGCGTGCCGCCGAATGTCAGGCGGATGCCGGCGAGGTTCAGAAGCGGCGGGGCCATGTCAGACCTCCTTCCCGGTAAGTGGATGAGCGAGCAACAGGGCGCGGCCCTGGCCAAGCTTCACGCTGAGCTGGCCACGAACCTCGTTCGACATGGTAAGCGATGAGCCGAATGGTACGCTCACGCCATCGAGCGGCCACTTCGCGCCGCGCACGGTAAGGCCGCTCAGCTCCGAAAACCCGAGGATGGAAAACAGCGTGCCGTCGCCGTAGCCGAAAACGGCTTCCGCGTGCAGAAGGGGCCGTCCCTCCTGCGTGCCGCTGGTGAGCAGCGCGTCGATGCCCTTTTCTGCCAGCCGCAAGGCAAGCGCCATATGCAGGAAGCTGTGGTCGGCGCGCGGGCCGCCGAATGCGCCGGCCAGCACAAGAGCGGTCGCGCCCTGCTCCAGCGCGATGTCCACGGCCAGTTCGCCGTCGGTGCTGTCCTTGTCGGAGGGGAATTGCCGCTTCGGCACCGCTTTCAGCCGCTCCGGCAGCGCCGGGGGCGCGGAATCGAAGTCGCCCACCCAAAGCTCCGGCACGATGCCGAGGGTTTCGGCATGGCGGATGCCGGAATCGGCGGCAATGACGCGCGTTCCCGCGATCTGGCGGTCGAGGGCGGGGGTGCGGACAAGCCCGCCGCCGAGAAGGATGGTGTATCGGCTCATGGGACGAGGGCATTAGCAGTCCCTTTCATGGAACGGAAGAGCGCGGCCTCTCTTGCGTCGCGGCGTGCGGGGGCCTATCTCTGGAAATGCTCTAACGGGGTGCCGGACGCGTTTTCGCGGCCCGGCTGAGAGGCCAAGGCCAACCCGCTGAACCTGATCCGGCTTGTACCGGCGGAGGGATTAGAAGCTGTCGGACATCCGGCGCCTCGACCCCCTGAAATGAAACGAAGGAGGCGCCGATGCGCACAATGCTCTTATCCATTCTGTCAGTTGCGGCCCTGCTGGCCGCCGCACCCGCTTCGGCACAAGGCAAGCTGACCATCTACACCTATGACAGCTTCACCGCCGACTGGGGCCCCGGCCCGCAGGTGAAGACGAATTTCGAGGCTGAATGCGGCTGTGAGGTCGATTTCGTCTCGGTGGCGGACGGTGTTGCCCTGCTCAACCGGCTGAAGCTGGAAGGCGCGTCCACCAAGGCCGACATCGTGCTCGGCCTCGACACCAACCTCACCGCCGAGGCGCGGGGTACGGGGCTGTTCGTGGCCCATGGTGCGACGCCGCAGGTGAATGTGCCGGGGGGCTGGAACGACGACATGTTCGTGCCCTACGACTACGGCTATTTCGCCGTGGTCTACGACACCGAAAAGCTGCCCAATCCGCCGGCCAGCCTGAAGGAACTGGTCGAGGGAGACCAGAACCAGAAAATCGTCATCCAGGACCCGCGCACCTCGACGCCCGGCCTCGGCCTGCTTCTGTGGGTGCGCTCCGTCTATGGCGAGGAGGCGGGCGCGGCATGGGAGAAGCTCAAGGGCCGCGTGCTGACGGTGACGCCCGGCTGGAGCGAGGCCTACGGGCTGTTCACCAAGGGCGAGGCGCCGATGGTGCTGTCCTACACCACCTCGCCGGCCTATCACATGATCGCCGACAAGACCGAGCGCTATCAGGCCGCAGCCTTTGCGGAAGGGCATTATCTTCAGGTCGAGGTGGCCGGCATCACCATTGCCGGGGCGAAGAACCCGCTCGCCGAGGAATTCCTCGCCTTCATGACCGGGTCGGGCTTTCAGGACGCGGTGCCGGAAACGCAGTGGATGTATCCTGCGGCCAGGACCGACAAGCCGCTCGACCCTGCCTTCGACAAGCTCGTGAAGCCGGCAAAGACCCTGCAATTCAGCCCGCAGGACGTGGCCGACAACCGCAAGGCATGGGTGGACGAGTGGCTGGCCGTCATGGGCCGGTAAGCACTTGACCGGCGCTGGAAATCCCGGACACAGCGACTTTCGCACAGCCGCCGGCATCGTCGCGCTGGCGGCGATCTCGCTGCTGATCGGCGGGGCGTTCGCCGGCCTCATCGTCGAGGGCCTGCGCGACCTGTCCGGCGCGCTGGCCGCCTTCGATCCCTATATGCTGCGGGTCGCGCGCTTCACGCTGTGGCAGGCGCTGCTGTCGACGTTGGTCTCGGTGGTGCCGGCGCTGTTCGTGGCGCGAGCTTTGGTTCGCCACCCGCATTTTCCGGGACGCGGCCTGATCCTGCAACTCTTCGCCGTGCCGCTTGCGCTGCCGGCTCTTGTCGCGGCGCTGGGCGTGCTGGCCCTCTATGGCCGCGCCGGCTATTTCGCCGCACTGCTCTCCATGCTCGGCGGCGATACATGGCCGGGCATCTACGGGCTTTCCGGCATTCTGGTCGCGCATGTGTTCTTCAACCTGCCGCTGAGCGTACGGCTGTTCGTCGAAGCCTTGCAGACGGTGCCGTCCGATCAGTGGCGGCTGGCGAGCCAGCTTGGCATGGGCGCGCGGGCCGGTTTCCGGCTGATCGAATGGCCGGTGCTGCGGCAGGCCCTGCCGGGGGTCGCCGGCCTGGTGTTCATGCTGTGCGTCACCTCCTTCACCATCGTGCTCACGCTCGGCGGCGGCCCGCGCGCCACCACGCTGGAGGTGGCGATCTATCAGGCGCTGCGCTTCGATTTCGATCCCGCCCGCGCCGTGGCGCTGACCGTCTTGCAGGTAACGCTGACATTCGTCATCGTCTTCGTGCTGACCCGCCTCGGGGCCAACACGGCGGCGGAGGCCAGCCTTTCGGTTGCACCTCGGCGGTTCGTTTCGGCAGGCCGCGGGGAGACGGCGCTGAATGGCGCATTGATCGTGCTCGCCCTGCTGTTCGTCGCCGGCCCCATGGCGGCAACCGTGGTGGCTGGCTTGCAGGCCGAGCTTGGCCGGCTCGTTCTGGAGCCGGCGGTGCAGCGCGCGGCGCTGACCAGCCTTGTTCTCGCGCTGCTGTCGGCGCTGCTGGCGGCAGCGCTTTCCATGGCGCTGGTGATGGCAAGGCAGGCGCTTGCCCTGCGCCCCGCCGGTGCGCGTCGCCCGCTGCTGCAATATGCCACCGACACCGGGGCTGGCTTCGTGCTGGTGGTGCCGCCGATCGTCGTCGGTGCCGGCTGGTTCATCCTGCTGCGCCATGTGGCCGATGTGTTTGCCTTCGCGCCGGTGCTGGTGGTCACCGTCAATGCGGTGATGGCGATGCCGTTTGCGCTCAGGGCGCTTCGTCCCGCTTACGATGCGGCGAGCGCCCGCCATGAGCGGCTGTGCGCCCAACTCGGCATCGCTGGCTGGACGCGGCTTCGGCTGATCGACTGGCCCTCGCTGCGCCGCCCGCTGGCAACCGCCGCCGCCTTCGCCATGGCGCTGTCGCTCGGCGATCTCGGCGTGATCGCGCTGTTCGGCTCGGATGCGGTGCAGACCCTGCCCTATCTGCTTCTGGCGCGCATGGGCAGCTACCGCACCGCCGATGCTGCGGGGCTGGCGCTTATTCTGGGACTGGCCTGTCTCGCGTTGATGTTCCTGTCCACCCGGCTGGGCAAAGCATCGGACCGAAAAGTGGACTCGGTTTTCGGATGATTCCGATGCTCAATCTAAGTGTTAGAGCGTCCTTTGTGCGTCCGAAGGACGCACGGCGCTCTAAGGAGACGCGGCAATGAAGCCCACAGCAAACTCCCCCGCCGAAGTCAGGCTGAACAATGTGAGCTTCAGCTATGGCGAGGCGGCGTTCGAGTTCGACGTGACGTTCCGGCCCGGCCGCGTCACCGCCGTCATGGGGCCGAGCGGGTCGGGCAAGTCGACCCTGCTCAACCTCGTCGCCGGTTTCGAGATGCCGGCCTCCGGCCGCGTGCTGATCGGGGAGCGGGACGTCACGGTCGATCCGCCGGCGGCGCGGCCCGTATCCATGGTGTTTCAGGAAAACAATCTGTTCGCGCATCTCACCGTGGAGCAGAATGTCGGGCTCGGCCGTTCGCCATCGCTGCGGCTGACAGATGCCGACCGCACGGCGGTGGCCGGGGCGCTGGAGCACACCGGGCTCGGCGGCAAGGGACGGCGTCTGCCCCGCGAATTGTCGGGCGGCGAGCGCCAGCGGGTGGCGCTGGCGCGGGTGCTGGTGCGCGAGCGGCCGGTGCTGCTTCTGGATGAGCCCTTCGCCTCGCTCGGCCCGGCGCTGCGCGAGGACATGCTGGAACTGGTTGCCGCCATGCAGGAAGAACGCGGCATGACGGTGCTGTTCGTCACTCACCAGCCGGAGGATGCGCGGCGCATTTCGCACGACATGGTCTTCATCGAGGGTGGCCGGGTGGCGGCGACAGGTGCGATCGGGGAATTCTTCGGCGGGGGTGGACCGGAGGCTTTCCGGCGCTATATCGGCGCTTCCTGAAACGGTTGCCCGCATGCGGACATAATTTGCCATCAATGCGACATTAGGGAATATGGCAGGATCGGTCGAATCGCGGCCGGTGGTGTGCAGCCGTCCGGGGCACGGTAGCGGCTGATGCCGCAGACGAGGAAAGGAAGCCCAGCTGTCGTCCGTCCTGAAGCCTGACCGAAAGCTGTCTCCGGCGCGGATGTTCGCGCTGGCCGGTATCGCTGTGACGCTGGCGGCCTGTCAGACCATCGTGCCGCCGGACATGCAGGAATCGGCCTTCCGGCCTTCCACCAAACCGGTGACGGTGGACAATGTCACGGCCAACAACAAGCTGGCGGAACTGGCGCGCGCCCAGCATCCGCGCATTCTGGCCACCTATGGCGGCGAATATTCCGACCCGAAGCTGGAGCGGATGGTGGCCAAGGTCATCGGCAGCCTGACCACGGTTTCGGCCAATCCGACACAGAACTACCGCATCACCATTCTCAATTCGCCCAATGTCAACGCCTTCGCGCTGCCGGGCGGCTATCTCTACATCACCCGCGGCTTGCTGGCGCTGGCCAACGATTCCTCGGAGCTGGCGGCGGTCGTGGCGCATGAGATGGGCCATGTCACCGCCAATCACGGGCTCCAGCGGCAGCGGCTGGAGGCGGAAGCGGGCATCGCCACCAAGGTCGTCTCCGACGTGCTCGGCGACAGCCCGACCGCCAAGGCGGCACTCATCCGGGGCAAGCTCAGGCTGGCCCAGTTCTCGCGCAATCAGGAACTTGAAGCCGACGTCATCGGCATCAAGTCCGTGGGCGAGGCGGGTTACGATCCCTATGCGGCGAGCCGCTTCCTGCAATCCATGTCGGCCTATACGGATTTCCGCTCGGTCAGCGGCGCCACCGATGCGAGCCTCGATTTCCTTGCAACGCATCCGAACACGCCCCAGCGCATCGAACTGGCGCTGCGTCATGCGCGGCAGTTCGGCCAGCCGGGTGTCGGCACGCGCGACCGCGACAGCTATCTGGCCGGCATCGACGGGCTGCTCTACGGCGACACACCGGACGAGGGCTATGTGCGCGGCAACAATTTCCTGCATCCGAAGCTCGGCATTTCCTTCTCGGTGCCGGACGGCTTCATGATCGACAATTCGGCCACCGCTGTCACCGCGACCGGACCGGGCGATATGGCGGTGCGCTTCGATGGTGTCTCGCTCGATCCCGGCCGCTCGCTGGGCGACTATATCCGCAGCGGCTGGGTGGCCGGGCTCGATGCATCGAGCGTGCGCGAAACGACCATCAACGGCAATCCGGCGGCGACCGCGCGGGCGCGGGCCGAGGGCTGGCAATTCGACGTTACCGTGATCCGCGCCGGCAGTCAGGTTTACCGGCTGCTTACGGCAGCCCCGGCCGCCAGCACTTCGCTGGACAGCGTCGCGCGTGTGGTCGGCGGCTCGTTCCGCATCCTCACCCAGGCCGAGAGGGACGCGCTGAAGCCGCTGCGCATACGGGTGGTGACGGTGAGGCCGGGCCAGACCATGGGCACGCTGGCGGCCCAGATGGTGGGTGTGGACCGCAAGCTCGACCTCTTCCGGGTTCTGAACGCGCTTGGGCCTGGAACCACGCTTTCGGCCGGCGACAAGGTCAAGATCGTCACTGACAGGTAGAGCATTTTGCAGTCAGGTGGAATCACCTGACGTTGCATAAATGCGGCGAAAACAAACAGCTGGAGCGGCAGCCCGGATCTGTCCGGGCGTCCGCCGCTCCAGCCGGCACAGGCAGGGAGGTTCCGTCACACCAGACCGCATATGGCTGTGGCGGACGCATTTTCAGACGTTGTTTCCATACATGCATGGGAATCGCCCCTGCGTCCGGCCGCGCCTTCCGGGGCAGACCGACGATTCGTCGCCAGAACAATCCGCTCAGGCAATGATGTCGGGGATGATGCGGTCTTCCAGCGCGCGCAACCTGTCTTTCAGCGCCAGTTTCTTCTTTTTCATTCGCTGGATCTGCAAGGGGTCGCAGCCCGTGGCCACCATGGCGTTTATGGCGGCGTCGAAATCGGCGTGGTCCTGCTTCAAACGCGCGAATTCGAGTCGAATCTCGGCCTGTTCCTGCTCGGACATTACCTACCATATGTAAATTTCGACGCCCGCAACGCTGCGGCGGCGGGTATCAGATCGGGCGGGGAGCGATCAGAAAATCGCTCACTGGCAAATCAGTACCACATTTTGGTCACGGGTGAAATGCAACGCTTATGCGTTCGACAACCGCCCCGGTTGATGGCACAGTGTCATCCAGCCGTCACAAATGTGGGCCGGCAACATCGGTGGCGGCTGCAGTCGAGGAAACCATGAAAGGGAGAACCAATCATGTCTCTTGCATCCCATCTTGACGAATTGCACAGGAAGCACAGCGATATCGAGCGGCAGATCGATTCAGCCATGCAACATCCTTCCACGGACGATCTCGAAATCGCGAATCTGAAGCGACGCAAGCTGGCCATCAAGGACGAGATTGAGAAACTCAGGGCCCAACCGACCTCTCACTGAATTTCCACCGGCCCGATGGCCGGAAATAAGGCAGATCCCGTCAGCGGCGTCAGGCCGCTGGCTGGGGAGGCCGGTTTTATCGGATTGACGGACAGCCGCATTTTGAAGATGTCCACCGGCGCCCGCGCCTGATGTGATTTTTCATCACGTGGCAGCCGCGTGCATTGGCGGCATTGACAAGATCGGTTGCGTCCTCCACCTCATGGCAGAGTTTCGCGTGCCTGTCTGCGCGTGCCGGTGCCTGTGCTGCCGGTCGCCGGATCCCGGACCGGTATGCAGAATGTAACGCAGCAGGGCTTCCGATGCGTCCCGCGGGATGCGGAAAAGCCCATGGAATAATGTCAGAGGCAGCCGGGCATGACCGGGTACTATTCCTCTCCGTTCCCGCGCCGCGCTTCGGTTGGCGTCGATGTCGGCGGCGTCATGGTCGGCGGCGGCGCGCCGGTCGTGGTGCAGTCGATGACCAACACCGACACGGCCGATGTCGACGGTACGGTGGCGCAGGTCGCCGCCCTGCACAGGGCGGGTTCCGAACTCGTGCGCATCACCGTGGACCGCGACGAAAGCGCCGCTGCGGTGCCGAAGATCCGCGACCGGCTGGCCCGGCTCGGCGTCGATGTTCCGCTGGTCGGCGACTTCCACTATATCGGCCACAAGCTGCTGGCCGATCATCCTGCCTGCGCCGAGGCGCTGGCCAAATACCGCATCAATCCCGGCAATGTTGGCTTCAGGGACAAGAAGGACAAGCAGTTCGCCGACATCGTCGAGATGGCGATCCGCCATGACAAGCCGGTGCGTATCGGCGTCAACTGGGGCTCGCTCGACCAGGAGCTTCTGACCCGGCTGATGAACGAGAACCAGGCCAAGGGTTTTCCGATGACGGCGCAGGAGGTGACGCGCGAGGCCATCGTGCAGTCGGCGCTGCTGTCGGCCCATCTGGCGGAAGAGATCGGCCTCGGCCGCGACCGCATCATCCTGTCGGCCAAGGTCAGCGGTGTGCAGGACCTGATCGCCGTCTACGCGGAACTCGCAAGGCGCTGCGACCATGCGCTGCATCTTGGCCTGACGGAAGCCGGCATGGGGTCCAAGGGCATCGTGGCGTCTTCGGCTTCCATGGGCATTCTGCTCCAGCAGGGCATCGGCGACACCATCCGCATTTCGCTGACGCCGGAGCCCGGCGGCGACCGCACGCGCGAGGTGCAGGTGTCGCAGGAACTGCTCCAGACCATGGGTTTCCGCCAGTTCATTCCGATCGTGGCCGCCTGCCCCGGCTGCGGACGCACCACTTCGACGGTGTTTCAGGAGCTCGCCCAGACCATTCAGGAAGACATCCGCCGCAACATGCCGGTATGGCGGACCAGATATCCGGGGGTGGAGCAGCTCAAGGTCGCGGTGATGGGGTGCATCGTCAACGGACCGGGTGAATCCAAGCACGCCGATATCGGCATCTCGTTGCCCGGCACCGGCGAAACGCCGTCCGCCCCCGTGTTCATCGACGGCGAGAAGGCGGCGACGCTGCGCGGACCCAACATCGCCGCCGATTTCGAGAAGATGGTTTCCGAATATATCGAAAACCGCTTCGGCATGGGGACGAGAGCCAGAGCTGCCGAGTAGCGCCATGCGCCGTCCTGAGCGTTTCGCAATCAGGAGGCCCCATCCGATGTCAGGAAAAGACAGCGGGATCAGACAGGCAGCGCGCCGGGCCATTTCCGCCGGTTTGTTTCTCGCCGGGGTGCTGATCGTTGCTGCCGGGGGCGGGGCTGCCCGTGCCGATCCGCCGAAGCCGGCGCGTGAACGGTTGACCGACCGGGTATGCGACCTCATCGAGTTCCATTCGGATCGCGCCGGGCTGCCGCGCGATTTCCTCGCGCGGCTGATCTGGAAGGAAAGCCGCTTCGACCCCAACGCGGTGAGCCCGGCCGGCGCGCAAGGCATTGCCCAGTTCATGCCGGGCACGGCGCGGATGCGCGGGCTGGGAGATTCCTTCGACGTCGAACAGGCGATTCCGGCCTCGGCTGCCTATCTTGCCGAGCTGAAGCGGACGTTCGGCAATCTCGGCCTTGCCGCCGCCGCCTACAATGCCGGTGAGAACCGGGTCGCACGCTGGCTCTCCAACGGCGGGTTCCTGCCGCTGGAGACGGAAAACTACGTGCTCGACATCATGGGCGAGCCCGCCGACGCCTTTTCGGACAAGGCCTATGCCGGCAAGGTGCAGAAGCTGCATCCCGAACTCGGTTTCGGCCCCGCCTGCCGGCGCCTGCCTGTCTCGGCGTCATCGACCGTCGCAATGGCCACGGTTCCGGTCAAGCCTTGGGGGGTGCAGGTTGCCGGCGGCTTCAACCGCGCCGCGGTGATCCGGCAATGGCAGCGCCTTCAGGCGCGCCATGCAGGCGTGCTCGAAGGACACGATCCGGTGGTCAGCCGGGTGCGCTCGCCACGCGGGAGGCGTGGCATCTACGCGGTGCGCATCGGGGCCGGGAACCGCTCCGAAGCCGATACGATCTGTCGGAAATTGCGCGGTTCAGGCGGTTCCTGCGTCGTGCTGCGCAATCGCTGACCGAACTTGTCAGGCCGATTTCGCCGTCAGCGCCTCGCCCAGCCAGTTGCCGATCTTGGATGCCAGCCGGTCGGGCGATACGGGTTTGGGCAGGTAATCGTCCATGCCGGAATCGAGGCACTTCTCGCGATCCCCCTTCAGCGCATGGGCGGTGACGCCGATGATCGGTGTGCGCCGCCCGCCAGGCGCCTCGGCGGCACGGATGGCGCGGGTCGCCTCATACCCGTTCATGTCCGGCATCGAGACATCCATGAGGATCAGCCTCGGGTTGAGCGCCCGGTGCATGTCGAGCGCCGTGCGTCCGTTGGAGGCGATGCGGTAGCTGAGGCCCAGCCCGTTGAGGATCTGGCTGAACACCATCTGGTTCACCTCATTGTCCTCCGCGATCAGGATGTCGATCGATCCTCCCTTGGATTCCTTCGTCATGGCGGGTGTCAGAACGGGTGTTTCGACATGGCGGGGGGCGGGTGGCGGATGAAATGACTGCTCGCGCACGAACTGAGCGGCGCCCGGATGCATGCGTGCCTTCTGGATGGTGGAGATGATGGTGCCCAGCAGTACTGCGGAGCGCGCCGGCTTGGTCAGATGCGCAGCAATGCCGTAGTCGATGATCAGCCGGGCGAAATCCACCTGATCGACGGATGTCAGCAGCACGACCGGTATGGTGGAGAGGCGGCTGTCACCGGCAATTGCACGGGCCACGTCAGCGCCGTTCATGCCCGGCATCTGATAGTCGAGGATGATGCAATCGACGGAGGCGCCGAGCTGGCAGGCCCGGTCCAGAAAGGCAAGGCCGACGGCTCCGCTTTCAGCCGCCGCGCAATCGAAGCCCCAGCTTCGGAGCTGTTCGAGCAGGATGTCGCGGTTGACCGGGTTGTCGTCGATGATCAGGACGCGCGCGCCGGTCACGTCGCCGGGGACGCGCTCGTCGTCGACATGCATGTCGTGAACGGGCATGGGCGCGCTGAACCAGAAGACCGAGCCGTGCCCCGGTTCGCTGCTGACGCCCATCTCGCCGCCCATCAGTTCCACCAGCCGCGCTCCGATGGCAAGCCCGAGGCCGGTGCCTTCGTGACGGCGGGTGGAAGAGGCATCGACCTGCGCGAACTTTTCGAACACGCCTTGCAGCTTGTCGGCGGGAATGCCGATACCGGTATCCTCGACGCTGACCTTCAGGATGGCCTTGCCGTCGGCCACCTCACCGCTGACATCGACCAGCACATGGCCTTTCTCGGTGAACTTCACGGCGTTGCCGAGCAGGTTGGTGATAATCTGGCGGAAGCGGCCGGCATCGCCGACGACGAAGGCCGGCAGGCGCGGGTCGATGCGCACGATCAGCTCCAGATTCTTTTCCGCGACACGGGCCGAAACCAGCGTGGCGACATCCTCCACCGCCTCGGCCAGCCGGAACGGTGCGGGATTCAGCGTAAGCTGGCCGGCATTGATCTTTGAGAAATCCAGGATGTCGTTGATGATGGTGAGCAGCGCATGACCGGATTTGACGATCACGTCGGTGAAGGTTTTCTGGCGCGGCGTCAGATCCGTGTTGGCGAGCAGTTCGGCCATGCCGAGCACGCCATTCATGGGGGTGCGGATTTCATGGCTCATATTGGCGAGGAATTCGGACTTGGCACGGTCGGCCTCTTCGGCGCGCTTGAGCGATTCGGCCGTCCGGGCAAAAGCGCGGCGGATCGCTTTTTCCATGGGGCGGAAGATCCAGAAGGTGACGCCAGCCAGCGTCAGCGCGAAGATTACCGTTCCCCACATGAGCAGGCTTGAGGAGCGTGCATCGGCCAGCCGGCGTTCGGCGTCCAGCGCGACGCGGGCGCGCATCAGAAGCGGTTGCGCGAACAGGCTGTTCTGGTTGAGGACGTCGCGGTGGTTCCAGTCGTCGAGGCTCTTCGCCTGGGTCATCAGGGCAAGGTTGCGGGCCATGTCGCGCGCCGACCACAGGAGATCGCGATTGACCGAGGCCGCCGCGAGCGCGTCCGTCGTGCCCTGCGCCATCCGCGGCGAGAGCTCCGCCAGGTCGGCGGTGATCGCCTCGATGCCTTGCAGCAGCTTGCGCGCGTGCAGGCCGGCCGATCCCGTAAGCTCATCCCTCGCGGTGATGTGCCATGCGGAGGCGGCGTTCTCGGTGAAGTTCGCCGCATTGTCGAGACTGCTGCCCAAGCTGGCGATGAGCGCGCTCAGCATATCGACGCGGTTGCGATAGGTGTTGATGTGGTTCAGCGCCGCTATGAGGCCGACTACCGTAAGCGCCAGCACCGTAAGGCCGGACAGATACCTGATCCGGACTGAGCGGACGAACGACGAATATTCCGGCATGCGCAGTCCCCAACCCATCTACGCAATTCTAGTGGCCGGGATTACGCTCCATATACCATTAACAATCCGTTCTGTTGCGCCCGGACCGGACTACCTGTCGCGGGAAGCGACGAAACCGGCGGCCTGTTTCAGGATCGCGGCGCGCTCGCCGTAGGGTTCGAGCAGGCCAGATGCCTGCTCCACCAGCCCGTGAAGCTGGCTGCGAGCCCAGTCCGGCCCGTGCAGGGCGGCGAGAGTGGCCTTGCCGGCGGCCGCATCCTTGCCGGTCGCCTTGCCGAGATGGCCGGCATCCGCGGTCAGGTCGAGCAGATCGTCGGCGAGCTGGAAGGCGAGCCCGATGGCCGAGCCGAATTCGGCCAGCCTTTCGCGGTCGCTTTCGTCTGCGCCGGCCACGATCGCGCCAGCCTCGCAGGCATAGCGGAACAGCGCGCCGGTCTTCATCGCCTGCAAACGGATGATGCCGGCTTCGTCGGGCGTTTCGCGCTCGGCGGCAAGGTCGAGCATCTGCCCGCCCACCATGCCGCCGAGCCCGGATGCGCGGGCAAGACCGCGCACGAGGGCAAGGCGCGCGGCCGGCGGGACGGATGCGCCGCCCCTGTCATGGGCGTCGTCGGACAGGATATCGAAGGCCAGCGTCAGCAGCGCGTCGCCTGCCAGGATGGCGGTGGCCTCGTCGAAAGCCCTGTGGACGGTCGGCTGGCCGCGGCGCATGTCGTCGTCGTCCATCGCCGGCAGGTCGTCATGGATGAGCGAATAGCAATGCACGCATTCCAGCGCCGCCGCCACGCGAAAAGCTTCCTGCGGGCGCGCGCTCGCGCCGAACAGGGCTGCGCTTTCGACGACGAGGAAAGGCCGCAGTCGCTTGCCGCCATTGAGTGCGCCATGGCGCATCGCGTCCAGCAGGCGCCCGGGGCGTACAATCTCGCCCGGCAGGGCATTGCGGTCGAGAATGTCGCGCAGCAGCGTCCCGACGGTTTGAGCCCGTTCATCAAGCAGGGTTTCGAAGCGAATTCGGGCGTCGTTTTCCATGTCGGGAGCGGTAGCCGACGCGCAGACATTGCGCAAGAAGCCAAGCACCTTTATGCGGAAAGAGTGCAGGCGGGAGCGGCCGGGTGTCGGAACCGATCATAGAGCAGGAGACCGAAGGGCTGGTCCACCGGGGACAAGGCATGGCTTCGCGATCGAGGGGCAGAAGCAGGGGCAGGGGCTGGCTTCGTCCGCTCGCGAGGCTTGCGTCGATCGTCGCGCTGGTGCCGGTCGTGCTCACCCTGCTTTACCTGCCTTCCTTCGTCCATCCGGTCTCCACGCTGATGCTGAAGGATCTGGCCACCTTCTCCGGCTACGACCGCCGCTGGGTGCCGCTGGACGAGATCGCGCCGGTGCTCGCCCACTCGGTGATCATGTCGGAGGACGGACAGTTCTGCTCGCATCATGGCGTCGACCTCGGCGAATTGCGGGCCGTCGTCAACGATGCACTGGCCGGCGGGGGCACGCGCGGCGCCTCGACGATCACCATGCAGACGGTGAAGAACCTCTACCTGTGGCAAAAACCCTTCAGCACGGCGCGCAAGGTGGTGGAGCTGCCGCTGGCGGTTTATTTCGATCTGGTGATGCCCAAGCGGCGGATCATGGAAATCTATCTCAATATCGCCGAGTGGGGACCGGGCATCTATGGCATCGAAGCGGCGGCGCAGCATCATTTCGGCGTGCCGGCCGCAAAACTGACACGCCGGCAGGCGGCGCTTCTGGCCGTCACCCTGCCCAATCCGCAGGCGCGCAACCCGGCCAGACCCGGCCCGGGCTTGCGCCGTCTGGCCAGCCTGATAGAACGGCGCGCGGCGCGTGCGGGCAGCTATGTCGGCTGCCTCAAATCGGCGCGCAGCTAAAAAACTTGCTGTCCCCGCTGGCCAAAACGTTGCAGGCCGTGTATAGGCACGCCACTTTCATCTGGAATTTGGCCCTGCAGGCGGCCCTTACACAGGGGCGAGGCAGGCTGTTGAACACGAGCGGAGCATATCCATGGCCGTACCGAAGCGAAAAACCTCTCCGTCCAAGCGCGGCATGCGCCGTTCGGCCGATGCGCTCAAGGCGCCGACCTATGTCGAGGACAAGAATTCGGGCGAAATGCGCCGCCCCCATCACGTCGACCTGAAGACCGGCATGTATCGCGGTCGCCAGGTTCTGACGCCGAAGGAAGGCTGATCTTTCAGGATCGCCGGCAAGTCTGAAGACCGCCTCCGGGCGGTCTTTTTCATTTTTGCAGCTCTGCAACCCCACAACGTTGCCGGGCAGTGGTTGAATGGCATGTCGCCATACCGGCACAGCCCGTGCTTTGGCGCGCGCTTCAGACCGCCCAGAACTGGTCCAGCCACAGGTTCAACTGCACGAAACCGGCATTGCTGATGCTGTAGACGCGGCGGGTGCCTTCCGCCTGCGCGCTGACCAGTCCCGCATCGAGCAACACCTTCAGATGCTGGGAAACCGCGGGTCTTGAGATCGGCAGTCCGGAGGCCAGTTCGGTAACGGTCTTCGGGCCACGCCGGAGCTCCTCCAGAATATGACGCCGGTTGGGATCGGCAATAGCCATGAATGCATCAGCAAGCATCATGATTCTAGTAGTGCGTCAAACTCACCTAATTCTCAACCATCGGTTTCATTTTTTGTGCGCGGATCGAGCGTCATCGACTGCGGCGTAATCGACCGTTCGACCGGCAGCGTGGCGAAAGCCTCGCGATCCTCGATCGGGACCGGTGCACGCTGCCTGATGCGCAGGGTGGTGTAGCCGGCGATGAGAAGGTGGGCCAGCGCCGTGGTAAGGAGCAGGCTTTCGGGACGCCACCACTCCATCATGGCAGCCGCCAGCATCGGTCCGACCATGGTTCCGAAGCCATAGAGGATGAGCAGCCCGCCGGATACCTTGACGAATTCCTCGGCCTTCGCATGGTCGTTGGCGTGGGCGACGGCGATCGAATAGAGCGTATAGGCGAAGGCACCATAGGCGGCGGTCATCGCCAGCACGACCGCGCCGGAACGCGGTTGCACGAGGAAGACCAGCAGGGCGGACAGGGCGGCCCCGACCGAGGCGCCCACGAGCACATAGCGGCGGTCGGTGCGGTCCGAGAGGCGGCCGGCCGGAAGCTGCATGAATGCGCCGGCAATCACGACCAGGCTCATCATCAGCGCGATCTGCGCCGTCGATATGCCGATGCGCGCGCCATAGACCGCGCCCAGCGTGCCCCATGCGCCGTTGGCGACGCCGACCAGGAGGCAGGCAAACGCCGCCACAGGAGAGTTGGCGTACAAGCCCTTCAGGTCCAGCGAGACGTCCTGAAGAGGTTGCGGGTGGGAGGCGGTCGAAACCGCAGTGGGGATGAGCGACAGGCAGAAGAAGATGCCGGTGATCATGAACAGAGAGGCCGAGCCGACATCGCCGGCGGCCACGATCATCTGGCCGCCCATGATCGAGGCATAGGTGACCATCATGTAGAGGCCGAAGACGGTGCCGCGGTTCTCGTTGGTGGATTTCTCGTTCAGCCAGCTTTCGATGACCATGAAGGCGCCGGCCATGACGAAGCCCGTGAAGGCACGCAGGATGATCCACGCGGCTTCGTTGATGACGAGGCCCGTGAGCAGGGCGATGATGGCGGCGCAGGCGGCGAAGGTGCCGAAGGCGCGCACATGGCCGGCTCGCCGCACGATGCGCGGTGCGAAGTAGCAGCCGAGCACGAAGCCGGCGGCCCAGGCCGTGCCGATCAGGCCGAGCGATGTGGTCGAGAAGCCCTCCATCTGCCCGCGCAGCGGCAGGAGCAGGCCATGCAGGCCGGAGGCGGCCAGCAGGAAGGCCGTGCCGCGCAGAAGGGACAGGATCGGTCTGTAGGCTGCAAGCATGTAGGGGTCCGGCGTCGAATCACGTCTGCTGGTTATCTCGGCAGATTGTTTCAGGCTTTTCGGTGGCCGTCTCCCCGGTTGACGACAATGATGCGTCGCGATCCTTCAGACCGGAAGGGGGCTAGCCGCGCCGAAACAGCGCCTCGGCCGCCGACAGCGTCGCGTCCCTGGATTGCAGTTCCGCTTCGGTGCGCGCGATTTCACCGCGCAGCATGTCGATGCGGGCCCTCAGGTCGTCCAGAGAGAGCTTGCTCAGATCGCGGCCGATTTCATGCTGGCCGCTTTTTCCTGCCGGTTCGTCGTCGAAGATCGCCATGGCCATTCCCCGAAAATCCTGTCACATCCGGCGCAGGCGGTTTGCCTGCGCCGCCATTCGGAATAGAAAGCCAACCATAGATAGGGCATGTGCGGCGTGCAAACAGGGTCGCATCCTCCAAGAGCGGGAGAGCGGAGATGACGACGAGCGACGGACTGGCGCAGACGATGACGGCAATCGCCATTTCAGAACCGGGCGGGCCAGCAGTTCTGAAGCCGGAGCGGCGGCCGGTGCCTCTGCCGGGACCGGGCGAGATCCTGATCCGGGTGCGGGCGGCGGGCGTCAATCGCCCCGACATCGCCCAGCGCAACGGTTCCTATCCGCCGCCGCCCGGCGCATCCGATCTTCCGGGGCTGGAGGTGGCCGGCGAGGTGGCCGCTATCGGCGAAGGCGCCGGGCGCTGGCGCATCGGCGACCATGTGTGCGCGCTGACGCCGGGCGGCGGCTATGCCGAATATGTCAGGGTGCACGCAAGCCATGTCCTGCCCGTTCCCTCCGGCTTCACCTTCAGCGAGGCGGCTGCGGTGCCGGAAACCTATTTCACGGTCTGGCACAATGTGTTCGAGCGCGGCGGCCTCAGGGCGGGGGAGACGCTGCTGGTGCATGGCGGCTCCTCAGGCATCGGCACCACCGCGATCCAGCTGGCGACGGCGCGCGGTGCGCGGGTGATCGCCACGGCGGGATCGGCGGACAAATGCGGGATGTGCCTGAAACTCGGCGCCGAGCGCGCGGTGAACTACCGCGAAGAGGATTTCGTCACAGCGGTCAGGGAGGTAACGCAGGGCAAGGGCGCCAACGTCATCCTCGACATGGTGGGCGGCGACTATGTCGACCGCAACTACATCGCTGCCGCCGAAGAGGGGCGCATCGTCCAGATCGCCGTTCAGGGCGGTGCGGTGGCCAGCGCCAATTTCGCAAGGCTGATGGCCAAGCGGCTGGTGCATACGGGCTCGACGCTCCGGCCGCGCAGCGACGAATTCAAGGGCAAGGTGGCTGCCGCGCTGGAAGCGGAGGTGTGGCCGCTTCTGGCCAGCCGCCGCGTCGCGCCGGTCATGGACATGATCTATCCGCTCAGGGAAGCATGGCGCGCGCATGAGCGGCTGGAGAGCGGCGAGGCAATCGGCAAGATCGTGCTCGACGTGGCATGATGGAAAGGTTCGCTTAACCTTTCGTTTATGTTGCGATGCACAAACGCATTGCCGCTATGCAAAAGCGTCTGTTCAATAAATGGGCAGGACAGCCTATCTACAGGGCATCGAATTCAGACACCTTAGGAGGCAAACATGAACCTGATTCAGTCCTACAAGAACTGGCGCCGCTACAACCAGACCGTTCGTGCGCTCAACCGCCTGAACAGCCGCGAACTCAAGGATCTCGGCATCAACCGCGCCGACATTCCTTCGGTTGCCCGCGCCGCTCTCTGATCGGAGAGCACGTCAAGCAGAGCCGATGTCTGGCGCTGGAAACAGCGCCTCCGGCTCCAAGCCCGCTGGACCCTGTCCGGCGGGTTTTGTTTTTTATGCCTGCCGAATGTGCATCATGTTGCACTGCACACAATGAAGGCGCCCGTTTCTTCGCAGGCATTTGGCCTTATCGACACAGGCGCCGTGTCCGCCTTATCTAGCGGTCATGGAATCGGGCAAGGACGACACCATCGCGGTGCGAATCGCAAAAGCTCTGGCCGAGCGCATCATTTCAGGTGCGATCGAACCGGGCGCGCGGCTGCGGCAGGACCATATCGCCGAGGAGTTCGGCGCCAGCCATGTGCCGGTGCGCGAGGCGTTCCGGCGGCTGGAAGCGCAGGGGCTCGCCGTCAGCGAGGCCCGCCGGGGCGTGCGCGTTGCCGCTTTCGACCTCAACGAGGTGAAGGAGGTTGCCGAGATGCGTGCGGCGCTGGAGGTTCTGGCCCTGCGTCATGCCGCGCCGCATCTGACCGCCGCCATCCTCGACCAGGCCGAGGAGGCGACCCGCGCCGGCGACCGCTCGCGCGACGTTCGCTCCTGGGAGGAAGCCAACCGCACCTTCCATCGCCTGATCCTGACGCCCTGCGCCATGCCGCGCCTGCTGGCGACCATCGACGACCTGCATGCGGCCAGCGCCCGCTTTCTCTTCGCCGCGTGGCGCTCCGAATGGGAAACCCGCACCGACCACGATCACCGCGCCATTCTTTCCGCGTTGCGTCAGGGACAGACAGAGAGCGCCCTTTCCATCCTTGCCAGCCATGTCCAGTGGATCGGCCAGCGCCCGGTGCGCATGAAATCCGGCGCAACCCGCGAAGCCTTCGCCATCGTGGGGTGAATTTTCCGGTTTTCCGGACGCGATCCGGTATTTTTCTTCCCCGTCGTAGCGCGATCTTCCGCTTTCCCCCGCTCTGTCTTCTGCCAGCGGCTGTGAAGGCCAGAAGCAACGCGTTGAAATCAAACTGAAATTTTCTATCAATCGCAACTGTGACGCCCGCCGCAGGCGTCTGGACAGGCGCGTCTCGACCAAAGGCGCTTGCCTTGCGCGGAAAAATATGGATTCGATAATAGATCATAACAAGAAATTATCTATAATTTGGAGAAGACCCAATGTCGCAATCCGAAATCCGTGCTGGAAATCCGGCTCTCAACCCGCTTCGGCTTCAGGAGCGTCCGCTGTTGTGGCAGGTGGCGGCTGTCGCGATCGGCACGCTGCTGCTGACGCTGTCGTCGTGGATCGAGGTGCCGATGATCCCGGTGCCGATCACCATGCAGACTTTTGCGGTGACGCTTGTCGGCGCGCTCTACGGCTGGCGGCTTGGGGCGCTCACCGTGGTGGCGTGGCTTGGCGAGGCGGCTGCCGGCATGCCGGTGCTGGCCGGAGGCGCGGGCGGGCTCGCGCCTTTCGCCGGCCCCACTGCGGGTTATCTGTTTGCGTTTCCGGTGGTGGCTGCCCTCGTCGGCTGGCTGGTCGAGCGCGGCTGGAATGCCGAGCGGATCACGCTGGCTTTTGCGGCCATGCTGATCGGCAACGGCCTTTGCCTCGCCATCGGCGCGGTCTGGCTGGCCGGAATCGTCGGCTTCGAGAAGGCGCTTGCCCTTGGCGTCACGCCCTTTATCGTCGGCGGCGTGCTGAAGTCGGCGCTGGCGGCGGCCACGCTCAGGCTGTTCCCGAACGGAAAGGCGGAGCCGAAGCAGCCTTGACCATCAGGCTGCGGGCGCATCACCTTCTGTGCATGCTCACCTATATCGGCAGGGGGTATACGCCTGCCTTCACAGCCAACTATGACGTGATCGCCGCGCGGCTGAGCCGGGGCGAGGACATCGTGATCGTTGAGGGGCCGGACGATGTCTGCGCCCCGCTGCTGGCAGAGGCCGGGGCGCATTGCTTCAACGAAAGCGTTCTGGAAAGGGATGCGCAGGCCGCCCGCGATGTCGGCGATCTGCTTGGCCGGCGCATTGGCGTTGGGGAGCGCATCGCTCCCGACGCCATCCTGCTCGCGAGGTTGCGGTCTGGCTTTGCGGCCGGGCTGACGCGCGCCGCCTGCGCGGGCTGCGAATGGGCCGGCCTGTGCGAGGCGGTCGTTGTCGACGGCTTTTCAGGTGCGAAGGTGGGCGGGCCGCCATGCTGACGGCCCGCCTTGGCTGATCAGTTCACTGCGGCAATGTTGCCGAGGCGGAGGAACAGGGTTTCCCCGGAGGAATCGTCGACGCCGTCATTGTCGGTGACCACGAAGGCCTCGCCGGCCTTGTCGATGGTGAAGCCCTCGATCTTGTCGACCACATAGCCGTTGGTGGCGGACTTCAGGTCAGGCAGCAGGTCGCGCGCCAGCGTCTTTTCGACCACCGGCAATTCGCCACCCAGTTCGGCCGGCCTGAAGCCATCGAGCGCAACGCTGTAGACGCGCTTCACCTTCGCAGCATCGCCGATCAGATTGTCGCGCTCGACGATGTAGAGCCTGCCGTCATGGGCGGTGACCTCGGACAGGCCCATCCAGCCGCTTTCCGCCTTCTCCAGCGGGTAGCGCACGGCCGACCATTCCTTGCTCTTCGGCTTGTAGGCAAGCAGCTTCACTTCGTCCCTGGGGTCGTTGCCCCATTCGCGCTGTACGGCCGCGATCAGCGTCAGGTCGTCGCCTTCGCCCACGGTGGTGATACCCTCGAGGCCGAAGCGGGTCTGGTGGGCGACCAGTTCGGCGGGCAGGGCGATTTCCTGCCTGATCTCGCCCTCGGCGTTGACGCGGAAGATGGCGTGCGGCACCAGCTTGGAAACGTCGCCCTCATTGGCCAGCCAGAAGCCGTCTTCACCGTCGGAGGCGATGCCTTCGAGGTCGAGCTTCTGGGCCGGGTTGCCGCCACGGGTGATCACCGTCCTGGCAACGATGCGGGCCGGGTTTTGCGTGGCATCGATGGTGAAGATCGCCGGCTCGCTGCCATAGACCGAATCCGAGACGGCATAGAGCTTTCCGGGCGTCTGCGGGTCGGCGGCGAGGCCGGACAGCGCGCCCCAGCCGATCGGCAGGCCGTTGGCGTCGTTGTCGGACTGGATCATCGGGTAGGCCGGCTGTCCCTCGGAGCGCTCGAAGATCATGACATGCGAGCGGGCGGCGCCGTCCTCCCCCAGATCGGTCTCGTTGGCGGTGACGAAGAGATTGCGGGCGGGCAGCGCCAGCAGACCTTCCGGCCCGATGCCGGACGGCAGCGCCTGAAGGAATTTCGGCTCTGCGCCGGTGTCCTCATAGACGCCGACCAGCGAAGCGCGTTCGGCGCCGACGAAGATCAGCTTCTGCTCGCCATAGGTGCCGACTTCCATGCCCTCGGGCTCGATGCCCTTCTTGTTGCGGTGCTCGGGATAATGGCCGAGCCGGGCCGCGATATGTTCGAAGCCCGGGCCGGATTCGTAGAGCACTTCGCCCGTTCTGGAGAAGATGGTGAAGCCACGCGAGCCGCCCTTGTAGTCGCCTTCATTGGCGATGACGAGGCGATCGTTGTCGAGCCATCGCACGGCGTCCGGCTCGCGCGGGGCGTTTTCCACCTTGCCGGTGAAGGAGAGCTTGCCGTCCTTCTTCGTGTCGACGTTTTCGAGAGACACCGAGCCGGCGGAGAAGTGCGAGACGATCTCGCCCGTTTCGGCGTTCACGATGGCGATGTGGTTGTTTTCCTGCAGGGTCACGACGACCTCGCCGGCTTCGTTGAAGTCGACGAATTCGGGTTCGGCGTCTTGCGGAGCGATTTCGGCAAGCCCGTTCAGGTCGACGGTGCGGATCGAGGCGCAGTCCGGCGCGCCGTCCTTCAGCGAGATGATCCTGAGATTGCCGGCGGGAAGCTGCGGGAGCTCGCCGTCATTGTGGTCTTCGTCGCGCTCGTTCTCGATGGCGACGGCAAGGAAGCGGCCGTCCTCGCTGGCAGCGACCGAATCCGGCTGGCCGCCGAGATCGCAGGACGCTTCGATTTTCTTCGAGGCGATATCGATGGCCGAGAGATTGCCGGACGGCTCGGTATGGCTCTTCGAGGTGTTGACGCCGGCCAGCAATTTTGTGCCGATCACCACCACTGAGGTCGGCTCGCCGTCGATTCTTACGATGCCTCCGGCCTTCGGCGCCTTCGGGTCGGTGATGTCGATGAAGCCGACGGCGCCCAGCGGGCTGTCGGAATAGACGAGGGTGTTGCCGTCTTCGGTGGCGGTGATGATTTCGGAAGACGTCGGCGTGGCCGGATCGGTGCCTTCCGGCAGGTTGGACGCAACCGGGAAGGTTGCGATACGGTTGAAGACCTGATCGGCGTGGGCCGGAAGAGCGACGGAAGCTGCAAGCGCGGCCATGGCCGCGACAAGTGACGAACGGGTGCGCATGGGACCTCTTTCCCTCATGAGAAGAATGCCGCTTCCCTTTGTGCCACCTGTATTTCAGCGCGATGACGCTTCTGCGACGCTTGTATGACGGCGCGGCGGCGGCGGTTTGCCGCCGGATTTTCTTGCCCTTGGACCCGAACGCGGTTATACGAAGCCGGATTTTCCCTTTTTCGGTGGCTTGTGAAACCACCGCCCGCGTAACGGGACGCGGGCGAGCGAGAGGATTTTATTTGATGGCAAACACGCTTCTCATGCCGAAGGCGACAGCCGTCTGGCTGGTCGACAATACGGCGCTTTCCTTCGACCAGATCGCCCAGTTCTGCGGCCTGCACCCGCTCGAGGTGAAGGCGATCGCGGATGGCGAGTCGGCGCAGGGCATCAAGGGCATGGACCCGGTCATCACCGGCCAGCTCAGCCGCGAGGAGATCGCGCGCGGCGAGCAGGACATCAACCATCGCCTGAAGCTTTCCGAGCCGAAGGTGCGGGTGCCCGAGACCAAGCGCAAGGGGCCGCGCTACACGCCGCTTTCCAAGCGCCAGGACCGCCCGAATGCGATCCTGTGGCTGGTGCGCAACCATCCCGAGCTCAAGGACGCGCAGATTTCGCGCCTTGTCGGCACCACCAAGGCGACCATCGAGCAGATCCGCAACCGCACCCACTGGAATTCCGCCAATCTGGTGCCTATGGACCCGGTGACGCTGGGCCTGACCTCGCAGATCGATCTCGACATCGAGGTTCAGCGCGCTTCGCGCAACCGCGAGCACGTCCAGCCGGCCGGCGATACGCTGCTGCCGGCTTCGCTCACCGAGCGCCTGGACCCGCAGGCCGATGCGCCGCGCGACGAGGATGCAGAGCTCGATGCCGACGCCGTGTTCGCCAAGCTCTCGGCGCTGAAGGGCGCGGAGCCGGAAGAGGACGACGAGGAATAAGCGTCTTTCCCTTACCCAACAAAAGCGCGGGCCTCGACCCGCGCTTTTGTTGTTTCAGCGGCGGGTCGAGGCCCGATGAGCGCGCCACCTGCAAGTGAGGTGAAGGCGTGAATTCGGTTATCGCCCGCAGGCTTTTCCGTTGGTTGCGCAGCCCAGCATGCACCAGGCAGGGCAGAAGCGCAGGATGCCGGTGACGACGAGGACAAGGCCGACGATGACCGACAGCCATGTCCAGAGGGCGCTCTCAAAGAACGCCCAGCCGGACACGAAGGGCAGGGCGGCGAGCAACAGGCCGGCAACGAGCCTGACGATGCGCTCCCGGGTTCCGATATTGGGGGTCATGGTGCGTTTCCCGGTGAGATGGAAGCCGCCCTATTCGCAGAACAGGACATGCATGGTGTGGATGAAGGTTGCGATGCGGGGATCGGCGGGCCGGTAGAAGACCTGCTTGCCCTCCTTGCGGCTGGCGACGAGGCCGGCCTCGCGCAATTCGGCAAGCTGCTGCGACAGTCCCGGCTGGCGGATGCCGAGAAGGTCTTCCAGTTCACGCACCGAGCGCTCGCCGTCCACCAGCGCGCAGCACACCATCAGCCGGTCCGGATTGGACAGTTTCTTCAGGAAGGCGGAAGCCTCGTCGACCCTGGTCCTGAGGCTGGCGGCCTCGCTGGAGAGTTTCTCAGGTGCGATCATGTCCGCTTTTACCCCCATGGCGCGCCTTTGAGCAGGTCGAGCGGGATCTTCAGGTAGCGGGTGCCGTTGGCTTCCGGCTCGGGAAACCGCCCGCCGTTGATGTTCACCTGGAGAGCATGCAGGATCAGCTTCGGCATCGGGAGCGTCGCGTCGCGCGCCTCGCGGGCGGCCACATAGTCGGCCTCGGTCAGATATTTCGACATGTGGCTGTTCCTGGTCTTCTGCTCGGCGACCGTCGATTCCCAGAGCGGTTCGCGCCCGCCCGGCTGGTAGTCGTGGCCGGTGAAGATGCGGGTGTCGTCGGGCAGGGCGAGGATGGCCTGGATCGATGCCCACAGCGCCGAGGCGTTGCCGCCGGGAAAGTCGGCGCGGGCCGTGCCGCTGTCAGGCATGAACAGCGTATCATGAACGAAGGCGGCATCGCCGATGACATAGGTGATGGAGGCGAGCGTATGGCCGGGCGAGAACATGACCCGCGCCGGGATGGAACCCACCATGAAGGTGTCGCCGTCGGCAAACAGCCGGTCCCATTGCGAGCCATCGGCCGGGAAATCGGGCCGGTTGTAGAAGCCTTTCCAGAGCTTCTGCACCTCGACAACCTTTTCGCCGATGGCTGTAGGCGCGCCGGTCTTATGCTTCAGATAATGCGCTGCCGAGAAATGGTCGGCATGGGGATGGGTGTCGAGGATCCATTCGATCGTGAGGCCCTTCTCCTGCACAAAGCCAAGGATGCGGTCGGCATTGGTGGAGGCGGTCTGCCCGGATTTCTCGTCATAGTCATAGACCGGGTCGACGATGGCGCATTTGCCGGTCGCCGGATCGGCCACGACATATTGCACCGACCATGTGCGCGGGTCGAAGAAGGCGGTGACGTCCGGTTTGTGGCTCATGCAATGGTTCCCCTGGCTTGCCGGATGGTTCATCCGATAACATCCCGATGCTTTCATGAACACGATTGCAAAAAAATGCAATTGTATTTCAAAGAAGACAGGCCGGACGCGAACGGCTGGAAAAAATGTGGCGGCGTTCAGCAGCCGAGCAGGGTCCGCGTCAGGGTATGGTTCGGGTCGGCGAGACCGTCGATGACGTTGAAGTGGTGCCGGTCGGGTTCCGCCAAGGCGGCGGTGCGCGCGCCAAGTCCGGTCCAGATATTGGCCAGAAGCGCGTTCTGGCGCAGGAACTCTGCCCGCTCGGCCCCGCCGACCCAGCAGGTCAGGCGCATGCCCTCGCGGGGCCGCAGCAATGCCGGGCTCTCGGCCTGCGCCTCGGTCTCGTCGATGCGCAGCGTCTCGTTCATGCCGGTGCGCATCAGCGGCCGCAGGTCGTGCACGCCGGAGATCGACACGACATGGCGGATGCGGGCCTGTACGGCTTCCGGCAGCGGCGCGCCGGCGCTTGCCATGCGTGACACGAGATGACCGCCGGCGGAGTGACCGGTGAGCATCAGCGGACCTTCGATCTCGCCGGCTGCAAAGGCGATTGCGCTGCCGATCTCGCGCACGATGCCGCCGATGCGGATGTCCGGGCACAGCGTGTAGGAGGGCATGGCCACCGCATAGCCATGGGCGAGCGGTCCGGCTGCCAGATGCGACCAGCAGCTCTTGTCGAGCGCCATCCAGTAGCCGCCATGGACGAACACCACCAGCCCGCGGGGCGTGGATTCGGGCAGGAACAGGTCGAGCCGGTTGCGGGCGGCGTCACCATAGGCGAGGTCGATTTTTGCGCGTCCCCGCGCCGCCAGTTGTTCGCGAAAGCTTTGTGCCGGTTCCACCCATGCCGCCGGCCAGCGGTCGCCGCCGGGTATATGCGCGCCGTTGGTGTAGGCGTCGCTCCAGTCTTCGATATGGCGGCTCAGCATGATCGTGTCCTCCGGTCTTTCGGTGTCGGTGCAGAAAGCGCTGCCCCGGGCGGCGAAGTCAATTCCCGTCGCAATCATCGTAGCGAAGAAACTTTAGGCTTGAAATAATTTTCCGCCGGTGTCATTTTTTCGTCTGTCGACGTGCTGGCGAGCCCTTTTCGGGAGCGCGGGTGTCGGGCCGGTGGAGGAACCGGCCGCCTACGTCCCGGCGGTCCGCGAGCAGCGGGGTCCGGCAGTCGTCGCAGGGAGGACATCGCGCGCATGCTTGGGCCTACGGCACATATCGACACCTTCACCCGTGACAACCTTCCCCCGCAGGAAGCGTGGCCGGACTTCCTGCTCGACGGGTTCGACTATCCGGAATACATCAATGCGGGCCACGAACTCACCGACCGGCTGGTCGAGCAGGGTTTCGGCGATCATACGGCGCTGATCGGCAACGGACGACGGCGCACATACAAGGAACTGTCGGACTGGACCAATCGGCTCGCCCATGCGCTGGTCGAGGATTATGGCGTTCAGCCCGGCAACCGGGTGCTGATCCGCTCCGCCAACAATCCCGCCTTGGTGGCCTGCTGGCTGGCGGCCACCAAGGCGGGTGCGGTGGTGGTCAACACCATGCCGATGCTGAGGTCAGGCGAACTGGCGCAGATTGTCGACAAGGCCGAAATCTCGCTGGCGCTGTGCGACACGCGGCTGATGGACGAGATGGTGGCCTGCGCCAAGGACAGCCGGTTCCTGAAGAAGGTGATCGGCTTCGACGGCACCGCCAATCATGATGCGGAACTGGACCGCATCGCGCTCGGCAAGCCGGTGCGGTTCGAGGCGGTGAAGACCGGCCGCGACGACGTCGCCCTGCTCGGCTTCACTTCAGGCACCACGGGCCTGCCCAAGGCGACCATGCATTTCCACCGCGACCTGCTGATCATCGCCGACGGCTATGCGAAGGAAATTCTGGGCGTGACGCCGGATGACGTGTTCGTCGGCTCGCCGCCGCTGGCTTTCACCTTCGGGCTCGGCGGGCTGGCGGTGTTTCCGCTGCGCTTCGGCGCCACGGCGACGCTTCTCGAAAACGCCTCGCCGCCGAACATGATCGAGATCATCGAGAAATACCGCGCCACCATCTCCTTCACCGCGCCCACAGCCTACCGGGCGATGATGAAGGCCATGGACGAAGGCGCCGACCTGTCGTCGCTGCGCGTCGCGGTGTCGGCCGGCGAGACACTGCCGGGACCCGTCTTCGAGGAATGGGTGGCCAAGACCGGCAAGCCGATCCTCGACGGCATCGGCTCGACCGAGATGCTGCACATCTTCATCTCCAACCGGTTCGGGGACATGCGCCCGGCTTCCACCGGCCGGCCCGTGGGCGGCTACGAGGCGCGCATCTTCGATGAGGACATGAACGAGGTGCCGCGCGGCACGGTGGGCCGGTTGGCGGTGCGCGGCCCGACCGGCTGCCGCTACATGGCGGACGAGCGCCAGCGCGCCTATGTCCGCGACGGATGGAACCTGACCGGTGATACCTTCATGCAGGACGAGGACGGCTTCTTCCACTTCGCCGCCCGTTCGGACGACATGATCGTTTCGGCCGGCTACAACATTGCCGGGCCGGAGGTGGAAGCCGCGCTGCTTGCCCATGACGATGTGGCCGAGTGCGCGGTGATCGGCGCGCCCGACACTGAGCGGGGCCAGATCGTGGAAGCCTATGTGGTGCTGGCGCGCGGCATGGCCGACGATGCGGAGATGGTCAGACGCTTGCAGGATCACGTCAAGGCGACTATCGCTCCTTACAAATATCCGCGCTCGATCCGCTTCCTCGATGCCCTGCCCAAGACGAAGACCGGAAAGATCCAGCGCTTCAGGCTGAGATTGGAGCGCCAATGAGCGACAAGCCGTACGATCCGTCCGCCGAGGGCGCGCAGATGTCCTTTCGGGGGCGCATGTCCTATGGAGACTATCTGCGGCTGGACAAGGTGCTCGACGCCCAGGCGCCGCTTTCCGAAGCCCACGACGAGATGCTGTTCATCATCCAGCACCAGACATCCGAACTGTGGATGAAGCTGGCGCTGCACGAGCTGGGCTCGGCCATCGCCTGCGTGCGGCGCGGCGAGGTGCGGCCCTGCTTCAAGATGCTGACACGGGTGGCGCGCATCTTCGAGCAGCTCAACAGCGCCTGGGACGTGCTGCGCACCATGACGCCCAGCGAATACACCGAGTTCCGCGATTCGCTCGGCCAGTCGTCCGGTTTCCAGTCGTGGCAGTATCGGGCGATCGAGTTCCTTGCGGGCAATCGCAACCTTGCCATGCTGGGGCCGCACAATCATCGCCCCGACCTGGTGGCGAAGCTGGAGGAGATCCTCGGCCGGCCCTCGCTCTACGACGAGGCGATTCTGCTGCTTGGACGCAGCGGCTTCGACATCGGCGCGGACGGCCGGCGCACCGACTGGCGCGAAACGCGCACGGAAAGCGAGGCCGTTCTGGAGGCGTGGCGGGCGGTCTATCACGAGCCGAACCGCTACTGGGAGCTTTATGAGCTGGCCGAAAAGCTGGTCGATTTCGAGGACTATTTCCGCCGCTGGCGCTTCAACCACGTCACCACGGTGGAGCGCGTGATCGGCCTGAAGCGCGGCACGGGGGGAACCGGCGGCGTTTCCTATCTGAAACGGATGCTGGAGGTTGAACTGTTTCCGGAACTCTGGAAAGTTCGGACACGGCTATAGGAAACGTCTGCGGACGGGGAACTCTGGGAGGAGAACGAGATGAGAAGAATTCTGACGGCGAGCCTGCTCGCGCTTTCGTTGACGGCCGCCGGAGTGGCGCAGGCCGATCCGGTCAAGATCGGCGTCATCACCACACTCTCGGGCGGTGGCGCGGGGCTTGGCGTCGACACGCGCGATGCCCTCGTTCTGGCGTTCAAGAAGTCCGGCAACACGGATGTCGAACTGGTCATCGAGGACGATGCGCAGAAGCCGGAACTGGCCGTGCAGATCGCCGAAAAGATGATCCAGAGCGACAAGGTCGATCTGATGACCGGCATCATCTGGTCGAACCTTGCCATGGCCGTGGTGCCGAACACGGTGGCGCAGGACGTGATCTATCTCTCGCCCAATGCCGGCCCCTCGGTGCTGGCCGGCGCCAACTGCCACAAGAACTATTTCAACGTCGCCTACCAGAACGACAATTTCCATGAGGCGATGGGGCAATATGCCAATCAGGACTACAAGAAGACCTTCATCCTCGCCCCCAACTATCCGGCCGGCAAGGATTCGCTGACCGGCTTCAAGCGCTATTACAAGGGCGAGCTGGCCGGCGAGCTCTACACGCAGGTCGGCCAGACCGACTATGCGGCCGAGATCGCGCAGATCCGCGCCTCCGGGGCGGATTCGGTGTTCTTCTTCCTGCCCGGCGGCATGGGCATCGCCTTCATGAAGCAATATGCGCAGTCGGGCGTCGGCCTGCCGGTGCTGGGGCCGAGCTTCTCCTTCTCCCAGGATGTTCTGCCGGCCGTGGGCGATGCCGCGCTTGGCGTGAAGAACTCGGCGAGCTGGTCGAAGGACCTCGACAACGAGGCCAACAAGGAATTTGTCGAAGCCTTCCAGGCCGAATATGGCCGCCTGCCGTCCATCTATGCGGCCCAGAGCTGGGATACGGCGAACCTCATCCTGTCGGCGCTCGCCAAGGCCAGCGTCAAGGACAAGGACGCCTTCCGCGCAGCGCTCAAGGAAGCCGACTTCAAGTCGGTGCGCGGCGAGTTCACCTTCAACGCCAACCAGCACCCGATCCAGAACATCTATGTGCGCGAGGTGGTGAAGGAAGGCGACGTGCTGACCAACAAGATCATTGGCACCGCCTTCGAGAAGCACGGCGACGCCTATGTCGGGCAGTGCAAGATGTAGGATTACTTCCGGGGCGGCTGGCGGCCAGCCGCCCCCAAGCCTTGCATATATGCTGACGACCCTTTCCTGAAACCGCACCCGGAATCCGCCTTTTGTCCGCTGCATTGCTGATCGAACAGCTTCTGAACGGCCTCCAGCTCGGTGTCATGCTGTTCCTGATCGCCGCCGGGCTGACGCTCATTTTCGGTGTCATGGGGCTGATCAACCTCGCCCATGGCTCGCTCTACATGATCGGGGCCTTCGCCTGCGCGGCGGTGGCGGCGGCCACCGGCTCGTTCTGGCTGGGGCTGGCGGCGAGCCTTGCCGCCGCCGCCGCCGCCGGGGCGCTGATGGAGGTCGCCATCATCCGCCGGCTCTATGAGCGCGACCACCTCGACCAGGTGCTGGCGACCTTCGCGCTGATCCTCATCCTGTCGGAAGGCACGCGCTGGCTGTTCGGCTCCTTCCCGCTCTATCTCGACATTCCGCCCCTGCTGCAAGGCGCGGTGCCGCTGCCGGGCGGCGGGCAATATCAGCTCTACCGGCTGGCGATCATCGGCGTCGGCATCGTCGTGGCGGTGGGCCTCTACCTTCTGATCTCGCGCACAAGGCTCGGCATGCGCATCCGCGCCGGCGAAAGCGACCGCGAGATGATCGCGGCGCTCGGCGTCGATATCCGCACCCTCTACACGGTGGTGTTTGCGCTGGGGGCGGCCCTTGCCGGCCTTGCCGGCGCCATGGTCGGCGCGCTGCAATCGGTGCAGGTGGGGATGGGCGAGCCGGCGCTGATCCTCGCATTCGTGGTTATCGTCATTGGCGGCATCGGCTCCATCAAGGGCGCGCTGGTGGGAGCCATACTGGTCGGCGTGGTCGATACGATGGGGCGCTTCCTGCTGCCCAAGCTGCTGGCGCTGACCATGCCTGTCTCGCAGGCCAATCTTGTCGGCGCGGCACTTGCCTCGATGCTGATCTACATCGTCATGGCGCTGATACTCGCGTTGCGGCCGCGCGGCCTGTTCGCGGGGCAGGCATGACGGCCCTGTCTCGCGAGACGCTGGTCAGCTCGCTTCTCGTCGTGATGCTGGTCGCCATTCCGCTGGCGGCGACGATGGCCGGCGAGCCGTTCTATGTGACGCTCGCCACCCGCATCGCCATTCTGGCGCTGGCGGCGGTGGGGCTCAACATCGCGCTCGGCCTCGGCGGGCTGGTGTCCTTCGGGCACGCCGCCTTCTTCGGCCTCGGCGGCTATGTCGCCGGAATTTTCGCCACCCATGCCTTCAATGGCGAACCGTTGCCCTTCGGTTTCGCCGCCACCACCTCGATGCCGGTGATCTGGCTGAGCGCCATGGCATTGTGCGGGCTGGTGGCGCTGCCGATCGGGGCGATCAGCCTGCGCACCTCGGGTGTCTACTTCATCATGATCACGCTGGCCTTCGCCCAGATGATCTATTATTTCGCCGTCTCCTGGCCGAGCTATGGCGGTGAGGACGGGCTGTCGATCTATGTGCGCAACAGTTTTCCGGGCCTGAATACGGCGCAGCCGCTGCCTTACTTCCTGCTTTGCCTCGGCGTTCTGATAGCCGGGCTGGTGCTGTTCCAGCTCATCAAAGGCTCGCGTTTCGGAACGGCGCTGGAAGCCTCCCGGCAGAATCCGACGCGGCTTGCCGCCGTCGGCATCGCACCCTTCGGCATCCGGCTGGTGGCCTTCGTCGTCTCGGCCATGGTGACGGGACTTGCAGGTGCGCTGTTTGCCGATCTCAACCGCTTCGTCAGTCCCTCCATGCTATCATGGCACATGTCGGGCGAGCTGATCGTGCTCATCATCCTCGGCGGCAAGGGCCGCCTGTTCGGGCCGCTGGCCGGCGCGATGGTCTACGTGCTGTTCGAGTATGCGCTTGGCGGCATCACAGAGCGCTGGCAGTTCTTTCTCGGGCTGATCCTGCTCGGCGTCGTGCTGTTTGCGCGCGGCGGCCTTCTGGGGCTTCTGGCCGGAAAGGCGCACCATGGCTGAGCCGGTCCTCCAGCTTTCCGATCTCCGGAAGAGCTTCGGCGCGCTGAAGGCCACCGACGGCGTCAGCCTCGATCTGCGGCCAGGCGAAATCCATGCGCTGATCGGCCCGAACGGGGCCGGCAAGAGCACGCTGATACATCAGATCTGCGGTTCGATCCGGCCCGACAGCGGCACGATCCGCTTCCTCGGCGAGGACATGGCCGGGCTCGACATGGCGGCGCGGGTGCGCAAGGGGCTGGGGCGCAGCTTCCAGATTTCCTCGCTGGCGCCGGAATTTTCCGCTCTGTGCAACGTCATGCTGGCCGTGCAGGCGCGGCAGGGTTCCAGCTTCCGCTTCCTGCGTCCCGTGGCGAGCGATGGCAGCCTGACCGGGCCGGCCATGGCCATGCTGGAGCGGGTAGGGCTCGAGGCCCGGGCGAAGGTGCCGGCGGCGGAGCTGTCGCATGGCGAACGCCGTCAGCTCGAGATCGCCATCGCGCTGGCGCTGGGCCCGAAAGCCTTTCTGTTCGACGAGCCGATGGCCGGGCTTGGGCCGGGCGGATCGAAGCGGCTGACCGGCTTCCTCGACGGCCTGCGCCATGAAGCGCCGATCCTGCTGGTCGAGCACGACATGGATGCCGTCTTCGCGCTGGCAGACCGCATCTCGGTTCTGGTCTATGGCCGCATCATCGCCACCGGCACCGTGGCCGAAATCCGCTCCGACCCGGAAGTGCGCCGGGCCTATCTCGGAGACGCGGTATGAGCCTGCTCGTCCTCACTGGCGTTGAAAGCTTCTATCGCGCCTCGCAGGCGCTGTTCGGCGTCAGCCTCGCAATCGAGGATGGCGAGGTGGTGGCGCTGATGGGCCGCAACGGCATGGGCAAGACCACCACCATCAATTCGATCCTCGGCCTTGTGCGGCCGCGCGCGGGCTCGATCCGCTTTGCCGGCAGGGAACTGGCGGGCCTGCGCCCGCATAGCATCGCGCGGCTGGGGCTCGGCCTCGTGCCGGAGGGACGGCGCTGCTTTCCGAACCTCACCGTGGAGGAAAACCTGCTGGTGGCAGCGCGCGGCAATGAATGGACGCTGGAGCGGGTGACGGAACTCTTTCCGCGCCTCGGCGAACGGCGCAGCCAATATGCCAACACGCTGTCGGGCGGCGAGCAGCAGATGCTGGCCATCGGCCGGGCGCTGATGACAAATCCGCGCCTGCTGATCCTCGACGAGGCGACGGAGGGGCTGGCTCCGGTGATCAGGCAGGACATCTGGGCGGCGATCCGAAAGCTCAAGGCCGCCGGCCAGTCGATCCTCGTGGTCGACAAGACACTGTCGGAACTGCTGCCGGTGGCCGACCGCTGCTTCGTGCTGGAAAAGGGCGCCACAGTTTTTGCAGGCGCGCCGGAGGCGCTGACGCCTGAATTGCAGGACCGCTATCTGGGTGTTTGAGCCCCGAGCATCGTTCTCATGCGGGAAGCCTTCGCTATGCGATGGCTTCCCGCATGATGAAGAGCGTCAGGTCACCGCGGCGCGCACGGCGAAGCGTGGCTCTTTCCATACGCCACTCGCCAGAATGTCTTCCAGAACGGCAACCGCGTCCCACACGTCGCGATAGCTGGTGTAGAGCGGGGTGAAGCCGAAGCGCAGGGTGGAAGGGGCGCGGAAATCGCCGATCACCCCGCGCTCGATCAGCGCCTGCATCACCTCATAGGCATGGTCGTGCGCGAAGGACACCTGGCTGCCGCGGCTGGCGCGGGCGCAGGTGGTTTCCAGCGACACGCCATATTGGCCGCAGCGTGCCTCGACCAGCGCGATGAACAGGTCGGTCAGCGCAAGGCTCTTTTCCCGCAGCGCCTGCATGTCGACCTCGTCCCAGATGTCGAGCGCGCCCTTCAGCGCCCGCATCGACAGGATCGGCTGGGTGCCGCACTGGAAGCGGCGGATGCCTTCAGCCGCCGCAAATCCGGTTTCCATGGCGAAGGGGCGGGCATGACCCCACCAGCCGGAAAGCGGCTGCACGATGTTGTCGTGATGCCGGCGGGCGGCATACACGAAGGCCGGGGCGCCGGGGCCGCCATTGAGATATTTGTAGGTGCAGCCGACCGCGAAATCGGCCCCGGCAGCGTCGAGTTCCACCGGCAATGCACCGGCGCTGTGGCACAGGTCCCAGATGGCGAGCGCGCCGGCATCGTGGATGCGCTTCGTCAGCACCGCCATGTCGCGCAAGGTGCCGCTCTTGAAATTGACATGGTTGACCAGCACGACGGCCACGGTCTCGTCGATCAGGTCTTCTATCGCCGGGGCATCGACGCCTTCCAGCTTCAGCGATGTTCCGGGGCGGGTGGAGACGACGCCTTCGGCCACGTAGAGGTCGGTCGGGAAGGAGCCGCTCTCGGCGACGATGACGTTGCGGCCGGGACGCAGGGCCAGCGCCGCATGCAGCGCCTTGTAGATGTTGACCGAGGTGGTGTCGCCGACCACGATCTGGCCTTCGGCGGCGCCCACCAGCCGGCCGATGCGGTCGCCGAGCTTCACCGGCATGTCGAACCAACCTGCCGTGTTCCATGAGCGGATGAGGTCCTGGCTCCATTCCTGCCGGGCGGCGGTATCCAGTTCGGCCAGTGCGGCGTGCGAGGCCGCGCCCAGCGAATTGCCGTCCAGATAGATCACGCCTTCGGGCAGCACGAAGCGCTCGCGGAATGCGCGCAGCGGATCGGCCGCATCCAGCGCCTCGATAGCGGAAAGGTCGGGAAGAGCAGGCATGCAAACCTCCTGGAGCTTTTTTTGCTTTTCCCCGAATCGGAGAAAAGCTCCAGCTCCTTGTTCTGGCGCAATTCCGAACGCAAAACCGCTTCGCACTTTTGCTGGAATTGCCAAGGCGGGCCACGCCGTGGGAGAAGAGGCATTGCCCGGTTGTTTGTGGGTTACAGGCTGCCGGCGAAGCGCTGGCTTCGCCGGAGCGTCTTTGCGGAGCGGGGCTCCTACTCGCGGAACGTTTCCCTGGCGGCGGCGGGTCCGCGGCCGCGACGAAGGCTCGGCAGCGCCAGCATGGTGAGCACGAACAGGCCCGTCGCCAGCTTCAGGTCGGGTGGCGGCATGCCGGCGGCAAGGCACAGCGAGACAAGCTGGTAGTAGACGATGGCACCGACGAAAGGAGCCAGAAGCTGGCGCAGCACCGTCTGCTTGCCGGTGATCGCCTCGCCGATCATCAGCGCGGCCAGCCCGTTGATCAGCACGCCGATGCCCATGTTCACATCCGCGAAACCCTGGCTCTGCACCATCAGCGCGCCGCCGGTGGCGGAGAAGGCGCCGGCCAGCCCGATGCCGCCGATGGTGGCGGCCCAGACGTTGATGCCCTGTGCCTCGGCCATGTCCGGGTTGGAGCCGACCGCGCGCATGGCCGTGCCCTTCTCGGTCTTGAAGTAGAAATAGAGCAGCGCGAACACGGCCAGAACCACAATGCCGGCAACCACGATCTTGGATGCCGGGAACCCGCCCTGAAGGCCCGGCACCCAGTCGAAGACGGTCGGATTGCCGAACACGGACAGGTTGGAGCGGCCCATGATGCGCAGGTTGACGCTGTAGAGCATCGTCATGACCAGAATGCCGGCCAGCAGCGTGTGGATGCGGAAGCGCAGATGGATGAAGGCCGTGCAGCAGCCGGCCACGAAGCCGGCAAGGATGGCCGCCGCGATGGCCGCGACCGGCGAGGCTCCTGCCACCAGCATCACCCCGCAGACGCTGCCGCCCAGCGGGAAGGCGCCTTCGCTGGTCAGGTCGGGGAAGCTCAGCATGCGGAACGGTATCATGATGCCGAGCACGACGAAGCTCAGGATCAGGCTCTGCGCCAGCGTGACGGGAATGAGCGAGACGAAGCTCGACAGGGTGGTTTCGATGAAGCCCATGATGTCAGCTCGCCAGAAGCATGCGGTCGGTCTTGACGGAGAAGTGGCCGATCAGGTCCACCACCGTCACATTCTTCTTTTCCTCGCCGGCGATTTCCAGCTTCACCTTGCCGGCATCCAGCATGATGACGCGGTCGCCGAAGTCGACGGCGTGCTGCATGTTGTGGGTCACCATCAGCGTCGTCAGCTTCAGCGAGGAGACGGTGCGGATGGTCGCCTGCATGACGATGTCGGCGGTGCGCGGATCGAGCGCGGCCGTATGTTCGTCGAGCAGGAGAACGTCCGGCCGGTCGCTCACCGCCATGATCAGCGACAGCGACTGGCGCTGGCCTCCCGAAAGCAGCTCGACCTTGGTATCGAGGCGATTTTCAAGACCGAGGCCGAGCACCGACAGGCGCTCGCGATATTCGGCGAGCCGGACCGCGTTCAGGCCGGGCCGGAAGGTGCGGCTTTTGGCGCGCAGTTCGGCCAGCAGCATGTTCTCGGCAACCGTCATGGAGGCGGCGGTGCCGCGCATCGGGTCCTGGAACACACGCGCCAGCCGGGCGGCGCGCTTGTGAACCGGCATGGCGGTGACGTCGGCGCCGTTGATGAGGATCTTGCCGGAATCAAGCACCAGCGAGCCCGAAATGGCGTTGAGCATGGAGCTCTTTCCAGCGCCGTTCGAGCCGATGACGACTCCGAACTCGCCCGTGGCGAGCGTCAGGTTGAGATTGTCGAGCGCGACCTTCTCGTCGGGCTGACCCCGATAGAAGACCTTGCGCGCGGACCGGACTTCCAGCATCCGCACCTCCAGCGCGTTTTTCCAGGGCTTAAGAAAAAGGCGGCGCCTTTGGAGCGCCGCCATTTCTGGCGATATGTAGTCCGTCAGTCGACGAAGCACTCGCAATTGTCGAGAGCGGCAGGAATTTCGAGGCCGAACTCCTTGGCCGACTTTTTCGAGATCACCATGACGTGGTCCTCGTAAGCCGGCTTGGAAGGCGCGATCGACTTGGGGTCTTCGCCCTTGAGGATGCGCACCGCGATCTTGCCGGCGTTCTCGCCAACCTTGTTGTAGTTGACCGCGAAGCTCGCAGGCACCACGCCATCGCGCACGGCGCCGTCGTCGGAATTGACGATCGGGATGCCGGCCTGACGGGCGGCGGCTGCCACAGCGGCAACGGCCGGCTGAAGCAGGTTGGAGGTCGGAACATAGATCACATCCGCCTTGCCGGAGAAGGAGGCAACGCGCTGCTGGATGTCGTTGACGTTGTCGACGCCGACGGCAACGATCTCGAAGCCGGCATCCTTGGCCAGCTCGCGGGCGCTGTCGACCAGCGCGACGTCATTGGCCTCGCCCGGATTGTAGGGGATGCCGAGGCGGGTGGCGTTGGGCATGAGTTCCTTGGTGAACTTCATCACGGCGGCCAGATCCTGAAGGTCGGAAGAGCCGGTGATGCCCTCGCCGCCTTCGTCCCACGATGGCGTCAGCTTGGCGGCGACCGGATCGGTGACGGCGGTGAAGACGATCGGAATGCCGGAGCCGGCCAGCGCCTTCTGGGCGATCTGCGAAACCGGCGTGGTGACGGTGTAGATCAGCTTCGGCTGCTCGGCCTGAAGCTTGGCGATCATCTGCGGCACGAGCGAAGCGTCGAAATTGGTGTGGCTGACGGTGTAGACGACGTCCTTGCCCTCTTCGTAGCCGGCCTCTGTGAGGGCCTTCTTGAAGCCTTCGATGGCGATGTTGAGCTGCGAATGCTCGCCGAAATTGGCGACGCCGATGCGGACCGGGTCCGCAGCCGCTGTCATGACACTGGCCAGCATGGCGCCGGCAACAACCATTCCCGACAACCAGCCGGATTTCGACCTGATCATTGTAACCTCCCGAGACACAGGCATCGGCGCTTCAACTCGCCTTGGGCGGGATCATAGCGGCTTCGGAAGGCTTGTCAAACGCATATATATAGATCAGGCTATGACCAATGATCATATATAATTTGGCTGATGAGCCATTTCATATATAATTTATGAGGGATGCCGGACGGGCGCGGCGAAGGGGCCAGAGTGCAGGCGGATGGCACGATGCAGGAAGAAACCTATCAGAGCAAGACGGAAGCGGCCTACGGCCTGCTGCGGCGCGATATTCTGGCAACCCGGCTGAAGCCGGGGGCGGCCCTGAAGCTCGGCGCGCTGCGCGATGCCTATGGTGTCGGCTGGACGCCGTTGCGCGAAGCGCTGTCGCGGCTGGAGGCCGAGAAGCTCGTCACCGCCGTCTCCAACCGCGGCTTCGCCGTGGCGCCGGTGTCGAAGGCGGAGCTGGAGGACCTGGCGCGGGCGCGCAGGGTGGTGGAGCTGCCGCTGCTGCTGGAATCGATTGCCAATGGCGATGCGGAGTGGGAAGCGGCGGTGGTCACCAGCCACTATCGCCTGTCGCGCTGCAAGATCGCGCCCGACGATCCGTCTGAGGCGGCCGTGGACGAATGGGACGAGAAGCATACGGCATTCCACGATGCGCTGCTGAGCGCGGCGCAGTCGAGCTGGCTGTTGCGCTTCCACGCCACCATTTCCGACCAGTTGCGCCGCCACCATCGCTTTCTCGGCCTTGCGCCCACGCTGCGGGCCGCCGAAGGGCGGCAGGAAGGTTACGAGAAGGCCGTCGCGGCGCTGCGCGAGGCCATGGGCATCGGGCATCATACGGCGCTGATGGAGGCCGCGCTCGACCGTGACATCGAGCGGGCGCGCCGTCTCATGGAAGAGCATATCGGCTACACGCTGCATGCCTATATCCATGCCGAGGAAGAGGCCGGCCGGCGCAACAGGCCGGGCAAGGCAGCCGGCAGGAAGGCTGCCGCCGAATGAGCGGTCCGCGACGCCCGGCGCTGGCGGCGATCGAGGCGGCGCGGAAGCGCCTGCGGTCCTGGATGCAGCCGACGCCGCTCGTGCCGCTGAACCTTGACCTGCCAGACCGGCGCATTTTCCTGAAGCTCGAAACGCTTTCGCCAATCGGCGCTTTCAAGCTGCGGCCGGCGCTCAACGCGCTGCTGTCGCGCGACCGGTCCGGCCTGTCGAACGGCGTTGCCACGGTCAGCTCCGGCAACATGGCCTATGGCATGGCGTGGGCGGCGCATGCGCTCGGCGTGAAGATGGCGGCCTATATGTATGCCGGCGCGCCGCAGACCAAGATCGACGGCGTGCGCGGGCTCGGCGGCGAGGTGCGCTTCATCGGCATGGACGACTGGTGGCGCTACATCACCGAAGCCGATCGCCCGCAACTTTGCGAGTTGCTGATCAACCCGGTCACCGATCAGGCGGTGCTCGACGGCAACGGCACCATCGGGCTGGAGATCCTCGAGACGCTGCCCGAGGTCGATGCGGTCTTCACGCCCTATGGCGGCGGGTCGATGACCGCCGGTGTTGCCAGTGCGCTGAGGGCCCTGAAGCCGCAGGTGAAAATCATTGCCTGCGAGGATGAAAACGCCGCTCCGGTGGCCGCGGCGCTTGCCGCCGGCCGCATTGTGGATATCGAAACGAAGCCGTCCTTCATCAAGAGCATCGGCGGACCTTCGCTGGTCCCGCAGCTGTGGCCGGTGGCGCGCGACCTGATCGACGGTGCCGAAACCGTCAGCCTTGATCAGGTAACGGATGCCATGCGGCTTCTGTTCTCGCGGGCAAAGGTGGTGGCGGAAGGCGCTGGTGCTGCTTCGCTGGCTGCCGCCCTTTCCAGTCCGGGCGCGCAAGGCAATGTAGTCTGCGTGATCTCGGGCGGCAATATCGATGCGGATGCCTATGCCACCGTGCTTGCCGGCGGCATTCCCCGGCCCTGACACCCCGCCAGTCTGAGCTGCGGCTTGTCCCGACCGGCTAAACGGCTCTACAAGAGCCGGATTGCTGGAGGATGACCGGGCTGGAGATGGACGATACCAAGAATGGCGAGAGCCAGGCCGAATGGCTGGATGGCGAGACCAAGGTGCTGGAAGCACCCGGCGACCATGGCGCGGAAATTCGCCTGTGGCTCAGGCTGCTGACCTGCGCGACGCTGGCCGAGACCGAGATCAGGCGGCGGTTGCGCGAGGAGTTCGATTTCACCCTGCCGCGCTTCGACCTGATGGCGCAACTCGAACGCGCCGAAAACGGCATGGTGCTGGGCGAGGTTTCCAGGCGCATGATGGTTTCGGCCGGCAATCTCACGGCGCTGGTCGAGCGGCTGGTGGAGATGGGCTATGTCAGCCGCACTGTCTCGCCGAAGGATCGCCGCGTGCAGATCATCGCCCTGACCGGGGAAGGCCGCGCCGCATTCCGCATCATGGCCGACCGTCACGGCGAGTGGATCGGCGAATTGTTCAAGGATCTGTCCAGACAGGACGAAGCCCTGCTGATGGAGGCGCTCGGGCGGCTCAAGGGATCGATCCGCTCTGCGCTTTCGGGCGCCTGACCCGCTTTCGTTGCCGCTTGTTGCCGAGCGCCCGCCATTTTAGCCGGTGCGGCGTTGCGCGTTTTGCGTCCGACCAAGAAACTTTAAGCTTGAAGTTTTTTTCGGAATGATCTTTCCTTGTCCGGACGGACGGTGCCCACGCGCTGCATCCGGCCGATGACGGGAGGAAAGATCATGCGCATTGTCTGCATCGGAGGCGGGCCGGCCGGTCTCTATTTCGCCCTGCTGATGAAGAAGCAGAACCCGGCGCACCACGTCACGGTGGTCGAGCGCAACCGGCCCTTCGACACCTTCGGCTGGGGCGTGGTGTTTTCGGATGCCACCATGCAGTCGATGCGCGAATGGGACCCGCAGACGGCAGCCACCATCGAGGACGCCTTCAACCACTGGGACGACATCGAGCTGGTGTTCAAGGGCCGCAAGATTCGCACCACCGGCCACGGCTTCGTCGGCATCGGCCGCAAGAAGATGCTCAACATATTGCAGGAGCGCTGCCTCGAACTCGGCGTCGAACTGGTATTCGAGCAGGATGTGCAGAGCGACGAGGAATTCGCCGACGCCGATCTGATCATTGCCTCGGACGGCGTCAATTCGCGCATTCGCGCCCGCTATGAAAGCGTGTTCCGGCCCGACATGCTGATGCGGCCCAACCGCTATATCTGGCTCGGCACCGACAAGGCCTTCGATGCCTTCACCTTCGATTTCCAGCGCACCGAACATGGCTGGTTCCAGGCGCATATCTACAAGTTCGACGACAGCACCTCGACCTTCATCGTCGAGACCACCGAGGACGTGTTCAACGCACACGGCATCGGCGAGATGGATCAGGACCAGTCGATCGCCTTCTGCGAAAAGCTGTTCGCGGATACGCTGGACGGCTCGCGGCTGATGAGCAATGCGCGCCATCTGCGCGGCTCCGCATGGCTGAACTTTGGCCGGCTGATCTGCGAGAAATGGAGCCATTTCAACGGCAAAAGCCATGTCGTGCTGATGGGTGACAGCGCCCACACCGCCCATTTCGCGATCGGCTCCGGCACCAAGCTCGCCATCGACGACGCCATCGAACTGACCCGCCAGTTCAACGCCTTCGGCCACGATGCGCAGAGCATTCCGGCCGTGCTGGACGCCTATGAGGAGGTGCGCCGCGTCGATGTCGCGCGCATCCAGAACGCGGCCCGCAACGCCATGGAATGGTTCGAGGTGGTGGGGCATCGCTATGCCGACACGCTGGAACCCGAACAGTTCATGTATTCCATGCTGACCCGCTCGCAGCGCATCAGCCACGAAAACCTGCGCCTGCGCGACAAGGACTGGCTGGAAGGCTACGAACGCTGGTTCGCGAAGCAGGCAGGCGTGGAGCCGGCGGCCGACGGCAGCGTGCCGCCGCCCATGTTCACGCCCTACACCGTGCGTGGCCTGACCCTGCGCAACCGCATCGTCGTTTCGCCCATGGCCATGTATTCCGCCACGGACGGGGTGGCCGACGATTTCCATCTGGTGCATCTGGGCGCGCGTGCCATGGGTGGCGCTGCCCTCATCTTCCCCGAGATGACCTGCACCTCGCCGGATGCCCGCATCACGCCGGGCTGCCTTGGCCTGTGGAACGACGAGCAGGCTGAGGCGCTGAAACGCATCGTCGATTTCGTGCATGGCCACACCCCGGCGAAGATCGGCATCCAGCTTGGCCATGCCGGCCGCAAGGGTTCCACAAAGCGTGGATGGGAAGGCACGGACCAGCCGCTTGATGAGGGGAACTGGCCGCTTCTTTCGGCCTCCGCCATTCCCTATCTGCCGCAGTCGCAGGTGCCGCGCGCCATGACACGGGAGGACATGGATCGCGTCGTCACCGATTTCGTTGCCGCCACGAAACGTGCCGCAGCAGCCGGCTTCGACATTCTCGAAATCCATGCCGCGCATGGCTATCTGCTGTCGTCCTTCCTGTCGCCGCTGACCAATCAGCGTGATGACGACTATGGCGGCAGTCACGAGAACCGCGCACGCTTCCCGCTGGAAGTGTTCCGTGCCGTGCGTGAGGCATGGCCGCAGGATCGCCCGATCTCGGTGCGTCTCTCGACCACCGACTGGCACGAGGGCGGCAACACGCCGGAGGATGCCGCGATCTTTGCCGCGATGTTCAGGGAAGCGGGCGCCGATCTCATCGACTGCTCGACCGGGCAGGTGGTGACCGACGACAAGCCCGTCTATGGACGGCTTTGGCAGACGCCGATGTCGGACAAGATCCGCAACGAGGTGGGGGTGGCGACCATCGCGGTCGGTGCCATCTCCGAGGCCGATCACGCCAATTCGGTGATTGCCGCGGGCCGCGCCGATCTGTGCGCCGTCGCCCGCCCGCATCTGGCCGATCCGTCCTTCGTTCTGCATGAGGCGGCGAAGATCGGTTTTTCCGGTGTGGAGTGGCCGAAGCAATATCTGTCGGCGCGGTCGCAGTACGAAAACAATCTGGCCCGCGCGGCCGCCGAAGCGGCAGGCCGGAAATGAGCGCGCAACACGCCTTCGTCACCGGGGCCGGCACCGGCATCGGCCGCGCGATAGCTCTGGCGCTGGCTGGCCGGGGATTTGCCGTGTCGCTGGCCGGGCGGCGGGCCGGACCGCTTCAGGCGGTTGCCACGGAAATCGCGGCTGCGGGCGGCAAGGCGCTGGTGATCGATGGCTTCGACGTGACGGCGGAGCAGGCGGTGGCCGCGGGAACGGAAGGGGCTATCGCTGCACTGGGCGAGGTGTCCGTGCTGGTCAACTGCGCCGGCGAAGCGCCGTCCGCGCCGTTCGAGAAGACCGATCCGGCGCTGTGGAATCACGTCGTCGCGGTCAATCTCACCGGCACCTATCTGGTCACGCGCGCGCTGCTGCCCTCGCTGCGCAAGGCTGGTTCGGCACGCATCATCAACATCGCCAGCACCGCCGGCATGACCGGCTACGCCTACGTTTCCGCCTATTGCGCGGCCAAGCATGGCGTGGTCGGGCTGACGCGGTCGCTGGCGCTGGAACTGGCGCGTACCGGCATCACGGTCAATGCCGTCTGCCCCGGCTTCACCGACACGCCGCTGCTCGATGCGGCGGTCGAGACGATCCGGGACAAGACCGGCCGCAGCGGCGACGAGGCACGCGCGACGCTGGCGCGGGCCAATCCGCAGGGCCGGCTGGTCGCGCCGCAGGAAGTGGCCGACGCCGTGCTGTGGCTTGCCGGCGAGGGCGCAGGTGCAATCACCGGGCAGGCGATCGCGGTCGCCGGCGGTGAAGTGATGGGAGGCTGATACCGATGACCAATGCCATGCAGGCCAAGCTCAGGCCGTTCAGGGATTTCCAGCCGAAGCATTTCCGCTTCGAGACGGATGAAGACGGCCGCGTCGCAACGGTCACGCTCAACCGGCCGGACAAGAAGAACCCGCTCACCTTCGAATCCTATGAGGAACTGGGCGATCTGTTCCGGGCGCTGACCCGCGCCAGCGACGTGCGCTGCGTGGTTCTGACCGGCGAGGACAACAATTTCTGCTCCGGCGGCGATGTGTTCGAGATCATCGAGCCGCTGACCGGAATGAAGATGCCCGACCTTCTGGCCTTCACCCGCATGACCGGCGATCTGGTGCGCCAGATCCGTGCCTGTCCGCAGCCGGTGATCGCGGCGGTGGACGGTATCTGCGCGGGCGCGGGCGCGATTCTTGCCATGGCGTCCGACTATCGTTTCGCCACACCCGAAGCGAAGACCGCCTTTCTGTTCACCCGGGTCGGGCTGGCCGGCGCGGATATGGGCGCCTGCGGCATTCTTCCGCGCATCATCGGGCAGGGCAGGGCGGCGGAGCTTCTGTTCACCGGCCGTGTGATGACGGCTGCGGAAGGCCACAACTGGGGCTTCTACAACGAGATCGTCGGGCGCGATGCGCTTCTGGGGCAGGCGCAGACCTTCGCCCGCCGGCTGGCGGACGGTCCGTGGTTCGCGCATTCCATGACCAAGAAGATGCTGGATCAGGAATGGTCAATGGGCATCGAGGAAATGCTGGAATCGGAAGCGCAGGCACAGGCGATCTGCATGGCGACCGGCGATTTCCGCCGTGCCTTCGAGGCGTTCGCGGCCAAGGCGAAGCCCGATTTCAAGGGGAACTGAGCCATGGCGCATCCCGCAAGCCCCCCGGCTGCAAGCCCGGCCAAGGCGCCGCCGCGAGACCATCTCGACTGGCCTTTCTACGGCGACGGGCATCGGGCGCTGGCGGCCGGGATTGACACTTTCATCGCCAAAGGCGGTCTCGGCACGATCGACCATGGCGATGCCGACGCCGCCTGCAAGGCGCTGGTCAAACGGCTCGGTGCCGCCGGCTTCCTTCGCCATTGCGTGCCGCAGGCTTATGGCGGGGTCTCGCCGGAGATCGATAGCCGTTCGCTGTGCATCTTGCGCGAGACGCTTGGCCATGAGGATGGGCTGGCCGACTTCGCCTTTGCCATGCAGGGACTGGGCACCGGCGCGATCAGCCTTTCGGGCAGCGAGGAGCTGAAGCGGCAGATCCTGCCGAAGATTGCGAAAGGCGAGCTGATTTCGGCGTTCGCGCTGACCGAGCCGGATGCCGGATCGGACGTCGCGGCGATGGGCTGTGCCGCGCGCCGCGACGGCGGCCACTATGTGCTCGACGGAGAGAAGATCTTTATTTCCAACGGCGGCATCGCCGATGTCTACACCGTGTTTGCCCGGACCGGCGAGGCGCTGGGCACGCGTGGCATTTCGGCCTTTGTCGTGGATGCCGATACGCCGGGCCTGGTAATCGCAGAGCGCATCGAGACCATCGCCCCGCATCCGCTGGCGCTGATCCGCTTCGAGAACTGCCGCCTTCCGGCAGGGCGTCTTCTGGGCGCGCCCGGCGAGGGCTTCAAGATCGCCATGCGCACGCTGGACATCTTCCGGCCGTCCGTGGCGGCGGCCGCGCTGGGCTTCGCCCGCCGCGCGCTGGCCGAGGCGCTTGCACATGCCGGGTCGCGAAAGATGTTCGGTGCGACGCTCGCCGATCTGCCGACGGCGCAGAGCACGCTGGGCGAGATGGCGACGGCCATCGATGCGGCCGCACTGCTGGTGGCGCGCACCGCATGGCGGCGCGATGTGCAGAAGCTGCCGGCGACGAAGGAAGCCGCGATGGCCAAGCTGACCGCGACCGAGAATGCGCAATGGGTGATCGACCAGGCCGTGCAGATGTTCGGCGGCCGCGGCGTCCAGGCCGGCAACATCGCCGAGCGCCTCTATCGCGAGATCCGGGCGCTCAGAATCTACGAAGGCGCCACCGAGGTGCAGAAGCTGATCATCGGCAGAGAGCTGGTGAAAATGTCGAGACAGGAGTCGTCATGAGCGAGACCAAGCCCGCAGAGCAGGCCCCGCCCGCAACCTTGCCCCGCACCCCGCACCGCATTCTGCAACCGGAAGGCTGGGACAAGCCGGTCGGCTATTCCAACGGCGTCGAGGCGCGCGGCCGTACCATCTATGTCGGTGGCCAGATCGGCTGGAACGGGCAGTACAGGTTCGAGGCGCACGATCTTCCGGGTCAGATTCGCCAGACGCTGCAAAATGTGCTTGCCATCCTGCATGAAGGCGGTGCCGGACCCGAGCACATCACCACCATGACCTGGTACGTTACCGACCGGAAAGCCTATTCGGCGTCGCTGAAGGATATCGGTGCGGCGTGGAAGGCCACCATGGGCCGCAATTTCCCGGCAATGGCAGTTGTCGAGGTCTCCGGCCTGATCGAGGATGAGGCGCTGGTGGAGATACAGGCTGTCGCCGTGGTTCCGGATTGACCGGCAAGCCCTGAGTAAGCCCGCAGTCTGTTATCGAAAATGACTGCGGTCCCCCTTTCCCTTCGCCCGGGCGTTCTATATTTTGACCATACGTATGGGATGATGCCGGGCTCTGGAGAGGATGACAGACGATTTCGACATCGGGGCGCGCCTCAATGCGCTTCGCACAGCCCACCGCCTGTCGCAGCGCGAACTGGCGGCGCGGGCCGGGGTGCCGCATGCGCAGATTTCCATCATCGAGAAGAACAAGTCGAGCCCGTCCATCGCCACGCTGCGCAAGATACTGGGCGGGCTCGATGTCTCCATGTCCGATTTTTTCGGGGACGACCAGCGCAAGCCGCACGGTCCCTTCTTTGGCGTCGACGACCTCAAGGATCTGACGTCGCGGGTAACGGCGCGGGCCATCGATCAGGGCAAAGGCAGGCTGACATTGCGCCAGATTGGCGACTCGCGGGCCTATAATCTGCAAATCCTGCACGAGATCTACGAACCCGGAGCCGACACGGGCGAGGCCATGCTCCAGCATTTCTCCACCGAGGGCGGCTATGTTGTCGAGGGCGAGCTTGAGCTGACGGTCGGCGAGGAGGTGCGGGTGCTGAAGGCAGGAGAATCCTATCTGTTCGACAGCCGTCTGCCGCACCGCTTCCGCAATGCGTCCGATGGGATCACCATCGTTATCTCAGCCTGCACGCCCCCCTACCTTTGACCAATACCGTTCAAAATAATGAGCGCCATATTGCGCATAATTTTGAACGGTGCTAGAGGTTCAGGGGACGATATATGGTCAGTTGTCCGGCTGAGCCGGTTTTCACAATCAGGGATCTGCCCGGCCGTGTGGCGCGGGCCGCCGGGTGCTGTCCGCGCTTCGGCATGCGACGTGATTTGCTTGACAGTTTAGGGAGACAGTTTTTGGATTGGCGAAGAGGCTGGCCAGGCAAGGTTAAAGAAACAACATGACCGCACAGGGAGGAAACATGCGTAGTCGTATCGGAATTCTGGCAATGGGCGGCGTCGTTGCCGCTGCAATCGGCATGGCCGCGCCCGCTCAGGCGCGCGATCTCACGGTCGTTTCGTGGGGCGGCAACTATCAGGACGGGCAGCGCGAAATCTATTTCAAGCCTTTCGCCGAGAAGACCGGCAAGCCGGTGCTCGACGAGACCTGGGACGGCGGCTATGGCGTGCTTCAGGCCAAGGCGAAGGCCGGCAACCCGAACTGGGACGTGGTGCAGGTCGAGGTCGAGGAACTGGCGCTGGGTTGCGCCGACGGCATCTATGAAAAGATCGACTGGGAAAAACTCGGCGGCGAGGACAAGTTCATCCCCTCGGCGGTGAACGAATGCGGTGCCGGCGCCATCGTGTGGTCCACGGCGATTGCCTACGACTCGGAAAAGATCGCCGAAGGCCCGCAGTCGTGGGCGGATTTCTGGGACGTGCAGAAGTTCCCCGGCAAGCGCTCGCTGCGCAAGGGACCGAAATACACCCTCGAATTCGCGCTGATGGCGGACGGCGTGCCGCCGGCCGAGATCTATGACGTGCTGGGAACGGACGAGGGCGTCGAGCGCGCCTTCAGGAAACTGGATGAGCTGAAGCCGAACATCGTGTGGTGGGAATCCGGCGCGCAGCCGCTGCAGTTCCTCGCTTCGGGCGAGGTGGCGATGGCTTCCGCATACAATGGACGCATCACCGGCATCAATCGCAGCGAGAACCGCAAGTTCAAGGTGGTGTGGCCGGGCTCGATCTATGCCGTCGACAGCTGGGCGATCCTCAAGGGCGCCGAGAACAAGGACGCAGGCATGGAGTTCATCGCCTTCGCCAGCCAGCCCGAGAACCAGGCCAAGCTGCCGCAATATGTGGCCTATGGTCTGCCGGTGAAGGCGGCTGCGGAAATGGTTCCGGCCGAATACAAGGCCGACCTTCCGACCGAGCCGGACAATATGAAGGATGCCTTGGCGATCGACGTCGATTTCTGGATCGACAACGCCGAGGCGCTGACCCAGCGCTTCAACGCCTGGCTGGCCCAGTAAGGCGGTGGCGCGATAAGGGTCCACTCACGACGCTGCACGGGACCGATGGTCCCGTGCCTTCCCCTGTTCACAGAGGACCGTTCCCCGGGGACGGTGGTTGCCGTTGAGCCAGTCGAACATAAGATTTGAGAAAGTCAGCAAAGCCTACGGCACGCTGCGGGTGGTGGACGATCTCGACCTGACGATCGATGAGGGCGAGTTCCTCAGTCTGCTCGGTCCTTCCGGCTCGGGCAAGACCACGATCCTGATGATGCTGGCCGGCTTCGAAGCGCCGAGCGGCGGCACCATCTCCGTCGGCAGCCAGCGCATCGACCCTTTGCCGCCGCACAGGCGCAATATGGGCGTGGTGTTCCAGAACTATGCGCTCTTTCCGCATATGAGCGTGGCCGCCAATGTCGCCTTCCCCCTGGAAATGCGCGGCACGCCGCGCTTGGAGATCGACAGCAAGGTGGCGCGCGCGCTCGACATGGTGCAGCTCGGCGCGATGAAGGACCGCCGCCCCGCGCAGCTTTCCGGCGGCCAGCAGCAGCGCGTGGCGCTGGCGCGGGCGCTGGTGTTCGAGCCCTCGGTGGTTCTCATGGACGAGCCGCTCGGCGCGCTCGACAAGCAGTTGCGCGAGCAGATGCAGCTCGACATCCGCGCCTTGCACAAGCGGCTCGGCCTGACCATCGTGTTCGTGACCCACGACCAGTCCGAGGCGCTGACCATGTCGGACCGCATCGCGGTGTTCAACCGCGGCAAGATCGAGCAGATCGGCACTCCGCGCGAAATCTACGACCAGCCGCGCTCGCGCTTCGTGGCCCAGTTCATCGGCGAGACCAATCTGGTCGAAGGCACGCTCGCCGAGGCCGGCGATGCCGGTGCGACGGTGAAGCTGGAAGGCGGCGGCACGATCCGCGTCCAGCCGTCGGACCTGCGGCCTGAGGCCGGCAGAATTCTCGTCTCGGTGCGGCCCGAGCGTATCCGTCTCGGGCCGGACGCCGCTTCGGAGAACGCATATCCGGCCACGGTGACCGACGCCGTCTATCATGGCGACCATCTGCGGATACAGCTCGACAACGGCGCTTTCGGCTTCGTCGCCAAGGCGGACCGCAAGACGGCCGAATTCAACCCCGGCGACAGGGTGATGGTGTCGTTCGCACCGTCCGATTGCTGGATGCTGCCGGCATGAGCGAGACCTCGCTGAAAGGACGCCTCGGAGCGCTGGCGCTGGTCGCGCCGCTGGTTCTGTTCCTTGCCATCTTCTTTGCCTGGCCGCTGGTCTCCATGCTGAAGGAATCGGTGTCCGATCCGGTCGGCTCGCATGCCTTTCCGCTCACCGCCGCTGTTGCCGGTGACTGGGACCGCCAGTCGGAGCCGCCCGAGGCGCTGAAGCAGGCCTTTGTGGACGATCTGCGCGCCATAGACGACCAGCAATTGCTGGGCGATGCGGTGCGCCGCCTCAACAGTGCCCAGAACGGCTTTCGCACGCTGATGAGCCGCACCATCCGGGCGGTGGAAGAGCAACCGGAAGGGCCGCTCGATCTGGTCGCGGTGGACAGGCGCTGGGCGGATGTGCGCTTCTGGCGCGCGGTGGCCGACTCGACCAATCCCTACACCGACCGCTATCTGCTGGCGGCGCTGGATTATGAGCGCGACGCCAGCGGCAGGATCTCCGCCCTGCCGGCGGAAACCTCGGCCAACACGGCCATCCTGCTGCGCACGCTGGGCATCGGCGCGGTGGTGACGCTGGCCTGCGCGCTGATCGGCCTGCCCTATGCGATGCTGGTGGCATCCGTCGATGGCTGGAAGCGGCAGGTTCTGCTCGGCGCGGTGCTGCTGCCGCTATGGACGTCGCTTTTGGTGCGCACGGCCGCCTGGTTCATCCTGCTTCAGGAGCAGGGCCTCATCAACGATACGCTGATGTCGCTCGGCCTCATCGGCAGCCCGCTGCCGCTGATCTTCAACCGGCTGGGCGTCGTCATTGCCATGACCCATGTGCTGCTGCCATTCATGGTGCTGCCGATCTATTCGGTCCTGCTGTCGATCCCGCGCAACCTGATGCCGGCGGCGGCTTCGCTCGGCGCGCCGCCATGGCGGGCGTTCCTGCGCGTGCTTCTGCCGCTGTCGCTGCGCGGCGTGGTGTCCGGCTCGCTGCTCGTGTTCATGACCGCCATCGGCTACTACATCACGCCCGCGCTGATCGGCGGCGCGCAGGACCAGATGATCTCGTCGGTCATCGCCTTCTACGCCATCGGCTCGGCCAACTGGGGCATGGCGGGCGCGCTGGGCGCGATCCTGCTGGTCGCCACGCTGGCGCTCTACACGGTGTACGGGCGGCTCTCCGCCGACCGCGCGGGAGGCCGCTGATGCGCGCGGCGACTCTCTTCAAGCTGCTGTTCGGCGTGCTGGCGGTGGTGTTCCTGATCGCGCCGCTGGTGGCCATCCTGCCGCTCGCCTTCACCTCCAGCGTGTTCCTCACCTATCCGATCCCCGGCTATTCGATGCGCTGGTTCAATGAACTGGCAAACGCCAATGTCTGGCGCATGTCGATCATCAACAGCCTCATCATCGGCACCGGCACCACGCTGCTTGCCGGAACGCTGGGAACGCTGGCAGCACTCGGTCTGCGCAATGCGGGGCTGGTGCTGCCCGGCCTTTTCCGCACCGTGTTCCTTTTGCCGATGGTGGTGCCGGCGGTGGTGCTGGGCGTCGGCATGCAGGTGTTCTTCGTGCATCTGGGCCTCGCCAACTCCTATGCCGGCGTCATCGCCGCCCATTCGGTGGTCGCGGTCCCCTTCGTCGTCGTTTCGGTGACGGCCTCGCTCGCAGGCATCGACCGGCGGGTGGAGCGCGCGGCGGCCAGCCTCGGGGCCTCGCCCTTCACGGTGTTCAGGCGCGTGACCCTGCCGCTGGCGCTGCCGGGCATACTGTCCGGCGCGGTGTTCGCCTTCGCCACCTCGCTCGACGAGGTGGTGCTGACGCTGTTCGTTGCCGGCCCCAACCAGCGCACGCTGGCGCGGCAGATGTTCTCCTCCATCCGCGAGAACATCAGCCCGGCGATTGCCGCCGCCGCCTTCCTGTTCATCGTCGGCACGCTGCTGATCGCCGCCATCGCCGTGCTGGTCAGGCGGCGTACGGAGAAGATGAAGCAACCTGCGGAGGCGTAGGCCGTCTCACAGGCCCCTGGCGGCGGGGCCTGTGCCGTAGGTCTCGCTGCTCTCGGCTGCGCGGTAGAAGTCGGCCAGCCGCTTGCCGGGCTCGGGCCGGAAGCTGCGCTCGGCTTTTTTCAGCAATGTGATGCGGTCGATGCGGAAGGCGCGGAAGTCGTCGCGCATCTCGCACCAGGCGATCAGCGTCCACACCTTGCCCCAGAACCACAGGCCGAGCGGGCGGATGTCGCGCACCGTGGTGCGGCCGGCCTCGTCGCTGTAGTGGAGGGTCAGAACCTGCCGCTTCTCCACCGCGCGCTCGATGATGTCGAGCGCCTCGCGGGCCGCGTCGCTCACCACCCAGAGCGGGGTGTGGATCTCGGTGCGGGCGATGCGCTCACGCTCGGTCTGCGGCAGCACGGCGCCGATCTTGACCAGCGCCTCGTCGGCGGCGCGCGCCATGGCCGCTCCGCCGAAGGCGCGCACCATGCGGGCGCCCGCGACCAGCGCCACGATCTCGTCACGCGTGAACATCAGCGGCGGAAGGTCGAAGCCTTCGCGCATCAGGTAGCCGACGCCCGCCTCGCCGTCGATCGGCACGCCGGTCGATTGCAGGTCGGCTATGTCGCGGTAGATGGTGCGTTCGGATACTTCCAGCCATGTCGCCAGCTTGTGGGCGGTGACCAGACGGCCGCCGCGCAGATGCTGCACGATCTGGAAAAGCCTGTCGGCCCTGCGCATGTCCTGCTCCCTCGGCATATCTGCCCCGAGCCACCGTCATAAGCTGACAATCGCCTCTCCGGCGGCCCGTGCCAAGCCATAATTGCCATTGTGCTGCTGACAGCATGGTGTCAGGAGTTGCCGGCATGCCCTGCGCGAATGGTGCGCGCATTGTTCCATCCCGACGCGTCGCTCGGGAAACAGCAGCATGTGCAACCGGGAGCGGCAACGGCCGGGGCAGTTGCCGGTGCAGCGATTTCCCCGAGCATGGCCGCTCACACCGGGCATTGCGGCGGGATCTGGGGCGGTACCCAGCCCTTTCTGCGCGGCAGGGCCGCGCTGCGGGTTTCCGCAAGCGTGGCTTCGGTTCGCGCAAAGCGATCCGCGCCATCAAGTTGCAGATCCGGCCAGCCGATATCGGCCTGCATTTCCGGGGGCAGGGAGGCCAGAAGGCGAATGGTACGGACCTCCCTGCGCCGGATGCGGGCCAGTTCCACATAGTGTGCGATGGTGTTGAAAATGCCGGTGCCGGACATGGTCATTCTCCTTTCGAAATGTCGGAGGCACCATCGCACAGGTCTGCTGACAGCCTTCTGTCAGCAACGGAAAAGGTCGTGAAGCAGGTCGAAAGGGCGTTCCTACAGCGGCCACACCAGCATGAGCATGGGAACGGCCACGAGGATCACCATGAAGGACAGCGGCAGGCCGAGGCGCGGATAATCCGAGAAGCGATAGCCGCCGGGGCCCATGACCAGCGTGTTGCACTGGTGGCCGATGGGCGTCAGGAAATCGCAGCCGGCGCCGATGGCGACCGCCATCAGGAATGCCTCCGGCTTATAGCCCAGATTGGTGGCGAAGCCGGCAGCGATGGGTGCCATGACCAGAACCGTCGCGGCGTTGTTGAGGAAGGGCGTCACCATCATGGCGGCAATCAGCATCAGCGCCAGAGCGCCGTAGCCGGGCAGCATGTTGCCGAAATCGGCGAGCAGCGCCGCGATGACATCCGTCGCGCCGGTGGTCCGCAACGAGTCGCTGACCGGGATCAGGGCGGCGAGCATGACGAGGATCGGTCCGTCAAGCGAATCATAGGCTTCGCGCAACGGAATGGCGCGGAACAGCACCATCGCCACCGCCGCGGAGAAGAAGGCGAGGGCGACCGGCAGCAGCCCGAGCGCGGTCGCGCCCATGGCGGCAACCAGGATCGATACCGGCACCAGCCCCCGTCGCACGCTGCCCAGCAGCACCTGCCTTTCGGCGAGCGGCAGCAATTCGAAATCCTTGAGAAACTGCGGCAGGGTCTGGCTGTCGCCGCGCAGCATGACGATGTCGCCGAAATTGAGGGTGATGGTGCCGAGACGCTGGTCGAGCCGCTCGCCCTTGCGGGAAACGGCGAGCAGGCTCACATTGAAGCGGTCGTAGAGCATGAGGTGCTGGGCCGACCAGCCGATCAGGCTGGAATTCTTTGTCACAACCGCTTCGACGGCCATCGATTCCGGGCTCGTTCCCTTGCCGCGCCCGGCCCCGACATGGAGCTTGGCCTGAGCGACGAGGCGGTCGAGCGCTTCCTGTCTGCCCTCGATCAGAACCACATCGTCCTCGCGCAATATGGCGTCCGGCAGCGGGGCGATACGCAGGCTTCCTTCCCGCAAGATGGCGGTGATGGCAGCCTCGCCAGCGGAAATCCTCAGCAGCGCGGAGAGCGGCTTGCCGGCGACGGTGGATTCTGCGGTGATGCGCGCCTCGGCGGAGTAGTTTTCCATGGCAAGCGCGGCATTGAGGCCATTGTCGGTGCGCTCGCGCGACGGCACCAGAAAGTGGAACAGCGTAAGGAACAGGCATCCGGCCGCCGTCAGCGCGAGCCCGACCGGCGTGAAATCGAACATGGAAAAGGCGGTGCCGGTCAGGTCTTCGCGCAGGCGTGAAACCACGACATTGGGCGAGGTGCCGATCTGCGTCATCAGGCCGCCGAGCAGGGAGGCGAAGGCCATCGGCATCAGGAACAGCGAGGGCGAAACGCCGGAGCGGCGGGCGAACTGGAAGGCGATCGGGATCATGATCGCCAGCGCGCCGATGTTCTTCACGAAGGCGGAAAGCACGGCGACGGTGATCACCAGCAGCGCAAGCTGGGCGCGCACCGAACCGACGCCGGGCGCATAGCGCTGCAAGGCATATTCCATGATGCCGCTGCGCGCCACGCCGGCGCTGACCAGCAGCGCGCTGCCGACGATGATGACGATGTCGTCGCTGAACCCGGAAAATGCCTCCCCGAACGGCACGACGCCGACGGCCACTGCCGCGAGCAGAGACAGGGCCGCGACCAGATCGTAGCGCAGGCGACCCCATATGAAGGCCGCCATCATCATAACGATGACTGCAAACGACAGGATCTGGGGCAATGTCAGCATGGTTTTTCCCGATTTCAAAGATAAACGCCGCATAGCGGCGTCTATCCATCTCAACAGGGAAAGATTATGCTGCGATGCTCATGTCAAGCGGCACCATGTTTCAATGGCTTATCCCGCGCGCCCTGAGCACGGCGTCGATCTCGTCCAGAGCGGCCGGATCGTCTATGGTCGCCGGCATCTTCCAGTCCTGCCGGTCGGCGATCTTCTGCATGGTGGCGCGCAGCACCTTGCCCGATCGCGTCTTCGGCAGCCGCTTGATGGTCAGCACCGTCTTGAAAGCGGCTACCGGCCCGATGCGTTCGCGAACCAGTGTCACCACCTCCTTCTCGATGATGGCCGTGTCGCGCGCGACACCGGCGTTGAGCACCACGAAACCGAGCGGCGCCTGTCCTTTCAGCGAATCGGCAATGCCGATGACAGCGCATTCGGCGACGTCGGGATGGGCGGCCAGCACCTCCTCCATCGCGCCCGTGGACAGACGGTGGCCGGCGACATTGATGATGTCGTCGGTGCGCGCCATGACGAAAAGGAAGCCGTCTTCGTCGAGGATGCCGGCGTCGGCGGTGTTGTAGAAGCCCGGGAAGGCATCGAGATAGGATTTGCGGAACCGTTCGTCGGCCTCCCACAGCGTGGGCAGGCAGCCCGGCGGCAGAGGCAGCTTGAGCACCACATTGCCCAGCGTGCCGGCGGGAACCTCATGGCCCTCGTCGTCCAGCACGCGGATGTCATAGCCGGGCATCGGAACGCCGGGCGATCCGTATTTGACCGGAAGCATGCCGAGGCCGACCGGGTTATGGGTGATCGGCGCGCCGGTCTCCGTCTGCCACCAGTGGTCGATGACCGGGATGCCGAGGCGCTGCTCAGCCCATTTGATGGTCTCGGGATCGGCGCGCTCGCCAGCCAGGAACAGCGTTCGGAGGGTCGACAGATCGTATTTGCCGATGAACTCTCCCTGCGGATCCTGCCCCTTGATGGCGCGGAAGGCGGTCGGCGCGGTGAACAGGGCCACCACGCCATGATCGGAAATGACGCGCCAGTAGGTGCCGGCATCGGGCGTGCCGACGGGCTTTCCTTCGAACATTACCGTGGTGCAGCCGTGCAGCAACGGCGCATAGACGATGTAGGAATGGCCGACCACCCAGCCGACGTCGGAAGCAGCCCAGAACACTTCGCCCGGCTTGACGCCGAACTCGTTCTCCATGGTCCATTTCAGCATGACCATATGGCCGCCATTGTCGCGCACAACGCCCTTGGGCTGGCCGGTGGTGCCGGAGGTGTAGAGCACATAGAGCGGATCGGTCGCGGCAACCGGCACGCAGGCTACCTCCGTGCCTGCCTCCTTTTCCCGCGCCACTGCCTCGGCATAGTCGATGTCGCGGCCTGCGATCAGGTCGCATTGAAGCTGCTCGCGCTGGAAGACGACGCAATGCTGCGGGCGGTGTTCGGAAAGCTCGATCGCCTCGTCGAGCAGCGGCTTGTAGGCGACGACACGGTTGGGCTCCAGGCCGCAGGAGGCGGAAATGACCAGCTTCGGCCGTGCGTCGTCGATGCGGGTTGCCAGTTCGCGGGCGGCGAAACCGCCGAAGACGACGGAATGGATGGCGCCGAGACGGGCGCAGGCCAGCATCGCCACGGCGGCCTCCGGGATCATCGGCATGTAGATGATGACCCGGTCGCCCTTTGTCACACCATGTCTGGCGAGCACGGCCGAAAGCGCCACCACTTCGCGCAGCAGTTCGGCATAGGTCAAGCTCGCTTGAGTGCCGGTGATGGCGCTGTCATGGATCACCGCGATCTGGTCGGCACGGCCATTGGCGACGTGGCGGTCGAGCGCATTGTGGCAGGTGTTGCAGGATGCGCCGGTGAACCAGCGGCCATAGATGCCTTCGTTCGGGTCGAACACCTTGTCGCAAGGCTCGAACCAGTCGATTGCGCGGGCCGCCTCCGCCCAGAATGCTTGCGGGTCCCGCTTCCATTGCGCGTAAACCTCATGATAACGCGATAACATGTTCCTGGAACCTCCCTGTTCTCCTCGGCAGATTTGTAAACCCTGAGAAAGGCAGCGTCCATCTGACTAAGGGCCAATGGACGGACTGCCGCAGGTGCGGGGTCTTTGACAGAAACGGACGAGGCTGCTCAAACGGCGCATGACAAAGATCCTCGCTTTCCTGATCCTCGCCATGATGGTGGTCCATCTCGTCAAGCCGCTCGGCCTGCCGGGCCTGAAGCGGCGGGCGGATTTCTGGAAGCTTGCGGTGCTGGCGCTCGGGCTGATGGCACTGGCAGCCGCGGCCAGCCACGGGCGTTGAGCGCAAAGATCGGGCCAACCCCCGTGACAAAGCCTGCGGAATGGTGTATCGCCCCCGCCTGATCGGAGGAATGGGTCTTCCGGTCCGGGTCACCCGTCAATGAAAGACGGTGTAGCCGCCCCTGCCGAAGGTCTTCAGGACTGATGGCATAGCCCAGCGGTCGGGATATTGCTGCGGCGAGTGCAGGGCGCTCTGGCTGTCGCAAGAACAAGAAGTGGATTTGAAGATGGATATCATCCGTCAGCTCGAGGCCGAGCAGGCCGCCAGGATCGAAGAAAAGCGCAAGCTGCCCGAATTCCAGCCCGGCGACACCGTGCGCGTCAACGTGCGCATCACCGAAGGCAGCCGCACCCGCGTGCAGGCCTATGAGGGCGTCGTCATCGCCCGCTCCGGTTCGGGCCTGAACGAGAATTTCACCGTCCGCAAGATTTCCTACGGCGAGGGCGTGGAGCGCGTGTTCCCGGTCTATTCGCCGATGGTCGAGGGCGTCGATGTCGTGCGTCGCGGCAAGGTGCGCCGCGCCAAGCTCTATTACCTGCGTGATCGTCGCGGCAAGTCGGCGCGCATCTCGGAGAACACCGGCGTCCGCGCCCGCAAGCTGAACGAGGCCGAGCGCGAGGCGCTGAACGCCGAGAAGGCCCGCATCGAGGCCGAGAAGATCGCCGCCGCCGAGGCGCTGGCTGCCGAGAAGGCCGCTCAGGAAGCCGCCGAGAAGGCCGCTGCCGAGAAGGCTGCCGCCGAAGCCGCTTCGGCCGAATAAGCAGCCTTTGGCAAGAAATACCGGAAAGGCGGCTTCGGCCGCCTTTTTCGTTGGTTGCAAGGTGCGTTGCGCCGGATAAACTCCCCGCCTGCAAGGGAGAGGAGTGTCATCGTGAAGCATCGCATGTCGAACACCGGACTTTTTCTGGCCGGCCTGCTGGCCTTTGTGCTGATGCCGCTCGCAGCCTCTGCCGAGGCGCTGCCGGATCTCGGCGGGCGCAAGGTCGTGGTGGTGACGGAGAACGCCTATCCGCCCCTCCAGTTCGTCGATCCCAGGACCGGCGAGCGGAAGGGCTGGGAATATGACGCCATGGACGAGATCGCGAAGCGGCTCAATTTCGCGGTCGAATATCGCAACGCCTCATGGGACGTGATGATCCAGGCGGTGGCCGACGGCCAGTACGACATCGGCATGGACGGCATCACCATCAACGACGAGCGCAAGGCGAAGATCGATTTCTCCGCTCCCTATATGCGTTCGGAACAGTTCATGCTGGTGCGCGCCGACGAAACCCGGTTCACCGACGCGGGCAGTTTCGCTGCCTTTTCGGACGGCCTGATCGGCGCCCAGCCCGGCACCACGCCGTTCTACACCACCGTCTACAGCGTGCTCGACGGCAATGAGCAGAACCCGCGCATCAAGCTGTTCGAGACGTTCGGCGCCACCATTCTGGCGCTGATCTCGGGCGATATCGACGCCGTGCTCACCGACGGCACCGCCGGCGAGGGCTATGTCGAATCCTCCGGTGGCGGGCTGAAGATGATCGGCGGGCCGCTCGGCTCGGAGGATTTCGGCTTCATCTTCGCCAAGGGCTCCGATCTGATCGCGCCGGTGAATGCGGCCATCGCCGACATGAAGGCGGACGGCACCCTGGAGAAGCTGACCGTCAAATGGTTCCGCGACTACAAGATGGGCGAGTGAGCGGCGCGGCAATGGCAGTTCCGGCGGCGCTCTGGCCGGGGAGGCGGGAAGGGGTGTAGGAAGCCTTTCCCGCAACAGCCCGAGCTTCTTCATGCAATCTCCCAAACGTGTCAGGAAAGCCGATTTCCCGTGGTGGCTGGTGGCGGCTTGCGCACTGGCGCTGGCTGCGGGTCTCGCCATCGCGGGAAACGATGTCTATGCGCAGGTCTTCGCCACTGTCTCCAAGGGCGTCGGCATCACCGTTTTCGTCACGCTGGTGGCCTTCGTTCTGGCCTCGGCGGCGGGGCTCGGCATCGCGCTGATGGCGCTGTCGTCCTCGCTGTGGCTGAGGCAGGCGGCGCGCTTCTATGTCGAGATCATCCGCGGTGTGCCGATGCTGGTGCTGCTGTTCTGGGTCGCGTTCGTTGGGGCGCCTGGGCTTGTGGCGGGATGGAACTGGTTGACGCTGCCCTTGCAGGATGCCGGGCTGCTGGCGCCCGCCATGGTCCGCGACGTCTCGCTGCTGTGGCGCGCCATTCTGGCGCTGGCCATCGGCTATTCGGCCTTCATCGCGGAAGTGTTCCGGGCGGGCATCCAGTCGGTCGATCCTGGGCAGGTCGAGGCGGCGCAGGCGCTGGGGCTGACGCGCATCCAGCGCTTCCGGCTGATCGTGCTGCCGCAGGCGATCCGCACCATATTGCCGCCGCTCGGCAACGACTTCATCGCCATGGTCAAGGACAGCTCGCTGGTCTCGGTGCTGGGCGTCGCCGACATCACGCAGATGGCCAAGATCTATGCGTCCGGTTCGTTCCGCTTTTTCGAGACCTATTCCATCGTGGCCTATATCTACCTCATCCTTACCGTCGGGCTGTCCATGGCGCTGCGGGGGCTGGAGCAGCGCATGCGCCGCAGCCACTCGCGCGACTGACAGACGCACCGCTTGCGCGGCGATTGCCGTACCGGCAAAAGATTGGTATCTGTGGGGCGATGGAAGAACTGTTTGGAGACCCGTGCTACAAAGGGTTCGTGCTGCAGGACAAGAAGCGCCTGCCGGCACGTTTCTTTGCGTGGGTCTCAGGCTCGGCGACCAGCCGACTTCGCTAGCGCGCGCCTGATCGCCATCGGCCCGATCTGAGGGCCTTCCTTTCCATTATCGACGGATTTACGCAAATGAGCGCACCGCGCACCCTCTACGACAAGATTTTCGACGATCACGTGGTCGACCGTCAGGACGACGGCACCTGCCTGCTCTACATCGACCGCCATCTCGTGCATGAAGTGACCAGCCCGCAGGCATTCGAAGGGCTGCGCATGGCCGGCCGCAAGGTCCGCCATCCCGAGCGGACGCTGGCGGTGGTCGACCACAACGTGCCGACCTCACCCGACCGCGTCAACGGCATCAAGAACGAGGAAAGCCGTATCCAGGTCGAGGCGTTGGCGAAGAACGCTGCCGACTTCGGCGTCGAGTACTATTCCGAGAAGGACCGCCGGCAGGGCATCGTCCACATCATCGGCCCCGAGCAGGGGTTCACCCTGCCGGGGATGACCATCGTGTGCGGCGACAGCCACACCTCCACGCATGGCGCGTTCGGCGCGCTGGCGCATGGCATCGGCACCTCGGAGGTCGAGCATGTGCTGGCCACCCAGACGCTGATCCAGAAGAAGGCGAAGAACATGCTGGTGCGCGTCGACGGCCAGTTGCCGGCCGGCGTCACCGCCAAGGACATCATTCTCGCCATCATCGGCGAGATCGGCACCGCCGGCGGCACCGGCTACGTCATCGAATATGCCGGCGAGGCGATCCGCTCGCTGTCGATGGAAGGCCGCATGACGGTCTGCAACATGTCGATCGAAGGCGGCGCCCGCGCCGGCCTGATCGCGCCCGACGAGACGACCTTCGCCTATGTGAAGGACAAGCCGCGCGCGCCCACGGGCAAGGCGTGGGACATGGCGCTCGACTACTGGAAGACGCTCAAGACCGACGAGGGCGCCCATTTCGACAAGGTCGTCGTGCTCGACGCAGCCTCGCTGCCGCCGATCGTCACATGGGGATCATCGCCGGAAGATGTGGTGTCCGTCACCGGCACGGTTCCGGATCCGGAGCTGATCGAGGACGAGAACAAGCGCAATTCCAAGAAGCGGGCGCTGGACTATATGGGGCTCACCGCCGGAACGAAGATCACCGACATCGAGATCGACCGCGTGTTCATCGGCTCCTGCACCAATGGCCGCATCGAGGATCTGCGCGCGGTGGCAGAGGTCGCCAAAGGCAAGCACGTCAATCCGCGCGTCAATGCCATGATCGTTCCGGGCTCGGGCCTCGTGAAGGCGCAGGCCGAGGCCGAAGGGCTCGACAAGATCTTCATCGAGGCCGGCTTCGACTGGCGCGAGCCGGGCTGCTCCATGTGCCTTGCCATGAACGACGATCGCCTGAGCCCCTACGAGCGTTGCGCCTCGACCTCGAACCGCAATTTCGAGGGCCGTCAGGGTTTCAAGGGCCGCACCCATCTGGTGTCGCCGGCCATGGCGGCGGCGGCGGCCATCGCCGGTCACTTCGTGGATATCCGCGACTGGAAATAAGGGACGATCATTGCCGGTCCCGGAAAAGCCCCGCGATGGCGCGGGGCTTTTTCACCAGAGCATTTTGCAGCCAAATGGAAACATTTGGCGTCGCACAAATGTAGTATAAACAAACATTTAGATCATTTCATCGATTCCGTGAAACGATGAAATGATCCAAAGGCCCGCTGGCGGCCTCAGTCCGGACGACGCACGAATTCGTGGTAGGAATCGCGCCGGCCGGGCACATCCTTGCCGACCACGAGCGCAAGATGCGCCGCGTCGAACAGCTGGAACCATTCGTCCCATTCGACCAGCTCGTAGCCGCCGGCATTGATCGGCCGTTCGGCCTGTCCGGTGTCCGCATAGGCGTGCTGGCCGAAGACGAGGCGCAGCATCGGCTGCGTTCCGGCTTCGGGGGACACGTCCACGACCGCGGGCGATCCGGCGCGCGCTGCCGCCCAGTCCCTGATTGCGTCGTGATCGGTAAGTGTGACCGTTTCGGCCATATCAAGTCTCCTTCGCCCATTGGCGGACAGTGCCGGCCCGTAGTCGGAACTCCGCACCGGCAGCATCGCATAAAAGTCGATGCAGCGTGACACTGCATAGACGGCACCGGCCTGCCCGAACCTTCCGGAAGCGGGCTCGCAAGCGACTGTGCATGAAGCTCAGCGGCAAGGGCTCAGTTCGGGCATCTCGCCGTCGGACAGTCCGTACATGTAGCTGCGGCCCTTGACGAAAACCGGTGGCCGGTAACAGTCAGCCGCCCATGCCGCATTTTCTTCCGCTCTGTCGAGATAGATGACCTTGGGCGCATTCGACGCCGCGTAGGCGGCCACCTGCCGGGCCATGTGGCCCTCGCCGACGACAATGCGCTTGTAGCCCGCGGCGCTGTCGACGACGAGATTGCCGAAGGAATCGGCGTAGACATGGTCGCCCCGCTGCCCCGCCGCAGCCGGCAGGGCCTGGCAAAGGGCGAATGTGGCGACGGCGAATGCCGGCAGGCAAATACTGGAGCGCATGACCGCCTCTCCCCGATAATGGCGGAACAACTGCCGCCTTGACCTTGTGCTCCACAATTAATCATTTCTTAATCTTTGTTAAGAGGGGAAGGCGATACCGCGTTTCGCGCCGGCTCTCTCCGCCGGGAATCGGCAGCTTGTGCCTATCCGTTTGATGTCGTGGGACATTTGTCGTGGCTCACGCCGCTTTTTGCCTTCCGCACGGCGAACAGGCTTGATCCGGTGGCGCTCGCGCGGTTACATCGCACGGCATCCTGCAGGGATGCTTCTGGTTCGGTTGCAGGCCAAACTCCCGAATCGATGCGCAAGCGGAAGCTGTTTCCGGGCCTGTCCGGCCCATGCTCCCAGGAGGTGATCCGATGAAACTGTGCCGGATGGCGAGGGTGGCTGTTACGCTTTTTTCCGTTGTCTGCGCGGGCTGCGTGTCGAACCAGGCGGGCAGGGTGCTTGACGACAAGACGCTGGTGGGGCCGGAGGGCGAGCAGGGATCGATGGCGATCGTCGCCGAGAAGGAGGCCGCGCAGCCGGCCACCGCGACCTACAATTGCGCCGACGGCAGCATGATGACCATCCGCAATCTCGGCACGTCCATTCGCGTTGTCGGGCCGGACGAGGAAGAGGAACTGCCTGCATCGCCCGCCAATCAGCGCAGCCGTTACGGCCAGGGCGTCGATGCCATCGTTCTCGACGGGCGAGAGGCGCTCGTGGTCAAAGGACGCCATTCACCGCTCACCTGTACAAGGTGAGTATTTTAGTCAGGTTAAGTATTTGTCGCCCTGATCTTGAACTTCCTTAATCGGTTGAACGTCAGCAAACCGAATTGCTCAGACTAAATTATGAATAGAAAACGGTTTTCTGGCTTTGACGCGGTGCAAAAAGAGTTCTAGAACGCCGCAGTCCTAAAGTCGTTTTTCGAACCGGCAGTGACGCATCCGCGTCGGAATGCCCGTGCATTGCAGCCCAGTTCGGGAAGCCCAGTTTTGGGGGAGCCATGAGCCGTTCACCAGCCACCCATGCACAGCCGAGACCTCGGCCGCTGTCGCCACACCTGACGATCTACCGGCCCAGGATCACGATGACCACGTCGATCCTGCACCGCATCACCGGCGGCGCGCTTTATGTCGGCACGCTTCTGGTCGCGCTCTGGCTGATCGCCGCCGCCACGTCGAAGGAGACCTTCGACTACGTCAACTGGTTCTTCGGCACCCTGATCGGCCGGCTCATCCTGTTCGGCTATACATGGGCGCTGATGCTGCACATGCTGGGCGGCATCCGCCACTTCATCTGGGATACCGGCGCGGCGCTTGAGAAGCACACCGCCTCGAAGCTCGCATGGGCGACCTTGGTCGGCTCGGTGGTGCTCACCGTCGCCGTGTGGGTCGTCGGCCTGATCGTTCGGGGAGGCTGGGCATGAGCGCTTCCCGCAAGGACATGCGCACGCCGCTGGCAAAGGTGCGCGGGCTGGGATCCGCCCGCGAGGGCACCATGCATTTCTGGCGCCAGCGCCTCACCGCCGTTGCCAATATTCCGCTGTTCCTGTTCTTCGTCGGCTTCCTGATCGTGATGAACGGGGCCGGCTACGAGGACGTGCGCGCCGCGCTCGCGCATCCGGCCGTGGCGCTGGTGATGGTCGCCATGCTCGTGTCCGGCCTCTATCACATGCGTCTCGGCATGCAGGTCATCATCGAGGACTATGTCCATGGTGAGGGCACGAAGCTCGTGTGCCTCATTCTCAATACTTTCTTTACGGCAGCGGTCGGCATCGTTTCGGTGTTCGCGCTGCTCAAGCTCGCATTCGGAGGCTGACCGGTGGCCGCCTATAATTATGTCGATCACAAATATGATGTCGTTGTCGTCGGCGCCGGCGGCGCCGGCCTGCGGGCCACGCTCGGCATGGCCGAGCAGGGCCTGAGGACCGCCTGCATCACCAAGGTCTTTCCGACCCGCTCGCACACCGTGGCGGCACAGGGCGGCATTGCCGCCTCGCTTCAGAACATGGGGCCGGACCATTGGCACTGGCACCTCTATGACACCGTCAAGGGCTCCGACTGGCTGGGCGACACCGACGCCATGGAATATCTGGCGCGCGAGGCTCCTGCGGCGGTCTACGAGCTGGAGCACTACGGCGTGCCCTTCTCGCGCACCGAAGAGGGCAAGATCTACCAGCGCCCGTTCGGCGGCCACATGCAGAATTTCGGCGACGGCCCGCCCGTGCAGCGCACCTGCGCGGCCGCCGACCGCACCGGCCACGCCATCCTGCACACGCTTTACGGCCAGTCGCTGAAGCACCACGCGCAGTTCTTCATCGAGTATTTCGCTGTCGACCTCATCATGGAGGAGGACGGCACCTGCACCGGCGTGGTGGCGTGGAACCTCGATGACGGCACCATTCACCGCTTTTCCGCCAAGATGGTGGTGCTGGCGACCGGCGGCTATGGCCGCTCCTATTTCTCTGCCACCTCGGCCCATACCTGCACCGGCGACGGCGGCGGCATGGTGGCGCGGGCCGGACTTCCCCTCCAGGACATGGAGTTCGTGCAGTTCCATCCGACCGGCATCTACGGCGCGGGCTGCCTCATCACCGAGGGCGCGCGCGGCGAGGGCGGCTATCTGGTCAACTCCGAGGGCGAGCGCTTCATGGAACGCTACGCGCCGTCGGCCAAGGATCTGGCCTCGCGCGACGTGGTCTCGCGCTGCATGACCATGGAAATCCGCGAGGGCCGCGGGGTCGGCAAGAACAAGGACCACATCTTCCTGCACCTCGACCATCTCGATCCGGCGGTGCTGCATGAGCGCCTGCCCGGCATCTCGGAATCGGCCAGGATCTTCGCCGGCGTCGACCTCACCAAGGAGCCGATCCCGGTGCTGCCGACGGTGCACTACAACATGGGCGGCGTGCCGACCAATTACTGGGGCGAGGCGCTCGACCCGACCGGCAGCGACCCCGACCGCGTCACCCCCGGCCTCATGGCCGTCGGCGAAGCCGGCTGCGCCTCGGTGCACGGCGCCAATCGCCTCGGCTCCAACTCGCTGATCGACCTTGTGGTGTTCGGCCGCGCCGCCGCTATCCGCGCCGGCGAGATCGTCGATCCCAAGTCGGCCGTGCCCGCGCTCAACAAGGCTGCCTGCGACAAGATCATGGATCGCTTCGACCGTCTGCGTCATGCCAGCGGCTCGACGCCGACCGCCGTCATCCGCGAGCGCATGCAGCGCGCCATGCAGGAGGACGCGGCAGTGTTCCGCACGCAGGAATCGCTGGAGAGTGGCTGCAGGCGCATTTCGCAGATCTGGGGCGAACTGAAGGACGTCAAGGTCTTCGACCGCTCGATGATCTGGAATTCCGACCTCGTCGAGACGCTGGAATTGGAAAACCTGATGGCCAACGCCATCACCACCGTCTACAGCGCCGAAGCCCGCAAGGAGAGCCGCGGGGCGCACGCCCGCGAGGATTTCTCCGCCCGCGACGACGTCAACTGGCGCAAGCACACGCTGGCTCATCTGAGCCCCGATGGAAAGGTCACGCTCACCTATCGCCCGGTGCACACCGAGCCGCAGATCAAGCCCGAAGACGGCGGCATCGACCCGGCCAAGATCGCGCCCAAGGCGCGCGTGTATTGAGGATCTGAAAGATGGTCGAACTCACGCTCCCCAGGAACTCGCAGATCAGGCAGGGCAAGACCTGGCCGAAGCCGGAAGGCGCCACCAACCTGCGCGAATACCGCATCTATCGCTGGTCGCCGGACGACGACGAAAACCCGCGCATGGACACCTATTTCGTCGACATGGACGATTGCGGGCCGATGGTTCTCGACGCGCTGCTGTGGATCAAGAACAAGATCGATCCGACGCTGACGCTGCGCCGTTCCTGCCGCGAAGGCATCTGCGGTTCCTGCGCCATGAACATCGACGGCGCCAATACGCTGGCCTGCACCAAGGGCGCCGACGAGATCAGCGGACCGGTGAAAGTCTATCCGCTGCCGCACATGCCGGTGGTGAAGGACCTGGTGCCGGACCTCAACAACTTCTACGCCCAGCACGCCTCGATCGAGCCGTGGTTGCAGACCGTCTCGCCCGAGCCGGCCAAGGAATGGCTGCAGAGCCACGAGGACCGCGAGAAGCTCGACGGCCTCTACGAATGCATCCTGTGCGCCTGCTGCTCCACCTCGTGCCCGAGCTACTGGTGGAACGGCGACCGCTATCTCGGTCCTGCCGTGCTGCTGCAAGCCTATCGCTGGCTGATCGACTCCAGAGACGAAGCCAAGGGCGAGCGGCTGGACAATCTGGAAGATCCGTTCCGGCTCTATCGCTGCCACACCATCATGAACTGCACCCAGACCTGCCCCAAGGGCCTGAACCCGGCCAAGGCGATCGCGGAGATCAAGAAAATGATGGTCGAGCGCCGCGTCTGACCGCAACCGTTCGTCAAGCCGGCGCGAAAAGTTTGCGCCCCGGTCCCGATGGGTTATAGCAAGGCCGCTGCCGGAACACCGGCGGCGGCCTTTTTGTCTGGATCGGAGAGTTCGAAACGATGGATAGCGAAGGATTGCCCCAGCTCAGTACGCTCGAGGCCCGTATTCTGGGCTGTCTGATCGAGAAGAAGGAACTGACGCCGGACGTCTATCCGCTGACGTCGAATGCGCTCCTGGCAGCGGCGAATCAGAAGACGGCGCGCGAGCCGGTGATGGCGCTTGCACAGGCAGACATACTGCGTGGCCTGAAGATGCTGGAGCAGAAGGGTTTTGTACGCCAGATCTTCGCATCCCGCGTGGAGCGCTACGAGCATCTGATGGCGCAGAAATTCTCGCTGACCGTGCCGCAGACGGCGCTGCTCGGCCTGCTCATGCTACGCGGCCCGCAGACGGTGCACGAGCTGCTGGCGCGCTCGGAGCGCCTTGCCCGCTTCGCCTCTGCCGACGATCTGCGCACGGAACTCGACATGCTGATCGGCAAGCGCCCGCCGCTGGTGCAGGAAATCGGCCGCGGTCCCGGCCAGCGCGAGGACCGCTATGTCCATCTGCTGTGCGGGCCGGTCGATGTCGCAGCCCTTTCGGCAGCGTCGGGTCCGGTGGTCGTGGCCGCGGATGCGGAACTCGAAGCGCGCATTGCAGCGCTGGAGGACCAGGTGCGGCAACTCACCGAACGGCTGGATGCGCTGGGCGTCTGAAGCGCTTTCATGAAAAAAAAGCCCCGGATTTCCGGGGCTTTTTTGTTCGTTCCGGGAGGGGGCGGAACGGCGGTTCAGGCGAGTTTCGCGTCGAGCGAGACTTTTATCGCGCCCAGTGCTTTTGAAACGGGGCAGCCGCTCTTTGCCTTGTCGGCCAGTTCCCGGAACTTCGCTTCGTCGATCCCCGGCACCTTGCCGGTCAGGTTCAGCGCGCTTTCGGTGATTTCGAATCCGCCGCCGTCCGCCGGGCCGTAAGTGACGACAGCCTCAGCTTTCAGCTCCTCGGCCGGAGTGCCGTTCTCGGCCAGGAAGTGCGAGAGCTGCATGGCGAAGCAGCCGGCATGGGCGGCTGCGATCAGTTCTTCCGGATTGGTGCCCGACTTGCCGGCTTCGTCCTGAAACCGGCCCTTGAAGGAATAGGGCTGTTGGGCAAAAGCTCCGCTCTGGGTGTCGAGCGTGCCGGAACCCTCAGTCAGGGTGCCTTTCCAGACGGCGGTGGCGTGACGGTTCATGATCATCTCCTTCTGCCAGATCGGCAGGCGGCGCCTGCCTGAGGAACGAGATAGTGCGCGCGGCCGGCTTTGTAAGGCAAGGGCGGCTACAGCATGTCGCGTTCAAGCGAAATCAGGTGATGTGCTTCAAGTCCCTGCTTTACGCATGTTGTTCTCCCAGAATCGGCTCCCGTTTTTTGGGGCGGCAGGCTTTACTGGCAGACATCCACCCATTCGGCGCCGGTCAGTTCGGAGAGCCGCCCGGTCGGCACGCGCACCGCCGCATTGGTGGCGCCGGCGGCAGGCACGACCTCCTCATAGGCGCGCAGCGAAACATCGCAATAGACCGGCAGCTCCGTGGCGAGGCCGAAAGGGCACACACCGCCGACGGGATGGCTGGTCAGCCGCACCACTTCCTCGGCGTCGAGCATGCGCGCCTTTGCTCCGAACCGGTCGCGGAACTTGCGGTTGTCGATGCGCGCGAGACCTCCGGCCACGATCAGCATGGGCTGCTCGCCGGCCCGCAGGCAAATGGTCTTGGCGATCTGCGCCGGCTCCACGCCATGCGCCGCTGCCGCAAGGGCCACCGTTGCCGAGCTTTCCTCGGTGACGACGACCTCGAGGTCGGGAGCATGGGCCCTGAAGAAGGCGCGGACGGAATCGAGGCTCATAGCCATCTCCTGAAGCGGACGTTTCGGAATTGGGGATCAGGTCAGAGAGGCTCGCCCCTCAAAAGCTTTGGCGTATGGCCGGCAAGGCCGGCGGCCTGACGGATGAAGTAGTCCTTCAGCCGGGGCAGGCGCTCGACAAGGCCCAGCCCGAAGTCGCGCGCGGCGCGCACGGGCGCTGCGTCGTTGGAGAACAGCCGTGTCAGAATGTCGGTGGTCACGCCCATCTGCACGGTGTCGAAGCGGCGCCATTGCTGGTAGCGCTCCAGCACGTCGAGTGCGCCGATGTCCTGCCCAAGCCGGTCGGCCTCGACGATCACTTCTGCAAGTGCTGCCACATCCTTGAGGCCGAGATTGAGGCCCTGTCCGGCAATGGGGTGGATGCCGTGGGCGGCGTCCCCGGCCAGTGCCAGGCGCGGGGCCACGAAGCTGCGGGACAGCGTGAGGCCGAGAGGCCAGGCGCGGGGCTTGTCCTCGACGCGGATCTCGCCAAGTTCGAGCCCGAAGCGGCGCTCCAGTTCGGCTTCGAAGATCATCTCGTCGCCATTGACCAGCCTTTCGGCTTCCTCGGTGCGCTCGGCCCAGACCAGCGACGAGCGGTTGCCCTTCAAAGGCAATATGGCGAAAGGGCCGGCAGGCAGGAAATGCTCGACGGCCCGGCCGTTGTGAGGGCGCTCATGCGCCACGGTGCAGACGATGCCGGACTGGCCATAGTCCCAGTGAACGGTCCTGATGCCGGCCATCTCGCGCAGTTTCGAGCGCACGCCGTCGGCGGCCACCAGCAGCCGTGCGCGCAGGGATGCGCCGTCGGCCAGTTGCACGGTGACGCCGCCGCCGTCCGCGTCGAAGCCGTGCACGCCGATGCCCTGTATGATGTCGATGCCGAGCTCGGCGGCCCGGTCGCGCAGGGCGCGGTTGAGGTCGCGGTTGGCGATCATGTGGGCGAAGGGCTCGCCAGGTGCAACCTCGCCGTCGAAGGTGAGGAACACCGGACGCACCGGATCGCCGGTGCGCGAATCAGTGATGATCATCTCGGTGATGGCCTGCGCGTGCGGCTCCACGCGGTGCCAGACGTCGAGCTGCTCCAGCATGCGGCAGGCGGCGGCGGCGATTGCGGAAGAACGGTTGTCCTTCTGCCAGACATCGGCCGGCGCGGCGTCGACCACGGCGATCCTGAGGCTGGGACGCGCATGTTTGATGGCGACGGCGCTGGCCAGGCCGACATATCCGGCGCCTGCGACGAGCACGTCGAGCTTGCCGGCGTCAGGCAATCCGTTCGCGGTTTTTGCCGCCTCGCTTGTTCCAGACATCGTCCAACCTCTCTTTCGGCCGCCTGCGGATATACAGCAGCCTTGACGTCATGCCCATCCTGTCGGACATCACAGGCCACGATAAGGCAGGGGACCAGACGATGACGACCGCCATGGATGAGCTTCTTTCCATTCTCGACCTCGAGAGGCTGGAGCACAATCTGTTCCGTGGTCGCAGCCCGGAGAGCGACTGGCAGCGCGTGTTCGGCGGCCAGACCATAGCGCAGGCGCTGGTTGCGGCCCAGCGCACCGTGGAGCCGGATCGGCATGCGCACTCGCTGCATGGCTACTTCATGCGCGCGGGAGATACCAAGTTGCCGATCGTCTATGAGGTCGACCGGATAAGGGATGGCGGCTCCTTCACCACGCGGCGCGTGGTGGCCACGCAGCACGGCCATGCCATCTTTTCGCTGGAAGCTTCCTTCCAGAAGGACGAGGAAGGGCTCGAGCATCAGGTGCCGATGCCGCTCGACGTGCCGGAGCCCGATTCGCTGATGTCGCAGCAGGAATTGATCGGCCGCTTCGGCGACAGCGTGCCGGAAGGCATCAGCCGCTACTGGCAGCGGCCACGGCCGGTGGAGATGAAGCCGGTGATGCTCAAGCATTACACAAGCCGCGAAAAGCTGGAGCCCATGCAGAACATCTGGATCCGCACCACGGGTCCGGTGCCGGACGACCGCGCCGTTCAGTCCGCGGTGCTGGCCTATCTCTCCGACATGACGCTGCTCGACACCTCGACCTTCGCCCATGGCCGCGCCGTCTTCGATCCAGACATCCAGGCCGCCAGCCTCGACCATGCCATGTGGTTCCACCGTCAGAACCCGCTGGACGACTGGATCCTGTATACGCAGGACAGCCCCTCGACGCAGGGCGGGCGCGGTTTCACCCGGGGTGCGCTGTTCGCCCGCGATGGAACCCTGATCGCTTCGGTCGCTCAGGAGGGCCTGATTCGCCTGCGTCGCTAGCCTTGATTTTATGCAGGCGCGAGATTCTGCACAAAAATTAATCTCCTGTGAAGCCGGCGCATCCTCCATGTGGGCCGGTCTTCAAATTTTATCCTTTTGAAATCAGCATGTTGAGCTTGTGCCGTCGCAACTGGCACGGAGCTTGATTGACCCTTTGTGCTGCCGGCCCGCGTCGGGCCGGTGCACCAGCAGAGGGTGAAGCTGATGAAAATCGTGATGGCTGTCATCAAGCCGTTCAAGCTCGACGAGGTGCGCGAGGCGCTGACTGCGCTCGGCATCGAGGGCCTGACCGTCACCGAGGTCAAGGGCTACGGGCGTCAGAAGGGGCATACCGAAATCTACCGCGGCGCCGAATACGCGGTGAGCTTCCTGCCGAAGATCAAGATCGAGGTCGCGGTTGCCGGCGACCTCGCCGACAAGGCCGTCGAGGCCATCCGCACTGCCGCCCGGACCGGCCAGATCGGAGACGGCAAGATCTTCGTCTTCGGCATCGATCAGGCCGTGCGCATCCGTACCGGCGAAACCGACACCGACGCCCTGTGATTCGGCGCGGTCGATTTATCATGGAGAGATCAATGAGTTTTTCTTCCACCCTCAGGAGAGCGGGGCTGCTGGGCCCGGCGGCTCTTGCCCTGTTCGGCCCGCTCGCGGCATCGGCACAGGAAACCGCCCCCGAGGCGACCGAGGCCGCCACGGAAGCGGCGGCTTCGGCGCTCAATTCCGGCGATACCGCCTGGATGCTGGTTTCCACCATCCTCGTGCTGTTCATGATCCTGCCCGGCCTCGCCCTGTTCTATGGCGGGCTCGTGCGGGCCAAGAACGTGCTGTCGGTGCTCATGCAGTGCACCATGATCACCGCCGCGGTGATCGTGGTCTGGGTGCTGTGGGGCTACTCCTTCGCTTTCGGCGGCAGCGAGAGCGCATTCTTCGGCGGCTTCGGCAAGCTGTTCCTTTCGGGCGTGACGCCGGAATCGGAATCGGGCTCCATTCCCGAGCTGGTCTTCATCTGCTTCCAGATGACCTTCGCCTGCATCACCCCGGCGCTGATCGTCGGTGGCTTCGCCGAGCGCGTGAAGTTCGGTGCGATCGTCCTGTTCGTCATCCTGTGGGTCAGCTTCGTCTACTTCCCCATCGCCCACATGGCGTGGGATGAGAACGGCCTGTTCTTCGGCTGGGGCACGATGGATTTCGCAGGCGGCACCGTCGTTCATATCAACGCGGGCATCGCGGCACTCGTCGGCGCGATCGTCATCGGCAGGCGTGCCGGCTACGGCAAGGAGAACATGGCGCCGCACAACCTGCCGCTGACGCTGGTCGGCGCGGCCATCCTGTGGGTGGGCTGGTTCGGCTTCAACGCCGGCTCAGCCCTTTCGGCCGGAGGCACGGCGGCGCTCGCCACGATCAACACCTTCACCGCCACCGCCGGCGCCGTCATCGCCTGGTCGCTCGTCGAGAAGGCGGTGCGCGGCAAGGCTTCGATGCTGGGCGGTGCGTCCGGTGTGATTGCGGGTCTCGTCGCGGTGACTCCGGCGGCGGGCTTCGTCGGCCCGGTGGGGGCGATCGTTCTCGGCGCGACCGCCAGCGTGGTGGCCTACTACTTCGTCGCCGTCGTGAAGATCAAGCTTGGCTATGACGATTCGCTCGACGTGTTCGGCATTCATGGTGTGGCCGGCATCGTCGGCGCCATCGGAACCGGCGTCTTCGCTTCCGGTTCGCTGGGAGGCGTCGGCTACGAAGAAGGCGTGACCATGGGCGCGCAGGTCTGGACGCAGATCCTTGCGGTTCTGGTCACCATCGTCTGGTGCGGGGTGATCTCGGCCATTCTCTACAAGCTGGTCGACATGCTCGTCGGGCTGCGGCCGACGGTGGAGGCCGAATCGCAGGGCCTCGACATCACCTCCCATGGCGAGGTCGCCTATCACTCATAACCGCCCCATCACTCATTAACCACCAAAGGGGAACGCCCCGCAAAGGGAGCAAACAGAGTGGACATGCTGCGGGTTCTGCCGTGGCTTTACTGGGGGCCGGTTCTGCCGGCCCTCTTTTTTTTGATTCATCCCCGATTCGAGCCGCCATCCCGGCAAATCGGCCCGGACAAGGCCCGAATGGTTAACGGGAAGTTTCCGCGCCCTGCAAAAACGTGGCGTTTGTGCAACACACCTTTCGGATATCAGCCGCAGAGGTTGCAGCGCGTTGCGTTCCTTGTTGAACGCGGCGGCCCGATGGGTAATGTCGGTTTCGAAGGAGAGGCGCGGTGCGCGTCTTTTTCGGTAGTGGGGATGGGGCAGGGAACGCTGTCCTTCAGCAAAGAATAGCCCAGACCCGTTTTTGAACTTTTGACTGGAGGTCAGAAAATGAACATCAAGAGCCTTCTTCTCGGCTCCGCTGCGGCTCTCGTCGCAGTCTCCGGTGCGCGCGCCGCCGACGCTATTGTCGTGGCCGAGCCGGAACCCGCTGAATACGTCCGCATCTGCGACGTCTACGGCGCTGGCTACTACTACATCCCGGGCACCGAGACCTGCCTCAAGATCGGCGGCTACCTGCGTTACGACATCGGCGTGGGCGACCTGTTCGGTATCGAGAGCGAAGATAAAGAAGACCACTTCAACCGTATCCACGACAACTACAACGATACCTACTTCAAGCGTATGCGCGCCCAGCTCACCTTCGACGCCCGTTCGGAGACCGAGTACGGCACTCTGCGTGGTTATATCGCCACGTACTTCCAGCGCGACTCGTTCAATAATCTCGCCTACACTGGCGACTCGTGGTCTGACACTCAGTCGGCTTGGGCTCTTGAGCATGCCATCATCCAGCTTGGTGGTCTGACCATCGCCTACACCGACTCGCTGTTCGAGACGCTCACCGACTCGGCCGGCTCCGTCATCAACGACGACATCGGCGTCAACTACACCCCGGGCAAGACCCATCTGATCGCCTACACCTTCGACGCCGGCAACGGCTTCTCGGCCACGGTCGGCGTGGAAGAAGGCTCGGGTGAACTCTACACCATCGACTCCTACGTCCCGCATGTCGTGGCTGGTGCCTCGTTCACGCAGGGCTGGGGTAAGATCGCCGGTGTCATCGGCTACGACTCCGTCTACGGTGAAGTTGCTGGTAAGGTCCGCGTCGACGTCAACGTCAACGAAGCTCTGAGCCTGTGGGTCATGGGTGGTATCGGCGACGGCGACAAGCTTAACTACTACGCGACTTGGGGTGGCGACTGGGCCATCTGGGGTGGTGGTAAGTATCGCTTCACCGAGAAGGCTGCTCTGGATGTTCAGCTCGCCTATGACGATGCTGAGACCTTCGGCGCTGCCGTTGGCGTCAACTACGAACTGGTCCCCGGCTTCAACATCCGTCCGGAAGTCGCTTACGAGCGCGTCAAGCTGATTGGTGGCGGCCACGAGGACGGCTGGGGTGGTTACCTCCGCTTCCAGCGTTCGTTCTAAGATCGGTTCTACCGTCTGAACAGAAGAACCCGGCAGGCAACTGCCGGGTTCTTTCTTTTGTGCCTGGCGGATGCTTGCTGTGTTGCGAGCATGGTCCTTCCGATGGCGTGGCATGTTGCGCGCAGCTTTTCGAGGTCGCTTCGCCTCAATCCTTCATGGTTAATGCGGCTTTAACCATCCCCTCGCTAGTTTGAACCTCAGAGTCTGTCCGGCAGTCATGCCGGCGCATCGCGACCGACGAGGATCAATTCATGCGTTCAGGGGCTACCGCACGGCTTGCGCTGGAAGAACCGGCCTATGGCGGCTTGCAGGCATTCGCGCGCCGGCAGGCCGGCCGGGCCACGGGAATCGCGCTGCTGGCTTTCGTCGCATTCGCCGTCGCAGCGCTGGCGACGTGGAATGTCGCGGACCCCAGCTTCAGCCATGCCACCGACACGCAGGTCACCAACGCCATGGGCTATGCCGGCGCGGTGTTTTCCGACCTCGCAATGCAGTTCTTCGGTCTTTCGGCAGTTGCCGGGCTTGTCCCCGCCGTGGTCTGGGGTTTCCTGTTGTTTTCCGGCCGCGGCGTCGATCGCATGCCGAAGCGGGCGCTTGGCTGGTTCGGATTTTCGCTGCTGGTCGCCGCAATGACTGGCTGTATCGCACCGCCGCCCACATGGCCTCTGCCCACCGGGCTCGGTGGCGTGTTCGGCGATCTTGTCCTCAGGCTGCCCGGCATGTTCACCGGCGGATATCCCACCGGTCTGTTCGCTGCCGGCGTTATTGCCGTTCTGGCTGTTCCGGCGTTGTGGCTGTTCGCCTATGGCGCCGGCCTTGTCCGGCGCCGCAACCGCTTCACCATCCCGCAACATGAAGAGGATGAGCACACCGATCCGGATTCCGTGCTGTTCGACAATGACGACGAGGATGAAGACGGCCGGGGCAGCCTCGTTCTTGGAATGCTGGCGCACTGGTGGATGTCGGCGCGTGGCTGGATGCATCGGCATGCGCCCTCGCGCCGGGCGGGGCACGACGACCATTTCGAACTACCGGCGCAGTCGCGCCGCAGCGCGTGGCGGCAGGCTGCGGAGCGCGTGGAATCGGCCGAAATGGAAGAGGCACGCATGATTCGCGGCGGCAGCGCCCGGGTCGAGCCGGAATTCTTTGCCGAGATGGTCAGGCAGCGCGCGCCGTCGCTGGATCCGCAGGATCGCGACGTATTCGACGATGTCGACGACGGCGCGTTCTATCCCGACGGCCAGCCGGTTCCGTCGCACGATGGAAACGCCCCGCATCTCCGCTCTCCCGAGGGGCCTGCCCGGGTCACGGCTCCCGCTTCCCGCCCCGCTCCGGGGGCCCGCGTGCAGCGCGAGGCGCAGACCTCGTTGATCGGAAGCGGCAGCTTCGAAATGCCGTCGCTGCATTTCCTGTCCAACCCGCCCAATGTCGTACGTGACGCCAGCCTGTCGACGGATGCGCTCGAGCAGAATGCGCGCCTGCTGGAAGGGGTGCTGGAGGATTTCGGCGTCAAGGGCGAGATCATTCAGGTTCGTCCCGGTCCGGTCGTCACACTCTATGAACTGGAGCCGGCCCCCGGCATCAAGTCGAGCCGCGTCATCGGCCTTGCCGACGACATCGCCCGCTCAATGAGCGCTATCGCTGCCCGTGTCGCCGTGGTTCCGGGCCGCAACGCCATCGGCATCGAACTGCCGAATGCGCGGCGGGAAACGGTCTATCTGCGCGAAATCCTCGCCAGCCGCGATTTCGAGACCAGCAAGGCCAAGCTGGCGCTGGCGCTCGGCAAGACCATCAACGGTGAAGCGGTGATCGTCGACATCGCCAAGATGCCGCATGTTCTGGTCGCAGGCACGACCGGCTCTGGCAAGTCGGTCGCCATCAACACCATGATCCTGTCGCTGCTCTATCGCATGACTCCCGAGCAGTGCCGCCTGATCATGATCGACCCGAAGATGCTGGAACTGTCGGTCTATGACGGCATCCCGCATCTGCTGACCCCGGTCGTCACCGATCCCAAGAAGGCGGTCGTGGCGCTGAAATGGACGGTGCGGGAGATGGAGGACCGCTACCGCAAGATGTCCAAGGTGGGCGTGCGCAACATCGACGGCTTCAATGCGCGCGTTGCCCAGGCGCAGAAGAAGGGCGAGCAGATCACCCGTACGGTGCAGACCGGTTTCGACCGCCAGACCGGCGAGGCGGTCTACGAGACCGAGCATCTCGACCTTGAGCCGATGCCCTATATCGTCGTCATCATCGACGAGATGGCCGACCTGATGATGGTCGCCGGCAAGGACATCGAGGGCGCGGTGCAGCGGCTGGCGCAGATGGCGCGGGCTGCCGGTATCCATGTCATCATGGCGACGCAGCGGCCTTCGGTGGACGTCATCACCGGCACCATCAAGGCCAATTTCCCGACCCGCATCTCCTTCCAGGTCACCTCCAAGATCGACAGCCGCACCATCCTTGGCGAGCAGGGCGCGGAACAGCTTCTGGGCATGGGCGACATGCTCTACATGGCCGGAGGCGGCCGCATCCAGCGCGTCCATGGCCCATTCGTGTCGGATGACGAGGTCGAGAAGGTGGTCGGGCACCTCAAGCTTCAGGGCGTGCCGCAATATCTCGACGCCATCACCGAGGACGACGAGGAGGACGATGAGCCTTCCGGCAAGGGCGGCGCGGGCGGCGGGAACTTCGAGGATTCGGACGATCCCTACGATCAGGCGGTCGCGGTCGTGCTGCGCGACGGCAAGGCCTCGACCAGCTACATCCAGCGCCGCCTCGGCATCGGCTATAACCGCGCGGCCTCGATCATCGAACGCATGGAGCAGGAGGGTATCGTCGGGCCGGCGAACCATGCCGGCAAGCGCGAAATCCTCGTGCCGACGGAAGAGGACAAGTTCTGACCCGGCCTCCTGAAGCGGTCAAACTTAAGCCCAAGTGACAGCGGATATGGGATTTCGAAGGGCAGACGAGACGAAAGCGAGACCAATGACGAACCAGACCTTTGCCGCGATTGCCGAAGCCGCCACCTCGCGCCGCAGCTTCCTGGGCTTCGGCCTGGGATGCGCGGGAGCAGCCGCGCTCGCCACGGTCCCCGGACTCCGCATCGTCGCCTCCGCGCAGGCGGCTGCGGTTCCTGAAGCGGCCCAGCGCATTGCCGATCATTTCTCGTCCGTGAAGTCGATGGCGGGAGAGTTCGTGCAGTTCGGTCCCAAGGGAGAGCAGACCGGCGGCAAGTTTTTCCTGCAGAGGCCGGGCAAGATTCGCTTCAATTATGACGGATCCTCCAATTTCCGGGTGATTGCAGACGGCAAGTCGGTGGTGATCCTGAACCAGAAGCTGCGCACCTCCGATCTCTATCCGCTGTCGAAAACGCCGCTGAAGCTGCTGCTCGATGAGCGTATCGACCTGTCGGGCGACAAGGTCCGAAGCGTGAAGCAGGAAGACGATCTCACCACCATCCAGCTTGCCGACAAGTCCGTGTTCGGCAACGCCATGATCACCATGATGTTCGACCCCAAGACCTATGAGCTGCGCCAGTGGACGATCACCGACGCACAGGGCAAGGACACCACGGTGATGATCTTCAACGTGCAGGAGGGCGTGCGATTCGCGGCCGACACCTTCACCATCGATTATCGCGCCAACCGCGTGCTCAACAGCAAGGGCCCGTAAGGCCGCGACACAGCATCTGTGGAAATCCTGCCGGGGTGCGCCGCAAAGCGCGCCCCGGCTTGTTTTTGACGCGTGCCGCTGACATGTTCCCGCCATGTCCTTCACGCTCGCCACCTGGAACATCAACTCCGTCCGCCTGCGCATGCCGCTGGTTGAGCATTTTCTGGAGCGGTATCAGCCGGATGTGCTGTGCCTGCAGGAAACCAAGTGCCCGGACGACCTGTTTCCCTTCAAACCGCTGCACAGGCTGGGTTACGGACACATCGCCATCCATGGGCAAAAAGGCTATCACGGCGTCGCGACGATCTCGCGACGGCCTCTGGAAATCGTGGAGAAGCGGCGCTTCTGCGAGATCGACGACAGCCGCCACCTTTCGGTGAAGCTGGAAGCAGGGTCGCGTCAGATCCTGCTGCACAATTTCTATGTTCCGGCCGGCGGCGACGAGCCCGATCCGGAAATCAACGTCAAGTTCAGGCACAAGCTCGACTTCGTCGAGGAAATGCGCGCCATCCGGGCCGAACAGGACGACGCGTCGGCCTCGATTCTGGTGGGCGATCTCAACATCGCTCCGCTGGAGCATGATGTGTGGTCGCACAAGCAGCTCCTGAAAGTGGTCAGCCACACGCCCGTCGAGACGACGAATTTCGAAGCCATGCGCGAGGCGGGCGAATGGGTGGACCTGATGCGGCACAACGTTCCCGACGAGCAGAAAATCTACACATGGTGGAGCTATCGGGCGCGCGACTGGGACGTTTCGGACCGGGGGCGCCGCCTCGACCATGTATGGTCGTCGTCCAATCTCGTGCCGCATTTTTCCGGCTACGAAATCCTGCGCGAAGCGCGCGGCTGGGAGCGGCCATCCGACCATGTGCCGGTGATCGCGCGCTTCGACCTCTGAGACTTGAAGCGCAGGAAGCGAATCTGGGGGAGCGCGACAGGCTACAGGCCGCCGGCCTTACTCCTCGAAACGCGGCGCCATGCCTTCGATACGCTCCACGAGCGCCTGGAACCTCTGCAGGATACGGCCATGCAGATGCACGGCGACCTCCGGATATTCCTCCAGAATGCGCCGGAACATCGACCGGTTCAGCCGCAGCACCTGCGTGTCGGTCTGGGCGTAGGCGCTGGTCATGCGCCTCGTGTCGGAAATGAGGGCCATTTCACCCAGAATCTCGCCGGCTCCGGCCAGCGCGATCGGCGTTCTTTCCGCATCTTCCTCGTGATAGAGCGCGACGCGGCCACCGATGATGATGTAGGCGCAATCGGCCTCGTCGGCTTCGCGATAGAGCTTGCGTTCGGCTTGCAGGGTCGTGGTTTCGGCGCCGAAGGCGAGCAGGCGCAGCTGTTCGCGCGTGAAGTCGGCAAAAAGCTCCACGCCAGACAGGATGCGGATGTCATCATCCAGCGCCATCAGCTATGTCCCCGTATCGACAGGCCGTTCCCTCCACCGACGACCCGCCCCGAATCACTATCGGTTAATACACCTGAAATTGCTTAAGGAACCAGCTTGTAGCCCCCACTTTCCGTAACGAGAATCTCGGCGTTGGACGGATCGCGCTCGATCTTCTGGCGCAGGCGATAGACATGGGTCTCGAGCGTATGGGTGGTGACGCCGGAATTGTACCCCCACACCTCCTCCAGCAGAACATCGCGGGTGACGACTTTCTGGTCGGCGCGATAGAGATATTTGATGATCGCGGCTTCCTTTTCGGTAAGCCTGATCTTGCCGCCACGCTGGTCGATCAGCAGCTTCTGGCTGGGCTTGAACGTATAGGGGCCGACCGTGAAGGTGGCGTCCTCGCTTTGCTCGTGCTGGCGAAGCTGGGCGCGGATGCGCGCCAGCAACACCGCGAAGCGGAACGGCTTGGTCACATAGTCGTTGGCCCCGGCTTCCAGTCCCAGAATCGTATCGGAGTCGGTATCGTGGCCGGTCAGCATGATGATCGGAGCCTTGAAGCCGTTCTTGCGCAACATCCTGACCGCCTCGCGCCCGTCCATGTCGGGAAGGCCGATGTCCATGATGAGCAGATCGATCAGGCCGTTGCGCACCGTGGATATGCCGCGGGCGGCGCTGGCTTCCTGCAACACGTCGAACTCCTCGTAGAGCGACAGTTGCTCGACCAGCGTCTCGCGCAGGTCGTCGTCATCATCGACAATCAGTATGGTCCGTGAGGTCATGGATCAGTCCGTTCTTGTTGCTGGTCCTGCGGCTTCAGGTTGACCGAGGCGGCTTTTTGCGGAAGGTGACCGGCAAACTTCCGATCACACCGATTTGTTCCGTGGCCAGATCATACAGGAAAATGCGCGGACGCAATGCCGCGACTGAAACTTTCCCCGGCAGCCTTTCGGCGCTGGTGGTGCGTGCGCGTCCGGGCAACCCCACGCAGGGGCTGTTGCAGGCCGGGTATCTGGTTTTTTCGTGCGCGCTGGGCAGGGGCGGCATCACCTCGAACAAGCGTGAGGGCGACGGGGCAACGCCGCTGGCCGTCATGCGCCTTCTGTCCGGCTATTTTCGCAGCGACCGCTTTGCGCCCGCGCGCCGGACGCGATTGCCTATGGCTGCCTGCGATGCGGCGCTCGGCTGGTGCGACGCGCCGGCAGACCGCAACTACAACCGGCCGGTGCGACTGCCCTACAAGGCGGGCCACGAGACCATGCAACGCACCGACCATCTCTACGACGCCTGCCTGGTTCTCGACTGGAACATCGCGCCGCGAAAGCGCGGCCGGGGCAGCGCCATATTCTTCCATCTGGCGCGGCCGGGCTACAAGCCGACCGAGGGCTGCGTCGCCATCAGCCGCCGCGACATGGAGCGGCTGCTGCCGCATCTGTCGCGGCGCACGGTGCTGAAAGTGGTCAGGTAGGGCCGCCGGTAAAGCGCCACACCGTGGTTCGCTTGATCTCGGCGTCCTCCAGTGCCCGCGTAACGGGAACTTCATAGACGGCAAGCTTTTCGAGCCCGGTTTTCGGGAGATAGGAGCGGCCGGGGTCGCCGACCAGAATCTGCGCACCGCGCGCCGTGAGCGCCCCGAACCACGGGATCAACCGCTGCGCGAACGGCTTCTCGTAGAACACGTCGCCGGCCAGCACCACATCCCAGCCGTCATCCGATCCGACGAGATCCGCGCCGTCGAAGGTGACGGAAACCTCATTGGCTTCGGCATTGAGGCGGATCGCCGTTTCGCAGAACGGGTCGATGTCGGCGGCAACCACGCTTGCCGCGCCGGCTCTGGCCGCCGCAATGGCGACGAGGCCGGAACCGGAAGCGAAATCCAGAACCTTCCTGTCGCGTACGATTTCAGGGTGATCGAGAATATGGCGGGCAAGCCCCTGTCCGCCGGCCCAGGCGAAGGCCCAGAATGGGGGAGGAAGGCCGATTTCGGCCAGTTCCTCCTCGGTGCGCTGCCAAAGATCGTGCGCCTCATGCGCGAGATGCAGGGCAATTTCCGGCACATGCGGCGGCTGAAGCAGTGCCGTATTCGCGCGGATGAAGGTTTCTGCCGTCCGCGCCGTCAGTTTCATGGGGCAGGCACGAGGCCGCCCATGCGGCAAACCTCTTCCCATTCCGCGCGCGTGACCGGCTGGACGGAGAGGCGGCCGAGGCGCACCAGCGCCATTTCCGAAAGCTTCGGATTGGCCTTGATGTCGGCCAGAGTGGGCGGGTTGGGCATATCGCGCACATAGCGGATATCCACGCATTCCCAGCGCGGGTCGTCTGCCGTGCTGTCGGGGTGGGCGAGCGCGCAGACCTCGACGATGCCAACGACGTTCAGCCCCTCATTGGAATGGTAGAAAAAGCCGAGATCGCCGATCTGCATGGCGCGCATATTGTTGCGGGCGGCATAATTGCGCACCCCGTCCCATTCCTCGCCCTTTTCGCCCTTCGTCTTCAGGTCGTCGAGGGAGAACTTGAACGGCTCGGATTTGAACAGCCAATGGTTCATTGCGAACGCGCTCCCTTCAGCCTGCGGGCTTGTTGACGACCCAGTTCCAGCAGCGCACCTCGACGCTTTCGAACAGGCCGGCTTCGGCATAGGGGTCGCCGGCCGCGAGAGCTTCGGCTTCCGCCCTGTCATCCGCTTCGATCACCACGAGGCTGCCTTCCGGCTTGCCGTCGTCGTTCAGGAACGGACCCGCGAAGGCGACCTTCTTCGTTTCGCTCAGGCCCTGAAGCCAGGCAAGATGCGCCGGCCGCGTATCGAGCCGGACCTGCAGCGCTCCGGGCCTGTCCTTGCAGATGAGGGCAAACAGCATTTTTGGCTAGCTCCTAGATCGTGTTTTCGTGCTTGAGGGGGCGCGTCATCAGCGCTTCCACCGCCTCGCCGACGGTGATGGCTCCGGCAAGGATCGCGGCAACTGCCGAGATGATGGGGGCTTCCACGCCGTGCCGGGCGGCAAGGCGTGCGGCGATCGCCGCCGTCGGTACGCCTTCGGCCAGCGGGCGGCCTTCGAGCGATTCCCCGCGGCCCAGCGCCACGCCATAGGTGAAGTTGCGCGACTGGGTGGAAGAGCAGGTGAGCATGAGGTCGCCGAGGCCGGAAAGGCCCATCAGCGTTTCCGGTTGCGCGCCGAAGGCCGCTCCCAGACGGCGCAGCTCGACGAATCCGCGCGTGACCATGGCGGCCTGCGCACTGGCTCCAAGCTCGGCGCCGACCACGGCCCCGGCGGCTATGGCGAAGACGTTTTTCAGCGCGCCGCCGAGTTCCACGCCAATGACGTCGTCGCTCGAATAGCAGCGCAGGTTGCGGGCCGAAAAGCGCGCGGCAAGGTCCATGGCGAGCGCGTCGTCCCCGGCGGCCACGACGACAGCCGTAGGCAGGCCGCGTGCCACATCGGCCGCGAAACTCGGGCCTGACAGGACCGCCACGGGGTTGCCGGGAAGGATTTCCGTGACGATGGACGACAGCAGCGCGCCCGTCTCGCGTTCGATGCCCTTGGCGCACAGCACCAGCGGTATGCCGGGCCGGATATGCGCCTTCACCTCGCTGAGCACGCTGCGCAGCGACTGCGCGGGCGTGACCGAAAGCACGCAATCGGCATCGGCAAGGGCCGCTTGCAGATCGGTGGTCGATGCGATGCCGGTGTCGAATGAGATGCCCGGCAGGTAGCGAGGGTTTTCACCCTTTGCGATCGCCGCTGCCATTTGCGCATCGCGCGCCCACAGGCGCACCGCATGGCCGGCATGGAGGGCGGCCAGCGCCAGCGCGGTGCCCCATGCACCCCCGCCCAGAACTGCGGTTCGCGATATGGCGGCTTTCCCGTTCATGCCTTGGCTCCCCGTCTGCCGGAACCGACCACCGGCGTGGACACCTCGTCCAGCGGCCAGCGCGAGCGCGGCGCGAAATCGAAGGCGTCGGTATCGGCCATGTCGGCGTTCAGCCTCTCGATGCCGGCCCATGCGATCATGGCGGCGTTGTCGGTGCACAGCCTGTGCGGCGGGGCGACGAAACGGAAGCCGTTTTCGGCGCACAGGCGCTCCAGCGTCTCGCGGATCGCGCGGTTGGCGGCGACGCCGCCGGCCACCACCAGCGCAGGTTCCGCCTTGTCGGGATAGTCCGTCCGGAAGCGCAGGAGGGCGCGCGCAACGCGGTCGGCCAGTGCATCCGCGACGGCGGACTGAAAGGAAGCGCAGATGTCGGCCACATCCTGTTCGGACAGGGGCGCTATTGCCGTCGCCGCCTGGCGCACGGCGGTCTTGAGGCCGGAAAACGAAAAATCGGGCTGGGCCGAGCCCTTCATCGGGCGGGGGAAGGCAAAACGGGTCGGGTCGCCCTTCGCCGCCGCCGTCTCGACATTGGGGCCGCCGGGATAGGGCAGGGCCAGCATCTTGGCCACCTTGTCGAAGGCCTCGCCCAGCGCGTCGTCGATGGTCGTGGCCCAGCGGCGATAGTCGCCGACGCCGGCCACGCGCACGATCTGAGTGTGGCCGCCCGAGACCAGCAGGAGCAGATAAGGGAATTCAAGCCCGTCGGTGAGGCGGGCGGTGAGCGCATGGCCTTCGAGATGGTTGACGGCGATCAGCGGTTTGCCGGAGGCGGAGGCGATGGCCTTGGCGGTCATCAGGCCGACGATCAGCCCGCCCACAAGGCCGGGGCCGGCGGTGGCGGCGATGGCGTCGACATCGGCCAGCGTGACGCCCGCATCCGCCAGCGCGGCCTCGATGATGCCGTCCAGCGCCTCGACATGGGCGCGCGCGGCGATTTCCGGCACCACCCCGCCGAAGGCCGCGTGCTCCTCGACCTGGCTCAGGATCACGTTGGACAGGATTTGGGGGGACAGAATCCGGGGGGACAGGATTTCCGCGCCTGCCGGCGCATCTTCGAGCATGACGACGCTTGCCGCCGTCTCGTCGCAACTCGTCTCGATGCCCAGCACGCGTATCACTTCGTCGCGATCCTCAAAGTTGCCCCTGAACATTTTCCCCGATAGGAGAAGGCCGATCATAATCGTCGCCGGGGTTATCACGGACCGTGTGTCATGCAAACCTCGATGAAACGCGGCCCCGATGAAATGGGGCCTTGATGGAAAAGGGGCAAGCCGTGCTGAAGATCGGGACGCGGGCCAGTCCGCTGGCGATGGCGCAGGCGCACGAGGCGCGCGACCGGCTGATGGCGGCGCACGGGCTGGACGAGCGGAGCTTCGAGATCGTGCCGCTCACCACCACCGGCGACACCATCCAGGATCGCCCGCTTTCGGAAGCCGGGGGCAAGGGCCTGTTCACCCGCGAACTGGAGGACGCGCTCTACGACGGGCGCATCGACATCGCCGTGCATTCCTCCAAGGACATGCCGACCATGTTGCCGCCCGGTCTGGTGCTGTCCACCTTCCTGCCGCGCGAGGACGTGCGCGACTGCTTCATCAGCTTGTCCGCATCCTCGATCATGGACCTGCCGCAGGGCGTGAAATTCGGATCGTCGTCGCTGCGGAGGCAGGCCCTGATCCGCCGCATGCGGCCGGACATCGACGTGGTGACGTTCCGCGGCAACGTTCAAAGCCGCCTGCGCAAGCTGGAAGAGGGCATCGTTTCCGGCACCATGCTGGCGCTGGCGGGCCTGAAGCGGCTGAAGATGGAGCATGTCGCCACCGATATCATGCCGGTGGACAGCTTTCCGCCCGCGCCGGGTCAGGGCGCAATCAGCATCGAGCATCGTGAAGGCGACGCGGAAGTGGCGCGCATGCTGGCTCCGATTCACGATGAGGCGACGGGGCAGGCTCTTGCCTGCGAACGCGCTTTCCTCGGGGCGCTCGACGGCTCCTGCCGCACCCCGATCGCCGGCCATGCGGTCATCGAAGGCGACAGGCTGGGCTTCCGTGGCCTGATCATCACCCCGGACGGCACGACATGGCATGAGATCGGCGCGGAAGGGCGCGTCGCGGATGCCGCCGCCATCGGCGCGCAGGCCGGCGCGGATGTGCGCCAGAAGGCCGGCACGCAGTTCTTCGAGGGCTGGTTCTGACGCGCGTTCTCGTCACCCGGCCCGAACCGGGCGCTGCGCGCACGGCGGCCCGGCTGGCCGGGCTGGGCTTCGAGCCCGTGGTGCTGCCGCTTTCGCACACCGTTACCCTGAACCTCGATGCTTCTTTCGTTCCCTCCGACGCCGGTGCGGTGGCCGTGACCAGCGCCAATGCGCTGCGCCATGCATCGCCCGGACTGATCGGCAGGCTGGCGCATCTGCCCTGTCATGCGGTCGGCGCGCGCACGGCCGAGGCGGCGCGGCAGGCAGGGTTTGCCCATGTCACGGAAGGGCCGGGCGATGCAGCGGGGCTTGCCGGGCGCATTGCCGGCACATTTTCCGGCAGTCTCGTCTACCTGTGCGGACGGGTGCGCTTTCCCGGCTTCGAGGAACGATTGTCCGCGTCGGGCGTTCGTGTCGATGCGCTGGAGGTCTACGATACCGTGACGACCGGATACGATGAAGCAAGTGTCGGTGAAGTGCTGGACGGGCGTCCGGTAGAGGCGGTTCTGCTTTATTCGGCGGTCGCAGCACAGGCAATGCGGGGGCTTTTGCATCGGGATGGTCTGCGCCCGCTGTTTGCGAACGCGCAGTTTTTCGCCTTGTCTAAGCGCGTCGCGGCCGGTCTGGGCGAGGAACCTGCCGCCATGGTGAACGTCGCCGGACATCCCGAAGAACAGGCATTGCTGGAGCTTCTGGCGAGCCGTCTGGGGCACAAGGGCGGGGGCGCGTCATCACACCGCCCCTTTTCACTGCCCTGAGGTGTGCTAGACCTTTTCCTGAAATCCGACGCCGTCAGGGCGGCATGCAGAATGGGGAGCCGGCATGGTCAAGACGCCGAAAACGCGCCACTCGAAGAGCAGCCGCGATCCAGTGACCATCGATCTGGACGCGGATCAGGTCTCGCGCATCGGGAAGGACGATCCGGCCGGGATCGAAGCTGTGTCCGAGACTGTCCCGCCGGAGCAGACGCCACCGGAGACCGTCGAGGCGGCACCGGTCGGGGAAGAGACGGTGACCGAAGCGCCTTCCGGGCCGGCGGCAGAGGGCCATGCGCGGGACTACAGATTCGCCGAAGAACCCGCGCCATCGCCAGCCTCAGAGCCTTCAACGGAAGCAGATGAGCCGCCTGCCCGGCCGGCATTGCAGCCAGAGCCCGCCCGGCGTGGTGGCATGGGCCTGCTTGCAGCGGGCCTTGTTGGCGGCGTGGTGGCGCTGGCCGGTGCGGGCGCCTTGCAGTATGCCGGCATGCTCGGCGCTCCGGGCGGGGGAGCCGCAAATACTGCCGGCAGCAGCCAGATCGCGGAATTGCAGGCGCAGGTTTCCGATCTCGCCGCAGCCCGCGGCGATGACGGTTCCGCGCAGCGGATCGAAAGCCTTTCCGCCGATCTCGGCCAGCTCAGGAGCGAGCTGGCTTCCCTGAAGAGCGCGGCGGAGGCCGGTGCGGGCGGCGGCAGCGACGGTGAGGCGCTGGCGGAGCTGTCGCGGAAGGTCGGGGAAATCGAATCCTCCGTCGCCGCGCTCGGCGAGGCCGCGCGGCCGGAAGCCGTCGACCTGACGCCGATCAACGACAGGCTTGCAGCCCTGGAGCAGCAGGTGCGTGCCGCAGGCGACGGCGCCGAGCAGCAGGCCAGCCGCCTCGATGCGCTGGATCGCTCGCTCGCCACCGTTTCCGGCAAGGTCGAGGAACAGGCCGACCAGCCGAGGATTGCGCTCGCCATTGCCGCATCGGCGTTGAAATCGGCGCTTGAGCGCGGCGCGCCGTTCAAGGCCGAGCTTGAAACCTTTGCGGCGATCTCACCCGACGCCCCGCAACTCGATACCTTGCGCGCTTACGCGGAAAAGGGTGTGGCGACACGCAGCGAGATTGCCGCTCAGGTCGCCGCTGCGGCGGATGCCATGGTGGCGGCCGACAAGCCCGTCGATGAAAACGCGGGCTTCGTACAGCGCCTGATGTCGAGTGCGGAATCGCTGGTCAAGGTGCGGCCCATCGGGGCCGTCGAAGGGGCTGGCGTGCCCGAGACCGTCGCGCGTCTCGAGGCTGCCGTGAACCGGAACGACTTTGCCGCGGCGCTTGCCGAATACGAGACCCTGCCCGAGGCCGTGAAGGCGGCGGGCGCGGATTTCGCGACGGCGCTCAGGTCCCGCATGGAGGCGGAAACCCAGGTCGATGCGCTGGTGGCCAAAACGATGAGCGGGGGCGAGGGATAACAGATGATCCGCATCCTGTTCTATCTGTTTGTCGTTCTGGCGCTGGGCCTCGGTTTCGCCTGGCTCGCCGACCGGCCTGGCGACATGGTGGTCACCTTCAGCGGTTATCGCTACCAGGTAAGCCTGATGGTCGCGGCGGTGGGCATCGTCGCCGTCGTGGCGGCGACGATGATCGCATGGTGGCTGGTCAGGTCGATCTGGAACAGTCCCTATGCGATTGCCCGGCATTTTCGCGTCCGGCGGCGTGATCGCGGTTATCAGGCGCTGTCCACGGGCATGATCGCGGCAGGAGCGGGCGACGCCGGGCTGGCGCGCAAGAAGGGCAAGGAAGCGGGCAAGCTGATCAATGCGGATCAGGAACCGCTGATCCACCTTCTTGAAGCGCAGACGGCGCTGCTGGAAGGCGACCACGATGCGGCGCGCCGCAAGTTCGAAGCCATGCTCGACGATCCGGAGACGCGCCTGCTTGGCCTGCGCGGCCTCTATCTCGAAGCCGAGCGCCTTGGCGATCGCAATGCCGCGCGTCATTACGCCGGCCGAGCGGCCGCCGTTGCCCCGCAGCTCGGCTGGGCGACAGAATCGACCATCGAGGAACTGGCGGCGCGTGCCCAGTGGGATGGCGCGCTGGAGCTGGTGGCGGCGCAGAAATCGACGAAGCGGATCGAACCCGCCGTGGCCAACCGCCAGCGCGCCGTGCTGCTGACCGCCAAGGCGGCCGATCTGATGGACGCCGATCCGGCGGCGGCCAGGGCGGCCGCGCTGGAAGCCAACAAGCTCCAGCCGGAATTCGTGCCGGCTGCCCTTGCCGCGGCAAGGGTGCTGCTTCGCAACGACGATGTGCGCAAGGCGTCGAAGATACTTGAGCATGCGTGGCGGGCTGCGCCGCATCCGGAAGTGGCCGATCTCTATATTCATGCCCGGTCGGGCGATGCCATGCTCGACCGGCTTAAGCGGGCACGCAAGCTGCAGGACATGAAGAAGAACCATGCCGAAGCCTCGCTCGCAGTGGCGCGTGCGGCTTTCGATGCGAACGACTATCGCTCCGCGCGCGCGGAGGCGGAGGCTGCCATCCGCATCGATGCGCGCGAGGGCGCGTATCTGCTGCTGGCCGACATCGAGGAGGCGGAAACCGGCGACGAAGGCAAGGTGCGGCAATGGCTGGCGAAGGCGGTGCGGGCGCCTCGCGACCCGGCATGGGTTGCCGACGGCGTGGTTGCCGAGCACTGGGCACCGGTCTCGCCCGTCACCGGCAGGCTCGACGCCTTCGAATGGCGCGCCCCGGTCGAGCGGCTGGGCCATTTGATCGACAGCGGTGCTGACGAAGACGCTGGCAGGCCCGCTCCCGCCATCCCCGCGCCGGCCACGGAGGAACGGCTGGGCGACGTGGCCGAGGCCGAGGTCATCGAAGCCGGGGCGCCGGCGCCTGAAAAGCCCGTCGTGGAGGTGCCGGAGAAGACGGATATTCCCGAGAAGCCGGTTTCCGAAAAGCCGATCGTGGTCACGGAGGCGGCGAAGCCGGCTCCGCCGCGTCCGGAACCCGGGAAGAAGGCGGGGGCGGACAAGCTGCCGTTGCCGCCGGATGTCGAAAGCGCGCACCGGCAGGATTTCATGCCGCGCCTGCCGGACGATCCGGGCGTCGACCCGGATGAAGACCGCGAGCCCGAAACCGCGAGGTTCAAGCTGTTCTGATGTTCGATCGGTTCCTGTCTTTCCTGAAGGATATTCCCGGCGGCTCCGGCCGCCGCCCACGCGATGACGATCCGCGCGTGGCAGCCTCGGCCCTGCTCTATCATGTCATGAATGTCGATGGCGTGCGGCAGGATGCCGAGTGGGAGCGTTTCAAGGCCGTGCTCGGTGAGAGCCATTCCCTGTCCGGAGCCGAGCTGGACGAACTGGCGCTGGCCGGCGAACAGGCAGACCGCGAGGCCGTCGATCTTTACGCCTTTACCAGCGTGTTGAAACGTCATCTCGACGTCGAGGAACGCAAGGCTTTCATCGGGCTGATGTGGGAGATCGTCTTCGCCGACGGCGAGCTGCATGAGCTTGAAGACAACACGGTATGGCGGGTCGCCGAACTGCTGGATGTGGAGCGGCAGGACCGCATCGCCGCCCGCCGCAAGGTGGCGGCAAGCCTGCCGGACGGTGCGAAACTGCTTGATGAAGAATAGGGTTGGGCCATAATCCGGCTAACTGTCGCCTGATTCTGTTCAGATGCTTGCCAGAGCCCGTCCGAGAATACTGACCGTCCTGCATCAGGAAACGTCGAGCCCCGGCCGTGTCGGGCATATGCTCGTCGAGCGCGGGTTCGATCTCGACATAAGGCGTCCGCCGCTGGGCGACACCCTTCCTGAAACGCTGGATGGCCACGCCGGCGCCGTGGTCTTCGGCGGGCCGATGAGCGCCAACGATCCCGATGAGTTCGTCAGGCGCGAAACCGACTGGATGCGCGTGCCGCTGAAGGAGAAGAAGCCGTTTCTCGGCATCTGCCTCGGCGCCCAGATGCTTGCCAAACACCTGGGCGGCAAGGTGCAGGGACATGGGCGCGGGCTGGTCGAGATCGGCTGGTACCCGATCGAGGCCACCGGTCATGGCCGGCAACTGCTGCACTGGCCCGAAATGGTCTACCAGTTTCACCGGGAAGGCTTCACGCTGCCTTCCGACGCCACGCTGCTCGCCACCGCCGAGACCTATCCCAATCAGGCATTCCGCTATGGCGAGAACGCTTACGGCATTCAGTTCCACGGCGAGCTGACACAGGCGATGATGCATCGCTGGGTGGTGCACGGGGCGCATCGCTTCACGCTTCCCGGCGCCCAGCCCGGCCGCGACCATCTCGGCGGCCGCCTGATCTGGGACATGCATCTCAGGCGCTGGCTCGGCGAATTCCTGGAAACGATCTTCGGCCACGCGCCGGTCCGGTAAAGCCGCTCAAAGAAAATCCGCGGGCCTTGCGACCCGCGGATTGTTTGAAACCGGATGGCTTCCTGAGTGCCGCAATTCCGAACGCAAAACCGTTTTCACACTTTTGCTGGAATTGCTCCTGTCGATGGATCAGGCGGCTTCTTCCTGCTCGCCTTCCTCGTTGTCGGCCTTGGCGCCGCGCTTGGGACCCTTGTTGAGATTCACCTCGATCAGGCGCACCGCCTCGGTCTCAGACATGCGGTTGACGGCGGCGATCTCGCGGGCCATGCGGTCGAGGGCGGCCTCGTAGAGCTGACGCTCGGAGTAGGACTGCTCGGGCTGGTTTTCGGCGCGGTAGAGATCGCGCACGACTTCCGAGATCGAGATCAGATCGCCGGAATTGATCTTGGCATCGTATTCCTGGGCACGGCGCGACCACATGGTGCGCTTGACGCGGGCGCGGCCCTGAACCACTTTCAGGGCGCGGTCGACATAGTCGGTCTCCGACAGCTTGCGCATGCCGATGGAGGTGGCCTTGGCCACCGGAACCTTCAGCCGCATCTTGTCCTTCTGGAAATCGATGACGAACAATTCCAGCTTGTGCCCGGCTACTTCCTGCTCCTCGATGGTTACGATCTGGCCGACGCCATGGGCGGGATAGACGATGAACTCGCCGCTCTTGAAACCCTGACGCGTGGGAGCAGACTTCTTCTGCGGGGTGCTGGTTGCCATTACGCCATAGACTCCTTGTTGTGGCCGGCGACACGCCGACCGTACACAGTGGGGCCGGACCAGCCGGCATCTGCCGCGCAACGGTGAACTATCCGGAAGAAGCTGCGGACCCATGGGGCGCTAAACGACCTCGTGGTCCAGATTGCTCTGGTCCGGATTGGGAGATTCACCTTTCAGTGATTAGGGCGTTCGCGCCATGAATCGACGTTGTGTCACCGGCATGTTGGCAAATTGATAACACAAAATGTCGCGAGAATCAAGATTTTGCTGCACACGCTAACGGCAAGTGCCGTGCAGCGCAAGCATGCCTGCCATTCGCAAAAGCACGATGACGAAATAAAATGCTAGTCGCCGCTGCCAGGCTCGGCCGAAAAATACTTCTCCAGCTTGCCGGCCTGCCCGTCGAACTCTTCCGCCTCGGGAAGGGGGTCCTTCTTGGTCGTGAGGTTCGGCCATTTCTCCGAGTATTCGGCATTGAGCTCGATCCATTTCTCGAGGCCGGGCTCGGTGTCCGGACGAATGGCGTCGGCCGGGCATTCGGGCTCGCAAACGCCGCAATCGATACATTCGTCGGGATTGATGACGAGCATGTTCTCGCCTTCATAAAAGCAGTCGACCGGACACACTTCGACACAGTCGGTGTATTTGCACTTGATGCAATTGTCGGTGACTACGTAGGTCATGCAGGGCTCCGCTGCACCCCGCACAAGCAGTTTCGGGGTGCGTCATCGAGGGGTGAGGTAACGCCTTTGCCCTTCGCTTTCAAGACGAAGTCGATGCGCCACAACGTCTCTGGCGGAATGATTTTGCGTCCTGCACCAAAGCGGCGGGATGCTATTCCCGTCTCAGCAACCGGTCGGTGAGACGGCGCTCCTTCTTGGTTGGACGGCCGCTTCCCGCGTCGCGCAAAGGCGCTTGCATGTCCGGAATTTCCGTCTGCGAGGGGGCGGGAGAAAGGTCTTCGTAAAGCAGGCGGGCCTCCGATGCGGGACCGCGCCTTATGCCAGTGTCGACAATCTTCCAGACCAGAATGCGACGATCGAGCGTGATCGTCAGCACGTCGCCGGGCTTCACCAGATCGGAAGCCTGCGATGCTTTGTCGCGATTGATGCGCACCCGGCCGCTGACCGCCAGCCTGGCGGCAAGCGAACGCGATTTCACAGCGCGCGCGAAGAACAGCCATTTGTCGATACGTTGACGGTCGGCCGCACCCATCGGCGCCCCGCGGCTACTTCTTGAGCTGGTCGCGCAAGGCGGCGAGCTTGGCGAAGGGTGAATCCGGATCGATGCGGGCAGGGCGCTCGTCACGCTTGCGCGGCTCGAACTTCGGCTTGCCGCCACCCTTGGCGTCCTGCCTGTCGCCCTTGCGTTCGAAACGGTCGCCGGCCGGCTTGCCGCCCTTGCGGTTGCGGTCGAAGCGGCGGTTGTCATCCTTGCGGCCCTCGCCGCCTTCCGGACGCGCGCTTCGCGCCTGCTGGTCACGCTGTCCATGGCGACCGCCGGAGCGCTGATGCTGCCGCTCGAAACGGCCCTGCCGCCAGATCAGCACCGGCTTCGCCTCTTCGGCGGGTTCGGTGGGCTGCGCATCGGCGGAAGGTTCGCCCGCACCTTCTTCAGGCTGTGCCGCCGGCGGAACTTCAGCCACTTCGGCAACCGGCTGGGGCCCTTCGCTTGCGGGTGCCACCGTTTCGGCAGCCTCGTCCTGCTCCGTCTCTACGGGAGCCTGCTCCGGCGCTTCGGATGGTGCCGGCCCGGCAGCGTCCGCATCGGCAATGGCCTGCCCATCCTGCGCGGCGGGTTCGGACGTCTCGGGCGCATCTTCCACAGTCGCTGCCTGCGCGGCTTCGGCTGCCGCCTTTGCCTCGGCGGCTTCACGCGCGGCGGTATCGTAGGCATCGACCTTCGCTTTCACCTCGTCGGCCGGCTTCGGCTCGGCGCGGTAGCCGAGCCCCTTGAGGATTTCCTCCATGTCCTCGGCCGTGGCGCCGAGGATCGACATCATCGGCGGCGTGACCGTGAAGGTGCCGCCGTCGAAGGCGCCGTCGGGGCGCGGCCCGAGGCCCGGCTTCCAGTTGATCGCCGGTCGGATCAGGTCGGCAAGCCGCTCCAGGATATCGACGCGCACGGCGCGGCGGCCGAGGCTGCGATAGCCGGCAAGCCGGTAGAAATTCCGGTCGAAGGCGGGATCGACGACCAGCGAGGTGCGGCCCGTGGCCAGCGCATTGACGACATCGCCGAAGCCCGGCCTGTCCTTGCCGTCGTTCTGAAGCGCCCACAGAAGCGTGACCAGCCCGGCAGGGGCCGGCTTCAGCAGGGCCGGGACGAAGACGTGATAGGCGCCGAAGCGCACGCCAAGGCGGCGCAGGGCCGCGCGGCCATCCTGCTCCAGCGAGCGCATGTCCTCGGCAATGTCGCGGCGGTTGAGAAGCCCGAGATTTTCGACGAGCTGGAATGCGATGCCGCGCGCGATTCCGGCGAGCTGGTCGTTGGCCTTCAGGTCGACCAGCGGCTTCAGCAGGCTTTCGATCTGGAAGGTGACGAAGCGCTCGGCGCGGGCGGCAACCTTGTCGCGCGCCGGGCCGGTGAGCTGTTCGTCGGCCAGCAGGACCAGACGCGGACGCAGCACATCCTCGCCCGCCACCAGCGTGCCGATGGGCGCGCCGATCCAGCGCAGCACACCGTCGGAGCCCAGTGCGATGTCATTGTTGCCGGAAGCGGCAAAACGGTCGGCACGGGTTTCGAACTCGGCGGCCAGCGCCTTCTGGGCGGCCGCGCGCACAGCCTTGGCGGCCTCGCCTCCGGCGCTCTGGTCCGCGGTGAAGCGGAACCCCTGCAATTCTCCCACATGATGCCCCTCGACGAGGACGCTACCGGCAGGGCTGATTTCGGCTTCGGACATGGTGTTTTCTCTAAGGCGGCGCATGAGCACGGAAGTCCTGCGGTCTACGAAGCGTTTCGTCAACCTGTCATGGAGCGCATCCGACAATCTATCCTCGATTTCGCGTGTCTTTTCCTGCCAGTGTGCCGGATCGGCCAGCCAGCCGGGCCGGTTGGACACGAAAGTCCAGGTGCGGATCTGGGCGATGCGGGCCGACAGCGTGTCGATATCGCCCTCGGTCGTATCGGCGCGGCGCACCTGTTCGGCCATGTAGCTTTCGTCGACATGGCCGTGCCGGGCGAGGTCCATATAGATCGATGCGATCAGGTCGGCATGCTGGGCGGGCGAGATGCGGCGATAGTCGGGAAGCGCGCAGGCGTCCCACAGCATGGCCACGCGCTCAGGCTTGCCGGCCAGCTTGCGGATATCCCCGTCGCGGGAAAGATACTCCAGCGCCTGTGCGTCCACGGCGGGCAGCGCGCGGGTCAGCCCTTCCACCGGGGCCGGCGTTTCGATGGAGCGGCGCAGCGCATCGAGGCTGGCGAAGTCGAAACCGGCGGTGCGCCATTGCAGCACCTTCACCGGTTCGAAATCGTGGCTCTCGATCTTCCGGACCAGATCGTCGTCGAAAGGGTCGACCCGGCCGGTGACGCCGAAGGTGCCGTCGCGCATATGACGGCCGGCGCGGCCGGCGATCTGGCCGAGCTCGGCGGCGGTGAGCTGGCGGAACTGGTAGCCGTCGAACTTGCGGTTCTGGGCGAAGGCGACGTGATCGACATCGAGGTTGAGGCCCATGCCGATGGCGTCGGTGGCGACCAGATAATCGACGTCGCCATTCTGGTAGAGCGCCACCTGCGCGTTGCGGGTGCGCGGCGAGAGCGCGCCGAGCACGACCGCCGCGCCGCCCTGCTGGCGGCGGATCAGTTCGGCGATGGCGTAGACCTCGTCGGCCGAGAAGGCGACGATGGCGGTGCGGCGCGGCAGGCGGGTGAGCTTCTTCGACCCCGCATAGGCCAGATGCGACAGGCGCGGACGCGTGACCACCGCCACGCCCCTGAGCAGCTTCTGGAGGATGCCCTGCATGGTGGCGGCACCGAGAAGCAGGGTCTCCTGCCGGCCGCGCAGATTGAGGATGCGGTCGGTGAAGATGTGGCCGCGTTCAAGGTCGCCGGCCAGCTGCACCTCGTCTATGGCGACGAAGGCTGCATCCGTCTCGCGCGGCATCGCCTCCACGGTGCAGACCGAATAGCGAGCGCCGGCGGGCTGGATCTTCTCCTCGCCGGTGACGAGCGCCACTTTCGCCGCACCCACCTTCTCGCACAGTTTTGCATAGACCTCGCGGGCGAGCAGGCGCAGCGGCAGGCCGATGACGCCGCTTACATGGGCCACCATGCGCTCAAGGGCCAGATGTGTCTTGCCGGTATTGGTGGGGCCGAGCACCGCCGTGACGTCGCGTCCGGACAGGATGAGCGGCTGTTGTGTCTTGGGATGGATGTTCATTCGCCCGCAAAAGTCCTGGCAGCGGGGCATGAGCCTTGGCTGCGGCGTCTCCGACCCCAGACACATAGGCATTTATGTGTCCGGGTGAAAGGCCGAAGTTTTGCCGTGGCGCTCCCTGTCAGTCCGGGAGTTTTCTGACGGCTCCCTTGTCCGCGCTTGTTGCGAAGGCGGCGTATGCCTTGAGGGCTGTGGTGACGTTGCGCTTGCGGGTCTCGGCCGGCTTCCAGCC
>NZ_SNZF01000002.1 GCF_004363725.1 Aquamicrobium defluvii | reverse complement strand
TGGCCGAGGTCCTTCAGGTGCACATGCCCCGGAACGAACTGCGTGAACGAGTTCACAACCGCGATGATCGGCTTGCCGAAATCCCCGTCCTTCATGCCCGTCGCACGCCACAAACCCCGGGCGCCCGCCATGTTGCGGCCATGCGTCGTCGTGCGGGAACGATAGGGAGGCATCTCGTATTTCCTTGGCTTACTCTGGCGCAGCGCCCTGCTTGCTGTCTGGCCGTACAGAATAGGTCCGCGGCACATCATATGCCATCTTTTTCTGCCGCCGGAGCGACGATGCCCGGACCGGATCCGGCTTTTAAAAGGAAACAGCCCGGACTGTGCCGGGCTGTCTGGTCTCTCGTGGATCGCGCCTCAGCGAGATGGCGCGGGTTCCGCCTCCGGCTGCGGAGCATCGTGGGCATAGGCGTCGCCATGATCCTTGCTGGCCAGGAAGGTATAGAACATCGGTACCACGAACAGCGTGAACATGGTGCCGATGAGGATGCCGGAGAAGATCACCAGACCCATGGAGTAGCGGGCTGCTGCGCCGGCGCCCTGCGCGGTGATCAGCGGCACCACGCCCAGCGCCATCGCCGCCGTGGTCATGAGGATCGGGCGCAGCCGCACCTTGGCCGAGGCCACGATGCCGTCGCGCCGCGACAGGCCCTGTTCGGCGCGCAGCTGGTTTGCGAACTCCACCAGCAGGATGCCGTGCTTGGTGATCAGGCCGATCAGCGTGATCAGGCCGACCTGGGTGTAGATGTTGAGCGTACCCAGTCCCAGATTGAGCGGGATGATGGCCCCGAAGATCGACAACGGCACCGACATCATGATGATGAGCGGGTCGCGGAAGCTCTCGAACTGGGCTGCCAGCACCAGATAGATCACCACCACGGCCAGCGCGAAGGCGATCATGATGGTGTTGCCCTGTTCCTTCTCGAGACGGGACTGGCCCGAATAGTCGATGAAGAAGCCGTTCGGCAGCGCCGACTGGGCGATCTGCTCGATGGTCTGCACGCCGGTGCCGGTGGTCACGCCCGGCACCGGAAGCGCCGAGATGGTCGCCGAGTTCAGCTGGTTGAACTGGTCGATCGAGGCTGGCGACGAGTTGGTGGAAATCTTCACCACGGTCGAAAGCGGAACCATCTCGCCGCTGGAGGCGCGCACGAAGAAGTCCCCGAGCCGTTCGGGATTGTTGCGGTATTCCTGCGGCACCTGCGGAATGATGTCGTAGGAGTTGGAGTCGCGGTCGAACTGGGCCACTTCGGCCCCGCCCACCAGCAGGCCGAGCGTCTGGCCGATCTCGCTGATCGGGATGTTCATCGCGGCGGCGCGATCGCGGTCGATGGTGACGGTGACCTGCGGGGCGTCGAAGGACAGCGAGTTCTGCACGATGATGAACCGGCCGGATGCCTGCGCTTCTCGCCTGATCTGTTCGGCCACCTCGTAGACCTGGCTGGCCTCGCCAGTCGACTGGATGACGATCGAGATCGGCAGGCCGCCGCCGGCGCCCGGCAGCGATGGCGGCGCGAACACCAGAGCCTCGACACCGGCGAGTTTGCCAAGCCGTCCCTGGATGTCGGTCTGGATCTCCTTCTGCGAACGCGTGCGCTCGGCCCAGTCGTTGAAGGCCCAGATGGCGAAGCCGCTGTTGGTGCCGCCGCCGATGCCGACCACGGAGAAGGCCGCTCGCAGCTCGGGCAGGTCCTTGGTGATCTGATAGGACTGGTCGAGATAGAGGCTGGTGTAGTCGGAGGTCGCAAAGCGTGGTCCGGAGACCAGCGAGAACAGCGCGCCCACGTCTTCCTCGGGCGCCAGCTCGCTGGACGTCTTGAAGAACATGAAGCCGGTGACCGATACCAGCGCGATGACGATCATCAGCGTTACCGGCCGATACTTCAGCGAGCCGGAAACCAGCCGCTCGTAGCGGTTGGCGATACGGTCGAAGGTCCGGTCGACAAAGGTCGCAAAACGGCTGTGGCTGCCGGACTTGAGCAGGCGCGCCGACATCATCGGCGTGACCGTCAGCGCGACAAGGCCGGAAATCACCACAGCGCCGGCGAGCGTCAGCGCGAACTCGCGGAACAGGGCGCCCGTCAGGCCGCCGGTGAAAGCCAGCGGCGCGAACACGGCGGCCAGCGTGATCGTCATCGACACGACAGGGCCGGTGATTTCACGCATGCCGACGAACGCGGCGTCCATCGGGCTCAGTCCCTCCTCCATGTGGCGGTGGATGTTCTCCACCACGACGATGGCGTCGTCGACCACCAGGCCGATGGCCAGAACCATGGCCAGAAGCGACAGCAGGTTGATCGAATAGCCCATCAGGAAGAGGAAGAAGCCGACGCCGATCAGCGACAGCGGGATGGTGATGACGGGCATCACCACCGACCGCAGCGAGCCGAGGAACAGCAGGATCACGAGGATGACGATGATCACCGCTTCGCCGATGGTCTTGAACACCTCCTTGATCGAAGCGCTGATCTGGTCGGTGGCGTCATAGACCAGCGTGATGCTCATGTCCTGCGGCAGGCTGGCCTGAATGTCGGGCAGCTCCCGTTCGACTGCCGAGGCGGTATCGAGTGGGTTGGCCGACGGCGTCGGGAATATGCCGATGAAGGTGCCCGGCTGGCCGTTGAACACGACGCGTGTGTCGGTGCTCTCGGCCGCCAGCTCGACCCGCGCGACGTCGCGCAGCCTGACCACGCCGTTCTTGTCGTCCGACTTGAGCGGCAGGGCCGCGAAGGATTCCGGCGTCTGCAAGGTGGAGCGCAGCGTGATCGACTGCGCCACATACTCGTTTTCGGTCTTGCCCGGCGCAGCCAGGAAGTTCGAGCTGTTGATCGCACCCAGCACGTCGGCGGCGGTCAGGCCGCGCGCGGCAAGACGGATCGGGTCGATCCACACGCGCATCGAGTAGTTCGCCGCGCCCAGAACCTGAACCTGCGCGACGCCCTCGATGGTCGACATGCGCGGCCGCAGCACGCGCTCGATATATTCGGTGAGCTGCTCCGAGGTCATGTGCGGGCTCTGCACGGCCAGGTACATGATGGCGAACTGCTGGCCGGTGCCCTTGACGATGGTCGGGTCCTTGGCGCCGCTCGGTAATTGCCCGCGCACCTCCTGCACCTTGGACATCACCTCGGTGAGCGCCGTGTCGGGATTGGAGCCGAGCTTCATCTGCACGGTGACCACCGAAGACGACGGCATGCTTTGCGAGCTGACGTAGTCGATGTTCTCGGTGGTCGCCACGGCTTCGGCGATCGGGGCTGTGATGAAGCCCTGGATCAGGTCCGGGTTGGCGCCCGGATACACGGTGGTGACCGTGATGACGGTTTCGTCGACCTTCGGATATTCGCGGACCGACAGGTTGAACAGGCCCTGAAAGCCGAGCAGCAGGATCAGCAGCGCGACAACGGTCGAAAGGACAGGGCGTCGGATGAAGAGCGCGGAAAAATTCATTGGCCGTTGCTCCCGGGCTGCCCGGCCCTGGACGGGTCGATGGTGTTGTCGACCACGACGGGCGAGCCGTTGTTGAGACGGTTCTGGCCGGCCGTGACCACTTCGTCGCCGGCCTCGATGCCGCGCGTGATTTCCACCCGGTCACCGGAGCGGCGCCCGATGCTGACGAAAACCTGCGTCACGGCCAGAGAAGGATTCGCATCGGCGGTTTCCCCTTCGGCCGGCTTCTGTCCGTCAGAGGCCGCGACAGCCTCGCCGGCTTCGGCCTTCTTCGGCTCGTTCGGGGCCTTGTCGGCGGAGCGGACGACATAGACGTAGTCGCCGTAAAGGCTGCTGATCAGCGCGGTCTGCGGCACGGCGATGATGTTGTCCTCGCTCGGCAGGATGACGCGCACCTGCACGAACTGTCCGGGGCTGAGACGCCCGTCCACATTGGAGATTTCCGCGCGCACCGACACCAGCCGGCTGACCGGATCGATTTTCGGGTCGATGCCGGTGATGGCGCCCTTGTAGGGCATGTCGTCGCCGGTCAGGCCGAACAGCACTTCCTGTCCGATCTTCAGATCGGGGAAGCGCTGCTCCGCGACGGTGAAGTCGACGCGCAACGTGTCGAGGTCCTGCAGCGTGGCGACCGCGTTGCCGGGGGCGACATACTGGCCCTCCTCGATGCGCGGAATGCCGATGGTTCCGGAGAACGGCGCCTTGAGCAGCTTCTGGTCGAGGACGGCCTGGAGCTTGGCGACCTGCGAAATCGAGGTCTGCCAGCTGGCGCGGGCGGCGTCGAGCGTCGCATCGGTGCCCACCCCGCGCTTCTGCAGGGCGACGGCGCGGTCGAGCGCCTGCTTGTCGAGCGCTTCCTGCGTCTTGCCGGCCTCGAGATCCGCCTTCTGCACGGCATCGTCCAGCCGCACCAGTTCCTGTCCCCGCTCGACCCTTTCATTGGCCTTGAACAGGATCTCCTTGACGATGCCTGTGGTCTCGACGGTCAGATCGACGCCGCTGGCGGCCGAGACGGTTCCGATGGCCTCGATATTCGGGGTCCATGTGGTCGGCTCGACCCTGGCGGTCGATACCGTCAGCGGATTGACCGGCATGTTGGCGAAGAAATCCTCGATTGCCTTGTCGCGGAAAAGATTGAAGCCGACGATGCCGCCGCAGACAATCACGAGCAGGATGAATGCGATGATGAAGCGCTTGATCAAGGTAATCCCTCTCGGTCGCCTGTTCTGAATTCAGGTTTCGGACAGCGTGCGTAAATTCGGGGTTCTCTACTGTACCGTCTGGACGGTATTGTCAATTGGGTTTAAGCTCCGTATGGGGAGCGATCATGAAACCCAGAAAGCCAAATTCACGCGACAAAATCCTTGCGGCGGCAGCCGATGTAGCGCGAGAAGCCGGTCCCGGCAATCTCTCGCTCGACGCTGTTGCCAACCGCGCGGGTATATCGAAAGGCGGCCTGCTTTACAATTTCCCGAGCAAGGCAAGGCTGATGCAGGCTCTGGTGGAGCAGTATCTGCGGGACTTCGACAAGGCTCTGGAGGAAGTTCATTCCGCGGACGGGCGCAAAAATCTGCTGTCCGCCTATATCCGCCTTTCGGTCGAGGAATGTCAGGAGACCGAAGCGTCAGCCTCCTGGATTTTCTCGGCTATTGCCGAGGACCCCGAATTCCTGACGCCGCTCAAAACGTTCAAGCGCCAGCTTTTCGAGCGGCTGAAGGCCAAAACGCCCGATCTGAAAGCTTTGCTTGTCACCTATCTGGCTATCGAGGGGCTGCGCAGCATGACTCTTTTCGAGTTTCACACGCTGGAAGACGAAGAGCGACAGTTGCTGATCGATTCGCTGCTGTCGCTGGCAGGAGCTGACAGCAATATCGCCGGATAGAGCGCCGTGCGTCCATGCGGACGCACCAGTGCCTGCATCGGATCAGCCGGGCAGTGTTATCACCACGGGGCCGCTGCGCGTGGCAACGACGGTGTGCTCGTATTGCACGGTAGGCGCGCGCGGCTCGCTGTAGAGGGTCCAGTCGTCGTCCTCGCCGTTCTCCGCCCATTCCGCGCCCAGAGACAGGAAGGGCTCGACGGTGAAAACGAGCCCGTCGTTCATGATCCGGCGTTCCGAACGGTCCGGCCAGGTTGCGATGGATTCCGGCTCCTCGTGCAGGGAGCGGCCGACGCCATGGCTGGCGAGGTTGCGCACCAGCGTATAGCGGTTCTTTTGCGCGAAGCTGCCGATCGCCTTGCCGATACCCGACAAAGGCTTGTCCGCTCCCGCCTGCGCGATGCCGGCCCACATGGCCCGCTTTCCGTCGCGGCACAGCCGCTCGATGTTGCGCGACACCGGCGGCACGGTGAACGACGCGCCGGTATCGGCGAAATAGCCGTTCTTTTCGGCCGACACGTCGATATTGACCAGATCGCCTTTCCCGATGCGGCGGTCGCCGGGAATGCCGTGAGCGATTTCCTCGTTGACGCTGATGCATGTCGCGCCCGGAAAATCGTAGCAGAGTTCGGGGCCTGAACGCGCGCCGGCCTGCTCCAGCAGCTTGCGGCCGAATGCGTCCAGTTCGGCTGTCGTCATGCCCGGCTCGATGGCGGCGCCCATCGCCTTGAGCGTATCGGCGACGATGCGGCCGATCTCCTTGAGAGCGTCGAATTCGTCCTGGTTCGAAATGGTCATCGGCCTTGTGTCTCGCTTTTTTTCGGTCGCCCGCAGATAGACCGCACCCGCCGTCGCCGCAAGCCGAGGCCCGGTTCAGCCGGGTGCCAGTCCCTTCAGCCGGTAGATGGCTTCCAGAGCATCGCGTGGCGTCATCTCGTCGGGATGCAGTCCGGCAAGTGCCTCGGTGAGCGCGTCGGAGCGTGGGGCCGGTTTGGGCGGCTCGCGCTTCACGGCGGCCGAAAACAGCGGCAGGTCGTCGATCAGCCGCTCGGCCTTGCCCGAAACCTCGCCTGCCTCTAGCTGGTGCAGCACCTCGCGGGCGCGCGCCACCACGGCTTCCGGAAGGCCGGCGAGGCGGGCCACCTGCACGCCGTAGCTGCGGTCGGCCGCACCCTTGCCCACTTCGTGCAGGAAGACGACGTCGCCCTCCCATTCCTTGACGCGCATGGTGACGTTGTGCAGGCGGGTGAGCTTCTCGGCCAGCGCCGTCATTTCGTGGAAATGGGTCGCGAAGATCGCCCGGCAGCGGTTTTGCTCATGCAGATATTCCACCGCCGCCCACGCGATGGAGAGCCCGTCGAAGGTGGCGGTGCCGCGTCCGATCTCGTCGAGGATCACCAGCGAGCGCTCGCCGGCCTGGTTGAGGATCGCCGCCGTCTCCACCATCTCGACCATGAAGGTCGAGCGCCCGCGCGCCAGATCGTCGGATGCGCCGACGCGCGAGAACAGCCGGTCGACCACGCCGATACGCGCCTTCGCCGCCGGCACGAAGGAACCGGTCTGGGCGAGGATGGCGATCAGCGCGTTCTGGCGCAGGAAGGTGGATTTACCGCCCATATTGGGACCGGTCAGCAGCCAGATCGCCCCATGCCCGGCGTCGCCCTCCGGCGAAAGGTCGCAATCGTTCGCCACGAAAGGGCCATCGCCGAGACGGCGCAATGCCTGCTCGACCACGGGGTGGCGGCCGCCCTCGATCTCGAAGGCGAGGCTGGAATCCACCTGCGGCCGGCACCAGTCCTCGCGCTCTGCCAGCAACGCCAGCGCCGCCGACACGTCGAGCACGGCAAGAGCGTCGGCGCCGGCGCGAATGGCTTCCGCCTCGGCCACGGCCTCCTTCACCAGCGCCTCGAACACGGCAAGCTCGATGGCCAGCGCGCGTGCGGCAGCGTTGGCGATCCGGCTTTCCAGCCCGGCCAGTTCGGTCGTGGTGAAGCGCATGGCGTTGGCCATGGTCTGGCGATGGATGAAGCGTGCCTTGGCCTGGTCCGTGCCGGTCATGACAGCCTGGTGATTGGCCGTCACCTCGATATAGTATCCGAGCACGTTGTTGTGCCGGATCTTGAGCGAGCGGATGCCGGTTTCCTCCGCCAGATCGCGTTCCATGCCGGCGATGATGCGCCGCGATTCGTCGCGCAACCCCCGCATCTCGTCGAGTTCCGCATCGTAGCCGGCGCGCACAAAGCTGCCGTCGCGCTTGAGGAGCGGCACCTCGTCGTCCAGCGCCAGTTGCAGATGCTGCGCCAGCCCCGACGGCAGCGCGGCGATGGCTGCCAGCGCACCCCGGATTTCAGGCGGCGGTTCGACGGTAGCGAAAAGGCCGGCAATGGCGGAAGCGGCCGAAAGCCCGGAACGCAGCGCGCCGAGGTCGCGCGGGCCGCCACGATTGAGCGCAAGGCGCGACAGGGCACGCGGCATGTCGGCCACGCCCTTCAGCGAAAGCCGCACCGCCTCGCCAAGGCGCGGCTCGGCGCGGAAGAAGGAAACCGAATCGAGACGCGCGGCGATCGCTGCCGGATCGGTCAGCGGCGCGGTCAGCCGCTCGGCCAGAAGGCGCGCCCCGCCACCGGTCACCGTGCGGTCGATGGCCTTGAACAGCGAGCCCTCGCGCTGGCCCGAAAGCGTGCGCAGCAGTTCCAGATTGGCGCGCGTCGCCGGGTCGATGAACAGCGTGGCGCCGTTTTCCTCGCGCTCGGGCCGCGACAGGGGCGGGCGCTCCGCCTTCTGCGTCTTCTCGACATAGGCGATGATGCCGGAAATGGCCGACAGCTCGGCGCGGCCGAACGTGCCGAAGCTGTCCGGCGTCGCCACCTCGAAGAAGCGGGCGATGCGGGCGGGCGCGGACGTGGAATCGAACAGGCTGGAAGGCTGCGGATTGGCCACCCGGCCGAGCACGTCGAAGACGGGCTTCAGCTCGGGATCGTGGAATACCGGTTCCGCCACGATCATTTCGCGCGGATCGACGCGCAATATGTCGGCGAGCAGCCGGTCGTGGCTGGTCTCGGCCACCCGGAAGGCGCCGGTCGAGATGTCGATCCAGGCAAGTGCGCAGGACTGGTCGGCCGCACCCTTCACCCGGCCGAGCGCCATCAGGAAATTCGATTCGGCCGGCGCCAGAAGCTTGTCCTCGGTGATGGTGCCGGGCGTCACCAGCCGGATCACGTCGCGCCGCACCACCGATTTGGAGCCGCGTTTTTTCGCTTCGGCCGGATCCTCGATCTGTTCGCAGACGGCGACACGGAATCCGAGCGCGATCAGTTTCTGGAGATAGTCGTCGGCGGCATGCACCGGCACGCCGCACATCGGGATGTCCTGTCCCTGATGCTTGCCGCGTCTCGTCAGCACGATACCCAGCGCCCGCGCCGCCTTTTCGGCATCGTCGAAGAACAGCTCGTAGAAATCGCCCATGCGATAGAACAGCAGCGAATCGGGGTTCGCCGCCTTGATCTCCAGATATTGTTCCATCATCGGCGTGGCGGCGGCCACTGCCGGGAGCGTTCCGGTTACGCTTTCCGGGCGCACTTGGGTCTCGTGGTTCAAGAAACTGTTTCCAAAATTTCTATATGCATTGGCTTGGCGCTTTACGGCGGGGAAGTGTAGCCTTAATTGCGCAAACTCCACAAAAACAAGCCGCGGCGGGAGCACGAGCGGCATCGGTGAGGAAACCTTTAGCACATGCCCAGCAAGATCGAGAACGCGAGCCCCTCAGTCAGCCCCGAGGAGGCGCTGGAATTCCACGCGCGCGGCCGCCCCGGCAAGCTGGAGATCATGCCGACCAAGCCGATGGCCACGCAGCGCGACCTGTCGCTCGCCTATTCGCCGGGCGTCGCCGTTCCGGTCAAGGCTATTGCCGAGGACCCCAGCCGCGCTTTCGACTACACCAGCCGCGGCAATATGGTGGCTGTGATTTCCAACGGCACCGCCATTCTGGGGCTCGGCAATCTCGGCGCGCTGGCCTCCAAGCCGGTGATGGAAGGCAAGGCGGTTCTGTTCAAGCGCTTCGCCGATGTCGATTCCATCGACCTCGAAGTGGACACGGAAGACGCAGACGAATTCATCAACTGCGTGAAATATCTCGGGCCTTCTTTCGGTGGCATCAATCTGGAGGACATCAAGGCGCCGGAATGCTTCATCATCGAACAGCGCCTGCGCGAGCTGATGGACATCCCCGTTTTCCATGACGACCAGCACGGCACCGCCATCATCTCCGCCGCCGGCCTCATCAACGCGCTGGAAATCACCGGCCGCGACATGAAGACGACGAAGCTCGTCTGCAACGGCGCCGGTTCCGCCGGCATCGCCTGCATCGAGTTGATCAAGGCGATGGGATTTGCTCCCGAAAACGTCATCCTGTGCGACACCAAGGGCGTCGTCTATCAGGGCCGTCAGGAAGGCATGAACCAGTGGAAGTCGGCGCATGCGGTGAAAACCGAAGCCCGCACCCTGGCCGAAGCCATGGAAGGCGCCGATGTGTTCTTCGGTCTCTCGGCCAAGGGCGCGCTGACGCCGGCCATGGTGCAGTCCATGGCCAGGAATCCCATCATCTTCGCCATGGCCAATCCCGACCCCGAGATCACCCCGCAGGAAGTGGCCGAGATCCGTACCGACGCCATCATGGCGACAGGCCGCTCGGATTTTCCCAACCAGGTCAACAATGTGCTGGGCTTCCCCTACATCTTCCGCGGCGCGCTCGACGTTCAGGCCACCACCATCAACGAGGAGATGAAGATCGCTGCCGCCCATGCGCTGGCCGAGCTGGCGCGCAAGGATGTGCCCGACGACGTGGCCGCCGCCTATCAGGGCAACCGGCCGAAGTTCGGTCCGAACTACATCATCCCCGTGCCCTTCGACCCGCGCCTGATCTCGGCCATTCCGCTTGCGGTGGCGAAGGCGGCGATGGAAACCGGGGTGGCGCGCCGCCCCATCGTCAATCTGGAGCGTTATGCGCAGGAGCTTTCGGCGCGCCGCGATCCGATCGCCTCCACGCTACAACGCATCTACGACCGGGTGCGCCGCCAACCAAAGCGCATCGTCTTCGCAGAGGGCGAGGAAGAGCAGGTGATGCGCGCCGCCGTCTCCTACGTCAATCAGGGGCTGGGCACCGCTATTCTGCTCGGCCGCGACGACATCATCAAGGAAAACGCCCGCCACGCCGGCATCGACCTCAACAAGCCCGGTATCGAGATCATCAATGCGCGGCTGTCGCGCCGCAACGCGGTCTATGCCGACTATCTCTACGAGCGCATGCAGCGCAAGGGCTACCTGTTCCGCGACTGCCAGCGCCTGATCAACAACGACCGCAACCACTTCGCCGCCTGCATGGTGGCGCTGGGCGATGCCGACGGCATCGTCACCGGCGTCACCCGCAACTATTCGACGGCGCTGGAGGATGTGCGCCGGGTCATCGACGCAAAGCCGGGCCACTGCGTCATCGGGGCCTCCATCGTGCTGGCGCGCGGCCGCACGGTCATCGTCGCCGACACCGCCGTGCACGACATGCCGAACGCCGAGCAGATCGCCGACATCGCCGAGGAGGCGGCCAGCTTCGCGCGCCGCATGGGCTACGAGCCGCGCGTGGCCATGCTGGCCTATTCCACCTTCGGCCACCCGCAGGGCGAGCGCTCGGAGCGCATCCAGGAGGCGGTGAAGATCCTCGATAAGCGCCGCGTCGATTTCGAGTATGACGGCGAGATGGCCGCAGACGTGGCGCTCAACCCCGCCGCCATGCAGCAATATCCGTTCATGCGCCTGAACGGGCCGGCCAACGTGCTGGTCATGCCGGCCTTCCACTCGGCCTCCATCGCCACCAAGATGTTGCAGGAACTGGGCGGTTCCACCGTCATCGGCCCGCTGCTGGTCGGCCTCAACAAGCCGGTGCAGATCGTGTCGCTCAACGCCAAGGACAGCGACATCGTCAACATGGCGGCGATTGCAGCGTTCTCTGCCGGCACCTGAAATGAGGGTTCGGGCGATCTTCTATTCGGGGTCGCCCGGTTTCCGGTGAGAAATTCCGACATGTGAGGATATGATTTTCATCAGATCAATATTTGTGGAAATTATTTCCCTATCTGTCGGCCTGGCCAAAAATTCATCCGGTGAAGCCTGTCTCGGGTCGTTGTAAATTCCGGCCAATCCCGCATTGGCGTGCCGGAGTCCGATCCGGCGCGCCTGACAGAAGGTCCGGACATGTCATCCTCTTCCCAGGCCGCCTCGCGCTCTGCGCGTGCGCAAAAACCGCTCTATGCTTCCTTCGGCTTCCAGGTTCTCGTGGCCATGGTGGCCGGTCTTGCCCTCGGCTATGTCGCCCGCCAGATGGGGCCGGATGCAGCCGGCAACGCCAACTGGCTGACGATGACCCTGTCGACCATCGGCTCGTCCTTCGTGTCCCTGCTCAGGGCGCTGGTTCCGGTGCTGGTCTTCACGGCCATCGTCGCCTCCATCGCCAATCTGCGGGAGCTGAACAACGCGGCCCGGCTGGTGTGGCAGACACTGATCTGGTTCGCCATAACCGCGCTGATCGCCGTTGTGATCGGCATTGCGCTGGGCCTCGTCCTCCAGCCCGGCCTGCATACGGCGGTGACGGAAAGCGCCGCGCGCGCGCCCTCCACCACCGGCAGCTGGCTCGATTTCCTCAAGGGCCTCATTCCGTCCAACATCCTCGGCCTTTCGGCTTCGACCAAGGTGACGGATGGTGGCGCCTCGACCAGCCTCAGCTTCAACGTGCTGCAGATTCTGGTGATCTCGATTGCCGTTGGTGTGGCGGCCCTGCGCGTCGGCCCGGCCGCCGATCCGTTCCTCGCCTTCAACCGCTCGTTCCTGAAGGTGGTGCACAAGCTTTTGTGGTGGGTCATCCGTCTCACCCCCATCGGCACCATCGGCCTGCTCGGCAACGCGGTCGCCGTTTATGGCTGGGATGCGCTGGCACAGCTGGGCTGGTATTCGGCCGCCATCTATATCGGCCTGGCGCTGGTGCTGTTCGTGGTCTATCCGGTGCTGCTCGGCGCCAACGGCCTCAACCCGCTGCGCTTTTTCCAGGGTGCGTGGCCGGCGATCCAGCTCGCCTTCGTGTCGCGCTCGTCCATCGGCACCCTGCCGCTGACCGAGCAGGTGACCGAGAACAATCTCGGCGTGCCGCGTGAATATGCCGCCTTCGCCGTGCCGCTCGGCGCCACCACCAAGATGGACGGTTGCGCCTCGATCTACCCGGCGATCTCGGCGATCTTCGTCGCCCAGTTCTTCGGCATCGATCTCGGCATTCAGGATTATCTGCTGATCGTCTTCGTGTCGGTCATCGGCTCCGCCGCCACCGCCGGCCTCACAGGCGCAACCGTGATGCTGACACTGACGCTGTCGACGCTCGGCCTGCCGCTGGAAGGCGTCGGCCTGCTGCTGGCCGTCGATCCGATCCTCGACATGGGCCGCACGGCGGTCAACGTGGCCGGTCAGGCGCTGGTGCCGACCATCGTCGCCAAGCGTCAGGGCATCCTCGATCAGGCCGCCTATGACCGCGGCGAGATCGTCGAGGCGAGCGACGGCCAGCTTGCGCCGGCTGAGTAGCCCGCAAAGCTCCAGACAGGAGAAAGGACCGGAACGGCAACCGTTCCGGCCCTTTCATATTTCAGGATAAGCCTTTTCAGAACAGGGCCTTGAGCTCGTCCAGCCTGTCGTTCACCAGCCAGCCATAATAGTTCTCCTGCGGCAGCCTGGGCGGTTGGCCGGCAGCGGCACGCGTGCGGTTTTCGGCCTTCAGTTGCTGCGCTCGCGCCTCCGGGTTCCCCACATTGTAAAGCGTGGAGGTGATGCCCGGATTGCCCGAAATGTCGAAGCCGGCAATCCGCTTGTAGGCATCGATGGAGTTGCGGATCGTCGCCGCCACATAGGGCAGGGTCAGGTCCGGGTCCATGATGGTCTTGTAGACCTGATTGGGATTGCGCACGTCGAGCTTCGGCAGGCCAGAGACCTTGTGCACCATGTCGCCCATCTGCAATGCGGTCAGCGGGTTGAGCTGGCCGAGGCCGAAGGTCTGGCCGGCATAGAGCGGCTGGAAGAAGGTGGCGCCGAACCGGTCGTTCGGGAAGCTCTTGCCGCCCACGGTCTTGCCGCGGAACGATCTGTTCCACACCTGGTCGCGGCATTGCCACAGCGAATAGCTGTCGGCCTTGCCGTCGCAGATATCGAATTCGGGGCGCTGCACGAAGTCGGAAACGTCCTCGCCCTTGTAGGAGAAGGTCAGGCGGTTTGAGAGATAGGAGACCGCCTTGACGTAATAGGTTTGCAGCCGGTCGTAGGCGTCGACATTGTAGGTGTGCTCGCCGACGATGGCGCCCGCCATGTGGATCGGATCGATGCCGTAGGCCGCCGAAACCTGCCTGATCTTGCCGCGCAGCGCGGGGTCGTTCTTCAGCAGCGCATAGATCTTGCGGTATTTTGCCTCAAAGGTCGTGCTCGTCGCCTGCGTGCGCCGGCTCGATGCGCCCGGAATGGGAGGCTGTTCGACCGAACGATTGCCGGAAGGCACCAGCGTGGCGGCCTGCGCGGGCAGGACGACAGAGGCCGCCAGCAGGGCGATTGCGACGGGTATCAGTTTTTTCATGCGGGCTGCCCGAGGATGGATGCGGCACAAACTATGAAAACAGGACGCCCGAGTCGAGGCCGTATGCTTTCTGCGGGTTCCGCACAGGGCATGGCGTTGCATAAATGTGGCAATCGCCCGTGCCGGGGCAGCGGCCGGTCGCCAGCCCCGGCAGGGTTCCGCCCTCAGGCGGCGTTCTTGCGCGTCAGCCGTGCCCTGATGCTTTCAACATCGGCACGCGGCGTCGCCGCGAACAGCGTCTTCGTATAGCTGTGCTGCGGATCGGAGAACACGGCGTCACGCGATCCGTATTCCACCGCTTCGCCGAAATACATCACCAGCACGTCGTCGGCGATGTAGCGAACGACGGAAAGGTCATGGCTGATGAAGATGTAGGTGAGCCCGAACTCGTCCTGAAGGTCGGCAAGCAGGTTCAGCACCTGCGCCTGCACCGACAGGTCGAGCGCCGACACCGGCTCGTCCAGCACCAGCAGCGACGGGTTGAGCATCAGCGCGCGGGCGATGGCGATGCGCTGGCGCTGGCCGCCCGAGAACATGTGCGGGTAGCGGTTGTAGTGCTCGGTGCCCAGGCCCACCTTCTTCAGCATGCTCATCGCGCGTTCGCGGCGCTCATCGGCCTTCACATCGGTGTTGATGACCAGCGGCTCGCACAATATGTCGCCGATCTTCTGGCGCGGGTTGAGCGAGCCGTAGGGGTTCTGGAACACGATCTGCACCTTGCGGCGCATCTCGGGCGTCAGCGGCTCGGCGGCGATGTCGATCTTGCGGCCGTCGATGAACAGTTCGCCCGCCGTCGCCGGATCGATCAGCGTGATGATGCGCGCCAGCGTGGACTTGCCGCAGCCGCTCTCGCCCACGATTGCCAGCGTCTTGCCCTTCTCGACGCTGAACGACACGCCCTTGACCGCATGGACGGTGCGGGCCGGCGTGAACAGGCCGCCGCGCACATGATAGTCGCGTCTGATGTCCCTGCCTTCGACGACGACGGCTCCCTTGGTGTCCTTGCTCATTACGCGGCTCCCGGGGCGGGTTCGAACATCATGTCGGAGATGGTCGGCAGCCTGTCGCCGACGGCGTTGTCGGGCAGGGCGGCGAGCAGGGCGCGGGTGTAATTGCTCTTCGGGTTCTCGAACAGCGACAGCACGTCGGCCTCCTCCATCTTGCGGCCCCGATACTGGACGATCACCCGGTCGGCCGTCTCGGCCACCACGCCCATATTGTGGGTGATCATGATCAGGCCCATGCCATGCTCGGCCTGGAGCTTCATCAGGAGATCGAGGATCTGCTTCTGGATGGTGACGTCGAGCGCGGTGGTCGGCTCGTCGGCGATGAGAAGCTTCGGGTTGCAGGCGATGGCCATGGCGATCATCACGCGCTGGCACTGGCCGCCCGACATCTGGTGCGGGTAGGAACCGAGCCGCTGCTCGGGCTCGGGAATGCCGACCAGAGTGAACAGTTCGATGGCGCGGGCGCGCCGCCGGGCGCGGTCCATGCCCATGTGGAAGCGCAGTACCTCCTCGATCTGGAAGCCGACCGTGAAGCAGGGGTTGAGGCTTGCGATCGGCTCCTGGAAGATCATCGAGATGTCCTTGCCCACGATCCTGCGGCGCTGGGCAGGATCGAGGCTGAGCAAATCGATGCCGTCGAAGGCCATGCGGTCGGCCCTGACGGTGGCGGTCTTGGGCAGCAGCCCCATCACCGCCAGCATCGACACCGACTTGCCGGAGCCGCTCTCGCCGACGATGGCCAGAACTTCGCCGGGCTCGACCGACAGGTCGATGCCCTGCACGGCCATGAACGGGCCGGTGGAGGTCTCGAAGGAGACGGTAAGGTTCCTGATTTCGAGAAGTGGCATCACGACCTCTTCAGCTTGGGATCGAGCGCATCGCGCAGGCCGTCGCCGACCAGGTTGATGGCGAGCACGGTGACGAGGATGGCGAGGCCGGGGAAGGTCACGACCCACCAGGCGCGCAGGATGAACTCGCGCGCTTCGGCCAGCATCGTGCCCCACTCGGGCGTCGGGGGCTGGGCGCCCATGCCGAGGAAGCCGAGGGCGGCGGCGTCGAGGATGGCGTTGGAGAAGGAGAGCGTGCCCTGCACGATCAGCGGGGCGAGGCAGTTGGGCAGGATGGTCCTGAACATCAGCCTCAGGTGCCCGGCGCCCGCAACCTTTGCGGCGACGACGTAATCGCGGGTCTTTTCGGCCATCACCGCAGCGCGGGTCAGGCGCACGAAGTGCGGCTGCAGCACCAGCGCGATGGCGATCATCGCATTGGTGAGGCCCGGGCCCAGAACCGCCACCAGCACCAGCGCCAGCAGCAGCGACGGGAATGCCAGGATGATGTCCATGACGCGCATGATCACGGTGTCGACCCAGCCGCGGAAATAGCCGGCGATGACGCCGACGATGATGCCGCCCACCAGCGCCAGCGAGGTGACGATGGTGCCGATGAACAGGGAGTAGCGGGTGCCGTGGATGAGGCGCGAGAGGATGTCGCGTCCCACGGGATCGGTGCCGAGCAGGAAGGCCGGGCGGCCGCCTTCTTCCCACACGGGCGGCACCAGAACCGCGTCCCGGAACTGTGCGGCGGGCGCATGCGGCGCGATCCACGGCGCCAGAAGGGCGACGATCACCAGCGCAATGAACACCCACAGGCCGATGACGGCGCCGCGATTTTCGGAGAAATAGAACCAGAATTCCGCGAACCGGGCCCTGAACGAAGGATCCGTACCGATGCCGGTGGCGGTGGCCGTGACGGTGTTTGTGTCGGTCATGACGCCCTCCTCAGTGCCGGATGCGCGGATTGATGAGGCCGTAGAGAAGGTCGACGACCAGATTCACCACCATGATGATGGCGGCGATCAGCAGCAGTCCTCCCTGGATCACGGCGTAGTCGCGGCGGAAGACGGAATCGACCATCCATTTGCCGATGCCCGGCCACGAGAAGATCGTCTCGGTCAGGATCGCGCCGGCCATCAGCACGCCCACCTGCAGGCCGATGGTGGTTACGACCGGGATCATCGCATTGCGCAGCGAATGGATGCCGATGACGCGGAAGGTGGACAGGCCCTTGGCTCGTGCCGTGCGCACATAATCCTCGCCCAGCACTTCGAGCATTGCCGAGCGCGTCTGCCGGGCAATGACGGCCAGCGGAATGGTGCTGAGGACGATGGAAGGCAGGATGAGGTGGCTGACCGCCGACTTGAAGGCACCGCTCTGGCCCGACAGCAGCGAGTCGATGAGCATGAAGCCGGTGACAGGCGGGAAGAAATACATCAGCGAGATACGGCCCGAAACCGGCGTCCACTGCAATATGCCGGCGAACAGGATGATGAGCAGCAGGCCCCACCAGAAGATCGGCATGGAATAGCCGACCAGAGCCACGCCCATCACCGACTGGTCGAAGAAGGAGCCGCGCTTCATGGCCGCGAAGATGCCGGCCGGGATGCCGATGACCACGGCGATGATGATGGCGCAGAACGACAGTTCCAGCGTTGCCGGGAACAGCGAGAAGAACTGGTCGAGGATCGGCCGCTTGGTGACGATCGAGGTGCCGAAATCGCCGGTCAGAACGCCGCCGATGTAGTCGAGATACTGGATCGGCAACGGCCGGTCGAAGCCGAGCTGGTGCGTGATTTCGGCATGGCGCTCCGGCGACATGACGCGCTCGCCCGACAGCAGCGCGACCGGGTCGCCCGGCAGCAGCCGGATGAAGGAAAATGCGATGATGGAGACCCCGATGAAGGTCGGGATCAGGACGGCAAGCCGCCCGAGAAGAAAACGAAGCATAACGGACCTTCGCGTTGCCCTTTTGAAAGGGGCGCCCTGAAGAGCTTTCCCACTTGTCCCGGAGGCATGCGGAAAGGCTCTGTTCCCTGTTAATCCTGCAATTCCGTCCGGAAACCGGTGCCGGCTTTCTCCGGAATTACCCCCAGGCGCGTCGCGATGCCCAAGGGCTGCCGGCGCGCTTTCCGTGTCTGGTTCCCAGATATTCTTTCAGGTGTTTGCCCCGGGCCGGGTACGGGCTTCGGGGCATGCCTATAGCAAAGGGCGCCCGCATCGCGGGCGCCCCGTTTGCCTGGTCAGGTTTACTCGACGAGATCGACGCCTTCGAAGGCGAAGTCGCCGAGCGGGCTCTGGTGGAAGCCCTCGACTTCCTTGCGCATCGGAACGACCGACAGCGAGTGGTCGAGCGTGGCCCACGGAGCCTCGCGCTTGAAGACTTCCTGCGCCTGCTCGTACAGCTTGACACGCTCGGCCTGGTCGGTGGTGGCCTTGGCCTTCACGACGAGGTCGTTGAACTCCTCGTTGCACCACTGGGCGCGGTTGTTGCCGCCGACGGCGTCACAGCCCAGAAGGGTGTGCAGGAAGTTGTCCGGATCGCCGTTGTCGCCGGTCCAGCCGAGGATCACCGCACCGTCGCGGTCCTTGGCCTTGGAGCGGTCGAGATACTCGGCCCACTCATAGGACACAACCTCGACCTTGACGCCGATCTTGGCGAAATCGGACTGGATCAGCTCTGCCGCGCGACGTGCGTTGAGCATGTACGGACGCGACACGGGCATTGCCCAGACCTTCATCGACAGGTCCTTGACGCCGGCTTCCTCCAGCATCTTCTTCGCAGCATCCGGGTCGTAGGCGTCGTCCTTGATGGCGTCGTTGTAGGACCACATGGTCGGCGGGATCGGGTTCTTGGCTTCCGTGGCCGCGCCCTGGAACACCGCATCGACGATGGCCTTCTTGTTGATGGCCATGTTGAGCGCCTTGCGCACCTCGACCTTGTCGAACGGCGCCTGGGTTGTGTTGTAGGCGAGGTAGGCGATGTTGAGGCCTTCCTGCTCCATAACCTTGAGGTTCGGATCCGCCTTCATGGCTTCCACGTCGGCCGCGTTCGGGAACGGCATCAGGTGGCATTCGCCGGCCTTCAGCTTCTGGTAGCGCACGGCGGCGTCGGTGGTGATGGCGAAGACGAGGTCGTCGATCTTCTGCTTGCCGCCCCAGTAGTCCGGGTTGGCCTTGTAGCGGATCACGGCATCCTGCTGATAGGCGACGAAGGCGAACGGACCGGTGCCGAGCGGCTGCTGGTTCATCAGCTCCTTCTTGCCGTCGGCTTCCAGCTTGTCGGAATATTCCTTGGACACGATCGACATGAAGGGCATGGCGAGGTTGGCAAGGAAAGGCGCCTCGGGCTGGTTCAGGGTGATCTTGACGGTATAGTCGTCAACTTTCTCGACCGACTTGATCAGCGCCGGGAACCCCATGCCGTTGGCATATTCCCAGGAAGCGCCAGCAACATACTGGTTCCAGGGATTGTTGGAGTTGAGCTGGCGGTCGAAGGAGAAGACCACGTCGTCGGCATTCAGGTCGCGCGACGGAGTGAAGAAGTCGGTGGTCTGGAACTTCACGCCCTGACGGATCTTGAAGGTGTATTCGAGGCCGTCGTCGGAGATTTCCCAGCTTTCCGCGAGGCCCGGCTCGGTTTCGGTCGTTCCCGGCTTGAACTCGAGCAGGCGGTTGTAGACGGTATGGGCGGCGGCGTCGAACGTGGTGCCGGCTGTGTACATGCCGGGGTCGAAGCCTTCCGGCGAACCTTCGGAGCAATAGACGAAGGTTTTCGCGTTGGCTGCTCCACCCATGACGGTTGCAGCCAGCAACGCGGCTGCAAGTGTCAGTTTCCTGTTCATTGAGGACTCCCTGATATTTTCCCAAGCCCCGTTTGTCAGCCTGGTGAAGCCGGCATATAAGCATCGTTTTCACGGCTTTGGAACTCCCCGTCGATCTGCCCCAGGGTAACGGGAATAAAATTTCCTGTTACGGCCCCTTTGCGTAATTCCGCAAAAGCTGTGCGCAATGCTTTCGACGTTTTATGACTTGAACTGCATGATCGATGCGGATTGCGCGGGCCGGGCAGGCAGGTGGCACAAGAAAGAATCGCTGCTGCCTGCCGCTGCGGCACGGCTTGCAAGGCGCGGCTTTGTACCCATAGATACAGTTGCAGGACGGATGAGGCGGTTCGCCTGCGAGAATTAAGCCGGCAGGGAGGCGCATTCCCAGGGAAGGCGAGCCGGTTGACCATATTCCCGGAAAGAAACCAGGGAGGACGCATTGGCCAAGGCAACCAGGGAAAAGCCCGTCAGCGGATCGGGTGCAGTCAGCAAGACAGCGGCTGGGAAGGTGAAGGCGCAGGCAAAGGCGGAAGTCGCGAAGCCGGCGGCGAAGAAGACCGCGGCGACAAAGGCGAAGGCCGATGTCACGATGGCAGGGAAATCCGAAGCCGCGCCTGCGGCGAACAAGGCAACCTCCGGCAAGGCCGCGGCGGCGAAGCCGAAGGCGGCGAAGACCGGGGCGGCGAAGACTGGGGCGGGCACCTCCGCCACGGCACCCGCCAGCGCCACGCGGGCTGCGTCCGCCGCCGCGCCGGGGAAAGCCGGCGGCAAGGCCGCCAAACCGTGGCTCGCCAGCTATCCGGCGAACATGCCGGCGGAAATCGGCGAGCTGATCGCCCCCTCCATCGGCGCTCTGCTGGTCGATTCCTGCAAGCGCTATGCCGGCAATCCCGCCTTCGCCAGCATGGGCAGGACCGTATCCTTTGCCGAGATTGAGCGTCTTTCAGCCGCGCTTGCCGCCTATTTCCAGTCCGTCGGGCTGGCGAAGGGCGCGCGTGTGGCGCTGATGATGCCGAACGTGCTGCAATATCCCGTGGCGATGATGGCGGTGCTGCGCGCCGGCTATGTGGTGGTCAACGTCAACCCGCTTTACACGGCGCGCGAGCTTGAGCACCAGCTTCAGGACTCCGGCGCGGAAGCCATCGTCATACTGGAGAACTTCGCCCACACCCTTCAGGCGGCAATCGGCAAGACACAGGTCAGGCATGTGGTGGTCGCGGCCATGGGCGACCTGCTCGGCCTCAAGGGCGCGCTTGTCAATCTGGTGGTCCGGCGCGTGAAGAAGCTGGTTCCGGCATGGTCGCTGCCCGGCCACATCCGCTTCAACGCCGCCCTGAAGATCGGTGCGGCGCATACCCTCCAGCCTGCCGAGGTCGGCCCCGACGACATCGCCTTCCTGCAATATACCGGCGGCACGACCGGGGTGTCGAAGGGCGCGACGCTGCTGCATCGCAACGTTCTGTCGAATGTGCAGCAATTGTCCTTGTGGGTGGAGGACGCCTTCACGGTCAAGCCGAAGCCGGCGCATCAGGTCTATGTCTGCGCGCTGCCCCTCTATCACATCTTCGCTCTCACGGTGAACGGCTTGATGGGCATGCAGCAGGGCGCGCTCAATGTGCTCATTCCCAATCCGCGCGATATTCCGGCATTCGTGAAGGAGATCCGCAACCATTCGTTCAACATTTTCCCCGGTCTCAACACGCTGTTCAATGCGCTGCTCAACAATGAGGAGTTCCGCAAGCTGAATTTCAGTTCGCTGGTGCTTTCGCTGGGCGGCGGCATGGCCGTGCAGCAGGGCGTGGCCGACCGCTGGAAGGCGCTGACCGGCAACCACATCACCGAGGGCTACGGCCTTTCGGAAACTTCGCCGGTCGCGACGGCCAACAAATGCTCGTCGCCGGATTTCACCGGCACCATCGGCCTGCCCATTCCATCGACCGAGGTTGTCATACGCGACGACGACGGCAACGACGTCGCACCGGGCGAGGTCGGCGAAATCTGTATCCGCGGGCCGCAGGTCATGGCCGGATACTGGAACCGGCCGGAGGAGACCGAAAAGGTCATGACGCCGGACGGTTTCTTCAAGACCGGCGACATGGGCTTCATGAATGCCGAAGGCTTCACCAAGATCGTTGACCGCAAGAAGGACATGATCCTCGTCTCCGGCTTCAACGTCTACCCGAACGAGCTGGAGGAAGTCGTCGCCAATCATCCGGGCGTTCTGGAGGCGGCTGCCGTCGGCGTGCCGGATGAGAAGTCGGGCGAGGTTCCGAAGCTCTTCGTGGTGCGCCGCGACCCCAACCTCACCGTCGAGGCGCTGATCGCTTATTGCCGGGAAAACCTCACCGGCTACAAGCGTCCGAAATACATCGAGTTCCGCGACGAGTTGCCGAAAACGCCGGTGGGCAAGATCCTCAGGCGAGAACTGCGCGACTCCTGACAGAAATTGCGGTGGCCGTCAGCCGACGGTCACCGCTTCCAGCGGTATCGACACGCCCATCTTGTCCAGCATGGCCCGGAACGAGGCGATGTCGTAGCGCTCGCTCCCGGTAACCAGCCCGCGGATCTGCCCGCTGCCGCCCTCTTCCGGGCACAGCCCGGCGACAACCTCCGTCGCCGGATCGAGGAAGACGGCGGCGGGGCAGGCTTTCATGAAGAAATCCGCCAGCCATGGCAGATGCGTGCTCGACAGCGTGAAAACGTCGATGCGGGGATGGCGGTCGCGAACCTCGCGCATGAAGGCTTCGACGCGTTGCTGGGTTGCGGCCGGGTCGAACAGGAACGCCCCGCTTTCGACCAGCTCAACCATGGGCGAGGCGTCGATTTGCGCAACCCGGTCGGGATGCGCCGTGTGTCGGGCTATGAAGCCGGAGAGCATCGGGCTTTCGACCAGCGAGCGGACGCCCAGGATGCCGACATGTCCGGTCCGTGTCCGTGAAAGCGCCTTTTCCAGGGGCGGGTGCACGCCGAACAGAGGCGGTCCGGGTTCGCGCTGCAACTCCTCCAGCACCATGATGGAGGGCGCATTGGAGGCGATGACGATGGCGCCCGGTTCGTACCGCGACAGGAAGGTCAGGGAGCGCCGCATCACCGAAAGCAGCTCGTCGCGCCCCTTGCCGCCATAGGGAAAGCTGGCGCGGTCGGCGAAATAGAGGATGTCCCGTTTCGGGAACGCCTTGTGGATTTCGGCCACGATGGCATAGCTGCCGATGCCCGCGTCAAACACCGCCACAGGACGGCAGAGCTGGGGCTTCATGCTTCAGAACACCGCTTTCTTGCGCGGAATCGACCCCAGGGAGGCGAGGTAGCCCGGCAGATCGGCGGCGGACTCCAGCACCACGTCAGCAAGCGAGGACAGCGAATCGCGCGTTCCCGTGCCCGAAAGCACCCCTATGGCAAGGCCGCAGCCGCCCGCATGGGCCATGTCGAGGTCGTGACGGTTGTCGCCCACCATGGCGATCTCCGAGGGCTTGAGCCCGGTCAGGTCGCAGAAGGCGCGTACCGTGTCGGGCGCCGGCTTGGCGTTGGCCACCGCGTCATAGCCATAGGCCGCCTCGAACAGCTGGGCGATACCGAGGGCCACCAGCGTTCTCTCGCAGCCGAGCGTCGAATCGTTGGTCGCCACGCCCAGCCGGTAGGCCTGGGCATGCAGGCTGCCCAGTGCGCTGATGACGCCGGGAAGAGCAACCGCCATGGCCGCGCCCTTGTCGGTGGTGATGCGGTTGAAACGTTCCACGGTTTCAAGCTGTGCGCTGCGCGGCAGCCCGGGAAACCACAACTCGATGATGTCGAGATTGGTGCCGGCGGCAAAGACGGAATCGGCTCTGAAGGTGTGTGTCTCCGGGTCGAGCCCGGCCGCCTCCAGCAACCTGTCGGCCTTGTCCCTGTTGCCGTCGGCCGCCTCCATCGCCATCAGTTCGGCTACGGCCGACCATGTCGCGTGGAAGTCGACCAGCGTGCCGTCCTTGTCGAAAAGGATTCCCTTGATTCCGGCCAAGACCCTGCTTCTCCTTCAGCTCGCGCCCTGTTTCTCTCTGAGCCCGAGAATGTGTTTCACCAGACCGGCGGTCGAGGCGTCTCTGCCCGCGGCATTCTCCTTGCCTTCCACGACAGGCAGCAATTGCGTCGCCAGTTCCTTGCCGAGCTCGACCCCCCACTGGTCGAAGGAATTGATGTTGTAAAGCACACCTTCGACAAAGACGCGATGTTCATAGAGCGCGACCAGCCGGCCGAGCGTCGCCGGATCGAGAGACCTGTAGAGAATGGTGATCGACGGGCGATTGCCTGAAAAGACGCGATGTGGCGCGATCCTGTCCACTTTTGCGAGGTCCATGCCTTTGGCCAGCATCTGCGCGCGTGCCTCCTCCAGCGTGCGGCCCTTCATCAGCGCCTCGGACTGCGCCAGGCAGTTGGCGAGCAGAAGGTCGTGCTGATGCCGCAGTTCCGGCTCGTGGCCGTTGGCGGCGACGAGGAATTCGACGGGGATGATGTCGGTGCCCTGATGCAGGAGCTGGAAGAAGGCATGCTGGCCGTTGGTGCCGGGCTCGCCCCATACCAGCGGGCCGGTGGGCGTGGTGACCGGCGTCCCGTCGAGCGACGTGCTCTTGCCGTTGGATTCCATGTCGAGCTGCTGGAGATAGGCGGGCAGGCGCGACAGGCGCTGGTCATAGGGGATGACGGCACGGGATGGATAGCCGCACACGACGCGGTGCCACCAGCCAACGAGGCCAAGCAGCGCGGGCAGGTTGGAGGAAAGCGGTGCGGTGCGGAAATGCGTGTCCATCTCATGCGCGCCCGCAAGCATGTCGCGAAAGCGTTGCGGACCGATCGCGATCATCACCGGCAGGCCGATCGCACCCCACACCGAATAGCGCCCGCCGACCCAGTCCCAGAAGCCGAACACGCGCTCCGGCGTGATGCCGAAGGCGGCGACCAGATCGAGCGCGGTGGAGACGGCGGCGAAATGATGCGCGACCGCCTCCTTGCCCAGCGCCTTTTCGATCCAGCTCTTCGCCGTCCGGGCATTTGTCATGGTCTCGACCGTGGTGAAGGTCTTGGAGGCGACGATGACGAGCGTGGTCTCGGGATCGAGCCCCTTCAGCGTGTCGTGGATATGCGCGCCGTCGATATTGGACACATAATGGGCGCGGGGCCCGTCATGCCAGGGCGCGAGCGCCAGCGTCACCATGACGGGGCCGAGATCCGAACCGCCGATGCCGATATTGACGATGTCGGTAATCGCCTTGCCGGTCGCCCCCCGCGCCTCGCCGCTGCGGATCGCATTGGCGAAGGCGCTCATCGCATCCAGCACCGAGGCCACATCCGCACCGATGTCATGACCGTCGATGTCCGGTTCGTGCCTGCCCGGAGCGCGCAAGGCTGTGTGCAGCACAGCGCGGTCCTCGGTCACGTTGATAGGAGCGCCGGCGAACATGGCGTCGCGCCGCGCTTCCATGCCCGCGGCTGCCGCCAGTTTGCCAAGCAGGTCCATGGTGGCGTCGTCGACCGCGCATTTGGACCAGTCGAGCAGCATGTCGCCATCGGTGGCGGACAGCCGCGCGAAACGCCGCGGGTCGGCGCGGAAGGCGGCGCGCGCATCCACCTTGCCTGTGCTGTGGCGCTGGCGAAGCTCGGCAAGGATACGGTCGAAAGCGGAACGGTCCACGGACATCTCCGATGATGGTACGAAAAGGCGGCCTGCCGCCGGCCCGGTTCGGATGGGAATGTAGGGCGTTCCTCCCGTCGGTGGAACTCCCCCTGCACCGGCCACGGCAACCTCCTGCCGCCGCTGTTATCGGATCGATTTTAAATCGATTCAATATGTATTTCCGGCTTCATGTCTGCCCAATACATCACTGGCATAAATCTATAGGATCAGAAAAATTGATTGGCTTAATTGCTTGTGCCAAGCGACACTCTACTGGTCCACACAGCTAGAAAAGACTGTCCACCGGGGAGTGATCATGTCCCAGCGAAACGACACGGCCATCTGGTCGGGCCTTTTCCGCATATCGGCGGATTCGGGGCAAACCCTTCAGGCGCAGATCAGGCAGGCCATCGTCGCCGCCATTCTCGATCGCCAGATCGCGGCCTCCATGCCGCTGCCGTCGTGCCGCATACTGGCCGAAAAGCTCGGCGTGGCGCGCGGCACGGTGGTGCTGGCCTTCCAGCAGCTCGTCGATCAGGGCTTCCTGATCGCGCGCGAGCGGCGCGGGCATTTCGTCAATCCCGATGTGCTGGCCACGCCGGCCAAGCCGCAGAAGGCGGCCGAGCAGTCGAACGAGATCGACTGGAAGGCGCGCCGCCGCATCGCCGCGTCCGACATGCCGCCGCCCAACAAGCATGAGAACTGGATCAAATCCTCCTATCCCTTCGTCTACGGACAGTTCGATCCCGGCCTGTTCCCGACTGCCGAATGGCGCGAATGCAACCGCATGGCGCTGGCGGTGCTGGAAATCCGCAACTGGGCCTCGGACATGGTCGACCGCGACGACCCGCTGCTGATCGAGCAGATCCAGGCGCGCCTGTTGCCGCGTCGTGGCATTTTCGCCAACCCCGACGAGATCATCGTCACGCTGGGGGCGCAGAATGCGCTCTACATGCTGGCCACGCTGCTGATGGGCAAGGGCTCGAAAGTGGCGATGGAAGACCCCGGCTATCCCGATGCGCGCTCGACCTTCCAGCTTGCCGGCGCCGAGACGGTGCCCGTGCCGGTGGACCAATCGGGCATCGTGACCGAACGCATTCCCTCCGATGCCGGCTTCGTCTTCATCACGCCGAGCCATCATTGCCCGACCATGGTGCCGCTGTCGGAGGAACGCCGGCGGGACCTTCTCGCCCGTGCCGACCGTCACAACCAGATCGTCATCGAGGACGGCTATGACAGCCAGTTGCTCGACGACGCGCCGCAGCAGGCGCTGAAAAGCGTCGATCGCTCGGGCCGCGTCGTCTATGTCGGCTCCATGTCCAAGACGCTCGCGCCGGGCCTGCGTCTCGGCTACATCGTCGCGTCCGCCGGGCTGATCTCGGAACTGCGCGCGCTGCGCCGCTTCATGCTGCGCCACCCGCCGGCTAACAACCAGCGCGCCGTGGCGCTGTTCCTGTCGCTGGGCCATCACGAGGCGCTGGTGAGGCGCCTGTCGAGCGCCTTCGATGAGCGGCGCAAGCGGTTGCGGCAGGTCGTCTCGGCTTTCCTGCCGGAATGGCGTTCGGAGCATCCGGGGGCCGGAACCTCGATGTGGCTGGAAGCCCCCCGTGGCGTCAACGCGCGCGACCTGGCCGTCGCCGCGGCCAGCCGCAGCGTCATCATCGAGCCCGGCGACCGCTATTTCGGCTTCGACGAGAAACCATCGCGCTTCGTGCGGCTCGGCATTTCCTCGATCGCTCTCCAGCACATCGAGCCCGGCATCCGCGAACTTGCCACCGCTGCCGGCCGCCGGCCCGCAGCGGCCTGAGCCATTGCTTTGGTACAGAAGCCGGACGCCCATGGCTCATCGCTGGCGCGTGGCCGGATTGCGTAGTCTTTGCAGGATGCGATCTTGCCAGCGGGGGAAGCGGCGATGAAAACGAGCGCGCCGGCCCATGATGCGTCCCGAGCCTGTGGTCCCGGCTACCGGCCGCTGGGCCCGAACGACATCGAGCGCATCCATGAATCGGCGCTCACCGTCCTCGAAACGGTGGGCTTCGCCGATGCCATCCCTTCCTGTGTCGATGCCCTGACGGGCGTCGGGGCCGTTCTTGGCGCGGACGGGCGCATCCGCTTCCCGCGCAATCTGGTCCTCGACACCATCGGGGGTGCCGCCCGCGACATCACTTTATATGGGCAGAGGCCCGGACACGACCTGCTGCTTGATGGCAGCAATGTTCATTTCGGCACGGCCGGCTTGGCTGTGAACCTCGTCGATGCGGAGCGACGGGAGTATCGCGAATCGCGCCTTCAGGACATCTATGACGCGGCCCGTCTGGCCGAGGGGCTGGACAACATCCATTTCTTCCAGCGACCCATGGTGGCGCGCGACATCGCCGATCCGCTCGAGCTGGATTTCAACACGCTCTATGCCTGTGTGACCGGAACATCCAAACATGTCGGGATCTCCTTCACGGTGCGCGAGAATGTGAAGCCGGCGCTGGAGATGCTGCACATGATCGCCGGCGGCGAAGAAAAATTCCGTGCCCGTCCCTTCGTCTCCAACTCCAATTGCTTTGTCGTCTCGCCGATGAAGTTCGCCGAGGATGCCTGCGGCGTTCTTGAGGAGTGCGTGAAGGGCGGTCTGCCGATCCTGCTGCTGTCCGTCGGGCAGGCAGGCAACACCGCCCCGGCTGATCTGGCTGGCGCCGTGGTGCAGACGGTTGCCGAGGTGCTCGCCGGTCTCGTCTATGTCAACGCGCTGAAGCCGGGCCATCCGGCGATCTTCGCCGCCTGGCCCTTCGCCTCCGATCCCCGCAGTGGAGCCATGGCCGGGGGCTCGCCGGAGCAGGCCCTGCTCGGGGCGGCCTGCGCCCAGATGGCCCGCTTCTACAACCTGCCGGGAAGCACCGCCGCCGGCATGACCGATTCCAAGCTGCCGGACAGCCAGTCGGGCTATGAGAAAGGCATCACCGATATGCTGGCCGCTCTCAGCGGGGCCGATCTCGTCTATGAGGCGGCCGGCACCCATGCCGCGCTGCTCGGCTTCTGCCTGGAAAGTCTCATCATCGACAACGACATGCTGGGCCATTGCCTGAACAGCCGGGCCGGCATGAGTGCCGGCGGGGACCAGCTCTCGGTTGCCCTGATAGAACAGACCTGCCTCGGCGGTCCCGGCCACTATCTCGGTCTCCCGCCGGTGCGGGAAGAGGCCCCCCACACCTATCCGCTGATCGCGGAGCGCTGGTCGCCGCGCGAATGGGAAGACAATGGCCGTCCCGACATCGTCATGCGCGCGGTGGCGGAAAAACGTCGTGTTCTTGCCGGGCGTTTCCCGCGCCATGTGTCGCGCACGCTCGACGAGCGCCTGCGCGCCCGTTTCGGCGATCTCATCCGCCTGCCGCGCAGTGCGATGGGCGTTTAGAGCGTTTCCCCGAATCGCGGAAATGCTCCAACCCTTTGTTTCGACGTGATCGCGAACGCAAAACCGCTTCGCACTTTTGCTGGAATCGCTCTAGAGCGGCGGACGCCCGGATATATCCGGGCTGCCGCTCTATCTGTTTGTTTTTGCCGCATTTATGCGACGCCCGACGATTCCGTCTGACTGCAAAACGCTCTAGGCGCCGGTACCGCCGATCGACCAGGGTAGCGTCTCGCCGCCACGGAACACCACAATGTCCTCCTCGCCGATCGGTACGGCAGCCACGGCGACACCCGGCTTCTTGACCAGGGTGACAGTGCCCCTGTTCGGCGCCAGCCCGTGGAAGCGGGCGCCGTTCAGCGAGGCGAACGCCTCGAAGCGGTCGAGCGCGCCCTCTTCGTCGAACACCTGCACGTAGGTCTGCAAGGCCGTGACCCCGCCGAACACGCCGGCCGAGCAGCATTCGGCCTGCTTGGACGAGCGCATGTGCGGGGCACTGTCGGTGCCGATCATGAAACAGCTCTCGCCGGAGGTGATCGCCTTGCGCAGCGCCTGGCGGTGGCTCTCGCGCTTGGCCACCGGCAGGCAGTAGAGATGCGGCCGCAGCCCCCCTTGGAAGATCGAGGTGCGGTTGATCACCAGATGGTGCGGCGTGATCGTAGCGGCAACGCGTGGCGCGTGGACGCGCACGATGTCGACCGTGCCGGACGTGGTGGCGTGCTCGACCACCACCTTAAGCCCCTCGTGGCGCTTCAGCATCGGCAGGAGCGTGTTTTCCATGAACACCTCCTCGCGATCGAAAATGTCGACCTCCGGATCGGTGGATTCGCCATGGACCAGCACCGGCATGCCGATCTTCTCCATCCGCTCCAGCACCGGCGAAAGCCCGGCAAGATCGGTCACGCCATGGCTGGAATTGGTGGTCGCGCCGGCGGGATAGAGTTTGGCGGCGATCCATACGCGCTCGCCGAAGCCGCGCTCGATCTCGTCCGGATCGGTGCGGTCGGTGAGGTAGCAGGTCATGAGTGGCTCGAAGTCCGAACCCTGCGGACGGTTGGCGAGGATGCGGTCGCGATAGGCAAGCGCGTCCGCCACCGTCACCACAGGCGGCACCAGATTGGGCATGATGATGCCGCGCGCGAACTGTGCCGCCGTATAGGGCAGGACGGCCTTGAGCATGGCGCCGTCGCGCAGGTGGACGTGCCAGTCGTCCGGGCGCGGAATGGTGATCGTGGGCAGGGCCCCGGCCTCAGGTGCGGAGCCGGCTTCGAAAAGCGCGTCGATGGTCATGGGCAATCCTCTTCGCCTTTGGTCCAGCGAGGCGCGGAGCTTCCTTCCGCTGCCTTTTCGACCATGCGATATACATGGCCTTGCGGCAATTGGCAGGCGCTTTGCCAAGGCTGCGGCAAAAAAGGCCCGGAATTGGTATCTGCCGAAGCACCGCTCCGCCGGAAGCGGGCCGCGCTGTTTCAGCTTCGCGCCCTCAGCTTCAGATTTTCAGCTCGCAAGCCGGCTGAGCACGGGCTGCAACTGCTCCGGCGTGATCGGCTTGGCCACCACCGCATCCACGAGGCCTGGCACGGAAAGGCTGGCGGATGAGGCCATGCGGGTCGACAACAGCACCAGCGCCGGTCGCAGACCGCCCGTGCCCCGGCGCAGAGCCGCAAGCACCGGCATCAGGGGGGTCGCAGTCGCGGTTCTCGGGGCCGCCATCGAGAACGACGATACCCGGCAGCATCGAGCGCAGGGCCTGCACGGCGGATTCGGGCGATTCGACGAGCGGCCGCAAACCCAGCCCTTGCACGATCTTGGCCACGACCACCTGCGTGATGCGCGAGCGGCCGACGACCATCACCCGCGAGAGGTCGGCGATGCCGCCCTCGTCCACGTACGTCCCGCGTCCGGAAACAGCGCCGCCGTCTTGATCGAAGTACGAAGACAATCCGATCTACACCATCTGCTCAATGCAGGGTTGAAACCCTCCTCCTTTTGGGTGACGCCGCTTCGACTGTCAAGTTAATACCAAATCAGCATAAAGTGGTAAGTTTCCTGCATGGCGGGGCAGGCGACGGCACAAAAATCGCCCCCGCAGCGGCTGCGGGGGCGACTTCAGGGCAGGGAGCCCGGATGAACCGTGTCGCCACTGTCCTGCCGCCACCCCGGCTTACGAGGCATGCGGGGCGGCGGATCGGGTGCGGCTCAGTTGTGAGCCTGGGTGACGATCACCGGGATGAGCAGGTCGCCCCAGTTGCCTTCGCCGCTGTGATGGCGGGCCGAGCGGACCAGTTCGACCGATACGCCGGCCTCGACAGCCTTCATCACGGACTGGTTGAGGCGGTGCAGGTCGTTGGCCAGCATGCGGATGGCGGCCTGCTGGTCGGTGTTCATGGCAGAAGACTGTTCCTCTGCCCTTTCCTTGACGCGGGTGATCGGTGCCATTTTCGGTTCTCCCTTGGAATGACGGCTTTCGGGCCGCCGGGTCTGTTATTCCGCAGCCGGGCGGAACTGTTCGGTTTCAGTGGATTCGCCCATCGCGGTGGTCGACGACTGGCCGCCGGTGATGGCGAGCGACACGGCGTCGAAATAGCCGGTGCCGACCTCGCGCTGGTGCTTCGTCGCCGTGTAGCCATTGGCCTCGGAGGCGAATTCGGCTTCCTGAAGCTCCGAATAGGCTGCCATCTGCCGGTCCTTGTAGCCGCGGGCCAGCTCGAACATGCCGTGGTTGAGCTGGTGGAAGCCGGCCAGCGTGATGAACTGGAACTTGTAGCCCATGGCGCCCAGTTCGCGCTGGAACCTGGCGATGGTGGCGTCGTCCAGATTGGCCTTCCAGTTGAAGGACGGCGAGCAGTTGTAGGCGAGCAGCTTGCCCGGATGAGCCTTGTGCACGGCCTCGGCGAACTTGCGGGCCTGCTCCAGATCCGGCTTGCCGGTCTCCATCCAGATCAGGTCGCAATGCGGCGCGTAGGCGATGGCGCGGGCGATGCATGGCTCGATGCCGTTCTTCACCTGATAGAAGCCTTCCGCGGTGCGGCCCTTGTCCTTGTCGACGAAGGGCTGGTCGCGCTCGTCGATGTCGGAGGTGAGCAGCTTGGCGGCCTCGGCGTCGGTGCGGGCGACGATCAGCGTGGGAACGCCCATGATGTCGGCAGCGAGGCGCGCGGCGTTGAGGTTGCGGATGTGGGCGGCGGTCGGGATCAGCACCTTGCCGCCCAGATGGCCGCACTTCTTCTCCGAAGCGAGCTGGTCTTCGAAGTGGACGCCTGCGGCGCCGGCCTCGATGAACGCCTTCATGATCTCGAAGGCGTTGAGCGGGCCGCCGAAGCCGGCCTCGGCATCGGCCACGATCGGCGCGAACCAGGTGTCGACCGACAGCTTGCCTTCCGCCGTCTCGATCTGGTCGGCGCGCTGCAGGGTGCGGTTGATGCGCTTGGCGAGCTCCGGTGCGGCGTTGGCCGGGTAGAGCGACTGGTCGGGATACATGGCGGATGCCGTGTTGGCGTCGGCGGCGACCTGCCAGCCCGACAGATAGATGGCCTTCAGGCCGGCGCGGACCATCTGCATGGCCTGGTTGCCCGACAGCGCGCCCAGCGCGTTGACGAAGTCTTCCTCATGGATGAGCTTCCACAGGCGGTTGGCGCCGTTCTCGGCCAGCGTGTACCTGATCTGCACCGAGCCACGCAGCCGCTTCACGTCTTCCGGGGTGTAGGGACGCTCGATGCCTTCGAAACGGCCTTCCGGCGCGGACGGGACGAGGTTGTAAAAATCGGTCATTTACAGCTCCAGCAGTTCGGTTGTGAAAGTATCCGGCATTCACCTCGCCATCAGGATTGGCGTCTGCCTCTGAGACTTGATTTACATTGCGGTGCGGTAAAGGCGAGGAAAACCGGGGTTTTCGGCTGTAAATAAAGGAAAATCTGTGTTGCGTTTGACAGATCGCGGCTGTAAATTTGTCAAAATTGTAAAAAGCCGTGACTGTGAAATTCAGTGCCGGTTTTGTAAAATCGTGTAAAATGCCGTCGTCATGGCTGAACAGAAGATCTTTGCCGGACCCCGTATCCGCCGCATCCGCAACGCCAAGGGGCTGACCCAGACGGCGATGGCCGAGGGCCTGGGCATCTCACCCTCCTATCTCAACCTGATCGAGCGCAACCAGCGTCCGCTGACCGTGCAGCTCATCCTGCGGCTGGCTTCCGTCTACAAGGTCGAGCCGGATGAGTTGCAGGCACAGGCCGGCGGGTCGATTGCCGCATTGAGGGAAATGTTCGCCGATCCTCTGCTGGCCGGCGAGCTTCCGGGCGAACAGGAGCTGGTCGAGGTGGCGGAGGCTGCGCCCAATGCGGCCGCCGCGATGATCAAGCTCTACCGCGCCTATCGCGAGCAGGCCGAGCGCCTGTCGGACCTCAACGAATTGCTGGCGCGCGAGGGGCGCGGCACCGCGCTTTCCGGCGCACGCCTGCCCATGGACGAGGTGCACGAGGTATTCGAGCGCCTCCCTAACCATCACCCCGCACTGGAGGAGGAGGCGGAAGCCTTTATTCGTGTGCTGGAGCCGGGCGACGACCTCTACGGCGCGCTCAAGGCCTGGCTGAAGCGTGAATATGGCATTACCGTTCGTGTGCTGCCGGTGGCGACCATGCCCAACTGGCGCCGCCGCTACGACCGTCATTCGCAGCGCCTGTTTCTCTCGGAGCGGCTATCGCCCTTCGATCAGTTGCGCGAAGTGGCGATGGAAGCCTGCCTGATGCGCATGTCGGTGGCGATCGCGGCCGGGATCGCTGCCCTGAAACTGTCCAGCGACGAGGCGCGGCGGCTGGCCCGTTTCGAGCTCGGCCGCTATGCCGCCCATGCGCTGATGATGCCCTACCAGCCCTTCCTCGCCGCCGCCCAGCGTGCACGCTACGATGTCGACGTGCTGCGTTCGCGCTTTTCAGTCTCCTTCGAGCAGGCGGCGAACCGGCTGACCATGCTTCAGCGCCAGGGCAGCGCCGGCGTGCCCTTCTTCATGCTGGAGGTGGACAATGCCGGCCATCCCTTCCGCAAGGCGGGCAGCGCCGGTTTCCCGCACAGCCGTTTCGGCGGGGGCTGTCCCAAGCTTGCCGTGCATGCCTCCTTCACGCAGCCGGGGCAGATATTCGTCGAGGCCGTCGAGATGCCGGACGGAGCCGAGTTCCTTTGCGTGGCGCGAACGCTGGAAGGGCCGCAGGGCGCATTCAACGAACGGCCGCGCCGTACCGCGCTGCTGCTCGGCTGCGACATCGCCTACAAGGACGAGGTGGTCTATGGTGCGGCCCTGCCGGGCGCCGGGTCGGTGACGCCCGTCGGCCCCGCCTGCCGGCTCTGCGAGCGCTCCGGCTGCCTGTCGCGCGCCGCCCCGCCGGTCACGCGCCCGCTTGGCCTCGACGAGATGGTGACGGGCCTCAGCGCGTTCGACTTCCAGTAGGAGCCGGCTGCCGGCCAATGCTTCGGGGCATTCTGGACCTTCCCACGCCCCGATCCCGGCGGTAAGTGCCGGGGACGGATAAAGCGTTGCGCTTCGGGGAGGGCGGCATGGCTGAGTTGGCATCATCCTCTGTCGCGGTGACGTCGCAGGCGCGCGCTTCCCGATACGGCGCCGCACTTGTCTTTCTGTCGGCGCTGTTGTGGAGCCTGGGCGGAGCCATTGCCCGCTATATCGACGCGGCCGATCCATGGGCGGTGATTTTCTGGCGCTCCCTATGGGCGACCGCTTTCCTGATCGCCTACATGGTCTGGCGCGATGGCTGGCGCGGCACCGTGCGGATGTTTCGCGATATGGGCTTGCCGGGACTGGCCGTCGCGGCCTGCTTTGCCACGGCATCGATCTGCTTCGTGGTGGCGCTTTCCTACACCACCGTCGCCAACATCCTGCTGATACAGGCCGGCGTTCCGCTGGTCGCGGCGCTGTTTGCGTGGATCGCCCTGCGTGAAAAAGTATCGGGCAGCACATGGGTTGCCATCTTTTTCGTCATCGTCGGTGTCGGCGTGATGGTGTCGGAAACGCTGGGCGGCTCGGTTTCGCCCATCGGCGACGGTCTGGCGCTGGCCATCACCTGCGCGCTCGCCACTGCCACCGTCATAACCCGCCGTTTTTCCAATGTGCGCATGACGCCGGCGACCTGCCTCGGCACCGTGTTCGCCGCCCTCCTCGCCCTCACGCAGGCATCTTCCCTCAAGGTGTCCGGGCACGACATGGTTTTCCTGTTCGCCTTCGGGGTCGTGAATCTCGGCCTGGGTCTGGCCTGTTTCGCCACCGGGGCGCGGATGATCCCCGCCGCCATGGCGGCCCTGCTCGGCACGTTCGAGACCATATTGGGGCCGGTATGGGTGTGGCTGGCCCACGCGGAGGTTCCTTCCGGACGGACGCTGCTCGGCGGCGGCATCGTGTTCGCCGCCCTGCTCGTGCACATCGCGCGCGAATTCCGGCGTCATTCGCTGCCGCCCCGGCCGGGCGTCAGCGGGCTGCCGGCGCCGAACTGATGGCAACATCCGATCCGTTCAACTTCCCATTGACAAAGCCTCCGTGCCAAAGGCAGGCTGGGTGAAAGGCAACAATGAGACAGGCCCATCTTGCCCTTGTTCGCACCATCCCGTCAGCGTCCGGCAGCTTGTGGCGAACATGCGCCGGTCTCTCCCGGAAGGGCGAAGGGGTCGGGGCTTTCCATGCCGCGGCGTGTCCGTCCGTCCGGGCCGCCCCTGTCGCGCAAACGTCATTGTCTGGCAGTCGAATGCCGCTTGTTGGCCCGCCGGAAGCTTAATAGATTGAAAGACATGTCCGGTGGCGCGCCTCAGCGCGGCCGGTGGGGAACATTTGGAAAGGGAGTATCTCATGCAGCGAAAATCAACCTTGCTTCTGGTGACCACCATGCTTGCGACAGGCTTCGCCTTCGCGGCAGGGGCGCAGGAACGCATCGTCAATGTCTACAACTGGTCCGATTATATCGATTCCTCGATCATCGACGACTTCACCAAGGAAACCGGCATCAAGGTCGTCTATGACGTCTACGATTCCAACGAAATTCTGGAAACCAAGCTTCTGGCCGGCGGCAGCGGCTATGACGTGGTGGTACCGACCAGCAGTTTCCTCGCCCGCCAGATCGAGGCCGGCGTCTACCAGAAGCTCGACAAGTCCAAGCTGCCCAACCTGTCGAACATGTGGGATATGGTGAGCGAGCGCACCGTCGTCTTCGACCCGGGCAACGAATATTCCATCAACTACATGTGGGGCACCGTTGGCATTGGCTACAATGTCAGCAAGATCAAGGAGGTGCTGGGCACCGACGAGATCGACAGCTGGAAAGCCGTGTTCGATCCCGAGCAGGCCGCCAAGCTCAAGGATTGCGGCATCAACTTCCTCGATTCGCCGACCGACATGATCCCGGTGACCCTGGCCTATCTCGGCCTCGATCCCGACAGCCACGAGCCGGACGACATCGCCAAGGCCGAGGAGGCGCTGCTCAAGGTTCGCCCCTATGTGCGCAAGTTCCATTCGTCGGAGTTCATCAACGGCCTCGCCAATGGCGACATCTGCATTGCGGTCGGGTGGTCGGGCGATGTCTTCCAGGCGCGCGACCGTGCCGGGGAAGCCGGCAACGGTGTCGAGCTGAGCTACGTGATCCCGAAGGAAGGCACGCAGATGTGGTTCGACCAGATGGCGATCCCGGCCGATGCGCCGCATCCGCAGGAGGCGCACGAGTTCCTCAACTACATGATGAAGCCGGAGGTCATCGCCAAGTCGTCGAACTATGTCTACTACGCCAATGGCAACAAGGCCTCGCAGGAGTTCCTCGACGAAGGCGTGCATGACGATCCCGCCGTCTATCCGCCGGACGAGGTGATGGCCAAGCTCTTCGTCAACACGCCGCTCGATCCGAAGACCCAGCGCCTGTTCACCCGCACATGGACCAAGGTGGTGACAGGGCAATGATCTTCGGGAAGCCCCGGCACGGGCCGGGGCTTCCTTCCGTCAGCTTGCAGGCAGTGCGCCAGAACCGGAACGGAAAAAGCCCGGACCACCACTCGGCATATGTGACCGGTCGTCCGGAGGGGGAGAGCGAAGCATGAAGTCACTGGGCAGCATCCGCAGGGATTTCGCGCCGTGGAGCGATCCGCAGGCGAAGCCCTATATCAGGTTCGAGAACGTCACCAAGCGCTTCGGCGACTTCACCGCCGTCAACAACCTGTCGCTGTCCATCTATGAACGCGAGTTCTTCGCCCTGCTGGGTGCATCCGGTTGCGGCAAGTCCACGCTCCTGCGCATGCTGGCCGGTTTCGAGGAGCCCACTTCCGGGAAAATTCTGCTCGACGGGCAAGATTTGCGCGGTATCCCGCCCTACCGGCGGCCGGTCAACATGATGTTCCAGTCCTACGCCCTGTTCCCGCATATGAGCGTGGAGAAGAACATCGCCTTCGGCCTGAAGCAGGAAGGCATGTCGAAGGCCGACATCGACAGGCGCGTGGCCGAGATGCTCAAGCTGGTCAAGCTGGAGCGCTTTGCCAGCCGCAAGCCGCATCAGCTTTCCGGCGGCCAGCGCCAGCGCGTGGCGCTCGCCCGCTCCGTCGCCAAGCGCCCGAAGGTGCTGCTGCTCGACGAACCGCTCGGCGCGCTCGACAAGAAGCTGCGCGAGGAAACCCAGTTCGAGCTGATGGACCTGCAACAGGAGCTCGGCCTGACCTTCGTGGTCGTCACCCACGATCAGGAAGAGGCCATGACCATGGCCGACCGCATCGCCATCATGGACAAGGGCGAGGTCATGCAGGTGGCGACGCCCGCCGAAATCTACGAGGCGCCCAATTCCCGCTTTGTCGCCGGCTTCGTCGGCAACGTGAACCTGTTCGAGGGCAGCGTCGCCGAGCGCACCGAGAACAGCGCCCGCATCACCGGCGGCAGCGGCGCTCAGATCCTGGTCGAGAATGCCGGCGAGGCGGCGAAGGGCAACGACGTCGCCTTCGCCATACGCCCGGAAAAGATCAGGATTTCGTCGCGCAAGCCGCAGGATGCCGTGAACGCGCTGGAAGGCGAAGTCTACGACATCGCCTATCTCGGCGACATGACGGTCTACTATGTGAAGCTCGACGACGGCCAGATCGTGCGCGCCTCGATGCTGAATGCCGCGCGGATCGTCGACGATCCGCTCACCTGGAGCGACCGCGCCTGGATCTCCTTCCGGCCCGATGCCGGCGTCGTGCTGACGCGATAGGGGGCGGTCATGGCGAATGTCTCCGCTTCCGCATCTGCCGCCCTGCCGGCCGAAAAGACATTTCTCTCGCGCCTGATATCCGGCTTCACCGGGCGGCTTCTCATTCTGGTTCCCTACGCCTGGCTGCTGTTCTTCTTCCTCATTCCCTTCGTCATCGTCTTCAAGATTTCGCTGTCGCAAAGCGCGATCTCGATGCCGCCCTATGCGCCGGCCATCGATTTCAGCGAAGGCATTTCGGGCTTGTGGGCCGCGCTCAGGGAACTCAGCTTCGACAATTATCTCTGGCTGACGGAGGACCCCCTCTATTTCAACGCCTATATTTCCAGCGTTGTCATCGCCGGCATATCGACCCTTCTCACGCTTCTGGTCGGCTATCCGATCGCCTATGGCATGGCGCGCGCGCCGGCGTCGCTGCGTCCCACCCTGCTGATGCTGGTCATCCTGCCGTTCTGGACCTCGTTCCTGATCCGCGTCTACGCATGGATCGGCATCCTGAAACCGGAAGGGCTGCTCAACCAGTTCCTGATGGGGATCGGCGTCATCTCATCGCCGCTCGTCATCATGAACACCTATACGGCGATCTTCATCGGCATCGTCTATTCCTATCTGCCTTTCATGGTGCTGCCGCTCTATTCGTCGCTGGAGAAGATGGACAACTCGCTGATCGAGGCCGCGCAGGACCTCGGCTGTCCGCCGATCAGCGCCTTCTGGAAGATCACCTTCCCGCTGTCGCTGCCGGGCGTCATCGCCGGCTGCCTGCTGGTGTTCATCCCGGCGGTCGGCGAGTTCGTCATTCCCGACCTGCTCGGCGGTTCGCAGACGCTGATGATCGGCCGCACGCTGTGGAACGAGTTCTTCGCCAACCGCGACTGGCCGGTGGCCTCGGCCGTGGCCATCATCCTGCTTTTGGTGCTGGTCATCCCGATCGTCCTCTTCCAGCATGCGCAGGCCCGCGCCCAGGAGCAGGATCGCTGACATGAACGCCACCTGGAGCCGCTTCAACATCGTCTCGATCGTGCTGGGCTTTGCCTTTCTTTACCTGCCGATCGTGCTTCTGGTCGTCTTTTCCTTCAATGCGTCGCGGCTGGTCACCGTCTGGGGCGGATTCTCCACGCAATGGTATGCGGCGCTGTTCCGCAATCAGGGCCTGATGGATGCCGCATGGGTCACGATCCGGGTGGCGCTGGTCTCGGCCTCCGCGGCCACGGTGCTCGGCACCATGGCCGCACTGGTGCTGACGCGCTACACGCGCTTCCGGGGCAGGGTGCTGTTCACCGGCATGGTGTTCGCGCCACTGGTCATGCCGGAGGTCATCACCGGCCTGTCGCTGCTGCTTCTGTTCGTGGCGGTCGGCCTCGACCGCGGCTTCCTCACCGTCACGCTCGCCCACATCACATTTTCCATGTGCTTCGTGGCGGTGGTGGTGCAGTCGCGGCTGATCTCCTTCGACCGCTCGCTGGAAGAAGCGGCGATGGACCTCGGCGCGCCGCCGGTGAAAACCTTCTTCCAGATCACCCTGCCGGTGATCGCCCCCGCCATCATCTCGGGCTGGATGCTGGCCTTCACCCTGTCGCTCGACGATCTGGTCATTGCCAGCTTCGCCTCCGGGCCGGGCGCGACGACGCTGCCGATGAAGATCTACAGCCAGGTGCGGCTTGGCGTGACGCCGGAAATCAATGCCGCCTGCACCATTCTCATCGGCATTGTGTCGCTGGGTGTTATCGCCGCCTCGATTGTCAACAAGCGCCGCGAAGTGCAGCGCCGCCGCGATGAGCAGGCGGCCATGCGACTGGACTGACAGGCCACAAAATGAAAGTGGGCGCCGGATGGTTTTTGCACCGGCGCCCGCTTTCATTCCCGCCCAAACCGGATCAGGCGCCGACCTGCGCGATCCAGTCGTTGAGATTGTAGTAGTTGGAGATGCGCGCAACCTTGCCGTCGCGGATCTCGAAGAAGGCGCCGGCCGGCAGCACATATTTCTGGCCCGCGGCCTCCGGCAGGCCCTCGTCTGTCGCAAGGTATTCGCCGTTGACGGTGAATTCGGCGGCACCGCGCGTGCCATCGGCGCTTTCCATGATGACGATGTCGGTGAGCCGCTCGCGGTAGCAGCGGTTCATCTTGTCCATGAAGTCGCGGAACGTGTCCTTGCCGGTCTGCCGTTCGCCCTGGTTGATGTCGTGCGCCACGTCGTCGGTCAGCAGGTCGAGGAAGGCGTCCATGTCCTGCCGGTTGAAAGCGTCGTAATAGGCGGAAATGGTGTCTGTGGCGCTCATGGTGTCTCCCTGTTCGCAAACGCAATGGCCAAGCCTGCCGCCAAGCCCTATAGCACCCGCTGGAGCTTTGAAAGTCCGGGAGCGACAATGCATATCGTGGTTCGGCAGGGACCGGAGATCGGACCGCATATCGACGATCTGGCGCGGTTGCGCATCGAGGTGTTCCGGGCCTTTCCCTATCTCTACGAAGGGTCGCCCGACTACGAACAGACCTATCTTTCCACCTATGCAAGCGCGCCCGAAAGCCTGTTCGTGCTGGCGTTCGATGGAGAGACCGTCGTCGGCGCCTCGACCGGCGTGCCGATGGATCGGGAAACGGAAGCCTTCCGCAAGCCGTTCGCGGAAAGCGGCCGGGATCCGGCGCGTATCTTCTATTTCGGCGAATCCGTGCTTCTCGCCGCCTATCGCGGGCGCGGCATCGGCGTGCGTTTCTTCGAGGAGCGGGAAGCCTATGCCCGCCGCCTCGGCCGTTTCGACCATTGCTGCTTCTGCGCGGTGGAGCGTCCGGCCGACCATCCTCTGCGGCCGGCGGACTATGTGCCGCTCGACGCGTTCTGGAACAGGCGCGGCTATGTGCACCAGCCGCAGCTTCGCACCGAATTTTCGTGGCGCGACATCGGCGAGGACAAGGAGAGCGCCAAGCCCATGTCGTTCTGGATGAAGGAACTGCGCTGATGGTGAAATTTGCCTCCTGCCAGTATGCCATCGAGCTGTTCGACGGCTGGGATGCCTATGCCGCGCATCTGGAACGGCTTGCCGGCGAAGCGGTGGAAGCCGGGGCGCAGCTGCTGCTTCTGCCCGAATATGCCGCCATGGCGCTGACCGGCCTGTTGCCGGAAGCAGAGCGCGGCGACCTGCACAAATCCATCGCCGCCATCCAGCCCCTCATCCCGCGCTGGCTGGACCTGTGCGAGGCCATTGCCTGCCGCCACGGCGTCTGGTTCTGCCCCGGTTCCGCCCCGGTGCTCGACGCGGATGGCAAATACCGCAACCGCGCCTTCCTGTTCGGGCCGCAGGGTCCTGCCGGTCATCAGGACAAGATCGTCATGACGCGCTTCGAGCGCGAGCAATGGTTCATCGCGGCCGGCACCGGAGGGTTGCGCAGCTTCGACACGCCGCTCGGCAGGCTCGGCATCCTCATCTGCTACGACAACGAATTTCCCATGCTGGCCCGCCGCCTGGCGGAGGAAGGCGTCGAGCTGATCCTCGCGCCAAGCTGCACCGACACCGAAGCCGGCTATCATCGCGTGCGCATCGGTGCGCAGGCGCGTGCGCTGGAAAACCAGCTGGCCGTGCTGGTGTCGCCGACCGCCGGCTCCGCGCCATGGTCGCCGGCCGTGGACGAGAATTTCGGTCGCGCAGCACTCTACGTGCCGGCCGACTATGGCATGCCGCCGAGCGGGGTTTTTGTGGAGAGCGAAGCGTTGACCACGCAAACCAGCCGATGGCTGATCGGCGAGATCGATCTGGAGAAAGTGGCTGCCCTGCGCCTTGGGGGACAGGTGGCGCTCTACCGCGACTGGCCGGAGCAGTTCGGGCTGTGAAGCATTTCCAGCAAAAGTGCGAAGCGGTTTTGCGCTCGGAATTGCGTCGAGACAAAGGGTTGGAGGGTTCTTGCGATTCGGAGAAAAGCGGAATGCGCCAGCCGCTCAGCCCAGTTTTGCGGCCGCTTCGGCGAGAGCATCGAAAGGCAGCATGATCGAGCCGTGGCGGGATGGGAATGTTCGTGCCGCCTTGAACATGCCAAGCTCGGCCCAGTGATCGGAAAAGGCAACGTCCTCGCCCGCCAGCAGGGCGGCGAGCCGTTCGCCCGTTTCCGCGATCTCGCCAAAACTACGCCCCGGCGCTTTTGCGGCCACGACCGCCGTTGCGGCCATGCCGAGCGTGCAGGCGCGCGCCCGATACCCCAGCGCCGTCACGACCTTGCCTTCATGGCGGATGTCGAGCGCCAGCGTGCTGCCGCACAAAGGGCTGGTGCGGCTGACGGTGAGGTCTGCGGGGGCAAGCCGGGCGTCGTTGCGCACCTTGCGCGCCCAGTCCCGCACCCGCGCTTCATAGAGTTGTGCGAGGTCGCCCTCCGTGGTCATTCCTCCACGTCGTTGTTCATCTGCCGGCCGAGCACGGCAAGGAACTGCAGCAGAAAATGCAGGCCGCGCCGCACATCCTCGTTGCCGGCAGTGCGCAGCAGGCCGAACAGCGTCGGCACAGGCAGGGTCGCCGCCTGATTCTGTGCGTAGCGTGCGGCATTGCCGAGGGCCCAGGCGGTGCCGATGGATTCCTCGTAAGCCTTCATCAGTTTCTGGACCATGGCGTCGTCGAACATGTCGACGCCGTCGGAGGCCAGCGAAAGCAGGTCCACGACATTGTGGAAGCGCTTGCCCTGAATGAGCGGCGCGACCTTTTCCACAAGTTCCTTCAGGCCGCGTTCCGTCGCTTCGTCCAGCAGCGGCGAGAGCGCTGTGGCGGTTTCGGGCAGGGTGGCGTGGGTATCCGGACCGGATGCGTTCAAGGTGATGTCCTCCCCAGAGGCTGCAAATCGTTTTTCGATGTTCAGATGATGCCGCGCGCGACAGACCAGTAGATGCCGCGATTGAACGCCTTGCGCAGCAGCCCGCCCACCTTGGTCGGCGGCGTCGGATGCACATCCTCGTCATAGTCGTACCAGAGCGGCATACCGGCCTCGAGGCCCATCTGGGCCACCGCCTGCACCTTGCCGTCATACATGTCCACGGTGCGTCCGAGGCGCAGGTCGCCGGCGATGTTGTTGACGACGACCGGGCACTGGTTGTGGCAGGAGCCGCCCGCCTTGGAGATCGGCAGGTCCACCGTGTCGCCCATCACATAGGCGTTGGGGAAGCCTTCGAGCTGAAGCGTCTGGCGGTTGGTGGGCAGCCAGCCCTCGTTGTTGGCGGCTTGCGAGACGCCGCTTTCCAGAACCGCGTCCACAGCGCGGATCGGCGGCGTGCACATGAGCAGGTCGAAGCCTTCCTCCTTGCCTTCCTCGGAGGTGGCGACCTTGCGCTCCGGGTCGACCGAGGCCAGCGTGAAGCCGCGCTGGTACTTGATGCCCTTGCTTTCGAAGATCGCCGGCATCACCTCGCACACCTCCTGTTGCAGGAACAGGCAGTTGCGCAGAAGCTGGGAAACGGTCGGATAGGTGTAGACGATCTCGACCTGATCGCGCACGCCCTTGCGGCGCAGATATTCATCGAGCATCAGCGTGGTTTCCACCGGGGCGATGCCGCACTGGTGCGGCACGTTCGGCGTTTTCGGGAAGTTCACGGTGATGAAGATGCGGCCTTTCTCGAAATTGCGCAGTTTCTCAGCCATCTGAAGCGCCGGCTTCTGCTGGTAGAAATAGTCGCCCGCTTCCTTCAGGCCGGGAATGCGTTCGGGCGCTGGCAGGCAGCCGGTCGAAACGACGATGTAGTCGTAGCCGATGGTCTTGCCGCTTTGCGTCTTCACCTTCGAGCCCGCGAAGTCGAAGCTGGTCACCTTGTCGACGCGAAAGTCGATCTCCGGGCGCAGCAGGGATTGCTGCTTGCGGCGCAACTCGCCCTCGAAGAACATGTCGAAGGCAACGTACATGAACGCCGGCTTGTAATAGTGCCAGGGCGAATCCGAAAGCAGGGTGACTTTCACAGCGCCGCGCGCCACTTCCGGGTAAAGCTTGGCCACGATGCTGTTGGCGGTCATCGTGCCGCCAATGCCGCCGCCGACGACAAGTATATGCTTGGTCAAGAAAGCCTCCCTCCGGCGGGCATTGCTGCGCCTGCTGTCATGTTTCCTCGACGGTGAGGCTAGCACAGGAAAATCGGCGCCGGTTCTGGCAATGTTTCCATTCTGGAAGCATGATGTTCGCCTCAGAAGGAGCCCGCCGGTGGAAGAACAACAGATCCGCACCATTGTGCAGACGCAGATCATCGAATGTCTCAACCGCTTCTATGCGATCGAGACGGGCATGTGGGGCGGCCCGCTGCATGCGCTGATCATCCGTACGGTGATTGCCGGGGAAAATCAGGGCCGGCTCTATGATCTCTCGGCCATTGCCAATGTGCTGGACCTGCCGCTGTCGACCGTGCATCGCAAGGTGCGCGAGCTGGAAGGAATGGAGTTTCTGTATCGGCAGCGCGATGGCCGCTCGACCTATCTGCGCCCCACCTCGCGCACCTGCGTCGAGATGGACAAGTCCTTCGACGAGATGGTCGGCACGCTGCGGCGTCTTTACAGATCGCCGGCAGCGCTGATGAAATAGCGGAGGCTGGCGGCCGCTCAGCCCTGCGCGATGGAGATGTGCAGGATTTCGGCGGCCGCCGCGCGGTTGATGACGCTTTCGCCCGCTTCGAGCGCGATGGCGTCGAAGCGTTCGATGGCGAGTTCCTGACCGTCCGCTTCGATGTTGGCAGGGGAATTGAACACCACCCAGCCGAAGCCCGGCTGGGTGCCAGAGGGCGGGAATGTTTCTGCGGGAGCCAGCGTCAGGCGCCGCATCTCATGGGTGCAGCGCCCGCGCCGTGTCATGATGTTGAGGTCGACGGTGGGCCCGCCGAGATTGCGGCTGGAGATTTCCCAGTCGCCTGAAAAGGAGAAGGGCGAACCGCCGGGCTTCAGCTCGACGGCTTTCCCTTCGGGCAGATCGAGCGCCAGGCCAGCACCGTCGAGCAGGGCGATGGTGCGGTCGATGCCGGCGAACACCGAAAAGGGCCCGTCGGCACCGACATGGGCGATCGACAGCCGCCAGTCGAAACTGTCGGTGTCGCTGCCCGCCGGAAAGGCCGCCACCTCTTCGGTGAGGCCCTGCCCGTTCTTCCATGCCATGCGCTTGTGGCCGGCGCGGCGCGCGATCTTCATGGCCTGCCTCAGTTTCCGAGGATGCCCGGCAGGCGCAGGCCCTGCTTCTTCGCCCAGTCCAGCGCGATGTCGTAGCCGGCATCGGCATGGCGCATGACGCCGGTGGCCGGATCGTTCCACAGCACGCGCTCGATGCGGCGTGCCGCGTCGTCGGTGCCGTCGCAGCAGATCACCATGCCGGAATGCTGCGAGAAGCCCATCCCGACGCCGCCGCCATGGTGCAACGACACCCACGTCGCGCCCGAGGCGGTGTTGAGCAGGGCGTTGAGCAGCGGCCAGTCGGACACGGCGTCCGAACCGTCCTTCATCGCTTCCGTCTCGCGGTTGGGCGAGGCGACCGAGCCGGAATCGAGGTGGTCGCGGCCGATGACGATGGGCGCCTTGAGCTCGCCGTTCTTCACCATCTCGTTGAAGGCGAGGCCGAGGCGGTGGCGGTCGCCGAGGCCGACCCAGCAGATGCGCGCCGGCAGGCCCTGGAACTCGATGCGCTCGCGCGCCATGTCCAGCCAGTTGTGCAGGTGGGCGTTGTCGGGGATCAGTTCCTTGACCTTGGCGTCGGTCTTGTAGATGTCCTCCGGATCGCCCGACAGGGCCGCCCAGCGGAACGGGCCGACGCCGCGGCAGAACAGCGGGCGGATATAGGCCGGCACGAAACCGGGGAAGGCGAAGGCGTTTTCAAAGCCTTCTTCCAGCGCCATCTGGCGGATGTTGTTGCCGTAGTCGACGGTCGGGATGCCCATGTCGTGGAAGGCAACCATCGCCTCGACCTGAATGCGCATGGAAGCGCGCGCGGCCTTCTCGACGGCCTTGGGGTCGCTCTCCTGCCTGGCGCGCCATTCGGCGACGGTCCAGCCGATGGGCAGGTAGCCGTGGACCGGGTCGTGCGCCGAGGTCTGGTCGGTGACGATGTCGGGCTTGACGCCGCGCTTGACCAGTTCGGGAAACACCTCCGCCGCATTGCCGATCAGGGCGATGGACTTCGCCTCGCCGGCCTTGGTCCATGCGTCGATCTTCGCCAGCGCCTCGTCGAGGCTGTGGGTCTTTTCGTCGACATAGCGGGTGCGCAGGCGGAAATCGGCGCGGGTTTCGTCGCATTCGACGGCGAGGCAGCAGGCGCCGGCCATCACGGCCGCCAGCGGCTGTGCGCCGCCCATGCCGCCGAGGCCGCCGGTGAGGATCCACTTGCCCTTGAGATTGCCCTCATAGTGCTGGCGGCCGGCTTCCACGAAGGTCTCGTAGGTGCCCTGCACGATTCCTTGAGCGCCGATATAGATCCAAGAGCCGGCCGTCATCTGGCCGTACATGGCGAGGCCCTTCTTGTCCAGCTCGTTGAAGTGGTCCCAGTTGGCCCAGTGCGGCACCAGGTTGGAGTTGGCGATCAGCACGCGCGGCGCGTCCTTGTGGGTGCGGAACACGCCGACCGGCTTGCCCGACTGCACCAGCAGCGTCTCGTCCTCATTCAGCGTCTTCAGCGTGGCGACGATGCGGTCGAAATCGGCCCAGGTGCGGGCGGCGCGGCCGATGCCGCCATAGACGACCAGCTCGTGCGGACGCTCGGCCACATCCGGGTCGAGGTTGTTCATCAGCATGCGCAGCGGCGCTTCGGTCAGCCAGCTCTTTGCGTTGAGCTCGTCGCCGCGCGGGGCGCGGACTTCGCGTTCGTTGTGACGGGGATTTGACATGGTTGGGGTCCTCTCAGCGTTTAAGCCCGAACGCGACCTGTTCGATGCGTTCGAGAATGGCTTTCAAAGGCACGCGCAGGCGCGCGGCTTTCGTTTCGTCGTAGTCGAAGGGCACTGTCTCGGCGGCGAGATGGGTGGATTGGGCAAGCTCCATCTGGATGGCGTGGACGCCCGTTTCCGGCCTGCCATAGTGGCGCGTCGTCCAGCCCCCCTTGAAGCGGCCGTTCAGGATCGAGCTGTAGCCTTCCGCCTTGCGCGCGATCTCGACGGCTGCGGCTTCGATCGCCGGGTCGCACGTTCTTCCCATGTCGGTGCCGATGTTGAAGTCCGGCAGCTTGCCCTCGAACAGGAAGGGGATATGCGAGCGGATGGAATGGCAATCGTAGAGGATGGCCACGCCATGGATCGCCTTCACCCGCGCGATCTCGGCCGCAAGCGCATCGTGATAGGGCTTGTGGAAGCGCGCGATGCGGTCGGCGGTGTCGGCTTCGGTCGGAGCCTGGCCTTCTTTCCAGATCGAAACGCCGTCGAAGTCGGTCTCGGGGATCAGCGAGGTGGTGTTCTGGCCGGGATAGAGGCTCGCGCCCGCCGGATCGCGATTGGCATCGATGCAATAGCGGTGGAAGGTGGCGCGCACCGTGGTGACGTTGTCGAGCAGCCCGTCATAGAGCTTGTGAATGTGCCAGTCGGTGTCGGCGAGCAATAGACCGTTGTCGTTCAGGCGCCCCCTGATGTCGTCCGGCACGTCGGTGCCGGTATGCGGCAGGCCCAGAATGACCGGCGACGTGCCCTGGCGGACTTCGAACACAGCGGCCATCTCAGCCCTCCAGAGCGGGCAGCAGGCCGGCCGAGACGCTGGCGGTCAGCGAGCCGTCGGCGACCAGCTTGGCCGCAACGGCAAGATCGGGCGCCATGTAGCGGTCGTTTTCCAGCGCCGGAACGGCGGCGCGCAGGCAGGCAATCGCCTTCTGCAATTCGGGGCTGGTGGTCAGCGGGCCGCGCAGCTCCACGCCCTGCGCGCCGGCCAGCGCCTCGATGCCGATGATGCTGAACAGGTTCTCCGTCATCTGCAACAGGCGGCGCGCGCCGTGGCAGGCCATGGAAACGTGGTCTTCCTGATTGGCCGAGGTCGGCGTGGAATCCACCGAGGCCGGATGTGACATCTGCTTGTTCTCGCTCATCAGCGCAGCGGAGGTCACTTCGGCGATCATCAGACCGGAGTTGAGGCCCGGATTGCGGGCGAGGAAGGGCGGCAGGCCGTAGGAAAGCGCCGGATCGACCAGAAGCGCGATGCGGCGCTGGGCAATCGCCCCGATCTCGCAGACGGCGAGCGCGATCTGGTCGGCGGCGAAGGCCACCGGCTCGGCGTGGAAATTGCCGCCCGAGACGACACTGTCGTCGGACAGCACCAGCGGGTTGTCGGTGACGGCGTTGGCCTCGATCTCCAGCGTGCGGCCGACCTGGCGCAGCAGGTCGAGGCAGGCACCGTCGACCTGCGGCTGGCAGCGGATGCAGTAGGGGTCCTGCACGCGCTCGTCGCCGTCGATATGGCTCTGGCGGATGACCGAGCCGTCGAGCAGGGCGCGGAGTGCCGCCGCCGTGTCGATCTGGCCCCTGTGGCCGCGCAGCGTGTGGATGTCGGCGGTGAAGGGGGCGGAGGAGCCCATGGCCGCGTCGGTGGAAAGCGCGCCGGTGATCAGCGCCGCCTGCGCGGCGCGGTGGGCGCGGAACAGGCCGGCCAGCGCCAGCGCGGTCGAGGCCTGGGTGCCGTTGATCAGCGCCAGACCTTCCTTGGCAGCGAGCACGACCGGCTGCAAGCCGGCGCGCTCCAGCGCCGCACGGCCCGAAAGCTGCTCGCCCTGATAGAAGGCTTCGCCTTCGCCCATCATGACGGCGGCGAAATGCGCGAGCGGGGCAAGGTCGCCGGACGCCCCGACCGAGCCCTTTTCAGGGATCAGCGGCACCACGCCCTTTTCCAGCATGCCCTCGATCAGGCGCACCAGCTCCAGCCGCACGCCGGATGCACCGCGCCCCAGCGAGACGAGCTTCAGCGCCATGATCAGCCGCACGATGTTTTCCGGCAGCGGCGCCCCGACGCCGCAGCAATGCGACAGGATGAGGTTGCGCTGGAGGGTGGCGGTGTCGGCGGCGTCGATCTTGATCGAGGCGAGCTTGCCGAAGCCGGTGTTGACGCCATAGACCGGCTCGTTGCCGGCGGCGATGGCGGCGATGCGGGCCGCCGCCTTCTCGATGCGGGAATCGAAGCTGCGGTCGAGGACGGCGTTCTCGCCAGTCCAGAAGATCGCGGCCAGATCGGCCAGCGGCACGGAACCGGGATGAAGCGTGATGGTCATGCTGGTTTCCTCCGGGAGGGGTTCAGATCGTGGCGTCGCGGCCGGCGCGGATGCGGGCATGCAGCGGGTTGAAGCCGATGCGGTAGACGAGCTCGGCCGGCTCGGTGATGTCCCAGATGGCGAGGTCCGCCTGCTTGCCGGCTTCCAGCGTGCCGACGGTATCCAGCCTGCCGAGCGCGCGCGCCGCCTCGCGGGTGATGCCGACAATGCACTCTTCCACGGTCAGCGCAAACAGCGTCGCGCCCATGTTCATGGTGAGCAGCAGCGAGGTCAGCGGCGAGGTGCCGGGATTGTTGTCGGTGGCGAGCGCGATATGGGTTCCGTGCTTGCGGAACAGCTCGACCGGCGGCTTTTTCGTCTCGCGAATGAAGTAGAAGGCGCCCGGCAGCAGCACCGCGACCGTGCCGGTCCTTGCCATGGCGGCGGCACCCTCGTCGTCCGTATATTCCAGATGGTCTGCCGACAGTGCGCCATAGGAAGCGGCAAGGGCGGCACCATGCAGGTTGGAGAGCTGGTCAGCATGCAGCTTGACCCTGAGGCCGAGCTTCTGCGCGGCGTCGAACACCAGCCTCATTTCGTCGGGCGAGAAAGCGATGCCTTCGCAGAAGCCGTCCACGGCATCGACAAGACCCTCGGCATGGGCGGCTTCCAGCCCCGGCAGCACCACTTCGCGCAGGAAACCTCCGTTGCGGCCCTTGTATTCGGCAGGCGTCGCATGCGCGCCGAGCCAGGTGGTGGCGACGGCCACGTCGCGCTTGCCGGCAAGGGCGCGGGCGGCACGCAGCATCTTCAGCTCGTCGGCTATCGTGAGGCCGTAGCCGGACTTGATCTCGACGGTGGTCACGCCTTCGGCCAGCAGCGCGTCGAGGCGCGGCAGGCTCTCGCGGATCAGCGTGTCCTCGTCGGCGGCGCGCACATTGGTGACGGAGGAGACGATGCCGCCGCCGGCCCGCGCGATCTCCTCATAGGAAGCGCCGGCCAGCCGCATCTCGAACTCGCGCGCCCGGTTGCCGGCATGGACCAGATGGGTGTGGCAGTCGATCAGGCCGGGCGTGATCCAGCGGCCCTCGCAATCGATGGTCCCGGCACCGGCAAGCGCGGCGGAAGGCAGGTCGGCGGCCGGGCCGGCGAACAGGATGCGGCCGTCGCGTGCGGCGATGGCGCCCTTCTCCACGATGCCGAGCCCGGGCTGGCCGGGATCGAGCGTCGCCAGCCGCGCATTGGTCCAGATGCGGTCGCCTTTTGCCATCGGTGATCTCCCTGACGAGCTTTCTGACTGGCGCATTGCGCAAGCTTCGTCTTGCTGATATGTATATACTTAATCGAAATCGACGCAAGCCGAAAAGTCAAGCCCGCGAGCGGGCGGCAGCGATCCGGGAGATATTCATGGCCGTCATCCACGCTGAACATGCGCTTTTGCCTGAGGGTCTGGCGCGCGATGTGCGCATCACCTTTTCGGGTTCAGGCATCGGACGTGTGGAGACGGGCGCGGCTGTCCAGGCGGGCGATGAGCGCCACCGCTTCGTGGTTCCCGCCATGCCCAATCTGCATAGCCATGCCTTCCAGCGGGCCATGGCTGGTCTGGCCGAGACGCGTGGCCCGGGCGCCGACAGCTTCTGGAGCTGGCGCACCGAAATGTATCGCGTTGCCCTGTCGATGACGCCGGAGCAGGTCGAGGCGGTCGCGGCGCAGCTTTACATGGAAATGCTGGAGGCGGGCTTCTGCCGGGTCGGCGAATTCCACTATCTGCATCACGACAAGGACGGCTCGCACTATGCCGATCCGGCCGAGATGGCCGCGCGCATTGGCGCCGCCAGCGCTGAAACCGGCATCGCGCTCACCCTCTTGCCGGTGTTCTACGCCCATTCCGGTTTCGGCGGCGCGGCGCCCATCGAGGGGCAGCGCCGTTTCATCCACGATGTCGACGCCTTCGCCCGGCTGATGGAGCGCTCGGAGGAGATCGTTGCCGGCCTCCCCGGCGCGGTTCTCGGCATTGCTCCGCACAGCCTGCGCGCCGCGACGCCTGACGAGTTGCGGGCGGTCGTTCCCTTCGCCAGCGGCGGGCCGGTCCACATCCATGTCGCCGAGCAGGTGAAGGAGGTGGAGGACTGCATCGCATGGTCCGGCAAGCGCCCTGTGGAATGGCTGCTCGACAACATGCAGCTCGATGATCGCTGGTGCCTGATCCACGCCACCCACATGACCGCGGATGAAACCGCGCGCATGGGAAAAAGCGGCGCGGTGGCGGGGCTTTGCCCGATCACCGAGGCCAATCTGGGCGACGGCGTGTTCGAGGCTCCCGATTTTCTCGCCGCCGGCGGGCGCTTCGGCGTCGGTTCGGACAGCAACATCCTGATCTCGCTGGAGGAGGAGCTGCGCACGCTGGAATATTCGCAGCGCCTCTTGCGTCGCTCGCGCAACGTGGTGGCCGATCCCGGCCAGTCCACCGGCCTGAACCTCTATATGCAGGCGCTGAAGGGCGGTGCGCAGGCGCTCGGCACCACCGGCGGCATCGAGGCCGGTCGTCCGGCCGACCTTCTCGCGCTCGACCTTTCTGCCACGCGGTACCTGCCAGCGGAAAAGGTGCTCGACCATTTCGTCTTCGCCCGCGGAATTGGCGTCGACAGCGTATGGGTGGGCGGAGCAAAGCAGGTCGAGGCAGGCTGCCACCGCAAGCGCGATGCGATTGCCGCGCGTTTTGCAGAGGTAATGGCGGAACTCGCGGAGTAGAGCGCGTTGCGAAACGGGATTCCAATACGCTAGTGATTGCCGGGCACAACAAGAGCGAAGGCAAAGTGGCGAAGGCTAACGGCAAGGATGCGACCCTCCACCAGACGATCCTGAGCGAGATCGAGGGGCGCATCGTGTCCGGCGAATGGCCGCCGGGCTTCCGCCTGCCGTTCGAGGTCGATCTGGCCGAACATTATGGCTGTTCGCGCATGACGGTGAACAAGGTCATGACCCAGCTTGCCAAGGCGGGGCTGATCGAACGCCACCGCAAGGCAGGCAGCTTCGTCACCCGGCCGCGCGCGCAGTCCGCCGTGCTGGAGCTTCACGACATCGAGGCCGAGGTGAAATCGCTCGGCATGCCTTACGGCTACAGCCTCGTTTCGCGCAAGACGCGACCTTCGAACGCCGAAGATCGGCGGCTGATGGAGCTGGCGCAGGCCACGCCCATGATCGAACTGCTTGCCGTGCATCGCGCCGGAGGCAAGCCGTTCTGCGTGGAGGAGCGCCGCATCAATGCCGGCGTCGTTCCGGAGGCGACGGCGGCCGATTTCACGGCGAATCCGCCGGGTGGCTGGCTGATTGCGCAAGTGCCCTGGAGTGCCGCCGAAAATCGCATTCAGGCAATAACGGCTTCCGCCGACATGGCACGCCTGCTCGAACAGCCCAAGGGAGCGGCCTGCCTCGTGGTCGAGCGGCGAACATGGAGCCATGCCGGCCCGGTCACCTTCGTGCGGCTGACCTATCCAGGCGACAGCCACACTTTGGTGGCGCGCTTCGCGCCGGCGTCCTGACCTTCATTCAGACCGGAACCACCGTCTGCGGCGGCAGGTGAAGATAGCGCGCTGCCTTGCGTTTCGCGGTAATGTCGCACCACACCAGCTTCACCTCGTCCTCGGTCAGGGAGGCGGCCTTCGCCACCTCCGCTGCCGCAATGCAGCGATTCAGCCCGTAGAGACACAGATCCATCCGGTCATAGGGCAGGGCGAAGTAGAACTCCTCCTGCGTTTGCGCCAGCGAATAGGTGTCGGTGGTCGGCGGGCGGCGGCGCACCTCCTCCGGCACGCCCAGATATTCGGCAAGCTGATAGACCTGGCTCTTGTAGAGATGGGCGATCGGCTTGACGTCGGCCGCGCCGTCGCCGTTCTTGACGAAGAAGCCCTGATCGTATTCCAGCAGGTTTGGCGTGCCGACAACGGCATAGTTCAGCCGGTCGGCATGGTAATACTCGAACTGCTTGCGGGTGCGCTGCTTCATGTTGGTGGCGGCCACGATGCCGAGATAGACATGCGCCGGCAGCCGGTGCTTGCGGATTTCACCTTGTGGGTTCCGCACGACGAGCGAGGAAATATTGAAGCCAGAGGTGGTGAGCGCATTGGCGAACACGATCTTGTTGCTCCAGCCCGGCCCGTAGTCCGGCTCCACTTCGCGGATGAAGCTGTCGCGCCGTTCGTAGCAACCCATTGCCGCCAGCGTCGGCCCGATGTCCTCGACTGTGCCATCGAGGCCGAAGGTGTCGGCCACCAGTCGGCCGAGATGCAGGCTGATCGGGTCGGAATCATGTTCGGGCATGAACAGGCAGAAAACGTTCTTCGGGCCGACCGCGCGCGCGGCAAGAGCGGCGCAGACGCTGGAGTCGATGCCGCCCGAAAGGCCGAGCACCAGGCCGCGGCGCCGCACGGCTCCGCGCAACTGTTTCCGCAAAGCTTCGACAATGCGATCCGTTTCGGACCTGGCATCGATATCGAGCGTTCTTCTTGAAAAAGCCAGCCCCCCCGGCATCCTTCAGTCTCCACTTTCTACAAGCAGCCTGCGGGCAATCTTGCCGCTGGCGGTTTTCGGTAACTCTGTGTGAAATCCGATTGTCTTCGGCACCATGAAATCAGGAAGGCTGCGCGCGCAGTGGCGCAGCAGATCGCGTTCGGTGAGCGATGGATCGGAAGCCACCACGGCAGCATGCAATATGGTGCCCTGTACCGGGTCCGGACGGCCGAACGCGACGGCCTCGACCACGCCGGGACAGGTACACAGTGCGGCCTCCACCTCGCGCGGGGCCACTTTCTCCCCGCGCACCTTCAGCATGTCGTCCTTGCGGCCGACGAAATAGAGGAAGCCTTCCCCATCGGTGCGAAACAGATCGCCCGTGTGCAGCTGGAGTCGCCCCGATAGCGGGTCCGGGCGCAGGGCCTGCCGCGTCGCTTCGGCATTTTCCCAGTAGCCGCGCATCAGGTGGGGACCGCGCACCACCAGTTCGCCGACCGTTCCGGCCGGAACCGGATGGTCCTGCTCATCCACGACCGCAACCTCCGTATCGGGAATGGCCTTGCCGACCGATCCGTTCTTCCTGTCGAGCTCGGCCGGGTCGAGATAGGCTGCGCGTGCGCATTCGGTGAGCCCGTACATGCAATAGAGCAGCACACCTGGAAAGAGCTTGCGCAGCCCATCCACATGGGATGGCGGCAGGGGAGCGGCGGCGTTGGTGAGATAGCGCAATGCAGGCAGCGCGCCCGGCTCCAGTTCCTTCATGGCGAGCAGCATGGCGGCAATGGTCGGCACCAGCGGCATGCCTGTCACGTTCTCCGCCCGCGCCTTTTCCAGCACCGCATGCGGGAAGGCGAAATTGCGCTCCAGCACCAGATGCGCGCCTGTGCGCACGCACACCAGAAGCTGGTAGAGGCCATAGGTGAAGGCAAGCGGCAACGGGCACAACACCACATCGCTGGAACGGTGGTCCAGATAAAGGGCGATGGATCGGGATGCGGCATCCATGGCCGAATGGCTCATCATCACGCCTTTGGGCCTGCCGGTTGATCCCGATGTATAGATGATCATTGCCAGTTTGCCGTCATCGCCGGCTTCCGGCAGCGCTCCACCGCCATTTTCGACAAGTTCGTCGAACGGCAGGACGCCTTCCGGCAAAGCGGTCGGCGCACGCTTCGAGATCAGCAGCGGCGGCAGGCTGAGCCCGGCGGAAGCCTCCCTGCACAAGGCGATGAACCTGGCCTGGGTCAGGATCGCGCGCGGGCGCGCATCGTGGAGGATCAGGGCAACGCCGCCCGCCTTGAGCTGAGGGTTGATCGGGCAGAAGATCGCGCCAGCCTTCAGTACCGCGAATATTGCGATGGCCGCTTCGGGAATGTTCTCCATCAGCACGGCAACCCGGTCGCCCTGCCCGACGCCTTCCTTCAGCAGCGACGCCGCAAGCCGGTCGGACTGCGCATCGAGTTCGGCATAGCTCAGGCGCGTATCGCCGGCGGTGACCGCGACCTTGTCAGGCGCGGACCGCGCGCTCTGCCTGAGAAGTGCTTCGATACGCATCGCCGGCCTCAGTTCACCGTTTCGCGCTTGCGTTCGATGAAGGCGGCAATACGCGATACCGAGTCCAGATTGGCCGGCACGATCTCGGCATCGGACATGGCGATGCCGAAGCGCTCCTCGATGAAGGAAACCAGCTCCAGAACACCGGTGGAGTCGATGACGTCATTCTCGATCAGCGACTGATCGTCCCCTGAAAGCGCGTCCTGATCGCCGAACAGGAAATTGTCCACGACGAAGGTGCGGACCTGATTTTGGACGGTTTCGGACATGGGATTAGCCTTTCATGCTGAACTCTGGCCATCACTGTGCCAGCTATAGAAATTCATCTGACAAAAGCTGCGTGGAAAGCACGCCGACGAAGGCGGCATTGTCCCGGAAGCCGTTCAACCCGCTTCGACGGCTCTTGTCGAGGAGACGGCCGGTCATGGCCGGATTGAACAGGCTCGTCGACGAAACCGCCTCGGGCGACAGCAATTCCGCAGCGTAGTTCGCTTCCCTGAAGGATGCGCTGTCGGGTGCGCGGTAAGGCTGCTTGCGCCGCTGGGCTATGACGGGCGGCACAATGTCGGCCGCAACCTCCCGCAGGATGTGCTTTTCCCGAAGAACCCTGAGTTTGGCGCCGGGGGGAAGGTTCGCACCGAATTCCACCACCCTGTAGTCGAGGAAAGGAAAGCGTGCTTCGACGCCATGCGCCATTGCCATGCGGTCACCCTGGCTGGCCAGTATGTAGCCGGGCAATAAAAAGCGTGTCTCCAGATAAAGCGCCTGATGCAGGGGGTGCCAGCGCCGGAATGAGTCGGGCAGAAGCGATGCAAGCTCCTCGGCCGCATCGTAGGAGCCGAGTTCGGCGCGCAGATCTGCCGAGAAGAACATTTTTGTGCCGGCTGTGGTGCGGAAGCGGGGCCGGTGCGAAAACAGCGGGTCGGCTGCATCGTCCACGTTGACGCCGAAAAAGGCGGCAAGGTAATCCGGCGTCTGCTGCCGAAGCGACGGCAGATAGGGATAGATCCTGCGAAACAGGTGGGGACGGATCGCCGAGCCCGGCTGGCGGGCGCAGAAGCGGCGAATGGACGCCTCCCTGAAGAGATCGTAGCCTGCGAATATCTCGTCGGCGCCCTCGCCGGAAAGAACGACTTTCACCCCCTGTTCGCGCACGGACCGGGCCAGCCGGTACATCGGCGCCGGCGCTGTGCGCAGCAGGCTGCGCTCCGCATGGCGGACGACCGCCGGAAACACGCTTGCTATGTCGGCAGACCGGCAGGCGACCGAATGGTGCGTGACGCCAAGTGCGTCCGCCATGGTTTGCTGCCAGGTGCTTTCATCGAACTCGGGATCCTCGAAGGTGATGCCGAAGCTGCGCAACCGGCCCGGCACCACCCGTGCGGCGAGGGCCGTGAGCATGGACGAGTCGAGCCCGCCCGAAAGCAATGAGCCGACCTCGACGTCGGCACGCAGACGGATGCGCGTCGCATCTTCGAGCAGGGCCCGCAATTCCTCGACAAGCTCGCCCTGCGGACGATCGCTTTCGTCCCCCTTGTCCGGGAACGACAGGGTCCAGTAAGGTCTGACGTCCGCCTTGCCCGCCTCGACGATCATGAGGTGACCTGGCGGCAGCTCCGAAATGCCCGTGAAACCCGTCCGCGGCGCGATCGGTGCCCATAAGGTGAAGACCTGATCGAGAGCGACAGGGTCGAGTCTGGCCTCTATCCCCGGCACGGTGAACAGCGCCTTTACCTCGGAAGCGAAGTAGAAAAGGCCCTGGTGCCATGTGTAGACCAGCGGCCGCACGCCCATGCGGTCGCGTGCCAGAACCATGCGGCGGCGCTTCGCGTCCCATATCGCAAAAGCGAAATCGCCATTGAGGTGGCTGAGGCAGTCCGGTCCGTATTCATCGTAAAGTTGAAGCAGGACCTCGGTGTCGCTGGCGGTTCTGAAGCGCCTGCCACGCCCTTCGAGCATTGCGCGCAGCTCGATATGGTTGAAGATCTCGCCGTTGTAGGTGATGCATAGCGACCCATCGCCGCTGGCCATCGGTTGTGCGCCGTCGGGCGAGAGATCGATGACGGCAAGACGCCGGTGCGCAAACCCGAATTGCCCGTCGGCATGGATGCCTTCGCCATCCGGACCGCGGTGGGCGATGGCGGCGCTCATGCCATGCAGCAGGCTGCGGGATTCATCCTGGCGCAGATGGCCGAAATAACCGGCTATGCCGCACATCTGAAATGTCCTGCGAAACAGTGCGGCATGGAATGGCCTCCGTGGCAGCACGGATTCCCGGCCACGCAATTTTTCTGCTCCGACGAAGGCCGGACGTTGCTGATCAAGTCTGCACCCTGAAGTTGCCTGTTTGCTGCAGGCACAACACTAGGCCCTGAATACTAACAACCTATCAAACTGGACGCGTAACACCATGGGTGCCGCTTCATAGGCTTAAGGTGTGCTTAAGGCAGGGCAGTTTGATCCAGCGCCCGGGACAAATCTTGAAGAGGATCTGCGAGCCTTGAGTGAACGAAGCAACCATGTCGCCGGCCTGACGCGGCGGGCATTTGTCATCGGCGCCAGCGCCGCAGCGCTTGCCGGCTGCGTCTCGGCGGGAGCGCCTTCAACGCCCCCTCCTGCTCCGGTTCGGGCCACACCGAAACGGGTACGTCCAGCAATGTACGACGCCATGCCCCATGAGCAGTTCTCGATTCCGGCGGTCGACATCTCCAAGCTCGACGAAAGGTTCTGGCGCACCGAAATCGACTATGACACGCCGGAAAAGCCAGGAACGCTGATCGTCGATACGCCGGCGAAATATCTCTATCACGTCGGACGAGGCGGGCGGGCGACGCGTTACGGCATCGGTGTCGGTCGCGAGGGCTTTGCCTGGGCGGGCCGCGCCGTCATGGCCTATCGCCGGGCATGGCCGCGCTGGACCCCCCCGGACGAGATGGTGGCGCGTCAACCCGAACTCGAGCCCTACAGCATCGCCAATGGCGGCATGGGTCCCGGCCTCCGCAATCCGCTCGGCGCCCGGGCTCTCTACATCCACAAGGATGGCAGGGACACGCTTTACCGCATTCACGGCTCGCCGGAGGAGTGGTCGATCGGCAAGGAAGTGTCCTCCGGCTGCATCCGCCTGGTCAACCAGGACATCATCCACCTGCATGACACCGTCCGGGACGGCAGCGCTGTCGTGGTGATCCCCGATCCCGCCAGGCGGCATCTGCTGGCGGTGTAGGTCCGCGCCTCAGTTGGGGCCGGGGCCGGCGATGGGGGAAATGAAAGGCGCTGTCCAGCTTCCCCCGACGAAGAACTGGGTTTGCCGGGCGGCCGGGGCAGGCGCTTCGGCGCTTTCGCCACCCGAGGCCGCTGCGGGCGGCTGCTGGTTCGAAATTCCCCCGGTCAGCGCCAGCCCGCGACCGGCATAGGGCATGATCCCGGTGAGCCACAGGCGCGAGGCGCCCTGATTGGCCTGCGCCTTCTCTATGCGCACGACGCCTTTGGCCACGCTTGCCTTGAATTCCGCACCGTCGATGGGCACGCTGCCGTTGGCGACGTCGTCAAGCGGGAAGAACCCGCCTTCCGAATTGCGTTTGAGGAAGGCTGCGAGATCGAGCCCGGAGAGCGCACCCGGTCCGAAGGTCGCGGAAATCGAGCCGTCCGCGTTCTCCATGACGGAGTTCCAGCTCTTGCCCGGTCCCTTGAGGATGACGGACACCGTACCTTTTCCGGTCGGCATCAGGCGGGTCATGCCGACGGCGGAGCCAAAGGCGGCTCCGTTGATGTCCGAAGCGAGCAGCCTTATCTCGGCCAGCGTTCCGCCGGGGGTGCGGTCGAAGCGGATGCCGGTCTGGATGTTGCCGCCGAAAGCGGCCGCATCCGATACGTCGAAAACCGACAGTCCGTCCTTGACCTGAATGGTGGCGGCAAGCGCGGTCAGCGGTATGTTGCCGGCTGTCGCCTTGACCGCGGAAAGCCTGAGGTCGAGGTTGAGCAGGCCGGCGAGGGTGGCGTCGATGTCGTCCGCACTCAATGCGGAGGGGTTCGCAAGCGGCGTGAAGGCCGAAACGAAGGGGCCGAGGTCGAGCGTATCGAAAGCCAGCGTGCCGGAAAGGGTGGGCCGGCCGCCTTCGCCGTAGCCGAGGTCGAGCGCGCCGGTTCCCGGGTTTCCGCCCAGTGCAATCTGGGCATTCTCAAATTTCATGCGCTCTGCATCGCCCAGGAGGCGGCTGGAGATGGAAACCGCCGAGATACTGGTGGAATTGGCCATGCGCATGCCCGTCCATTCCATGACGCGGCGCAGCGAAGGCGACTGGAATTTCACGTCGCCTTCGACGAACGGGTTGGCGGCCAGGCCGGCCTTGCCCTCGAAAGACAGGTTTGCGGGCGCTGCCTTTACGGAGAAGGAGAGCGGCGCGGTCCCGCCGGCAGCAAGCAGAAGCGGCTTCTGTGTGGCGGCATCGATGGCGATGTTCTCGCCCCGCCAGATCGCGGAAGCGGAAAGCGATGCCGGTGCGCCCGGCGCTGCCCAGTTTGCGCGCGCGCCCACGCCCGTCAGTATCTCGGTATCCTTGCCGTTGACCTTTGTGACGATGCGTCCGTCGCGGATTTCCACGCTGCCGATGGCATCCCGCGGCAGCGCGGCAGGGTCAGGTTCCGCGGCACCGGCCTCGACCATGGCGCGCGCGGTCTCGATGGCGCGGCCGATGCTGCCGCCATCCGGCATGGGCGGAAGATAGAGCCCGGAAGCTGTACGTTCGACCTTGATGGTGGGGCGGATCAGCCGGGTGGAGGAAAACCTTACCTCGCCGCGCAGCGCCGCCATGGCCGAAAGGCCCACCTCGACCCGTTCGGCATAGATCGCCGGCTGCCGTTCGGCGTCGCTCCATTTCGACAAGGACACCTGTGTCAGCACGGCGTTGAGCTGTGGCCAGACTTCGATCCGCGGGGAACCGGAAATGGTGACCCGGTAGCCGGTCCAGCGGCTCATTTCCCAGGCGATGCGGTCGCGCACGATTCTGTTTGAAGCGACGTAGGGCAGGGCAGCCACCCCCAGCGCCGCGACAGCCGCCGCGATGCCAAGCGCCCATGAGCCACGCCGGATCCAGCTCGACGTCATCTTGCCCTTTCCGCATCACGCCAGGTGGGCGCAAGGTGTAACCTGTGTCTGACGCATTTCAAGTGTTTATGGCCGGCTCATGACGCATTGCGTACATTCGCCTGTCGCCATCATCGAACTTGCGGTTGGCAGATGCAGTATGCTTAACGTGTATCACATACAATCCGGAACGGGCATGGGAGGCCGCCGATGACAACAGAAACCCCGCTTTGGACGCCGTCGGCGGAGCGGATCGCAGCTTTGCCGCTGACCGCATTCAGGGCCGAAGCGGCGCGGCGCGCGGGGAAGAATCTGGCTTCCTATGGCGAGTTGCATGACTGGTCGGTAGCGGAGCCGGAGGCGTTCTGGAACCTGGTATGGGATTTCTGCGGCATGGCCGGCGACAAGGGCGGCACGGTGCTTGCGGATGGCGACAGGATGCCGGGAGCGTCCTTCTTTCCCGAAGCGCGGCTGAACTATGCCGAGAACCTGCTCGGCCGCGGCGGCAAGGGCGAGGCCATCGTGTTTCGCGGGGAAGACAAGGTCGAGCGGCGCCTGACATGGATGGAGCTGGAGGCGCTGGTCTCGCGCTTGCAGCAACTGTTCGTCGCGCTGGGCGTCAGGGCCGGCGACCGGGTGGCGGCGATGATGCCGAACATGGGCGAGACGGTGGCGGCCATGCTCGCCGCCGCGTCGATCGGGGCGGTCTGGTCCTCCTGCTCGCCCGATTTCGGCGAACAGGGCGTGCTCGACCGTTTCGGCCAGATCGAGCCTGTGATCTTCATTGTCCCCGATGGCTACTGGTACAACGGCAAGGCCATCGAGGTGGGCGACAAGGTGGCGGCGGTGGCCGCGAAACTGCCGACGCTGAAGAAGGTGCTGGTCGTCGAATATCTGGGCACCGCGCAGGACGTTGCCGCCGGCATTCCAGGCGCCGAGGCGCTGGAGGACGCCATCCGGCCCTTCGCTCCGGCGAAGGTCGCCTATGAGCGGCTGCCTTTCTCGCATCCGCTGTTCATCATGTTCTCTTCCGGCACCACCGGCATCCCGAAATGCATCGTCCATTCGGCCGGCGGCACGCTTATCCAGCATCTGAAGGAGCACAGGCTGCATGCCGGGCTGGAGGAAGGCGACCGCTTCTTCTACTTCACCACCTGCGGCTGGATGATGTGGAACTGGCTGGTCACCGGCCTCGCCTCGGGTGCGACGCTGCTGCTCTATGACGGCTCGCCCTTCTATCCCGACGGCAATGCGCTGTTCGATTTCGCCGACGCCGAGAAGATGACCTATTTCGGGACCTCGGCGAAGTTCATCGATTCGGTGCGCAAGGCGGACCTGCGCCCCATCGACAGCCACGATCTGGCAAGCGTGCGCACCATATCGTCCACCGGCTCGCCACTGTCGCCGCAGGACTTCCGCTTCGTCTATGACGGCATCAAGCGCGATGTGCATCTGGCCTCGATTTCGGGCGGCACCGACATTGTTTCCTGCTTCGTGCTCGGCGTTCCGACCGAGCCGGTGTGGGAAGGCGAGATCCAGGCCGCCGGCCTCGGCATGGCGGTGGACGTGTGGGACGATGAAGGCAGGCCGGTCCGTCAGGAAAAGGGCGAACTGGTGTGCACGCGACCGTTCCCTTCCATGCCGGCCGGCTTCTGGAACGATCCCGATGGCGCCAGATATCATGCGGCCTATTTCGAGCGCTTCGACAATGTCTGGTGCCATGGCGACTTCGCCGAATGGACGGCGCATGGCGGCATCGTCATCCATGGCCGTTCGGATGCGACGCTCAACCCCGGCGGCGTGCGCATCGGCACGGCGGAAATCTACAACCAGGTCGAGCAGATGCCCGAGATCGCCGAGGCCCTGTGCATCGGCCAGGATTTCGACGGCGACGTGCGCGTCGTTCTGTTCGTACGGCTGGCGCCGGGCGTGAAGCTGGACGAGGAACTGGAAAAGAACATCCGCGCCCGTATCCGCACCGGCGCCAGCCCGCGCCATGTGCCGGCTCGTATCGTGGCTGTCGCCGACATTCCCCGCACCAAGTCCGGCAAGATCACCGAGCTTGCCGTGCGCGACATCGTCCATGGGCGGACAGTCAAAAACAGGGAAGCGCTCGCAAATCCCGAGGCGCTCGATCTCTTCAGGGATTTGCCGCAACTGGTGAACTGAGCATTTTCCAGCCGGACAGAGATGTCCGGCGTCGCACGAATGCAGCCAAACAGGCAGCCGGAGCAACGCAACGATACGGCGGAACCCCATTGCTCCGGCTGCTTATGGTCAACAGCGGGTTAATTGCGCAGTTTACCAAGGCTTTACATCTGATAGTGATCGGTAAATTTTTTCGGGCGCCGGTAAGGACTTGTTAAGGTCTTCACCGCGATACTCGCAGGTGAGTTTTATGGAGAACCTTCGTTCGACAAGCCCCCGCGTGGAACGCAGCAGTCTCCGCCCGTTGTGACAGAAAGCAAACTCAAGGCGCCCCCGGGCGCCTTTCTTTTTGCCTGAAAGGCAACCGCGCTTCGGATGCGCCGGCGACAGGCACCCTGCGAAGAGGCATGAACCTAAAGCGCGTCGCGATCTCCCCGATTCGACTCTTGCGCTTCAAGTTATTGTTTTTACGCATGTCGTTATCCCGAAACCGGTTCCCACTTTCGGGCGACATGCTTTGGATGTTTGATCCCACGGTTTGATGGGCATCCTTGTTTTCCGAATCGAAGGATGCGCTATGGGCCAGGTTCTGCACGGCAGCGCCACGACGACGGAGGCGGTCCGTCGAGCGATACAGCATAGTCAAGAGAGCTGAGGACGCTCTCGAAGCGCTACGGCATCACCCAGAAGACGGTTGCCGAATGGAAGAAGCGGACCTCGGTGGCCGATCGTCCGACGGGACCGAAGGAGCCGCACTCGACGGTGCTTTCGGTCGAGGAGGAAGCGATCATCGTCGCCTTGCGCAAGCACACGCTGCCGCCGCTCGACGACTGCCTCTATGCCTTGCAGCCGACAATCCCGCACCTGGCCCGCTCGTCATTGCACCGCTGCCTTCGGCGCCATGGCATCGGCCGACTGGCGGGCGTCGAGGGCGACAGGCCGGCGAAAAGGAACTTCAAGAGCTATCCGATCGGCTACTTCCACATCGACATTGCCGAGGGGCGGACCGAACAGGGCAAGCTGCGCATGTTCGTCGCCACCGACCGCACGTCGAAGTTCGCCTTCGCCGAACTGCACGAGAGGGCCACCACCGCTGTCTCGCCACCGTTGTCTCGAGGGAGTTCCTGTTGCGGCTGATCGAGGCGGTGCCCTGAAAGATCCACACCGTGCTCACCGACAACGGCATCCAGTTCACGACGCCGGGTGCCGGCGGGTCGGCCGTGCCGTTGGTCAGGGAGGCAATCGCCAACGGCGAACTCTTCCGGGCTCATGACTTCGAATACGCCTGCGCCACAAACGACATCGACCACCGAACCACCAAGGCCAGGCATCCATGGACCAACGGACAGGTCGGGAGGATGAACCGCACCATCAAGGATGCCACCGTCAAACGCTTAGAGCATTTTGCCGTCAGGTGGAATCACTCGACGTCGCATAAATACGGCGAAAACAAACAGATAGAGCGGCAGTCGTTCGATCACATGGCCTGACGGTGCGATCCTTCCTCTGGAAGGATCGGGGGCAGGTTCGTCATGCCGCGGCTTGCGAACCTCTCCCGGCGGCTTCTCATGGCCGCATACAGGCCCGCCCGCCACCTCCGTGCCGCCAAGAGCCGCACCCGATGCGCCATCCGCGAGGTATCATCGGATCCCCCGGATGCAGGGGCATGGACAGTCATATATCGGCGCACAAGCCCCAATACGGCCACGACGCCAACCAACCGATGCGCGATGAAGCGGGGAAAAGAGTGGTACCGTTGCCTGGGCTCGAACCAGGGACCTCCGGATCCACAATCCGGCGCTCTAACCAACTGAGCTACAACGGCACAATGCCTGCCAGGGCTCACGCTTCCTGCGAAGCGGCGTCTGCCCCGGCGATGCGTCAATACGGTCTAATGAACTCTAATTCAAGCCATATGAGCAGGAAAACATCACAGGCCATGAAAGAGGAGCCGCTCTTTCTCCATCGTCGTCGCCGCAAATGGAAAAGGCCGGCGGGAGGAGGGCCGGCCTGTTCCGTCATGCTGGCGAATTCCCGTAGCCGGCGGGAGGGCACCGGCCACAGGTCTGGAAGGAGAATCAGGCGGCCTTGGCGCCCTTGAAGGTCTTTTCGACAGCCGATTTGATCGGCTTGGAAACCTCTTCGGCAGCCTTGGCAGCGACGGACTGGAAGTCCTTGGTCTGGGCCACGGCATCCTCGAAGCGCTGACGCAGGAAGGAGGTCTGCAACTCCACCACTTCCGACAGGGAGCGCGCGCCAACCAGCGCTTCAAGGTGAGCGAAGCCGGCCTCGGCATTGGTGCGCATGGCGGCGATCCCCTTCAGCGACAGGTCGCTGGCGCTCGAGCGGGCGGCCTCATAGGTGGACTCGAAAGCCTTCTGGGCTTCCTCGCTGCCGGTCCTGAGCTTGGCATAGGCCTGCTTGGACTGCTCGATGCCCTTCTCGGCAAAATCGCGCACCTGATCGGCGGCCTTGGAGGCATCGAAGGTGGGGAATTCAACGGTTTCAGCGGTTTTGGTCTTGGTCATCTCGATCCTTTCGGGAACTGGGGCTTTGACTCGACGCCAGCATGTTCCATTTATCGTCAGGACATATAGCATAAAATTTGTGCAATGCAATATCTCTGTTGCAATGCAGCATAGCGGGCTGCATGACATTAACCACACAGACAGGATTCCGGCATTTTCAGCCTGTACGTTGTGGACGCCGGCGCGCCGGCCTTTTACTAACAAAGTGTTAACCGCAACCTTTCGACCCTGAGGGTTCGTTACGAGTATGCCGCCCGCAACCTATTCCTTCCTCGACGTCGCCGTGCTCGACACGGTGCGGCGGCGCTTTGCCGCGGGGGATGCGATGGTCATCCTCTCGGCCGCTCTCGATCGCGTCCTGTGGGCCAACGGTCCCGGTGCGACGCTGTTCGGCCATGAAAACGTCGACGCGGCGATTGGCGCCGACGCCCGGTTGCCATCCGTCGCCCGCCGCCAGATCGGCGCGACGAGCGGTTATCCCGACATTGGCGGCGAGCGTCCGTTGCTGGTACGCCTGACCGCAGGCATTTCCGGCCAGAGCACCGCCCTACTGGCCAGCGGCGTTGCAATGCCGGACGGGGAAAAGGCCATCCTGCTGATCGCCCCCATGGCAGCTGGCGGTGAAACGGCTTCGACGCCCGATCCCAGCGCACTGGGCGGCTTCGACGAGGATGCGCAGTTCCTCGCCTTCATCGATGGCGAAGGCAAGGTGGAGGCAAGCTCGACAGGCTTCGCTGAGCTTGCAATCCCCGCTGAAACGCTCGCGGGGCTGGTGCGGGACGTGGCGGGTGAGAACGACCGCATGGTCAAGCGCCTGATCAGGGTCGGGGAAAAATCCTGCCCGGCCGGAATTGCGCGCCTTACGGATGAACCTGTGCGCCATCTGCTGGTGGTGGTCGACGAAGGTTGGCCTGCTTCCGAAACTGCCGCGACGCCTCCTCCAGCCGGGGCGGCGCAGCATGACGAAACCGGCAGCCGTCACGACCACTGGTATTTTGCGCACGACGATGGCCCTGCGCCGCCCCGGCCGGCCTCTCCCGCCCCGGAGACCCCGGGCGCGGAGGACAGCCCACCAACGGAAGCCGCTCCCGTGCGCTTCGTCTGGCGCACGGACGCGGAGGGTCGCTTCAGCGTCCTGTCCGGGGAATTTGCCGCAGCGGTCGGCGCAGCGGCCGCCGATGTCATCGGCCGCCGCTTCCGCGAGGTCGCAGCCGCCTTCGGCTTCGACCCTGCCGGTGAGGTGGGCGATCTGCTCGAGCGCCGCGACACCTGGTCCGGCCGGTCGGTGCTGTGGCCCATAGCCGGCACCGCGCTCAGCGTGCCCGTCGATCTGGCCGCGCTGCCGGTCTACAGTCGCGACCGCCAGTTCGAGGGTTTCCGTGGCTTCGGCGTCATCCGGATGGGCGAGGCAAGGCCCGACCCGGAACGGATCGGGCTGGCGCTGGTGCCCAATGCGCAACAAGCTGCCCGGGCAGATGAACCTGCGGGGGGGCATGAACATGTCGGGACGCCGCAGCAGCACGAGCACGCACCGTCGGATCCGTTCAATGGGGAGGTGCCCGCGCTGAGCATTTCGCCGCAACCCGAGCGCCGCATCAGCGACAAGATCATAAGGCTCGCCGAACACCGCGCTCCTGTCGCGGAACAGCCCGCCGGGGAACGGGGTTTGTCCACGACCGAGCGCAACGCCTTCCGGGAGATCGCCGAGCGGCTGAGGAAAGCAAGTTCCACCGAGGCGGAAACACAGGAAGACACGGGTGCGGAGCGCCCGCAGGACGCCAGGGAACCGGGGAAAGAGGGGAAAGAGGGGGAAGAGGTTGTGCGCGTCTCCTCACCCGCCGAAGCGGCGCCCGGGCGTCCGGGCGGGGGTTCGCTGCTCGACTATGCGCGTGACGCGGACGACGACAGCATTGCCGAAGCGGATTTCCGCGATGCAAGGCTGGACGGCGACGAGCCCGAAATCGCCGGCGACCTTTTCGAGACTCATGCGCAGGATCTCACCGCCACCTTCGAAGCCGACGGGACGGAATCGCAGCCGCAAAACGATGGTGACCCTCCGGGCTTGCCCGGTGCGGCAAGGCTTGCGCCTGACACCAGCATCCTTGCGCGCCTGCCTGTGCCGCTGCTGATACATTCCGGCGACACGCTGCACTATGCCAATGACGAGTTCCTCGAGATCACCGGCTATTGCACGCTTGAGGAGCTGATCGCTTCCGGCGGGCTCGACGCCCTGTTCGTCGATCCCTATGCCGACCAGCCGGATGCGGGCGAGAGCGGCCGCGACGAGGCACGCCACGCTCTGTTCCTGCGCAGGCGCGACGGCGGCGAATTCCCCGTCGAGGCGATCCTGCGCTCGGTGCGCTGGCAGAATCGCACCGCGCTCCTGCTGGTTGTGCGCCGCTCCGGCGAGGATCTCGGCAGGCCGGAAGCCGCGGCGATTCCGGCTGCCGTCAGCAGTGCGACCCAGGCCGATGTCGCGGAACTCAAGGCACGCATCAGCGAGATGCGCACCATCATCGACACGGCCACGGACGGCGTGGTGCTGATCGGCCGCGACGGTGCCATCCGCTCGATCAGCCGGCCGGCAGAGGCGCTGTTCGGGTTCGACAGCGACGACGTGACGGGCAAGCCGTTCACCTCGCTCTTCGCCATCGAAAGCCAGCGCGCGGCGCGCGATTATCTGGCCGGCCTCAGCGAGCCTGGAGTCGCCAGTGTGCTCAATGACGGGCGCGAGGTGATCGGCCGCGAGGCACAGGGGCGCTTCATCCCCCTGTTCATGACCATTGGCCGCCTGCCCAATGACAGCGGTTTCTGCGCCGTGGTGCGCGACATCACCCAATGGAAGCGTGCGGAGGAGGAGCTGACACAGGCGCGCGCGCTCGCCGAACGCGCCTCCTCCCAGAAAAGCGATTTTCTGGCGCGCATCAGCCATGAGATCCGCACACCGCTCAACGCCATCATCGGCTTCTCCGAGCTGATGATGGACGAGAAGTTCGGCCCCGTCGCGAACGACCGCTATCGCGACTACCTGCGCGACATCAACCGTTCCGGCAACCATGTGCTCGATCTGGTCAACGACCTGCTCGACATCTCCAAGATCGAGGCCGGACAGCAGGAGATGGACTATGAGGCGGTATCGCTCAACGACACGCTGGCCGAAACCGTGGCGCTGATGCAGCCGCAGGCCAATCGCGAGCGCGTCATCATCCGTTCCAGCTTCGCCTCGAAACTGCCCGACGTGGTGGCCGATCTGCGCAGCGTGCGCCAGATCGCCCTCAACATCCTGTCCAACGCCATCCGCTACACGCAGGCCGGCGGGCAGGTGATCGTCTCCACCGCCTACGAGCCCTCGGGCGACGTGGTCATGCGGGTACGCGATACAGGCATCGGCATGACGCAGGCGGAAATCGAGCAGGCGCTGAAGCCGTTCAAGCAGGTCAATGCGCTCAAGCGCGGCCGCAGCGACGGCACCGGCCTCGGCCTGCCGCTGACCAAGGCGATGGTCGAGGCCAATCGCGCCCGCTTCACCATCACCTCGACGCCGGGCGAGGGCACGCTGGTGGAGGTCGCCTTTCCTTCTGTGCGGGTGCTCGCCGGATAGGGCCTTTCCGCTTTTCCTCGAATTGCAGAAGCGCTCTTGGTGATTGTTGCTGCGAGTTGAACCGCGGCGATGAAGTTTCGCGCGAGTTTGTTGTAACGCGTTGCGATACGCCACTTTTTTAGCCGAGCGGCGGCAATTCCAGCATTGCCTGCGCTGCCGCCTCATCCGTGATCAGCACCTTGGCGTTCGTGGCGGCGATGCCGGCGCGGATCGCGTGGATCTTGCGCACCCCGCCCGAGGAGATGATGACCTTCGGCACCTTGCGGATATCGGCGGGGTTGATCGACATGGCGCGCCGGTTGACAGGGTGGTCGATGACAGTGCCCTCGGCATCGACGAAGCGGCCCAGCACATCGCCGACGCCGCCGGCAGCCCTGAGGCTCTCGCCTTCTTCCCACGACAGGATGCCGCGCCGGAAGATCGACGCCTGCTTGCTGATGTCGCTGACGGAAAGCAGTGCGATGTCGACCTCTCCCGCCCGTTTCCGGAGCTGCCTGAGATCGTCGAGCTCCCATAGGGCAGAAGCCAGTTCCTCATGCGGCACGAAGATCGGTGCGGTGATCTGGAACAGTTCCGTCTTGTAGAACTCCGCCAGCCGCCATGCCACGGCCGAGGGATTGTGGGCGGCGGCATGGGTGAGGCCGCCAAGCAGCGACACCACCGTCATGTTCTCGACCTCGCGCCAGCTCAGCGAATTCATGCAGGCCGCCAGCGTGGCGCCCCAGCCGACCCCGATCGTCAGCCCGTCGGAGACGCGCTCGGAAATGTAGCGGCCGGTGGCATGGCCGACCACGGCGGCGATGCTCGTCTCGGACTGGTCCTGCGCCGGCGCGACGATCGCCTCGAACAGGCCGAAATGCCGCTCCAGCGCCCGTTGCAGCCTGAGCAGCGGCTCGGCCTGTGCATTGATGGAAATCTGCACCGTGCCGTCCTCGCGCGTGGCGGCCAGCAGGCGCAACGCCTTGATGCGGCTGATGCCCAGATGCTGGGCCACCTGCTCCTGCGTCAGGCCCTCGATGAAATAAAGCCATGCCGCGCGCAGCTTCAGCTCGTCCTGATCGGACTGGAACTTGGTCTTCTTCTGGCGGGTGGCGGTACGGGCCATGGTCTTCTCCTCCTCGGAGGCAGATAGCCGAATTCGACGCAAAGTGGAATCCGGCCCCGGCACATCGATGCATGATTTGTGTGGTCTTGTACGTTGCAATATTGAACAATTATTCCTTTTTTGCAATAAATGTTCTATTGCAGTGCGGGAAGCTCTGCGGGTGCGGTGTGCGATGCGGCCAGGCAGGGCTAAGGCCGCGGCTGGAACAGGGACAGGATTTGATGCGCATTTTGATTTCGAACGACGACGGGATCGGAGCTCCCGGCATCAAGGTTCTTGAGGAGGCCGCGCTGCGCCTGAACGCCGATGTGTGGGTGATTGCGCCCGATGGCAATCGCAGCGGCTTCGGTCATTGCATCAGCCTGCGCAAGGGATTTTCTGTCAGCCGTATCGCCGCACAGCGTTATGCGTGCACCGGCACTCCGGCCGATTGCGTCATCGCCGGACTGAACTGGGTGTTCCGCGACGGCGGCCGGCCCGATCTGGTGCTCTCCGGCATCAACGAAGGCCGCAACGTGGCCGAGGATGTGTCCTATTCCGGCACCATGGCGGTGGCGCGCGAGGCAGCGCTGAACGGCATTCCCGGCATCGCCTTTTCGGCGCCGCGCGACAGCGAGACCTTCTCGGATGCCGGTTTCGACTGGCTGTCGGCGCGCATCCGGTCCTTCTGGGAAACGCGCGGCGAGTGGGCCAGTGAAGGTCACTGGCTGAACGTCAACCTGCCGCGCCGCGTGCCGGCGCCCATGCGTGCCGCCCGCATCGGTCGCGACAAGGTGGCGACACGTGTCGTCATTCATGAGGAGGATGAGGTTTCGGCGCGCATCGAGCCGCTGGCCGACCGCAACTACTTCACCATCGGAGAGGACGAAAACGGCCTCATCGACCGCGGTTTCGCCGCCGTCACCTGCCTGAACTGGTTCGGAAATGCGCAGGTGCCCGCGGGCGCGCTGCACGAGCTGGAAACGGCCTGAAGCCCGTTCGGGAAAACGGCCTCGCCCTGTCATGTCAGGGGCGAGGCTTGCCGGCTAAAATTTCGACGGTTCAGTATTTCGGATAGACCGTCTCAAGCACATCGTCGAGATAGTTGTTGGTGAAGCTGTCCAGCGTGCGCACGGTGGTTTCGACACGGCCGTCGGGGTGGAAGCCGTGCTCCAGATAGCCGACGAGGCGCGTGCCGCCCATCTCCGGCACCAGTTCCTCGCGGGTGGTGAAGGCGATCGAGGAGCACCATTCCAGCCGGATCTGGCCATAGGCGCGCGAGCGCTGCTGATGCAGGTGGCCGCTGCCGATGAACCTGAGCGATCGGTGGCCGACGAGCCGGCGCAGCCGTTCGGTGCCGCTGGGGTCGACGGTCCAGTAGGTCAGCTCGGTCACTTCCGGCGCGTCGATGAACAGCGGCTGGTGGCTGAACACCGCAAGATGCAGGTCGCCCAGCGTGTCGAGCTGCTCGTCCAGCCAGACGAACTGCTCCTGCTCTTCCGGAAGGCCGGAGCCGATCAGCATGGAGTTGATGCCGACGATGCGCCAGCCGTCGCGGTCGAAGGACCAGCGATCCTTGTCGTAATAGCGCTTGTAGCGGGCAAGGCGGCCGGCATTGATCCGGCTTCCCTTCTCCTCTTCCGGCTTCGACAGGTTCGGATTGTCGCCGATGTCGTGGTTGCCGGGGATGTAGAGGATGTCCTTGCCCGTGCGGCCAAGGAACTCGCGGCAGAAGACGTAGTCCTCCTCGAAGCGGATGCCGTCCAGCGTGATGTCGCCGGTGTGGACGATGTAGTCGTGATCGGAGGCACAGAGCGGCGCGATCATCTCCTCGTTGTTGCGGCGGAAGTGCTCGGTGCGCGGCGAGAGGTGGGTGTCGGATATGTGCAGGATGCGGAACGGACTCATCGGGTTCTCCATGGAAGGCATTGCGCCGCCGCACTTTTCGCATATTTTGCAGATTTGTACAAATGTATTGACCTTGATAGAATAGTTCAATATTTTCGATTTCAGAGATTGCGACGCAGCCATGCCTTTTTCGTCTGGCAGTCAGCGTCTGTGGCCGCATCCATGGAGGAGAACCGGAATGTCGGGGATCGAGATTGCCAGCCTGAACAAGAGCTGGGCCACCTTCAATGCGGTGCAGGACGTTTCCTTCACAGTCGAGGCAGGCACGCTGACCGTGCTTCTGGGGCCTTCCGGTTGCGGCAAGTCGACGACGCTGCGGCTCATCGCCGGTCTTGAAGGCGCCACGTCCGGCGCGATCCGCATCGGCGGCCGCGACGTCACCAATGAGCCGCCGGCCAGGCGCGACCTTGCCATGGTGTTCCAGTCCTATGCCCTGTTCCCGCATCTGAGCGTGGCGGAAAACATCGTGTTCGGTCTCAAGGTGCGCAAGGTGCCCGCGGCCGAGCGTGCCCGCCGCCTGCAGCGCGCCGTGGATATTCTCGGCCTTTCCCATCTTCTCGATCGCAAGCCTTCGCAATTGTCGGGTGGCCAGCAGCAGCGTGTCGCGCTCGGCCGCGCCATCGTCGCCGAGGCCCCGGTCTGCCTGATGGACGAGCCGCTTTCCAATCTCGATGCCCAGCTTCGTCACGAGATGCGCAAGGAGATCCGCTCCATCCAGAAGTCGCTCGGCATGACCATGGTCTATGTCACCCATGACCAGATCGAGGCGATGAGCCTTGCCGACCAGGTCATTCTCATGCGCAACGGCAGGATCGAGCAGAAGGCGACGCCTTCCGAGCTCTATCTGCGCCCCGCCACCTCTTTCGCCGCGCGCTTCATCGGCACGCCGCCGATGAATCTGGTCGAACTGGCGGACGGCGCCGACGGTGCGGTGGTCAAGGGCACCAATGGGCCTGCTCTGGTCGAGGGTCGGGGCGCCGGCCTGCTGCTTGGCGTGCGCCCGGAGGAAATCCGGATCGCTTCCACCGGCATCGTACCCGCCATCGTGCAGTCGATCGACTATCACGGCGCCGACAGTATTCTGGAATGTCTGGTCGGCGACCAGCTTCTTCAGGTGCGTGTGGAAGGCGTGCGCCGCCACGCAGTGGGCGACCCGGTCGGCCTCGAGTGGAAGCCGGAGGCCATGCATGTCTTCGACAGGGAAACGACCCGGCGCGTCGAGCGCAAGGTGCTGGTGACTGCCGATGGTGCCGGCGAGGTGCCGGCGCTGCGGGCAGTCAAGTAATCGGGCGAAACCGCCTTCTGCCGGCGGTCAGCCACATCGGAATCTGGATTTTTCACGGGAGGAAAGACAATGAATTCCTGGACTGGATGGATAAAGGGCGCGCTGGCAGGCGTTGCCATGCTGGGTGCAGGCGCCGCACAGGCGGCGCCCGTCGAGATCAATTTCTACTACCCCGTCGCCATAGGCGGGCCGGTGGCCAAGATCGTCGAGGATCTGATCACACGCTTCGAGGCCGATCATCCCGACATCAAGGTGAAGCCGGTCTATTCGGGCACCTATCCCGAGACGATCAGCAAGGCTCTCACCGCCTACCGCGCCGGCCAGCCGCCGGAAGTCGCGGTCATGCTGTCGACCGACATGTACACGCTGATCGACGAGGACGCGATCGTCCCCTTCGACGACTTCGTCAGGACCGACGAGGACAAGGCGTGGCTGGAAGGGTTCTTCCCGGTGTTCATGGTCAACAGCCAGCATGACGGCAAGACCTGGGGCGTTCCGTTCCAGCGCGGCACCACGCTGTTCTTCTGGAACAAGGATGCGTTCAGGGAAGTCGGCCTCGACCCGGAAAAGGGTCCGCAGAACTGGGACGAGGTGGTCGAGTTCGCCACGAAGCTGACCAAACGCGAAGCCGACGGCAATGTCAGCCGCTGGGGCATGCAGGTGCCGTCCTCGCTGACCTCCTATTGGCTGCTGCAAGGCTATGTCGCCCAGAACGACGGCAAGATCGCCGACGAGACCGGCACGCAGACCTATTTCGATTCTCCCGAAGTGGTCGAGGCGCTGCAATACTGGGTCGATCTCGCCCACAAGCACAAGGTCATGAAGCCGGGCGTCATCGAATGGGCGACCAACCCGAAGGACTTCTTCGAGGGGCGCGCCGCGATGATCACCACCACCAGCGGCAACCTCACCAACATCAAGACCAACGCGCCGTTCCCCTTCGGCGTGCAGATCCTGCCCGAACACAAGAAGCGCGGCGCGCCGACCAGCGGCGGAAACGCCTACATCTTCAACGGCGTGGCTCCGGAGAAGCAGGCGGCCGCCTTCCAGTTCGTCAAGTGGCTGTCCTCGCCCGAGCAGGCGGCCGAATGGAGCATCAAGACCGGCTATATCGCCGCGCGCGAGGATGCCTGGGCAACCGAGGCCATGAAAGCCTATGTCGCCGAGTTCCCCGGCGCGCTCGTGCCGCATGAGCAGATCCCCTACATGGTGCCGGAACTGTCCACGCATGAGAACCAGCGCATCTCGCGCGTCATCGACGACGCCATCGAGGCATCGCTGACGGGCAAGAAGGAGCCGGCGCAGGCGCTTTCCGATGCCCAGAAGGAAGCGGACCGCATCCTTGAGGACTATCGCGACTGACATGTCTGCGGCCACGGGGCGCCCGTTGCGCTCCGTGGCACGCGCATTGGATTGCAGGGTCGAAAATCACAGCCCGGAAAGGTTGGCAGGTGAAGAAGACGAACAACATGGTGGTGCCCTGGCTGCTGCTTCTGCCGGCCACGGTCCTGCTCGCCGCCTTTACCCATATTCCGGCGGTGATGACCTTCATCAACAGCTTCTACCGTACGCCGCGCGGCAACCGGCCGGCGAGGTTCGTCGGCATGGATCACTACAGCAGCATGCTGAGCGATCCGGTGTTCATGGCGGCGCTGAAGAACAACGCCATCTATGCGCTGGGCACGGTGCCGGCGGCGATCGCCCTGTCCATGCTGATGGCGATCATCGTCAACTCCGCCATTCGCGGGCGTGCGCTGATGCGCATGTCGTTCTTCCTGCCGACCGTGCTGCCGATGATCGCTGTCGCCAACATCTGGCTCTTCTTCTACACGCCCGGCTACGGCCTCATCGACCAGTTCCTCGGCCTGTTCGGCTTCCATGAGCGCAACTGGCTGGGCGATCCCGACACGGTGCTCGGCAGCCTCATGATGCTGGCGATCTGGAAGGAAGCCGGCTTCTTCATGATCTTCTATCTGGCCGCCTTGCAGCAGATCAGCCCCACGCTTTCCGAGGCCGCCGCGCTGGAAGGCACCAGCCGCTGGTACTTCTTCCGCCGTGTGACCTTCCCGCTTCTGATGCCGACCACGCTGTTCGTGATGATCAACGCCATCATCAACTCGTTCCGGCTGATCGACCATGTCATCGTCATGACCCGCGGCGGGCCGGACAACGCCTCCACGCTGCTGCTCTACTACGTCTACAACGTCGCGTTCCGCTTCTGGGATACGGCCTATGCCTCGGCGCTGACCGTCGTCCTGCTCGCCGTCCTTGCCCTGCTGGCCTTCGTCCAGTTCGGCGTTCTCGATCGCAAGGTGCACTACAAATGAGCGCCATGACCCTTTCCCATCATGCCCGCGAAGCCTCCTTCTGGCGGGTTCTGGAAACAGGGGCCTGCTACCTGCTGGGGTTTCTGTGGATCCTGCCGCTGTTCTACGCCGTGTGGATGGCGGTGCATCCGCCGGCCTATGAGGTGCGCTTCGAATTGCTGGCGCCCCTGACGCTCCAGAATTTCGTCGACGCCTGGAACGCCGCGCCCTTCGCGCGCTACTTCCTCAACACCTTCGCGCTGATCACCACCATTCTGGTGTGCCAGTTCGTGATCTGCACGCTGGCCGCCTATGCCTTCGCCCGCTATGAGTTTCCCGGCAAGACGGTGGTGTTCATGCTGGTGCTGATCCAGCTCATGATCATGCCGGAAGTGCTGATGGTGGAGAACTACCGCACCATCTCCAGGCTCGGGCTGGTCGATACGGTTCTCGCCATGGGCCTGCCCTACATGGCGTCGGCCTTCGGCATCTTCCTGCTGCGCCAGACCTTCCTGACCGTGCCGAAGGAACTGGATGACGCCGCGCGCGTCGAAGGCGCGGGACCGCTCGCCGTTCTGCTCAAGGTCTATGTGCCGCTCGCCCGCCCCGTCTATGTCGCCTACGGGCTGGTTTCGGTCAGCTATCACTGGAACAACCTTTTGTGGCCGCTGGTCATCACCAATTCGGTGACGACGCGTCCGCTGACGGTCGGCCTTCAGGTGTTCGCCTCGCCCGATCAGGGCGTGCAGTGGAGCGTGATCTCGGCCGCGACGCTGATGACCTCCGCGCCGCTGCTGATCGGCTTCCTTCTGTTCCAGCGCCAGTTCGTGCAGAGCTTCATGCGCGCCGGCATCAAGTGATGCCGGCTGCCTTCGCGGGCCTTATCTGCCCTGGATCACGCGGATGAACCGCGGACTCCTGATGCGGAAGTCTTCATAGGAGATGCGGCCGCTGGCGATGCCGTTGAAGGCGCGCGTGCAATAGGTGCGCGCGACATTGCTGCGCGGGCTGACATTCATGATCTTCGCCATCTGCGCCTTGCGGGCGGGCGAAGCCCGGGATGCGCCGCGGTAGCACTCGTTGATCGCATCCCGCTTCATCGCCGGGCTGCCGCGCACGATCTCCTGCGCCTGCTTGTAGCTTGATTCCGTCACGCAGCCGCTGAGCATGGCGGCGGCCGCGATTGCCGTGAGCATTCCCCAGATGCGCATGTGCTTCTCCCTGTGTGGTCATCGCCCGGGAAACTGAGGCACGCGGCCGCAACTGTCAAAGACCGTCATGAAACGGCGTTTCAGGCGACGACCTGCAGTTCGGTCATGACACGGTCGCGACCGTTGTTCTTGGCACGATAGAGGGCGGCGTCGGCGCGCAGGAACACGCTGTCGAAGCCCTCGTCCGAGGCAAGCACGATGGCAATGCCTGCGCTGGCCGTGCAGTTGATCGGGCCGGAACCGGTCTGCACCGGCTGCGCCTTGAACGAGGACCTGATGCGCTCGGCCATGGAGATGGCCGACGGAACGTTGGCCTGCCGGATCACCATGACAAATTCCTCGCCGCCGATGCGCGCGGCCAGATCGCCCCGGCACAGGTTGCTGCGCAGTTCGAGGGCGAACTGGCACAGGATGCGGTCGCCGGCATTGTGGCCGAATCGGTCGTTTATGGACTTGAAGTTGTCCAGATCGAAGATCACCACTGCGTCTGCGGGCTGAAGGTGGTCGAGGGCCAGGCTGTCGAACAGGGCGCGGCGGTTCAGGATGCCGGTCAGCGGGTCGGTTCGGGCCTCGATGCGATGGCGGCGGGCGGCTCTCGACTGGTTCAGGCCAAGCGACAGCGCGCCGATGCCGGTTATGCCGGCAAGGGCCATGATGGCATTGACGTTCTCCGCCCAGCTGTTCGGCTGGGCGTCAAGCGTCCAGCTTCGCGCCTGCAGCAGCACGCCGCCGCAAAGGAGGAAGGAAAGTGCGGTCAGCACGTAGAGGGTCGTGATGGCGAAAATCGATACCGGTGCTTCCCGGCGCGCATTCCAGTAGAGACGGGCCGTCATCATGATGAGCACCGCTGCCACCAGATTGTAGATGGCGGTTCCCAGGCCGTTCAGCCCCGCCAGTATCAGGATGACCACGGGAAGCGAAAGGCCGGCGGCCAGCGCGATGGTCGCGGCCCATTTGATCCGCTTGCCGACGAAAACCCGGGCGGCGACGTACACGGCCACGAAACCCAGGGTTTGCAGAAGAAATCCGAACGCGGTGAGCGTTTCGATATGAAACGGCACGGTCGAGTAGATAACGGCGCCGCAGCCGAGCAGAACCATGCCCAGCATCCAGCCCATCAGGAAACGGTCCATCCGGTTCTGCAGCCATACGCTCAGCATTGTCAGGGCCAGAGCGGTTGCGCAGATGCCGGCGGCGAAGAAAAGCGTGTCGGAATCCATCCCCATTCTGATTACGCCTCTTGCCGCGGCTCCCTTTCCTTGCCCCTACCATATAGGGGCAAGATGATACGAAAGCGACTACGAGCAAGGTGAACAGAACGTTACGCGCCGCTGGCGCCGCCGCCCATGTCTGGTGGGGACCCGGCAAGCGAGGTTCCTCCGCCACGATCGTCCTCGGGCAGGCGAGGGAAGCGTCCGGTCAGAACCTGAGCGTCAGGCCGGCGCGGAACGTGCGGCCGGGGGCCGGCATGTAGCTCTGTGCCAGCGGGTCCGGATAGTAGCGATCGGTGATGTTGTGCACCGATGCGTTGAGGATCGTGTCCTCGCGCAGCCTGTAGCTCACGGACGCGTTGAAGACGGTGACGGGGTGATAGCAGATCTGCGCCTTCTGTAATCGGGTTCTCGCGCGTGGTGCTGGCGCCGATCTCGATGGCGCGCGAGCGCGGCCTGGGTGAGGGCCAGCCTCTGCCGGTCGTAGACCGCTGTTTCCGGCAACGCGGCTTTGCAGCTGCGGCAAACGCCATGACGGTGCAAGCTGTCGATATTCGTCGCATTCGATCCAATCTGGAAGGACCTGTTAACCATCGCTTCCTATTGCTTGGAGAGCAGTCAATCGGCGAGTCTTGAGTATGTCATCCATGCGTCTTTCTCGGGCCAATTTTTCGGACATGGTTTCGCGGGCCGACAGCCCGCCGCCGCGCTCCGACGAAACGCGCGCACCTTCGGTGCAGCCATCCGCCCCGCAAGCGCCGGCATCCCGCATGGTCAACCTCAATGGCACCGGCGCGAGCTATGTCCAGCCGAAGGGCGCGGGGGAGGCGTTCCCGAACTTCGGTGGCCCGGAGGGAGAGTTCGCCCGCCCGACCTACCAGAACTATTTCTTCCTCGCTCCCAATGTGCGCTTCACCCGCACGCCGGATCGCGAGATCCGGAAGCTGCGCGATGATGACGGGCATGGCGAACCGTCCGGCGAACCCGTGCCCGTGGGGAACAGGCCGGTTGGTCTCGCTCCTGTCGCGGCCGCCCCGGCTGCTGCCGGCAGGCCCGAGCCAGCCGCGGTGCCCCGCGCTTCTGCCCGGCAGGCGGTCGCAGCCGAACGTTGTGTCGAGCCCATCCGCACCGTCGGGGCGCAGCCGGCTGCCGGGCCTGTCGTGGAGGCGGAGGCCGAATCGAGTGCCGGAACGGATGGCAGGGCGGACAGCCACTGGGCCTGTATTTCGGATCATGCCTTCTTCGAATTCGTGGCCGAAAACACCGTCGATGTGCCGTCCCGGGCCGGATCGGCGGCTCCTGTCGCTGCTGCCGCGCGGCTATCGGCGGCACCTTTCACCCCGGTCGTTCGCAACCGGTCCGAGCCCATGCCAAGGGCGCGCATCGCCCCTTCCGCGCTTCAGAACGCCGACATCACCACGCTCTATCGCGTCATCGAATGCGCCGTGACCGGCAGGGCCTTCGACGCGCAGCCAAAGGAGGCAAAGGAGGCCGCGCCGGCTCCGGTTCAGCAGACGCCGGCCGCCGTGGCTGAAGCTCCTGCCATCCAGCCCGAAGTGAAGGTCGAGGAACGGCCCGAAGAGGTCGTGGCCGTTGAACCGGCGGCGGAGGTGTCACCCGTGCGTGCCGCGCGTTCGGTCGAGATCACCATGCCGGCCCCGCGCGCGCCCGCGCTGCCGAAGGCCGGCCGCGTGACGCAGGTTTCATCCGGCGGGGCTTATGAATTCCCCTCCGAGGAGCTGCTTCAGGAGGCGCCCGAAGGGCAGGGCTTCTACATGTCGCAGGAGCGGCTGGAGCAGAACGCCGACCTTCTCGAAAGCGTTCTGGAGGACTTCGGCGTACGCGGCGAGATCATCCATGTCCGCCCCGGCCCGGTCGTCACCCTCTACGAATTCGAGCCGGCACCGGGTGTGAAGTCATCGCGGGTCATCAATCTGGCCGAAGACATCGCCCGCTCCATGTCGGCCATCTCGGCGCGCGTCGCGGTTGTGCCGGGCCGCAACGTTATCGGCATCGAACTGCCCAATGAAACGCGCGAGACGGTCTATTTCCGCGAGATGATCGAATCGCAGGACTTTCGCAAGAGCAGCGCAAAGCTGGCGGTGTGCCTCGGCAAGACCATCGGCGGCGAGCCGGTGATCGCGGAACTCGCCAAGATGCCGCATCTGCTCGTCGCCGGCACCACCGGCTCGGGCAAGTCGGTCGCCATCAACACCATGATCCTGTCGCTGCTCTACCGGCTGAAGCCGGAAGAATGCCGCCTCATCATGGTCGATCCCAAGATGCTGGAGCTGTCGGTCTATGACGGCATTCCGCATCTGCTGACCCCGGTCGTCACCGATCCCAAGAAAGCGGTCACCGCGCTGAAATGGGCGGTGCGCGAGATGGAGGACCGCTATCGCAAGATGGCGAAGCTCGGCGTGCGCAACATCGACGGCTACAACCAGCGTGCCGCGGCCGCCCGCGACAAGGGCGAAACCGTGGTCATGCAGGTGCAGACCGGCTTCGAGAAAGGCACCGGCGAGCCGCTGTTCGAGGAGCAGGAGATCGATCTCTCGCCCATGCCCTATATTGTCGTCATCGTCGACGAGATGGCAGACCTGATGATGGTCGCCGGCAAGGAGATCGAGGGCGCCATCCAGCGCCTCGCCCAGATGGCGCGCGCCGCCGGCATCCACCTGATCATGGCCACGCAGCGGCCTTCGGTGGATGTCATCACCGGCACCATCAAGGCCAATTTCCCGACCCGCATCTCCTTCCAGGTCACCTCGAAGATCGACAGCCGCACCATTCTCGGCGAGCAGGGCGCGGAACAGCTTCTCGGCCAGGGCGACATGCTGCACATGGCCGGCGGCGGCCGCATCGCCCGCGTCCACGGGCCGTTCGTCTCCGACGACGAGGTCGAGCAGGTGGTCGCTCATCTCAAGACGCAGGGCCGGCCCGAATATCTGGAGACGGTCACCGCCGACGAGGACGAGGAGGAGCCGGAGGCCGATGACGGCGCCGTGTTCGACAAGAGCGCCATGGGTGCAGAGGATGGCGACGGATTGTTCGAGGAAGCCGTCAAGGTGGTGATGCGCGACAAGAAGTGCTCGACCTCCTACATCCAGCGCCGCCTCGGCGTCGGCTACAACCGTGCCGCCTCGCTGGTCGAGCGCATGGAAAAGGAAGGGCTGGTCGGCGCGCCGAATCATGTCGGAAAGCGTGAAATCCTCATTGGCAGGACAGATCGCGCCGCAGACTGATGGCGGATTGCGTTGCGCTTTCCCGTTTGCGGAGCCGCTGCGGGCGTAACCAGCGATTCCCGTTCCGGCCAATGAGAACGGCCGCCGGACAGGGCGGCGTTTTCCCGCACCCCTGCACGATCCACGGCACCTTGTCGGACTGCATCTGTATGCCGGGTCATTGAAAGACCTGTGCTTGTGCAGCCGCTCGCCGAATCTGAATCCGTGCGCAGGTCTCACTGTTTGCCGCCGCCCGGCGTGAAGGCGGTCATTTTCCTCGTATTTGACTCAAAATCGCATGCCGCTTTTTGCTCTCTGTTCGCATGCCCGTGCGAAGAAGGGGCAGGCGGGCATTGATGGAGAATGAGTTTGATACGAGATCTGTCGGCGGCCCGCGTGCATCTTGAACGCGCCTATTATTATCTCGGGGGCAATGACGAGACATGCGGCAAGGCGCGTGAAGCGCTCGACCTGCTGATCGAGATGGTGGCCACGGCGGAGCATGCCAGGTCCGCAGGCGAGATCATCCAGTTTCCCCGGCAGTCGCGAAGCTGACGCGCACACGGCAGGATCGCGCCGGCGCAGCGTCACAACAGGCGCGAAAGCGCACAGCCACCCAATGGGAAGGCGACCGAAGCCGGACGGTGATGTGTATTCTGAAGTTTTTGGTGGAGCCAAGCGGGATCGAACCGCTGACCTCCTGCATGCCATGCAGGCGCTCTCCCAGCTGAGCTATGGCCCCATACCCGACTTCTCGGGAGCCGTTTCCGGCCAGGTCATCGGGGCGACGCCGCGTCGCCCGATGTGGGCGGCTTCTAGCGCCGCCCGTCGTCAATAGCAAGCCTCTTTAGCCTGCTTTTTTCATGCCGCGCATAAAAAATCGCGGCATGTGGACAGCGCCCGATCAGAGCTCGTCGTCCTCGTCGTCGCCGACGCCGATCATGTCGGCAACGTCGTCGTCGCCTTCTTCCTCATCGGCAAGGAAGGTGTCGTCGTCATCGTCGCCCAGATCGACATCGTCGTCGTCGTCACCGAGATCCGGCAGATCGTCGTCCTTGGAATCGCCGTCGGCGTCTTCCAGCGGAACCAGCACGGCGCCATCTTCCTCGGCGTCGAGCTCCTTCTCGGCCACATCGTCCTCTTCCTCCAGGATCGAGGCCTTGCTGTCCTCGAAATAGGAGCGCGGATAGGTCTTGCCCGTATAGGGAGAGACGACCGGGTCCTTGTTCAGATCGTAGAATTTCTGGCCCGTTTCCGGGTCGATTCGTTTGGTGCCAAGTTCGGGTTTTGCCACGACAAGCCTCGTCGAAAAAAGTCTGGTCCCCTTAACGGCTCATTGTAAGCCTGTCAAAGCCAAATGCCGCCACGGGAAAACGGGAGTTTCCCGCAACTTGCCGAGGGGGATGACCGTCGCGGCGGGCCGTGATACGAGACCGCCGCGCTGTCTTTGAAATTGCCCGCTGGCCGGGATCTTCGCAAGAGGAATAGTCATGTCGCATACCGCCGCCCCGCAACCGGCCATCGCCCGCCGCTCGTCTCCGCTCAGGGGCGAGGCGCGTGTGCCCGGCGACAAGTCGATCTCGCACCGCTCCTTCATGTTTGGCGGCCTGGCCTCCGGCGAGACGCGCATCACCGGCCTGCTGGAAGGCGAGGATGTGCTGCGCACCGGCGAAGCGATGAAGGCGATGGGCGCCCATATCGAGAAGAAGGGCGACGAGTGGATCATCCGCGGCACCGGCAACGGCGCGCTGCTGCAACCCGAAGGCCCGCTCGATTTCGGCAATGCCGGCACCGGCTCGCGGCTCACCATGGGGCTTGTCGGCACCTATGACATGGAAACGACCTTCATCGGCGACGCCTCGCTGCAATCGCGGCCGATGGGACGGGTGCTCGACCCGCTGCGCCAGATGGGCGTGCAGGTGCTTTCCGCCGCCCCCGGCGACCGCATGCCGCTGACGTTGCGCGGCCCGAAACACGCCGCCCCCATCACCTATCGCGTGCCGATGGCTTCCGCGCAGGTGAAGTCGGCCGTGCTCTTGGCCGCGCTCAACACGCCGGGCATCACCACCGTCATCGAGCCGGTGATGACCCGCGACCACACCGAAAAGATGCTGAAGGGCTTTGGCGCCAGCATCGATGTCGAGACCGACGAGCGCGGCGTGCGCCACATCTTCATCGAGGGGCAGGGCAGGCTGGCCGGCCAGACGATTCGCGTGCCCGGCGATCCGTCCTCGGCCGCCTTCCCGCTGGTCGCGGCGCTGATCGTGCCGGGCTCCGACATCGTCATCCGCAACGTGCTGATGAACCCCACCCGCACCGGCCTGATCCTCACCCTTCAGGAAATGGGGGCGGATATAGAGGTGCAGAATACGCGCAACGAAGGCGGCGAGGATGTCGCCGATCTGCGCGTGCGCCATTCGCAGCTGAAGGGCGTGACGGTTCCGGCCGAACGCGCGCCGTCCATGATCGACGAATATCCGGTTCTGGCCGTGGCCGCCGCCTTTGCCGAGGGCGAAACGCTGATGCAGGGGCTGGAGGAACTGCGCGTCAAGGAAAGCGACCGGCTTGCCGCCGTCGCAGCCGGCCTCAGGCTCAACGGCGTCGACTGCACCGAGGGCGAGGCGACGCTTGCCGTGCGCGGCGTGCCGGAAGGCAAGGGGCTGGGCGGTGGTGAAGCAGTAAAGACCCATCTCGACCATCGCATTGCCATGAGCTTCCTCGTCATGGGGCTGGCCAGCGAGCACCCCGTCACCATCGACGACCGCGCCATGATTGCCACCAGCTTCCCCGAGTTCATGGACCTGATGACAGGGCTTGGCGCGCGGATCGATGCGGCGGACAAGGCGGCGTGATGGCCAGCCCGCTCGCCTCCGCGCTGGTCATCGCCATCGACGGACCTGCCGCGTCCGGCAAGGGCACGCTGGCGCGGCGGCTGGCCGATTATTACCACCTGCCGCATCTCGACACCGGCCTCACCTACCGGGCGGTGGCGCATATGCTGCTGGCGAAGGGCTGGCCGCTCGGCGATGCGCCGCATGCGGTGGAGGCCGCGCATCTCGTCGATCTGGGCGGGCTCGACCGCACGGTGCTTTCGGCCCATGCCGTGGGCGAGGCGGCCTCGAAGATCGCCGTCATTCCGGAGGTGCGGCGCATATTGGTCGACAAGCAGCGCGTCTTCGCCGCGCAACCCTCCGGTGCCGTTCTGGACGGTCGCGACATCGGCACGGTCGTGTGCCCGGATGCGACGGTGAAGCTCTATGTCACGGCGAGCGCCGAGGTGCGGGCGCGGCGTCGGCTGGCCGAGATCGAGGCCAGGGACGGCAGCGGCGATTTCGCCACCATTCTGGCCGATATCGTGCGCCGCGACGAGCGCGACATGGGCCGCGCCGATTCGCCGTTGCGCCCGGCTGCCGATGCGCACTTGCTCGACACCAGCGAAATGGATATAGAAACCGCGTTTCTTGCCGCCAGAGCCATCATCGATGATATAGTGGCGACGGGAAGCGGAAGCTGAGCGGGGGCCGGGCGGCGTTAAAGCCGTCTCTTCGTTCGGTGGAAGACCAAAACTGCCCGCCGGCGCTCCACGCGCCGTATTTCGACCGCCTTGCGCGGTCCGGGACCCGAGGGTCCGGAATGTCGGTCGGGCAAACGCAACACGAACCCACGGCGCCGCCTCCGGTAAAGAGGCATTTCAGGAGAACATATGTCAGTTTCAAACCCCACTCGCGACGATTTCGCGAGCCTGCTCGAAGAATCCTTCGCCGACGGTCATGCCGGTGAGGGCCAGGTCGTCCGCGGCATCGTTACCGCCATCGAAAAGGACATGGCCATCATCGATGTCGGCCTGAAGGTCGAAGGCCGCGTTCCGCTGAAGGAATTCGGCGCCAAGGCCAAGGACGGCACGCTGAAGGTCGGCGACACCGTCGAGGTCTATGTCGAGCGCATCGAGAACGCGCTGGGCGAGGCCATGCTGTCGCGCGAGAAGGCTCGCCGCGAGGAAAGCTGGGTCCGCCTCGAGGAGAAGTTCTCCAAGGGCGAGCGCGTCGAAGGCGTCATCTTCAACCAGGTCAAGGGCGGCTTCACCGTCGATCTGGACGGCGCGGTGGCCTTCCTGCCGCGTTCGCAGGTGGACATCCGTCCGATCCGCGACGTCACCCCGCTCATGCACAACCCGCAGCCCTTCGAAATCCTCAAGATGGACAAGCGTCGCGGCAACATCGTCGTTTCGCGCCGCACCGTGCTTGAAGAGAGCCGTGCCGAGCAGCGCTCCGAGATCGTCCAGAACCTCGAAGAGGGTCAGGTTGTCGAGGGCGTGGTCAAGAACATCACCGATTACGGTGCGTTCGTCGACCTCGGCGGCATCGACGGCCTGCTGCACGTCACCGACATGGCATGGCGCCGCGTCAACCATCCGACCGAGATCCTCAACATCGGACAGACGGTCAAGGTGCAGATCATCCGCATCAACCAGGAGACGCACCGCATCTCGCTGGGCATGAAGCAGCTCGAGAGCGATCCGTGGTCCGACATCGGCACCAAGTTCCCGATCGGCAAGAAGATCACCGGCACCGTCACCAACATCACCGACTACGGCGCGTTCGTCGAGCTGGAGCCGGGCATCGAGGGCCTCATCCACGTTTCGGAAATGTCGTGGACGAAGAAGAACGTGCACCCCGGCAAGATCCTGTCGACCTCGCAGCAGGTGGACGTGGTGGTGCTCGAGGTCGATCCGGCCAAGCGCCGCATCTCGCTCGGCCTCAAGCAGACGCTCGAGAACCCGTGGGAAGCCTTCGCCCGCAACCATCCGGTTGGTTCGGAAGTCGAGGGCGAGGTCAAGAACAAGACCGAGTTCGGCCTGTTCATCGGCCTCGAAGGCGATGTCGACGGCATGGTCCACCTCTCCGACCTCGACTGGAACCGTCCGGGCGAGCAGGTCATCGAGGAGTACAACCGCGGCGACATGGTAAAGGCCCAGGTGCTCGACGTCGACATCGACAAGGAGCGCATCTCGCTCGGCATCAAGCAGCTTTCGCGTGATGCGGCCGGCGACGCCGCCGCTAGCGGAGAGCTGCGCAAGAATGCCGTTGTGACCTGCGAGGTTACCGGCGTGAAGGATGGCGGTCTGGACGTTCGTCTGGTTGAAAGCGGCCTCGACAGCTTCATCAAGCGCAACGACCTGTCGCGCGACCGCGACGAGCAGCGCCCCGAGCGCTTCACCGTCGGCCAGAAGGTCGATGCCCGCGTCATCGCCTACGACAAGAAGACCCGCAAGGTTCAGGTGTCGATCAAGGCGCTGGAAATCGCCGAGGAGAAGGAAGCCGTCGCTCAGTACGGTTCGACCGACTCCGGCGCTTCGCTGGGCGACATCCTGGGCGCCGCGCTCAAGAAGCAGACCAACTAAGACGTTGCGCCTTCCGGCTCCGCCGTTCGCGGCGGAGTTCGGGACCGGACATCAAAAAGACCCGCCGGATCGCTCCGGCGGGTCTTTTTTGTCTGTCGTGCCAGCTTTGGACCGGTGCTCAGGACTGGCCGTATAGCGGAATCAGCGCGCCGCTCATCGCCTCGTTGGCGGGAGCGACCAGATAGGCGATCGTCGCGGCCACGGTTTCGAGGCTGACCCATTTGCCGAAATCGGCGTCCGGCATCGCAGTCCGGTTGGCCGGCGTGTCCAGAATGGAGGGCGCGATGGCATTGACCAGAATGTTGCGCGACTTTACCTCTTCGGCGAGCGACACCGTCATGGCGGCGACGGCCGCCTTGCTGGTGGTATAGGCCACCATGCCCGAGCCCCGGCGCGGGTTCAGGCCGGGCTTTGCCGCGACATTGACGATGCGGCCTCCCTTGCCGGCCGCCATCATGCTGCGCACGGCCGCCCGGCAGCAGAAGAAGCTGGTGTGGACGTTGGTTTCGAGCAGTTCCTCGAAGGAGGCGGATTCGGTCTTGTCGATAGGCGCGGCGGCAAATCCACCAGCCAGATGAATCGATGCCCAGAGATCTTCAACGCCTGCATAGAAGGCGTCCACGGTCTTGCAATCGGCCAGATAGATGTTGTGGCTCAGCCTGACATTGGGATGGCTGGCATAGGGAAAATGCGCGGGCGGTTCGGCATGGGTGTTCGGTACGTGGCAGATGGCGCCCTGCTCGATGAGTGCGCCGACGACGACGCTGCCCAGAGCGCCTGTGCCGCCGGTCACGATGATATGTTTTCCGTCAAATGATCCCGACATCAGCGATCGATCTCTCCTCACCCCGTGCGTCTCGATGAGCCGAAGCCGTCCGTTTCCAGATCGGCACGACGCCCCATACCCATGCCGGAACTGCCCTCGCAGGTCCGGCAGGATGCAGGAATGCTCCGCCCATCCAGTTAGCGTCGCGCGTTTTGAGGTGTCACTCAAATGCTATTTCGATGAAGCAGCCTTGCCTTTTCGCATGGCGGATCCGGAAACGGACTGTCACCATTCTGAACCTTGCCTTTCGGGTCAACTTTATTTCATTTGACCGTGAAGATGGCTTTGGGGCGTTAGGAGCGCCTCCGCAACAGGAAGAAGGTTCCATGTCCACAACCACCGAAACCGCGCGTCAGCGCCTCATCGTTCCGGCCCTCGGCGGCATCTATGCCGCGCTGCATGAAGGTTCGGAAACCCTCCTGCGGATCGTTACCGGCGGCATCCTTGCGATCCACGGCTCGTCCAAGATCGTCAGCCCCTTCGGCGCGGCCGAAATGGTCGAGGGCCTTGGTTTCTATCCGGGCGCCTTCTGGTCGCTGCTTCTGTCCTGCGCCGAGTTCTTCGGCGGCATCTTCCTCGCCCTCGGCTTCCTCACCCGCCCCTCGGCCTTCGCCGGCCTGATCGTGCTTCTGGTGACGGTGTGGTTCCACTGGATCACCCTGGGTCAGGGTTTCGCAGGCGCGGAGAAGTCGATCCTCTGGTCGGCCATGCTGTTCTTCTTCGTTATCCGCGGCGCAAACAGCCATTCGGTCGACGCCCGCATCGGCAAGGCTTTCTGATCCCGGCGCGTTCGGTGGGAGCGACCACCGAACGCACTTTGCCTTCGGCGCGAAACGGACTATGTAGCGGCTTCAGCCAAGTCCCGGCCCGGCCGGGGCATATAGCCGGAGCCAATCATGACAGAAATCCTGCAAACTCCCAAGCTCGTGGTCGTCTTCGGCGGGTCCGGTTTCGTGGGCCGCCATGTCGTGCGCGCACTGGCAAGGCGCGGCTATCGCATCCGCGTCGCCTGCCGCCGGCCGGACCTTGCCGGGCATCTCCAGCCGCTCGGCAATGTCGGCCAGATCCAGGCGGTGCAGGCCAATCTGCGTTTCCGCAAGTCCGTCGATCAGGCTGTGATCGGCGCCGACCACATCATCAACCTCGTCGGCATCCTTCATGAGGGCGGCCGCCAGAAGTTCGGGTCGGTGCATGAGTTCGGCGCTCGTGCCGTTGCCGAGGCCGCGCGCAACGCAGGCGCCGGTCTGACCCACGTTTCGGCCATCGGCGCCGACACGCAATCCCCATCGGCTTATGCCCGCACCAAGGCGCGCGGCGAGAAGGCGGTTCTGGAAACGGTATCCGGAGCGACGATCTTCCGCCCCTCGGTCATTTTTGGTCCCGAGGACGGTTTCTTCAACCGCTTCGCCGCCATGTCGCGCTATTCGCCGGCTCTGCCGCTCGTCGGCGGCGGCGAAACGAAGTTCCAGCCCGTCTATGTGGGCGACGTCGCCGAAGCCGTGGCACTTTCCGTCGATGGCGCTGCGGCAGGCGGGCGTGTCTATGAGCTTGGCGGACCGGTTGTCGCCAGCTTCCGCCAGTGCCTTGAGGAGATGCTGGCGGTTATCGAGCGCAAGCGCCTGCTGGTGCCGCTGCCATGGTGGGTGTCGAAGCTTGCCGCGACGTTCCTCGGCCTTCTGCCCAGTCCTTTGCTGACCACGGACCAGGTGGCGCAGCTGCGTTCGGACAACGTGGTCTCGGAGCAGGCGGAAGCCGAAGGGCGCACGCTGGCCGGACTGGGCATCGAGGCACAGTCGATGGCGACCATCCTGCCGAGCTACCTGTGGCGCTTCCGCGCCTCCGGCCAGTTCCAGCGCCGCCAGACGGCGTGAATTCGGGCAGCCGGAGAGGCCGGCTGGCCCGGATGTGGGGCTGATCGAGCGGCCGGCGAACTCCCGTCAGCCGACGATGTAGAGCGCGGCGAGGCCGACCGTGCCCACTATCAGCCGCCACCAGCCGAACAGCTTGTAGCCATGACGGCTGACATAGCCCAGCAGGCCGCGCACGACCACGACCGCGGCCACGAAGGCGGCCACGAAGCCGATGCCGATGATGTGGAGGTCGGAGGCTGAAAGAGCGCTCCAGTTCTTCAGCAGATCGAGCGTGAAGGCGCCGAGCATGGTCGGCATGGCGAGAAAGAACGAAAACTCCGCCGCTGCCCGCTTGTCCGCGCCCAGCAGCAGCCCCCCGACGATCGTTGCGCCCGAGCGCGACGTGCCGGGGATCATGGCCAGGCACTGGAAGAAGCCGATCTTGAGATAGAGCGGCAGCGGGAACTGGCTGACTTCATGATATTTCGGCCTGAGATCGAGCCGGTCGATCCACAGCAGCACGATGCCGCCGAGGATCAGCATGATGCAGATCAGCTTCGGCGTCTCGAACAGCACCGACTTGATGAAGCCGTGCGCCAGCACGCCGATGACCGCGGCCGGCAGGAAGCCGATTGCAAGTCCCACCAGCATGCGCACGGCCGGATCGTCGGGGAGCTGCGGTGGCAGGAACAGGTTTGGACGCCGGCGACGGACGGTTGCCGAAATGAACTCGAAGACGCAGCCGCCCATCCACACCAGCGAGGCGATCACCCCCACGATCACCTCGCCGATGACATGAAGCCGGTCGGACCGCTTCATGAAATCCCAGAAGCGGGCGGCATAGACCGACAGGATGGCGAGAATCGCGCCGAGCTGGATCAGCACCTCGAACGCCTTGCCCGTCGATTCGAAGCCGAGGAAATGGCCGGCCAGAAGGATGTGGCCCGTTGAGGAAACCGGGATGAACTCGGTCAGCCCTTCCAGCAGCCCGAGCAGGAGGGCCTCGGCGATAGTGGTGTTTTCCATGTTTGCCTGGATATTCCCGGTTGCTTGTCAGGGCGGTGTTCTGATCCTATAGGACGCAAAGCTTGACAGTTCGTTGGTGGGCTGCCGAGGCTGTGTGGCGCAACCGGAAATGTGCCGGTGCGCTTTTTTGATCCAAGGAACCATGCTGACGCTTTTTCATCATCCGATGTCCGCTGCCTGTCGTTTCGTCCGAATCGCTTTCGGCGAATATGGAGAGGAATTGGCGTTAATTGAGGAGATGCCCTGGTCGCGCCGCAAGGAATTCCTGGCCCTCAATCCGGCCGGAACGCTTCCGGTCCTGCTCGCCGAGGGCGATGTGCCGATCGTGGGCGCCACCGTGATTGGCGAGTATCTCGATGAAACGCGCGGCGTGCTCAAGCGCGAACGGCGGCTGTTCGCGGAAAATCCCATGGACCGCGCGGAGATACGGCGGCTGGTCGACTGGTATCTGGGGAAAATGGAAAGCGAAGTCACCCGCCATCTGGTGCGTGAGCGGGTTCTGAAGCCGCTGATGCCGAATGCGGCTGGCGGCGGCTCGCCCGATTCCACCGCCATCCGGGCGGCGCGCGCCAACATCCGGCAGCACCTGAAATACACCAACTGGCTGGCGGGCACCCGCCACTGGCTGGCCGGATCGCGCATCACCTATGCCGACCTTGCCGCCGCCGCCGCCTTCTCGGTGCTCGATTATCTCGGCGAGGTCGACTGGCGCGACAATGCCGCGGCGCGCGACTGGTACATGCGGGTCAAATCGCGCCCCTCCTTCCGCCCGTTGCTGGCCGACCGGGTGCGCGGACTGGCGCCGGTGTCGCATTATGCGGACCTCGATTTCTGACCCCGGAAAGCTCCGCGCCCTGATCGACAGGGAGGCCCTGCGCGCCGGTTTCGACCTGTGCGCCGTGACATCTCCCGATTCGATTCCCAAGGCCCCCGCGCGGCTGGCGCAATTCGTGGCCGACCGCTTCCACGGTTCCATGGAATGGATGGAGGAGACCTTCGAGCGGCGTGCGAGACCCAGCGTCCTGTGGCCGGAAGTACGCTCCATCATCGTTCTGGCGATGAACTACGGGCCGGACCACGATCCGCGCGGCATCCTTTCCCTGCGCGACCGGGCCGCCATCTCCGTCTACGCGCGCAACCGCGACTATCACGACGTCATGAAGGGCCGGCTCAAGGAAATCGCCGGCAAGATCGTTTCCCGCGCCGGCGGCGACGTGAAGGTGTTCGTCGATACGGCTCCGGTGATGGAAAAGCCGCTGGCCGAGGCGGCCGGGCTCGGCTGGCAGGGCAAGCACACCAACCTGGTCAGCCGCACGCACGGTTCGTGGCTGTTCCTCGGCTCGATCTTCACCACGGCCGAACTGGAACCGGACGAACGCGACGTCGATCGTTGCGGCTCCTGCCGGGCCTGCCTCGATGCGTGCCCGACCCATGCCTTCCCGGTTCCGTACCGCCTCGATGCGCGCCGCTGCATCTCCTATCTCACCATCGAGAACAAGGGACCGATCCCGCTGGAATTCCGCGAGGCGATGGGCAATCGCATCTATGGTTGCGACGATTGTCTGGCCGCCTGCCCGTGGAACAAGTTCGCCCGCACCGCTTCCGAGGCCAAGCTCGCCGCGCGCGCCGATCTGCGCGAGCCGAGGCTGGCCGATCTGCTCGAACTGGACGACCCAGCCTTTCGTGCCCTCTTTTCCGGCTCGCCGATCAAGCGCATCGGCCGCGACCGCTTCATCCGCAACGTGCTGATCGCAGCCGGAAATTCCGGCGAGACCGGGTTGATCGGGCAAGTTCGCGCTCTGGCGGCTGATGCCTCGCCGCTGGTGCGGGGCGCGGCTATCTGGGCGCTGTCGCGCCTTCTGCCATGGGGCGAGTTTGCAGCGCTTGCGCACCCGGCCTTGCGCGATGAAACCAATGCGGATGTACGCGCGGAATGGGTGCAGGGGATGGATATGGCTGAAAAGGCAAGGGCATGAACGCGCAAGGAATCTTCATTTTCGGCGCAGGCTATTCGGCCCGTGCTTTCGCCGGCCTCTGCCCGAAGGATGTGGCAATGTTCGGCACCACGCGGTCTGAAGAAAATTTCGGCCTGCTGCGCAAGGCCGGCATCTCGCCGCTGCTGTTCGACGGGACATTGACGCCAGCAATCGGACAGACGCTGGCCGACGCCACCCATCTCGTCGTCTCGGTGGCGCCGGGCGAGGCGGGAGATCCGGTACTCAATGCCGCGCGCGATCTCATCGCGGGGCAAATGCCGGCATTGCGCTGGATCGGCTATCTCTCCACTGTCGGCGTCTATGGCGATCATGGCGGCGCGTGGGTGGACGAGGAGACGCCCTGCCGTCCGGTATCGCGCCGTTCCGTGCTGCGGGTCGAGGCGGAGCGCCAATGGCTGGAGCTTGGCGAGGCCATCGGCTGCCCGGTGGCGGTGCTGCGGCTGGCTGGCATCTATGGACCCGGCCGCAACGCCTTCGTCAATCTCAGGGATGGCACGGCCAGACGGCTGATCAAGCCGGGGCAGGTCTTCAACCGCATCCATGTTGCCGATATTGCCGGCGCGCTGGCGCATCTGGCCGGGCATGGGAAGGGCGGCATCTTCAACGTTGCCGATGACGAGCCCGCGCCGCCGCAGGATGTGGTTGCCTTCGCGGCCGGGCTGATGGGCGTCGCTCCGCCGCCGGAAGTCCCGTTTGAGGAAGCGGAGCTGACCCCCATGGCCCGCTCCTTCTACGGGGAGAACAAGCGCGTCTCCAACGCCGCACTGAAAGCTGCTGGCTACCGCTTCCGTTTCCCCGACTACCGTGCGGCGCTCCGCGCCCTGTGGGATGACGGCAACTGGGCGGACGGAGAATCGCGAGCCAGGATGCGTCTGCCTTGATCGTGGCGCAGTTGGCGACATTATGTGATTCGGGTTCTTCCGGCCGGAGGCAGAAATGCGAGCATTGTGGGCGAAGATGACGAAATGCGCGGCGGCGATCGCCGCAATGTCCCTGCTCGCAACGGCGGTTCCGCAGCAGGCGGAGGCGCAGGAACTGGCCAAGACGCTGTTCGGCTCCCACAAGCTGCCCGCCGCCACCCAGCCGCAATCGATCGGCTTCTATTCCAAGGGGTGTTTTTCCGGTGGCGTCGCCATCGCGACCGATGGCCCGACATGGCAGGCCATGCGCCTGTCGCGCAACCGGCGCTGGGGCCATCCGGCAATGATCACGCTGATCGAGAAACTGTCGCGCGATGCGGTGCAGGACGGCTGGCCGGGCCTGCTGCTGGGCGACATCTCGCAGCCACGCGGCGGGCCGATGCTCACCGGCCACGCCTCGCACCAGATCGGCCTCGACGCCGACATATGGTTCACGCCCATGCCCGACCGGCGGCTGACGCCGCAGGAGCGCGAGAACATGTCGGCGGTCTCCCTCATCGATCCGAAGACGCGCAGGGTGGTCGAGAAGCGCTGGACGCCGGCGCATGCCCGGCTGCTGAAGCGCGCCGCCAGCTACCCCGAGGTGGAGCGCATCCTCGTCCATCCCGGCATCAAGAAGAAGCTGTGCGACACGGTGACCGGCGACCGCTCGTGGCTGCGCAAGGTCCGGCCGTTCTGGGGCCATGACTATCATTTCCATGTCCGCATCGGCTGCCAGCCCGGCTCACCCGACTGCAAGCGCCAGGAGGCCGTGCCGGCCGGCGAGGGCTGCGACAAGTCGCTGGCATGGTGGTTCACCGAGGAACCCTGGCGGCCCAATCCCAATCCCGATGCACCGAAGGCGCGCGACGTGATGACCATGTCGTCGCTGCCGAAGGCGTGCCGCGCCGTGCTTGAAGCGCCCGATCCGGTTTCGGTCGCTTCCGTCACCTATCCGTCCGGGGGCGCGGCGACGATCACCCGCGCCGACTCGATCGCGGCAATCGCAGCATCGGGCGGCTTGCCGGCCGCAGCGAGCGCTTTCGCGCCGACGCCCGAGTTTGGCGCGCCGCTGCCCTTCTCCCGTCCGGCCAACTGAGATCTCGTCCGATCGGCGGGACGTGGCATTTCAATCGTTTTAATCGCGGGCGAAAATTCGTTTTCCTTTTACCCGCCATGCGCTAGAGCATTTTGCAGCCGGATGGAATCACCTGGCGTCGCATAAATGCGGCAAAACAAACGGTAGAGCGGCAGCCCGGATCTATCCGGGCATCCGGCGCTCTGGGGCGTCCTGCGGCCGCGTGGAATCATCCGGCTTCGCATGGGCAGGCAGAACAGGAACCGGGCATCGGCCTGAAGGCCGGTCGCTCGTCGGGGACCAGAATGACGGGTTCGGATGCTGGAGAGGTACGGTTCGGGTTTCCGGTCCTGATCGGCGACATCGGCGGCACCAACGCCCGTTTCTCCATCATCCATGACCAAACCTCCGAGGCCGGTGAGCCGCGCATCGTCCAGACGGCGGATTTCGCCAGCGTCGACGATGCGATCCGCGCCACCGTGCTCGACGGCGCCGCTCAGCCGCTCCGCTCGGCCATTCTGGCTGTGGCGGCACCTGTGGAAGGCGACGAGATACCGCTGACCAACTGCCCGTGGATCATCAGGCCGAAGCGGATGCTCGCCGGTCTCGGCCTGAGCGACGTGCTTCTGCTCAACGATTTCGAGGCGCAGGCGCTGGCTGTCGCCGCCCTCGGCATGGAGCATATGGAAAAGATCGGCGGCGGCGCGCCCGTGCCCGGCGCCGCGCGGGTCGTGCTCGGGCCTGGTACCGGTCTGGGCGTCGCCGGCCTTGTCCATGCCTTCGGCGGATGGGTGCCGGTGCCGGGCGAGGGCGGCCATGTCGATCTCGGGCCGCGCACCCCGCGCGACAACGAGGTATTCCCGCACCTGGTCACGCTCGACGGACGCGTTTCCGGCGAGGATATTCTGTGCGGTCGCGGCCTCGTCAACCTGTATCGCGCGATTGCCCTTGCCGACGGGCACAAGCCGGCCCTGACCGCGCCATCCGACATCACGGCTGCGGGGCTTGCGGGCAGCGATGCGACGGCAGTCGAGACGCTCGAGACCTTCACCACCCTGCTGGGCCGTGTCGCGGGCGACGTGGCGCTGATCTTCAAGGCGCGGGGTGGCGTCTATCTCAGCGGCGGCATCGCCCAGAAGATCGTCCCGGCGCTGAAGGCCGGCAATTTCCGCGCAGCTTTCGAGGACAAGGCTCCGCACCATGCGCTGATGGGTTCGATCCCCGTCTATGTGGTGGGGCATCCGCTGGCCGCACTTGCCGGGCTCGCCGCCTATGCACGAACGCCTTCCGGCTTCGGTGTCGAGACCGCCGGGCGGCGCTGGCAGGGGTAAGCCTTGCGGCCGTCAATTTTGGCCGGCCCCATAGGCAAACGCGTGCAAAGGCTCTAAGAGGATGCCCGGCGTCTTCCGGCGTCTTCGCACCAGATCAATGCAGCGACGGATCGAGCTTTGAGCGTCGGCACCAAAAGCAGCAAGCCCGAGCCCGGTGAAGTCGTCGCCGTGCTGAAGCGCATCTTCGCCGAGAACGGCCGCGAATATATCGGCTACTATGCCTTCACCATATTCTGCCTGCTCGTCTCTGCCGCGACCGCCGGCCTCGCCGCGTGGATCATGCAGCCGCTGGTCGACGACATTTTCGTCGCGCAGCGCTACGAACGCGCGCCGCTGATCTGCGGCGCCATCATCGCCATCTTTCTGATCCGCGGCGCCGCCACCTATGGCTATTCGGTCACGCTGGCGAAGATCGGCAACAATGTCGTGGCGCGCTACCAGAAGCGGGTTTTCCAGCACCTGATGCGCCTCGGCATGGATTTCTTCAGCGATACGAGGTCCGGCCGGCTGGCCGCGCGCATCAACGAGAACGTCGCGGGCATTCGCGACCTGATGGGCATGACGCTGCGTTCCGTTGCCGGCGACCTCGTTGCTCTGGTTGGGCTGATCGGTGTCATGATCTGGCAGCAACCCTTCCTTGCCGCCTCTATCGTCATCGTCGGCCCGCCGCTGGTGTGGGCTGTCAACTATATCATGCGCCGGGTGCGCTCGGTGACGCGCGAATCCGTCACCGTCAACTCGCATCTGATCGGGGCCATGCAGGAGGCGGTGCAGGGCATCGCTGTGGTCAAGGCGTTCACGATGGAAGAGCAGCTTGCGGCCCGCATCGGCCAGCTGGTCGATCAGGCGGAGGGGCGTTACAACAAGATCGCCCGCGTGTCGGAACGGCTGGGGCCGATCACCGAGAGCCTCGCCGGCTTCGCCGTCGCCGGCGTCATCGGCTACGCCTCCTACAAGGCCGCGACCACCAACCATCCGCCCGGCGACGTCATGGCCTTCATCACCGCTCTGCTGCTGGCCTACGATCCGGCCCGCCGGCTGGCGCGCACACAGGTCAATGTCGAGCGCGCGCTGGTCAATGCGCGCATGATCTACGAGATCCTCGACCTCGAGCCGCGGCAGGGCGACGTGCCGGATGCCGGGGCGCTCGCCGTGCCGCAGGGCGAGGTGCGATTCGAGAAAGTGTCCTTCTCCTATGTGCCCGGCCAGCCGGTGCTGAACGAGGTGAGCTTCACCGCCGCCCCCGGCAGGACGACGGCCATCGTCGGCGCTTCAGGCGCCGGCAAGTCCACGCTGGTGGCGCTCCTGCAGCGCTTCTACGACGTCGATGGCGGGGCCATCACGATCGACGGTCAGGATGTGTCGAAGGTGACGAAGCGCTCGCTGCGCCAGTCCATCGCCTATGTCTCGCAGCAGCCCTATCTGTTCGAGGGGTCGATCCGCGACAACATCCGCTATGGCCGTCCCGATGCATCCGACCGGGAAATCGAACTGGCAGCCAGGCTGGCCGCAGCCGATGAGTTCATTCGCCAGCAGCCCGAAGGTTACGACACGCAGGTCGGCGAGAACGGCGCCTCGCTTTCGGGCGGGCAGCGCCAGCGCGTTTCGATTGCACGCGCCATCGTTCGCGATGCACCGATCCTGTTGCTCGACGAGGCGACATCGGCGCTCGACAACGAGTCGGAAGCGCGGGTGCAGCAGGCGCTGAACGAGGCGATGCGCGGCCGCACCACCATCGTCATCGCTCACCGGCTCTCCACCGTCGTCAATGCCGACAGCATCGTCGTTCTGGAGCAGGGCAGGGTGGTCGAGCAGGGCACCCATACGCAACTGATGGCCGAACCGAACGGCGTCTATGCGCGCTTCTATCGTTTCCAGGGCGATAACGGGCTGGGCCTCGTCGAGGACGTGCCAACGGATGGGCCAGCGGACGGGGCCGATACATCCGAAATTTCCGGGAGAAGCATATGAGCGATATGGGCCTTGTGGTCGTCGGCGCGGGCGGCCGCATGGGACTGGCGCTGGTGCGCGCCGTGCATGAGACGGAAGGCGCGCGCGTCGTCGCGGCGGTGGAACGCAAGGGTTCGCCAGCCATCGGCAAGGATATCGGCGAACTGGCCGGGCTCGGGCCGTTGGGCGTCATCGTGAGCGGCGATCCGCTGGCCGCCTTCGCCAAAGCCGATGGCGTGCTCGACTTCACCGCGCCTGCGGCAAGCGTGGAATTTGCCGGCTATGCCGCGCAGGCGCGCATTGTCCACGTGCTGGGAACCACCGGCCTGAAGGCCGACGACGATGCCCGCATCGCGGCGGCTGCCCGTCACGCGACCATCGTCAGGTCCGGCAATATGAGCCTTGGCGTCAACCTGCTGGCGCTGCTGGTCGAGCAGGCGGCGCGCGCGCTGGCTGCAGAGGATTTCGACATCGAGGTTCTGGAAATGCATCATCGCAACAAGGTCGATGCGCCCTCTGGCACCGCTTTGCTTCTGGGGGAAGCGGCGGCGGCTGGACGCGGCATTGCCCTTTCCGGCAACGATGTGCGCGTTCGCGACGGCCACACCGGTCCGCGCGAGACGGGCAGCATCGGCTTCGCCACGCTGCGCGGCGGCTCGATGCCCGGCGACCATTCGGTGATCCTCGCCGGCAATGGCGAGGTGATCACCCTGTCCCATCACGCCCAGGACCGGGCGATCTTCGCGCGCGGCGCGGTCAAGGCGGCCCTGTGGGCGCGCGGCCGCAAGCCGGGCCTCTATTCGATGCGTGACGTGCTGGGCTTCTGAGCCGGGCCGTTTCGCTGGCAAGCAACTGGAAGGAGCAAACATGTCCGGAACCCTCGTGCTCGTGCGCCACGGCCAGAGCGAATGGAACCTGAAGAACCTGTTCACCGGCTGGCGTGACGTGGACCTGACCGAGCAGGGCCATGGCGAGGCGCGCGCCGCCGGGCAGAAGCTGAAGGAGCGCGGCCTGAAGTTCGACATCGCCTTCACCTCAGACCTCCAGCGCGCGCAGAAGACCTGCCAGCACATCCTCGATGCGGTCGGCCAGAGCGACCTGAAGACCATCCGCAATCTGGCGCTGAACGAGCGCGACTATGGCGACCTTTCCGGCCTCAACAAGGACGATGCCCGCCAGAAATGGGGCGAGGATCAGGTGCATGTCTGGCGCCGTTCCTATGATGTGCCCCCGCCCGGCGGCGAGAGCCTGAAGGACACGGGCGCCCGCGTCTGGCCCTACTACCTGCACGACATGCAGCCGCATGTGCTGCGCGGCGAGACGGTTCTGGTGGCGGCGCACGGCAATTCTCTGCGCGCGCTGATCATGGCGCTCGACGGGCTGTCGGGCGAGGAGGTGGTGAAGGTGGAACTCGGAACCGGCGTGCCGATCGTCTATCGCCTCAACGCCGATTCCACCGTCGCCTCCAAGGAAATCCTCGAAGGCTGATTCGGGCTTCAACGGTATGATCCTGCTGCGCGATCTCGGCAACGAGAGCGCGCAGCCATGCGTTGCCGGGGTCCGCCCGGCATTCTCGTGCCTGTAGAGACAGACATGCAACGGCGGCGCCGGTACGGGGAAGTCCACGATCCGCGTCGGCAGGCCCCGGTTGACGATGCGCGCATAGCGCTCCGGCATGGTGAGCAGATATCCGGTTTCCGCGACCAGCATCGATGCCGCGAAATATTGCTGGCAGCGCAAGGCGATGCGGCGCTGATGGCCGATGCGGGCAAGCTCGATGTCTTCCAGGCTCACGCCCTTTGGCCGTGAAGAAACCAGGATGTGCTCCTGCGCCAGATAGGCCGGCAGATCGAGCTCTCCCGCCAGCGCCGAAGTGGCTTTCGTCGGCCTCGACTTCACCACTCATGAGACCGGGTTGCGAAGCCGCCAGTTCCGCGAAAATGACCTCGCGCAGCTTGTGGAAGAACAGGACCGCGGTGTTGCGATTAACGCCGGTCAAGTCGGCTGCCGAACGGGCCGTTGAGCCGGCGCGGAAATACTTCAAAAGCTCAATCTGGACGTGCTTAGCAAGCCTACTCCGCCGCCTTGCCCTAACCATATGACAAAAATAGCCCTTCTCAGCTATCTATGTCAGACCCTTTGCTTTTATCCCGCAATGGCGCCGGATGCCGCTACCAGCGAAAACAGGCCGACGACGATCGCGGCTATCCGGTAGGCGTAAGGCTTCATCCGTCCGGGCAGGGATGATCCGAACAGGGTCCACAGAGCTCCGGCAGCCAGCGAAAGGGCGATGAAGGCTCCTGTCGCCTGTGTTCTGAGTTCCACTTCCATGCCGGGGAGGAGAACGGCGCCGACCAGCATTGCCTTGGGGTTGAGCAGGGTCGTCAGGAAGACCCTTCGCAGCGCAACCGTGCGCCCGCATGCGGGAGACTGCATTTTCTGACGCCATAGCTTCCATGCCGAAAACAGCAGCCAGACCGCCGCCACGGCTTTCATGGCCTGCATGGCAGCCGGGGAATTGCCCACCGCGTCGGCAAGCACAACATAGAAGGTCACGGCGAGCAGATAGCCCGCAGCTTCCGCAAGAGGCAGAAGCATCGCACTGCGCCAGCCCATCGCCGCACCCGACGCAGCGAGGATCGTGTTGGTGGGGCCGGGGGTCAGAAGTATGAAAGCCACGGCCAGAATGAATGAAGCGAGCGACATTGAACCCCTGCCTGATCTGCCGCAGCATATCAGGAACGAGACCTCGGGATTTGATGCGGATCAAGAAAGATCGCAGCGGACCGCGCCTCAGGGTTGGCCCCCGGGCGGTTTCCTCTTCCCTGTCAGGGTGTCTGGATGGTGTCCAGATAGGCGAGCAGTGCTTCCACCTGCTCCGACGTCGCCTTGAACTCCGGCATGTCGGGATGGCCGCTGTAGATGCCTTCCACGAAGGCTTCCTCCAGCGCGTCGAGCGGATAACGTTTTGCAAGATCGCGCATGGGCGGCGCTTCCGGATGCTTGCTCGTGTCCGTGGCCGACACAGCATGGCAGGGCGAACAGTTGAGTTCCGCAATATCGCGGCCGCGACTGACGAGGTCGTCCGCCGATACGGGTGTGCAGAACGCTGTGGCTAACAGGATCATGGCTGGGCGCTTCATGGAACCTGTTGTCGCTTATAATGGTTAACGACCGGTTCCGGAGGCGCAGCTTCCTGTCGGGCGGCGGTGCTCCCGGGTCTTGTGTCCCCGCATACGCAGACGCGGTTGCGGCCCTCCTGCTTTGCCCGGTAGAGGGCCTTGTCGGCGGCATTGATCATGTACTGATAATCCGGGTGCCCTTCGAAGCTTGCCACGCCGACCGAGGCCGTGATCTCGACCGTGCGCGTTTCCGAGACCCGCGGCCTTTGGGCGGCGATACCCTGACGGATGCGCTCCGCGATGATCTGCGCCTCTGTCCGGTCCGTTTCGACCAGGGCGATCAGGAACTCCTCGCCGCCATAGCGGAAAACGTAGTCGCTGCTGCGGACCGCGCCGAGCAGATATTCGGCGACACAGCCCAGAACCGCATCGCCTGCGGAATGGCCGTAAGTGTCGTTGACGGTCTTGAAGTGATCGACATCCACCATGAGCAGGGTGAACGGGGAGCCGGAGCTTTTTGCCAGCGATATCTCCCTGCCCAGAATGGATGGCAGGAAGCGCCGGTTCAGCGTCCGGGTCAGCGGGTCCCGGCCGTTTTCGATGTTGGCCGCAGTCTGGAACAGCTCGTTGAGCAGGTACTTGAGCTCCTCCACCTGCCGCTGGAGATCGGAGACGGCCGCTGGTTCCCTGCCGGATATCGCCGGAATCGTGCGCTGGTCGATCTGGCGGATCAGATCCTCGATACGGCCAAGAACGGTGGACCCCTGAAACAGCACGGCTGCGCGGTGCCTTACCCAAAGGCCGAAAGGCGACGCAGAGAGCATATTGCGTGCCTCTTCCGTTTTCTCGCCAAGCAGACTGAAGAGAACGGACTGGCTCCATTCCATCAGGGCTGCACGCTGGGTTTCCCGTTCCAGATTGATGTCCTGTCCGAGCGAGAAAAGCCGGAACGCCTCGTCGGTCTGGGCACGGCTTCTGGTGTCGGAGACATAGGCTTCCGTCATGAAACGCATGGCGAAGTCTATTGCCTCGTCCAGCAGGATGATCGTCTCGGCCGTGGTCGTGGCGTCCAGCCCCAGAACGGAAACCCGCCGCGCGATTTCGGTCTTGAGAAGGGTCATGCCCTCCATCACGATATCGTTCGGCACCTTCAGCCGGGCATGCACTTCCCCGATCTTGATCTGGCGCTGCTCGAACCCGGAGGTGTCCGACCGCAAATCCTCGTCGACCAGATCGAGCAGCCATTGGCGAAGCGAATAGCGCAGGCGTTGATTGACGACCGAATGGCTGAGATAGGCCGAGGCTTCCTCATGGAGGAGAAAGGTCGAATAGAATGCGTCGACGAGCTGTTCGACATTCTCGCCGACGATTGCGGCAAGGCGCTCAAGGGCTGCCGAGACGGTATGGTCCGATGCCGCCATCCAAAAGGACAAGCCCGGCCTTTCGATGCTTGGCAATTTTCCGCTCCAGGGGTTGATCAAAGGACCCCGTAGCCCTCCCGCGCGAATCCATCAAGCTTTCTCGCCGCGCTTCTCCGGTCTCGCTGGACGATATGTAGAGGTTCCGGAATTTGGGCTTTATCCGGTGCCGTTCCGGTCGAAACACGTGGCGGAAGGTCAGCGGCACGCTGTTCCTGTCTTACGGGCTTGAGGGCAGCCAGTCCGTCATTCGAAGGATATTCCCGCCGAGTTTCTGGAATGCGCGCTGGCGGCAGGTGAAGACGATGATCTGCTGGTCGCGGGATTGCCGGTGGAGGGCGTCGAACATCCTCTCGATGCGGTCGTCGTCCGAATAGACCAGCGCATCGTCGAGGATGACCGGAGCCGGCCGCCCGTCGCGGGCGAGCAGCCGCGCGAAGGCCAGACGCGTAAGCACGGAAAGCTGCTCGCGCATGCCGCCGCTCAGGCGCTCGACCTCTTCCTCCTGTCCGTTCCGCAGGATGGTCTGCGGCAGCAGCGTCCTGTCGTCGAAAGTGATGGAGACATCGTCGAAGAGCAGGCCGATCAGTGGCCGCAATTCGGTCATCACCGGCTTCAGATAAAGCTCGCTTGCCTGTGAGCGCGCCGCCTCCAGCGCGGATGAAAGCCGCTGCAAAACCCTGATTTCCTTCTCGAAGGCATCGACCCTGCCGGTCGCCGCCGAAAGGGCATCGCCGGTTTCGCGCCATTTTTCCTCGACAGCCTCATCCGCATAGGCACGGATACGGCCGTTCAGTTCGGCGGTCGTCTCGCGCAGCGCTCCGGCTTCCGTTTCTGCGGCCGCCTCGGCGGAGCGGGCCCGTTTCAGGGCGGCCTCGACCGACTCGAGATCGACGGCCGCATCGCGCAGTTTCTGCAACTGGAGTTCCTGCGTCTGAACGCTCTGCCCGAAGCGTTCCAGCTGCTCCGAGAGTGCCCGCTGCCGGTCGGCGCGCGTATCTTCCGGGCCGAGCAGTGCCTCGATCTGGGCCATTTCAGCCCGCAGCGTCACCAGGCTCGTCTGGGCCGCAATGAACGCTTCGTCGGCGATGCGCTGGAGCGGTTCCGCTTCCCGCAATGCCTGGCGCGCCGATTTGCGGCGTTCTTCGGCACCCGCATGGGCGGTTTCAAGCTGTTCAGTGCTGCTCCCGGTTTCATCGGGGTGAGACGCGGGGGCCGGCTCCTGCGCGGCACATTCTTCCCGCAGCTTCGCCAACCCATCCGGCGCCAGCGCGGACAAGCGGCTGCGCAGGCCCTGCGCCTCCATGGCAAGCTGTTGGGCCTGCATCTGCCGCGACCTTGCCGCCGCGACATCGTCCACAGCCAGCGCTTCCAGCAATGCCCGCTTCTTTTCTTCTGCCCGGTGCAGCCGTCCGTCGCTTTGTGCGGGGCGGTTCGCCCTCAGTGTGATGGAGCCGATGCCCGGTATGGAAAGCTGCGCCTGCTCGCCGTAGCGGCGTTCCTCTCCGTCGCCGAGCGGGACGCCGTCCATTTTCACGGGATCGATGCCGCCGCGCTCATAGGCGACAACAACCGATGGACGGGCCGCGTCTTCGAGCGCGCGCAGCCGGGCGACCTCGATTTCCAGAGCCTGAAGATCTTCGATGGCCTTCGGGTCGGTCTTCAGAACGGCATGTCTCGCTTCCACCTGTTCGAGTATGAGACGGGTCTCCTCGGCCGCGCTCAACCGCTCCTTCAGCTTTGCATGACGCTCCGCCGCGTCCCGCGCTTTCAGCGCGGCATCCATTCGGGCGAGCAGATCGCGCGCTTCCTGCTCTTCCTGTTCGGCAATATCGGCCGCTTCCCGCGCGCTGGCCATGGCATCGGCGGCCTCCCGCCGTTTTGCCAGAGCCCCCGCATGCTGTCGTTCCGCGTCGTCCAGCCTGCCGCGCAGAAGCCTGGCCTTCTCAAGCGCATCCTGCAATGCCTGGACCTCGCGCGCGGCGGCATCGCGGCGTTCACGGGCGAGGCTCAGTTCCGCTTCCGCAGCCTTCAGCGTGTCGATCCGGGCTCTGGCCTGATCGAAGGCGGCCTGCGCCCTGTCGACGGCGGCCTTGCGTTCCTGCCGGTCTTCGGCGCGGTCCAGCTCGGCCAGCCGCCTTGCGGCGGCAGCCCGCTTGTCGAGCGCGTCCCGCAGCGCCGCAACCTCTCCGGCAAGCCGCTGCTCTTCCATGGCCAGCCTGTCGCGGGCCTCGATCGCGGTGGCGTAGCGGCCACCGGTTTTCGGCCGGCCGGTTGCGGTCACCAGTTCGGAAAGAGCTTGCGCCGTGGCCGCCATGATGTCCGCCATCCGCCGCCCGCCGGTGATGGCTTCCACCTCTCCCTGAACGGATTCCAGCAGGGTCTTGCGAACTTCCTTTTCGCTGTCCTCTTCCGAACGGCTGCGCTTTTCGATGCCGGTGATGCCCTGCCGCACCCACAACAGCCCGGCGGGGCCGGCACTGCCGCCCCTGATCAGGTTGCCGATGAAATTTTCCGCCTCATCGGCCTGGGCCAGAAGACGTCCGCTCGACAGGTCGGACACGCGGGCAGAGCGGCCGCCATAATACTGCTTGGTGATGCGGAAGGAGCCCTCCGCGGTGGCGATGTCGGCCTCCACCAGCGGATTGCCGCCGCTGTAGGGGCGCAGGCTCCGGACATCGCCGGATGTGCTGGAATGCGGCTGGAAGAACAGCGCATGAAGCGCCTCGAAGCTCGTCGACTTGCCGAACTCGTTGGCGGCGCAAAGCACGTTGACGCCGTCGCCGATCCCTTCGATTGCGACCCCGCGTCCGGCAAAGCGCTTCACATTGAATAGCCGCAGCGCCGAGATCTTCATGGCGTCACCGCCCGCGCGAGGGAGTAGAGCCGGCCGAGCGCGGCCTGCGCGATGTCGCGCTCGGCCGCAGGGCGGCTTTCGTCCGTGGCTTCCGCCAGCAGGGCATTCGCGGCTTCACGCAGCGCGCCAGCCCTGTCGATCTGATCGAGATCGCCGATTTCGCATTCCGTTTCGAGGCCGCTGTCGTCGAGCTCCATGAATGCGAAGTCCGGCGCCAGGCTCTTTGTCGCCTCCGCCAGTGCCGCTCGGCCGGAAAGACGGCAGCGTCCCGAGGCCGCCACGCGCACAAGCGATTGCCGGCGCTGCCTCGTCTCGGGAAGCAGGGCTTCCAGCGCGCTGGCTGCATCGTCGCCGTCCAGCATATGCAGTTCCAGCGTGCGCCACGCAAAGCTTGCCGTGGGAAGCGAGGTCACCTCCGGCAACGCGGAAGGCCCGGCGATCTGCACCAGCAGGGCTTCACCCGGCCGGTCGTGCTTGAAACGGTCGGGTTCGGGCGTGCCGCTGTAGCGTGTGCGCGCATCGATCCCGATAGCGCCGTGCCAGTCGCCCAGCGCCAGATAGTCGAGGCCGGCGCGGCGTGCCCGGTCGGGCGCGATGACCTCCGAGGCTGCCGCATCCTCGGAAAAACTCTGGATCGCGCCGTGGGCCAGCCCGACGCGGATCGCCCCTTCCGGCGAAGCTGCGCTGTCCATCCATTCGGTAAGGTCCCGGCCGGGGCGTCGCGTGGTGCATGGCGCCGGCAACAGAACGGCGTCGCGCGCCAGCTCAAGCGGCCGGGGCTCCAGCGCCAGAACGACATTTTCCGGGGCTTCCGCTTTCAGCGTCGTCCAGAGCTGCGATGCCTGCAACGAATCGTGATTTCCGGGCAGGATCACCCACCGGATCGGTGCATGATGGGCCATTTCGGCAAGCGCCTGACGGCGGATGTCCGGGGCGGGCGTCTCCGTGTCGAACGTATCGCCTGCCAGCAGGATGGTGGACGCTCCCTGCTCGCGCGCATGCTGCGCCAGCCGTGCGAGCACCGTATGGCGCGCTTCGCGCAGCCGGCCCGGCAGGTCGCCGGAGAAATTGCCGAAGCGCTTTCCCAGATGCAGGTCGCTCGAATGAATGAAACGCAGCATGATGAACCGGCTATTCCAATCTTCCCGGGTGCCTCGTCGCGGACAAGCCGCCATCTGCGATGTCAGCCAGAGTCGCGCCGAAAAGGCAACGGAGCGCCGCGCATGGCGGGACGTTTCGGAAAATATCGGGCAGGTTCAGAGAAGAACGAGTGGTGCCCAGGGACGGAATTGAACCGCCGACACTGCGATTTTCAGTCGCATGCTCTACCAACTGAGCTACCTGGGCCTGTCTCGAAGAAGCCGGAGGGATTTCCCGGCCCGGCACGACGCCGGAACGCCTGCGAGAGCGCGTGGGTTATAGCACGAGATTTCCGCCTGTCCAGCCGCCTTGAGCGATTTGTCGTCGCTTTTCCTGGCGCAGCCGCCCGGGTTTGAACGATACATATGAACGATCAGAACAAATATTTGAAATAAAAGAGAAAATATCCGCTGCGCGAAGGGCTCGGCCCTTGAAAAGCCGCGATTGCAACCCAGCTTGAAGCCATGTGCACGGAAACTTTCACACTTATGTCGAGGATGGCCGGCAAAGCACGGCATGTGGCCCGGGGCGAAGCGACTGAATCCTGACGGCCGCGCCCTTTTCGCTCCGGGACAAGCCTGAAAGCGGCTCATTCCCTGCGACGCCCATATGTCGCCCCGAAGGAGCTTTTCATGATTGCCAGTTCACATGATCACCTGTGCAGAAGCTGCAAGCGCGTGCTTCCCCGCGCGGCTTCGCGTTGTCCGTGGTGTCTTGTGCCGGTTCCGCCTTTCGCGGGCGGGCCGCGCCGGCCCGTCCGCATGGTGCCGATGCGCTGGTGACGCGCCTTTAGCCCTTCTTCTCGAAGTGGCCGCCGAACGCCAGCCGCATGGCCGAGAGCAGCTTTTCCGCATAGACGGAATGGCCCTGCGAGGCGAAGCGGCTGTAGAGGGCCGAAGACAGAACCGGCGTCGGCACGCCGGTGTCGATGGCCGCTTTCACCGTCCAGCGGCCTTCGCCGGAATCCGAGACACGCCCGCCGAACTGCGATAGTGCGGGATCGTCGGCAAGTGCGTCGGCGGTGAGGTCGAGAAGCCATGAGCTGATGACGCTGCCGTGCCGCCACACTTCGGCGACCTGCCCGACATCGATGTCGAACTGGTAGTATTGCGGCTCGGAAAGCGGGCTGGTCTCGGCGTCGGCGCTGCGCTCCTGCTTGCCGGCATTGGCGGCCTTCAGGATGTTGAAGCCCTCCGCATAGGCGGCCATCATGCCGTATTCGATGCCGTTATGGACCATCTTGACGAAATGGCCGGCGCCGCTCGGGCCGCAATGCAGATAGCCGCGCGCGGCGGTCCCCGGTGCGCTGTCGTCGCCCCCAGAGGCCAGAGAGGGTGCAAGGGCGGCAAAGACGGAATCGAGCTGGCGCACCGATTCGTCAGGACCGCCGATCATCAGGCAATAGCCGCGCTCCAGCCCGTGCACGCCGCCGCTGGTGCCGACATCGACGAAGCTGATCTGTTGCGCCGCGAGGCGCGCAGCCAGGTCCACCGCGTCGCGGTAGTTGGAGTTACCGCCGTCGATGATGGTGTCGCCGGCTTCCATCAGAGCGGCGAGCTGCTCCACGACGCCGCCGGTGATGGCGGCCGGCAGCATCAGCCAGATGTGCCGGGGCTTGTCGAGCTTTGCGACCAGCTCTTCCATGGAGGAAGCGCCGACAGCCCCTTCGCTCGCAAGCGCCGCGACGCTTTTGGGGTCGATGTCGTGGACGACGCATTCATGGCCGGCGCGCATCAGCCGGCGTACCATGTTGCCGCCCATCCGGCCCAAACCCATCATTCCGATCTGCATGACCAGCATCCTTTGGCAATGCCGCCGGCGAAACCGTGCCGGGGCCAGATTCGACTCCCGAACCCTTTGCTTATTTGCGTCGCATCGCCTCTGCAAGGGCGGCGCCGAATGCGCCTTGCCGGGCCGTGCCTTGCCCGCTCCGGTCGGGTTTGGGCTTGCCCGGGGAATGGGAGCCGCGCCGGCCGGCGTCGTCGTTCTGGCGTCTTTCCTGCTGAGGCGCGCCGCCGTCCCTGCGCATGGAAAGCCCGATGCGCTTGCGCTTCACGTCCACCTCGACCACGCGCACCTTCACCACGTCGCCCGCCTTCACCACCTCATGCGCATCCTTCACGAAGCGGTCGGCAAGCTGCGAGACATGAACCAGCCCGTCCTGATGCACGCCGATGTCGACGAAGGCGCCGAAGGCAGCCACATTGGTGACGGTGCCTTCCAGAAGCATGCCCGGTTTCAGGTCCTTGATGTCGTCCACGCCCTCGGCGAAGGTCGCGGTGCGGAAGCTCGGGCGCGGGTCGCGGCCGGGCTTCTCCAGCTCGGAAATGATGTCGCGCACGGTGGGCAGGCCGAAGCGCTCGTCGGCGAAGACGCGCGGATCGAGCGCTTTCAGGGCCGCGCTGTCGCCCATCAGAGCGCGCACGTCGCGGCCGCAGGCGGACACGATCTTCTTGGCTACGGCATAGGCTTCCGGGTGGACGGCCGAGGCGTCGAGCGGCTCGGTGCCGTCCGGAATGCGCAGGAAGCCGGCGCATTGCTCGAAGGCGCGCGGCCCGAGCCGTGACACCTTGAGCAGGTCCTGCCGCGTGGCGAAGGGACCGTTGGCGTTGCGGTGCACAACGATGGCTTCCGCCAGCGAGGAGCCGAGGCCCGACACCCGCGCCAGCAGCGGGGCCGACGCCGTGTTGAGATCGACGCCGACCGCATTCACGGCATCCTCGACCACGGCGTCCAGCGCCTTTGCCAGCCGGAACTGGTCGACATCGTGCTGATACTGGCCGACGCCGATGGATTTCGGCTCGATCTTGACCAGTTCCGCCAGGGGGTCCTGAAGGCGGCGGGCGATGGAGACCGCGCCGCGCAGCGACACGTCGAGGTCCGGAAACTCGGCCGCCGCCGTCGAAGAGGCCGAATAGACGGAAGCCCCGGCTTCCGAGACGATGACCTTGGTGGGTTTCGGCGCCTGCATATCGGACAGCATGTCGGCGACAAGCCGCTCCGTCTCGCGGCTGGCGGTGCCGTTGCCGATGGCGATCAGTTCCACGCCATGCCTGCGGATCAGCGAGGACAGTTCCGCCTGTGCGCCGCGCAGGTCGTTGCGCGGCTGGAACGGATAGACGGTGCTGGTGGCGAGCAGCTTGCCGGTGCCGTCCACCACGGCGACCTTGACGCCGGTGCGGATGCCGGGGTCGAGACCCATGGTCGGGCGCGAGCCGGCAGGAGCGGCAAGTAGCAGGTCTTTCAGGTTGCGGCCGAAGACGTGGATCGCCGCTTCCTCGGCCCGTTCGCGCAGGTCGCGCATCAGGTCAAGCGACAGGTGCAGCGACAGCTTCACCCGCCACGTCCAGCCGGCCACCTCGGCGAGCCACAGATCGCCGGGCAGCGTGCGTCCGATGGCACAGGCGTCGCAGATCATGCGCACGGTGGGACGCACCGGCGAGGTGTCGTCGGCATCGACCTCGATGTCGAGCGACAGCACCTCCTCGTTGCGGCCGCGCAGCATGGCCAGCGCCCGGTGGCTGGGCACGCCAGACCAGCGCTCAAAATGGTCGAAATAGTCGGAGAATTTCGCGCCTTCCTCCTGCTTGCCGTCCACCACGCGCGAGCGCAGCACGGCACGTTCGTGCATGTAGCTGCGCAGTCGGCCGACGAGATCGGCGTTCTCCGAGAATTGCTCGGCGATGATGTCGCGTGCGCCCTCCAGCGCCGCCTTCACGTCCGCCACCTCGTCGGTGAGATAGGCGGCCGCCAGATCGGCAGGCACGGCGGCGCGGTCGGAAAGGATCGCTTCCGCCAGCGGCCCGAGCCCCCGCTCGCGGGCGATTTCCGCCTTGGTGCGGCGCTTCGGCTTGTAGGGAAGATAAATGTCCTCAAGCTCGGCCTTGGTGGCGGCGCCCGCGATCTTGCCTTCAAGCTCGGGCGTGAGCTTTCCCTGCTCGCGGATGGACGACAGGATGGTGTCGCGCCGCGCATCCATCTCGCGCAGATAGGCAAGCCGCTCCGAAAGCGTGCGCAGTTGCGTGTCGTCCAGCCCGCCGGTCGCCTCCTTGCGGTAGCGTGCGACGAACGGCACGGTCGCCCCGTCGTCCAGCAGCGTGATCGCCGCTGCGGCCTGATCGGGCCGGGCGTTGATCTCGGCGGAGATGATCGCTGCGATGCGCTTGATGTCGGTCTTCATGCCTGTCCCGGAATCGTTGATGGGCTGCGAACATAGAGCATGTCCGGCAAGGGTGGGAACCGCTTTCCGGACAAAGGCACGGGTAAAACGACGGCTAGTTGAGATAGAGGATGGAGGCGTTGAGCAGGGTGGCGAACCCTGTCCACAGCGCATAGGGCACGAACATCAGGGCAGAGGGCCTGTCATCGGCGCGGACCGTATCGATGAACCACAGGATCAGCGCCAGCAGCAGGATGATGACGACCAGCGCCGCCGCCGTTGCATGCGCGGCGAAGAATATTGGCGACCATGCGAAATTGAGCGCCATCTGGGTGAACCAGAGCTTCATGGCCATGCCGGACGGATTGCGCCGCCATGTGCGCCAGCCGACGATGGCGATCAGGATATAGAGGATCGTCCATACCGGAGCGAACAGCCAGTTCGGCGGATTGAAGGACGGTTTGGCAAGCCCCGCATACCAGTCTCCGGGCGGCGTCGCGATGCCGATGAAGATGCCGATGCCGACGACGGCAACGAGGAAAACGCCAAGCGACAGATATTTGTTCACGGCAGGCCCCTGTGATGGCAGGCAGGACGCCTGCCACTTCAAACTGGGGCGCGGTCCGGAACGATCAAGTGCGGCGCAGGGCGCAGAAATAGAAGCCGTCGGTTCCTGTGCGGGACGGAGACAGGGAAATACCCATGCCGATGCCGGCCCGGTCCTCATGGGCCGGGAAGTGATGTTTCCACAGTTCCCTATGGTCTGCCGGGGCAAAGCCCGGCACACGCTCCAGAAAGGCGTTCGCCTGTTCGCCGTTTTCTTCCGGAAACACGGAGCAGGTGACGTAGGCGAGCAGGCCGCCGGGCTTCACATAGGCGGCGGCGTTGTCGAGAATCTCCGCCTGCTCGGCAATGCGCTGGTCGAGCTGTTGGCGGGTGAGCCGCCATTTGGTGTCGGGCCGCCGCCGCCATGTGCCGGAGCCAGTGCAGGGCGCGTCGACGAGCACGATGTCCATGCGCCCTTCCAGCGGGGATAGCTCACCCCTGCCTGCGGCAAGCTGGATGTTGCGGCTGCCGGCGCGTTTCATGCGCTCCACGATAGGCGCAAGACGGGGTTTCAGCGCATCATGCGCGAAAATCTGGCCCTGGTTGCGCATGGCTGCCGAAAGGGCGAGCGACTTGCCGCCGGCGCCTGCGCAATAGTCCAGCACCTGCATGCCGGGCCGGGCGCCGGCCAGTTCGGAAACGATCTGCGAACCCTCGTCCTGCACTTCGAAGCAGCCTTCCGCGAAAGCCTCGCCAGCCTGCACATTCGGATGCCGGCCGCTGCCCTCGATGGGCGGAATGCGGATGCCGTGCGGGGCGATGTCGGTGGCGCGGGCGCCCGTTGCCGCGAGCCCGGCAAGCACGGCATCGCGTCCGCCCTTCAGCAGGTTGGCGCGCAGATCGAGCGGCGGACGGCGGGCGAGCGCTGCCGCCTCGTCTGTCCAGCTTTCGCCTAAAGCCTGTTGCAGGAGGGGCGCGCACCAGTCCGGGCAGTCGGCGCGCACCTCGTGTGGCATGTCGGCGGATAGCCTTTCACGCAGAATGCGCAACTCCGCATCATCCAGCGGATCAGGAGCAAACCTGTCGCCGTCGAGCATGGCGTTGATGCCTTCGGGCGTCTCGCCCCATTCCAGCACAACAGCGCCGATGGCAAGGGCTCGCGGGCTGGCATCGTCGAACAGCCATGCGGCGGAGCGGCTGCGCCTCAGTGCGTCGTAGACGATGTTGCCGATGGCCGCGCGGTCGCCGCCGCCAGCGAAACGGTGGGCAATGCCCCAGTCGCGCAGCGCTTCTGCCGCCGGCCGTTGCCGTCCTTCGATATCCGCCAGCACTTCCATGGCCGCTGCCAGCCTTCCGCCCATGCGCATCGGTTCGATCCGGATTGAGGTTCAGGGCCGGTCTAGAGCATTTTGCAGCCAGATGGAAACATCTGGCGCCGCATAAATGCGACCAAAACCAAGAGATAGAGCATTTCTGCGATTCGGAGAAAAGCATAAATGCTCTATCTCCCGGATGCGGCGGCACAACCCCGCATCCCCAAAAGAAGGAGCCGCGGAGAGTGTCCCCGCGGCTCATGCCTGACTGGTTTTTCGACCTTTACTCGGCCGCGCTCAGCGTATCGGCTTCGTAGCCGTGCGCGTCCTTCAGCGCCTTGCGCACCCCGGCCGCATAGTCCGGATGGACCTTGTGGAAATGGCCGAGCTGGCGCTCCACGATGTGGCCGGGCACGCCGCCCATGGCCGCCGCGATGTTGCTGAACAGACGGCTCTTCTGGCCATCGTCGAACAGGTTGAACAGCGCGCGCACCTGTACATAGTCGTCATTGCCGGCACGGTGGTCGAAGCGCGACATGTCGCCTTCGATCTTCAGCGGCGGCTCCTTGGCCGAGGCGTCCTCGAACGGGCCGTTGAAGGAGTTCGGCTCGTAATAGGCGTCCGGATTGCCGGTGCGGATGCCGCCATACGTGTTCATCTGGCCATCGCGATGATAGTGGTGCACCGGGCATTTCGGCTGGTTGACCGGAATGTTCTCGTAATGCGTGCCCAGCCGGTAGCGGTGGGCGTCCGCATAGGAGAAGATGCGGGCCTGCAACATCTTGTCCGGCGAATAGGAAATGCCGGGCACGATGTTGGACGGCGAGAAGGCCGCCTGCTCGATCTCGGCGAAGTAATTGTCAGGGTTGCGGTTGAGTTCCATGATGCCGACGTCGATCGGCGGGAACTCGCCATGCGGCCACACCTTGGTGATGTCGAACGGATTGTAGGAGGTCTTTTCGGCCTCCGCTTCCGTCATGATCTGCACCTGCAGTTTCCAGCGCGGATATTCGCCCTTCTCGATCTTGCCGAACAGCGCTTCCTGATAGCCCTCGCGGGTGCGGCCGATGATCTGCTCGGCTTCCTCGTTGGTGTGGTGCCTGTGGCCCTGCTGGGTCTTGAAGTGGAACTTCACCCAGAAGCGCTCGCCGGCCGCGTTGATGAGCGAATAGGTGTGCGAGCCGTAGCCGTTCATGAAGGTCGGGTCGACAGGCAGGCCGCGGTCCGACATCAGGATGGTCACCTGATGCAGGCTTTCCGGCGACAGCGACCAGAAGTCCCACATGGCGGTGGCGGAGCGCAGGTTGGTGCGCGGATGGCGCTTCTGCGTGTGGATGAAGTCGGGGAACTTGTAGGCGTCGCGCACGAAGAACACCGGCGTGTTGTTGCCCACCAGATCCCAGTTGCCTTCCGGCGTATAGAATTTGAGCGCGAAACCGCGCACGTCGCGTTCATGGTCGGCAGCGCCCATTTCTCCGGCCACGGTGGAGAACCTGGCCAGCATGGGCGTCACTGCGCCGGGCTGAAGGGCCCTGGCCTTGGTGTATTTCGAGATATCGCCGGTGATGGTCAGGGTGCCGAAGGCGCCCCAGCCCTTGGCGTGGACGGCGCGTTCGGGAATGCGCTCGCGGTTCTGGTGGGCCAGCTTCTCGATGAGCTGGTAGTCTTGCAGCATCACCCCGCCGCGTTCGCCGGCGGTGATCGAGTTCTGGTTGTCCGGCACCGGTGCGCCAGCGGTGGTGGTCAGCGTGGGTCGATCAGACATGGAGCCTCCTGTTTCGATCTGGCCTTCGACAAGGACTGGCGAAGGCGCCGGCTGTCGCCGGAAGTCCTCCGCAACGCTGTGGCACTTTTCCTGATGTGCCGTGCAAGCGTTTTTAGAATGCTTCTAGAGAGTGTTGTCCCATGTGCTGACGATAGTTTCCAATTGTATTTCCCACTTTTGGCGATAAGATTTTCCTATCATGATAACCCTTCGCCAGATGCGCTATTTCGAGGCGCTCGCCACGGCCCGCCATTTCGGCCGGGCAGCCGAGCTCGTCCATGTCAGCCAGCCTGCCCTTTCGGCCCAGATCAGGGAGATGGAGGCTCATCTCGGCGTCACGCTGGTCGAACGGAATCGCGGCAACATCCTGCTCACCCGCAAGGGAGAGGAGGTGCTGGAGCATGTGCGGGAAGTGCTGGCGGGGGTGGAGCGGCTGGAACATGCGGCGCGACGCGGCGACGGCCTGCTGGAAGGCCCGGTGCGCTTCGGCATCATCCCGACCGTCGCGCCCTATCTGGTGCCCGGTCTGGTGCCGTATCTGCGCACCACCTATCCTGCCATCGAAGTGGAGTTGAAGGAGGCTGTTACCGACAGGCTGCTTGCCGAACTCTCCGAAGGCAGGCTGGACGTGGTGATCGCCGCCTTGCCGATCGATCATGAAGGCATCGCCACGCGGCCCGTGTTCCGCGACCGCTTCTTCATGGCAACTGCCACTAACGATCGGCATGTGCTGATGTCCCCGCTGACCGAAGCGCAGGTCGATGCCGGGCGCCTGCTTCTTCTGGAAGAGGGGCACTGCCTGCGCGATCAGGCGCTGGCCGTGTGCGGTATGGCCGGCAAGCGCAGCCTCGTCAATTTCGGCGCCACCTCCATGGCGACGCTGCTGCAGATGGTGTCGCACGGCATGGGCATGACGCTGATCCCGGAGATTGCCGTGCCGGCCGAGACGGCCCGCAACGACATCCGCATCGTGGCGTTTGCCGAGCCGCAGCCATCCCGCCAGATCGGGCTCGCCTGGCGGCGCAACGGTCCGGGCGAGGACGAGATCGAGGCGCTGGCGCGTGCGGTTGCGGCGACCGTGCCGTCCAATGGGGAACGGCAGGCGCCCTGACGAGCGCTGCCCGCCTGAACCGGATTTGCCTAATCCTGTGCGGCCACGCAGCGCCGTCCTGTCATGGTTTCGATCATGATACGGTAGAACACATGCTGTGTGGGGCCCTCATCGGCCGGCTTCAGCCCGCCGGGCTCCCACCAGTTGGCATGCTGGCTGAGCAGCGACCATGCATGGTCGCGTGCATGCTTCCAGCCGATCCGGTCGGGGAGTTCCTCGAAGCGGCCGTTCACGACGACGCTGCGCCATGTGCCGTGCTCGCCAAGCACGTCGGTTTGCAGGCTGACGAGCGGATTGGCCCGCATCCATTCGATCTTCTGGCCGGCGAGCGAGAAGCTGTAGAGATAATTGCCGTCGAGCGCGAAGGTGACCGGCACGACGTAGGGCTGTCCGTCCCGGCAGCAGGCGAGGTGCCCCAGGCGCTGCGCCGCGAGCAGTTCGAGACATTCGGACCGGGTCATTTCGGTGATGATCATGCCGTCTTCTCCGTCACCCCGCCGTCTTCACCCTAAAGCAATTCCAGCAAAAGTGCGAAGCGGTTTTGCGTTTGGAATTGTGTAAAAACAAAAGGTTAGAGCGTTCTTGCAATTCGAGGAAAAGCGGAAATGCTCTAACCCGGTGGCAGTCTACTCCCGGCCGCGTCAGCGCACCACAAGAACCGGAACCCTGGCCTTGGCCACGACTTCCGCCGTCTGGCTGCCCAGCATGACCCGGTTCATGCCCGTGCGCCCGTGCGAGGACATGACGATGAGGCTGCAGCCATATTCGTCGGCGGCCTCGCAGATCGCGCCCGCCACCAGACGCCACGGAACATGCACGGTCTCGATCGGGATGCCCAGCGCTTCCGCCTTTCGCCGGATCGGCTCGAGGATGCGCTGGGCGATGCGCGCCTGCGCCTCGTCGAACGCCTCGATCTCCGTCTCGCTCGGCGACCACAGCTCCGAGGCGAAGGCGAACTGGCCGCCGAGCGGTTCGGTCACCGTGATCGCGGTGACCCTGCTGCCGTGCTTCTTCGCCAGTTCCAGACCATGGTCGACACCGGCCTGCGCGGCTTCGGAACCGTCGCTGGAAACGAGGATATGTTCGTACATCGCAATTTGCCCCCGGGATAAATCCCCTTAAGCAGCCAGCGAACCACCGCAGCCGGCCTCGTACAAGCCGCATCTTGTCGCGGGTCAGGCCGGGTCCGGAATCCGCTCGTAACGGGTAAGGCTGGCATAGCGCTTGCGCGGTCCCGACACCCGCCAGAATTCGATCCAGCAATCACGGCTACGAAAGATGAACCGGCCTTCATAGAGATCGTCGCCGCAATGATGGAGCACACGCTGGTCGGGGGCAAGGCCAAGGTGCACGAAGTGCGCGCCGCCCGCGAACCGCACATCGACGCCTGCGGCGTCCATTTCCAGCAGGTAGAGGCGTTTCGCCTCAAGCGTCCCGCGGCTGCTGTGCACCTCGCCGGTTTCCGTGATCGACGCGGTCTCTATCCGGGCCTGTCCGGCGAAGCCGAGTGTCTCATGCCCCAGATGATCCACCAGCCGTCGCCGCACCTGCCAGAGCCCGACGAAATCCGCGGGCTGCAAGGGTTCGTGCGTGGGCGGTGCCACGCTGCGATGTTGCGATGTCATGGTTTGCGGAGGCATGATCCGGATACAATGAATGGCCGCGCGTCCGCCGGCAAGGGCCGAAAATCGGACCGGCGCCGGACAACTGTCGCAATCGTTCGGAGAAATCGAACGTTACGACATAAATAATGCGCTGGATTGCTTTCAAGGGAAATGGCAATCCCCATTCTGCCTGAAATGGAGAATGTCGTGACTGCAAGTGAAAGCTTTTCGTCGGTACCCGGTGCCAGCAAGGCTGGTATCGGACGTGTCGGTGGCATCTGGCCCGGACTGGTGCTGGTCGGCGTGATTACCGGCGCGGGCTATTCGCTGCGCGAGATGCCGGGTCTCGTGATCTTCAGCCCGATGATTCTGGCGGTGATCATCGGCATGCTGTTCGCCAACACCGTGGGCGTGGCCCACAACGCGAAGGAAGGCATCCGCTTCAGCCAGAAGACGCTGCTGCGTCTGGCCATCGTTCTGCTCGGCTTCCAGTTGACTGTCGATCAGGCTGCCTCGATCGGAATCGGAGGCTTCGGCCTCGTCGCGCTGACCCTTGCCGCGACTTTCCTCTTCACTCTTGGTGCCGCGCGCCTGCTTGGCGTGGAGCGCCGGCTTGCCCAGCTTATTGCCGCAGGCACCTCGATCTGCGGCGCCTCCGCCATCGTGGCTGCCAACACCGTCACCAATGCGCGCGACGAGGACGTCGCCTATGCGGTGGCCTCGATCACCCTGTTCGGCACTGTGGCCATGCTGGCCTATCCGCTGCTCGGCGCGTTCGCCGGCCTCGACCAGAACGCCTTCGGCCTGTGGGCAGGCGCTTCGATCCATGAGGTGGCGCAGGTCATCGGCGCATCCTTCCAGTACGGTCCGCAGGCCGGTGAAGCGGGAACCGTTGCCAAGCTCACCCGCGTCGCGCTTCTGGCGCCGATGGTGTTCGCCATGGGCTTCGCCGCCCGCCGCTCCGGAGGAGGCGAGACGGGTGCGCGCGCGCCGATGCCGTGGTTCGTGCTGGGTTTTGTGGCCGTGGTTCTGTGGAACAGCTTTGTCGGCATTCCCGATGCGCTGCGCCCCTATATCGTCTTCTTCACCACCCTGATGCTCACCATGGGTCTGGCCGCCATGGGCCTGAACGCCAATGTGTCGGAGATCAGGTCGCGGGGCTTGCGGCCGCTTCTGCTTGCGCTTTCCGCGTTTGTGTTTATCGCTGGCTTCAGTCTGGTATTGGTGAAGCTTCTGGTCTGAGAACAAGACGATGACGCTCGAGCAGTTGCGTATTTTCGTTGCTGTCGCCGAACGCGAGCATGTCACGCGGGCCGCCGCCGATCTCAACCTCACCCAGTCTGCGACGAGTGCGGCGGTTTCCGCGCTCGAGGCGCGTTATGCGACCAGGCTTTTCGACCGGGTCGGGCGGCGCATTGCCCTGACAGACGCCGGCCGCACCTTTCTGGCCGAAGCAAGGGCAGTGCTGGCAAGAGCTTCCAGCGCCGAGCTGATTCTGGCCGATCTGGCGGGGCTCAAGGTCGGTTCGCTCAGGCTCGCCGCGAGCCAGACGGTGGGCAACTACTGGCTGCCGGGCATCATCCACAAATTCCGCTCCGCCTATCCCGGGCTTTCGGTGGAACTCACGATGGGCAACACAGAGACGGTGGCGGCGATGGTGCGCAAGGGTGAGGCCAATCTCGGCTTTGTCGAAGGCGAGGTCGACGCCCATGCGCTGAACGTCGTGCCCGTGGCCGACGACGACATGGCGCTGGTGGTGCTGCCTTCTCATTCGTGGGCAGCGGCGAGAGACGGGGAGGGTCTCGATCTGAGAACCTCGCCATGGGTCATGCGCGAGCATGGGTCCGGCACACGCTCGATACTGGAGGCGATGCTGGCGGCGCGTGGACATAGCCTGTCCGATGTCGAGATCAGCCTGGTGCTGCCGACGAACGAATCGGTGCGGGTCGCCGTCGAATCGGGGGCAGGGGCCACGGTCATGTCGCGGCTGGCGGTCGCCAATGCCCTCAAGGCAGGCCGGCTTGCCGCGGTGGACTATCCGGTTCCGCGCCGCAAATTCTTCATGTTGCGGCACAGCCAGCATCACGAGACGGCAGCCGAAGGCGAATTCGCCCGGCTGGTGACCCAGGGCTGAATGCCGGAAAGTCAGTGCGTGCGGCGGCGATAGATCCACAGCCTTGCGGGCGGGATATTGCGCAGGATGAAGTCGAAATGCTCGACGGTGTAGTCGCCGCGGCCGGGCGGGATCGGCGACATCGGGCCGTAGGTGATCTGCACCACCGGCCGGCCTTCGGGCATGCGCGACAGGAGCCCGTCGAGATATTCCACACGGCGCGGAACCGGGAAATTCAACAGCGGCACGCCCGAGATGACCGAATCGAAAGTGAGGTCCGCAGCATTGCCGAGCGTCGTGTCGAGATTGAAGGCATCGCCCTCGATGACGTTCACGCCCGGAAAATTGGCGCGCAGATGGCGCGCGAAATCCGCCGAATATTCGACCGCATAGAGATTTTCCGGTTTCACGCCATGGCGCAGGATCGCCTTGGTGATGACGCCGGTGCCGGGGCCCAGCTCCAGCACCGGCAGGCCGGAGCCGAGATCGATGACCGACGCCATGCGCCGCGCTGTGACCGAGCTGGTTGGCACGATGGCGCCCACGGCCTTCGGCTTGTCTATCCAGCCCCTGAAGAATTTGAGTTCGTCGTCGAACTTGGCCGCCAGCGTCTTGCGCAGTCCGGTTCCCTTAGCCATGCAAATCTCCTGCGCTCCCCTTGGTGGTACTTAGCATCTGATTGGCCCGGTTCAAGAAAAATCCGGACCAATATGCTGACAGCGTCAGGAAAAGTCGTCTGCGGGACAGCGTTTATTTTTCAGCGAAGGATTCGAAGAAGTCCTTCATGCGGCTGAAGAACCCGCTCGATTGCGGTGAATTCTCTGTCGACGAGAGCTGCTCGAACTCTTCCAGCAATTCGCGCTGCCGCCTGGTCAGGTTCTGCGGCGTCTCGACGGCCGTCTGAATGTAGAGGTCGCCCACCTGCGGCTGGCGCAGCACCGGCATGCCCTTGCCCTTGAGGCGGAACTGGCGGCCGTTCTGGGTGCCTTCCGGCACCTTGACGCGGGTCTGGCTGCCGTCGAGCGTCGTCACCTCGAAGGAACCGCCAAGGGCCGCCGTGGTCATGGAGATCGGCACCTTGCAATAGAGGTCGGCGCCGTCGCGCTGGAAGAACTCGTGCGGCTTCACCGACAGGAAGATGTAGAGGTCGCCCGAAGGCCCGCCGCGCATACCTGCCTCGCCCTCTCCGGCCAGCCGGATGCGGGTGCCGTCCTCGATGCCTGCTGGAATATTGACTGACAAAGAGCGCTCTTCGGTGACGCGGCCCTGGCCGGAGCATTTGCCGCACGGGTCCTTGATGGTCTGGCCGCGCCCCTGGCACTGGGGGCAGGTGCGTTCGATGGAAAAGAAGCCCTGAGAGGCGCGCACCTTGCCGTGGCCGCCGCACATGGTGCAGGTGACCGGCTGGGTGCCCGGCTTCGCGCCCGTGCCGGAGCATTCGTCACAGGACACCGAGGCCGGCACATGGATTTGCGCGGTCTTGCCTGTAAAGGCTTCCTCCAGCGAGATTTCCATGTTGTAGCGCAGGTCCGCGCCGCGCTCGCGCCCGCCCGAAGATCGGCGGCGCCCGCCGCCCATCATCTCGCCGAAGATATCCTCGAAGATGTCGGCGAAGCCGCCCGCCGCGAAGCCGTGGCCCCCGTTCATGCCGCCATTCTCGAACGCCGCGTGGCCGAAGCGGTCATAGGCGGCCCGCTTCTGCGGGTCCTTGAGGCATTCGTAAGCCTCGTTGATTTCCTTGAACTTGTGCTCGCAGGCTTCGTCGCCCGGATTGCGGTCGGGATGGAACTGCATGGCGAGCTTGCGGAACGCGCTCTTGAGTTCCTTGTCGTCCGCACTGCGGCTCACGCCGAGCGTTTCGTAGAAATCAACCTTCATTTAAAGCCTGTCCTGGTTCTTCTGCCCGATGGCTCCAAATCGGCCGAAACGGCCATTCCTGTCGGTCGATGCGCCTGAACGGTCGCTATTCCCCGGCATGTTTTGCGCATGCCATGCGCCCGCGCGCATGATTCTGCGTTCTGCTCTTCTTTTGCGGCCTTCGATTTAGGTGCTGCGCGGTCCCGATGCCAGAGCCGGCAAAGGTCCGGCAGCATTTTTCCGGCCGAAGTTGCCGAAAAGCCCGGCCGGGACCGGGCTTTTCATTGTCTGCAACAGGGATCAGGCCGACTTCTTCTTGTCGTCGTCCTCGTCGATCTCCTCGAAGTCGGCATCGACCACATCGCCGTCCCTGGCGGCATCCGCCTGGGCGTCGGCCTCGGCCGCCTCCTTCTGCGAAGCCTCGTACATGGCCTGGCCGAGCTTCATGGAAACCTCGGCAAGGGTCTGCGTCTTTGCCTCGATGTCGGCCGGGTCGTCACCCTCGGCGGCGGTCTTCAGCGCCGCGATGGCATCGGCGATGGCCGTGCGGTCGGCTTCCGAAACCTTGTCGCCATAGTCCTTCAGCGACTTCTCGCTGGAGTGGATCAGCGACTCGGCCTGGTTGCGGGCCTCGACCAGCGCCTTGCGCTTCTTGTCGGCCTCGGCATTGGCCTCGGCGTCCTTGACCATCTTCTCGATGTCGGCGTCGGACAGGCCGCCAGATGCCTGAATGCGGATCTGGTGCTCCTTGCCCGTGCCCTTGTCCTTGGCCGACACGTTGACGATGCCGTTGGCGTCGATGTCGAAGGTGACCTCGATCTGCGGCACGCCGCGCGGTGCAGGCGGAATGCCGACCAGATCGAACTGGCCGAGCAGCTTGTTGTCGGCCGCCATCTCGCGCTCGCCCTGGAAGACCCGGATCGTCACCGCGGACTGGGAGTCCTCGGCGGTGGAGAAGGTCTGGCTCTTCTTGGTCGGGATCGTGGTGTTGCGCTCGATGAGGCGCGTGAACACGCCGCCCAGCGTCTCGATGCCCAGCGACAGCGGGGTCACGTCGAGCAGCAGCACGTCCTTGACGTCGCCCTGAAGCACGCCGGCCTGAATGGCCGCGCCCATGGCGACGACCTCGTCGGGGTTGACGCCCTTGTGCGGCTCCTTGCCGAAGAACTGCTTCACCACTTCCTGAATCTTGGGCATGCGGGTCATGCCGCCGACCAGAACCACCTCGTCGATCTCGCCGGCCTTGAGTCCGGCATCCTTGAGCGCGGCCTTGCACGGCTCGATGGTGCGCTGGACGAAGTCGTCAACCAGCGATTCGAACTTGGCGCGGGTCAGCTTCAGCGTCAGGTGCTTGGGGCCGGTCGCATCGGCGGTGATGAAGGGCAGGTTGATCTCGGTCTGCGTGGTGGACGACAGCTCGATCTTGGCCTTTTCGGCTGCTTCCTTCAGGCGCTGGAGGGCGAGCTTGTCGTTGCGCAGGTCGATGCCCTGCTCCTTCTTGAACTCGTCGGCCAGATACTCGACCAGACGCATGTCGAAGTCCTCGCCGCCGAGGAAGGTGTCGCCATTGGTCGACTTCACCTCGAACACGCCGTCGCCGATTTCCAGCACGGAAATGTCGAAGGTGCCGCCGCCGAGGTCATAGACGGCGATGGTCTTGCCGTCGCGCTTGTCGAGGCCATAGGCCAGGGCAGCAGCGGTCGGCTCGTTGATGATGCGCAGCACTTCCAGGCCGGCGATCTTGCCGGCGTCCTTGGTGGCCTGGCGCTGGGCGTCGTTGAAGTAGGCGGGCACGGTGATGACGGCCTTCTCGACCTTCTCGCCGAGATAGGCTTCCGCCGTTTCCTTCATCTTCTGGAGGATCATGGCCGAGATCTGCGAAGGCGACTGCTTCTTGTCGCCGGCTTCGACCCAGGCGTCGCCATTGTCGCCCTTGACGATCTTGTAGGGAACGAGGCCCTTGTCCTTGTCGGTGACCGGATCGTCATAGCGGCGGCCGATCAGGCGCTTGACCGCGAAGATGGTGTTTTCGGGATTGGTGACCGCCTGGCGCTTGGCCGGCTGGCCGACGAGGCGTTCGCCGTCGGAGGTGAATGCGACGATCGAGGGCGTGGTGCGCGCGCCTTCCGCGTTTTCGATCACCTTCGCGTCCTTGCCGTCCATCACGGCGACGCAGGAATTGGTGGTTCCGAGGTCGATGCCGATTACTTTAGCCATTGGTTCAATCTCTCCTTCAAGCAGGCTTTCAAGGACCCTGTCAGGCGTTCCGGCGAAAGCCCCTGTTCACAAGAATTTCCGAACGCGCCTGCTTGCATCGAAGGCCCGTCCGGATCTGCGGCGTATATAAGAACAGGCTTCGCGGGGTGCAAGCGTTCTGCGCGCTCTTGGCATGCATGCAAGGCCCGCCGCGGCGGATCGGCGCAAAAAATAGCATGGAATCGCAAAATCTGGCCGTTTTGCGCCCCTGTCGGCTGCTTTCGGGCGGGAAAAATTTGACCTTGGGCAGCGGCCCGCATAGAGCAGGCCGGCCGGCATCGAAGCCGGCTTCACCAACAGGACCAACGACATGGCCGGAAACGACGCCCTCGACCTCAACCCGGAACTTCTCGCCGCCGCCGGCGAGAACAAAGCCTGGCCGTTCGAGGAAGCGAAAAAAATCGTCGCCCGCTATGCGAAAACCGGCTTTCCGGAAACGATCCTGTTCGAGACCGGCTACGGCCCCTCGGGTCTGCCGCATATCGGCACCTTCGGCGAAGTCGCCCGCACCACCATGGTGCGTCACGCTTTTCACATCCTCACCGAAGGCAAGGTGAAGACGCGGCTTCTGGTGTTCTCCGACGACATGGATGGCATGCGCAAGATTCCCGACAATGTGCCGGATCGCGCCTTCCTGGAGCCTTATCTGCACAAGCCGCTGACGTCGGTCCCCAACCCGTTCGGCGGCGACTACGAGAGCTTCGGCCATCACAACAACGCCATGCTGCGGCGCTTCCTCGATACGTTCGGCTTCGACTACGAGTTCGCCAGCGCGACCGAGTACTACAAGGAAGGCCGTTTCGACGCGGTGCTTCTGCGTGCGGCCGGGCGCTATGACGACATCATGAAGGTGATGCTGCCGACGCTGGGCGAGGAACGGCAGGCGACCTACAGCCCCTTCCTGCCGATCTCGCCGAAGACCGGCCGCGTGCTCTACGTGCCGATGAAGCATGTCGATGCGCAGGCCGGCACCATTACCTTCGACGACGAGGATGGCACCGAGACCACGCTGCCCGTCACCGGTGGCGCGGTGAAACTGCAATGGAAGCCGGATTTCGGCATGCGCTGGGCGGCGCTCAACGTCGATTTCGAGATGTTCGGCAAGGACCACCAGACCAATGCGGCGATCTACGACCGCATCTGCGAAATCCTCGGCGGGCGCGCGCCCGAGCACTTCGTCTATGAACTGTTCCTCGACGAGAACGGCCAGAAGATCTCCAAGTCGAAGGGCAACGGGCTGACCATCGACGAGTGGCTGACCTATGCGCCGACCGAGAGCCTGGCGCTCTACATGTTCCAGAAGCCGCGCGTGGCCAAGAAGCTCTATTTCGACGTCATCCCGCGCGCTGTGGACGAGTATTACCAGTTCCTGTCGGCCTATCCGAAGCAGGACTGGAAGAACCGCCTCGGCAATCCGGTCTGGCACATCCACAGCGGCAACCCGCCCGCGATCGACCTTCCGGTGCCGTTCGCGCTGCTGCTCAATCTGGTCAGCGTCTCCAATGCCCAGAACAAGGACGTGCTTTGGGGCTTCATTTCGCGCTACGCGCCGGGCGTGACGCCCCGGACGCATCCCGAACTGGACAGGCTGACCGGCTATGCGATCCGCTACTTCGACGACTTCGTGAAGCCGTCGAAGGTGTATCGCGCGCCGGACGAGGTGGAGCGCGACGCGCTGGCGAAACTGTCGCAGGCGCTGGCAGACCTGCCTGAGGGCGCTGACGGCGAGGCGATCCAGAATGCGGCGCTCAACGTGGCGCGCGCCATCGAGCGCTATCAGGACCACGCGAAAAAGAGCCCCGAGGGCGGCCCGGGCGTCTCGGTCGCCTTCTTCCAGATGATCTATCAGGTCCTGATCGGGCAGGAGCGCGGCCCGCGCTTCGGGTCGTTCGCCGCGCTTTACGGCATATCCGAAACCCGGGAGCTTATCGGGAAGGCGCTGGAAGGCCGTCTGGCGGCATAAGGGGGTCAGCCTCGGAAGGGCCGGGCAGCTCGATGATGCTGTCCGGCACTGCCGGAATTTGTGAGCCCCCTGAAGGCGGTGGCGGTGGCAGGCCCGAAAGGTCCGGCGCGTGGCCATATATGCCCTTCCCGCCTTTTTGCGCCTTTTCGGCCGCCTGCGCATAAGGGCCGTTCGCATCGGCGCGCGCCCAGCCATTCGCCACCAGCCATTCGCCGATGTCCTGCCTGCCCATCCGGCAGCGTGCGGTGAGATCGCTGCTGCCCGCATCGTCCGGGATGTCGCAGACCACCGCGCGGCCGCGCAGGAAACCGCGGAAAGCGGTTGTGGCGCGGGTGCCGCACGGCCATTGCCGGTCCTGATCGGTGCAGGTTTCCTCCGGCCCGACAAGTTCGATTCCGGCGATGGTCACGGTCCGGCCCTGCACCCTGATCTGTCCTGCGCCGGTGGCAAGGGGACGAAACAGCGTCGTGCCTTTCCACTCGGCATCGGGCTTGGGCGGGGGCGGAACGGCGAGGGAGAGATCGCTCAGCGGCGCGCGCGGAGGCAGGCGCTCGAGTTCGGCCGGATCCAGTTGCGGCGGCGCGATGATCTCCGGTTCGATCGGCCGCAGGGCGGGGAGGGAAGGCCGCTGTTCCGGCAGATCCCGCGAAGCGCCGGTTCCAACGTCCTCCGTCTCCGGCTCGGAAAACACATCGCCGATCTCCGTGTCGAAGACGATGCCGCTTTCGGATCGCTGCGCCGTGTTGTCGGCGCGCGGATTGAGCCTGTTGCCGCCCGCAATGACCAGCACGCCCATCGCCAGCAGGCAGAACACGGCGAATCCGGCATGCAGAGGCTTCATGCCTACTGGCTCGCCCACACGATCCGCGCCATCCACTCCACCTCATGGACGGGAAATTCGCGGTCCGGATGCTCCGGATTGAGCGAGACGAGCGAGATCGTTCTGGCGCTCTGGCGGCTGAGCACCTTGGCCATCACCTCGCCGGAGGTGGTCTTGACCACCACGCGGTCGCCCTTGCGCACGCTGGCGCCCGGCTCGACGATCAGCACGTCGCCGTCGCGGTAGAGCGGCAGCATGGAATCGCCCTGCACCTTGAGCGCATAGGCGGGACCTCCGGCAGGTGCTGGCAGCTCGATCAGATCCCAGCCATGGCCGACGGGGAAGCCGGCATCGTCGAAGAAACCGCCCGCGCCGGCCTGCGCGAAGCCCACCAGCGGCACGGTGGGCTTCTGTGCCGGCAGCGCATCGGAGACGGCTTTCCTGCCGTCGATCAGCGCGATGAACTCGTTCAGCGATGAGCCGGTCGCCTCGATGATCTTGGCCAGCGATTCGGTCGAGGGCCAGCGCGGCCGTCCGTCGGACGACAGGCGCTTCGACCTGTTGAAGGCCGTGGAATCGAGACCTGCGCGCCGGGCAAGGCCGGACACGGAAAGGGAATGACGCTCGGCGAGCGCGTCTATGGCGGCCCATACGCGTTCATGCGAGAGCATGCGCCCTGAAACTCCTGAACAGGAAAAAATACCTGTCGATTTTTACCCGCAGGTCCCCGGCTTGTCCACCCGCGGGAAAAACGTCCTGTCAGCTTTGCGCCCGCGCGGCGGAACGCATGGCCATATGCGAGGCCATGAAGGCGCTCTCGTCCTCGTTGAGAGGCCGGGGCCGGGCATCGCTGCCAAGGGCGCTGACCACTTCGCCGATCTCCAGGAAACGCCGGCCCGGACGGTCATAGATGCCGGCGGTGGTGATGACCGTGGCTGCGGTCTCGCCGGTTTCGAGCACGAAGCGGTGACGCCCGAGCGCCTGCGTGCCCTGCCATGTCTCGATGGCGGAATAGACGTGAAAGCGCTGCCACAGGCGGACCTCGCGCACATAGACGGCTTGCAGGCCGCCCAGCATCGGCGCCCATTTGCGCTCGCGGATCATCTTGCCGAGACCGGCGCGCATGAACAGGTCGATGCGGCCGACATCGGCCAGCATCATGTAGCGTGCATTGTTGAGATGCAGGTTGAGGTCGATGTCCGTTGGCAGACAGCGGAAGGTGAGGCGGGTTTCGGTGCCGAGCCGATAATCGCCCCGGCTTTTCGCCGTGGCCAGCACCCGTGCCAGTCGCGCCCAGACATACATCGCTCTCGCCTTTTCATGTGTTCGAGGCTCACATGCTTCCGGGCGAAGCGCATCGCGCCCCGCCCGGCACCGGTTCACCTGAAGATTTTCGGCGGCCTCAGGCGGCTTTCTTCGCCTCTGCGCCCGCATAGGGGTTGAAGCGCTCGTAGAAGGTTTCGCCCTTGTCCGCCATTTCAAGCAGCAGCTTCGGCGCCTTGAACTCGGCTCCGTATTTCTTTTGCAGCTTTTTGGCGATCTTGACGAACTTCGCCACGCCGATGCCGTCGATGTAGGACAGCACGCCGCCGGTATAGGGTGCGAAGCCGAAGGCGAGGATCGAGCCGACATCCGCCTCGCGCGGGTCGGTGACGATCTTTTCCTCCATCACGCGCGCCGCTTCCAGCGCAATGACGAACAGGAAGCGCTGCTTCAGCTCCTCGAAGTCGATCTTGTCGGCATCCTGCTGCGGATAGAGGTCCTTCAGGCCCGCCCACAGATGCTTCCTGGCCGGCTTTTCCGGATAGTCGTAGAAGCCCTTGCCGTTCTTGCGCCCGAGGCGGCCGTGCTTGTCGACCATGGTGTCGACCAGCTCCATCTGCCGGGGATCGACGGCCTTTTCACCCAGATCGCGAATGGTCTGCTTCATGATCTTCTGGGCAAGGTCGATGGCCGTCTCGTCGTTGAGCGACAGCGGGCCAACCGGCATGCCGGCGGCCTTGGCGGCGTTCTCGATCATCGGGGCGGGAACGCCCTCGATGAGCATCTTGTAGGCCTCGGCCATGTAGCGCAGCACGCAGCGGTTGACGAAGAAGCCGCGCGTGTCGTTGACGACGATCGGCGTCTTCCTGATGGCCCGCACATAGTCGATGGCCACGGCCAGCGCCTTGTCGCCGGTCTTCTTGCCGAGGATGATCTCGACCAGCATCATCTTGTCGACCGGCGAGAAGAAGTGGATGCCGACGAAATTCTTCGGGCGCGCCGAGTTCTTCGCCAGCGAGGTGATCGGAATGGTCGAGGTGTTGGAGGCGAACACCGCGGCTGGCTTCAGCACGGCTTCCGCCTGCTCGGTCGCCGCCTTCTTGACGCCCGAATCCTCGAACACCGCCTCGACCACGAGGTCGCAGCCATTGAGGTCGGCATAGTCGGCGCTCGGCGTGATCAGCGACAGAAGCTTTTCCTTGTCGGCCTGCGTGGCGCGGCCCTTCCTGATCGCCCCGTCCATCAGGCTTTCGGAATGGGCCTTGCCCTTTTCGGCTCCTGCCTGATCGCGGTCGATGAGCACCACCGGGATGCCGGCCTTTGCCGTGACATAGGCGATGCCCGCACCCATGAAGCCGGCGCCGATGACGCCGATTTTCCTGAACTTCGTTTCCGGCACGCCCTCGGGGCGGCGTGCGCCCTTGTTCAGCTCCTGCAGCGAGATGAACAGCGAGCGGATCATCGCTGCCGCTTCCCTCGACTGCATGATCTGCGTGAAATAACGCTGTTCAATGCGCAGGGCCGTATCGAACGGTACCAGCAGGCCCTCATAGACGCATTTCAGGATCGCGGCCGCTGCGGGATAGTTGCCGTAGGTTTCGCGGCGCAGGATGGCGATAGCCGGCGGCCACAGATTGGCGCCCGCCGCCGAGTAGATCGGCCCGCCGGGCAGCTTGAAGCCTTTCTGGTCCCATGGCTGCACTGCGGAGAGGCCGTTCTTGATGAGGCCCTTCGCCGTTTCGACCAGTTTCGCCGGTTCGGCGATCTCGGTGATGAGGCCCATGGATTTGGCCTTCTTCGGCGTCAGCGTCTGGCCGGTGGTCAGCATCTGCAAAGCCTGCTGCTGGTCGGTCAGGCGCGGCACGCGCTGGGTGCCGCCGGCACCGGGGAAGATGCCGATCTTCACTTCGGGAAGCGCCATCTTCACCTTGTCGCTGTCAGCGGCGACGCGGGCGTGACAGGCGAGCGAGAGCTCGAACGCGCCGCCCATGCAGGTGCCGTTGATGGCCGAGACCCACGGCTTGCCGCAGGTTTCGAGCTTGCGGAAAAGCCCGGTCATGTAGCCGGCGGTCTCGAACAGCTTCTGCGTCGCCTTCTGTGGATCGCTGGCCTTCTCCTCGGCGAAGATCGACAGCATCTTCTGCAGCATGGTGATGTCGGCGCCGCCGGAGAACGTGTCCTTGCCGGAGGTGATGACCGCGCCCTTGATGGCGGTGTCGCCGGTCACGCGGTCCACGATGCTGTCAAGCTCGCGCATCGCCTCTTCGGTGAATACGTTCATCGAACGGTCGGGCATGTCCCAGGTAACGAGGGCGATGCCGTCCGCATCGGTTTCGACGGTGAAATTCCTGTAGGTCATTTGTCCTGCCCTCCGATCAGACGCGTTCGATGATGGTGGCGGTGCCCATGCCCGCACCGATGCACAGCGTCACCAGCGCGGTGTTGAGGTCGCGCCGCTCCAGTTCGTCCAGCACCGTGCCAAGGATCATCGCGCCGGTGGCTCCCAGCGGATGGCCCATGGCGATGGCGCCGCCGGCCACGTTCATCTTGTCGTGGGGAATGTCGAAAGCTTGGCAGTAGCGCAGCACCACCGAGGCGAAGGCTTCGTTGAGCTCGAACAGGTCGATGTCGGAGATCTTCATGCGGGCGCGCTGGAGCAGCTTCTCGGTCACGTCAACCGGGCCGGTCAGCATCAGCACCGGCTCGGAGCCGATATTGGCGAAGGCGCGGATGCGGGCGCGCGGCTTCAGGCCCATCGACTTGCCGGCCTTCTTCGAGCCGAGCAGCACGGCGGCGGCACCATCGACGATGCCGGAGGAATTGCCGGCATGGTGGACGTGGTTGACCGTCTCGATCTCGGGATGCTTCTGCACGGCGACCGCGTCGAAACCGCCCATCTCGCCCGGCATCACGAAGGAGGGGTTGAGCGAGGCCAGCGCCTGCATGTCGGTGTCGGGGCGCATGTGCTCGTCATGGTCGAGAATGACGAGGCCGTTCTGGTCCTTGACCGGAATGACCGAGTTCTTGAACCAGCCCTTCTTCCACGAATGGGCGGCGCGCTTCTGGCTTTCCACCGCATAGGCGTCGACGTCGTCGCGCGAGAAGCCGTATTTGGTGGCGATCAGGTCGGCCGAAATGCCCTGCGGCACGAACCAGCCGGGGAAGCCCACCGACGGGTCCATGAACCAGGCGCCGCCGGCCGCGCCCATGCCGATGCGGCTCATCGATTCCACGCCGCCGGCAATCACGATGTCGTCGGCGCCCTGCGCGATCTTGGCAGCGCCCAGATTGATGGCGTCGAGGCCCGAGGCGCAGAAGCGCGAGAGCTGGATGCCGGGGGCCTTGTCGGCATAGCCGGCCTCGAAGGCCGCGGCGCGCGGGATCACCGCGCCCGCTTCGCCGACCGGATCGACGCAGCCGAAAATGATGTCGTCCACCGTGCCGGTGTCGAGCCCGTTGCGGTCGCGGATCGCTTCCAGCGTCTTTGCGGCAAGCCGCACCGCCGGCACTTCGTGCAGCGAGCCGTCCTTCTTGCCGCGCCCGCGCGGTGTGCGTACCGCGTCATAGACATAGGCTTCAGCCATGATGTGCTTCCTTCCCTGTAGGTTCGAAAACGGGCTCGACGCGCACGTCGGTCCTGACGGAATTGGCGATGAAGCAGACTTCATGCGCCTTGTGATGCAATCCATCGAGCGTGGCGCGGTCGGCGTCACAGTCGATGCGGGGCCGCAGCGTGACGGTCGTCAGCGCAACGCGGCCTTCCGCGTTCTTCTCCAGAATGCCCTCCGCCGTGTCGTGATAGGCACGTACGGTGACGCCGGCGCGACGGGCCAGATCGAGGAAGGACATCATGTGGCAGGACGAAAGCGCCGCCACCATCAGTTCTTCCGGATCGACGGCGGATGGATCGGCAAAAGGCTGCGGCACGACGGCGGGCGAGGCGGATGCGCGCACGGCCAGACCGTTGTCGAAACGGATTTCATGCACGCGCGAATAGCGGCCCCTCCGGAAATCCTCCTCCGGGTTTGCCGTCCATTCGATCTCGGCGACATAGGTCGACATTCCGGTCCTCACAGGCTCCGTGCGATCAGCAGTTTCATGATCTCGTTGGTGCCGCCATAGATGCGCTGCACCCGCGCGTCGCGCCACATGCGCGCGATCGGATATTCGTTCATATAGCCATAGCCGCCATGCAGTTGCAGGCACTCGTCCATGACCTTGCCTTGCAGGTCGGAGAGCCAGTACTTGGCCATGGAGGCGGTGGCCGGATCGAGGCCGCCCTCGATATGGCGCTTCACGCAGTCGTTGTAGAAGACGCGGCCGATGGTGATCTCGGTCTTCAGTTCGGCCAGCCTGAACTGGGTGTTCTGGAAATTGAGGATCGGCTGGCCGAAAGCCTTGCGTTCCTTCACATAGTCGATGGTCAGCGCCAGCGCCCGCTCGGCCATGGCAATCGCCGTTGTCCCGATCATCAGCCGCTCCTGTGGAAGCTGCTGCATGAGCTGGATGAATCCCTGGCCTTCTTCCGTTCCGAGCAGGTTGGAGGTGGGAACGCGCAGGTCGTTGAAGAACAATTCAGAGGTGTCGTTGGCCTTGAGCCCGATCTTGTCGAGGTTGCGGCCGCGCTCGAAGCCTTCCGCCCCGTCGGTCTCGACCACGATCAGCGAGGTTCCCTTGGCGCCCTTGTCCGGATCGGTCTTGGCGACGACGATGATCAGGTTGGCAAGCTGGCCGTTGGTGATGAAGGTCTTGGAGCCGTTGATGCGGTACTGGTTGCCGTCCTTGTCGGCGCGGGTGCGCACGCCCTGCAGGTCGGAGCCCGCGCCGGGCTCGGTCATGGCTATGGCGCCGATCATCTCGCCGCTGGCCAGCTTTGGCAGCCACTTCTTCTTCTGCTCTTCCGAGCCGTAGTGCAGGATGTAGGGAGCGACGATGGCGTTGTGCAGGCCGATGCCGAAGCCGTCGACGCCGACATGGCCGATGGCCTCGATGATGGCGCTCTCATGGGCGAAGCTGCCGCCGGCGCCGCCATATTCTTCCGGCATTGAGGGGCACAGAAGCCCCGCGGCGCCGGCCTTTTCCCATGCGGAACGATCGACGATCTCGTTCTTCTCGTAGGCGTCGTAGTGCGGCGCGATCTCTTCCGACATGAAGCGGTGCGCCATGTCGTAGAGCATGGCGACGTCTTCCTGCGCCCAGCCGGGCTTCGGAACGGACAGAATTTCGGCGGGACTGGTCATGCTTTTCCTCCGGCGACCCCCTCATCAGAAAACGGAGGGGGACGATCCAATCCTGAAACCCCAGAGCAATTCCAGCAAGACTGCGAAGCGGTTTGCGTTCGGAATTGCGTCAGAACAAAGGGTTAGAGCATTCCTGCTTGCAGAAATGTTCTAGAACGCCTCTGCTGGCAGCGCCATCATCGTGTCGGCGCCGGTGGAGATGCGGGCGAGATGCGCGCTCGTCTCCGGCATCACGCGCTCCATGAAGTAGCGGGCGATGACGATCTTGTTCTCATGGAAGGCGGCATCGGCGGCGCCTTCGGCGAGCTTCTCCTGCGAAGCCTTGACCATGCGGCCCCACATGTAGCCGAGCGCGACGAGGCCGAAGAGATGCAGATAGTCGGTCGAGGCCGCACCGGCATTGTCGGGCTTGGCCATAGCATTTTGCATCAGCCACATGGTGGCGGCCTGGAGATCGTTGAGGCCCTTCTTGATGCCCTTGGTGAAGGGTGCGAGCTTCTCGTCCGCGCGGTTCTGCTCGCAGAACTCGCCCACCTCCTTGAAGAACGCCTGCACGGCGCGGCCGCCGTTCTGCGCCAGCTTGCGGCCGACGAGGTCGAGCGCCTGGATGCCGTTGGCGCCCTCGTAGATCATGGCGATGCGGGCGTCGCGCACGAACTGGCTCATGCCGTGCTCTTCGATGTAGCCGTGGCCGCCGAACACCTGCTGCGCCATCACCGCATGCTCGAAACCCTTGTCGGTGAGCACGCCCTTGATGACAGGCGTCATCAGGCCAAGCATGTCGTCGGCTGCCTGCCGCGCCTTCTCGTCGTCCGAGCGGTGGGCGATGTCGGAGTTGAGCGCCGTCCACAGCACCAGCGCGCGGCCGGCCTCGTTGAAGGCGCGCATGGTCATCAGCGCGCGGCGGATGTCGGGGTGGACGATGATCGGATCGGCCTTGCCCTGCGGGTTCTTCGGCCCGCTCAGCGAGCGGCCCTGGAGGCGTTCGCGGGCATAGGCGACGGCGTTCTGGTAAGCGATCTCGGACATCGACAGGCCCTGAAGGCCAACGCCGAGGCGGGCTTCGTTCATCATCACGAACATGGCCTTGAGGCCGCCATTCTCGGCGCCGAGCAGCGTGCCCTCGGCCTCGTCATAGTTCATGACGCAGGTGGCGTTGCCGTGGATGCCCATCTTCTCTTCAAGCGAGCCGCAGGACACGCCGTTGGCCGCGCCCGGATTGCCGTTCGCGTCGAGCCTGAACTTCGGAACGATGAACAGCGAAATGCCTTTCACGCCTTCGGGCGCGCCATCGATGCGGGCCAGCACCAGATGGATGATGTTGTCGCTCATGTCGTGGTCGCCGGCCGAGATGAATATCTTCTGGCCGGAGATGCGATAGGTGCCGTCGCCGTTGGGCACCGCCCTGGTGCGCAGCAGGCCGAGATCGGTGCCGCAATGCGGCTCGGTCAGGTTCATGGTGCCGGTCCAGGCGCCGTCGATCATCTTCGGCAGGAAGGTCTGCTTCTGTTCCTCGTTGCCGTGGACGAGAATGGCGGCGATCGCCCCCTGCGTCAGGCCGGGATACATCATCAGCGCCATGTTGGTGGACGACAGATATTCCCCGACGGCAGCATGGATGGTGTAGGGCAGGCCCTGTCCGCCATATTCGGCCGGCGTGGACAGACCCATCCAGCCGCCCTCGCGATATTGCTGATAGGCAGCCCTGAACCCTTTCGGCGTCGTCACCGAGCCATCGTCATGACGCGTGCAGCCTTCAAGATCGCCGACGCGATTGAGCGGCAGCATGACGTTTTCGGCGAGCTTCGCGCCCTCGGCCAGAATGGCTTCCAGCACGTCGGGCGAGGCGTCGGCGAAGCCGGGCAGGCTGGCGTGGTCGGGATAACCCAGGACGTCGTTGAGAAGATAGAGCGTGTCCTGGACCGGCGACTGGTAGATGGGCATGCAGTTCCTCCACCCGTGGGAATGATGCGGGCGCGCGCAGCGCACTGAATCCGATAATGGCCCAGACATAGCAAGTATTGACGTTTGCGTAAACGTCAATTTTGGGAGGGCCGGACGAATCTGCATGCCGCGCGGAAGCTGTTGCGGACCGGATCACGGAACATGTTGCAGCTTTGTGGCGGCCATCCCGAAAGCCCCGGCGACACGACGCCGGATCGGGAGCATCAGCCTTGCAAAGGAGATACGGCTGCCGGAAAACCCGCATCTCCATGAGGAGAGGTGCCCCGATACGCGTCGCTCGGCATGGGAGTTGCCCGCAAAGGCGGTGCGGCAGGCGTTTTCAGATTGCGGCAGATTGCGGGATGTTGCGCATCAGCCCGCGCAGCAGGGCGAGCGTGGAGGTGGCGTCCACCGGTTTTCCGAACAGGAAGCCCTGTCCGGCCTGACAGCCGAATTCGAGCAGGCATTCCGCCTGCTCCTCCTCTTCGATGCCTTCGGCGACGACATGGATGCCGAGGCCGTCGCACATCGACAATATGGCGCGGATGATGTGCTGCGAGGGCCGGTCCTTCAGCATGGAGGAGACGAAGGCGCGGTCGATCTTGAGCTTGTCGAACGGAAATTCGCGCAAACGGCTGAGCGAGGACTGGCCCGTGCCGAAATCGTCGAGTGCGATGCGGATGCCATGGCGGCGCAGCTCGTCGATGATCTTGGCGACCGAGGCTGAATCGCTCATCAGGCCGCTTTCGGTGATCTCGACCTCCAGCCGGCGCGGATTGAACCCGGTGCGTTCGAGCATGGCCAGGATATGATGGCCGGTGTTCTGGTCGACGAGTTGCGACGGCGAAAGATTGAAGGACAGGAACAGGTCGTCCGGCCAGGCCCGTGCCGCCTCGGCTGCCTTGCGAAGCACGAGCTGCGACAGCGGTCCGATGATGCCGCGCTCCTCGGCGATGGGGATGAAAATGGCTGGCGAGACGTGCCCGAGATCGGGGTCGGTCCATCTGGCCAGTGTCTCGAAGCCGATGATGCGCCGCGTCCGCAGGTCGACTATGGGCTGGAAGTGCGGCTCCACCTCGCCGGTCGAGACCGCGCGGCGCAGCGCCTGCTCGATATGGGTGAGGCGCCTTGCGGCTTCCTCCATTTCGCGCGTGTAGACCATGACCTGTCCGCGCCCGGAGCGCTTGGCATGATAGAGCGCGGTTTCGGCCTTGCTCAGCAATATGCCGGTGGTTTCGTCCTGGGAATAGAACAGCGAGCAGCCGGCCGAGGCCGACAGGCGCGCCGTGCGCTCGCCGACGTCGTAGGGAGCCGACAGGATCTCGATCAGCGTACGCGCCTTCTCGGCTGCCGCCTCCTCGCTGAACACCATGGGGCACAGAAAGGCGAACTCGTCGGCGCCGATGCGGCAAACCAGCGAGTGGCTGTCCATGGAGGCGCGAAGGCGCATGGCGATCTGGGCGAGTATGTCGTCGCCGGCCTGATAGCCCAACAGATCGTTGATCGGTTTGAAACCGTCGAGGTCGAGAATGCCGATGGCGAAAGGGGCGGGGTCGTCGGCGCGGTCGCGGATCAGCCGGTCGACCCGGTCGCAGAAGCGCCGGTGATTGCCGAGACCTGTCAGTACATCTGTGTATGCGAGGTCGTTGCCGTCTCCGCTGACTTGCCGGCCACCAAACGGCATGTGCATCGTGCTTCCTGAAAATAAACAAAAAATCGTCGTGGCGGACCATGGCATCAAACCCTTTAGGAAAGGTATCGATGGAACGTTATTTCGCCCCGGCCGCATTCTTCGTTCCGCCGCTGCATTGGCAGGCAGGGCCAACTTGCCTATATCTCGCGCCTCAGGACTTCGGAGACCTTCCCCATGCCGCTCAGGATCGCGGTCCAGATGGACCATATCTCCACCGTGTCGATTGCCGGTGACACCACATTCGCGCTGTCGCTGGAAGCGCAGCGGCGTGGGCATGTTCTCTATCATTATACGCCCGACCGCCTGTCGCTGCTCGGCGGCAGGGTGTTCGCCCGCATCGAGGAGATGACGGTGCGCGACGAGAAGGGCAGCCATTTCACGCTGGGCGAGCCGGTGCGCACCGATCTGTCGGAGATGGACGTCATCCTGCTGCGCCAGGACCCTCCCTTCGACATGAACTACATCACCACCACCCACATGCTGGAGCGCATCCATCCGGCGACGCTGGTGGTCAACGATCCGGCCTGGGTGCGCAACAGCCCGGAGAAGATCTTCGTCACCGAATTCGCCGACCTGATGCCGGAGACCCTGATCACCAAGGATCCCGGCGAGGTCGCCGCCTTCCGCCGCCAGTTCGGCGACATCATCATCAAGCCGCTCTACGGCAATGGCGGCGCGGGCATCTTCCATCTGCGCGACGACGACCAGAACCTGTCGTCGCTGCTCGAAATGTTCTCGCAGATGTTCCGCGAACCCTTCATCGTCCAGCGTTATCTGAAGGACGTGCGCAAGGGCGACAAGCGCATCCTCCTCATCGATGGCGAGCCGGTCGGAGCGATCAACCGGGTGCCGGCCGACCATGAATCGCGCTCCAACATGCATGTGGGCGGGCGCGCCGAGAAGACCGAGCTGACCGCTCGCGAGCGCGAGATCTGCGAGGCGATCGGCCCTTCGCTGAAGGCGCGCGGATTCATACTGGTCGGCATCGACGTCATCGGCGACTATATGACGGAGATCAACGTCACCTCGCCGACCGGCATCCGTGAGGTGAAGCGTTTCGGCGGCGCCGACATCGCCGCCCTGTTCTGGGATTGCGTGGAGGCGAAGCGGAGATAGTATCGGGACATGTCCCGATCCGGCTGGAGTGGCGATGAACGACGACAGCATCCGCGAAGCGAAGGAAAAGCTGGCGCAGGCCCGTGAGGTTATCGCCTGGCTGTTGCAGCGCGCCGGAATGGACGGAGCCGAGGGCCAGCGCGCGCTGGACTATTTCAGCGGCGCTGCCTTCGACCGCGATTTCCTGCCATGGCCGCGCCATACGGGCGAATCGCTGCATCCGGACGAGCTGAACGCCACCAACGACGACTGAAGCGCGGCCGGGGCTATTCGAACACGATCGCCTGAAGCGCCGAGCCGTTGCGCTTCAGCCAGCTCTTGCACCGTTCGGTATCGGGGCACAGCTCTGCGCACAGCTTCCAGAATTTCGGACCGTGATTCATCTCGCGCAGATGCGCGACCTCGTGCGCGACGAGGTAGTCGATGACCGGGCGTGGCGCCATCATGATGCGCCATGAGAAGGACAGCGTGCCGTCGGCGGTGCAGGAGCCCCAGCGGCTCGACGTGTCCTTGAAGCGCACCGCCTTCGCCTTGCGGCCGACCGCAGCCGAATGCTTTTCGACCAGCGCGCCGATCTCGCGCCGCGCCTCGCGCTTGAGGAAGTCCGCCACGCGTCTCGGCAGATGGGCGCGCTCGCCATGGACGATCAGCAGCGGGCCGGTTTCGTCCTTGCCGACCGTGACCGTCCCGCGCTTGCCCGGCTCATGCACGATCCTGTGCGGCACGCCGTAGAGCGGCAGCTTGATGCCGGGGCGCACCTGCGGCCGATCCGGCAGCTTCGCCAGCCTTTCCTCCAGCCAGCCCTGATGGCGGGTCAGGAAATTGTCGACCTCGCCGCCGCGCAGGCCGGGCGGAACGGTGATGCGCAGGCCCTGTCCGCCTGCGTCGATGCGCAGGGTCAGGCGGCGCGCGCGCCCGTTTTCCACGATGCGCAGCGGCAGCGTGCGGCCTGCGACCGTGTGCTCGCGCAGCTCGACCGGCTGCGGCGCGGGCTTCGCGGCTTTGTTGAGATTTCGAAAGAAGCCGAAGGACATGACCCTACCATAGGCGATTCGCCGGCGGGATGGATGGGGTGAAGTGCTGGCCGGATCAGGCAAGCGGAACTGCATAAGACAAACGGCGCCGCTGAATTGGCGGCGCCGCTTTGCGGTGGGGGGAAGAACTCCCCGTTCAGTCGTCGAGCAGATTGTCGTTGGGCTTGCCGCGCTTCTTCGGTGCCGGCCCGGCCGGCGTTGTGGTGGTGGGCGCGGTGGCGCGGTTGCGCTCGGCCATGAAGCGGTCGAACTCTTCCTGGTCCTTGGCGCGGCGCAGTTCGCGCGCATATTCGTCGAACTCGTTCAGCATCTCGTCGAGCTTGCGGCGCTCTTCGTCAAGACGGGCCAGTTCCTTCTCGCGCCAGTCGTCGAAGGCGACGTTGCCAGTGCGGGTGTGGCCGGTGCAGGTGTGGCCCCAGCGCTGGGCCTTGTCTGCGCCGCGGCGGCAGCCGGCGAAGATGCCGTCGGTCGCGCGGTTGACGTCCTTCTTGAAGCCTTCCAGCCGGTCGCCCCAGATGATGTAGGCGAGCATGGCAAGGCCGAGCGGCCAGAACACCATGAAGCCGATCACCATCAGCGCGATGGTCGCCGGCGTCCATGCCGGGCGGATCAGTGCAGTCGTGTTCATGTTCTTCGCGTTCCTTCAGTTGGAGCCAGCCGGTCCGGCTGCCTGCAATCGAAATGGGAAGCGAAAAAAGGCGATTCAAGACAAAATCGGAACGAAACGCTTAATTGGCTGGCATCGCGCAGATCGCCTTGTGTCCTTCAGGATGCACAAGGGGCGATCTAAGTTATTGACATGGCATAGGAATCTCCGGAAATCGGATTCCACTTTCCGATCCGCTGCTCTAGGATTTTTTGAGCCTGTCGAGGAACAGGACGACGAGCCCGGCAATCAGCCCCCAGAACGCAGAGCCGATGCCGAACAGCACGAGCCCGGAGGCGGTGACCGCGAAGGTAACGGTGGCAGCCATCCGCTCCTCGTCGTTCCGGAGCGCGATTCCGAGCGCGTTTGCGAGGGGCCCGAGCAGCGCCAGCCCCGCGACCAGCACGATCAGGCTTTGCGGCAGCACGGCGAAGATCGCCACCAGCGAGGCGCCGAAAATGGCGAAGACGAGATAGGCGAGCGCGTAGAAAGGTCCCGTTTTCCAGCGCTCGGCAGGATCGGGATGCACGTCGGGGCCGGTGCAGATGGCAGCGGAGATCGCGGCGAGGTTGGTGGTCGAAGCGCCGAACGGCGCGGTCAGAACCGAGAACAGCCCGGTCACGCCGATCAGCGGGGCGGGGTCCGGCTCGTAGCCCGAGGCGCGCAGCACCGCCAGTCCGGACAGGTTCTGCGAAGCCATGGTGACCAGATAAAGCGGAACGGCGAGGCCGACGATCGCACCGGCCGAAAATTCAGGCCAGATCCAGGTCAGGGTCGAGAGCTCGGGGGTCGGCAGGCCGCCCACGCGCCCGGTCAGGAAGGCGGCCGCGCCGCCGCCGATCAGCACGGCCAGAACGGAAATTGCCGGATTTACCAGCCTGAGCACGAAGAAGGCGGCAATCAGCGGTACGATCAGCCATGGATCGGCGGGCACTGTCTTTGCCGCGTCGGTGGCAAAGGTGACGACGATGCCCGCCAGCATTCCCGAAGCGACCGAGGCCGGAATGCGCGCGATCAGCATGGTCAGCGGCCGGAACAGCGCCGTCAGCACCAGAAGAGCGCCGGTGACGAGGAATGCGCCTGCGGCCTCGCCCATGGAAAAGCCGCTGGAGGCGGCGATCAGCGCCACGCCCGGGGTAGACCATGCGGTGATGACCGGCATTTTCGTGCGCCATGACAGCCATGCCGTCTCGAAGGCCATGGCAAGGCACAGCGCGGTCACCCAGCTCGCCGTCTGCAACTGGGTCGCGCCGACGGCGCCCGCGGCCGCGATGACGATGGCGAGCGTTCCGCCGAAACCGACGATCGCAGCCACGAAGGCCGACACCGGGATGGATATGCGCATCTTGAGAGAGCTCGCGTGGAAGAAGAAGTCGGTCGTTGCGTCAGCCGGCCCGCGCGGCCATGCCGTTTACCGCCGAAATCAGCAGCTCGATGTCCTGTGCCCGCGACAGGCGGTGGTCGCCGTCGGGCACCAGGGAGAGCGTGACGTCGTCTGCGGGAAGAAGGCTGACCAGCCTGAGCGCATGGGCGTGCGGCACCGACTCGTCCCGCATGCCTTGCAGGATGTGAACCGGGCAATGGGTATCGATGGGGCCGTTCATGACCAGATTGTCGCGTCCGTCCTCGATCAGCGCGCGTGTGTAGATATAGGGCTCGTCCACATATTCTGAGGGAATCTGGAAATACCCCCTGCTGGCCAGTTCGCCGCGCTGGGTGTCCGTCATCTCCGGCTCCACCAGTTCGGCGGTGAAATCGGGCGCCGGGGCGACAAGCACCAGCCCCCTGACGCGGTTCTCGCCGGCCTTGAGCAGTTCCTGCACCATGCGCAGCGCGATCCATCCGCCCATGGAGGAGCCGACAAGAACCTGTGGCCCGCGCGTATAACGGGCGAATACGGCCAGGCTCTCGCGCAGCCATTTCGAGATCGTGCCGTCCGCGAACTCCCCGCCTGATTCGCCGTGGCCGGAATAGTCGTGCCGTATGAAGGCACGGCCCTGTCCGGCTGCCCACTCTGCCAGCGCTTCTGCCTTGGTCCCGAGCATGTCGGACTTGTACCCGCCCAGCCACACCAGGCCGGGCGTATCGCCCTCCTGGCGGCGCACGGCGATTTCCACGCCGTCCACATCCAGAAACTCGACTTGCGATGCGGTCATGATATGCTCCTGTTCAGGCCGCGTGTTGTGGCACAGGCCGACCGGCTGGAAAAGCCGCATTGCGATTTCCGGATTTGCAACAGGCGGATATGAATGGCCGGCTGACATCGCGGATTGTGGTGATTTTCATTGCCCGCTGTGCTATTGACACCGCGCACGCGCTTCCCACATAGGCGCCTCCGCATCCGCCATATCAACAATTCGAGGAGAATACGACCATTCGCAGACCTTTCAAAGCAGCAGCGCCCGTCAAGGAAGGGCCGCGCGCTAACCGGGACATCAAGGTCCCCCGCGTCCAGCTTATCGATGCCGACGGCAACAACCGCGGCGAAATTGCCACCAGCGAAGCCCTCCAGCTCGCCGAAGAGGCCGGGCTGGACCTCGTTGAGATTTCTCCCAATGCCAATCCGCCGGTTACCAAGATCCTCGATCTGGGCAAGCTGAAATACGCCACCCAGAAGAAGGCGGCCGAAGCCCGCAAGAACCAGAAGGTCATCGAGATCAAGGAGATCAAGATGCGCCCGAACATCGACGACCACGATTACGAGGTCAAGATGCGTTCGGCCCGCCGGTTCTTCGAGGAAGGCGACAAGGTCAAGGTCACGCTGCGCTTCCGCGGCCGCGAGATGGCGCATATGGAACTCGGCATGCAGCTCCTCAACAAGGTGCGCGAGGAAACGGCGGCGATCGCCAAGGTCGAGGCCGAGCCCAAGCTCGAAGGCCGCCAGATGATGATGGTGCTGGCGCCGCGCTGAAGCGTGGCGTTGGAAAGCCATCGTCCCGGCAGATTTGTGGCATCGCGGACCGCGCGGTGCCATGATCCCGCCGCAACCGCGTGCTCATGACAGCTCACGAACATCGCGAGCGGAGACCGTCATGGGCGAGGGCGCGGCACATACCCCGCAGGATGCAGCGCCAGGAGGACCCGGCCTCAGCAGCTACCAGCGCATGCGCCGCCGTGTGCTTGCGCTTCTGGTGGTGCTTCTGTGCAGCCTGCTGCTCTTCGGCCAGTCCGTCTTTCCGCCCGAAACCGTTGTCCACGAAACCATAGAAATGTTCGGCGTGCTGCTGATCTTTCTCGGCATAGTCGGGCGCCTGTGGGCCACGCTCTATATTGGCGGGCGCAAATCGGCCGAGGTGGTGACGGGCGGGCCCTATTCGATCACCCGCAATCCGCTCTATGTGTTTTCGACGCTGGCGGCTGCCGGTGTCGGCGCGCAGATGGGCTCGCTGACGGCCATGTTCGGCTTCGCGTTCCTGTGCGTGTTCGCCTTTCATTTCGTGATCCTGCGCGAGGAGCGCTTCCTCAGGCAGGAGCTTGGTGCGCCATATGAAGCCTACCTTGCCCGCGTTCCGCGCTTCATCCCCGATCTGTCGCTCTATCATGAGGGCGATACGGGCTCGTTCAGGCCGCGCCTGCTGAAGACCACGCTGCTCGACGGGCTTGTGTTCCTGCTGGCCATGCCGGTTTTCGAGTCCATCGACGGCGCGCAGATGGCCGGCATCCTGCCGGTGCTGTTCACCGTTCCGTAGGCAGGCATTCGCTGCGACGGCAAGGTGTTGCGCTTCCGTCCACTTTGCCGTATAGACCCGCCGTTCATGAAAACCGCCCGGCAGGGCATGCCGTGGCGGTTTCGCTTGCTTTCCGGACTTTGGTCGGTCCGGAGCGAAGACAAGGGCGATACGCCCGATAAGGAGACAAGCAAAATGCCCAAGATGAAGACCAAGTCTTCCGCCAAGAAGCGGTTCAAGATCACCGGCACCGGCAAGGTGCTTTCGGCTGCCGCCGGCAAGCGCCACGGCATGATCAAGCGTACCAACAAGTTCATCCGCGACGCCCGCGGCACCATGGTTCTTGCAGAGCCGGATGCCAAGAAGGTCGTCAAGAATTTCCTGCCTAACGGCGGCGGCATCTGAGCCGGTTGGAACGATATTAAGGAGATCATGACATGCGCGTGAAAAGAGGCACTACCGGCCACGCCAGGCACAAGAAGGTTCTGAAAGCCGCCAAGGGCTTTTACGGCCGTCGCAAGAACACCATCCGCATCGCCAAGCAGGCGGTGGAGAAGTCGCTGCAATACGCCTACCGCGACCGCAAGGCCCGTAAGCGCAATTTCCGCGCCCTGTGGATCCAGCGCATCAACGCTGCGGTGCGCGAGCACGGCCTGACCTACGGTCGCTTCATCGACGGTCTCAACAAGGCCGGCATCGAGATCGACCGCAAGGTTCTGTCCGACATGGCCATCCATGAGCCGCAGGCTTTCGCCGCGCTGGTGGCGAAGTCGAAGACCGCGCTGGAATACCTCAAGGACACCACTCCGAATGCTTTTGAGAGCGCTGTAGCTTAAGCCAGCGTTTTCCCGAAGCTTTCGATATTACGATTTGGGAAACCCGCGCTGGCAGGGCTGGCGCGGGTTTTCTTATGGAATGCGATGACCGGACACGCAAACGACATGACAGGGGCGCTCTCCGCCGAAGATCTGGCAAGCCTGCCGGACCTTCTGGCTGCGAATGCGCGTCTGCGCGTTGTACCGCTCATCGTCGGTGACCGGCGGGTGTGGGTCAAGCGCTACGACGTCGAGCGCATGCCCTTCGGCAAGGTGCTGCATGCGCTGGTTTCGCCGTTGCTTCCGGTCTTCCTGCGCTCGTCGTCGCGAGCGCGGGGACAGTCCGGGCTGGAGCGCGAGCGCCGCAAGATGGAACGCTTCCGCTCTGCCGGGTTCCCGGTCGCCGATATCCTGTTCGCGGATAAGGCGGTGCTGGTCCTGTCCGATGCGGGAGAGGTCGCCCAGAAACAGCTTGACGACCTGCGTTGCGTGAACGCTGCCGCCCATGACGACTTGCTGGTGAAGCTTGCGCAGGCACTGGGCGAGGCGCACCGCGCCGGGCTGTGCCATGGCAGGCCGCATCCGCGCGACATGTTCTTGCGGGGCGACCGTGTCGGCTTCCTCGACTTCGAGGAGGAACCCGAGGCCGTCATGCCGCTGCCGATGGCGCAGGCTCGCGACCTGTGGCTGCTGTTCCTGCAAATATCGTCGCGCGCCGCCCTGCCGGGAACCCAGATGCGCGCCTTTGCGACATGGCGTGCCGCTGCTCCCGCGGCCGTGGTCCCGGCGCTGGCGCAGCTGGTCGGTTTCTTCCATCGCGGGATGGCGCCGTTGCGGCTGCTGTCGGAAAACCTGCTCGGCAAGGATGCGCTCTATGCCGTGAAGGCCACCTCTTTCCTGAAAAGCGCGCTCGATGCCGCTCCGGCACCTGCGTCTTCCCTTCAAGCCACCGGCCGCGAGCGGCCCAGAGGACAATCATGACGGATATCGACCAACTCGAACGAACGCTGTCGGATGCGATTGCCGGCGCCGGCGACGAAGCTGCATTGGAAGCAATCCGCGTCTCGGCGCTGGGCAAGAAGGGATCGGTCTCGGAACTGCTGAAGACACTGGGCGCGATGAGCGCCGAAGAGAGGCAGGTGAAGGGTCCCGCGATCAACGGGCTGAAGAACCGGGTCACCGAGTCCCTCTCGGCGCGCCGCGCCGAACTGCGCGACGTCGCCATCGCGGCGCGGCTTGAGGCCGAGAAGGTGGATGTCACGCTTCCCGTGCGCGCCTCGCCGGCCGAGCGCGGACGCATCCATCCCATCAGCCAGGTCATCGACGAGATCGCCGCCATCTTCGGCGACCTCGGCTTCGCCATCGCCGAAGGGCCGGACATCGAGACCGATTATTACAACTTCACCGCGCTGAACTTCCCCGAAGGCCATCCGGCGCGCGAGATGCACGACACCTTCTTCTTCCAGCCGGACGAGAAAGGCGAGCGCAAGGTGCTGCGCACCCACACCTCGCCGGTTCAGATCCGCACCATGGAGCGCGAGAGCCCGCCGATCCGCATCGTCATTCCGGGCAAGACCTACCGGCAGGATTCCGACGCCACCCACTCGCCCATGTTCCATCAGGTCGAGGGGCTAGTCATCGACAAGACCGCAAATGTCGCCAACATGAAGTGGGTGCTGGAGGAGTTCTGCAAGGCCTTCTTCGAGGTGCCGTCGGTCAAGATGCGCTTCCGTCCGAGCTTCTTCCCCTTCACCGAGCCGTCGCTGGAAGTGGACATCCAGTGCGACCGCTCGCGGCCGGGCGAGGTACGCTTTGGCGAGGGCAGCGACTGGATGGAAATCCTCGGCTGCGGCATGGTCCACCCCAATGTCATGCGCGCCGGGGGGCTCGACCCGGACGAGTATCAGGGCTTCGCCTGGGGCATGGGCATCGACCGCATCGCCATGCTGAAATACGGCATGCCGGACCTGCGCGCCTTCTTCGACGCCGATGTGCGCTGGCTCCAGCATTACGGCTTCCGCCCGCTCGACATGCCGACCCTGTTCGGCGGACTGAGCAACTGATCGAGCGGCAAGGAACGACAAAATGAAATTCACCCTCTCCTGGCTGAAAGAGCACCTCGACACCGACGCCACGCTGGACGAGATCGTCGGGCGGCTGACGGCCATTGGCCTCGAAGTCGAATCCGTGGACGACAAGGCGGCGCTGAAGCCCTTCGTCATCGCGAAAGTCCTCACCGCCGAAAAGCACCCCGACGCCGACAAGCTGCGCGTTCTGTCGGTCGATACCGGATCGGGGGCGCCCATTCAGGTCGTCTGCGGCGCGCCCAATGCGCGGGCCGGTCTGGTTGGCGCCTTCGCCGCGCCTGGCACCTATGTGCCCGGCATCGACGTGACGCTCTCGGTCGGCAAGATCCGCGGCGTCGATAGCCACGGCATGATGTGCTCGGAGCGCGAATTGCAGCTTTCCGACGAGCATGATGGCATCATCGACCTGCCCGCCGATGCGCCGGTCGGCACGTCTTACGCAAGCTGGGCGGGGCTCGACGATCCGGTTATCGAGATCAACCTGACCCCCAACCGCCCCGACGCGACGAGCGTTTACGGCATCGCCCGCGATCTCGCCGCGTCCGGCCTCGGCAAGCTCAAGGAGGCTCCCGTCGAACCGGTCGCCGGCAAGGGTGAATGCCCGGTCAAACTGACCATCGAGGCGCCCGACCTGTGCCCCGGCTTCGCGCTGCGCCTCGTGCGCGGGGTGAAGAACGGTCCGTCGCCGAAGTGGATGCAGCAGCGGCTGCTGGCCATCGGCCTGCGCCCCATCAACACGCTGGTCGACATCACCAACTACGTCACCTTCGACCGCGGCCGGCCTCTGCATGTGTTCGACGCCGCCAAGGTCGCCGGCAATCTCGTGGTGCGCCGGGCCAAGGATGGCGAGACGGTGCTGGCGCTGGACGGGCGCGATTATGAGCTGAAGGCCGACATGTGCGTCATCGCCGACGACAACGGCGTCGAATCCATCGCCGGCATCATGGGCGGCGAGCATTCCGGCTGCGACGAGAACACCACCGACGTGCTGATCGAATCCGCACTTTGGGATGCGCTCAACGTCGCCCGCACCGGGCGCACGCTCGGCATCATCACCGACGCCCGATACCGCTTCGAGCGCGGCGTCGATCCCGAGTTCATGGTGCCGGGACTGGAACTGGCCACCCGCATGGTGCTGGACCTGTGCGGCGGCGAACCGGGCGAGGCGCAGGTCGTCGGCTATGCCGGCCACACGCCGAAAATCGTTTCCTTCCCGCTGTCGGAGGTCAAGCGGCTCACCGGCCTCGACGTGCCGAAGGACGAAAGCCTGTCGATCCTGAGCCGTCTCGGCTTCAGGCCGCTCGGCAATGGCGATGTGGTCGATGTCGAGGTGCCGTCCTGGCGGCCGGATGTCGACGGCAAGGCCGATCTGGTGGAGGAGGTGATGCGCATCCACGGCGTCGACGAGATCGAGCCGCGCCCGTTGTCCAGCCACGACGCGGTCAACGGCAAGATCCTCACCACCTTGCAGATCCGCAGCCGCTTCGCCCGGCGCGCTCTGGCGGTGCGCGGCATGCTGGAAGCGGTCACCTGGTCGTTCATCCCGGCAAGACACGCCGAACTGTTCGGCGGCGGGCAGGCGGGGCTGAAGCTCGCCAATCCCATTGCCGCCGACATGTCGGACATGCGGCCCTCGCTGCTGCCCGGCCTGATCGCCGCCGCGCAGTGCAATGCGGATCGCGGCATGGGCGACGTCGCCCTGTTCGAGGTGTCCGGCACCTATGAGGGCGATACGCCCGACAGGCAGCGCCGCGTTGCCGCCGGCATCCGTCGCGGCACCGCGAAGCTGGAAGGCTCGGGCCGCTACTGGAACGGCAATGCCGCCCCGGTCGGCGTCTACGACGCCAAGGCCGACGCGATCGCCGTTCTGGAAGCCTGCGGCGCGCCGGTGGACCGTTTGCAGATCGAGGCCGCCGCGCCCGGCTGGTATCATCCGGGCCGTTCGGGCGTCATCAAGCTCGGCCCCAAGGTGGTGCTCGGCCATTTCGGCGAATTCCATCCGAAGGTGCTGGAGGCGCTCGATGCCAGCGGGCCGCTGGCCGGTTTCGAGGTGTTCGTGGATGCAATCCCCGAGCCCAAGGCCAGGCCGACCCGCACCAAGCCGAAGCTGGAGCTTTCCGCCTTCCAGGCGGTGAAACGCGATTTCGCCTTCGTGGTTGAAAAGGCGGTCGAGGCCGGGTCACTGGTCAAGGCAGCGCTTTCCGCCGACAAGAAGCTGGTTACCGACGTCAATGTGTTCGACATTTTCGAGGGCGCTTCGCTGGGCGAGGGCAGGAAATCCATCGCCATCGAAGTCACTATCCAGCCGGTCGAGAAGACCCTCACGGATGAGGATTTCGAGGCGCTGGCCGGTCGAATCGTCGAGAATGTGAAGAAGCAGACCGGCGGCGTGCTGCGCGGCTGAATGGCCTGAAGAAGTGGAGAAGCGGGCAGACGGTGCGATCCGCCTGCCCGCAGCCGTTTCATCCGTTGGTGAGTGAAAGCGCTTCTTGCGTGTAGCGCTTGCCGGCCACCTTGTCCGGTGACAGGGCTGCGCCGATGTCGGCCACCTCTGTGTCGCTCAGCCTGGTCTGCGCTGCCGCCACATTCTGTTCGAGATGGGCGATGCGGCGCGCGCCGGGGATCGGCACGATGAAATCGCCTTGATGCAGCACCCAGGCCAGCGCCAGTTGCGCTGCCGTCACGCCCTTGCCCTCTGCCATCTGTTCCAGCAGCGTCACCAGCCGTTCATTGGTTTCCATCGCCTCTGCCTGAAAGCGCGGCAGGGTGCGGCGCCAGTCGTCTTCGCCCAGTGCATCGGTCTTGCGGATCGTGCCTGTCAGCAGGCCGCGTCCCAGGGGACTGTAAGGCACGAAGCCGACACCAAGTTCCCGGCAGACGGCGAAGATCTCCTCTTCCGGCTCGCGGCTCCACAGCGAATATTCGCTCTGCACGGCCGCGATCGGGTGAACGGCATGGGCGCGCCGCAGGGTCTGCGGGCTGACTTCCGAAAGGCCGAGCGCGCGCACCTTGCCCTCGCGCACCAGATCGGCCATGGCGCCCACCGTGTCCTCGATCGGGACCGAGGGGTCGACGCGGTGCTGGTAATAGAGGTCGATGACATTGGTGCCGAGGCGCTTCAAGGACGCTTCCGCCACCGCTTTGACGTGCTCGGGGCGGCTGTCCACGCCTGTCATGCGCCCGGCCCCGGTGCCTTCATCGCTGATCCTGAAACCGAACTTGGTGGCGATGGTGACCTTGTCGCGCACGCCCTTCAGAGCCTTGCCGACGAGGCGCTCGTTCTCGAACGGACCATAGACTTCCGCCGTGTCGAAGAAATCGACGCCGATCTCCACGGCCCGGTGCAGGGTGGCGATGGAGTCTTTTTCCTCCTGCCCGCCATAGGCGAAGCTCATGCCCATGCAGCCGAGGCCGATGGGATTGACGGTCAGTTCCGTTCCAAGTTTGCGTGGTTGCATCTGCAAGCCTCCTGTGTGGGATGCGGCAGAGATAGGAGCGGGATCGCCGTTCGATAATCCGTTTGTTTGTGCACTGGCTGTTCTGTATTTTAGATCAATGTCGCGAAATCAGCTTTCCCATCTCGCCGTTCTTTCGGTCGTTGCCCAGCACGGCAGCTTCCGGGCCGCCGCGCGGGAGCTGGGCATTGCCCCATCGGCCGTCAGCCACGCCGTCTCGGTGCTGGAGGCGCGGCTGGGGGTGCGGCTGCTTGCCAGAACCACGCGCAGCGTCGCCCCGACCGGGGAAGGCGCGGCCTTGCTGGAGCGGCTGCGGCCGGCTTTGTCCGAAATAGACCTTGCACTTGCGCAGGCGAAGGAAGCACGCGACCGTCCGGCCGGAAACCTGCGGCTCAACGTGCCGCGAACCGCTGCCGAGCTGGCGCTCGCGCCGCGCCTTGGCGCATTCGTGTCCGCCTATCCGGACATCACGCTCGAGATCGTCAGCGAGGACCGCTTCACCGATGTCGTGGAAGGCGGCTTCGATGCCGGCGTGCGGCTCGGCGAAAGCCTGCAACGCGACATGATCGCCGTGCGCATCGGGCCGCAGCTGCGCGGGGCGGTCGTGGCGGCCCCCTCCTGTCTCGATGGCAGGGAGCTACCCCTGCATCCGCGCGACCTTGCCGGTCATCGCTGCATCCGCTTCCGCTTTTCCAGCGGCGTCATCTATCGCTGGGAGTTTGAAAAGGATGGCGAGGAGATCGTCATGGATGTGGATGGCCCGCTGATTCTTGGCGAGGACCGTGGCATCGTTCAGGCCGCTCTCGATGGCGCAGGGGTCGCTTTTCTCTTCGAGGATTATGTGAGCCAGCCGCTTGCCGAGGGCAGGCTGGTGCGCATGCTGGAGGACTGGTGCCCGCCCTTCGACGGGTTTTTCGTCTACTATCCCAGCCGCAAGCAGATGCGTCCGGCGCTCAGGGCCTTCGTGGATTTCTTTCGCTGGCGCGGCTAAAAGGTAATCTTCCGGGCGCTTGGCTTTTTCGCTCCTTTGGGGCAAATCCGGGCCGATAATTCTGGAGGCAGGACCATGTTCCGCTGGGGTGTCCTTTCAACGGCGAAGATCGCGCGCGAGCAATTGCTGCCGGCCATGGCCGGTTCCGACAATGGCGTGGTGGCGGCCATCGCCAGCCGCGATGCGGCCCGCGCCCGGCAACTGGCTGACCAGTGGAATGCGCCGCACGCCTTCGGCTCCTATGAGGACCTGCTGGCATCGCCGGAGGTGGACGGCGTCTACATTCCCCTGCCGACCTCGCAGCATGTCGAGTGGGCGGCAAAGGCGATCGCGGCCGGCAAGCATGTGCTGGTGGAAAAGCCGCTGGCGCTGAAGGCGCAGGACATCGCCCCGCTGATTGCGCTGCGCGACCGCCACAAGGTGCTGGTCAGCGAAGCTTTCATGGTGGTTCACCACCCGCAATGGATCAAGGTCCGCGAGCTGATCGCCGAGGGTGCAATCGGCCGGCTGCGCCATGTGCAGGGCGCTTTTTCCTATTTCAACGTCGATCCGCACAACATGCGCAACCAGCTCGATCTCGGCGGCGGTGCGCTGCCCGACATCGGCGTCTATCCGACGGTGACGACGCGCTTTGCGACCGGCGGCGAGCCTCAGCGCGTGCAGGCCAGCATCGAGCGCGACGCGACATTCGGCACCGATATCCATTCCTCGGTGCGCGCCGATTTCGGCGGTTTCGAACTGTCCTTCTATCTGTCGACGCAACTGGCCGCGCGCCAGAGCATGGTCTTCCACGGCGACAAGGGTTTCATAGAGGTGGCGTCGCCCTTCAATGCCGGACTCTATGACGATCACGTCGTGACGCTGCACAACCAGAACCATGATGCGGCGCAGGTGTTCCGCTTCCCCGGCGCGCAGCAATATCGCCTTCAGGTCGAGGCGTTCGTGCGGGCCGCCCGTGGAGGGACAGACCGCATCTTCACGCTGGAGGAATCCATCCTGAACCAGAAGGTCATCGACGCCATCTTCCGCGCCGGCCAACACGACGGCTGGGAGCCGGTCTGATCCCTTGATGAGCAAGGTTGCGCTGCCGGAGCTTCCGGTCACCGCCGTTCTGGCCGATCTGGGCACAGCGCTGGAGCGCGGCAACAAGGCGGTGCTGGTTGCCCCGCCGGGCGCCGGAAAGACGACGCTGGTGCCGCTCAGCCTGCTCGATGCCGGCTGGCGCGAGCATGGCACCATCGTGCTTCTGGAGCCGCGCCGGCTCGCTGCCCGCGCCGCGGCGCGGCGCATGGCGTCCCTGCTTGGCGAGGAGCCGGGCGGTGTGGTCGGCTATGCCATGCGCATGGAAAAGCGCGTGTCGGAGCGCACCCGTATCATGGTTGTCACCGAGGGCGTGCTGGCGCGCATGATCCTCGACGATCCCGAACTGCCGGGCATCAAGGCGGTCATCTTCGACGAGTTCCACGAACGCTCGCTGGACGGCGATTTCGGACTGGCGCTGGCGCTCGACGTGCAGGGCGCGCTGCGTCCCGATTTGCGCCTTCTGGTCATGTCGGCGACGCTCGACGGCGCGCGCGTGGCAAGGCTGCTGGACGGTGCCCCGGTGATCGAGAGCGAGGGCAGGTCTTTTCCCGTCGACATCCGCTATCGTGAGCGTGCCGCAGGCATCCCGGTCGAGGACGCCATGGCCGCCGCCATCCGTACGGCGCTGGCGGAGGAGACCGGCAGCGTGCTCGCCTTCCTTCCCGGCCAGCGCGAGATCGAGCGCACCGCAGAACGGCTGGAAGGGCGCGTCGGGACCGACACCGACATCGTGCCGCTCTACGGCATGATGGACGCCAGGGCGCAGGATGCCGCCATCCGCCCGCCGCCCGCCGGCCGGCGCAAGGTGGTGCTGGCCACTGCCGTCGCCGAAACCTCGATCACCATAGATGGCGTGCGCGTCGTCATCGACAGCGGGCTGGCGCGCCTGCCTGCCTATGAGCCCGCCAGTGGCCTGACCCGGCTGGAGACGGTGCGCGTGTCGCGCGCCTCGGCCGACCAGCGCGCCGGCCGCGCCGGGCGCACGGAACCGGGCGTGGCGATCCGGCTGTGGCGCGCCGAGCAGACGGCGGCGCTGCCTGCCTTCACGCCGCCCGAAATTCTCGCCGCCGACCTCTCGGGCCTCTTGCTCGACTGCGCGGCCTTCGGCGTTGCCGATCCCGCAAGCCTCGCCTTCCTCGATCCGCCGCCCGGTCCGGCGCTCAACGAGGCCCGCAACCTGTTGCGCACGCTGGATGCCATCGATGGCGATGGCCGCCTCACCGGAACCGGGCAGGCGATGCGGCGCCTCGCTCTGCCGGTGCGGCTTGCGCATATGGTGGCCGAAGCCGCCCGTGCGGGCCATGAAAGGGACGCGGCCCTTGTCGCTGTGCTTTTGACCGAACGCGGGCTGGGCGGCGACAGCACCGATCTGGAACGGCGGCTGATGCGCTTTGCCGGCGACCGCTCGCCGCGCGCCAATGCGGCGAGGCAACTGGCGCAGCGGCTGGCGCGCAACGCCGGCAAGGGTGTGAAGAGCGACGTCCCATTCTCGCCCGGCGCGCTGCTGCTGCACGCATGGCCGGATCGCGTCGCGAAAGCGCGCGGCGAACGCGGGCGCTTCGTGCTCGCCAACGGCTCGGGCGCGATGGTCGATGCATCCGACCCTATGGCAGGGGAAACCTTCCTCGTCGTCGCGGATTTGCAGGGCAAGGCGCAGAATGCGCGCATCACCGCGGCGGCCGCCGTTGGCGGGGACGACATCCGCGCGCTGCTCGGTCACGCCATCGAAAGCCGCCGCGAGACGCTGTTCGATCTGGAGCGCCGCAGCGTGCGCGTGCGCGAGCAGAGCCGGCTGGGTGCCATCGTGCTCTCGGAGCGCATGCTGCCCGCGCCTTCAGGCGACGATGCCAATGAAGCCGTGCTCGATGCGGTGCGCGCCCATGGGCTTTCCATCCTGCCATGGGACAGGCAGGCGACGACACTGCGCCAGCGCCTGTCATGGCTGCGCAAAGGGCTTGGCGAGCCGTGGCCGGGCATGAGCGACGAGGCGCTGGCCGCCCGGCTGGAGGATTGGCTGCTGCCCTTCCTCACCGGCTCGGCCTCGCTTGGCTCCATCGGCGGCGGCACGCTGGAGGCGGGCCTCGCCGCTCTGGTGCCGCACGATCTTCAGCGGCGCGTCGATGCGCTCGCTCCCACCCATTTCGATGCGCCGTCGGGCAGCCGCGTGCCGATCCGCTATGATGGCGAGCAGCCGGTGCTGGCCATCCGCGTGCAGGAACTGTTCGGCCTCGCCACCCACCCGGCCATTGCCGACGGCACCGTGCCGCTGACGCTGGAACTGCTGTCGCCGGCGCACCGGCCGATCCAGACCACGCGCGACCTTCCCGGCTTCTGGCGGGGGTCGTGGGCGGATGTGCGCTCCGACATGCGCGGGCGCTATCCCAAACATGTCTGGCCGGAGAACCCGCTTCTGGCGCAGGCCACCAGCCGCGCCAAGCCGAGGGGCACCTGAATGCTGCGCCTGAAGGTATCCGGCGATGCGACAGGCTTGCCGGAAGGCGGCTTCCGGCCCATCATGCGGCTTTCCAAGCATAAGGCAGGCTCATGTCTGGTTTTCGCCGTCAGCTTCCCTCGATGACGTCGCTGGTGGTGTTCGAAGCCGCCGCGCGGCAACTGAGCTTCACCCGTGCCGCGGCCGAACTCGGCATCACGCAGGCGGCGGTGAGCCGCCAGGTGCAGGCGCTGGAGCAGAATCTCGGATTCCAGCTTTTCCGCCGCCTGCATCGCTCCATCGAACTCACCGAACGCGGCCAGATACTGTCGAAATCCATGTCGGAAGCTTTGGGCACCATCACCCGCACCGTTCAGTCGCTCACCGCCGAGACCAGTCCGGGCGAGCTTGTGATCTCGGCGTCGGTGGCCTTCTCGCACTTCTGGCTGCTTCCGAAGATTTCCGATTTTCGTCGCCTTCACCCTGAGATCAGGCTCAAGGTGATCAGTCAGGACGCCAATGTGAACCTGCTGCGCGAGGACGTCGACATCGCCATTCGCTACGGTGAGGGCAACTGGGGCGACGGCCGTGCAATCATGCTGTTCAATGACGATATTTTCCCGGTGTGCAGCCCGGATTATCTGGCCGCAAACGGCTCTCCCGACTGCGTGGCGGATCTCATTCGCCACAGCCTGATCGTCAGCGATTCTCCCGATCCGAGCTGGATCGGCTGGGACCGCTGGCTCAATGCCTTCGGGCATGGAGCTGCGCCGCGCAACGTGGCGCTGAGCTGCAGCTTCTACACGGATGCGATCCATGCCGCGATGCGCGGCGAAGGAATCGCGCTCGGCTGGAACAGGCTGGTCCACGATCTGCTGCAGCAGAACCGGCTGGTGCGGGTTTCTGCCGAGTCGCTTCGCACACGCGAAGCCTATTTCGTGGTGCTGCGCAATGGCCATCCGATCAAGCCCCAGGTCGAGGCGTTTCTGCGCTGGATCCGCGCCGAGCGCGCCCAGCCGGGCATCGCCGCTCCGGAAACCGCTGCCGCGCTCTCCGAGGCTTAAAAGGCTCGTTCTTTTCATTGCGGGTTGCATTACATAATGTAATGCCTATCATTCGGGGTCTTGGGGTTTACAACCCCGGGGCAAGATTGAAATCATGACCCTCAAACAAAGGCCGCCCGGCCGGGAACCCGGGACGAGCATTGGGGGGACAAGAACGATGAGGAGACTCGTTATCCCTGTATTGAAATCAGGTTTTTCCGCCTGCGGGAAAGCCTTCTGCCAGACAGTGCCTGGCGCCCTCCGCATCTTCCCGGACGGAAACAGCGCCGAAATTTCCAGCCTGACTGTTCCAGCATCCATATCCGCCCGCATGGGCGTGCCTGCAATCGCTCCTGTTTCTCCGGGAGGCTGCAACTGATGCATGGAACCCCGCCCCTGGATCCCTCCAGCACTCCGCAAGCCGCCAGACGCATCGAGGTGCGCGGCGTCAGCAAGGCGTTCGGCACCAGGGCGGACGAAGCCCTGGAGCTGGCGCGGCAAGGCGTTTCGAAGAGCGAGATTCTCAAACGAACCGGCGCGGTGCTTGCCATCGACGACGTCTCCTTTTCGGTGGATGCCGGTGAAATCTTCGTCGTCATGGGGCTGTCGGGCTCGGGCAAGTCCACGCTGGTGCGCTGCCTGAACCGTCTGCATGACCCGACCGTCGGTTCCATCGAGATCGATGGCGAGGACATTCTCAAGGCGTCGGAACAGCGCCTGCGCGAATTGCGCCTCGGCAAGATCACCATGGTGTTCCAGCATTTCGCGCTGCTGCCGCATCGCACCGTTGCGGAAAACGTCGAATACGGCCTCAAGATGCGCGGGATGGGCAAGGCGGAGCGCCGTGAAAAGGCGTTGAAGACGCTGGAGAATGTCGGTCTCGCCGGCTGGGGCGACCGTTATCCGCACAACCTCAGCGGCGGCATGCAGCAGCGCGTGGGGCTGGCGCGCGCGCTGGCCCTGGATCCCGAGATCCTGCTCATGGACGAGCCGTTCAGCGCGCTCGACCCGCTGATCCGCCGCGACATGCAGGGCGAGCTGATCGAATTGCAGCGCCGTTACCGCACCACCATCATCTTCATTACCCATGACCTCAACGAGGCGCTGACGCTGGGCGACCACGTGGCGGTGATGAAGGACGGACGGCTGGCGCAGGTCGGCAAGCCGGCCGAGATCGTGCTCAATCCGGCCGACGACTATGTTTCGGCCTTCACCCGCGACATAGATCGCGGGCGTGTGCTGCCGGCACGCACCGCCATAAGGCGCCCGGCCGACCCCGCCGCGCTGAGCGCGCTGATCGAAAAAGGTGCCGCAAGCATAGGAGGCAGCCGTCCCCTCCATGAGGCGTTCGGCCTTGTTTCGGGCGGAAAGCCGGTTGTCGTTATCGGTCCGGACGGCAAACCCGAAGGCCAGTTCGACGCAACCGACATGGCCGCGATGCTCGCCGGCGACGACGCCGGAAAAGGGCAGCCAGCGCAGGTTCGCCCGGAGGCCGGCCAGACAAGGCAGGGCCAGACAAGGCAAGGGAGGTCGTGACCATGTCGGACTCCATGAACGCACTGCGCGCGGCTACCGATATGGCCCGGCCCTCGCACTATGGGGAGCTGCCGCTCGACGACTGGATCCAGGCTGTCGTCAAGGACTGGCTGGTGCCGGTCCTGCGTCCTTTTTTCCGTGCGCTGCAAATGCCGATCCAGATGTTGCTGGACAATCTGCAGGCTCTGCTTCTGGCCATTCCCTTTGCCGTTCTGCTCATTGTAATCGTGCTTGGCGCCTGGCGGGCGGCAGGGCGGGGCGTGGCCATATTCACGCTGGTGTCGCTGCTGCTTCTCGACTGGATCGGCATCTGGCGCGAGACGATGATCACGCTGGCGATGATCCTGACCGCCGTCGTTTTCTGCATCATCGTCGGCATTCCGGCGGGCATTCTGGCGGCGCGCAGCGACCGGGCGGCGGCGGTCATCCGCCCGATACTGGACGTCATGCAGACCATCCCGTCCTTCGTCTATCTGGTGCCGATCGTCATGCTGTTCGGCGTCGGCATGGTGCCGGCGGTCATCGCCACCATCATCTTCGCCCTGCCGCCGCTGGTGCGCCTTACCAATCTCGGCATAAGGCAGGTGCAGGAGGAACTTGTGGAGGCAGGCCGCGCCTTCGGTTCCACCTCGCGCCAGATCCTGTGGGAGATCCAGCTGCCGCTGGCGCTGCGCACCATCATGACCGGCGTCAACCAGACGCTGATGCTGGCGCTTTCCATGGCGGTGATCGGCGCGCTGATCGGAGCCGGCGGCCTCGGCCTCATCGTCAACACCGGCCTCGGCAGGCTCGATGTCGGTTACGCCAGCGTTGGCGGTCTTGGCATCGTGCTGATGGCGATCATCCTCGACCGGGTCACCCAGGCGCTGGGGGAAACCGGCAGGGACGGCAAGGGCGCGGGCGGCTGACGGCAGCCCCGCTGACAGGAGACTGTGAAACACATCCGGACGACCACCAGATCCAGGCTCACTCCAAACCAGAAAAGGGAGAAACAAGACATGGCTGGAAACAGGATTCTCTACGGTATCGGCGCGGCGCTGACGGCGCTGACGCTCAGCGTCTCGCCGCTGGTTGCGCAATCGCTGCCGGGCGAGGGCAAGACCGTTCGCATGGGCCAGCCCACCTGGGACACGGAATGGTTCCAGGCGCAGGTCTACAAGAAGGCCATGGAGGCGCTGGGCTATACGGTCGCGGGGCCGACGGCGCTCGACAACCCGCCTTTCTATCAGGCCCTTTCCCAGGGCGACATGGACTTCTGGGCGAGCGGCTGGTTCCCGCTGCACAACACCTATCTGGAAGAGATCAAGGGCAAGGCCAGCACGGTCGGCTATGTCGCCAAGGGTGGTGCGCTGCAGGGGTATCTGATCGACAAGAAGACGGCCGATGAACACAACATCCGCACCGTCGACGACTTCAGGAAACCGGAGGTCGCCAAGCTGTTCGACGACAATGGCGACGGCAAGGCGGATCTGGTCGCCTGTCCTCCGGGCTGGGGCTGCGAACTGACCATCACCCACCAGATGGAAGCCTATGAGCTGGGCGACACGGTCGAGCCGATCAAGGCCGCCTATTCCGCATCCATGGCCGATGCCATCAGCCGCTACGAGCAGGGCAAGCCGATCTTCTTCTACACATGGACCCCCAACTGGACGGTCGGCATGCTCAAGCCGGACGAGGACGTCGTCTGGCTTGAAGTCTCGAAGCCGTCGCTGCCCGAAGACCAGAAGGAAATGGAATCGCAGACATCCATCCCGGACGTGAAGGGCTGCGCCAGCAATCCGTGCCAGATGGGCTGGCCGGCCAACGACATCCAGGTCGTCGCCAACAACGAGTTCCTGGAGAGCAATCCGGCCGCGAAGAAGCTGTTCGAGGAGATGAGCATTCCGCTCGAGGACATCTTCGCGCAGAACGCCCAGATGTATCAGGGCGCGGACAAGCCCGCCGACCTTGAGCGTCAGGCCGACGAGTGGATCAAGGCCAACCAGCAGACCTTCGACGGCTGGATCGAGGCCGCCAAGGCCGCCGCTCAGTAAGCCGGCGCTTGCACACGACTTCGAAGGAGGGCCGGCGGTGATGAACCGCCGGCCCTTTTCTCATGCGCGAAGTCGTCTGGCCGGAACGGATGTTCTCCATTTTCAATTTCATGCAACCTGATTGCACCTTTGAGGCGAATTCGTTCCTGTAATGTTCTTGCAGAATGCAGCGATTCGTGCTTCATTTCCCTTCATGCGCTGGCGTGGGGACGAATTGCCGGGCGGGCCGTCATCGGTCGGGGGCAGGGGGATATGGTTTCACGCGTGCGCACCGTCGCCTTTCAGGGCATCGAGGCCGTGCCTGTCGATGTGCAGGTGATGGTAGCGCCTGGCAAGGTCGGTATGTCGATCGTCGGTCTGCCGGACAAGGCGGTGGCCGAAAGCCGGGAACGCGTGCAGGCCGCGCTGCATGCTTCCGGCCTTTCGATGCCCGCGAAACGGGTGACGATCAATCTGGCGCCGGCCGACCTGCCCAAGGAAGGCAGCCATTACGATCTTCCGATTGCGCTGGGCCTCATGGCGGCGATTGGCGTCATACCCGTGGATGCGCTTTCGGCCTATGTGGTGCTGGGCGAATTGTCTCTCGACGGCACTATCGCCTCCGTGGCCGGGGCGCTGCCGGCGGCGATTGCGGCCAACGGGGATGGCCGTGGCCTGATCTGCCCGCACGAGTGCGGACCGGAGGCCGCATGGGCTGGCAGCGGGATCGACATTCTGGCACCGCGCAGCCTGATCGCGCTGGCCAATCATTTCCGTGGCACGCAGGTGCTGTCGCGGCCCGAGCCCGGCGTGAGGTCGGGTGGACCGGATCTGCCCGACCTTGCCGAGATCAAGGGGCAGGAGAGTGCCCGGCGTGCGCTGGAAGTGGCGGCGGCGGGCGGCCACAATCTCCTCATATTGAAAACAAAAGACCCCCCGGTTCAATTTTGTTTGGTCCCCTGCCCTGGGCCAAGGCTAACGAAAACTAATAGACGCCCCGGCTCACTCCCACGCATTCAGAACGGCCTCGGCCTTGGTCGGGTCCGCCTTGATGCGTAAAACGGTCTGCCGGGTCAGTCCCGTGGCCTTGGCTATCTCGCTGGTGCCTGCCGTCCCCATCGCCAGCATGTTCTTGACGGTCTCCAGCGCCGCCCGGTCATAGCTCGGCTTCCGGCCTAGATACGGCTTCTTTCCCGGCTTCGGATTCAGCTTCGCATCTTCAATGCCTGCCCGCTGGCTCGCCTTGGTCGCCTCATATTGCGCCTGTGCGGTTGCCGCCATGAAGGCGATAAGGGCATCCCGCACGGCCATTTGCACCGGGTCTGCGGTCGCTCCATCGAATGTCATGTTGTTGATGACGGTCCTGATGATGACGCCCCTGCGCATGAACTCTCGGATGGTGTCTGTCACGTCCTGATAGTTGCGGCCCAGCCTGTCCACCCAGCGGACAACGAGGGTATCCCCCTTGCGTAGCATGTCGAACAACCTCCGGCCTTCCGGTCTCTCGCGAAGGGTTGTCGAGACGCCGGAAACACCATGGTCGGCAATGACCATATCAATCGCGAATCCAGCCTGCTCGGCTTGGGTGCGCTGATGGTCAAGGGTCTGGTCAGCGGTCGAGACGCGGGCATAGAGAATGGTTGCCATGAGATTGCCTCCGCATGTACGAATGGATCATGTACGTAGAAAGGCATGTACGTTGATCGTTGTCAACCCATGCGTACAGGGCTCATGGTCAGGTTAGGGGCGACCGCTAGCCTATACCCCAGCGGACAGATTGAACTCCAACGCGCGCCTTCCGGTGAAGCCCATGGCGAGCAGGGTGAAGCCGTCTCGGGTCATGTCGTAGGAGCGGTACAACTGGCCGTTCTGCGGGTGCTTGTAGGGGGTCTGCTGAAAATCCAGCACCCCCTGTTCAATCAGACGATCAATGTCCGCAAGAACGTTTCGATGCTCCTTCCCAAAGAACTCCGCCACGTCCCGGCTGTTGGCAAAGACCTTGCCGTCCTTGATGGTCACGATGGGGTTGGTGGTGGTCTGCCTCCCGGCCAGCTATCCCCCCCTCCGCAACGCCCTATCGTCACCGCGACCGGGAAGGACGAAATTTCCCCGGCAGGATTTTCCGTGGCGTTTAGTCAAGGGGGTGGGGGCATGTTCTCCCGGCAACATGGTCCCGGCAAAACGCCAAAAAATCGGGGGTAGAGGGGGGACCACCATCATCCTATAATTGAGATAATGGCTCGAATTTTTGCCCAAAAAACAAGCCGGCTCCAACTCACATAGGATACCCATTCCCGCACCCGTGGCGACCGACGAGAGGCTTTATGCGGCGTCCATAGAGATTCCCTTAAGGAACCCACAACGCCCCTCCATGGCCCCTACCGCAGCGGGAAGAATGAACGTTCTTGCTGGGTACTCACCGAACCTAGAAACGGATGGTGTTGACCGCGAAAAAACAGGGCCACGGCTTTAACACCGTGACCCTGTGGGTACATTCAGGCCGCTTCCTTGCAGAGGCGCGACTGCGCATTGGGCTTCCTTGCGATATCAGCATCACCCGAGAAGTCAGGCAAGGGCCTGTAGCGCCTGCGGATGAGACCACGATTATCGTCATCTACAATATCATAGGCCGCCCATGCGCCAAGCGACCGGGGTTTGAAGATCGGGGTTGTTCCACGAACCACCATGACCATCGTGTGGGGAGAATGACCACGATCTATCAGCCTCCGGCACAACGGGGGTACCGGGTCTTTACGGGAATGGGTTTTGCTGATGCCATCGCAGGTGGCGGTGAAGCTGCGGCCTCTATCGTTGTTCGCAATGTTGATGACCAGCATGATGTGGGTTCCTTGCGGTTGTCGCATGCCGACGACCACGGGCCAGAGGCACCGGGCAAAGCGGCTGGGATGGTTTGAGAATGAAGACCAGAAACCGGAACGGTTAGTCTTCGGGCGAGAACAGCAATCATCATCTTGCAAGCCCCTTGGTCAGAGCTTGGCAGAAGGCTTCGGTTTAAGCCTTACAGAAAAGGATTGATGGAAGATGATGATGAAGGGAATGGCCTAGGACGCAGCTATTGGCTTCCATAAGGGAAGCCTAAAGCTAACCTATGGAGATAAGCTATATGCAAACCTAGGGGGGGCCTCCCTCCTATTGTGGGGGGTAATTGAGCTTCGATCTTTTCGCACCCGTAGGGACCGTAGGAGCGAACTGGTATAAACAGGGAGGAACCACCTAGAGACGGGCGACTGAGGCTCTACGGTCTCAACCGCAGCGAAGAGAACAGACTTACATCGTTGAGACCGGCTTGATCTGCCCCCCACTATCCTTGTCGCGAATCAATCGCTTGGCCTATGGTGTCGGCAAGTTTCTGCGTGAGGGGGCGCTGATAATATATGACGCCACAACAGTTTATATCCAAATGGCTGAACTCGGCGCTCAAAGAACGCGCTGCGGCACAAGAGCATTTCCTTGATCTATGCCGGATGCTGGGCGAACCGACCCCAGCCGATGTTGACCCGACCGGAAAGGACTACGGTTTCGAGGTAGGTGCATCGAAGACCACGGGCGGAAACGGCTTCGCGGACGTGTTCAAGCGTGGTCATTTCGCGTGGGAATACAAGGGCACCAAGGCAAACCTCGACACGGCGTTTGCGCAGCTTCAACGCTATGCCATCGCCCTCGACAACCCACCGCTGCTGATCGTCTCCGACATAGGCACGACCATCCGCATCCATACCAACTGGACCAATTCTGTCTCCAAGGTCTACGAGATAGCGATTGCCGATCTTGGCGACCCGACAAAGCGCGGCTGGCTCAAAGCTGCCCTGTCTGACCCCGAGGCGCTGCGCCCCACAAAGACCCGACAGGAGTTAACCGAAGAGGTCGCTGGGGAGTTTGCCGAGCTTGCCCGTTCCCTTCGCGGGCGTGGCCACCATCCCGAACAGGTGGCTCATTTTATCAACCGGCTCGTGTTCTGCATGTTCGCGGAAGACGTGAAGTTGCTGCCCGAAAACATTTTCTCGCGCATGTTGGAGCGAGCGCTGGACGATCCCAGCCAGTTCGAGGGCTTCGCCCGCAGCCTGTTCACCGCGATGAAATCGGGGGGCCATATCGGCTTCGAGAAGGTGGCGTGGTTCAACGGCGGCCTCTTCAACGATGACCTCGTGTTCGCGTTGGACAAGAAGGAAATCGCCATCGTCCATCGGGCGGCCAAGCACTTTTGGGGCGATGTAGACCCGTCCATTCTCGGAACGCTCTTCGAGCGCGGCCTAGACCCGGACAAGCGCAGCCAGCTTGGCGCGCACTATACCGACCGGGACAAGATCATGATGATTATCAACCCGGTCATCGTGGAGCCGCTGACGGCGGAATGGGAGAAGGCCAAGGCCGAGATAACGGCGCTCATGGATAAGGCTGCGTCATCGAAGGGGGGAACCGCAACCAAGGCCCGAAACCAAGCGCAAGGTATTCTCGACGCGCATCTGAAACGGCTCGCAGATTTCCGCGTCCTCGACCCAGCCTGCGGCTCCGGCAATTTCCTGTATCTCGCGCTCCGGGCGTTGAAAGACTTGGAGCACCGGGCGCAGGTCGAAGCAGAAGCCTTGGGGCTGCCGAGGGGGTTTCCGAGGATTGGCCCGGAGGTGGTCAAGGGTATCGAGATCAACCCCTACGCTGCCGAACTCGCCCGCGTGTCGGTCTGGATAGGCGAAATTCAGTGGATGATCGGCAACGGCTTCGGAGCCAGTACCAATCCTATCCTGAAACCGCTGGAGACCATCGAATGCCGGGACGCCCTGATGACATGGGAGCCAGGAGAAAATGGGGAAGGTGGTCGCTGGGTGGAAGCCGTGTGGCCCAAGGCTGACGCCATCATCGGGAACCCGCCGTTCTTGGGCGGAAAGTTAATGCGGTCGCAATTGGGTGATGTGACAATCGAAACCCTGTTCACCCTTTACCGTGACCGCGTTCCTCCCGAGGCCGATCTCGTAATCTACTGGGTCGAGAAAGCATCAACGGCGATGCGAAACGGCCTTGCTAGACGTGCGGGTCTCGTCACCACAAACTCCATACGCGGTGGTGCTAACCGGCGTGTGATGGACCGCATCACGGACAGCATGGCCATAATCGCCGCATGGTCTGATGAGCCTTGGACGGTTGAAGGCGCTGCTGTGCGCGTTTCGATGGTCGTCTTCGGGGAACTACAGGATGGCGAGGTTCCTCATCTCAACGGGCAGCCAGTGGAAAAGGTGAACCCGGACCTGACTGCCAGCGCTGTAGATTTGACGAAGGCCAGTCGCCTTTCCAGAAATTGCGGCGTGGCATTCCAAGGCCCCGTAAAAGTCGGGGCATTCGACATAGATGGGCAGCAAATCCGCAGATGGCTGACAAGCGGCCTTAACCCGAATGGCCGCCCAAATTCAGACGTACTCAGGCCATGGGCAAATGGCATGGATATTACGCGACGGCCTGCGGGAAAATGGATTATTGACTTCGGGGAATTGAATGAACACGAAGCCGCTCTCTACGAAGGGCCTTTCGAATATGTCAGGCTTAACATCTACCCAGTAAGGGCGAACAATCGTGATGAACAACGTCGCCGCAACTGGTGGCGCCTCGGGCGAAGCGGGGCCGATGTAAAAGAGGCAACGTCAAAGGTTAGCCGTGTCATTATCACTCCAAGAGTATCGAAGTGGCGACTGTTCATATGGGAACAGCCGATGCTACTGCCTGATAGTGCCGTGGTCGCTATCGCCCGTGATGACGATACGACCTTCGGCATTCTCCATTCCCGGTTCCACGAACTCTGGGCGCTGCGGATGGGGACATGGCTTGGGGTAGGTAACGACCCCCGCTACACGCCCACCACGACCTTCGAAACCTTCCCGTTCCCCGAAGGGCTGACCCCGGACATTCCAGCCGAAGCCTATGCCCAAGACCCTCGGGCCATTGCCATCGCCACCGCAGCAGCGCGTCTTAACGAGCTTCGGGAAAACTGGCTGAACCCGCCCGATCTTGTCCGACGTGAACCCGAGGTCGTCCCCGGCTTTCCCGACCGTATCCTGCCGATCAACGAGGAAGCAGCGCAGAAGCTCAAGAAGCGGACCCTGACAAATCTCTACAATGAACGCCCTGCGTGGCTCCAAAATGCCCACAAGACGCTGGATGAGGCAGTAGCGGCAGCCTATGGCTGGCCTGCCGATCTGTCAGATGACGAAATCTTGGCGCGCTTGTTCGAGTTGAACCAAGAGCGCGCGGCAAAACAGCCATAGCGTGCTGCGGTGGCGACCGTGGGCGCGTGATTGTGACAAGGCGAGGGATTACTACCCATCCCCGTCAACGCCTTTCTACGGTTATCACCGCAGCACGAAAAACCTATTGCAGGGAAACCATCTATCTACCCGACCGAAACCACGCCCCTGACACGCCCAAGGTAAACCTCCCGGTCACTCGGCGGATTGGCCGCATAGCCCCAGCCTACCGAGACTGGCGACCATTCTAGCCACATGCTGATACTGGTGAACGGCAGGCGCAGGAACAGACCCCTTGGCTTCCATCCGTCATGGAAGAAATCGACATGGCGGCTGACAGCTTCCGCCATGGCGTCCCGAATGTCTCGGCCAAGGTGGGCCACCTTGACCAGAGCCGAGGGGACAAGACGATGATGAACATCACCCGTTGAATACCTCCATGGTGTTCGTAGTGATGATGAGGGAACCGCCCGCGATGGGCGGCAGGGGGAAGCTCCCAAGGGGACGCATGGGGATTGCTAGAAGCACCAGACCGATAGGGGGAGCCGGATGGTTCTGTCCAATGCGTCCACTAAGGAGCTACGAGGGGGGCAAAGATGTCGCTGGGATTATCCCGTCATCGTCGTCCGTTTCCGTGGGCCATCCATAGACAATGCTCGTGGCTGCATCGGGGACGTGATTCCAGTGGAAGACAAGGCTTCCGCTCCGATAGTCCACCACGACTTTCCCAAATAGCTGACGGAGAACCGCATTGACCTTCGGAATATCGTGTGGCTGCTCGCCCACGGCGTCCAACAGAGCGGTGCCCGTATTGGCGATGCGGTTTGTGATGGTGTCGGCCATTCTTGTTGCGACGGAGGATAGTTCGTTCGCTATCCGATCACGCTCGGCCTCTGTTGCCCGTAGGCGGTTGAGCAATGCAGGCGAGTGTCCGGCCTCTGCTATGGCCTGAACGACCCGCTCGATCTCATCGCCCATCACGTCATGGGCTAGAGATAGCTGGTCCCATTGCGCTTGCAGGTCTGCCTCGGGGGAGGGAAGTTCCCCAATGAGATAACCCGCATTATCAATGATCGCCCTTGTTACGTGGTCTAGGCGGACCTTGCGGTATGTGCAGCCCGCGCCTGCTTTGGCCCTCGTGCAAATGAGATAGGGGTGGCCGCCCTTCTTCCCGCCCTTGTTGACGCGCGTCATGGTGGAACCACACCTCGGACACTTCGCAAGCCCTGCCAGTATGTTAGCCATCGCCCCTTCGGTTTTCGACGGCGCACTGCGCCCGCTCGCGAGGGCTGCCACCTGTTCAAAAACCTCGCGGCTGACGGCCTGCGGGAAGTAGTCTTCTACTGGCTCGGCGGGGACACGGACTCGCTTGCCATTGATAATTTCCATGCGGTGAGGCGTGAACTGTCCGATGACAGCGGGATTGCCCAGCATCTTTTTGACGTAGGAACGGTGCCAGTGCTTCCCCCGACCGAAAACCGGAACCCCTTCGCGATTTAGCGTCTCGGCAATGGACTGCTGCCCCTTGCCGGCAATTGCCATCTCGAATATGCGCCGAACGATAGCTGCCCGTTCCGGTATCAGATCGAACCCGCTACGATCATCTCGAAGGCGTACCCATCCCGGACTTAGCTTCGTTAGCGGTTGCTTTTCCGCCTTCGCGCGCTTTGCTCCCCATGCCTCCCGAAGCCGCTTGGCCTTCGTTGCGCTTTCCTCGTTCGCCCTCATGAACACCATCACCGCGACCATGAGGTCAACAGGGTTTTGACGCAGGCTCTCATGGGTGTACGCTCGCCCATCGTTGAGAGTTACTACCGTAATCCCCTCTTTCGCTATGTCTTTAAGGGCATCAAGGGCATCCAGCGCGTTCTCTCGGGATACACGATCAAGGTTCTCGACTAGAAGATAGGACCCTATGGCTATGTCGCCTGATCGGACCAACTCTAGGAACTCGCCTAGCATCCCTTCCGCCCTATTTCGTCCCCGAAAAGCGGATACACCAAGGTCTTGGAATGTCAGCTTGTCGTCTAGCTCTAGCCCATGGAGTGCAGCGTAGCGTTCTGCGGCTTCCGTCTGACGCCGCAAGCTGTCGCCCCGCATTTGTTCCGGGGTCGAGAACCGGATGTAAGAATATGCCTTCGGTTTGGCGATGGGCCGATTCGACATGATGGTTATCTAGTTCGATAGGGGTCTTTTGTCCATATCATGCTCATGGTGGGTCCGCCCGGCTCGGGCAAGTCGATGCTCGCCCAGCGCCTGCCTTCCATTCTTCCGCCGCTGTCGCCGCGCGAACTGCTTGAAGTGTCGATGATCGCCTCCGTCGCCGGCGAACTGGCCGGAGGGCGGCTTACCGACCGGCGTCCGTTCCGCGCCCCGCATCACTCCGCCTCGATGGCGGCGCTGGTTGGCGGCGGGTTCCGCGCACGGCCCGGGGAGATATCGCTTGCCCATCATGGTGTGCTGTTCCTCGATGAATTGCCCGAGTTCTCGCCGCAGACGCTGGACGCTTTAAGGCAGCCGCTGGAAACCGGCTCCTGCATGATCGCGCGCGCCAATCACCGGGTCAGCTATCCGGCGCGTATCCAGCTGGTCGCGGCCATGAACCCGTGCCGTTGCGGCATGGCCGGCGAGCCGGGCTATCGCTGCGCGCGCGGCGAGCGCTGCCGTACCGAATATCAGGCGCGCATCTCCGGCCCCCTGCTGGATCGCATCGACCTGCGGGTCGAGGTGCCGGCCGTTTCGGCCACAGATCTGATCCGGCCCGCAAAGTCGGAAACCAGCGCGTCCGTCGCCATTCGCGTGGCGCGCGCGCGAGAAATCCAGCGCGACAGGTTCGAGAGCGCCGGCGCCGATGGCGCGCTCACCAATGCCCAGTGCCCACCGTCCCTGATCGAGACGGTCGCCGCGCCCGATCAGGCGGGGCTGGCCCTTTTGCAGGATGCCAGCGAGAAGCTCGGCTTTTCCGGGCGTGCCTATCACCGGGTGCTGAAGGTGGCGCGTACGCTGGCCGATCTCGACGGCAGCGAAACCGTGTCGCGCATCCATCTGGCGGAAGCCATTTCCTACCGCATGGACAGCCAGCGCATGGCGAATGCCGCGTGAAGCACATGGTCGGCAGCACAAGGGATGCAGGCAGAACAGCGGGGGCGAAGTCCGGTTTCCATGAAGGAACTGCGCCGGATGAGGGAAACGCCCGGCCGCAGAGCGCCGAACCCGGATAAATCCGGATGGCATGCTCCAGGCGTCTGTTTTGTCGCATCCATGCCTCCGGGCGGGTCCCGTAGCTGAAAACAGCACAGGGAGCTGAAAACAACACAGGGTTCCCTGAAGATCGGGGTGCTTGCGCAGGCGGCAAGACGGTTGCCTGCCGCGGAGCCGCCGGTTTCCGGCTTTCACGCCTCTTCGATGCGCAGCATGTGGTTGTCCCAGACATGATCCGGATCGTCGAGCGATTTGCCGTCCGGGCCAACGATGACGCCGCCGCCCGTGGTGGCCAGAAACCCCTTGCCATCGGGCGCGATCCCGCACACTTCGGTCATGTCCTGCCTTGAAAGCACTTTGCCGCTCGCCGCCTCGATCACGGCCAGCGAGTTGCCCTGCGGCGAGGTGACGGCAACCAGGCCCGTTTCCGGATTGGCCGCGACCGAGCCGACATAGTTGCGCAGGCTGGCCAGAACGTCCTGTGGCATGTCGATCAGCGAAATGCCCTTGTCGCGGGTGGCCTTGCCGACGAGGGGCGGCAGGTCCGTCGCCGCGCCGCGATACTGGCAGCCGAACCACACATGGCCTTCGGCATCCGCATCCATGTGCCGGATCGACAGTTTGTGGAGTTCGGCCGGCAGCTCGTGTTTTTCAATGAGATCGCCACTGATACGGTCGACCAGCACATAGGAGGGCTGCATGGTGGCGATGTTGAGCTCGGCGCGGCCGAAATCGGGATGGGTTTCGATGCCGCCATTGGCGATGGCCAGCGTGCGCCCGTCACCGAGCAGAAGAAGCTCGTGCGGGCCCATGCCATAGGTTGGAAACTCGCCGATGCGCTGAAAGCCGGAACTGGCACCGTAGACGCCGACCATGCCCTCGGCATTGTCGAAATCGTTCTCGGTTGCGTAGAGCAGCGCGCCGTCATGCGAGAAGACGCCATGGCCGAAGAAGTGGCGGTCGGGCAGGCTGGTGATGGTCAGCGGTTCCTCGCGCCCCCTGTGGTCGAACACCATTGCGAAGGTGCCGGGCTGGCGGGCAAACACGACAGAACGCCCGGAAACCGGATCGAACGTCACGTCGTGGCCTCGATCCGGCAGATCGACGGTGTGCAGCACCTTGCCGTCCTCGGAAAGCACCGCCGCTCCATAACTGCCATTGCGGCGCACGAAGGCGGTGGCGAACACGGCGTCCGCCGTCATCGTGCGCGCCCAGGCGGAAGGGGTCATGGCAGCGGCAAAGCCCGCGCCTGCGGCGCGCAGGAAGTCGCGGCGGTCGATCAGCGGGGTGCGCATGTCAGTCTCCGTCGAGAGAGGAGAAGCCGGCGGTCAGCCCGAATTCGCCGCTCAACCGAACCCCGAACAGGTTGGAGAGGCTGGATGTGACGGTACCCAGATAATCGAGCTTTTCGCGCCGGGCCGGGTCGGCAAGCGCCTCTTCCATCGGTCCCTTCACCGAGCGGGCGGCTTCGGCGCCGTTGGCGAACTGGATTTCGATGGATTCGGAAATCCATCGGGACTCGGGCGACAGGGCATCGGCCAGATGCGAGGCCCGGAACAGCCCGCCCAGCCCTTCGAGATTGGCGGCCAGCGATGCCGTGGTGCCCTGCGAGCGCCAGTAGAGTGCCTGCTTCGGCTTGTCCTTCTCCGGACGCAGGCCGAGAAAACCTTTGAGCCGTACGTCGCGCACCATCTCCAGCCCGTTGATGAACACGCCCATCAGTTCGGTCACGGCCTCGGCGCCGTTGCGGTAGGTGAGGTTGTCCGGGCCGGGGTTCGACCAGATCGCGGCAAAGCCGTCCGGTTTGTTCCAGCCGTCGCGCACATCGGCGCTGATGGTCGCGATATTGCCGGCAACGGCAGCCCCGAAGGTGCAGCGCCAGGCTCCCTCCGGCGTCGCCAGCTCGTCTGCGTCCGTGCCGAACAGAACATATTCCAGCGCGCCGAAACCCTGCATGGCGACGCTCTTTCGGGCGATCTTCTCCGCGTCGGCGGCGTCAGGGTCCTTGCTGGCAAGCGCCGCCTGAACCTGTTTGAGTCCAATGCTCTTGCGGTCCGGCCAGAACAGCATCCGCTCCAGCCGGTTGTCCTCGCGGATCGGGCCGAACATGATCAGTTCCACCTTCGCCCAGCCTTGCGCCGCCTGCGCGAAGCCGGCGCGCGCGGCGTCAAGCGATGCCTGCGATGGCGTGGCGCACAGGGCTTCGACCGATTTTTCAAGCGCGGCGGTGCGCTCGGCGAGATCGCCATAGGCCGGGCGGATGAAGCCGTCGATCGCCTGCCCGATCACATCGGAGGCCGGCATGGCTGCGTGCGCCGCGACCGGCATGAAAAGGGACAAGGTGAATGCGAGCGCCGGTGCTTTCATCTAAAGCGACTCCAGAAACCCGATAAGGGCTTCGCGTTCTTCGGCGCTGGCGGCCGCGAACTTGTCGCGCGCGCTCTGCGCCTCGCCACCATGCCACAATATGGCCTCGGTCAGATTGCGGGCACGGCCATCGTGCAGGAAAAAGGTGTGGTTGTTGACCCGTTGCGTCAGTCCGATGCCCCACAGCGGCGGCGTGCGCCATTCATAGCCGTCGGCAACGCCCACCTGCTGGCCATCGGCGAGCCCTTCGCCCATGTCGTGCAGCAGGAAATCGGAATAGGGCCAGATGAGCTGGAAGGCATGCGCCTTGTTGGGCGCATCGCGGCGGGTGACGAATTTGGGCGTGTGGCACGAAGTGCAGCCCATGTCGTAGAAGGCCCGCTTGCCGGCCAGAACCTGCGGCTTGTCGATGTTGCGCCGTGCCGGAACGGCCAGGTTCTGCGAGTAGAAGGTCACCAGTTCCATGATCGGCTCGGGCGCTTCGGTGTCGCCGAGGCGCGGCTGCACGCCGGTTGGCATGTCGAGACAGGCTTTCTGCGCCGGCGTGCAATCGCCCCAGTGGTGCGGCACCTCCGGGGAGGAGATGCCGATGTCGCCGGCCAGCGCGTCCGAAGACTGCTGGCGGATCGTGGCGGTTTGGGCCTTCCAGCCGAAGCGGCCAAGCGCCAGTTCGCCGCTCAGCGTGTCGCGCACGATCGACGCCCTGCCGGAAATGCCATCCCCGTCTGCATCGTCCGGGTCGGCATTGGCGAGGATGTCGGCGGGGTGGATCTGTTCAACGAGGCCGAGGCCGATCATCGGATTGGCGATGCGCGGCGACAGCGTCGTGCGCTTGTCGAGCGGGCCGTAGCCGGGATTCTCCACCGAATAGGCCGGCTTGCGCAGTGAAACGACGGTGCCGTCGTCCAGCGTGACCGGCATTTCCTCATAGTCGATACGCATGCGCCCTTCGCTGGCCAGCCCCGGCACCGCAAGGTCCTGCAACTGCGTGCCATAGACGGGATCGGGAAAATTCAGCACCTGATGCGACGCGACCGCCTGCTTTTCCTCCTCCGTCCCGGCCTCCCGCGCCAGCCGCAGGAACATGGAAGTGGCATCGGCGCTGCCTTCGGGCGGATGGCCGCGCCCGTCCTTCAGGTGGCAGCTCTGGCAGGCGCGGGCATTGAAGAGCGGCCCCAGCCCGTCGGATGCCTGCGTGGAGGACGGAGAAGAAACCCAGTTCTTGCGGAAGATGGCGTTGCCGAGCTTGAAGGTGCCTTCTTCCTCGAAAGTGATGTTGGCGCTGGAATGCGAGAAGGAATCGGCATTCACGCGCTTCTTCGTGGTGCCGGCGCCCCCCTGCATCAGCTCGAACTGTTCGGGCTTCGAGAAATCCGTGGCCGGCCTGGTGATCGCCCGGACCCTGGCGAGGTCCTTCGGCGTGAGATCGTCGCGTATGGCGGGAACGCCGGGCAGGTCCTGTGCTGCAGCGGGCGTGAGAATCGTGAAAAGCGAAAGGACCGCCGCACACGCGCCGAGGCGGCGTGCGGCGGAGTATGGACGTGGCGTGTCCGTGCCGGACCGCGGGCGGCGCAAAAAATCTATGATGCGCCGCATTCCCGCATGTCCTATTCGGCCTCGTTTGCCGGGGCGGCGTTGAGAAGGCCGTATTTCTCCTCGCCGAGCGAAGCCAGCAGGTCGAGCTGCGTTTCGAGGAAGTCGATATGGCCTTCCTCATCGGCGAGCAGTTCCTCGAACAGCTTCATGGTGACGTAATCGCCAAGTTCGTTACAGATCTCGCGTGACCGCTTGTAGGACGTGCGCGCGTCGTATTCGCCGGCCAGATCCGATTCCAGCACTTCCTTGACGTTCTGGCCGATGCGCAAGGGCGCCACGGACTGCAGGTTCGGATGACCTTCCAGGAAGATGATGCGCGCCACCAGCTTGTCGGCATGATGCATCTCCTCGATGGATTCCTCTCGTTCCTTCTTTGCGAGCTTCTGATAGCCCCAGTCTTCGAGAAGACGATAGTGCAGCCAGTACTGGTTGACCGCGCCGAGCTCCAGAAAAAGGGCTTCGTTAAGCCGCTCGATGATTTGTGGGTCGCCTTTCATAGGTCCTGCTCCCGTATTGGACACGCAATTCTCTCACGCGATCCAAGTGTGAAACGATGTCCACGCCGCCCGCCTCCGAGCGAACGTGGTATTCCTCGGTTACCCGAATGATCGTTTCGACCACATTTGGGAAGCAGCCGCAACAGCGACCGCGCTTCTTCATATAATGATAGACCTTAGCCGGCACGATCAGTTGCCACGGATCGCTGTCCAGCAAATCGATGATCGCCCTTTCGATTTCCTTTTCGGTGATGATGTTGCAGTGGCAGATCAACATGTCTTTTTCGGTCTGGCTGCGCGGCGCTTTCCGCGCCGCCATGGCTGGAAGGAAGGGGTTGTCTATCTCTACTGGAAGACCTTGTCCGGCGCGTCGAGGCTGTCGGAGCCTTCGAAGGCGATGGCATCGAGCTTCAGTGCCGCGACCACACGCTCGATCGACTTCGTCTGGTCGACCAGCGCATCGATGGCGGCCTGCACGGTGGCGTTGCCTTCCGCATTGCCTTCGCCGATCTGCTGGTCATAAGCCTCTCCGGCTTCGGCCCGGGCGGCGATGGCTTCCATCTTCGCGACGGTGGCGTCCAGCTTGCCGGTCAGTTCGGTGTCGAGGGCCGGATCGGTTTCCTTGACCAGATCGGACAGCGACGGGCCTTCCACGGTCGAGCCGTCGATGCGCTTGTAGCTGCCCAGATAGGCTTCGCGGATGCCGGCCGCATCGTAGAGATGCGAGATATGGGTGTTGTCGGAGAAGCAGTCGTGCTCCTCTTCCGGGTCGTGCAGCAGCAGGCCGAGCTTCATGCGCTCGCCGGCGAGCTCGCCATAGGAGAGGGAACCCATGCCGGTGAGGATGACCGACAGGCCGCTGTTGGCGTCGCCGTCTTCCAGCGCCTTGCGCGCCTCTCCGCCTTCCTTCCAGTTGTCGGCCATTTCCTGGAGGTCGGCGACCAGCAGCGTGGACGCCGACTTCAGATATTCGGCGCGGCGCTCGCAATTGCCGCCGGTGCAGTTGGCCTTGTCGTAGTCGGTGTGGGGGCGCACGCCGGCGCCCGGGCCCGTGCCGTTGAGGTCCTGGCCCCACAGCAGGAATTCGATGGCATGATAACCGGTGGCCACATTGGCCTCGATGTCGCCGGCCTCCTGCAGGGTGCCGGACAGAAACCCGGGCGTCAGGCTGGAGGCGTCGACCTCCTGACCGTCGATCTCGATCTTCTGGTTGGCGATGACATTGGCCGTATACAGTCTGTTCTCGTCGGATTCGGTCCCGTAGCCGGCGTCGACATAGTCGATCAGGCCCTCGTCCAGCGGCCAGGCATTCACGCGGCCCTCCCAGTCGTCGACGATGGCGTTGCCGAAACGGTAGACTTCGGTCTGCTGGTAGGGAATGCGCGAGGCTTTCCATGCCGCCCTGGCGGCGGCGAGCGTCTCGGCGGAAGGATCGGCGATCAGCGCGTCGACAGCGGCATCGAGAGCCCTGGCCGTGCCCAGCGAGTCCTTGTATTTTGCAAGGGCGATGTCGGCATAGGTCGCGATGACGGCTTTCGCGTCCGTCTCCGCCTTGGCCGGAAGCACGAAAATGGCCGCAGTCAACGCCGCAGTGGCGCCAATCGCCGCCATTCTGGCCATGTAGCGGGTCGAGACCCAGCTTCTGATCATCGGTCTCATCTCCTCAAAAAGTCAGGTAAGCCGTCTGGCGGCACCGGGGAGGCGGCCGGAACCGGCGGGACGGACTGCTTCGACGGAAGGAGATGAAGTCACGGTCGGCACGGCATCTCGCCGCGGACGGGGCAGGACAAATCCACGACGGACCTTGCCGGCACGAAACAACATCGAAGCCTCCAATCGAAAGGGTTAAAGGCCCTTACATCAAAGGAATGCGCAAAACGCCTTTGCATAAAGCTCCACAAGCGTTGAAAGTCAATCGGAAATTTAAAAAAGAACAATCAAAACAATAGTTTAGAATTATTCTAAACTGAACATGTCATGTTTTGAGGCCGCTTGCGCCGCATTAACGGCCGCCATTGACGATTGACACCGCGGGCCTGCCGGTGCCACCCCGGTTGGGGCCTGCTGGCGCGCCCCTCTTGGCGCGGGGCGCCGCAATCGCCATCTGTCGACCAATTCCGCCGCGAAGGCTCGAAACCGGAAAACCCGAAATCCCGAGAGTTTGTGCGATGAAGAACGGTACGATCATTGTTGGAGCCGGACATGCCGGCGTTCAGGCTGCGGCCAGCCTGCGCGAGGAGGGCTATGACGGGCCGGTCGTGCTGATTGGCGAGGAAACAGAGCTGCCCTACCACAAGCCGCCTCTTTCCAAGACCTTCATCAAGGACACGCAGGCGAAGCCACAGTTGCTGCGCGGCGAAAGCTTCTACGCGGCCAACAACATCGACTATCGCCCCGGCCTGCATGTTGCCGATATCGACCTTGCCGGCCGCCGTCTTGAGTTTGCAGGCGGCGCGCCGATGGTTTTCGACCGGCTGATCCTTGCCACCGGGTCGCGCCCGCGCAGGCTGCCCATCGAGGGTGCCGGTCTGGCCGGCGTGGTTTCTCTGCGGGACGTGGCGGATGCGCGCCTCATTCGCGAGCTGAGCGGAACCTGCACAGACGTGGTGGTGCTGGGCGGCGGGTTCATCGGGCTGGAGATCGCCGCGACCCTGCGCGCCGCAGGCCGCAACGTTACCGTGGTGGAGGCGGCCGACAGGCTGCTCGGCCGTGTGGTTGCCCCGCCGATCGGTGCGCATGTGCGCCAGCGTCTCGCCGATCTCGGCGTGCGCATTCTCACCGGCATGACCGTCAGCCGGCTTGAGGACGAGAACGGGCATGTGTCCGCGGCGGTCACGTCCGCCGGCGAGCGTCTCCCGGCGCAGCTCGTCATCGTCGGGGTCGGCGTCGTGCCGAATGCCGAATTGGCCGGGCGCGCCGGCATCGCCATCTCGAACGGCATTCGCGTCGATGCGCAGATGCGCACATCCGTGCCGGAGGTGCTTTCGGTTGGCGACGTGGCCTCCTACCGGCACTGGTTCACAGGCGGCGATGTGCGCCTGGAATCGGTGCAGAACGCCACCGATCAGGCGCGGCTGGCCGCGCGCACCATTGCCGGCGGTTCGGACGCCTATGCGGCCGTGCCGTGGTTCTGGTCCGACATCGGCGACATGAAGCTGCAGATGGTGGGGCTGACGGCAGGGGCAGACAGCCATCTGGTCGTCGGCGAGCCGCAGGAGAACCGCTTCTGCGTCTACCACTTCGCGGGCGGCAGGCTGGTTGCCATCGAGTCGGTCAACCGCCCCGCCGACCATATGCTTGGCCGCAAGATGCTGGGTGCCGGCTTCTCGCCCTCTCGGGAAACTGTCCTTCAAGGTGCCGATGCACTGAAGGCGGCGCTCGCAGCCGCGGGATGAACGGAAAAAGCCCCGGCCGCGTTGCAGCCGGGGCTTTGCGAAACGATATCCGTGACGGCTTACTTGCGCGCCAGCAGATCGCGGATTTCGGTCAGCAGCGCGACGTCGGCGGGCGGCGGTGCGTCAGCTGCGGCGGCGGGCTGGCCCTCGACGCGCCGGCGCACATTGTTTACCGCCTTGACCATCAGGAAGATGATCCAGGCCAGGATCACGAAGTTGAGCAGGACGGTGATGAACGAGCCGTAGGCGAACACTGCGCCCTGCTGTTTGGCTGCCTCGAGAGAGGTTGCTGTGACCGCCGAAGACAGCGGCAGGAAGTAGTTGTTGAAGTCGAGGCCACCGAAGATGGCGCCGACGATTGGCATGATGATGTCGTTGACCAGCGAATCGACGATCTTGCCGAAGGCACCGCCGATGATCACGCCGACAGCCAGATCCATCACATTGCCTCTGGAAATAAACTCCTGAAATTCCTTCAGCATTTGCCTCTCCAATAGTTGCGGCATGCGCCGCCGATGTTGCAGCTCCGCTTGGCCGGAGCCCGACGGACAATAGCAGAAACCGTGGGTTGAAGAACGTGGAAATCGCGGGCCGGCCTCGCGCCGGGCGTCGACGCAAAACCGGAATCCGCTTCCGGCGCCCATCTCCGGCGTTTGCCTGCAATGCCGGAGCAAGGCGAAGTCATGGGCATTCCGTGCGATACGCACCGAAGGTCGCAGTGGACAGGCATGGCCGGCTGTGCTTGCCTTCCGGATGAGGAAGCCATGGAATCTGGGACGTGCTGGGCTGGTTGATCGTCATCGCCGCCATTTTATACGTGACGATGCTGTTCGCCGTCGCCGCTTTCGGCGATCGCCATGCGGCGCGGCGGGGACCCATCGCCTCGCGCCCCTACATCTATTCGCTCAGCCTTGCGGTCTACTGCACGTCCTGGACGTTCTTCGGCTCTGTCGGCCTCGCCTCGGAGCGCGGGCTCGAGTTCCTGACCATCTATGTCGGTCCCATCCTGATCTTCGTTTTCGGCTACCCGTTCCTGCGGCGCATCATCAGGCTGAGCAAGGCGGAGAAGATCACTTCCATCGCCGATTTTCTGGCGGCCCGCTACGGCAAGAGCTTCGCCGTGGCCTCCATCGCCACGATCATCGCCACCGTGGGCGTCATCCCCTATATCGCGCTGCAACTGCGCTCCATAGCCGGCTCCATCGGCCTGATGGCGGCGTTCTATTCGCCCGATGTGATCTCGGATGATTTCGTCTACCGCGACGTTGCGTTCGTCGTGGCTTTCCTGCTGGCCGTCTTCGCCGTGCTGTTCGGAACCCGCCATGCCGATGCGACCGAGCATCAGGACGGCCTTGTGCTGGCGATGGCGGTGGAGTCCGTCATCAAGCTGGCGGCTTTTCTCGCGGTCGGCATTGCGGTCACGCTGTTCCTGTTCGGCAGCCCCGGCAATCTGGTCGAGGCGATGCGGGCCAACGAGATGGTGCAGGCCGCGATCGGCTTCGAGACGCCGCTGGCGAGCTGGATCGTCATGACCCTGCTTGCGGCCGGCGCCATCATCATGCTGCCGCGCCAGTTCTACATGACCATCGTGGAAAACCGCAGCGAGCAGGAGCTGAAGACGTCGGGCTGGCTGTTCCCGCTCTATCTCGTGCTCATCAACCTGTTCGTGCTGGTGATCGCCTTCGGCGGCCTCACCGTGATCGGCGGGCAGGCGAGCGCCGACCTCTACGTTCTGGCCGTTCCCCTGTTCAACGGCTATAACGCCATGGCGATGATCGCCTTTGTCGGCGGGCTCTCGGCCGCGACGGCCATGGTGATCGTGGAGAGCGTGGCGCTGTCGATCATGATCTCCAACGACCTCGTCATCCCGCTTGTGCTGCGCCGCCTGCTGCGCTCGGCTTCCAGCGAGCGCGAGGACTGGTCGAAGGTCATCATCGTCATCCGCCGTGCGGCGATCTTCTGCATCCTGTTCGTGTCGTTCCTCTACTATCTGGAGATGGCCGACAATGTGCGCCTCGTGGCCTTCGGTCTCATTTCCTTCGCCGCCATCGCCCAGTTCGCGCCGGCTTTCGTCGGCGGGCTGATCTGGCGCGGGGCCAATGCGCGCGGCGCCGTGCTGGGCATGATCGCCGGCATCCTCATGTGGGCCTACACGCTGTTCGTGCCCTCGGTGCTGCCGCCAGACACTCCGTTCCTGCTGGAAGGGCCGCTCGGCATCGCCGCCCTCAAGCCGCAGGCGCTGTTCGGCACCAGCGGCGAGCCGCTCACCCATGGCGTGCTGTGGAGCGTCGCCATCAACATCGTGTTCTACATACTGGGCTCGCTGTCGCGGGCGGCCTATCCGCGCGAACGCATCCAGGCTTCGATCTTCGTGCCGCGCGAGGCGAGCCCGATGCCCAGCCTGCGGCGCATGCGAACCGGCGTGACAGTCAACGAGATAAAGGACACCATCGCGCGCTACCTCGGCGTCGAACGCACCGAACGCTCCTTCCAGTCCCTCGAGCAGCGCGAAGGGCGCAAGTTTCCCGGCCATGCGCCGGCAACGGCCGAGACGCTGCGCTTCGGCGAGCAGCTTCTGGCGAGCGCCGTCGGCTCGTCGTCGGCGCGCCTGATCCTGTCCTTGCTGGTGCAGCGCCACGACCGCTCGGCCAGGCACGCCTTCCGCCTTCTCGACGACGCCTCGGACGCGCTCCAGCAGAACCGCGACCTTCTCCAGATCGCGCTCGACCAGATGGAGCAGGGCATCACCGTCTTCGACAAGGACCTGCGCCTGACCTGCTGGAACCGGCAATACCGCCTGCTGTTCGATCTGCCGGATGACATGGGGCAGGTCGGTGTCACGCTGGCGCAGATTCTCAGCCATCTCGGCGAGCGCGGCGACATAACCGGGGCGGAGGAGATCGCCGCGCTCGACCGGCTGACCCGTTTCGGCGAGCCGTGGCAGCTCGAGCTGAGAACCAGCGGGCGCATACTGGAACTGCGCTCAAATCCCATGCCCGATGGCGGCATCGTCGCCACCTATGCCGACATCACCCAGCGCATGCAGGCCGACCTTGCCCTGAAACGGGTGAACGAGACGCTGGAGCAGCGCGTGGCCCGGCGCACGGCCGAGCTGACGCAGGTCAACGAGGAGCTGGCGCAGGCGCAGAAGATTGCCGAGGAAGCGAATCTCGGCAAGACGCGCTTTCTGGCGGCAGTCGGCCACGATATCCTGCAACCCCTCAATGCCGCCCGCCTCTATTGCTCGTCGCTGATCGAGAAGGCGACCGGCGGGCCGCTCGGGGAAGCGGCGGTCAACATCGAATCCTCGCTGGAATCGGTCGAGACGATTCTCGGCGCCGTGCTCGACATATCGCGCCTCGATGCCGGTGCCATGAAGCCCGAGGAGACCGTTTTCGCCCTCGACGGGTTGCTCCAGCAGATCGCCACCGACTTCCAGCCCATGGCTTCCGCGAAGGGGTTGCGGCTGCGCATCGTGCCCTCGGCCATGCGTGTACGCACCGACCGCAATCTGTTCCGGCGGCTGATCCAGAACCTCGTCTCCAACGCCATCAAGTACACGCGCAGGGGCACGGTGCTGGTCGGCGTGCGCCGCCGCGGCGATCTCGTGGAAATCCAGGTGATCGATACCGGCATCGGCATCGAGGCCGACAAGCTCAACATGGTGTTTCGCGAATTCACGCGCCTTGACGAAGGCGCCCGGGAAGCGGAAGGGCTGGGGCTCGGCCTGTCCATCGTGGATCGCATCGCCCGCGTTCTGCATCTGGAAATCCGCATCTTTTCCGAAGCCGGAAAGGGCACCCGGTTCTCCGTCCTCATGCCCACGGCGACGGGCGAGGTGGAGCAGCCTGTCCGGCGCGAAGTGACGCTGCCACGACCGTTTTCGACGCTGTCCGGGCTCGAAATCCTGTGCATCGACAACGACCCCCGCATTCTGGAAGGCATGCGCCTGCTGCTGGAGGGCTGGGGCTGTGAGGTTGCCGCCTGGTCGGGCATGCGTGCTTTCCTCGAAGCCCGCGAGCGACGCTCGGCGCCCGACATCGTCCTTGCCGACTATCATCTCGACGGAGAGAACGGTCTCGACGCCATCGACCGGCTGCGCCAGATCTATGGAGCGGATACCCCGGCGGTGCTGGTCACGGCCGACCGGTCCACGGAAGTGCGCGCGGCGGCGGAGGCGCGCGGCGTCTCCGTCATCAACAAGCCGGTGCGGCCGGCGGTATTGCGCACATTGCTATCGCGCGTGCGGCCGCTGGCGGCCGAGTAAGGGATTTGGAACGCCGTGCGTGATCCCGCTGCAAGGGGCGCTCCGGCAGCCGATTCTATTTCCGGTGCTGTGCTCCGGGCTCTCAGGCGGCCGCGATGGGATCCGGGCCGATCTTGGAAAGCAGGATGACGGCCTGGGTGCGGCTGTCGACGCCGAGCTTTTGCAGGATCGCGGACACATGCGCCTTGACGGTGGCCTCCGAGACGCCGAGTTCGTAGGCGATCTGCTTGTTGAGCAGCCCCTCGCCCAGCATGGACAGGACGCGCGTCTGTTGCGGCGTCAGCGTTTGCAGGCGGCGGATGAGACCGGAGATTTCCGGATCGCTTTCCTTGCCGAGATCGAGGGCGGCCGGGGCGGCGATGCCGCCATCCAGCACCGTACGCACGGCGTTGCGGATTTCTTCCATGCTGGCCGACTTGGAAATGAAGCCGGAGGCGCCAAGGTCGAGCGCGCGCCGCACAGTGACGGGGTCGTCATGGGCGGAAATCACGATGATCGGCAACGAGGGATGGGTGCCGCGCAGCGAGATCAGGCCGGAAAGCCCGCTTGCTCCGGGCATGGCGAGGTCGAGCAGAAGAAGGTCGGTTTCCTCGTTGGCGTGCAACGCGGCCCTGGCGCTTGCGAAATCGCCCGCTTCAAGGATCGATGGCGCGTCACCGATGCCGGCGATCGCTTCTCGTAAAGCCCCTCGAAACAGCGGGTGGTCGTCAGCGATGACGAAGGTGTAGCCTGCCGGCAATGTCTTCCTCCCTGTCCGTCGGTCAGCTGTGCCGGGGACAGTTGCCAAATTATGCGTCGAGGGGCGCTGATTTCAAGCGCAAACTGCGTATCTTGCGATCACGTCCGGTCCGGCGCGGGTTTGGCCTCGGGGGAATCCTGCTTTTCCAGATCCTTCACGATGCCCATGAAGGAGCGGAAGAAGCGCTCCATGTAGCCCATGGTCCTGTTGAATTCCTCTTCCGTGGGCAGGCTGGATTCCAGTTTTGCAGTCAGCGAGTTCTCAAGTCTGGCCACGCGTTCTTCCAGGGACCTGACCTGATCCTGGAGGCGATCCATCTCGTCCTGAACCACCGTGCGCTCGTCAGCCGCCATGCGGCAGACGAGCCGGCCGGACTGTTCGCGGCAGGCAGACATGGCGCCCGTGGCGGTGTCCATGCGCACATAGCCGTCTTCGGTTTTCTCCAGCCGGTAGCGTTCGGCGTCGTCCGCGGCGGAGGCCAGGGCGGCCATCAGGGTGAGCAGGGGCAGGGTGAGCAGAGGCAGGGCGATCAGGGCGCGACCACGCATGAGGGGCTCCTTCCGGCCGACAGGGCCAAAACATCCGGCAGGCAACTTAACGCCGGTATAAGCATAAGGTTCATTGTGCCCGAAATGGGGATGGCCGGACAGCCGCACTTTCCATGGCCCAAGCTTGGGTCTATAGCCCGCTCATGTCGAACCTCATCTACAAGATCGTGCCGCGCCCGCTTTGGCGGGAGGCCGAAGACGGCGGCAGCTTCGCCGGTGCGCCGGTGGACCTTGCCGACGGCTATATCCATTTCTCGACCGCCGCGCAGCTGCGCGAGACGGCCGCGAAGCATTTCGCCGGGCAGCAGGACCTGCTGCTCGTGGCAGTGGATGGCGCCGCTCTGGGCGAAGCCCTGCGCTGGGAGCCTTCGCGCGGCGGCGCGCTGTTTCCGCATCTTTATGCGGCGCTTCCCGTTGCCGCCGCCCTGTGGGTGCGCCCCCTGCCTGTGGGTGCGGACGGACAGCACAGGTTTCCCGAACTGGGCCCTTTTCCTGAATCGGAGCGATCATGACCGTACTGGATACGATCGGCAGGAAGCTGCTGTTTTCCCTCGATCCGGAAACCGCGCACGGGCTCTCCATCGCCGCGTTGCGCTGCGGCTTGCCGGCCGGTCCGCGCCCGCCGCGCGACGCGCGGCTTCACGTACGGCTGTGCGGTCTCGATTTTCCCAACCCGCTCGGCATGGCGGCGGGTTACGACAAGAACGCCGAGGTGCCGGACGGGCTGCTCGGCCTGGGTTTCGGCTTCGCCGAGGTCGGCACGGTCACGCCGCTGGCGCAGCCCGGCAATCCGCGTCCGCGCATCTTCCGGCTGGTCGAGGACGATGCGGTCATCAACCGGCTGGGCTTCAACAATGAGGGGCATGAAGCGGCCGAGCGCCGGCTTCTGGCGCGCAAGGGCAGAGGCGGCATCGTCGGCGTCAATATCGGCGCGAACAAGGACAGCGCCGACCGCATCGCCGACTACGAGCGCGGGGTGACGCGCTTTGCGCCTCTCGCCTCCTATCTCACCGCCAACATCTCCTCGCCGAATACGCCGGGCCTGCGCAACATGCAGGCCCGCGAGCAGCTTGCCGAGCTTCTCTCGCAGCTGGTGGCCGCGCGTGCGGCGGCTTCCGCACGACCGCCGATCTTCCTCAAGATCGCTCCCGATCTGGTCGAGGCCGAACTGGAGGATATCGCCGCCGAGGTGCTGGCCAGCGGCATCGACGGCGTCATCGTCTCCAACACCACCATCTCGCGTCCGCCGCTGAAAAGCGCTGCGCTGGCCGGCGAGACGGGCGGTCTGTCCGGCAGGGTGCTGTTCGAGCGGTCGACGACCGTGCTGGCGAAGATGCGCAAGCTGCTCGGCCCCGGGATCGCCATCGTCGGTGTGGGCGGCGTCGATTCGGCTGAAGCGGCGCTCGAAAAGATCCGCGCAGGCGCCGACCTCGTCCAGCTTTACACGGGCATGATCTTCGCCGGACCGTCGCTTCCCGCCCGTATTCTGGGCGGCATGGTCGAGGCGTTGCAGGCGGGCGCTCATGCATCGGTGCGCGAACTGCGTGACAGCAGCCTTGAAGAGTGGGCAGCAAAGCCGCTCTGACCCGGTTACCGCTGTCGGGCGATGTGCCCCGGTTCAGGCCGTTCCGGAAGCGGCAGGTCCGGGTGCGAAGGTCGCGCGCTCGCGCCGCGGCAGCATGGCTGCAAGGCCGAGCCCGCGCATCAGCAGGAATATGTGCAGCGATGCCCAGAGGCCGTGATTGCCGAACAGCGGCGTCAGCGCAACCATGGTCGCCGCGAAGGTGGCCAGCGACAGCAGCATGGTGTTGCGCATGTCGCCGGACCATGTGGCGCCGATGAAGACGCCGTCCATCTCGAAGGCAAGCACGGCGCTCATCGCGGTGAAGGCCGCCCACGGCAGGAAAGCGGCCGCGAGCTCCCGCACGTCCTCGGCAGTGGTGAGAAAGGCGATCAGGCCGCCGCCCCAGATCAGCAGCGCGGCGGTGGCGATGCCGGAGAGAACGAAGCCCCACAGCGCACACAGACGCACGGCACGGCGAAAGGCGATGCGGTCGCCTGCGCCCACGGCCCGGCCGGCAAGCTGCTCGGCCGCCGTGGCGAATCCATCGAGGAAGAAGGCGGCCGCCATGAAGAAGTTCATGAGAACGGCGTTGGCCGCCAGTGTCACCGTGCCGAATTGCGCGCCCTGCCGGGCGAAAAGGGCAAAGGTTGCGAGAAGCGCGAAGGAACGGATCATGATGTCCCGGTTCAGCGTCATCATGCGCCCGATGGCCGGCATGTCCGCGATCCGGGCCATGCCGATACGCTGGCCGGCGCGCAACCGTGACAGCACGATCGTCATGCCGGCCAGCATTGCGATGAGTTCGCCACAGACCGTGCCCCAGGCGACGCCGGCGACATTCCAGCCCAGATAGAGGCCGAGATAGAGTGAAAAGAGGATGTTGGTGCCGTTGAGCAGGATTTGCAGGCCCAGAGCCGTCCGCCCCTCGCCGCGCCCGAGCATATAGCCAAGCATGGCATAGTTGATGAGCGTGAAGGGCGCGCCCAGCAGGCGGATGCGGACATAGGTGTCGAGCGCGCGATTGACCTCCTCTTCCGCACCGAGAAAGCGTATGCCGCCTGTCGCGATCAATGGCGCGAGTGCGGCAACGGCAAGCCCCAGCACCAGCGCGATCATGAAGGCTCGCCAGAACACGGCCTGTTCCTCGCTCGTGTCTCCGGCTCCGTATGCCTGCGCCACCAGACCCGTGGTGCCGGAGCGCAGGAAGTTCAGTGTCGAGAACACGAAATCGAACACCAGTGCGCCCGCCGCCAATCCGCCCAGCAGGGCCGCATCGCCATACTGGCCGATGATCGCCGTGTCGGTGAGCCCAAGCAGCGGCGTGGTCAGATAGGCAAGCGTCATCGGCACGGCGATGGCCAGAACCGTGCGATTGGTTACGGTGAAGGTCTGCACCGGCCGAGGCTGGGTGGTCACGCTGTCTTCGCCCCCTGATGCGGCATGATGCCGGTGCTCCCTGCCGGGATGGCGGACGTTCCGATGAGCGCCATCCGCTCCCCCTGCCCGAGTGTTGGCGACACGATGCAGGCCGGACGTTCCCGCCTGGCTGCAATCGCTCCGGATCGATAACGCAGACCGGCGCGCCGGTAAACTCGCGCCGAAGCCGGCTATTTGCGATAGTTGGCGATGCGGATGAGGAGGAAGGCGGGGATCACGATCGCGGCGCCGAGCAGCACATAGCCAAGCACGCGGTCGATGGCCCGGAAACCAAGGTTCCAGATGTCGACGAAGAAGTTGCGGATCCCCATCACGACGTCATATGGCGACCAGCCGAAAGCGCTCATCACCAGTCCGACGAGGAAGGAGACGATCAGCAGCTTGACCAGAATGCGCAGCGGCGAATCGCCGAGGAAGCGGGTGAGGGCGGACAAGGCGTTCTCCTGAAAATCCGTTCCGGTCATGAAATAGGCAACCCTCACCCCATAGGCAAGAAAAACCGCCCCATGCCTGCTGCGAGGGGCGGGCGAAATCGCTGCGCTTTGCCCGTTGCGGCGTGCGGCCCGCGCATGCTAACGAAGCGCTGCGCGGGTATGATGTAATGGTAGCCTGTCAGCTTCCCAAGCTGAACGCGCGGGTTCGATTCCCGCTACCCGCTCCAGTTAGTTTTCTTGAATGGCGGCAAGGCCCGAAAGGTCTTCGGACGGGCGGTTTCTGAGCCGCATAAGGATGGGCTGGCCTGCCGCCCGTTGGACGGGTTTCACGCCAGCCGGACAGGACATGTCGCCCGAAACACGCGTAAGACACCGGCAGCGCGGGTGCGGGGCGGGAGATGCCGTTTCTTACAGGGGCGGAAGCTGACGCTGGCTGCTTTGGCGGACCATCAGCTCGAAACCGAGATCGAGCAGGGGTGTTGTTACGGCTCTGCCTTCGATCCGGTCGATCAGCATCCTGATCGCCTGTTCGCCCATCTCCTGCCGGAATGTCCTTATGCTGCTCACCGGAGGGTTGGCAACCGCCATCATCTCAAGGTCGTTGAAGCCGCAAATGCCCATTTGTGACGGCACTGCGATGCGCCGGCGCTGGCACTCGAACAGTACGCCGAGCGCCAGGTCGTCATTGTTGCAGAACACGGCGTCGGCATTGAGTTCCTTCTCCAGCAGCAGGCCCAGCAATTCGCAACCCAGCGTTACCGTCGAGGAGCGTGGTGTGGTGACGATCAGCCGTTCGTCGAACAGGCCGGCCTCTTCCAGCGCGCGGCTGTAACCCTGCATGCGCCGCCGGGTTCGCGGGTCCATGCGGGCTCCGAGGAAGGCGATGCTCCGGTAGCCCTGCCCGACCAGATGGGCGGTGGCGGCATGGGCGCTGCGCACATGCGAGAACCCCACCATCATGTCGACGGGATCGTCGCCAGTCTCCATGATCTGGACGACCGGGCAGGAAGCCTGCTTCAGCAGCGTGCGCGAAGCGGGCGACTGGTCGGTGCCGGTGACGATCAGCCCCGCCGGCTTCTGGCTGAGGAAGACGCGCAGCAGGTTCTCCTCTTCCAGGTTCGAATAGCGGGTATTGGCGAACTGGAGGTCGTAGGGGCTGTCCTGTGCGACCGAATAGATGCCGCGCAGGACGTCGGCGAACACATTGTTGGTGAGCGAGGGAATGAGAATGCCGATGACGTTGGTGCGCGCCGAGGCCAGCGCCCGCGCCGCCGGATTGGCGAAGTAGCCCAGTTCCTCGATCACGCCGAGGATGCGCTCGCGGACGCCGGGCGACACCAGCTCCGGCCGGCGCAGCACACGCGAAACGGTGGCGGCGCTGACCCCTGCCGCCTTGGCCACATCCGAAAGCCTGACGCGTGCTTCCATCGATCCTGCTCCAGCCTCTGGATCGGTTGTGTCATCGATTCTCATGTTTGAAAAGCTGTATTGACAATGAAAGCGCTTTCATTCACAAATCCGACAACGCTAGCCGAGGGAGGAATTTGTGGGCTTCATGCCGACACCAGCTGCCAATACCGATGGCCGGGCCGGATACGTTCTTGTCATGGGTGTCAGCGGTGCCGGAAAGTCAACGATTGGAAGGGCTCTGGCCGTAAGGACGGGCGGCAGCTTCATTGAGGCTGACGATCTCCATCCGGCCGAGAACATCCGCAGGATGTCGGAGCGGGAGCCGTTGACGGATGCGGACAGATGGCCATGGCTGAAAGCGATTTCAGAATCTGCGCTGGCTGAGATGAAGGAGAGCGGGGGGCCGGTGATCATCGCCTGCTCGGCGCTGAAGCGCAGCTACCGGGACGTGTTGCGCCAGGCGCTGTCGCCGCTGTCGATTGTTCACCTGTCGGGGCCGGTCGATCTGATCCGCGCCAGGCTTGAGGAACGGCCCACCCATTTCATGCCCATCGAATTGCTGGACAGCCAGATCGAGACGCTCGAGGCGCCGGACGAACACGAAGGCGTTTCCTTTTCCATCGAGGACAGCGAGGCGCATATCGTGGCGGGAGCCTTGCAGGCGATCGGTCTCCCGCACCGTGGCGTAAGGGAGGCATGATCCGATGAACGGCGATATCTGGCGCTGGAGCGCGATGGAGATAGCCGGGGCGGTGCGCGAGAAGCGGGTTTCCTGCCTCGAAGTGGTGGAGAGCTGCCTCGGGCGGATCGGCGCGGTCAATCCGGCTGTCAACGCGATTGTGGACCTGATGGATGCTCAGGCGCGCTCGGCCGCCGTCGAGGCGGACAAGGCGGTCGCCCGGGGCGACATTCTCGGCCCCCTGCATGGCGTTCCGGTCACGATCAAGGTCAACATCGACGTCGCCGGGCGGGCTACGACCAATGGCGTCGCGGCCTTCCGCGACCGGATCGCGACAGAGGATTCGCCGCTCGTGCGCAAGTGGCGCGAGGCGGGCGCCGTCATCCTCGGCCGCACCAACACGCCGGCCCTGTCGTTCGGGCTGTTTACGGACAACAAGCTTTACGGCCCCACGCTCAATCCCTGGGATGCGGCCCTGTCGCCGGGCGGATCGAGCGGCGGGGCGGCGGTTTCGGTCGCCACCGGCATGGTGCCGCTCGCCCACGGCAACGACAGCGGCGGCTCTATCCGTTACCCCGCCTATTGCTGCGGCATTTTCGGCATGCGCCCGACATTCGGTCGCGTCCCTCACTACAGCGGCACTGCGCCGGCCGATCTGCCGATCATGTCGCAGCTTGCCGTGGTTAATGGACCCTTCGCCAGATCGGTGGCGGATCTGCGCGCGGCGATGTGGGCGATGTCCGGCCATGATCCGCTCGATCCATGGTCCGTTCATGAGCCGGTGGCACGGCCGGCCCGGCCGGGTCCCTGCAAGGTGGCGGTGCTGACGGGACTCGACGGCGTTGCCCGGGATGAGGAAACGGCGGCGGCGGTGCGGCAGGCCGCCGGTTGGCTGGCCGATGCCGGCTATACGGTCGAAGAGGTCGCGCCGCCGCGTTTCGCGGAGACCTCGATGCTGCGCGACCGGCTGCTGATCCACGAAATTCGCCGACACATGCTGGAGCAGATCGAAGCGCATGCGCCGTCTGCCGAGGTCAACGAGGCTCATGCGCTGCTCGACGCCACCCCGCATGTCGACTTCGATGAGTTCTGCGAGGGGCTGGCAAGGCGCACCTCCATAATCCGCGACTGGCTCCTGTTCATGCAGTCCTATCCGCTCGTGCTGACGCCGACCGCCTGGCGCAAGCCGCAGCCGGCGAATCTCTATGCAGGTCCGGTCTCGTTGACCGAGGCGGTGGTGCTCGAATTGTCGCCGCTTCACGTTCCGCCACTGCTCGGGCTGCCTTCGATGGCCGTTCCGACCGGGCTCGCCGCAGGTGCGCCGATGGGCATACAGCTGATGGCCTCGCAGTTCGAGGAAGAGCGCCTTCTGGTCGCTGCCGAGGCAATCGAACTGCGCGCAGGCGCGATGACGCCGATCGGACCCGCCGGGAGTGCGGGCGGGCCCGCCCGCTGACTTCAGGATTTCATGCGGACCGACAGGTCCGCAGCCAATGGCCGGACCGGACCGGCCGCATCGTTCGATTGAAACCGGCCCCGATGGCCGAAAAAAGAGAGGGAATGAAAATGCGTAAATCCATAATGGCACTCGGCGTGGCGCTGGCACTTGGCACTGTCGCTCCAGCAGCTTCGGCCGAGGAGATTGTGATCGCCACCGTCAACAACGGCGACATGATCATCATGCAGAAGCTGTCGAAGGAGTTCGAGGAGAAGACCGGCATCAAGCTGCGCTGGGTGGTTCTGGAAGAAAACACGCTGCGCGAGAGGCTGGCGGCCGACATCGCCACCAAGGCCGGCCAGTACGACGTGATCTCGGTCAACTCCTACCAGACCCTGCTCTGGGCGAAGATGGGCTGGCTGACGAAGCTGGACGATTTCAGCGCCGACTACGACTACGACGACTTCATCACCGCGACCCGCGACAGTCTAAGCGTGGATGGCGTCATGTACGGGGCGCCGTTCTATGGCGAAAGCCTGATCACCTTCTATCGCAAGGATCTGTTCGAGAAGGCGGGCATCGAGATGCCGGCGAAGCCGACGATGGACGACATCGCCGGCTTTGCCGAGAAGATCACCGACCGTGAGAACGGCATCAATGGTATCTGCCTGCGCGGCAAGCCGGGCTGGGGCGAGAACACGCCGCTGATCACCACCTTCGTCTCGGCGCTGGGTGGCGAATGGTTCGACATGGAATGGAAGCCGCGCCTGACCAGCGAGCCATGGCGCGAGGCGCTGACCTGGTATCTCGACGTGATGAAGAAGGCCGGTCCGGCCGGCGCCGCGACCAACGGCTATAATGAAAACCGGGTGCTGTTCAGCAGCGGCAAGTGCGGCATGTGGATCGACGCCACCGTGACCGCCGGCTACCTGCTCGATCCGAAGGAATCGCAAGTCTCCGAAACCACAGGCTTCGCACCGTTCCCGATCACCGACAAGAATCCGGATGCGGCCGGCTGGAGCGGAGCGTGGGCGCTCGCCATTCCGACCAGCGTGACCGACAATGCAACCGCCGCCAAGAAGTTCATCGAATGGGCGACCTCCAAGGAATATGCGCGCCTCGTCGGTGAGCGGGAGGGCTGGCTGCTGGCGCCGTCGGGCACCCGCAAGTCGACCTATGCCGCAGCTGAATACCAGCAGGTGGCCGAGCCGTTCGCGGACAAGGTTCTTGCCGCGATCTCGGCGGTGAACCCGACCAAACCGACGGTCAACGAAGTGCCCTATACAGGCGCCGGCTTCATCGATATCCCGGAGTTCCAGGCGCTTGGCACCACGGTCGGCCAGAACATCGCGGCCGCACTGACCGGCGCCAGGACGCTCGATGAGGTTCTGGAGGAATCGCAGATTTATGTGGAGCGCACCATGGAGCGCGCAGGCTACTACAAGAAGTAGTTGTCTTGTCTCAGTATCGCGGCCGGTTCCGCCGGCCGCGATATTCGCCGGCTTCAGGTTGCCTCGACAGGCGGTCTGGGCGTGGGACTGGAAGTGGATAGGCTATGTCTGGCTATCGGATGAAAAGAGCGGCGCGGCTCGCTTTGGCGCCATCGGTGGCGTTGCTGATCGTTGGCATGATCGTGCCGCTGGCAACGACGCTGTGGTTGTCGTTCCGCTACTACAACCTCATGAATCCGGCGCTCGGCGGCTTTGCCGGCCTGAGCAACTATGAATTCTTCCTGACCGATCCGGCGTTCGCGCAGGCCATCGTCAACACCATTCTTCTGGTCGGAGGCGTTCTGGCCATCACGGTTGCCGGCGGCATCCTGCTCGGGCTCCTGTTCGACCAGCCCATGTGGGGCAGGGGCATGGCGCGCCTTCTGGTCATCGCTCCGTTCTTCGTGATGCCGACCGTGTCGGCGCTGGTGTGGAAGAACATGCTCATGCATCCCGGCTACGGCATCTTCGCCTGGGTGGCGATGAAGCTCGGCCTGTCGCCGGTCGAGTGGCTGAGCAATCATCCGCTGCTTTCAATTATCCTGATCGTTGCCTGGCAATGGCTGCCCTTCGCGACGCTGATCTTCCTGACCGCCCTCCAGTCGCTCGATCACGAGCAGCAGGAGGCGGCGCGCATGGATGGCGCAGGCCCCCTCGATCGCCTTGTCTACATCATCCTGCCGCATCTGGGCCGCGCCATCACCGTCGTTATCCTGATGGAGACGATCTTCATCCTCGCCATCTTCGCCGAGATTTTCGTCACCACCAGCGGCGGGCCGGGCTACGCTTCCACCAATCTTCCCTACCTGATCTACGTTCAGGCCCTGATGCAGTTCGATGTCGGCGCCGCTTCGGCGGGAGCGATCATCGCGGTGGTGCTTGCCAACATCGTGGCCATTTTCGCCATCCGGCTTGCCGGCCGCAACCTGACTGCGTGAGGACCCCCCGGATGAGATCGCTGCGTCCCACCCTGTTCAAGGCTGCCATGACCTTTCTCGGCTGGGCGGTGGCCCTGCTGCTGTTCTTCCCGATCCTGTGGACGGTGTTGACCAGCTTCAAGTCCGAGGTCGAGGCGATCGCCTTTCCGCCCGCGTTCTGGCCGTCCGGCTGGACGCTGGAGAACTACTTCGAGGTTCAGGAAAGGTCGGAATATTTCGGCCATTTCCTCAACTCCGTCGCATTGTCGCTGGGATCGACGGTGATCGGCATGCTGATCGCCATCCCGGCCGCCTGGTCGATGGCGTTCCAGCCCGCCGCCTCGACGCGTCATGTCCTGATGTGGATGCTGTCGACCAAGATGATGCCGGCGGTGGGGGCGCTGGTGCCGGTATTCCTGATCTTCAAGAGCGCCGGTCTTCTGGACACGCTGCCCGGCATCACCCTTATCGTTCTGGTTGGCAACCTGCCGATCATGGTGTGGATGCTCTACACCTATTTCAAGGAAATCCCGGCCGACATACTTGAGGCATGCAGGATGGACGGGGCGACCGTCTGGAAGGAGCTTGTCCATGTGCTGCTGCCGATGAGCCTTCCGGGCGTTGCCTCAACCATGCTGCTCAACATCATCCTGGCCTGGAACGAGGCTTTCTGGACGCTCAGCCTGACAGCGGTGAAGGCCGCCCCCCTGTCTGCCTTCATCGCCTCCTATTCCAGCCCTCAGGGCCTGTTCTGGGCGAAGCTTTCGGCGGCCTCGACGCTGGCAATCGTGCCGATCCTCATCATCGGCTGGATAAGCCAGAAGCAACTCGTCCGCGGCCTCACCTTCGGCGCCGTCAAGTAGGAGGAAGACAAATGGGCTCGATCAAGCTCGACGGGCTGAAGAAAGCTTTCGGCAGCCAGACCGTTATCCCCGACGCCAATCTGGAAATCGCGGACGGCGAGTTCGTGGTCTTTGTCGGTCCCTCGGGCTGCGGCAAGTCCACCCTGCTGCGGCTGATCGCGGGGCTGGAGGAGCCGACGGACGGCCGCATCCTGATCGACGGCCGCGACGTGACCCATGCCGCACCTGCCCGGCGCAAGCTGGCGATGGTGTTCCAGTCCTATGCGCTCTATCCGCATATGAGCGTCTACCAGAACATCGCCTTTCCGCTGAAGATGGCGGGGGAGAAGGCCGACGTCATCAGGGTGCGGGTGCAGGAGGTGGCGACCAGCCTCGACCTTCTGCCCTATCTGGAGCGCCGCCCGCGCGCCCTTTCGGGCGGCCAGCGCCAGCGCGTGGCCATCGGCCGGGCAATCATCCGCCAGCCGGCCGGCTTCCTGTTCGACGAGCCGCTGTCCAATCTGGATGCGGCGCTGCGGGTCAGCATGCGCACGGAGATATCGGAACTGCACCGGCGGCTGCGCAGCACCATGATATATGTCACCCACGATCAGGTCGAGGCGATGACCATGGCCGACAGGATCGCGGTGATGAATGCGGGCCGCATCGAGCAGTTCGACACCCCGCTGGAACTTTACCGGCGGCCGGCAAACATGTTCGTCGCCGGTTTCATCGGCTCTCCGAAGATGAACTTCATCGAAGGCGCCAGGGCGCGCGAATATGACGCCCGCACCATCGGAATCAGGCCGGAGGCCATCGACTGGTCGATCGACAGCGGAAAATGGAGAGGCCGGGTGGAACGGGTCGAGCATCTGGGTGCCGAGACGGTCGTGCATCTTTCGCTCGACACGGCTGATATCCTCACATTCAGGACGCCGCTGGACGAACGCCTCGTTGCCGGCCGGACCATTCACGTATCGCCGCGCGAGGACAGCATCTATCGCTTCGACGGCGAGGGGCGTGCGATCCCCGGCCCGAAGCGGAATCCCTGACAGGCTGCCCGGTCATCCGGCCGGCACAATGGCTGCGTGGAGCGCATAGAACCTGCCTTCATGGTCGAAGGGAAGATCGTTCGACCACAGGCGCTTGAGCAGCGTCAGATATTCGTCGGTTTTCTGCCAGCCCACGGTCGATCCGCGGGAGCCCGGCGCATCGGGCGATGCGCCGATGATGCGCAGCGAGAGCCTCCCGCCGGCCATGCGGTCGAGCGCCGCAATGTCCGAGGCGGCGATCGGCGGGGTGGTGACGTCCACCCAGTGAGTGAGGATTATATCCAGAGACCCGTTCCACCGGGCGCTCTACGAACCGCCGCGCAGCGCCTGGTGCTGATCGGGCCTCGCCTTTTTCGGCGCGCCAGCAACGATCGCGGACATGATGAAGGAGTGGTGGGAAGCCGGAGGCTCCGACAGTTTCAATGTCATCTTCCTCCATCTGCCGAACAGCTTCGCCGGGGAATCTAAGGGATGAACCCTGCGCGAATATCCGGAGCTCTGGCGGCCGCGAAATCGCTTCCTTGAGGGAGAATCCGCCCCGGCGATTTTCTATGTTGGAATCGGGAACTGGTGAAGGTCAGCCACTGGCGTCTGTCGGAGCGCCTGCACTGGCCGGATATGGCGCGCAAGAAATGAACAGAAGTTTTTTTGGCGGCGACGGTTCAGCCGCACCGTGGTGACAGACGGATGATCGACGGGCGTCGTCCGTGGCTCGGCAGGCGTTCGCTGCCGGTATGCCCGGCGGCAAGATCTGAACCGCTGGTTGCAGGTCTGGCAAGCAATGGATTCCGGTCCGGGGTAAGGACCACGCCTGCAATTGAAGTTCGGGAAGGGATTGGTGAATCAGGCCGGCGCCCGCCGGATTGCCATCACCCGGACGCACCAGGAATGCCCAGATGATTCGATCGGGCATCGAAGCGATCCGAAGCCCGATCCTGCTTTCCATCCAGTGTTTTAGTACTGGCCGCGATAATAGCGCTCGTCGCATTCGGCAACGTAGATGCGTCCGTCCGGCGCGCGGTAACGGCACATCTGCTGGTCGCCCGGCTGCGGGCCGCCCGAGGTGGCCACAACGGCTCCGAGCAGCGCGCCGGCGCCGGCGCCGATCAGCGTGCTCTTGGTGTCGCGGCCTATGGCCTGACCGACAAGCGCGCCACCTGCACCGCCCAGTGCCGCACCGGTGGTTGCGCGCTGCTGCTGTGGCGTCTGCGAGCAGCCGGCAAGGCCGATCGTCAGGGCCACGGCGCCCATGGCGGCGAATCTAAAAACGTTCATCTTTCCATCTCCTTGTCTGCCAAGCCGGCATCGCACAATGCACATTAAAGATGAACGCAACCTGACTGCGCCGGGTTCCGCTTTCCCGATGCCGGTGACGCCGGCGAAATATCCGCGCCATGCGCGGACGTGCATACGATCCTGCTTTCCCCGCCGCGGGTCGCCGACAGCAGGAGGCCGGCTTTCCGGAGGCTTGCCATTCCGGCGGGGCGTTGATCGTGTAATCCGGGATCAGCGGGTAGGGTTGTCCCGGCCGTTACGGGATCGAACATTTTTTAAGTATTTTGCAGTCAGGCGAAATCGCCTGACGTCGCGTGGATGCGGCCAGGAAAAGAAGCCGGGGCAGCAGCGTTCGTCGGAACGCCGGCTGCCCCGACGGCGGTTTCGGACATCAATAGATGTCGAAGTCGAAATACTTTGCCTGGATCTGCTTGTAGGTGCCGTCGGCGACAATGGCGTCGATGGCCGCGTTGAGCTTCTCGCGCAGCTCGTTCTCGCCCTTGCGGATGGCGATGCCCGTTTCAAGCTCGGTGCCGGCAACGTCGCCGATCATCTTGCAGCAATCGGCATCGGCCGAGTTCTTCAGCCAGTCGACCATCACGAACTTGTCGGAGACGACGGCGTCAAGGCGACCGTTGATGAGGTCCTGCACCGCTTCTTCCTGCGTCGGATAAAGCTTCACGTCGGCGCCGGCCTTGGCGTAGTGGTCCTGGGCGTAGATCGCCTGCGTGGTCGCCGCCTGCGCGCCGACAGTCTTGCCGGCGAGGTCTTCCGGCGTGGTGCCCTTGAGTTCGCTGTCCTTGACGGCAGCCACCGCCAGCGGCGTCACATAATACTTGTTGGTGAAGTCGACCTGTTCCTTGCGCTCGTCGGTGATCGACATCGACGCGACGATGGCGTCGAACTTGCCGGCCTGCAGAGCGGGGATGATGCCGTCCCAGTCCTGCACGACAAATTCGCATTCGGCCTTCATCTGTGCGCACAGCGCCTTGGCGATGTCGACGTCGAAGCCTTCGAGTTTGCCGTCGGCGGTCAGTGTGTTGAAGGGAGGGTAGGCGCCTTCGGTGCCGATCTTGAGCTTGCCGCCCTCCTGCGCCGCTGCCTGCCCGGCAACGAGGGCGACCACCGCTGCCGTGGCGACGCCTGCGAGCCATCCGGAAATACGCATAGTGAACCTCTTCCCAAAAAATCTCAGGCCCCCTTTGGCCTGCGCCCAGCCAAGCACAGCCACAGCAAGGACACAAGCCGAAAGCTTTAGGTTCAAAGTAGAGTGAGATGACCTTGCGTCAGGAAGCGTTGCGGAAATGCTTGGACAGTTTCAGGCCCTGCGCCTGGTAGTTGGAGCCGAGGTCGGTGCCGTAAAGCGCCCTGGGGCGCCTGAGCATGTGCTCATAGACCAGCCGGCCGACGATCTGGCCATGATCGAGGATGAAGGGCACCTCGTGGCTGCGCACCTCCAGCACGGCGCGGCTGCCGGTGCCGCCGGCGGCCGAATGGCCGAAGCCGGGATCGAAGAAGCCGGCATAGTGAACGCGGAACTCCCCCACCAGCGGGTCGAAGGGTGTCATCTCGGCGGCATGGAGCGGCGGCACGTGCACCGCCTCGCGGCTCACCAGAATGTAGAATTCATCGGGGTCCAGCACCAGCTCGGCCGCGCCGCGATTGTAGAGCGGCTCCCAGAAATCCAGAACGTCATGGGCGGCCCGGCGGTCCACGTCGATGAGGCCCGTATGGTGCTTGGCGCGGTAGCCGATCAGCCCGTTGGCGCCGCCCTCCAGATCGATCGACAGTGCGATGCCGCCGCCTGAAATGTCGGGCGGCTCTGTGGCCACCAGCGTCTGCGAGCGATGGAGCGCGTTGAGTTCAGCTTCGGAAAGCAGCGCATTGCCGATGCGGAAGCGGATCTGCGACAGCCGTGAACCGGTCCGGGCGATGATCGGGAAAGTGCGCGGACTGACTTCCAGATAGAGCGGGCCGCGATAGCCGGCGGCGATCTTGTCGAACTCGGCGCCGTGGTCGGTCATCACGCGCGTGAAGATGTCGAGCCGCCCGGTCGAGCTCTTGGGGTTGGCCGAGGCGGAGATTTCCGCCGGCAATGCAAGCCTCTCCAGCAGCGGCACGATATAGACGCAGCCCGTTTCCAGCACGGCTCCGGCGGTGAGGTCGATCTCGTGCAGTTGCAGCCGATTGAGCTTTTCCGCGACCGAATGGCCGGGGCCGGGCAGGAAGGAGGCGCGCACCCGGAAGGCTTTTTCGCCGAGCCGCAGATCGAGGCTGGCCGGCTGGATCTGGTCCGCGTCGAGCGCCCGCGGAGAAACGAGCGCGCCGCTCTCGAACAGCGCGGCGATGTCCTGATCGGGTAGAATGCCTGTCTGACGCAAGGGTACGCTCCCGGCCGATGATCGGGCCACAATCGCGAATGTCTTAAACATACGGCCAATTGACGCAAGACGGCATCAGGTTTAAAGGGGGCTTATCCCGTGGTGATTTGGCCGGTCGGCTTGCAGCCACGTTAAACAAGTCGCTAAAGGACCGTCTGGCCTCAAGGCCGTCCGTGCCGGTTGCGACTTTCGCGACCGGTTTTTTTGTTGTTGGAAGAGAGCCATGACATCGGACAAGACACGCAATTGGAGACCCCGCACCACGCTGGTGCACGGAGCGACACTCAGGTCCCAGTTCGGCGAGATGTCGGAATCGATCTTCCTGACGCAGGGCTATGTGTACGAGAGCGCCGAGGCGGCGGAGGCCCGTTTCAAGGGGGAAAGCCCCGGTTTCATCTACTCGCGCTACGCCAACCCCACGGTGGACATGTTCGAGAAGCGCATGTGCGCTCTGGAGGGCGCCGAAGATGCCCGCGCCACGGCTTCAGGCATGGCTGCCGTCGCCAACGCCATCCTGTGCAGCCTGAAGGCGGGCGACCATATCGTCGCGGCGCGCGCCCTGTTCGGCTCCTGTCGCTGGGTCATCGATACGCTGGCGCCGCGCTACGGCATCGAGGCCACGCTGGTCGACGGCAAGGACATCGCCAACTGGGAACAGGCGGTGCGCCCGAACACCAGGCTCTTCTTCCTCGAAAGCCCCACCAATCCGACGCTGGAGGTCATCGACATCGCCGCCGTTGCGGGGCTTGCCAACTCGATCGGCGCGCGCCTGGTGGTCGACAATGTATTTGCCACGCCCCTGTTGCAGCGCCCGCTGGACCTCGGAGCGCATGTCGTCGTCTATTCGGCCACCAAGCATATCGACGGACAGGGCCGCTGCCTCGGCGGCATCATCCTTTCCGACAAGGCGTGGATCGACGAGAACCTGCACGACTATTTCCGCCATACCGGCCCCTGCATGTCGCCGTTCAATGCCTGGACCCTGCTGAAGGGACTGGAAACGCTTCCCGTGCGTGTCGACCAGCAGATGCGCTCGGCTGCCCGCATCGCCGATTTCCTGGCGCAATCGCCGCAGATCGAGCGCGTCGTCTATCCCGGGCGTCCCGACCATCCGCAGGCCGACGTCATCGCCCGTCAGATGTCCGGCGGCTCGACCCTTGTGTGCTTCGATGTGAAGGGCGGAAAGGCCGGCGCCTTCGCCTTCCAGAACGCTCTGGATATCGTGCTGATTTCCAACAATCTGGGCGACGCCAAGAGCCTGATCACCCATCCCGAGACCACCACCCACAAGAACCTCAGCGATGAGGCGCGGGCCGAAGGCGGCATCGGCTCCGGCACCTTGCGCCTCTCCATCGGTCTCGAGGACACAGACGACCTTCTGGAGGACATCGGGCAGGCGCTGGCCGCCGTCGGTAAGGCTGGCTGACGCAGCCGCGGGGAAAGCGGCCGGAACGGTCTTGTTCCGGCTGCTGCCTTCGCCTGCCTCCACATCGCCGCAAGCGGCCTTTTGCGTGCGCAACGGGTTTGGCCGGGCAAGGCTTGACCGAACCGTTTTACGGGCCAATTCTCCCGCGCAGGAGATGCGGATCATGTACAGTGCCACGACACGCGACATAGAGGTCCGGGTCAGGCCGTTCTATCTGGAGGAACGGTCGGACCCTGCGGGGAACCGCTATGTGTGGGGTTATCGCGTGACGATCTGGAACCACTCGACACAGTTCGTCCAGCTCATGTCGCGCCATTGGCGCATTACCGACGGGGCGGGGCGCGTGGAGGAGGTGCGTGGCGCGGGCGTCGTCGGCGATCAGCCCGAACTGAATCCGGGCGACAGCTACGAATATACATCCGGCTGCCCGCTTGCGACGCCGTCCGGCTTCATGGCCGGAAGCTACACCATGCGCACGGCCGGGGGTGAAACCTTCGACATCGAGATTCCGGCCTTCTCGCTCGACCTTCCCGACGAGCGCCGGACGGTGAACTGAGGCAGGAATGAAAGAGGCCGGCCCGCAGCCTGACCGGCCTCTTTCACAGGATCGTCAGTTGCCCGCCGGCAGGAAATCCGCCGGATCGAACTCGTAGCCCTTCGAGCAGAACTGGCACTCGACACGGATGCGGCCGTTCTCGATGCTGTCGCGGACCTCCTCGGCGGTGAAGCCGCGCAGCATGCCCTCGATCCGCTCCTGCGAGCAGGAGCAGCGGTCCGCCACCTGAACATTGTCGAACACCCGAACGCCATGCTCGTGGAACAGGCGATAAAGCAGGCGCTCGGCACCTACGGTCGGGTCGATCAGCTCGGCTGGCTCGACGGTGGAAAGCAGCATCAGAAGCTCCTGCCAGGCATCGTCCTGCGGATGAACGCCTGCATCGCTTTCGTCGCCGTCGCCGCCGTTCAGGTCGGGCATGCGCATGCGCTCGGGGGCCTGCGGCAGGAACTGCGCGAACATGCCGCCGGCGCGCCACTGCTCGTCCCCGCCGGCCAGAACCTGCTTGGCGACGGCGAGCCTCAGGTCCGTGGGTATCTGCTCCGACTGGCGGAAGTAGACGCGCGCGGCTTCCTCGAGCGTGATGCCGTCGAGCTGCACGATGCCCTGATAGCGCTGCATGTGAACGCCCTGATCGATGGTCAGCGCCAGCACGCCGGACCCCAGCAGGCTGATCTCGTCAACCTTGCCTGTCGCCTCAAGCGCGGCCAGCTTGTCCGTGTCGAACCGGGCGTAGGCGCGCAGCGCATCCGGGGTGGTGAAGTCGGCCACCAGCATGTCGACCGGGCCATCGGTGCGGGTCTGGAGGATGAACTTGCCCTGGAATTTCAGCGAGGTGCCGAGCAGCACGGTCAGCACGCATGCCTGCGCCAGAAGCCGGGCGACCGGTTCCGGATAGGCATGGCGCGACAGGATGGCGTCGAGCATCGGGCCAAGCTGGACGGCGCGGCCGCGCACGTCGAGCGCCGAAACTTCGAAGGGAACGACATGGTCGTCGCCCGCATGGCCGAATTCACCGAGCTTCGGCTCGTGGAGTTTGGGTTCGTATCCGGTCACTTGCCTGGATTCCAGCATGGCTTGTCTCCGGCCGCAGGCCCTGCCTTTTCACGAAAGGCCGGCCGGGCATCGTCCTGTTGTAGGGTGGTGCGCCGGAGATAGGCACCGCCCCTGACGGTTTCAAGCCGCGTTCCCGGCCCCGAGGCACCAGGCCAGCACGGCCTTTTGCGCATGCAGCCGGTTTTCGGCCTCGTCGAACACCACCGAGTTCGGGCCGTCGATCACCTCGTCGGTCACTTCCTCGCCCCGGTGCGCCGGCAGGCAATGCATGAACAGCGCATCCGGCTTCGCCCTTGCCATCAGTCCGGCATTGACCTGATAGGGGAGGAATACGTTGTGCCCACGGGCCCTGTGTTCCTGGTTCATCGACACCCACGCGTCGGTCACCACGCAATCGACGCCGCTGACCGCTTCCTCGGCGCTGGGGAAAAACGTCACTTTTGCACCGTTGCTGCGGGCCCAGTCGACATATCTCTGCATCGGCTCGCTGCCCTGCGGCACGGCGACATTGACGTTGAAGGAGAAGCGTGCGGCTGCCTCCATCAGCGAGTGCAGCACGTTGTTGCCGTCGCCGGTCCAGGCGAAGGTGCGCCCCGCCACCGGGCCGCGATGCTCCTCGAAGGTGAGCAGGTCGGCCATGATCTGGCAGGGATGCGTGTCGTCGGTCAGCGCATTGATGACCGGTACGCTGGCGTTCTCGGTCAGCTCGATCAGACGCTCATGCGCCGTGGTGCGGATCATGATCGCATCGACATAGCGCGACAGCACCTTGGCGGTGTCGGCGATGGTCTCGGAGCGGCCGAGCTGCATTTCGGCGCCGGTGAGCATGATGGTCTCGCCGCCGAGCTGGCGCATGCCGACGTCGAACGACACGCGGGTACGGGTCGAGGGCTTGTCGAAGATCATCGCCAGAACCTTGCCCTCGAGGGGGCGGGTTCGTTCACCGGCCTTGAGGCGCGCCTTTCGCCGTGCCGCGTCGTCCAGCATGGAGCGCAGGTCCTGCGCCGGGATGGTGGACAGATCGGTGAAATGGCGCAGGCTCATCTGGGACTTCCAATCACTTTGCTTCTGCTGGGGCTGCTTCTGCGGGGGCAAGGCTGGCCGCCGCGGCGCGGATCCGGGCGAGGCCCTGCTGGATTTCCTCATCGGTCAGGGTGAGCGGCGGCAGCAGACGAATGACGTTGTCGCCGGCCGGAACGGCGAGCAGCTTCTCCCCGCGCAGGGCTGCGTTGACCTCGGCGGCCGGCAGGACGCATTTCAGGCCCAGCATCAGCCCGGTGCCGCGAATACCCTCGATCACCCCGGGGAATTCGTCCGCGATCGCCGCGAGACCCTGCTTGAACAGGAGCGCCTTGCGCTGAACCTCGTCGAGGAAACCATCGGCCAGCACGACGTCCAGCACCGCATTGCCGACCGCCATGGCGAGCGGATTGCCGCCGAAGGTGGTGCCGTGCACGCCGGCGGTCATGCCCCTGGCCGCTTCTTCCGTGGCAAGGCAGGCGGCCAGCGGGAAGCCGCCGCCGATGCCCTTGGCGATTGCCATGATGTCGGGGGCAACGCCGCTCCATTCGTAGGCGAACAGCTTGCCGGTCCGGCCGATGCCGCATTGCACTTCATCGAAGATCAGCAGCAGGCCGTGTTTGTCGCACAGGTCGCGCAGCCGCTTCAGCGACTGGCCGGAGAGCAGCCGGATGCCGCCTTCGCCCTGAACCGGCTCGACCAGAATGGCGGCGGTTTCAGGCCCGATGGCTTTTTCGAGCGCTTCCATGTCATCGAACGGAACCTGATCGAAACCGTCGGCCTTGGGACCGAAGCCCTCCAGATATTTCTGCTGCCCGCCGGCCGCGATGGTGGCGAGCGTGCGGCCATGGAAGGCGCCTTCGAAGGTGATCGTGCGATAGCGATCCGGCTGCCCGTTCGCATAGTGATAGCGGCGGGCGGTCTTGATCGCGCATTCGAGCGCCTCGGCGCCGGAATTGGCGAAAAACACCTTGTCGGCGAAGCTGGCGGCCACAAGGCGTTCGGCCAGCCGCGCCTGCTCCGGAATCTCGTAGAGATTGGACAGGTGCCAGAGCTTGCCGGCCTGCTCTGTCAGCGCCGAGACCAGATGCGGATGGCTGTGGCCCAGAGAGTTGACGGCGATGCCCGCGGCGAAATCGAGATATCGCTCGCCCTTGTCGGTTACCAGCCACGAGCCCTCGCCGCGCTCGAACACCAGGGGGATGCGTGCGAAGGTATCGTAAAGCGCCGAACCGCTCATTATATGCGTCTCCGGGACCGGAAATTAAAAAGCCGCCCAATTGGCGGCCCCTGCGCTTATCAGGGTTTTGCCGCTTTCTGTCAATGGAAAGCTCTCTGTTCGGGACCCCGGCCCGGAAGCATGTTTCGTGGCGTCAAACGGGCTTGAAAAGCGGGTCAAGTTGGGGAAAACCACAAAAACTGATTCGGGTTTCGGCTCCGACTCTTGTCACCGAGTCCATGCATATTGTAATCATGGGCCGGAAATAACCAGATTTCGTGCGGCTTATCCAATCCTCCACATAGATGTGGTGCCCGACCGGCTTTTGTCGGAACGGGAATGGATTCCGGAAGCCGTGCGTTCAAAGGAGTGCAGTCTTATGAACTGGACTGACGAGCGTGTTGAACTCTTGCGGAAATTGTGGGCGGAGGGCCTGAGCGCCAGCCAGATCGCTGCGCAGCTCGGCGGGGTCAGCCGCAATGCCGTCATTGGCAAGGTGCACCGTCTGAAGCTGTCCGGCCGCGGCCGGACCACCGCCGCCCCGGCACGTCAGAAGAAGGCGTCCTCGGCGCCGGCTTCCAGGCCCGCGCGTGCCGCAAGCCCGGCCCGCGCGACAGCTCCCACGGTCGGCGCAACGGCCTTGCAGGTGCAATTCGACGCAGAGCCGGCCGCGCGCCAGCATCTGCGTGCGGTCGACAACAATGTCGTTGTGCCCATCTCGCGCCGCCTCGACCTGACGCAGCTTACCGAGCGGACCTGCAAGTGGCCGAATGGCGACCCCCTGTCCGAGGACTTCCATTTCTGCGGCAACGAGGCCGGCGAAAACGGTCCTTACTGCGCCTATCACGCCCGGCTGGCCTTCCAGCCGGCATCGGAGCGTCGCCGCGTGCGTTGATCCGTACGCAGCAAGACCAGTTATCCGGTTGACCCCGCCGCGAGGCGGGGTTTTTTTATTGCCTGATCAAAAACTGGCATATTTGAAAAACCATGCTAGCATCCATGCCGGTCGGGGAAGATTGGGGGAAGAAAATTGATTTCTGGATTTCACGCAAGGATGCGAGCGGGAATATATCTTATATGTTCCGGGATACTTCCTATGAATAAACCTCAAAATTACTGACGGATTTTTGTCTATACAAATATAGATATTCTGAACGGCTGATCCGAACCAGATGATGGTGTTAGGAAGTCTTGGGTTGTTGCCCGGGGCGGGGGTTGGCTTGTCGTCAGCAAGCATTGGGGCGCGTAGTCCGCCCGGTCATGGATGACATGGGGGTGTCATGCATAGGACGGTGTACGAAATCGGGGAAACCGCCGACCTTCCTGCGGGGCGTCGACGTGGCGATGAAAGCCGCGCCGCCAGTACCGGAACGGTGCCGGAGCACACTGATTTCATTGAGGAGTGGGGGCCGGTATTGTGCCGGCTTGGCTGTTCTCGTGAACAGCTCGGGCAGCTTGCCCGCGCGCAAGGTGCGCACAATGACATCATATCCGTGCTGGCGTCGTGCGGGGGCTGCGAAAGAGGCGGGATTCTCCAGGCCCTGTCGGACGAACTGGGACTGCAACGGCTGGACACCATCGATCCGCCTCGCATGCTGCTGAGCGACGACCAGCTTCTCATGCTCCTGCGCGGCAATGGCAGCCATCTGCCCGTCAAGTATCTGCATCGGGACGGCAACGTTTATTATCTTCTTTCAACCCGGGCGATACGTCCCGGACGCCTGCAAGCCTGTCTGCGTACCCGCCCGCGTCTGGCGCCGCGCATGCGCATCGTCGACGACCGGACGCTGCGCGCGGCCCTGATCGAGCGGGCGCGCCCGCTTCTGTCACGCATTGCGGTGAACGGTCTTTCGGAAAAGCATCCCGACATGTCCGCCCATATCGTCGCCAATGCATGGCAGGGTTACATGGTGGGCATCCTCATGTCTCTGCTGCCTGTGGGAATCGTGCTCGCACCCATGGTCGTGCTGACGCTCGTGCATGCGCTGGCAACCGTATTCTTCTTCGCCTGCGTGATCCTGAGGTTTCTTGCCGCCATGGCGTCCGGCCCGGTGAAGCATCGTGCCGCACCTCCTGTTCCCGAAGGCAATGTGCCCACATATTCGGTGCTGATTGCCCTCTACAAGGAGGCCAACGTCGTTCCGGACCTGCTGACGGCGCTGGACTGGATCGTCTGGCCGCGTGAGAAGCTGGAGATCAAGCTGGTCTGCGAGGCGGACGACCATGAAACGCTGACGGCCATCCGCGCCTGTCCGCTGCCGTCCCACATTGAGGTGGTGGAGGTGCCGGCTATCGGTCCGCGCACCAAGCCGAAGGCGCTTTCCTATGCGCTGCCGCTGACGAGCGGCGATTTCGTGGTGCTCTACGATGCCGAGGACTGGCCGGACCCGATGCAGCTTGCGGAAGCATGGGCAAAGTTTCGGGAGTGCGGGCGCGAGGTTGCCGTTCTTCAGGCGCCGCTGGAGATTTCCAATGCCCCGGAAAGCAAGGTTGCGCGCATGTTCGCTTTCGAATACCGGGCGCTTTTCCACGGTCTTCTGCCTTTTCTGGCGCGTAACGGGTTCCTGCTGCCCCTGGGCGGGACATCCAACCATTTCCGGCGCGAGGCGCTGGAAGAGGTGGGTGGCTGGGATCCGTTCAACGTCACCGAAGATGCCGATCTGGGGCTGAGGCTCGCCCGCTTCGGCTACAGGGCGGATGTCCTGTCATCGCCCACCTACGAAAAGGCGCCCCGCACCGTCGGCATCTGGATTCCCCAGCGAACCCGCTGGTTCAAGGGCTGGGCGCAGACCTGGCTGGTGCATATGCGCCACCCCATACGCCTCGCCGGCGATCTCGGGTTCCGCTCTTTCCTGATGGCGCAGGTCCTGTTCGGCGGCATGCTGGCATCGGCCCTGCTGCATCCGGTGCTGCTGGCGACCTTCCTTGTCGTTACCATACGTCTCCAGCTCGGCATGACAGGCGAGCGGCCTTTTCCCGCCCTTCTGGCTGTCGATATGGTCAACGTCACGTTCGGCTATCTTGCCTTTCTGCTGCTTGGCTGGCGTACGCTGGGGCCAGGCCACAAGCGTGGTTTCTGGAAAGTCGTGGCATTGACTCCGGTCTATTGGGCAATGATGTCCTGGGCCGGCTGGCGCGCGATCTGGCAGCTCTGGCGCCAGCCGTTCCGGTGGGAAAAGACGCCGCATGAAAACATGATGACATCGCTGGCCAGCCCGCCGGCGGGCGGCTCGGCAACGCAGCAGATTGCAGGGGCGGCGGCGTTGTGGCCTATGCGAGCAGCAGCGATCGCCCCTCGCCGATGATCTTGTCGTCCTCCTTGCCTATGACGCCTGTGTCGCGACCGTCATAGGGCAGGGACAGCAGCAGGCGACGGATGACGGCAAGGCGCGCGCGGCGCTTGTCGTTGGCCCGCACCACCGTCCATGGTCCCGCCTTGCTGTGGGTCGTTTCGATCATCAGGTCGCGGGCCCTGGTATAGTCGTCCCAGCGGGTGATGCCGGCAATATCCATCGGCGAGAACTTCCAGCTCTTGAGCGCGCTGTGACGCCTGTCATGGAACCGTTCGAGCTGCGTTTCCTGACCGATGTCGAGCCAGAACTTGAAGAAATGGATGCCTTCGGAGCGGATCATCCTCTCGAAGCGCGGAGCTTCCTCCAGGAAATGCCTGTGCTGCTCCGGTGTGCAGAAGCCCATCACCGGCTCGACGCCGGCCCGGTTGTACCAGGAGCGGTCGAACGAGACGAGTTCGCCTGCGGTCGGGAAATGCTCGACATAGCGCTGGAAATACCACTGGCCCTGCTCGGTCTCCGTCGGCTTGGTAAGCGCCACCGTGTGGGCGGAACGCGGGTTCATGTACTGGTGCAGGACGAAGATGGTGCCGCCCTTGCCGGCGGCGTCGCGTCCCTCGAACAGGCAGATGACGCGGTGTCCGGTCTTCTGCATCCACGCCTGCGCCTTTACAAGCTCGATCTGGAGCGCTTCGAGCGTGGGCTCGTATTCTTCCTTTTTCATCTTCTTGTTGTAGGGATAGCCGCCTGCCGTCATCTTGTTTTCCTCAATCCAGTCCGGCAGCTTCGGATCGTCGACGTCGAACAGGCGTTCCTTCCCGCCAATCTTTATCCTGAGCTGATCGGTGCCGGCTGTCACAGGGCTGTCATCGGAGTTTTTCATGCAGGCTGACCTTTCGTGTATTGAAGTTCATGCTAGGACAAGATGCGGACATACAGGAGCTATCTGCCGGACATCATGGCCGATTTGAGTGACCGACAGAAGTATGGTGCACGGCGCTTCATGCGCAACCTGTGGCAGGCACGCTGGCTTCTGGCTGTCGCCGTCGCTGCCCTGTTTTGCGTGCAGTTTTTTGCGGGCATGCCTTTCATGGTCCTGCCGGCCGCCATTGTCGCCCTGCTGCTGGCCGCCGGGATTTCCGGGGACGCAACGGGTGACGGCGAGCAGAGCAGGGCGGCCGCAGAGGCCGGGGAACTGCAGAGCCTTTCGGCCGAGAATCTCGCCGCTGCGGTGACCGATCCCCTGATCGTCTTCGACGACAACGCGTCCATCATCCATGCCAATGCGGCGGCGATTGCCGCCTTCGGCGATCTTCGCGCGGGCATGTCGTTGCAGCTCAAGTTCCGCGCGCCGGAAATGCAGGTCCTGATCGACGCGGCCCTGGCCGGCGGCGGCTCGCCATCCGCCGATTTCATCGACAAGCTGCCTGTCGAGCGCGTCTACCGCGTCACCGCCTCCGCGGTCGGTCATGGCTCGCGCCTGCATGTTCTCCTGTTCAAGGACCAGAGCGAGGCGCGCCGCATCGACCGCATGCGGGCAGACTTCATCGCCAACGCCAGCCACGAAATGCGCACGCCGCTGGCCTCGATCGCAGGATTTATCGAGACCCTGCGTGGCCCGGCCCGCAACGACCCGGCCGCGCGCGAGCAGTTCCTGCACATCATGCAAAACCAGACCGGACGCATGGCGCGCCTGATCGACGACATGCTGTCGCTGTCGCGGCTGGAGATGAAGCCCTACCTGAAACCCGGCGCGCGGGTGGATGTGAAGCAGGTCGTCGAAAGCGTCGTCGATTCCCTCGGTCCGCTGGCGAAGGAGAACAACCTCGTCATCGAGCGCGATTTCGCCGATGGTCCCATGGAGGTGCCGGGCGACCGTGACGAGCTTTATCAGGTGTTCGAGAACCTTCTTGAGAACGCCTGCAAATACGGGCAGGACGGCGATCGCGTCGTCGTTTCCATCGCCCGCACCGACAAGGCTCCGCAGCCGGGCATCGAGGTGACGGTGCGCGATTTCGGCCCCGGCATTCCCGAGGAACACATTCCGCGCGTGACGGAGCGCTTCTACCGCATCGATTCCGAGACCGCCCAGTCGCGCAAGGGAACGGGACTGGGGCTCGCCATCGTCAAGCACATCCTCACCCGCCACCATGGCCGGCTGTCCATCCAGTCCGAACTCGGCAAAGGATCGGCCTTCACGGTTTATTTGCCGGCCAACTAGAAATGCCGGACCTATCGTTTTAGGGTGAAAGGCGGAAATCGTTTCGCTTTCGCGCAATTGTCATGTGAGTGGCGTAACGGAAGGGGAAACAGGCAGGGCCGAATCACAGCGGCCGCGGAGGTTCCGTCCATGCAGTCCTTGCATATTGTCAGCGCCTATGACGAGGAGCTGAAATATCTGTCGAAGCGTATCGCCGCCATGGGCGGCCATGCCGAACGCATGGTCGAACAGTCGGTTCTGGCGCTTGTCAATGCCGATCCCGACCTTGCTCGCAAGGTGGTGGAGGATGATGCAATCCTGGATCAGGGCCAGCGCGAGGTGGACGACAAGGCGATCCTGCTCATCGGCAAGCGTCAGCCCATGGCCACGGACCTGCGCGAAGTCATCGGCGTCATCCGCATCTCGGCCGATCTCGAGCGAGTCGGCGATCTCGCCAAGAACGTCGCCAAGCGCGTCGCCTCGGTGGGCGACAACAGCATGCAGCCGGCCTCGCTCTATCGGGGGCTGGAGGCGCTTGCCGATCTGGCGCTCACCCAGCTCAAGGAGGTGCTCGACGTCTACGCCTCGCGTTCGGTCGAGACCATCGGTTTCGTGCGCGACCGCGACGACCAGATCGACGCCATGTACACGTCGCTGTTCCGCGAGCTTCTCACCTACATGATGGAAGATCCGCGCAACATCACGCCCTGTACGCATCTGCTGTTCTGCGCCAAGAACATCGAGCGCATCGGCGACCATGCCACCAACATCGCCGAGACGATCTACTTCATCGTCACGGGCGAACAGATGCCGGTGGAGCGTCCCAAGGGCGACAAGACCGACCGGATCGTCATTCCCGCCAGGTAGCTTCGCAACCGGGGCCCGCGAACAGGTCGGGCCTACCGGCTCTCCTGGAACACCACCCGAGTCTTGTCGGGCGAAGCGCCCAGCGCCCGTTCGAGCAGCGATTCCGCATGGGCGTTGCGCTCACGGGCGGTGTTGGCGCCCATCACCACCACAACGTAGCGGCGCCCGTCCGCGCTGTAGGAGGTGACGATGTTGAAGCCGGAAGCGCGGATATAGCCGGTCTTGATGCCATCGACGCCGTGGACGCGGCCCAGCATGTCGTTATGGCCCCGCACAAGCTTGCCCCTGAACATGAAGTCCTTGGCCGAGAAATAGTGGTAGTATTGCGGGAAGCGGTTGCGCAGGGCGATGCCCAGAACCGCCATGTCGCGCGCCGTGGTGAACTGGCCCTCGTCCGGCAGGCCGGAGGCGTTTCGGAAGGTGGTGTTGCGCATGCCGAGCTGCCGGGCCTTCGCGGTCATTGCGGCGGCGAAGGCGTCCTCGCTGTCGGCGAGATATTCTCCCACGGCGGCGGCAACGTCGTTGGCCGACTTCACCGTCAGCGCGCGAATGGCTGTGTCCACATCGATCCGCTCGCCGGGCCGCAGGCCAAGCTTGCTGGGCGGTCGCGAAGCGGCATAGGCGGAAACGGGGATTTCGGCGTCCTTTTCCACGCGTCCCGCCGTCAGCGCCTCGAACAGCATGTAGAGCGTCATCATCTTGGTCAGCGAGGCGGGGTAGCGCGCAGATGTCGAGTTCATCTCGAAAAGCTGCTTGCCGGTGCGGGCATCGACAACGATGGAGGCGTATTTCTGCGGTGCGGCAGGCACGGAAAGCACCGCTTCGGGCGGCATGGCTGTCGTGCAGCCGCCGATCAGCGCGGTCAGGGTGAAGAGAACGACGAGTTTGTGGAGCAGTCGGGACAAGAGCTTGCCGTGAGAAATGGTGCTGGCTGGATGGCAAAGGCGTAAATTGCGCGGACCCTAGCCCAAGCCGCTGTGCGCGTCCATTCGCTTCGCCTGGCCGGCCCATTGCCAGTCGCACGCGGCTTGCGCATTGTGGCCCGCGTGCAGCAGCTTCGGAAAGGACCGCCATGGAAATCTTCACTTTCGGCGCTGACGGGATTTCGGTGTCCGTCGATCCTGCCGTCGGGCATATCGCCGGTCTGATCATCGGGCGGGACGGGAGAACGCTGAAACCCCTGCATCGCGCGCCGTGGGTCGAGGAGCCGCGCGAGACATTGCCCGAACATCTGCCCGAAGGCGTCGTGCGCCTGTCCGGCGATTTCCTGTGCGCCCCGTTCTCGCGCGCCGACGTGGAGGAAGCACCGCTGCATGGCTGGACGGCCAACAGCACCTGGGAAGTGGTCGACAGCAGCGCGCTTGAGGACGGCTGGCGGGCCTCGTTGCGACTGAAGCGCAAGGTCATGGGCGCGACGGTGGACAAGATCCTGACCGTGCGCAACGGTCACCCATTCCTTTATCAGGAGCATGTCTTTACCGGTGGAGAAGGCGCGATTTCCGTTGCGCATCACGCCATGACGGCGATGGCGGACGGCGGGCGTCTCGCTTTTTCGCCGAAGCGCCTTGCCGGGACCGGTGACGAGGCGCTTGAACCCGATCCGGCGCGCGGCCGCTCGCTTCTGGCCTATCCGGCGCGAACGGCGGACATTACCCGTTTTCCGGCAGCCGACGGCGGAGCGATCGATCTCACGGAGTACCGGCCCGGGCGCCGGCAGGAGGATTTCGTCACGCTGGTCGAAGCCGAAAACACCCGGATAGGCTGGACGGCAGTGGCGCGCAGGGCCGAGGACGATCTCGTCCTTGTCCTGAAGAACCCCGCCGAACTGCCCGTCACCATGCTGTGGATCAGCAATGGCGGGCGCGATTATGCGCCGTGGAGCGGGCGTCACACGGGCGTTCTGGGCATCGAGGATGGCAGGACGGCGGTGGGGCACGCCGCCTCGCTCGGTGACAACTGGCTCCGGCGCGAGGGCGTCGACACGGCCTTCGATCTGGGCGGGCGCGTGGCCTTCCGGCAGGTGCTCGGGGCCTTGCCGCTGGGTGCCCTGCAACTGCCCCGCCAGCTTGCGGCGGAGGCTGAAACGCTGCGCCTGGTCATGGCCGGTGGCGGCACGGCCGAGGTGCCGTTCGATGGCGGGTTCCTGCGTGCCGGTATGCAGCCTGCCGGAATGGAACCTGTGTAAAGGTTGCGGCGTTCCGTAGCGGAAGAGGGAGGGTTTCATGTCCGCAATCGCGTCCATAGCCTCGGCGATCTTCAAGCGCGCCGGCAAATCCGAGCGGTTCATCGTGGCCATTGCCGGGCCGCCGGGAGCCGGCAAATCCACGCTTTCGGAAAAGCTCAGGGAGCTGTTGCCGGAAGGTGCCGTGGAAGTGGTGCCGATGGACGGCTTCCACCTTGACGATATCGTGCTGGAGCGGCGCGGGATGAGAGCGCGCAAGGGCAGTCCCGAAAGCTTCGACTTCGCCGGTTTCGAGGCCCTGCTGAAGCGTATCAGGGCGGGCGAGCCCGACATTGCTATCCCGGTGTTCGACCGCAGCATGGAACTGTCGCGCGCGGCAGCGGCCATACTGGACAAGGAAGTGCGCTTCGTGCTGGTCGAGGGCAACTATCTGCTGCTGGACGAGGAGCCGTGGTCGCGACTCGCGGACCTGTTCGACTTCTCCGTCTTTCTCGACGTGCCGGCCACGGTGCTCGAGCGCCGGTTGCTGGCCCGCTGGCACGACCATGGCCTGGCCGATGAGGAGGCGCGCGCAAAGGTCGCCGCCAACGATATGCCCAATGCCGGGCGCGTGTTGGCGCGACGCCGGGCCGCCGACATGATCGTCGGCGACGGGGAGGAATTGTAAGGCGGCTGAAACGTCAGGGACGCTGTGGGATTTCCAGCCCGGCCTGCACGGCCGGCCGCGCCAGGCCGCGCTCCAGCCACGCGGCGACCGCCGGGAAATCGTCGAACCCCACCAGTTCGCGCGCCTCGTAGAAGCCGATCAGGTTGCGCACCCAGCCCAGCATGGAAATGTCGGCGATGGTGTAGTCGTTGCCCATGATCCACTTGCGGTCCCTGAGACGGCCTTCAAGCACGCCGACGAGGCGGCGCGACTCCGCGCGGTAGCGCTCCAGCGGCCGCTTGTCGGCGATCTCGCGGCCGGCGAACTTGTGGAAGAAGCCGAGCTGGCCGAAGATCGGGCCGATGGCGGCCATCTGGAAGAACACCCACTGGATGGTCTCATAGCGCTTCGCCGGGTCGGAAGGCAGCAGCTTGCCCGTCTTTTCGGCGAGATAGAGCAGGATGGCGCCGGATTCGAACAGCGCCATCGGCTCGCCGCTCGGCCCCTTCGGGTCGATGATGGACGGAATCTTGCCGTTGGGGTTGAGCGAAAGGAATTCCGGCCCCCAGGTTTCATCCTTGCCGATATCGACATAGTGCGCCTCGTAAGGCAGGCCGAGCTCCTCCAGCGCGATCGAAACCTTCACGCCGTTCGGCGTCGGCGCCGAGTAGAGCTGGATGCGGTCGGGGTGCTGCGCGGGCCAGCGCGTGGTGACGGGGAAAGCTGACAGATCGGCCATGCAAGAACTCCTGCGGGAAAGATTGCCGGGAATGCGGCAGCGGCAGACGCAGGATGACGCCCGCCGCTGTCGTCATCGTCGAAAATTCACACCGCCCTGATCGCCAGCACGGCATTGGTGCCGCCGAAGGCGAAGGCGTTGGAAATCGCCGTGCGCACCTTGCGTTCACGCGCCGTGTTGGGCGTGATGTCGAGGTCGCACTCCGGGTCCGGCTCGCGGTAGTTGGCGGTTGGCGGGACGATGCCTTCGCGGATCGCCATGACGCAGGCGATCAGCTCCAGCGCCCCGGACGCGCCGAGGCAATGCGCGTGCATGGATTTCGTCGAGGACACGGACAGCTTGTAGGCATGATCGCCGAACACGCGCCTGATCGCCGCGGTTTCGATCTGGTCGTTGGCCTTTGTGCCGGTGCCGTGGGCATTGAGATAGTCGATCTCTTCCGCCCTGAGGCCCGCATCCGCAAGGCATGCGCGCATGGCGCGCTCCGGCCCGTCGATGGTGGGCGCGACGATGTCGGAGGCATCGCCTGAAAATCCGGCGCCGGCGATTTCGGCCAGAATGTCCGCGCCACGCGCAATGGCGTGATCGTAGCTTTCCAGCACGACCATGCCCGCGCCTTCGCCCAGCACCAGCCCCTGCCGGTCGGCGGAGAACGGGCGGCAGGTGTCGGGTGAAAGCACGCGAAGCGCCTCCCAGCCCTTCAGGATGCCCCAGACCATCGGCGCATCCGTGCCGCCGGCCAGCATGGCGTCGGCCCGCCCCAGCCTGATCTGGTCGACCGCGGAAGCGATGGCATGATTGGAGGAGGAGCAGGCCGAGGTCACGCCGAAGACCGGGCCCCTCAGCCCCAGATTCATGCTGACATGGCCGGCCGGCGCACCGGGCATGGCCTTCGGCACCGAGAAGATGCCCGCCCGCGATTTTCCTTCGAGCAGGATCGCCCGATAGTTCTCCTCGATGACTTCCCAGCCGCACACGCCAACGCCGACCGTGGCCCCGATCCTGTGCGTGTTGGCCTCGCCGATGCTCAGGCCGGCATGGTGCGCGGCCTCGCGCGCGGCGATCACGGCCAGCAGGCTGAAGCGGTCCATGGCCACGAGCTGCTTGCGCTCGACGCCGTGTTCGGGCAGTTCCCTGATCTCGCAGCCGGTTGCGACCTTGACGTCATGCAGCGCGGGATTGGAAATCGGCCCGATAGCAGACCGTCCCGCGCGCATGGCGTCCCAGATCGCCGGCGCACTGGTGCCGAGGCCGCAAAGACCGCCTATGCCGGTGATGACGACGCGCTTGCGCATGCGGTGACGGATCAGCCCTTCTGCGCGATCAGGCCGCGGACCGCCTCGATCATGTCGCCGACATTCTTCAGGTTGGCCCAGGCGTCGACCGTATTCATCTCGATCTCGATGCCGTACTTCTCCTCGAGATCGAAGATGATCTCGGTCAGTTCCAGCGAGTGGATGCCGAGCGAGGTCAGTTCCGTACCGACGGTGATTTCCTCATTGCCGGGCTCGGCATGTTCCTTGATCTTGTCGATGATTTCGGTTGCGAGCTGGTCGGCCATCCGGTTCCTTTCCTGTTGTTCCGTTCCGGTGCAGCAGCTTCAGGATGCTGCTGCACCTGCTTTGTCCCCGGCAGATCATCGTTTAGCTGCCATGTTCCCGGTCCCGGAGCAGGCTCTTCTCTCTATAGGAACCCGCACGCGCAGAGGCAACAACGTTATCCGCGTTGTCTACCGGCGCGGGATGGCGCCTGAAGAGCGAATGGAAAGCCGTATTTCATCTGATGGGCCGGGTTTGCGCGATTTTGCCTGAAGCCGCAACGCTGCGGCCATGGAAACGTTCCAGATTGAAAAGGCGTTCCGCCCCCGCTCCTTGACGCTAAACTCGCCTCTATATATCTAGTCTCCCGGCAGGGAAGGGCTTGCCAGACAGCACCGCGCCTCAGCGCGCTGGACCCGCAGGGGTCGCTCGCGCAGCTTTCGATGCGCTGCATTTGCAGAAAGTTTTCTTGATGAACACGGTTCCCACGTTGAATTCATCCGAGGCCAGGCCGGTCCCGTTCCCGATTCCGGCAAATGTCTATGCGGAGACCGTGGTGTCCGTGAAACATTACACGGACAGGCTGTTCGCCTTCCGTGTCACACGCCCGAAATCGCTGCGCTTCCGCTCGGGCGAGTTCGTCATGATCGGCCTGCCCAATGCCGAGAAGCCGGTGTTCCGCGCCTATTCCGTTGCCAGCCCCGCCTGGGACGAGGAACTCGAGTTCTTCTCCATCAAGGTGCCGGACGGTCCCCTGACACAGCACTTGCAGAAGATCCAGCCGGGCGACACCATCCTGTTGCGCCAGAAGGCAACGGGCACGCTGGTGCTCGATGCGCTCACCCCGGCCAGACGGCTGTTCATGATCTCCACCGGCACCGGCATCGCGCCTTTCGCCAGCCTGCTGCGCGACCCCGACACCTATGAGCGCTTCGAGAAGGTCGTCCTTACGCACACCTGCCGCGACCGTGCCGAGCTCACCTATGGCCAGGAGCTGGTGGCCGCGTTGCGGGACGATCCGCTGATCGGCGAATATGCCGACCGCGTGACGCTCTATAATTCCACGACGCGTGAGGAAACGCCGGTCATGGGCCGCATCACCACGCTGATCGAGAGCGGCAAGTTTTACAGCGATCTTGGAATCGAGCCGCTGAATCGCGAAACCGACCGCGTCATGATCTGCGGATCGATGCACATGCTGCACGACGTGAAGGAACTGGTCGAGAAGCGCGGTTTCGTCGAGGGCTCGCTGAGCAGCCCCGCCGACTTCGTGGTCGAGCGCGCTTTCGTCGGCTGATAGCGTTCCGGGATTTTCCGAAAGGCCCCGTTGCGCAAGCGCCGGGGCCTTTTTCGTCAGATGCGCCTGCCGTCCTGCCCGAAGCGGTAGGTGTGGGCCGGATCGGGCGTGGCATAGAGCGTCGCCCCCGGCTCGGCATTGTAGACGCCGAACAGGCGAACGGTGATCAGCCCGGCCTTTTCGCAATCGAGATAGAGATTTGTGTCCGCGCCCAGATGCTCGGCATGGATGACAGTGCTTTTCCAGTCGCCATTGTGCGGATCGACGGCGATATGCTCGGGCCGTACGCCCACCGTTCTGACGCTTTCGCCGAGCCTTGCGCCTTCGATGAAATTCATCCTGGGCGATCCTATGAAGCCGGCGACGAATTCGTTGGCGGGTGAGTTGTAAAGCTCCATCGGCGCCCCGATCTGCTCGATGCGGCCGCCGTTGAGCACCACGATGCGGTCGGCCAGCGTCATGGCTTCCACCTGGTCGTGGGTCACATAGATCATCGTCGCCCTGAGGCGGCGATGAAGCTGGGCGATTTCCAGCCGCGTGTTGACGCGCAGCGCCGCATCCAGATTGGACAGCGGCTCGTCGAACAGGAACAGGCTGGGCTCGCGCACCACAGCGCGCCCGATGGCGACGCGCTGGCGCTGCCCGCCCGACAGTTCCGCCGGCCGGCGTTGCAGATAGGGTTCCAGCGACAGCATGGCGGAGGCTTCCGCCACGCGTTTGTCGATCTCGGCGGCCGGTGTGCCCGCCTGCTTCAGGCCGAGGCCCATGTTGTTCTTCACCGTCAGGTGCGGATAGAGCGCATAGGTCTGGAACACCATGGCGATGCCCCTTTTTGCCGGCGGCGTCGAGCTCACATCCCTGCCGTCGATGACGACGCGGCCCGATGTGGCGTCCTCCAGCCCGGCGATGACCCTGAGCAGCGTGGATTTGCCGCACCCCGAGGGGCCGACGAACACGACGAATTCGCCATCCGCGACATCGAGGTCGATGCCCTTCAGCACATCGACCTGTCCGAAGGATTTTTTCACGTTCTCGATGTTCAGCGAACCCATGTGCAGTCCTTGTTGAATGTCGCGATCCGCCTTACAGCCGAACTGCCTTGCCAGTGCGCACGCTTTCGTCGGCGGCGAGGCAGACGGCCAGCGATTTCACGGCGTCGTCCATGTGGCGGGTGAGGTCGATGTCCTCGCGTATCGCCTTCAGCACGAACGCCTGCTCGAGGTCGCACAGGTCCTGATGACCGGGCTCGCCCTGCATGGACAGCATCCGGTCCTCCTGCGCGAAGCGTCCGTCCGGGCCGGTGGCGGCGCTGTGCAGGCGGATGGTCGAGGTCTTGGTGTGGGTGTCGATGTCATCCGATTTCGCACCCTCGGCCATGACGATCGACACGCAGCCATTGGGCGAGATCACGTCCTTCACGAAGAAGGCGGTCTCGGAAATCATCGGCCCCCAGCCGGCCTCGTACCAGCCGACCGAACCGTCTTCGAACAGCACCTGGAGATGGCCGTAATTGTACATGGCCGGATCGATCTCGCCGGAAAGGCGCAGGCCCATGCCGCGCACTTCCACCGGTCTCGCGTCGGTGATCTGGCACATCACGTCCAGATAATGCACGCCGCAATCGACGATGGGCGAGGTCGTCTTCATCAGCTGCCTGTGCGTTTCCCATGTCGGGCCGGAAGACTGCTGGTTCAGGTTCATGCGGAACACGTAAGGGCCGCCGAGCTTGCGCGCTTCCGCGATCAGCCGCATCCATGAAGGATGGTAGCGCAATATGTAGCCGATCACCAGCTTGCGGCCATTGGCCTTTGCCGCGTCCACCACGCGCCGCGCATCGGCCACGGTGGTGGCCAGCGGCTTTTCCACGAACACATGGCAGCCGGCCTCAAGCGCCTGCACCGCATAGTCGGCATGGCTGTCGGAATAGGTGGCGATGCAGGCGAGGTCCGGCTTTTCCGCGGCCAGCGCTTCCGTGAAGGAGCGCCGGATCGGGCGGCCGGCAAGCGGTTCGGGCAGTTCCACGTCGGAGCGGTTGACGAGCGCGGCGATCTCGAAGTCCGGATTGGCCGCGTAGGCCAGCGCATGGCTGCGGCCCATATTGCCGAGCCCGGCGACGACGACGCGTATCGGTTTGTCTGAACTCACTTGACGGCTCCGGAAGTGATGCCGCGGATCAGTTGCCGCGAGAAGATGAGGTAGAGGACGAGCACCGGCAGGATCGCCAGCGAAAGGGCTGCCAGCACCGCGTTCCAGTTGGTGACGTACTGGCCGATGAACATCTGCGCGCCGAGCGTGACGGTCTTGGTCGCCTCGGACGGCGCGAGGATCAGCGGGAACCACAGATCGTTCCAGATCGGGATCATGGTGAACACCGCGACCGTGGCCATGGCCGGCCGCACCAGCGGCAGCACAAGCCTGAAGAAGATGCGGTATTCAGAAAGCCCGTCGATGCGCCCGGCATTCTTGAGGTCGTCGGAAACGCCGCTCATGAACTCCGTCAGGATGAAAACGGCGAGCGGCAGGCCCTGCGCCGTGTAGACGAGGATCAGCGCCGTCAGCGTGTTCACCAGTCCGGAGGCCACCATCATCTGCAATATGGCGACGGTTCCGAGGCGGATCGGGATCATGATGCCGAGCGCCAGATAAAGCCCCATCAGCCGGTTGCCGCGGAAGCGGTACTCCGACAGCGCGAAAGCGGCCATGGCCCCGAACAGCAGAACGAAGAACAGCGACGCCACCGTGACGATGAAGCTGTTCTGGAAATAGGTGAGGAAATCGCCCTGCGTCAGCACCATGCGATAGCCGACGAGGTCGAAGGTTTCCGGTGTTGGCGGCATCATCGGCGCGCCGAAGATCGATCTGCGGCTCTTGAACGAGTTGATGAGGATCACGAACACCGGAAACAGCGCGATCACCGTGTAGGAGATCAGGATCGCGTGGGCGGCGACCGAGCGGGGGAGCGAGGCGGTGGCGCGGTTCATCGTCTTCGCCTCAGAACTGGTAGCGGCGCAGCCGCGTCTGGATGAGGAACAGATAAAGGCACACGCCGGTCAGGATGATGAGGAACATCATGGTGGCGATGGCAGCGCCCATGTTGCGGTCGCCCACCTGAAGCTGGAAGCCGAAGAAGGCGCGGTAGAGGAATGTGCCGAGAATGTCGGTCGAGTAGTTGGGGCCGGCAAGCGCGCCCTGCGCCGAATAGATGAGGTCGAAGGCGTTGAAATTGGCGACGAAGGTCAGCACGGAAATGATGCCGATGGAAGGCAGGACCAGCGGCAGCTTGATCTTCCAGAACTGCGCCATGCCGGTCACGCCGTCGCATTCGGCGGCCTCGATCACCTCATCGGGAATGGAGAGCAGGGCGGCATAGATCAGCATCATCGGAATGCCGACGAACTGCCACACCGAGATCAGGCTGAGCGCGGTGAGCGCATATTCCTCCTTGCCGAGCCACGGCGTGAACAGGCTTTTCAGGCCGACGAGGTCGAGCAGGTTCGGCGCGACGCCCCAGATCGGCGACAGGATCAGCTTCCATGCGAAGCCGACGATGACGAAGGACAGGATCGTCGGAATGAAGATGGCGGTTCGGTAGAACGACGAGAGGCGCAGTTTCGGGCTGGAAAGCAGCGCCGCCAGCAATATGCCGATCGGGTTCTGGACCAGCATGTGGATGATGAAGAACCAGACATTGTTCCACAGCGCGTTCCAGAAGCCCCTCGACCAGTTCGGGTCGCCGAACAGCGTGCGGAAATTGTCGAGCCCCACGAAGGTATGGCCACCGGAAACATTCCGGAACAGCGAGAACTGCAATGTGCCGAACAGCGGCACGATCATGATCGCCGTGTAGACCAGCACCGCCGGCGCCAGGAACACGATGATGTGCCAGCGGAACGGTCTCTTGGGTGCAGCTTCTGCCGTCATGGGCGGGGTCCGTGGTCGAAGATTCTACAGCGTGTCGCGATCTTTCGGATTCGCTCCTCACGCGTTCAGTTCCTGTCTTTACGCATGTCGCCCGAAACCAGTTCCCACTTCCGGGCGACATGCTTCAGCATAGTCTCCCTGCGGCCTTCGGCGCCATAGGGTGGTAGGCAGTGGCCTGCATGACATGGGTGTGGAACAGGATCGCTGAAGGTGCCCTCCCCGGAAAGCCGGGGAGGGATCCCCTGATCACTCGGCCGGCTTGTACCAGCTGTCGAGACCGGCCTGAAGCTTCTTGCCTGCCTCCTCCGGCGTCACCGTGCCGTTGATCACGTTGGCGGATTCCACCCAGGTTTCGTTTTCGAGATTGGGCGTGCCGCGCGACAGGATCTGGTAGGTCGAGCGGATGGTCGACTTACACTTGCCGCGCCACGAGACGAACTCCTGCGCCAGCGGGTCTTCCATCTTGACCGGCGTCGAGTTCAGGCTGAAGAAACCGGGCAGGGCGTTTGCGTAGATCTCGGCGAATTCCGGCGAGGCCACCCAGGTGAGGAAGGTTTTCGCGGCTTCCGGGTTCTTGGTGGCGGCGTTCATGCCGATGCCGATATCGGTGTGATCGGAAATGTAGCAGGTGTCGCCGGCCGCCTTGACCGGGGGCGGGAAGGCGCCCATCTCGAAGTCGACCTGCGTGTTGAACACCGAAATCTCCCACGAGCCGGCCGGGAAGATGGCGGCGCGGCCGAGCGTGAACAGGTTCTGGCTGTCGGGGTAGGTCTGCGCCTCGAAGCCGTCGCCGAGATAGGGTTTCCACTTCGCCAGCGTGGCGAAGGGCTCCACCCATTGCGGATCGGTCAGCTTCTGCTCGCCCTTGATGAGCGCCAGACGGCCCTCCTCGCCATGCCAGTAGTTGGGGCCGATGTTCTGGTAGCCCATGGTGGCGGCTTCCCACAGGTCCTTGGTGCCCATGGCCATGGGGATGTAGTTGCCGTCTTCCTTGATCTTGTCGAGGGCGGCGAAGAACTCGTCCTCGGTCGCCGGCGGTTCGATGCCGAGCTCCTTGAAGGCGTCCTTGTTGTAGATGAAGCCGTGGATCACCGAGGCCATAGGCACGCAGAAGGTCTGCTTGCCGTCGTCGGTGGTCCAGGCCGACTTCGCGACGTCGGAGAAGTTTTCCATGCCGGAAAGACCGGTCAGGTCGGCGAGCTTGCCGTTCTTGAACAGGTCGAGCGAGGCGTCGAACGGACGGCAGGTGATGATGTCGCCGGCCGAACCGGCGTCGAGCTTGGCATTGAGGGCGGCATTGTATTCGGTCGGAGCCGAAGGCGAGAACACCACCTTGACATCGGGGTGGGCGGCCTGGAAAGCGGGGATGAGCTTCTCCTGCCAGATGGCGAGGTCGTCATTGCGCCAGCTTTCGATGGTGAGCGTGGCTTCCTGCGCATGGGCGGCCGAGCACAGGAGGCTCGATCCCAGAAGCGCTGCGGTGAAGAGTTTCATGTTCATGCTCGGTCTCCCTGTTGGGCCTTTTCAGGCCGGTTGTGTCGAATGAAGCTGCGCATACGGGCGGCGGCGCGCCGGGCTGCGGAAGCCCTGCCTGAACGCTTTCCCGATTATGAACAGGTGCGCGGCCATCGGAAAGCGGGTTTCCGGCTGGCTTCGACAGGCGTGTTGGAAAAGAATGCGGGCCTGCGGCTGCCGCAGATGTTTGCGGAAGCCGGCTGTCCGGTGCGCAATCGTGCTGCGGATATCCATCGCTCCCCTCGTTCTCCTGGTTAAAACAATACCAAAAAAATACCACTTGTCCACGCTTATTAACCTTTTGCGGGCGGGCACGCGGAGGTGGCATGAAAATCTCTTGTATTTTAACAAATTGGCTCGTTCTTCTGCTGTTGCGTCATGCGTTCAAAATTAACACTTGGATATTGGTATTTAAGTGGTATTATAAAGAATGGAGGATCGAAGGTGGACTTCATACTCGGCATAGATGGCGGTGGAACCGGTTGCAGGGCGGCGCTCGCCACTCCTGACGGACAGGTGCTGGCGCGCGGCAGTTCCGGAGCGGCCAACATCCGTACCGACCTGACCAGCGCCCGCGCCCATATCGTCGAGGCGGCGCAGCGGGCCTTTGTCGCGGCCGGCAAGGATTCCGGGCTGACCGTGCGCACTCCGGCCGTGCTCGGGCTCGCCGGTGCCAATGTCGGCACCTATCGCCAGCAGTTGCAGGCCATTCTGCCGTTCCGGGAAAGCCGGGTGGAAAGCGATGCCGAAATCGCGCTGGAAGGCGCAATCGGTGCCGGCGACGGCGCGATTGCGGTGCTGGGCACCGGCAGCGCCTACCGGGTGCGCCGCAACGGCGTTTCGCGCCCTGTCGGCGGATGGGGGTTTCAGGTGGGCGATCAGGCAAGCGGCGCGCGCATCGGTCGCGATCTGCTGGAGCAGACGCTGCTGGCCTATGACGGCATATGCGAAGCCTCCGCCCTGACGCGCGAGATCATGGCCGTGTTCCGCGACAATCCCGAGGATGTGGTCGAATTCACCGTGGCGGCAAAGCCGGGCGATTATGGCGGCTTCGCGCCCAAGGTCTTCGACCATGCCGCGCGGGGCGATGCGGTGGCGCGCCGTATCGTCGACAAGGCTGTGGCCGATGTGGAAGGGGCGCTTGGAGCGTTGCGGCTCGGCGAAGGTGACGTGCTTTGCCTTCTGGGCGGGCTGGCAGGTCTTTACGCGCCCTTGCTCGCACCGCGCTACCGGGCCTTGCTGCGTGACCCGCAGGGCGATGCGCTGGCCGGAGCGGTGCGCATGGCTGCCCGGTATTTCGGCCATGCGGGCGGGGCCGGCAATGGCTGAGGCTGCCGGCAATCTGTTTGCGGGGATCAGGGAGACGGCACGGGGTCAGCCGCTTTACCTGCATCTGCGCCGGACCATCGAGGAAGCCGTCGGGAACGGCTTGCTGGGGCCGGGCGACGCGCTGCCCTCCGAGCGCGACATAGCCGTTCAGGCGGATATTTCGCGTGTGACCGTGCGCAAGGCGGTGCGCGATCTGGTCGAGAGCGGGGTGCTGGTGCAGCGCCACGGCTCAGGCACGTTCGTGGCCCCGCGCGTCGAGCGTGTCGAACAGTCGCTGTCGCGGCTCACCTCGTTCACCGAGGACATGGCAAGGCGCGGCAAGGCCGTGACGTCGCAATGGCTGGACCGGGGCGTGTTCACGCCCTCGCCCGACGAGATGATGGTGCTCGGCCTGTCGGCCCGGGAACTGGTGGTGCGCATGGCGCGCCTGCGCATGGCCGACGGAACGCCGCTTGCCATCGAGCGTGCCTGCGTGTCGGCCAGCATGCTGCCCGAACCCGGGCTCATCGGCGCTTCGCTCTACGCTGCGCTGGGCAAGGGGGGCTATCGTCCGGTACGTGCCGTGCAGCGCATTTCGGCCGCCAACCTCACCGGTCAGGATGCGGAGCTGCTGAAGGTTGCGGCTGGCGCAGCCGGCTTGCGCATCGAACGCATTTCCTATCTCGCCAGCGGCAGGGTGGTGGAATTCACCCGCTCCGTCTATCGGGGCGATGCCTATGATTTCGTGGCCGAGCTGCGTCTGGGCGGACCCGGCGATGACAGTGGAGGAAGTGCATGACGACGGCCGCAACTTATATGCGAACCGAGATCGAGGAGATACCGCAGGCCGTCGCCCGCTTCCTCGACCGGTCGGACAGCGTGCTTGAGGATGTCGCGCAGGATTTACGCCGCCGTGCGCCGGGCTTCGTCGTCACCGTGGCGCGTGGCTCGTCCGCCCATGCCGCGACATATCTGAAATATGCGGTGGAGCTGACAGCCGGACTGGCGGTGGCGTCGATCGGGCCGTCCGTTGCCTCGATCTATGGGGCAAAGCTGCGCCTCGATCGCGCGGCGTGCCTGGCCGTGTCGCAGTCGGGCAAGAGCCCCGACATCGTGGCTCTGGCGCAAAGTGCGGCTGAGCAGGGAGCGGTCACGATTGCCCTCACCAATACGGCCGGCTCGCCGCTGGCCGGCGTTTGCGACCACGCCATCGACATCATGGCCGGACCGGAGCGGAGCGTCGCCGCCACCAAGACCTTCGTCAATTCGGCTGTGGCCGGACTGGCGCTGATGGCGCACGCCACCCGCGACGAAACGCTTCTGGCGGCGCTACAGCAACTGCCGAAGTCGCTGGAGCGGGCGCTCGCCTGCGACTGGAGCGCGCTGATCGAGCCGTTCGGCAGGGAGGGTTCGCTGTTCATTCTCGGGCGCGGCCCGTCGAGCGCCATGGCCAGCGAGGCCGCGCTGAAGTTCAAGGAAACCTGCGGCGTTCATGCCGAAGCCTATAGTGCGGCAGAGGTCATGCACGGCCCCATGGCGCTGGTCGGCCCGGGCTTTCCGGTGCTGGCGCTCGCCGCGCGCGACGCGGCCGAGCCGTCGCTGGTCGAGGCCGTCGATGCGCTGGCGGACAAGCAGGCCGCCGCCTTCGCGACCAGCGACCGGGTGACGAAGGCCGCGCGGCTGCCGTTCGCGGCCACCGGCCATCCGCTCACCGATCCGCTGCCGCTGATCGTGTCCTTCTATGCATTCGTCGAGGCTTTCGCCCGGCACAGGGGCCTCGATCCCGATGCGCCCCGCAATCTGCGCAAGGTAACGGAGACGATATGAGCGAGCGTTTCGCCCTTTCGGGAGCCAGGATCTTCGACGGCGAAACCTGGCATGACGACGCGGCACTGGTCGTGGCCCATGGCGCGATAGAGGCCATCGTGCCGGCTGTTTCCATCCCTGCCGGCGTGAAACGGGTCGAGGCCGGTGGCGCCTTTCTGGCGCCGGGCTTCATCGACCTTCAGGTCAATGGCGGTGGCGGGGTGATGCTCAACGACCATCCCGACCTCGCCTCCATCGAAACCATCTGTGCCGCCCATGTACCGTTCGGCACCACGGCACTGCTGCCCACCCTGATCACCGATACCCCGCAGATCACCGCGGCGGCGATAGACGCGGGCAGGCAGGCGGCGGTCAAAAATGTTCCCGGTTTCCTCGGCCTCCATCTCGAAGGCCCGCATCTGTCGCTGGCCCGCAAGGGCGCGCACGATCCGGAACTGATCCGCAGGATGGAAGACGGCGATCTGAAGGCGCTGGTGGCGGCGGCCGGCGCCATGCCGGTGCTTCTGACAACGATCGCGCCGGAATCGGTGAGCCCCGAACAGGTGGAGGCGCTGGCGAAGGCCGGCGTCATTGTAAGCCTCGGCCATTCCGACGCCTCCTATGCGACTGCGACCGCCTATGCGAAAGCCGGCGCGACCATGGCCACGCACCTCTTCAACGCGATGAGCCCGCTGGGCAGCCGGGAGCCGGGGCTTGCCGGCGCGGCCATCGATACCGGCACCTTGTTCGCCGGTCTGATCGCGGACGGCATCCATGTCGATCCGGCCACCATGGCGATTGCGCTCAGGGCCAAGCGCGGCCCGGCGAGAATTTTCCTCGTCACCGATGCGATGGCGACGATCGGCACGCTCATGTCCTCTTTCACGTTGAACGGGCGCACCGTCTATCGCAGGGGGGGCAGCCTGCGGCTTGGCGACGGAACGCTGGCCGGCGCCGATCTCGACATGATCTCGGCCGTGCGTTTCATGCACCGCACCATCGGTCTTGAACTCGGCGAGGCCCTGCGCATGGCCTCGACCTGCCCGGCGCAGGCGGTCGGGCAGTCGCAGCGTCTCGGACGGCTGATGAAAGGCATGCGCGCCAACATCGTCGCGCTGTCGGACGACCTTGACGTGGCCTCAGTATGGATCGACGGCGTGCGCTCGTTCCGGGCCTGAGGCGCAAAAGGGTTCGGTGCAAGCCGGTCGACGAAAAAGCCGAGGTGCAGGTCGTTTATTCGCGGGCGGCGTCGGCCGCCTGGCGGATCGCCTCGATATTGGCGCGGTAGGAGGCCACCGTGCCGCCCTTGAACACGGCCGTGCCTGCCACCAGCACGTTCGCGCCGGCAGCGGCGATCAGGGGCGCCGTCTCCGGCGTGACGCCGCCGTCGATCTGGATGTCGATGGGGCGCTCGCCGATCATCGCCTTGACGCGCCTCACCTTCTCCACCACCGCCGGAATGAATGCCTGTCCGCCGAAACCGGGGTTGATCGTCATCAGCAGTATGAGGTCCAGCCGGTCGAGCACATATTCGATGGCGTTTTCCGGGGTGGCGGGATTGAGCGAGACGCCGGCCTTCCTGCCGAGGTTGCGGATGGTTTGCAGCGAGCGGTCGAGATGCGGGCCGGCCTCGGCATGGACGGTGATGCCGTCGCAGCCGGCCTCGGCGAAGGCCGCCAGATAGGGATCGACCGGCGCGATCATCAGATGGGCGTCGAAATAGGCGTCGGTGCGATTGCGGATCGCCTTGATGACGGGTGCGCCGAAGGTGATGTTGGGCACGAAGTGGCCGTCCATGACGTCGAGATGCACCCAGTCCGCGCCAGCCTCGACAATAGCCTCGACCTCGTCGCCGAGTTTCGAGAAGTCCGATGACAGAACCGACGGTGCGATCAGGGTCCTTGCGCTCATTCCTTGCACTCCTGCTGTGGCATTGCCTGCCTATAGCATCGGGAAAGGAACGGGAAACCGCTTTTTGAATTTTTCTGCCTCTTGTTTCGGCCAATTCGCCGCATGGTCTACACAATGCCCGAATCCTGCCATAAGTCGGCCCTGCGTCGGGACAGGGAGACGGCATTGTCGAGATTGGTCGCAGCAGTGCGGATTTGTGGTGCCGCCGGCATAAGCGTGATGGTGGCGGGGTGCGGCAACTCGCTGACCGAACGTCAGGATCAGGCCGTTGTCTCGGCGCTGCCTTACGACAGCGTGCCCTGCGACACGCTGTTCATGCACCGCGATGCGCTGGCCGCCCAGTACGGATTGCCGCTGGACGCCAGGCCCGTCTTCGTGCGCCAGCCCTATGGCGTCGGGCCGCTGACGCCAGACGTGCGCAGCGAGCGCCGCCGCAAGGCCGAGGCCGCGCGCGGCGAGATCGACGCCATGAACAGGTCGCTGACGCGGCGCAAATGCGCGGCCCCTGCGCCCGCCGTGCCTCAGTAGCCGGCTTCGCGGTCGATCAGGTTTTCCAGCTCCTCGCCCCGCTCGTAGGCGGCCATCTGCCCGAGCATCACCGGCACCAGATGTTCGGCGTCCGAAGTCGCTGCCGCATGCGGTGTGACGAACACCTTCGGATGGCTCCACAGCGGGCTGGTTTTCGGCAGCGGCTCGATCTCGAACACGTCGAGGCTCGCTTCCTTGAGCGTTCCGTCGTCCAGCGCGCGCAGGATGTCGGCCTCCTTCTGCAAGCGGCCCCGTCCTGCATTGACAAGCACCGAGCCGCCCAGCGCATTGCGCCGGCGCAGTTCCTTGAGAAGCTTGTAGTCGATGATGCCGGTGGTCGCCTTCGTCAGCGGCAGCAGGACGACGAGAATATCGGTGGCGTTGAGGAAAGGCACCAGCCCGGCGTCGCCGGCATAGGTGGTGACGCCTTCCATCTCGCGCGCCGAGCGCGCCCAGCCATTGATGCGGAAGCCGAGCGCCATGAGGGCGCTGGCTGCCGCGCGCCCCAGATGGCCGAAGCCCATGATGCCGACCGACACGTCGTCGGCATTGCGCTGGTCGATGTCGTGCCAGGCGCGCAGGCGCTGCTGCTCGCGATACTGCCGGCCCTGACGATGATGATCGAGCACGCGCCACACGACATATTCAACCATGTGCCGCGTCAGGTCTTCCGCGACCACGCGCACCACCGGGACGTCGGCGGGGATGGTGGCGTCCTCCACGATGTGATCGACGCCCGCGCCGACGGAGAAGATGACCTTGAGGTTTGGCAGTCCGGCGAGCAGGTTCGGCTTCTGCTTCCACACGACCGCATAGGTGATGGACGCATCGGTGTCCGTATTACGCTCCAGAACGACTTCCCGCTCGGCCGACAGCAGTTCGTGCCAGCGCTGGGGGTGGAACGCGTTGACCGCAAGCAGAACGCGGCCCGTGCCCGGATTGCTCAAGATATCCTCCTCGACAATTATTCCGAAACCACGCCTTCGGGGGCGGTTTCGATCCGGAAGGCCGCCGAGATCAGCGCCTTCGTGTAGTCGGTCCGCGGCGCTTCGAAGATCTGCGCCGCCGGGCCGGCCTCCACCACCTTGCCGTTGCGCATGACGATCACCTCGTTGGCGAGCGCGCGCACCACCTTCAGGTCGTGGCTGATGAAAAGATAGGCAAGGTTGTGTTTGGCTTGCAGGTCGCGCAGCAGGTCGACCACCTGTGCCTGCACGCTCATGTCGAGCGCCGAGGTCGGCTCGTCCAGCATGACGAAGCGGGGCTTGAGCACCATGGCGCGGGCAATGGCGATGCGCTGGCGCTGCCCGCCCGAAAATTCGTGCGGGTAACGGAAGCGCGTTTCCGGATCGAGGCCGACCTCCCTGAGCACGTCGACGATACGGTCGTCGCGCTCGTCTGCGGAGAGTTTCGGCTCGTGGATCTTCAGCCCTTCCTCGATGATCTCCGACACCGACATGCGCGGGCTGAGCGAGCCGTAGGGGTCCTGGAACACGATCTGCAGTTCGCGCCGCAGCGGCCGCATCTCGTTGAACGACAGCGCGTCGATGTCGCGCCCGTCAAAACGGATCTTGCCGGTGGAGGAGATCATGCGCGCCAGCGCAAGGCCGAGCGTGGTCTTGCCGGAGCCGGATTCGCCAACGATGCCAAGCGTCTGGCCCTCGCGCACTGTCACATCTATGCCGTCGACGGCCTTCACATGGTCGACGGTCTTGCGGAAAAAGCCCTGCTTGATCGGGAACCAGACCTTCACGTCCTCGCCATGCATCACCGCTTTGGCGGCGGGGTCCGCGGCGGGCGGCTTGCCCCGGGGCTCTGCCGCCAGCAGATGGCGGGTGTATTCGTGCTGCGGATTGGCGAAGATGTCCTTCGTCGGCCCGATCTCGACCACCTTGCCTTTTGTCATCACGCAGACCCGGTCGGCGATCTTGCGCACGATGCCGAGGTCGTGGGTGATGAACAGCATCGACATGCCGTTGTTCTTCTTCAGGGTGTCGAGGAGAAGAAGAATCTGGGCCTGAACCGTCACGTCGAGCGCCGTGGTCGGCTCGTCGGCGATCAGCAGTTCGGGCTCGTTGGCGAGCGCCATGGCGATCATGACGCGCTGGCGCTGCCCGCCCGAAAGCTGGTGGGGATAGGCGTCGAGCCGCTTTTCCGGCTCGCGGATGCCGACCTCGTTGAGCAGGTCCAGCGTGCGTTTGCGCGCCTGCGCATCGCCCATGCCGCGATGCAGCTTCAGCACCTCGACGATCTGCTGCTCGATCGTGTGCAGCGGATTGAGCGAGGTCATCGGCTCCTGAAAGATCATGGTGATCTTGTTGCCGCGCACCTTGCGCAGCCCGTTTTCACCGAGCCGCATCAGGTCCTGCCCGCCGAACAGGATTTCCCCGGAAGGGTGGCTGGCGGCCGGATAGGGAAGGAGCTTCAGCACCGACAGCGCCGAGACCGATTTGCCGGAACCGGACTCACCCACCAGCGCCAGCGTCTCGCCCTTGCCGATGTCGAAGGACACATGATCGACGGCGAGCGAGGTCCGCCCCCCTTGCGAGAAGGCGACCGAGAGATCGCGAACGGAAAGGAGGGGCGTGCTCACCTGAACGTCTTCCTCGGGTCGAAGGCGTCGCGCGTGGCTTCGCCGATGAAGATCAGCAGCGAGAGCATGATCGAAAGCGTGATGAAGCCGGTGATGCCGAGCCACGGCGCGTTGAGGTAGCGCTGGCCCTGCTTGAGCATTTCACCCAGCGAGGCCGAGCCCGGCGGCAGGCCGAAGCCGAGGAAGTCGAGCGAGGTCAGCGTCGAGATCGAGCCGTTGAGGATGAAGGGCAGGAAGGTCAGCGTCGCCACCATGGCGTTGGGCAGCAGGTGCCGGAACATGATGGTGCGGTTGGAGACGCCGAGTGCGCGCGCCGCGTTCACATATTCGAAGTTGCGCGCGCGCAGGAATTCCGCCCGCACCACGCCGACGAAGGCCACCCATGAAAACAACAGCATGAGGCCGAGCAGGATGAAGAAGCCGGGCGGCAGCACTGCCGCCACGATCAGCAGCAGGTAAAGCACCGGGATAGCCGACCAGATTTCGATGAAGCGCTGGAACAGAAGATCGACCCAGCCGCCGAAATAGCCCTGGATGGCGCCCGCCGAAACGCCGATGATGGCCGAGCCCAGCGTCAGCGTCAGCCCGAACAGCACCGAGACGCGGAAACCGTAGATGACGCGCGCCATGACGTCGCGCGCCTGATCGTCGGTGCCGAGCCAGTTCCAGTTGCCGACGATGCAGTCGGGGTCCGCCGCGCCTTGCGGATACTGGCCGCAGCGCGTGGCGGCATCGTAGCTCCACGAGGGTTTGGCGGGGGCGGCCTGCGGCACCGCGTTGTTGACGGTGCGGTAGGAATAGCGGATCGGCGGCCAGATCATCCAGCCATTGGCCTCGATCTCGTCGCGGATCACCGGGTCGCGATAGTCGGTGACGGCATAGAAGCCGCCGAATTTTTCCTCCGGATAGGCGACGAGGACGGGGAAGAGAATCTCGCCCTTGTAGGAGGCGATGATCGGCTTGTCGTTGGCGATGAACTCGGCAAACAACGAGGCGACGAACAGGAAAAGGAAAATCCACAACGACCAGTAGCCGCGCCGGTTCGCCTTGAAGTTCGCCCAGCGCCGCTGGTTGAGCGGCGACAGGAACCGCCGCCGCCGTCTTGGCGTGACGGGCTGGGGAGCGACGCTTTCGGCGTCCGTCTTCATCGTGGCCTCGGCCATCACACATCCCTCCGGTCGAAGTCGATGCGGGGGTCGATCCATGTGTAGGTGAGGTCGGAGATGAGACTGACGAACAGGCCGATCAGCGAGAAGATGTAGAGATTGGCGAACACCACCGGATAGTCGCGGTCGACCACCGATTTGAAGCCGAGAAGCCCCAGCCCGTCGAGCGAGAAGATGTTCTCGATCAGCAGCGAGCCGGTGAAGAAGGCCGAGATGAACGCACCGGGAAAGCCGGCGATGACGATCAGCATGGCGTTGCGGAAGACGTGGCCATAGAGAACGCGGTGTTCGGACAGGCCCTTGGCGCGCGCCGTCACCACATATTGCTTGCGGATCTCGTCGAGGAAGGAATTCTTCGTCAGCAGCGTGTTGGTGGCGAAGGCCGACAGCACCATGGCGGTCAGCGGCAGGGTAAGGTGCCAGAAATAGTCGACGATGCGGTCCGGCCATGACATCTGCGACCAGTTGTCGGAGGTGAGCCCCCGCAGCGGGAACCAGTCATAGAACGAGCCGCCGGCGAACAGGATCATCAGCAGGATGGCGAACAGGAAGCCGGGTATCGCATAGCCGACGATGACGATGGCGCTGGTCCAGGTATCGAAAGCCGAGCCGTCCTTCACCGCCTTGCGGATGCCGAGCGGTATCGAGATCATGTAGGAAATCAGCGTGATCCACAGTCCCAGCGAGATCGACACCGGCATTTTCTCGAGGATCAGGTCGACCACCGATATGTCGCGGAAATAGCTCTCGCCGAAATCGAAGCGGGCGTAGTTCCACAGCATAAGGCCGAAGCGCTCCAGCGGCGGCTTGTCGAAGCCGAACTGCTTTTCAAGCTTGGCGATGAATTCGGGGTCGAGTCCCTGCGCACCGCGATACTTGCCGGAGATGGCGCCGCCCCCGGCCTCGAAGCCGCCGGCCATGCCCATGTCGCCGCCCCCGCCGGAGCCGAGACGGTCGCTGGAATCCCCCGCCTGACCGGTCAGGCGGGCGATCACCTGCTCGACGGGGCCGCCGGGTGCGAACTGGATGACGACGAAGGAGATCGCCATGATGCCGAAGAGGGTCGGGATCATCAGAAGCAGGCGGCGCAGGATATAGGCACCCATCAGGCGCTGCTCCGTTTCATTGAACCGTCAGCCTTTTCCAATCTTCGCAGCCTTTTCGGGTTCGAACCACCACAGCGTCTCGACCGGAAAGCCGTAATCGGGCTTGGTTTCGGGAAACCCGAACATGTCCCAGTACGCGACCCGGTGATTCGCCACAAAGTATGTTGGAATCCAGTCGAGCCTTGCGCGCAAGACCCGGTCGAGCGCGCGCAGCGCCGTAACCAGCTCGTCGCGGGTTTTTGCGCGCCCCGCGGCATCGACGAGCGCATCGACAGCGCTGCTCTCGGTTCCGGGATAATTGCGGGTGCCGGGCCGTCCCGCGGCACGGGAGTGATAAAGCGCTTCCATTGCCGCGTGAGCGGGTGTCGCGCCGACCGAGACGCGCATCAGGATCATGTCGAAATCGAAATCGTTCTGGCGCGCCTGATACTGTGCGGAATCGATCACACGCACGGAGGCGTCGATGCCGACCGCCTTCATGTTTTCCGCCCAGGGCAGGAAAATGCGGGCCAGCGCATCGTCGTCGGCAAGTATTTCCGCCTTCAGCCTCTCGCCCTTGTCGTTGACGACGAAGGACCCGTTGCGGCTCCAGCCGGCGTCGCGGAGCAGTCCCATGGCCTCGCCGAGCAGCTTGCGGTCCCGGCCCGAGCCGTCGGAAACCGGCTGAAGGGCAGGTTCCGCGAACACCTCCGGCGGCAGGTCGGCGCGCAGGGGCTCCAGAAGGGCCAGCTCCGCGGGAGACGGGAGACCTTCCGCCTTGAACTCGGATTTCTCGAAATTGGACTGTGAGCGCTCATAGGCGCCGGAGAACAGCGTGCGGCGCGTCCACTCGAAATCGAAACACAGGCCGATGGCACGGCGCACACGCACGTCGCGGAACCGGGGGCGGCGCTGGTTGATCGCCATAGACTGCATCTCGGGCCATTTCTCGCCGTCGAATTCGCGCTTCAGGACGCGTCCGTCGGCAATGGCGGGGAAATTGTATTCCGAGACCCAGGTGCGGGCGACGAATTCCTCGCGGTAGTGGGTGTCACCCTTTTTGAACGCCTCGAAGGCGGCGCTGCGATCGCGGTAGAAATCGATGCGCAGGCGGTCGAAATTGTACTGACCGCGATTGACCGGCAGGTCGCGACCCCAGTAATCCGGCACCCGCTCATATTCGATGAACTGTCCGGCGGCGGCCCGGCCCACCTTGTAAGGGCCGGAGCCCAAAGGGGGTGTCATGCGTCCGGCGTCGAATTCGTTTTGCGTATGGTAGACCTTCGACAGGATCGGCATTCCGGCGGCTGTGAGAATGGTCTGCGGCGGCTGCCTGCCGGTGAAGGTCAGGCGCACCGTAAGCGTATCCAGCGCTTCTGCGTCGGCAAGCTCGACAAGCGGCAGCGCCAGTTGCGGATGCCCCTTGTCCTTGTAAAGCATCAGGGTGAAGGCGACATCCCCGGCCGTCAGCGGCGTGCCATCGTGCCACCGCGCCTCGCTGCGCAGATGGAAGTCGAAGCTGTTGCGGTCCTGCGAGATGGTGACGCCTTCGGCCAGCAGCCCGTAGAGCGCGTCCGGCTCGTCCAGCGCGCGCGTCATCAGCGTATCGAAGCAGAGCTCCATGCGCGGTGGCGCATCGCCGCGCAGCGTGAAGGAATTCAGCGTGTTGAAGGTGAGCGGGTTCTGGTTGAAGACCCAGTTGGGCGGTGGAAAATTGAAGGTGCCGCCCTTGGGGGCATCGGGGTTCACATAGTCGAAATGGGCAAAGCCGGGCGGGTATTTCAGCTCCCCGAAGGCCGAGAGGCCGTGAAGCTTCACGCCCGTTGCCATGCTGGCGGAGGCAGGGCCGGGCATCAGCGGCCACGCTGCCGCGGCACCCCCCAGCAGAAGGAAGTCGCGACGCGAAAAGGCGCTCATCAGTTGGCGCTCTGGTACTTGGCCGCCAGCGCCTTTTCCTTTTCGGGGTCGATCCACCAGGATTCGACGTCGGCCCCGATATATTCGGGCTGCTTGTCGGGCATGCCGAACTTGTTCCAGTAGGCGACCCACAGGTTCGGGCGGGTGAACTGCGGCACGACATAGTAATTCCACAGCAGCACACGGTCGAGCGCGCGGGTGGCTGCGATGAGGTCGTCGCGGTCGGTGGCGAAGATCACCCGGTCGACAAGCGCATCGATCACCGGGTCCTTGATGCCGGAATAGTTGCGCGAGCCGGGCGCGTCGGCGGCGCGTGTGCTCCAGTAGTCGCGCTGTTCGTTGCCGGGCGAGTCGGACTGCTGCAGCACTTGCGTGATCACGTCGTAGTCGAAATCGTTGACCCGGTTCACAAACTGGCTGGTATCGACGATACGGTGGGTGACGGTCACGCCGATCTTGCGCAGCATTTCGATGTACGGGCTGATGGTGGGACCGGAGTCCTGGCTGAAATCGAGGATTTCAAAGCTGAACGGCTGGCCGGTTTCGGTATTGACCATCCGGCCATTGCGGATTTCCCAGCCTGCCTCCTTGAACAGCGCCACCGCGTCGCGCAGAATCTTGCGCTCCGCCTGCGGGTTGTCGAAGCGCGGCAGGGCGAATTCCTTCGTGAACAGGTCCGGCGGCAGCTTGTCACGATATTGCTCGAGGATCTCCAGCTCCTTGCCTTCCGGCAGGCCCCGGGATGCAAAATCGCCGCCCATGAAATAGCTGGTGATACGTGTGTTCAGTCCGAAGGACTGGGTGCGGTTTGCCGTGTCGAAATCATAGGCGTAGGACAGCGCCTGGCGCACGCGCCTGTCCTGGAACAGGGGCCGGCGGGTGTTGAGGACAAAGCCCTGCATGTTGGCACGGGCGGTGGACACGAACTCCTTCTTGATCACGTCGCCAGCCTTTACGGCAGGAAAATCATAGGCGGTCATCCAGCGCCGCGCGCTGTTTTCGGGGTGAATGTCCTTGAAGCCGCCCTTTGTGAAGGCCTGCCACGCGGCATTGTTGTCGAGGAAATAGCGATAGCGGCGCTGGTCGAAATTCTCGCGCCCGATCTTCACCGGCAGTTTCGCGCCCCAGTAGTCCGGCACGCGCTCCCAGATGATCTCCTGCCCCGGCCTGAAGCTTTTGATGCGATAGGCGGCGGAGCCGAGCGGGGCTTCCAGCGTCGGGCGGGTGATGTCGCGCTTCTTGCCCTTCGCATCGGTGCCTTCCCACCAGTGCTTCGGCAGCACCACGAGGTCGCCCATGATCTTGGGCAGTTCGCGGTTGCCCTTCTGGTCGAAGCGGAACTCGACCTCGCGATCCGATATTTTCACCGCTTCGGTGACGTTGTCGTAGTAGCGGTTGTACATGGGGCTGTTGGCTTTCAGCACCCCGAAGGACCAGATGACATCGTCGACGGTGATCGGCTGGCCGTCATGCCAGCGCGCATCGGGATCGAGCCTGAAGGTCGCGGACGAAAAGTCGTCCGGATATTTGTAGGCTTCGGCCACAAGCGGATGGCTGACGCTGCCTTCGTCGGTCGCCTGCTCCATCAGCGTGTCGTAAAGCAGTCCGCCGCCGAATTCGGCCAGCCCCGAGGCCGGCGTGCCCTGCACGATGTAGGGGTTGAAGCTGTCGAAGGTGCCGATAACGGTGGTGTTCAGCGTGCCGCCCTTCGGTGCGTCGGGGTTCACGTAGTCGTAGCGTTCGAAGTTCTCGCCATATTTGGAGCCGCCGATGAGCGACGAGGATGTATGCCATTCATCCGCCCGCGCCCCGGCGATGCCGGGCGCCAGAGCGGCGCAGGCCAGCGCCGAGACAAGCATTGCCGTCATCGATGCCCTGATATGGTGAAAGTTCATCCCGGTCCTTTCGCTACGTGCAGGCATGCGCCGTAATGGGCACTGTACTGGATTCGTCCGACGAGGGAATCGGATTGTGGCGATAATGCCGCGCCCGGCCCACAGTAGCAAAAAAGCCGGGCAGAACCCGGCTTTTTCAAGGATAGGCAGATTACGATTTCGTTATTCGGCCGGCTGGCCTTCCGGCGCGGCTTCACCTGCGGCGGGGGCTTGATCAGCCGGAGCCTGTTCGGCAGGTGCCGCTTCGGCCGGAGCCTGTTCTGCGGGCGCTGCCTCGGCCGGAGCGGCTCCTTCGGCGGGCGCGGCTCCTTCGGCGGGCGCGGCTTCGGTGGCTTCGCCCTCGGGGGCGGCGGCGCCGGCTTCCGGCAGCGGAACTGGACTGTCGGCCTGTTCGCGCATGTAGGCGATCAGGTTGGCGCGCTCGTCGTCCTTCTTGAGGCCGGCGAAGCCCATCGCCGTTCCCTTCACGAAGCCCTTGGGCGAGGTCAGGAAGTGGTTGAGGTTGTCGAAGGTCCACTTCTCGGAGCCGCCATTGGCGAACTCCTTCATGGCGCCCGAATAGGCGAAGCCCTCATGCGAGGCGACGGGGCGGTCGACGATGGACCACAGGTCCGGACCGACCTTGTTGGGGCCGCCCTTCTCGATCGAGTGGCAGGCCGCGCACTTCTTGAACACCGCCTCGCCGGCCTTGGCGTCGGCGCTGGCCAGCAGGTCGGCGATCGGGGTCGCCTCGGCCGCGCCTCCGGCAGCGGCGCCTCCGGCATCGCCTTCAGCGGCTTCGATGACGAAGCCGGGCTTTTCGGGAGCGTGCGTGGCAAAAAGCGAATTGGAAACGATACCGACCGAGAAAATGACAAAAACAGTACCGAGCAGACCGCCCAGGACCTTGTTGACCTCGAATGAATCCATACGCCCCAGGCTCCCTTTTCCGGCGGACCTTCCCGTCCTCCGTCCGTCGGTAACATCCATGCTGCCCCGAAAAACGCAGGGCGGCCAAATCGCGCGGAAACTAGGTCTTTTGCTCGGCTCTTGCAACACCTATAAGAGCGCTTCCAGTGAGACCTTTTGACACTTTTCAGCAGCCTTTTCACTTCGCTCGGTCCCCATGTCCACACTCGTTCTCATCCCGGCCCGCATGGCCTCCACCCGGTTGCCGGGCAAACCCCTGGCCGACATAGCCGGCATGCCGATGATCGTGCATGTGGCGCGCCGCGCCGCCGAAACCGGGCTCGGACGCGTCGTCGTCGCCACGGACACGGACGAAATCGCGCAGGCCGTCGAAGCCCACGGTTTCGAGGCGGTGATGACGCGGGCCGATCATGAAACGGGCTCGGATCGCATATTCGAGGCGCTGACGACGCTGGACCCGCAGGGAAAGGTGGAGATCATCGTCAACATACAGGGCGACCTGCCGACGCTCGATCCCGGCATCGCCGCCGCCGCGCTGCGTCCGTTCGGGGACAGGCAGGTGGACATCGCCACGCTCGGCGTGGAGATCGTGCGCGAGGAGGAAAAGACCAATCCCGCCGTGGTCAAGATCGTCGGTTCCCCGCTTTCGCCGTCCCGCATGCGGGCGCTCTATTTCACCCGTTCCACGGCGCCGTGGGGCGAGGGCCCGCTCTATCATCATGTCGGACTCTACGCCTATCGCCGCGCCGCTCTGGAGCGCTTCGTGGCGCTTGCGCCCTCGGCGCTGGAAAGGCGCGAGAAGCTCGAGCAGTTGCGGGCGCTGGAAGCCGGCATGCGCATCGACGTGGAAATCGTCGATGCGGTGCCGCTGGGCGTGGACACGCCCGAAGACCTCGAACGCGCCAGAACCATTCTCTCAAATTGACAGGGTCCACAATGCCGGAAAAGACCAACAGAATTGCCTTCCAGGGCGAGCCGGGCGCCAATTCGGACACTGCCTGCCGCAACGTCTATCCGGCCATGGAGCCGCTGCCGTGCCCGACCTTCGAGGATGCCTTCAACGCGGTGGAAACCGGCAAGGCCGATCTTGCCATGATCCCGATCGAGAACACCATCGCCGGGCGGGTGGCCGACATCCACCATCTGCTGCCCGAATCGAAGCTGCATATCGTGGGCGAATATTTCCTGCCGATCCATTTCCAGCTCATGGTGCTGCCGGGCGTGCAGCGCAATGAGATCAGGACCGTGCACAGCCATATCCATGCGCTTGGCCAGTGCCGCAAATACACCCGCAGGAATGGCTGGAAGCCGATGGTTGCCGGCGATACGGCCGGCGCCGCCAGGCTGGTGGCAGAAACGCAGGACCGCACCATGGCAGCGCTCGCCCCGCGTCTCGCGGCCGATCTCTATGGTCTCGACATCATCGAGGAGAATGTCGAGGACACGGAAAACAACATCACCCGTTTCGTCGTGCTTTCGAAGACGAAGCAATGGGCCGAACGCCGCAACGGCGTGCCGATGGTCACGACCTTCGTGTTCCGCGTGCGCAACGTGCCGGCCGCGCTCTACAAGGCCATGGGCGGCTTCGCCACCAACGGCGTCAACATGACCAAGCTGGAAAGCTATCAGCTCGGCGCCTTCACGGCCACGCAGTTCTACGCCGACGTGGAAGGCCATCCCGACGACCGGAGCCTGGCAAATGCGCTGGAAGAACTGCGTTTCTTCTCAAAGGAAGTGCGCATTCTGGGCGTCTATCCGGCGAATGAGTTCCGGGCCACGCAAAACCCGGAAGGCTGAACGGCGCGCTACAGCCGCTTCGAATACCAGCGGTCGGCATAGGGGTTGTCGTTGAATCGGGCGACCTCTTCATAGCCTTGCCGCTCATAGAGGGACTGAGCTTCCGTGAGCGCGCGGTTGGTGTCGAGGCACACCGTGCGCGCGCCCAGATCGCGGGCGATCTCCTCAAGGCGGTGCAGCATCCGCATGGCAAGGCCCATGCCGCGCGCCTGCGGCGAGACCCACATGCGCTTGATTTCCGCCGTCCGGGCATCGAGCAGCCGGACCGCGCCGCAGCCGACCGGGTTTCCGTCCAGACGGGCGAGCAGGAAAGCGCCGTGCGGGCGGGTGAATTCGTCGCCGCTCGCCGTGCTGCCCTTTGCCGTGTCGAAGCCGTCCGTGAACCGCGACGCCACCTCGGCCACATAGAGGCCGAGGCATTGACGTGCGTCGGCGCTGTCGGGGTCTTCCTCTTCGATCGCCACCGCAGCGGCGGCCATCAGGCGCTCGACCTCGGCCATGGCCGCGACAAGCCGGTCCCGCGCAGCCGGTGACAGCGGCTTCAGCAGCGACTGCGCCTGATCGTCCGAAAGCGCATCATAGGCGGCGAGTTCCGCGAGCCCGCTTTCCGTCAGCGTGGCGTATCGCGCGCGGGCGTCGTCGTCCTGCGCCCCGACCGACACCAGACCCTGTGCCTCAAGCGAGCGCAGCATACGGCTGAGGTAACCGGAATCGAGCCCAAGCCGCTGGCGGAGCGCGCCAAGCGCGGCGCCTTGCCGTCCGATCTCGAACAGGAGCCGGGCTTCGCCGAGCGGCCTGCCGCGGCTGAGATAACTTTCCTCCAGCGCGCCGACCCGGCGGGTCACGGCGCGGTTGAAGCTGCGAATTCTGGCGATCTTGCTGTTTTCCATTGCCTGACCTTAGTCAGGAAACTGGAGATTCGCAATAATTATCTGACATCGGTCAGCTTGTTTGCACGGCCTGTTCCGGCTGCTCCGCCCATGCCCGGATGAGGTGATGGGCGATGGCTCCCGACGGGGGAACGACAAGCTGCTGCGGATGGGTGCGTTCCAGCATCGCCCGCACCTCGTTGCGGGTAAACCAGCGGCAATCCTCCAGTTCGTCGATGTCGGCGCGGATGTCCTCGTTGAGGGGTTCGCCATAGCAGCCGATCATCAGCGAATGCGGAAACGGCCATGGCTGGCTGGCGTGATAGACGACGCGGCCAAGACGGATGCCGGCCTCCTCGAAGGTTTCGCGCCGCACCGCATCCTCGATGGTCTCGCCCGGCTCGATGAAGCCGGCCAGCGCCGAATACATGCCCGGCGCGAAATGACGTCCACGCCCCATCAGGCACTTTTGTGGCGTGACGGTGAGCATGATCGCCACCGGGTCGGTGCGCGGAAAATGGTCGGTTCCGCAGGCCGGGCAATTGCGGCGGTAGCCGCCGGCGCGCATTTCCGTCTTCTGGCCGCAGCGTCCGCAGAAGGCATGCGTGTGGTTCCATGTCAGCAGGGACGATGCTTGGGCGAGGGCGCCCAGCTCCGTCTCGCCGATCAGCCCCTGGACATAGACGGTGCGGTGCTCCAGCATCTCCAGCCCCTCGCGCGGCTGCTCGGGATCGAGCTTTGCATGAAGGGCCAGCGCCGGGCCATGGCTGGCAAGGCCCAGCAGGATCGAGGAGGCGGGATCGAAGCCGGACTGCCCGCATTCGGCCGCCGTGAACCACGGATTGAACCCTTCGCCATCGGGCCTGAGCAGGATGCGCCCGCTGCCCAGCACCATGATGCGCGCGGCAGCGTCTTTCAGAGCCCTGATCACGCAGTCGTCGGGACGTCGTTCGGACTGGCGCTCGATACGGTTGCCGGCGAAACCGACGAACTGGCTGGGCTCGTGCAGGGGCGCATCGAAGAAGGGGAAGCTCATCGGCTGGCTTTTCCGGAAATCTGGCTGGCTGGCGCTTATAGCGCTGCCTTCACCGTTTCGGCAAACCGGCGCAGCTCTTCGGCCTGATAGGGCTCGCGCACACCGTGACCCCAGACGGGGCCGGGCCATGCGGCGTCGTCCTCCCTGCGGGCGACGACATGGACATGGAGCTGGCGCACGATGTTGCCAAGCGCGGCCGTGTTGATCTTGGTGCAGTCGGTGACGCGCTTCAGCGCCTGCGCCACCATGTTGGTCTCGAAGGTGAGCATGGCCTGATCGAGGGGGGCCATATCGTGGATTTCCTCGGCGCCGGGCCGTTGCGGCACGAGGATGAGCCAAGGCCAGCGGCGATCGTTCATGACCCGCAATTCGCACAGGCCAAGCCACATCAGCGGCTCGCTGTCCGTTTCCAGGCGTGCGTCGAGCGAAAAACCAGCCTTGAGCCCGCGCAGCATTTGCGTTCTCCCGCAGCCGGCATTGCCGGCGTTATTGACCCATAGCCGGCATTGCCGGCGTATTGACCCACAGCCGGCACCGCCGGCGTTATTGAATTGTCAGGGCCGGCGTCCGCGCATTCATCGACAATCAGCGGCATCGTCGCCCGTCCATCCGAAACGGTATTGCGAGCTTGCCCGCGCTGCAAGCGATTCCGGTTCGCAGCCGGCAACGATTTTGTTCTCGCCCTTGCATTTCGTAATCGAATTGCCGATATGGAAACCGGGAGGTTGGTGGTGGACGGTCCACTCGCCAACCGGGTCAGGTCCGGAAGGAAGCAGCCCTAACGAGCCCGGAACGGGTCATTGTTCCAGCCTCCCGCCTTTACTTTCGCCAGCTCCGCGATGATGACGGCGCATGCTCATTGACCGGGCCGAGGGGGACTGTGTCGGCGGGGCGTGCGGGCGAAATTGGCTTTCGCAGACGGCCGCTTCCGGTCGCGGTCCCTTGGTGCTTGCTTGGAGCAGAGCCGATCGATGAACGACGCCGGAACCAGCGACGCAGGCGTTTCCGCAGCCGGCAAGGCGTCCGGCGCCTATCGGGTTCTCGCCCGTAAATACCGGCCCTCCGATTTTTCCCAGCTCATCGGCCAGGAGCCGATGGTGCGCACCCTGACCAACGCCTTCTCGTCCGGGCGCATCGCGCAGGCATGGATGCTGACCGGCGTGCGCGGCGTGGGCAAGACGACGACCGCGCGCATCCTCGCCCGCGCCCTCAACTACCGCACGCCCGGGATCGACAAGCCGTGGGTCGACCTGTCGGTGCCTGGGGAACATTGTCAGGCCATCATGGAAGGCCGCCATGTCGACGTGATCGAGATGGACGCCGCCTCCCACACCGGCATCGACGATATCCGCGACATCATCGACCGTGTGCGCTATGCGCCGGTGTCCGCGCGCTACAAGGTCTACATCATCGACGAGGTGCACATGCTCTCCACGCAGGCTTTCAACGGCCTGCTGAAGACGCTGGAAGAGCCGCCGCCGCATGTGAAGTTCATCTTCGCCACCACCGAGATCCGCAAGGTGCCGATCACGGTGCTGTCGCGCTGCCAGCGCTTCGACCTGAGGCGCATCGATGCCAGCGCGCTGGTGAGGCACCTTGGCGCGATCTCCGAAAAGGAAGGCATTTCCATCGATGACGAGGCGCTGGCCATGATCGCGCGCGCGGCCGAGGGTTCGGCGCGCGATTCGCTGTCGATCCTCGACCAGGCCATCGCCCATGGTGGCGGGGCTGTTACCGCCGAGGCGGTGCGCGCCATGCTGGGCCTTGCCGACCGCGGCCGCATCATCGACCTGTTCGAGCATCTGATGAGAGGCGATGTCGCCGCCGCGCTCGGCGAGTTCCGGGCGCAGTACGACACCGGCGCGGACCCGGCGGCGGTTCTTACCGACCTTGCCGAGTTCAATCATCTGGTCACCCGCCTGCGCTTCGTGCCGGACGCGGCCGAGGACGCATCGCTTTCCGAGGCAGAGCGCCGGCGCGGCGTCGAATTCGCCGCAGCCCTGTCGGTCAAGGTGCTGTCGCGCACCTGGCAGATGCTGCTGAAGGGCATACCCGAAGTGCAGAGCTCGAACCGTCCGGTCAGCGCGGCCGAGATGGTGCTGATCCGCATCGCCCACGCCGCCGACCTGCCGACGCTGGACGAGGCGCTGAAATCGCTGGACGGCCAGCCCGCGCCTGCGCCCCGCGCCCCGCAGCCGCGCCCCGCGCCGGCGGGCGCGCCAAGCGGCGGGCCGGCAGGCGCGATGGCGCAGCTGGCGATGCCCTCCGTCATGCCGTCGTCCTCGGGCGGCGCGCAGACCATGCGGGTGGTCGAGGCCGCGCCTGAGCCGGTTTCGTTCACGCCGCAGCCGGAACCGGAGCCCGAGCAGCCTCAGCAATCCATCAAATCTCTCAACGACATCGTTGCGCTGGCCGACAGCCATCGTGACGGGCTGTTCAAGGCATTGGTACGGCGCTGCGTGCGCCCGGTGCGCATCGAGCCCGGTCATGTCGAGGTCAGCCTGACCGAAGATGCCCCGCGCACCCTGCTCAACGACCTGACGGTCAAGCTCAAGCAGTGGACGGGGCGGCACTGGGTTGTATCCCTGTCGAAGGACGAAGGCGGCCAGACGCTTTCCGAGATGGAATCCGAACGCCGCGAGACCGCCCTGCTCGACGCCCGCAGCGATCCGGCCGTTGCGGCGGTACTGGAACGATTTCCAGGGGCGAGGATCATCGATGTGCGCATTCCCGACGCCTTGCAGGCGCAGGGCCCGGATGACGATACGCTGCCGGAACCTGAAACCGACGAAGACGACTGAACGCGGCCGGCCGGCATGCGTCGGCGGGCGCACCGGCAACAACCAAGCATGAGGATATCGCGATGAAAGATCTGCTCGGCCTGATGGGCAAAGCCAAGGAAATGCAGGCCAGGATGCAGGCCATGCAGGAGGAGATCGCGCAGCTCGAAGCCTCCGGTCAGGCCGGCGGCGGCATGGTTGCCGTCACGCTCACCGGCAAGTTCGAGATGAAGGCGCTGAAGATCGACCCGTCCCTGTTCAAGGAAGACGAGGTGGAGATTCTCGAGGATCTGATCCTTGCCGCGCACAACGACGCCAAGGCCAAGGTCGAGCAGGTGATGCAGGAAAAGACCAGGGCGCTGACTGCCGGCCTGCCGATCCCGCCCGGCATGAAGCTGCCGTTCTGATCTCTCGCGGCTGCCGGAGGAAGCGGGTTTCCTGCCCCGCAGCCGGCAAAATTACCCTTTTGCCATCATTTTGCCCGAAACTGTCTCATCTTGGCCACGATCCGGGGACGTGGCGGCGGCAGGAAGAGGGGACGGTTGTTGATCGTCATGCGATGGAAGACGCCCGCGTCGATGGGCGCCGCCGGATTTCTCATGCTGCTCGCCGGTTGCAGCCAGACCACGCAGAGCCTTGCCCTGCACGACAGGACGGAAACCTCGCCGTCCAGAACCTACAGCTATCGCTACACGCAAAACGATCGCGAATGCCTGCAGCGCGCGATCTTCTTTGAGGCCAACCGTTCCAGCCGCGAGGGCATGATCGGCGTCGGCACGGTGGTCATGAACCGGCTCAAATCGGGCAAGCATGGCGACACGATCTGTGAGGTTGTGGGCGCGCCCCGGCAGTTCGCTCCCGGCGTGCTCACCCGGCCGATGAATTCAAAAGCCCTGCCCGATGTGGCGGAAGCCGCCGATGCCGTGCTCAAGGGTGAACGTCACCCGAAGATGAAGGACGCCATGTTCTTCCACACGGCGGGCCTTAAATTCAAATACGACAACATGCACTATGTGGCGGTGGCGGGCGGCAACGCCTTCTACGAAAAGCGCGGCCGCAATTTCGAGCCGCTGCCGCCGGATTCCGAATTCCGTGTGGCGGCGGCCACGCCCGAAACCGCCAATCCGCCCTCCATCGCTGCGGCGAAGAAAGAGGAGCCGGCAGCGGCGACCGTGGCAGTCGCCTCGGCTGCGCCGGTACAGCCTTCGACGCCGGAAACGGATATGATCACCACCGCTTCGGTTCCTGAATCCGCGCAACCCGTCATGGCTTTCGAGCAGACGCCGCTGGACACCAGCGCCATCGGCTCCCTGATTGTCAGTCAGTCTCAGGCTGCGGGATACTGACGCGCCGCATCACCTTCGTGTGTCTCCCGTTTTGGGGAGACATGCTTTAAAACCCGGCTATGTCCAAGCGAATCGCCGGCCCCGAAATCGAACGCCTGATCCAGCTTCTGGCCAAGGTGCCGGGGCTTGGCCCGCGCTCTGCGCGCCGCGCCGCGCTCCATCTCATCAAGAAGAAGGAGCAGTTGCTTGGCCCGTTGACGGAAGCCATGGGCGAGGCTTTGGAAAAGGTGCGCGTCTGTTCCACCTGCGGCAATGTCGACACCTCCGATCCCTGCACCATCTGCAACGACCCCCGCCGCGATCCGTCGACCCTGATCGTGGTCGAGGACGTTTCGGATCTTTGGGCGCTGGAGCGGGCCTCGGCCATGAATGTGCGCTACCATGTGCTGGGCGGCACGTTGTCGCCGCTCGACGGCATCGGTCCCGATCAGCTCAACATCCGCTCGCTGGTCGATCGCGTCGCGGCCGGCGGGGTGAAGGAGGTGATCCTTGCCGTCAACGCCACGGTGGAGGGTCAGACCACCGCCCATTATCTCACCGACCAGCTCTCGGGCCTCGACGTGAAGGTGACGAGGCTTGCCCACGGCGTGCCGGTGGGCGGCGAGCTGGATTATCTCGATGAAGGCACGCTCACCGCCGCCTTGAAGTCGCGAACCGCATTCTGATCCGGGGGATTTTTCATGAGGCGTCGCATCATCTCCCTTTGTGCCGGTGTGCTTGCGGCGTTGCTGTGCGCGTCCACCGTTTCCGCCGCCCCCGTGGACGACCAGTTCCGCACGTGGCTGGCGAATGATCTGTGGCCCGAGGCGAGGGCAAAAGGCATTTCGAAGAAAACCTTCGACGCTGCATTCGCTGGCGTGAAGCCCAACCTCAAGCTGCCCGATCTCGTCATGCCGGGCCAGAAGCCGAAAACGCCGAAGACCCAGCATCAGGCCGAGTTCGGGGCACCCGGCGCCTATTTCGCCGAGAAGACGGTGGGCGGTGTCACGGCGGGCGGACGCGCCCGCGCCGCCACCCATGCCCGCACGCTGGCGGCGGTCGAGCAGCGCTTCGGCGTTCCGGGCCCTGTCGTGCTGGCGATCTGGGGCCGTGAGTCCGGCTTCGGGGCCGCGCGCATGCCCTACGACGCCTTCGAGGTGCTGGGCACCAAGGCGTTCATGGCCACCCGCAAGGACATGTTCCGCAAGGAGGTGCTGGCCGCTCTCGCCATGGTCGAGCGCGGCGCCGTCAGCCGCGGGGCGATGAAATCCTCATGGGCCGGCGCGCTCGGCCAGCCGCAGTTCCTGCCTTCGTCCTTCCTCGAACATGCGGTGGACATGGACGGCGACGGGCGCGCCGACATCTGGAACTCGGTGCCGGATACGCTCGGCTCCATCGCCAACTATCTCGTCCATCACGGCTGGCAAAAGGGCCGCGACTGGGGCTTCGAGGTGGTGGTGCCGGACGATGTGTCCTGTGCGCTGGAAGGGCCGGACATCGGCAGGCCGATCTCGCAATGGGCCGCGATGGGCATCCGGCGGGTGAGCGGCAAGCCGTTCCCGGCGCATGAGGCGAGGGCCGGGGGCTTCCTTTTGATGCCGGCCGGGCGCAACGGACCCGCCTTCATCGTCACGCCCAATTTCTACGTCCTCAAGGACTACAACATGAGCGACCTCTATGCCCTGTTCATCGGCCATGCTGCCGATCGGATCGCTTATGGCGACAAGGGCTTCGCCGGGCGCTGGGGCCCGGTGGACAAGCTCTACCGCTCCGACATCGCCGGCTTGCAGCGGGCGCTGGAGAACAGGGGCTACGATGTCGGCGGTGCCGACGGCCTGCCCGGCTTCAAGACGCGGCGTTCGATTGGCCACTGGCAGGCGAAGAACGGCCGCGCCGCCACCTGCTTCCCCGATGCCGGGCTGGTGCGCGCGCTGAAATAGCCGGCGGTCGCCTCAAGCAAGGCGCTAAGCGGCCTTTGCCAGTTCGCGATGCTGCTCAGCGAGAATCCCGAACGAGCGAACACGCGCCGCATGATCGAAAACCTGCGCCGTCACCATCAATTCGTCCGCCCCGGTGCGGCGGATGAAGGCATCGAGCCCGAGCCGCACCGTCTCCGGTGAGCCGACGATGGCGCAGGACAGGGCATGGCCGAGCATGGCGCGCTCCTGTGCCCCGAGCTGTTCGGCATAGTTTTCCACCGGGCGTGGCAGCTTGCCGGGGCGCCCGCTGCGCAGATTGACGAAAGCCTGTTGGAGCGATGAGAACAGGAACCGTGCTTCCTCATCGGTGGGAGCGGCGACGACATTGAGGCCGAGCATCACATGCGGCTTGTCGAGATGCGCCGAGGGCTCGAAGCGCGAGCGGTACAGTTCCAGCGCGCGCTCCATTTCGGCAGGCGCGAAATGCGAGGCGAAGGCATAGGGCAGGCCGAGCATCGCCGCGAGCTGCGCGCCATAGAGGCTGGAACCGAGAATCCAGACCGGCACCTTCTCGCCCTCGCCGGGAATGGCGCGCACGCGCTGGCCTTCCGCGGACGGCTGGAAATAGGCCATCAGTTCCACGACATCGCGCGGGAAATTGTCGACCGACGCGTCGAGATTGCGGCGCAGTGCCTGCGCTGTCAGCATGTCGGTGCCCGGCGCGCGGCCGAGGCCGAGATCGATGCGGCCCGGATGCAGCGCCGACAGCGTGCCGAACTGCTCGGCGATGATCAGCGGCGCATGGTTGGGCAGCATGATGCCGCCTGCCCCCACCCGGATCGTGCTCGTTCCGGCTGCGACATGGGCGATGACCACGGAAGTGGCGGCGCTGGCGATGCCCGGCATGTTGTGATGCTCGGCCAGCCAGTAGCGCCTGTAGCCGAGCCTTTCGGCGTGGCGGGCAAGGTCCAGCGTGTTGGCGAGCGATTGGGCGACCGTACCGCCTTCGGTGACGGGCGACAGGTCGAGAACGGAGAGTGAGGTCATTTCGGGTTTCCGTGTCAGGTCCCGCTGGATATAGGGAGCCGGCCTGTTCACCGCAAACGCCGCATGACCATGTGTCGTCGCAGTGCAACATGCCGGGATTTCATGGCAGACATGCCGTTTTGGTGCTTGAAGTCTGGCGTTGGACCCGTATGTAGGGCACGCGAACCGATTTCAGGGAAGTAAAGTTGGCTATCTACAGGGAAAAAGACATTTTTGAGCGGCGCAATGCCGCTAGTGATGCAAAAAAGGCTCTTCTCGAGCGTTTCAAGCAGCGTCCGGCGGAAGACGATCCGCGCGTTCTGGCCCGCAAGGCCGAGCGTGAGGCCATTCTGGCCGCCCGTGCCGAGCGCGAGGCCGAGAAGGCCCGTCTGAAGCAGGAAAAGCTGGCCCGTGAAGCGGCCGAGCGCGCCGAGGCGGAGCGTATCGCCGCCGAGCAGGCCCGCATCCGCGAAGCCGAGGAAGCCGAGCGTATTGCCGCCGAACTGGCTCTTGAGGCCGAACGCAAGGCCAAGCGCGATGCCCGCTATGCGGCCCGCAAGGCCCGCGGCGGCCGCCTGCCGCCGGGCTTCTCCGGCCGCTGACCGCGACAAAACTGGAATCTTGAAAGGCTGGCCCCGAACAGGGACCGGCCTTTAAGCGTGTCGCCTGAAAGTGGGACCGGTTTCGGGGCAACGACATGCGTAAAACAAGAACCCGAAGCGTAAGGAGCGAATCTGAAAGATCGCGACACGCTTCAGGTCTTTTTTGCCATGCACTATCGTTTTGCAGGCGCGGAAAAAAACCGGAACAGGCGGGCGGTTGCAGCAGGCCGCCTGATGGGACTGCCTGCTGCGCTTTGGCGCTTTGCGGTGCGGATCAGGTCGCCAGCTTGAGGCCGACGATGCCGCCCACGATCAGCGCGATGCAGGCAAGCCTTGCTGCCGTGGCCGGCTCGTTCAGCAGGAAAATGCCGAGCAGCGCCGTGCCCACGGTGCCGATGCCGGTCCAGACGGCGTAACCTGTGCCGACCGGCAGATGCTTGAGCGCAAGGCCGAGCAGCACCATGCTGATCACCATGGAAACAACGGTCAGCAGGGTTGGCAGCGGCCTCGTAAAGCCATCGGTGTATTTGAGGCCGATCGCCCAGCCCACCTCGAAAAGACCGGCGATGAAAAGCAGAAACCAGCTCATGGGACGCTCCGTCATAGGGCGGGTCGTCCCGACCGGAAACAGGGATTTCAGGTCCTTTCCCGGTTCTGAAACCATGGGGCCGTCCCCACGGTCCGTGACATAAGGCCGGGCCGCAAAGGGATCAAGGGTCGCCATTGCAACGCAGCAATGCGCGGGAGCGTCTGCGAAATTACGGCTGAGGCAGACTCATCCTTGCCCGCCGATGGAACCGGACGGGCCGGGTCACGGACATCGACCTTTTTCCCGGACCCGGAGAACGCACGGAAAGACGAAGGCAGGGGGACCGCTGCCGCCAGAAACCCGCAGCGACCCGGCCTATTCGGCCTCCTCGACAATCCGCAGCCGCAATTGCCCGGTCCTGGAGGCGGCCATGGGGGCAGCGGCGCCGTCGTCCTTGCCGGCTTCGGCTTCGGCCGCAGCGCCCCCAAATTCCAGCGCCTCGATCTTCTGCCCGCGCCTCGTTACCCTGGAGGTCGAGACGAGAATGTCGTCGATGTCCTTCGATGCCTGTCCGAAATGCGTTTGCAGTTTGCGCACCCGCTCGTCCAGTCGGCCCACATCCTCCATCAGCCGGATCACCTCGCCCTGGATGACATGCGCCTGCTCGCGCATGCGGGCGTCCTTGAGGATCGCCTGTATGACCTGAATCGACAGCATGAGCAGCGAGGGTGAAACGATGACGATGCGCGAGCGATGCGCGCGCTGCACCAGCGCTTCGAAATTCTCATGGATCTCGGCGAACACGGATTCGGAGGGCACGAACATGAAGGCCGTGTCCTGCGTTTCCCCCTGAATGAGGTATTTTCCGGCAATGTCCCGGATATGGATTTCAACGTCGCGCCGGAATGCCTGCGCCGCCGCCTTCCGCGCCTCGCCCGTTTCGGCGGCGCGAATGGCGTTCCATGCCTCCAGCGGGAACTTGGCGTCGATGACCAGCGAAGGCACGCCATTCGGCATTTTCACGAGGCAATCCGGCCTGCTGCCGTTGGACAGCGTGGCCTGAAATTCATAGGAGCCCATCGGCAGGCCGTCAGCGACGATCGCTTCCATGCGCGACTGGCCGAACGCGCCGCGCGTCTGCTTGTCGGAAAGGATCGCCTGAAGCTGCACCACCTGCCCGGCCAGGGCCTGAATGTTGTTCTGGGCGCTGTCGATTGTGGCCAGCCGTTCCTGCAGTCTGGCGAGATTCTCGTGGGTGGCACGGGTCTGTTCGCTGATGGTCTGGCCCAGCCGGCCGCTCATGGCGTCGAGGCGCTGGCTGAGCGATTGCGTCAGTTCCGCCTGCCGGGAGCCGAACACGTCGGCGATCGCGCCCATGCGCCCCTGCATTTCGGCCTGACTGCGCATGATTTCGGCCATCCGCGCTTCCGCATCGCGGGCGTTGTCCGCAGCTTCCGCCGCTGCCTCGGCACGGGCCTTCGCTGCACGCCACAGGGCAACAACCATGACCATGAGCAGAATGGCGAAGAGGAGAGCGGTCAAAACCAGCAACTGGCCGAGCGTGAAGGTGCTGGCGCCGAGCCGCGCGATTGGCAGGGAGAAGGGACTTTGCAGGTCGCTCATTAACATATCCTAGCAGATTCGCTTCCCGTCACCAGATCAAAACGTGAACATGTGCCAACCTTCCCGGTTGACGGGAAACTGGCGAGGTCTTACGTGAGCGCAATGACCATCAAGCCGCTCATCATCCTTCCCGACCCCTTGCTGCGACAGGTCTCCAAACCGGTCGAGCGTGTCGACGATTCGCTGCGCAGGCTCGCCGACGACATGCTGGAAACGATGTACGACGCACCGGGCATCGGCCTCGCCGCGATCCAGATCGGCCTGCCGCTGCGCCTTCTGGTCATCGACCTGGCCAAGGAAGATGACGAACCGGCCCCGCATGTCTTCGTCAATCCCGAAATCCTGGACTCGAGCGACGAACGCTCCGTCTACGAGGAGGGCTGCCTGTCGATCCCCGAATATTACGCGGAAGTCGAGCGCCCCGCCTCCGTGCGTGTGAAATATGTCGACCGTGACGGCAGGGAACAGGAAATGATGGCCGAGGGGCTGATGGCGACGTGCCTTCAGCATGAAATCGACCATCTCAATGGCGTGCTGTTCATCGACCATATTTCAAAGCTCAAGCGCGACATGGTCATGCGCAAGTTCCGCAAGCTGGCACGCGAGAAGCCGGCCGGCCGGCTCGTCGGCTGATCCATGGCGTTGCGCGTCGTCTTCATGGGCACGCCGGATTTCCCGGTGCCCACGCTTCGCGCCCTCTCCGAAGCCGGGCATGAGATCGTCGCGGTCTATACGCAGCCGCCGCGCGCGGCGGGGCGGCGCGGGCTGGAACTCACCGCTTCACCGGTTCACCGTGAGGCCGGGAGGCTGGGCATACCGGTTTTCACACCGCTTTCTCTCAAGGGGATGGATGAGCAGGAAGCTTTCCGGGCGCTGAATGCCGACGTGGCGGTTGTCGTCGCCTATGGCCTGCTCCTGCCCCGCGCCATTCTGGACGCGCCCCGCTTCGGCTGTCTCAACGGTCATGCGTCGCTTTTGCCGCGCTGGCGCGGTGCCGCTCCCATCCAGCGCGCCATCATGGCCGGCGATACGGAAACCGGCGTCATGGTGATGCGCATGGAAGAAGGGCTCGACACCGGCCCTGTCGCGCTGACCCACAGCACGGAAATCGGCGCGGACATGACCGCCGGCGAGTTGCACGATGCGCTGATGCCGGCCTGCGCGGCCCTGATGGTGGAGGCGCTGGCGAAGCTGGAGGCCGGAACCCTCGGCTTCACGCCGCAGCCCGAAGACGGGGCTCTCTACGCGAGAAAGATCGACAAGGCTGAAACGCGGGTCGACTGGAGCCGCCCCGCGCAGGAGGTGCACAATCACATTCGCGGCCTGTCGCCGTTTCCGGGCGCATGGTGCGAGTTCGGGACGGGCGGCAAGCCTGAACGCCTGAAGCTCCTGCGCTCCACTCTGGCGAAGGGGGCGGGGGCAAATAGTGGGGGGGCTGCGGGTTCGGGAGGGCCGGGAACCGTGCTCGATGACGAACTCACAATCGCCTGCGGCACGGGCGCGGTGCGGCTTGTCGAGGTGCAGCGCGCCGGCTCGCGCGCCGTCTCCGCCAGCGAGTTCGTGCGCGGCTCGCGGCTCGCCGCCGGAGCGAAGCTGTCATGAGCGCTATCCGCGAGGCAAGGCCCGGGGATCGGGCGGCCATTCGCACCGTCGAGGAAAGGGCGTTTGGCCGCAGCGACGAGGCCGATCTGGTCGAGGCCCTCGCCGCTGCCGGTGACGACCTGCTCGAACTGGTGGCGCAGGAGGATGGGCGGATTGTCGGCCATGTCATGTTCACGCGAATGGCCGTGCGCGATGGCGGGGACAGCTTCGCTGCCGTGGCGCTTGCGCCGCTCGCGGTTTTGCCGGAGTTCCAGAAGACCGGGATCGGCAGCGCGCTCGTGCTGGAGGCGCATCGACGCCTGCGCGATGCCGGCGAAACCCTTGCCGTGGTGCTCGGTCATCCGGCCTATTATTCCCGCTTCGGCTATCGTCACGACCGCGCGGCGCGGTTCGAAAGCGTTTTCCAGTGCGCGGAGCTGATGGCGCTGGCTTGGGGCGACGCGCCGCTCGAGGGCCGGCTGGTTTATGCGCCTGCCTTCGGCGCCGAAGCCTCCGCCTGAGAGCGCCGCCATGCCGCGCTACCGGATCGATCTCGAATATGACGGCGGGCCTTATGCGGGCTGGCAGCGTCAGGCCGGTTTGCCTACGGTCCAGCAGGCCGTGGAAGAGGCCATTTTCAGGCTGAGCGGGGAAACGGTTTCGATCCGTGGCGCGGGCCGCACCGATGCCGGCGTGCATGCCACCGCCCAGGTCGCCCATGTCGATCTCATGAAGCAATGGCGCGGCGATACGGTGCGCGATGCGTTGAACGCCCATCTCCGGCAGGCCGGCGAACGCGTCGCCGTTCTTGCCGCGGCGCAGGTCGGCGACGATTTCGATGCGCGCTTTTCCGCGCTCGGGCGCCACTATCTCTATCGCATATCCAACCGCCGCGCGCCGCCGGCGCTCGACAAGGGCAAGGTGTGGTGGGTGCCCAAAGCGCTCGATGCGGGAGCCATGCACCATGCCGCGCAGCTGTTGCTCGGCCGGCACGATTTCACCACCTTCCGCTCGTCCCAGTGTCAGGCCAACAGTCCGATACGCACGCTGGACCGCCTCGACGTCACGCGTCTTGGCGACGAGATCGAGATCAGGGCCTCCGCGCGCTCCTTCCTGCACAATCAGGTGCGGTCCATGGTCGGCTCGCTGAAGCGTGTGGGCGACGGGGCGTGGACTTCGGCGGATCTCGGGGCAGCGCTGGAGGCCGCCAACCGGGCCGCCTGCGGGCAGGTCGCGCCTCCCGACGGGCTCTATCTGACCGGGGTGGACTACCCGGACGGCTGAAAGGCCTCGGGCACGGCGCCGGACAAGACGGGGCTTATCCCGGAATCGGGATCCCCAGCAGCGACTGGAGCGTGAACAGCACGACCAGCGATGCAACGAACATGCCGGCGAACACGGCCGAGCCCATCGCCGCTCCCCTGCCGATGGCTGCGTTGGTCATGCGCCATGTCAGCACCAGCGAGGCGACGAACAGAAGCAGGGAAACGAGCATGGCGGCTTCGGTAGCCGAGGGCAGGAACAGCCGGAGCAATGCCGGGGGCAATAGCAGCCAGGCGATGATGGCCGAAGCCCAGTTGCTTGCCACCACATAATGCACAAAGCGATTGGCGATGCCGACATGCTGCGCCACCAGGGCCAGCCCCACAAGCGGCAGCAGCCAGCTTCCGAGATCGACCAGCCCCAGCTTCACCACCATGGAAAAGCGCCCGGTTGCGGCCGCGGGATCGCTGATTTCATTGGCTGCGCCGATCCAGCCGAGGATCAGCGCCGGCACCGCCACGAGTATGGCCTGAAACGAATTCCAGAAGCCTTCGGCGGAAAGATCCAGCAGGCGAAACCCATCCGGTTTGCCCATCATCAGGCGCCATGCGCCGACAAGCGATGTCTGGATCTCGTCCGCCGACAGCATGATCGTCACTGCTCTCCGAACCAGTTGCCGATGAAGCGCCGGTAGATTTCGGTCAGCGTTTCCAGATCGGCGAGCGGCACCCGCTCGTCGACCATGTGCATGGTCTGGCCGACCAGTCCGAATTCGACAACCGGGCAATAATCCTTGATGAAGCGTGCGTCCGACGTGCCGCCTGACGTGGACAGGACCGGGCGGACGCCGGTCACCGCCTCGACCGAGCGCGAAAGCGTGCCGATCAGCTTTTCGTCATGGGTCAGGAAGACGTGGCTCGGATTGTCGCGCCATGCCAGATCGAACCCGATCGGTTCCTTGCGGCCCTTGCGATATTTGCGGCGGCGGCTCGCCGCATCGAGCCGGTTGTGGATCTCGGCCTGAAGGCTCTCCGCGGACCATGTGTCGTTGAAGCGCACATTGAAGGCGGCGCTCGCGCGCGCCGGGATGACGTTGGTGGCCGTGTTGCCGACATCCACGGATGTCACTTCCAGATTGGTCGGCTGGAAGCGTTCCGTGCCGGCATCGAATGGCGGGCCGAGCAGGGCGTCCAGCAGGGTCATCAGGCCACGCACCGGATTGTCGGCAAGATGGGGATAGGCGGCATGTCCCTGCCGCCCCAGCACGGTGAGGGTGCCCGACAGGGAACCGCGCCGGCCGACCTTGATCATGTCGCCGAGCCGGTCCGGATTGGTCGGTTCGCCGAGCAGGCAGGCGTCCCAGCGCTCGCCCTTGCGGGCGGCCCATTCGAGCAGCCTGACGGTGCCGTTGATGGCCGGGCCTTCCTCGTCGCCGGTGATGAGCAGCGAGACCGGTCCCCGTGGCCCGCCGGTCGCCCCGACATGCCGTGCCAGCGCGGCCACGAAGCAGGCGATGCCGCCCTTCATGTCCACCGCGCCGCGGCCATACATCACGCCATCGACGATTTCGGCGGCGAAGGGCGCATGCGTCCACGCGGCCTCGTCACCCGCCGGAACCACATCCGTATGTCCGGCGAACATCAGGTGCGGGCCTTCGCCGGAGCGGCGTGCATGGAGGTTTTCGATGTCCGGCGTTCCGTCCGCCGAGAACACCGGCCGCTCGACCGTGAAACCCAGCGGCACGAGCATCGCCTCCAGCGCCGTCAGCGCCCCGCCTTCGGCAGGGGTGACGGATGGGCAGCGGATCAGGGCAGCGAGGTTTTCGGCGGGATCGGTCGGCAGCTTCATGTCACAGCGATAGTCCAAACAATGCGCTCTGTCACCGGTCCCGCACAGTTCTCATCGCGGCCGGTTGGTGTGCTCTCCATAGCGGTTCGGCCCGGGATTGCCGGGCATGAGCGCGAGGACGAAGACGGCGAGGATGTCGAACAGGATCGTCGGGATCGCCCAGCCCCCCGGCAGGCCGCAATCGTGCAGCCGCTTGATCGACAGCATGACGTTGCTCCACAGCGACAGGAGCATCGCCACCAGCATGATCGTGGCCCAGGCCACGCTCGGTTGCGCTTCGGTGGAGTAGCGTACGAACTGATAGGCAGTGAAGAAGCGGGCCATGTAGGAGAGGGCGCACGCCATCGCGTAGACGCGACGGTTGATGCGACCCGAGGCACCGAAGAAAAGCCAGAAAAGATCCTGTGAGCTGTTCAAGGATCAGTCCCTGAGCAATTCGTTGATCGAGGTTTTCGAACGGGTCTTTTCATCGACGCGCTTGACGATCACCGCGCAGTAGAGGTTCGGGCCCGGCTCGCCGCCGGGCAGCGGCTTGCCCGGCATGGTGCCGGCCACCACCACCGAATAGGGCGGCACCTCGCCGTAGAACACCTCGCCTGTCGCGCGGTCGACGATTTTGGTGGACTTGCCGATGAACACGCCCATGCCCAGCACCGAACCCTCGCGCACGATGCAGCCCTCGACCACCTCGGAGCGCGCGCCGATGAAGCAATTGTCCTCGATGATGGTGGGGCCGGCTTGCATCGGCTCCAGCACGCCGCCGATGCCGACGCCGCCCGACAGGTGCACGTTCTTGCCGATCTGGGCGCAGGAGCCCACCGTCGCCCAGGTGTCGACCATGGTGCCGGCATCGACATAGGCGCCGAGGTTGATGAAGGACGGCATCAGCACCACGCCGGGCGCGACATAGGCCGAGCGGCGCACAATGCAATTGGGAACGGCGCGGAAGCCGGCCTTCTCGAAGTCGATCGCGCCCCAGCCGTCGAACTTGGAGGGAACCTTGTCCCACCAGCCCGATTCGCCCGGTCCGCCCCTGACGATCTCCATGGGATTGAGCCGGAAGGAAAGCAGCACCGCCTTCTTGAGCCACTGGTTCACGTGCCAGGAGCCGTCTGCCTGTTTTTCCGCCACCCGCGCCTCGCCGCTGTCGAGCAGTCTCAGGGACGTTTCCACGGCGTCGCGGATCTCGCCGCGCGTCGATGTCGAGACCTGATCGCGCTGTTCGAATGCCTGGTCGATTGTGGTTTCGAGGTTTGCCAGATCGGGCTGCGACATCTATTGCTCCTGCGGATGCTTTGTGGGGCAGTTCTTAACGGGTTGGAAAGCCGCGCGGACCCTATTTGAAGGCATGGTGAGGGTCAATCGCGGCAGCCCGTTCCGGCTGCCGACATTTTGGGATATCGCATGATGAATCCGGAAGAAAAGACGGGCTGGACGCCTCTGCCGCACTCGGACGAGGACCTTGAGCGGATGCGCAGCGTGCCCGACACTCCCCAGACCCGCGCCGCGACCTATCGTCTTGCCTGGAATGACGAGGACTTCATGACGCGGCGCGAGCTGCGCCCGGTGCGCCTCCAGCTCGAGCTGCTGAAGCCGGAGATGACGCTGGCCGAACGGGGCATCCGCTCCACCGTGATTCTGTTCGGAGGCGCGCGCCTTCCCGAGCCCGGCGGCGAGGCATGGGCCGCCAAGAACGAGACGCAGAAGCGCAATCTGGAGCTCAACAGCGTCTATTATGACGAGGCGCGCAAGTTCGCCCGCCTGTGCTCGGAGCAGTCCGCGGCCACCTATTACCGCGAATTCGTGGTGGTGACCGGCGGCGGGCCCGGCGTCATGGAAGCGGGAAACCGTGGCGCCGACGATGTCGGCGCCCCGTCGATCGGCCTCAACATCGTGCTGCCGCACGAGCAGGCGCCGAACCCCTATGTGACACCGGAACTGTGCTTCAATTTCCACTACTTTGCCATCCGCAAGATGCATTTCGTCATGCGCGCCAAGGCGGTTGCTGTCTTCCCCGGCGGCTTCGGCACCATGGACGAGCTGTTCGAGACGCTGACGCTGATCCAGACCGGGCGCATGGAGCGGGTCCCCGTCATCCTGTTCGGCAAGGAATTCTGGCGGCGTGCCGTCGATCTCGACTATCTGGCGGAACAGGGCACGATCAGCCCCGGCGACCAGGACATCATCGACTTCGTCGACACGGCCGACGAGGCCTGGGAACTGATCCGGAAATTCTACAGGCTCTGAGCGCTCACGCGGTTTCCCCGGCGTCGCCGGCCACGTCCCGGGGCTCTTCCTGCGCGATGTAGGGCCGGGGCCGGTGGACAAGCGTCACCAGCACGACCGATATGATCATCAAAAGGTACCAGGAACCGAGCTTTCCGGGCGAAACCGGTACCCATGCGTCATGCTGGTTGGGATAGATCCATGCCCGCGACCATGTGCCGATGTTCTCGGCAATCCAGATGAAGAGCGACGTCAGCAGGAAGGCGACGAGCAGCGGCATTTTGTGCCGGAACCGGAAGACGCGGTAATGCATGGTCGTGTGCCGGTAGAGCGCGAAGGTCGCCGCAAACAGCACCCAGCGAACGTCCCACATGAAGTGGTGCGAGAAGAAGTTGATGTAGATCGCGCCTGCCAGGACGATGGTCGCCCACAATGGCGGATAGCGGTTCAGCCGGATGTCGAAGATGCGGTTGATGCGCGCCATGTACGAGCCGACCGCGGCGTACATGAACCCCGAAAACAGCGGCACCCCGCCGATGCGGAAAAGGTTTTCTTCCGGGTAGATCCATGAGCCGGCATGGGTCTTGAACACTTCCATCGCCGTGCCCACGACATGGAAGATGAGGATGACCCTGGCTTCCTCCCATGCCTCCAGCCTGAAGACGAGCATGGCGAGCTGGATGAAAAGGGCGGCAAGGAACAGGAAGTCGTAGCGGGCGATGAAGCCCGCGCCGCCTTCCGGCCACAGCCAGCGGGTGAGGATGATGAGGCCCAGCATCGCCCCGCCGAACAGGCATGCCCACGCCTGCTTCAGCCCGAAGACCAGAAATTCGACCAGCGAGTCGGCGACACGATGCCGGGGCAGACCGGCGAGGAACCGGTGCGCGGCCTCGTCAATGCGCCGTTCCAGGCCGGTGAAATGCCTATCTGTCCGCAACTATTCTTCCCAGAAATCCGGCGAGGTCGTCGGTCACGTAGTCGACGTCGTCCTCATGGTCGGGATCGCTTTCCCAGATTTCGGAGAAGGTCGGCTCGAAATTGTTGGGGACGACGAGAACCGTCGTCATTCCCATCTTCTTCGGAACCGCAAGGTTGCGGGCGATATCCTCGAACATCACGGCATTCGTTCCGATGACGGAATGCAGCGTGGTGAATTTTTCGTAGGTCGCATGCGAAGGCTTCGGCGTCAGGTCCGCCGCGACGATGTCGAAGATATCGTCGAAATGGTCGAGAATGCCGAGCTGGCGCGCGGCGCGCTCCGCATGCGTGCGGTCGCCATTGGTGAAGATGAAACGGCGGCCCGGAAGCTGATGGATGGCGGCCCCCAGAACCGGGTCGGGCACCAGCCACGAATAGTCGATGTCATGGACCTTCATGAGGAAGTCGTCCGGATCGATGCCGTAACGCTTCATCAGCCCGTTGAGCGTGGTGCCATGTTCGCGGTAGAGTTCCTTCTGCAATGCGCGCGCATCCTCGCGCGAGAGCGTCAGCAACTCCGAGACATAGGCGGTCATGCGTACGTCGATCTGCGAAAACAGATTCGTATGGTGCGGGTAGAGCGTGTTGTCGAGGTCGAAGACCCAGTCGGTGACATGGGCGAATCGGGAGGCGTCGGGCGTCTGTGTCATGGCGGGCTTATTGCATGAAAATCTCGTTATGGCTTCTTATTCATCGCCTGTTCAGGCAGGTTCAGGTCCATAGCGGCAGGGCTGAAGTTTTTTGTCGCCAGGAAACGCAAATTTCAGGTTTTGCGGCATAGTGGGTGCGACCGGGGGTTGAGTATGGCGCGTGCGATCTTCAAGGCATTCTGGGTGGCGGTCGCATCGGCGGCCAGCTCCGTGCTGCTTGTCATGATGATCCTGTCGTTCTTCGGCGATTCCATCGGAGGACTGGGCCTGCTCATGTGCATCGCGTGTCCGCTCGTCATCGCCTGGCCGGCCAGCGCCTATATGTTCTGGCAGAACGACAGGTTGCAGGCGGCGCATCGCGATCTGTCGCGCGCTCATGCGCAGCTTGCAGCCGCCCACCGGCGGCTGGCGGAAAAGGCACGCCATGACGACATGACCGGCATGCTCAATCGCGAAAGCTTCTTCGGCGTTCTGGAGCGCTCGCGGCGCAAGACCGATTCCGGGGCCCTGCTCATCATCGACGCCGATCATTTCAAGTCCATCAACGACCGTTTCGGCCATCTTGCGGGAGACGAGGCGCTGCTCCAGATCGCCGGCGCGCTGCGCGGCGGCGTGCGCGCCGGCGATGTCCTGGGCCGCATCGGCGGCGAGGAATTCGGAGCGTTCCTGGTCGGGGCAAACGAGCACGAGGCGGCCCGCGTGGCCGAGCGCATCCGCCAGCAGGTGGAGATGATCCGGTTCAGGGTCGAAGGCGACCGCATCGTCCCGCTCACAGTGTCGATCGGCGGCACCATATGCGAGCCGGGCGCGACCGTGTCGGAACTCATGCGCAGCGCCGACCGCCGGCTCTACGAGGCCAAGAACCGGGGGCGCAATCTGGTCATCTTCGGCAGCGACAAGAGGGACACGGAGGCCGCCTGAGCGGCCGCCCGCGGTCGTCTTCAGGCTCAGGGAACGATCAGCGTTCCGGCGCCGTGCTCGGTGAACAGTTCGAGCAGCACCGAATGCGGGGTCTTGCCGTTGAGGATGACGACGCCTTCCACGCCGCGCTCTATGGCCTCGATGCAGGTCTCGACCTTGGGGATCATGCCGCCCGAAATGGTGCCGTCGCCAATCAGCTTGCGCGCCTGCGACACCGTCAGCTCGTCGATCAGCCTCCTGTCCTTGTCGAGGACGCCGGGAACATCGGTCAGGAACAGCAGGCGCTTGGCGTTCAGCGCACCGGCGATCGCGCCTGCAAACGTGTCGGCATTGATGTTGTAGGTATGGCCGTCGCGGCCGGGAGCCACCGGGGCGATGACCGGGATCATCTCGGAGCGCGCCAGCAGGTCGAGCAGCGTGCGGTCGACTTCCACCGGCTCGCCGACGAAGCCGAGGTCGAGAACGCGCTCTATATTGGAATCCGGATCCTTGACCGTCTTGCGGGCTTTCTGGGCGAACACCATGTTGCCGTCTTTGCCGCAAAGACCGATGGCCCATTCGCCCTCTGCGTTGATGAGCGCCACGATCTCCTTGTTGATGGAGCCGGCCAGCACCATCTCCACGATCTCGACCGTCTTCTGGTCGGTGACGCGCAGGCCGCCCTCGAACTTGGATTCGATGCCCATCCGCTCCAGCATCGAGCCGATCTGCGGGCCGCCCCCGTGCACGACGATGGGATTGACGCCCGACTGCTTGAGCAGGGCGATGTCGCGGGCGAAGGCGCGGCCAAGCTCCGTGTCGCCCATGGCATGGCCGCCATATTTCACCACCACCGTCTTGTTCTCGTAGCGCTGCATGTAGGGCAACGCCCTGGAGAGAAGCGCTGCCTGCATCTCGGCGCTGGCGTCCTGTTCCGTCATCGCTCAAATCCCGTATCTGGAGAGGTTGGGGCGTCTTAGGACATTTTTGGGGGAAGTGAAATCTCCCGCCGCCGCATAAATGCGGCGGCAGCGGGTGTGCGCAAGACGGAGCGGTGAATAGGGTCCGGAACGCTTGTCCGCCGGCCTCATGCCGGGCCGGAAACGGAAGTGGCGCTGTTCCTTTTCCGTCCCGCCATGAACCCGATCGCCACGGCGAGTGCTGCGACGACGACCGTCGCCAGAACGTAGCTGGCCAGAGCTCCCCGGTCGAAGGCTGCCCGTGCGGCCTCGATCAGCCCCGCGGCCGCCTCTGGCGCCATGGATTCGGACGCAAGCAATGCCTGGTCTATGCTGTCGAAAACGAGCGCCGGGGCGGAGGCGTCCGGCGGCACGGCCAGCGTGAATGTGTAGATCGACGCCAGAAGGCTGCCCAGTATGGCGACCCCCAGAGTGCCGCCAAGCTCATAGGCGACCGATTCGATCGACCCTGCCATGCCTGCCCGGTCTTCGGGCGCGCTGATCATGATGGCGGTCGATGCCACAGACATGGCCCCGCCGGCGCCGAAGCCCAGTATGGCAAGCACCGTGGCCCTCCACGCAAGCGGCGCATCGACGGACAGGGTAAGCAGGCCGAGTCCGAGCGCGGTCATGGCCATCGTGATGGCCAGCATGCGCTCGACCCCGGCCCGCATCAGCACCGCGCCCACGAGAGGGCCGGCCAGGACCGCAGCCACGGCGATCGGCAGCAGGAACAGGCCCGCCTGAAGGGGCGTGTAGCCGCGCGAGAGCTGCAATTGCTGGCTGAACACGAACTCGACGCCCATCAGCGCGAGGCTGGCGACAAGCGCTGCCACCGTGCCGACGGCGAAGCGGGCATTGCAAAACAGCGTGAAATCGATCAGCGGCGAGGGCAGGCCCCTCTGCCGGCGAAGGAACAGCCAGCCGAACAGCGTGCCCACAGCCGCGGCGATCAGCGCATGCCCCATGTCGGCCTCCGGCTTCATCGCCTCCTTGAGCGCATAGATGATGCCGATGAGCGCGATGGTGGCGAGGCCGGATGTCCACAGATCCCAGTGACGCTGCGGGTTGCCGGGATGGTCGGGCACATAAACGCGCGTCATGACGAGGGCGGCCAGCACCACGGGCACGTTGATGAGGAACACCGATCCCCACCAGAAATGCGCCAGCAGCGCCCCGCCGATCAGCGGTCCGATGGCCGCCGCGCCGGATGCGATGGAGCCCCAGACACCGATGGCGATGGCGCGCTCGCGATCCTGCGGGAAGGTGAGGCGTATGAGCGAGATCGTGGCCGGCATCATCATCGCCGCGCCGACGGCGAGCAGGGAACGCGCTGCAATCAGAAGGCCGGCATCCGGCGCAAAGGCCGCGGCAAGCGAGGCGGCGCCGAAGACGACCAGCCCCCATGTGAACACGCGCCGGTGGCCGATGCGGTCGCCCAGCGTTCCGAAGCCCGGCAACAGGCCCGCCATCACCAGCGAATAGGCATTGATCATCCACAGCTTCTGCGCGTTGGTCGCATCGAGGTCGTGGACGATGCCGGGCAGCGCCGTATGCAGCACCGTCATGTCTATGCTGATCATGAACAGGGCGCTGGAAACGATGGCGAGTACGATCCACCGGGAGGGCATGGGACACCTTGGCTTTCGATTCAATAATTCAATACGTATGTATTTATACTAGGTTCCACGTCGAATCCGATTTTGGCGAAAATCAGGATTCCTTGCCGGATTCCCCAAGAAGTTCGTCGATTTCCCTGTCGAGCCCCTTCCAGGCGTCTTCGCTGAAGCTCATGAAGCCGAAGCCGCGCATGATGAAGGCGCCTTCCATTGCCATCAGCGCCAGCAGCAGGCGGCGGTCCTCCTGGCGGCTGAAATCGAGGCCATCGAGGCGTTGGGTGCAATCCTTGCGATAGCGTTCGAGCTGCTCGGGAGACTGCATCAGCACGGCCATCATCACGGCCGTGCGGTCGCGCGAGACCGGATCGTGTTCTTCCTCGCGCGCGACAATGATCTGCGCACGCAGAATTGCGCGCCGGTCGGCATTGTCGCCGGCCAGCGCGGCAACCCTGGTGTCGTACTCCTCGGCCCACCGGTCATACATCGCCGTCAGCAGGTGTTCCTTGGTGGCGAAGCTGTATTGAACGCCGCCATTGGTGATGCCCGCCGCCCGGGCGAGCGCCGCGACCGTCAATGCGGCGGCGCCGCGTTCGCGCACGATCGCCTCGGCTAGGTCGAGGAGTTTGTCTCGGTCGATTTTCTTGCGGCGGGACACAGCGCAGCCGTCAGCTCCAGTTGAATTCGAGCGTCTCGCGGAACGCGTAGCGCACGATATGGGCCTCGACGACCTTGTTCAGTTCCGGCAGGCGGGCCGGGTCGCCGGCTTCGATGGCGATGTCGAGCGTGTCGGGCCGGGCGGTCAGTTCAATCGCCTCGCCCTCGCCGAACCCGATGCGGCCCTGCTGCGGATCGAAACTCACCTCGAAACGGTGGGACCAGTGCCTGCACAGTTGCTGGAGATAGCGGCTGGCGTTCCCGGTGGCTACGCTTGCCTTGGATGTGGGCATGAAGGGCCTTTCTTCGGTCGTGAGCAATCGGTATCCCCCAATAAATACGTACGTAATGCATTCTGCCGCCGCTTCAATCCATTCGTCGAAGATGACTATTGCCGCGCGCTCATGATACGCGCATCTTTCAGGTAATAGTCGGGAGCGTGCATGATCAGCGAGGAGCAATTTCTGACGTCGGTGTTCTGGGCGCAGGAATTGCCGCGCGACGAGCAGGAGCGCGCCCGGCGCGGCATCACCTTGCGCACCGTCGAGGCCGGCGCCTATCTCATCCATCGCGGCGACCGCATCGACAACTGGACCGGGGTGGTCACCGGTTTGCTGCGGTTGGGTTCCATCACCACGTCCGGCAAGGCTGTAACCTATGCCGGCCTGCCGCCGAGCTGCTGGTTCGGGGAGGGGTCGCTGCTCAAGGACGAGCCGCGCCAGTATGACGTTCTGGCACTGAGGCGCACGCAGGTCGCCCTTCTCAACCGCGCGACGTTTCACTGGCTTTACGAGAACAGCGTCGCCTTCGACCGGCTTCTGGTGCGGCTCATCAACGAGCGGCTCGGCCAGTTCATCGCGCAGGTCGAGCATGACCGCACACTTGATTCGGCCGGCCGTGTGGCGCGCAGTCTGGCGTCGCTTTTCAATCCGGTGATCAGCCCGTTCATGGGCTCGCATATCGACATCAGCCAGGAAGAGATCGGTCTGCTGGCCGGCGTGTCGCGACCCGTCGCCAATCGCGTTCTGCAGGAACTGGAAAAAGCCGGCCTGCTGCGCAACGAGGGCGGCGGGGTCACGATCCTCGACCTGGAGAGGCTGCGCTACTACGGCGAATAAGCCCGGATATGCAAGGGGTTAGGCGAATCCCGGATTCGCCTTATTGCCAATAGGCAAAGAGAACCTCGTGAGATTACATTCAACAAGGCTTCCTGTCTGTCAAGGCGGAAGTTGAAAAGGGGCGGCCACATCTGCAATCTCCGTCCAGCAAGCCGGGACCAACACCGGTGTCCAATAACGGGAGGAGTTGCTTTGGCACCAGGGAGTGAGATGCCAATGCTCGATACGTTCGCCAAGCTCTTGTGCGAGCACGCTCGTGTGCGGCCTGACCGTCCCGCGATGCGGCACAAGGATCTGGGTATCTGGCACACATGGACATGGCGCGAGATGGCCGAAACCATCCGTGCCTATGCGGCGGGTCTGCGCGACCTCGGCCTCGAACGCGGCGCGACCGTGGCCGTGATCGGCGAGAACCGCCCGGCCATGTACTGGACCATACTCGCGGCGCAATGGCTCGGCGCCATTCCGGTGCCAGTCTATGCCGACGCCGTCGCCGACGAGATGGCCTATGTGCTCGGTCACGCCGAGGTCGGCTTCGCGGTCGTGCAGGATCAGGAACAGGTCGACAAGCTGCTGGCGATCCAGGATCAGGTGCCGAAGCTGCGCGTCGTTCTCTACGACGAGCCGCGCGGCCTGCGCGACTACGACCATAGCCGCCTGCATGCGGTTTCCGGCATCATCGAAAAGGGACGCACGCTGCTCGCGTCGGATCCGGCGGTGGCGGCTGCCATCGATGCCGAGCGCGATCGCGGCAACGGCGACGACATCTCCATCATTCTCTACACCTCCGGCACCACCGGCCGTTCCAAGGGCGTGCTCCTGTCGGCCGGTCGCTCCATCGCGGCGGCGCGCGACACCGTGGCGTTCGACAAGCTGACCGACCGCGACGAGGTTCTGGCCTATCTGCCGCTGGCCTGGGTGGGCGACCACTATCTCAACTATGCGCAATCGCTGGTGTCGGGTTTCTGCGTGGCCTGTCCCGAAAGCCGGGAGACGGTCGAGACGAACCTTCAGGAGATCGGGCCGACCTTCTATTTCGCGCCGCCACGCGTGTTCGAGGCGCTGCTCACCCGCGTCACCATCCGCATGGAGGATGCCGGAGCGCTGAAGCGGCGCATGTTCGATTACTTCATCGGCCTCGCCCGCCGCTGGGGCGAGAAGATCCTCGATGGCGACAAGGTGCCGCTCACCGCGCGTCTCGGCTATGGGCTCGGCAATCTGCTGGTCTATGCGCCGCTGAAGAACGTGCTCGGCTTCTCCCGCATCCGCGTGGCCTATACCGCCGGCGAGGCGATCGGGCCCGACCTCTTTTCCTTCTACCGCTCGCTCGGCATCAACCTGAAGCAGCTTTACGGCCAGACCGAAGCCTTCCTCTATGTCACCGCCCATCCCGACGGCCATATCCGGGTCGGCACGGTCGGGCTGGCGACGCCCAACGTCGATATCCGCATCACCGAGGAGGGCGAGGTGCTCTACCGCTCGCCCGGCCAGTTCATCGGCTACTACAAGGACGAGGAGCGTACCGCCGAGACGGTCACGCCGGAGGGCTATGTGCGCACGGGCGATGCCGGGTTCTTCGACGAGGACGGCCACCTCACCATCATCGACCGTGCGAAGGACGTCGGCCGGCTGCGTTCGGGGGCTATGTTTGCCCCGAAATACATCGAGAACAAGCTGAAGTTCTTCCCCAACATCAAGGAAGCGGTGGCGTTCGGGCAGGACAGCGACTTCGTCACCTGCATGCTCAACATCGACCTGACGGCGGTGGGCAACTGGGCCGAGCGCAACAACATTCCCTATGCATCCTATCAGGAACTGGCGCAGCGCCCCGAGGTCTACGCCATCTGCGCCGGGCATGTGGCCGAGGTGAACCGGGCGCTTGCCGCCGAGCCGCGCATGGCCGCCGCCCAGATCCGCCGCTTCCTCATCCTGCACAAGGAGCTTGATGCCGACGACGGCGAGATGACCCGCACCCAGAAGGTGCGGCGCGGCTTCATCGCCGAGCGCTACAAGCCGCTGGTCGATGCGCTCTACAACGGTGCCGAGGCCGCCGACATCTCGACGGAAGTGACCTTCGAGGATGGCCGCAAGGGCGTTATTTCGGCGCGGGTGAAGATAACCGATGCAGCGACCGTTGAAACGGGCAGGCTGGAGGTGGCGGCATGAGCGGCCCCAAGGACGCCGTGGGAGAAACCATGGGCGAAACCCTGCTTGCCGTGGATGGCGTGTCGCTCGGCTTCGGCGGAGTGAAGGCGATCACCGACGTGTCCTTCGATATCCGCAAGGGCGAGATCCGCGCCATCATCGGCCCCAACGGGGCCGGCAAGACCTCGATGCTCAACGTGATCAACGGCTTCTATCATCCCCAGCAGGGCCGCATCACCTACAAGGGCCAGACCCGTTCGCGCATGCGCCCCTATCAGGCCGCCAGCCAGGGCATCGCCCGCACCTTCCAGAACGTGGCGCTGTTCAGGGGCATGTCGACGCTCGACAACATCATGGTCGGGCGCACGCTGCGCATGCATCGCGGCCTGTTCTGGCAGATGCTGCGCTTCGGGCCGGCCATGCGCGAGGAGATCGACCATCGCCGCCATGTCGAGGACATCATCGACTTCCTGCAGATCGAGGCGATCCGCAAGACGCCTGTCGGCAAGCTGCCCTATGGTCTCCAGAAGCGGGTGGAGCTTGGCCGGGCGCTGGCGATGGAGCCGGAGCTTTTGCTGCTCGACGAGCCGATGGCCGGGATGAACATGGAGGAGAAAGAGGACATGTGCCGCTACATCCTCGATCTCAACCGGCATTTCGGCACCACCATCGCCCTGATCGAGCACGACATCGGCGTGGTCATGGACCTGTCCGACCGGGTGGTGGTTCTCGAATATGGCCACAAGATTGCAGACGGAACGCCGGAAGAGGTGAAGGCCGACCCGAAGGTCATCGACGCCTATCTGGGCGTCGGACACTGAAACGCGAGGATACGGCACGCCGTCCGTGACGGCGCTGACGTCGATCAGGGAGGATCGATGCTCTACAATATATTCATCGACCCGTTCGTGCAGATGGTGCAGATGCCCGATCTGCTGGTGCAGACCCTGTGGGAGGGGCTGGTTTCGGGTGTTCTCTATGCGCTGATCGCGCTGGGCTTCGTGCTGATCTTCAAGGCATCCGGCGTCTTCAATTTCGCGCAGGGCATCATGGTGGTGTTTTCTGCGCTTACTCTGGTCGGCTTCTACGCGAAATTCTCCTCATGGGGCTTTTCCGGCCACGCCGCCGCCTTCCTTGCGCTGCTGCTTGCGGCCGGCGTCATGCTGGTGCTTGCCATGCTGGTCGAGCGGGTGGTGCTGCGCCCGCTGGTCACTCAGCCGGACATCATCCTGTTCATGGCCACCTTCGGCATCACCTATGTGCTGATCGGCTTCGGCGAGATCGTGTTCGGCGGCGACCCCAAGCAGATGATCGCCAACGAGTTGTTCCTGCCAAGCGGCTCCGTCGACATCGAGATGCTGGGCGGCCTGGTGAGCCTCCAGAAGATCGACATCGCCGCCGCCGTCATCGCCTCGCTGATGATCGTGGGACTGGCGCTGTTCTTCCAGAAGACGCGCATCGGCCGCGCGCTGCGCGCCGTTGCCGACAGCCACAAGGCGGCCCTTTCGGTCGGCATCTCGCTCAACCAGATCTGGGTCATCGTGTGGTTCGCCGCCGGCCTCGTCGCGCTGGTCACCGGTATCATGTGGGGCGCGCGCTCCGATGTCTCCTTCGCGCTGGAGATCGTGGCGCTCAAGGCCCTGCCGGTGCTGGTTCTGGGCGGCTTCACATCGGTGCCGGGCGCCATCGTCGGTGGCCTCATCATCGGAGTGGGCGAGAAACTCGGCGAGTTCTACTGGGGCCCGCTGCTCGGCGGCGGCATCGAGAGCTGGCTCGCCTATGTGATCGCACTGGTGTTCCTGCTGTACCGGCCGCAGGGCCTGTTCGGCGACAAGATAATCGAGCGGATCTGACACGATGTTCTATCGCGAAACCGGCCAGTTCAAGCAGAACTACGCAGCGGACTCCGCAGTCTTCCCGATCCTTCAGGATCGCTACGGCCTCGCCATCATCATGGTCATCGCCTTCGTGGCGATCCCCATGTTCGGCAGCGAGTTCCTGCTCGCCTCGGTGATGATTCCGTTCCTGATCCTGTCGCTGGGGGCGATCGGGCTCAACATCCTCGTCGGCTATACCGGGCTTCTCTCGCTCGGCACGGCCGGCTTCATGGGCGTGGGCGCCTATGCCGCCTACAAGCTTTCCACCATGTTCCCGCAGGTGAACATACTGGTGTGGATCCTGTGCTCGGGCTTCTTCGCCGCCGGCATCGGGGTGATCTTCGGCCTGCCCTCGCTGCGCATCAAGGGTTTTTACCTCGCAGTCGCCACGCTCGCCGCGCAGTTCTTCCTGCAATGGTGCTTCGTGCGCGTGGCCTGGCTTTACAACTACAATCCCTCCGGCGCCATCGAGGTGCCCGGCCGCACGCTGTTCGGCATCGCCATCACCGGACCGATGGCCACGCCGGTCAACCGCTATTACGTGGTGCTGGGCGTCGTGGTGGTGATGACGCTGATCGCCTCCAACATCGTCCATGGCCGCATCGGGCGCACATGGATGGCGGTGCGCGACATGGACATCGCCGCCCAGCTCATGGGCATCCGCCTGCTGCCGGCCAAGCTGCTCGCCTTCGCCGTGTCGTCCTTCTATTGCGGCGTGGCGGGTGCGCTGATGGTGTTCCTGTGGCTGGGCGCGGCCGAGCCGTCCGCCTTCGACATCAAGCTGTCCTTCCTGCTGCTGTTCATGGTCATCATCGGCGGGCTGGGATCGCTCATCGGCTCCTTCATGGGCGCAGCGCTGATCCATATATTGCCGATCTTCATCCGCGCCCTGCCGGAATCGCTGGGGCTGCCGGTAGCGGCGGCCACGGTCGAGCACCTGACCTATCTGATCGTCGGGGCGCTCATCATCTTCTTCCTCATCGTCGAGCCGCACGGTCTGGCCCGGCTTTGGCAGATCACCAAACAGAAGCTTCGCGTGTGGCCGTTCCCTTACTGAGGGGCGGTGCACGTGGTGGGAGTGGAAACCGGAGGAGAACGGAAATGTCACTGAAAAAAATGATACTGGCACTTTCAGCCGCATCGGTGCTGGCCATGCCGGCCATCGAGGCTGCGAATGCCGAAGATTCGATCTACGTGCCGCTGTTCACGTATCGCACCGGCGCTTTCGCCGGCTCCGGCTCGCCGATCGCGGACGGCATGCACGACTATCTCACCATGCTCAACGAGCGCGATGGCGGTATCGGCGGCGTCAAGCTGGTGATCGAGGAATGCGAGACCGGCTACGACACCAAGAAGGGTCTCGAATGCTACGAGGCGATGAAGCCGAAGAAGCCGGTCCTGGTCAATCCGTGGTCGACCGGCATCACCCTGCCGCTGATCCCCAAGGCCGCCGTCGACAAGATTCCCGTGCTGTCCATGGCCTATGGCCTGTCGGCTTCGGCCAAGGGCGACGTCTTCCCGTGGATCTTCAACCCGCCGGCGACCTATTGGGACGGCTTCACGCAGATCCTGAACTACATCGCCGATCAGGAAGGCGGCGGCGTCGACAAGCTCAAGGGCAAGAGGATCGGCTACATCTATCTGGATGCCAGCTTCGGGCGCGAGCCGCTGCCGCTCATCGACCAGCTTTCCAAGGAACTCGGCTTCGAGGCGAAGCTCTATCCGGTGGCTGCCGCCGACATGCAGAACCAGTCGTCGCAGTGGCTGAGCGTGCGCCGCGACCGGCCCGACTACATGATCCTGTTCGGCTGGGGCGCGCTCAACTCAACCGCCGTCAAGGAAGCGGTGAAGACCAACTTCCCGATGGAGAAGTTCATCTCCGTGTGGTGGCCGGGCGAGGATGACGTGCGCGGTGCCGGCGATGGCGCCAAGGGCTTCAAGACGCTGAACTGGCATGCCGCCGGCACGGATTTCCCGCTTATCCAGGACATCCAGAAATATGTCGTCGATGCGGGCAAGAGCCAGGTCTCCGACAAGTCGAAGGTCGGGCAGGTGCTGTACAACCGCGGGGTCTACAACTCCATGCTGATCGCGGAGGCCATCCGCACGGCGCAGGAGGTGACGGGCAACAAGGTGGTGACCGGCGAGGACGTGCGCCGCGGTCTGGAGAACCTCAACATCGACGAGGCACGCCTCAAGGAGATTGGCCTCGAAGGCTTCACCCAGCCGCTGAAGCTCTCCTGCAACGACCATAACGGCCATCAGTCCAACTTCGTGCAGAGCTGGAACGGCACCGCCTTCGAGAAGGTGACCGATTACATCGCGCCGATGAGCGACAAGGTCATTCCGCTGCTCGATGAGGATGCGAAGTCCTATGCGGAGAAGAATGCGCCATGGCCGGAGCGCACCGAGGCCTGCGACGCCTCGTAAGGCGCAAGCCCTTGCCAGCTTCCCTTCCCCCGCCTGCCGGGGGAAGGGCCCCAATCCGGAGCTGACCCATGCCTGAACCTGCCACTGCCGACCCTGTTTCCCGCCTTCCGGATCCGGCGCCGCCGATCCTGTCGGTCAACAACATCGAGGTCATCTACGATCACGTCATCCTCGTGCTGAAAGGCGTGTCGCTGACTGTGCCGAAGGGCGGCATCGTCGCCATTCTGGGCGCCAACGGCGCCGGCAAGACGACCACGCTCAAGGCCATCTCCAACCTGCTTCATTCCGAGCGCGGCGAGGTCACCAAGGGCTCGATCGAGTTCGATGGCGGGCGCATCGACCGGCTGAGCCCGAACGAGCTGGTGCGGCGCGGCTGCATTCAGGTGATGGAGGGCCGCCACTGCTTCGGCCATCTCAGCATCGAGGAAAACCTGCTGACCGGCGCCTTCACAAGGCGCGATGGCCGGGCCGCCATCCGCGACGATCTGGAGATGATCTACAATTATTTCCCGCGCCTGAAGCAGCGGCGCAATTCGATGGCTGGCTACACCTCCGGCGGTGAGCAGCAGATGTGCGCCATCGGCCGCGCCATGATGAGCCGGCCCAAGATGATCCTGCTCGACGAGCCGTCCATGGGCCTCGCCCCGCAGGTGGTCGACGAGATCTTCGAGATCGTGAAGGACCTCAACACCAGGCAGGGTGTATCCTTCCTGGTGGCCGAGCAGAACACCAACATGGCGCTGAAATACGCGACCTACGGCTACATTCTGGAAACGGGACGCATCGTCATGGACGGCGCGGCCGATGCGCTGCGCGACAACGAGGACGTCAAGGAGTTCTACCTCGGCATCGGCGGTGAGGGCCGCAAGTCCTTCCGCAACGTGAAGAGCTACAAGCGCCGCAAGCGCTGGCTGAGCTGAGCCGTCACCCGTCCAGAATCCCTACAGAAGCGATGTCATCCATGCCTGAACATTTCGACGCCGAGGAAACCCGGGCACCGGAAAGCCGGGAGAACGCCCTGTTCGGGGCCCTTCGCACCATGCTTGCGGATGTGGTGGAGACGGCCCCGGCACTCAAGCGGCAACTGGATGGCATCTCCATCGGTGCGATAACGGATCGGGCCGCCCTGCAAGGGATTCCGGTCATCCGCAAGAGCGATCTGGTGGCTTTGCAGGCCAAGGCGCCGCCCTTTGCCGGCCTCACTTCGGTCGCGGCCGGCAGGCTGAAGCGATTGCTGGTGTCGCCCGGCCCGATCTTCGACCCCGAAGGCCACGGCCGGGACTGGTGGGGTTCGGCGCGCGCCCTGTTCGCGGCCGGTATGCGCGAGCACGACATCGTCCACAACGCCTTCAGCTATCATCTGACGCCGGGCGGCTACATCATGGAATCGGGAGCGCATGCGCTGGGCTGCGCCGTCATCCCGGCCGGCGTCGGCAATACCGAGCAGCAGATCGAGGCGATCGCGGCGCTGCGGCCGTCGGGTTATCTCGGTACGCCGGATTTCCTGAAAATCCTGCTCGACCGGCTGGCCGAGGCAGGCATCGACAATCCCATAAAGCGCGCTCTGGTTTCGGGAGCGGCCTTTCCTCCCTCTCTGCAACAGGAGGTGGCGGCGCGCGGCGTCGATGCCTATCAGGCCTATGCCAGCGCCGAGCTTGGCGTCATCGCCTATGAGACGTCCGCGCGCTCGGGCCTTGTCGTGAATGAGGGGCTGATCGTGGAGATCGTGCGCCCCGGCACCGATGAAGCGGTGGCCGAGGGCGAAGTGGGCGAGGTTGTTGTAACGCGGCTCAGCCCCGAATATCCGCTGCTGCGCTTCGGCACAGGGGACCTTTCCCGCATCGTGCCGGGCGTAAGCCCGTGCGGCCGTACCAACCGGCGGCTGGCCGGATGGATGGGGCGCGCCGACCAGCGCACCAAGGTCAAGGGCATGTTCGTCGATCCGGCCCAGATCGCGGCGATCGCGAAAAAGTTTCCCGAACTCGGCCGGCTGCGACTGGTCGTGACGCGTGCCGACGAGCAGGACCAGATGGTGTTGAAAGCGGAAGCCGCATCGGCCGGCAGCGATCTTTCGGGGGCGCTGGAGCAGGCATTGCAGGCTTCGACCAAGATGAAGGGCCGGGTGGAGATCGTTTCGCCGGACAGCCTGCCGAATGACGGCAAGGTCATCGCCGACGAGCGCCCTGCTGGCTAGAGCATGTCGCCCGAAAGCGGGACCCGGTTTCCGGGCAACGACATTCGTAAGAACAAATACTTGAAGCGTAAGGAGCGAATCTGAAAGATCGCGACACGCTTCAAGGTTCGGATTTCAATCTGGCATTTTGCAGTCAGCCGGAATCGTCTGACGTCGCATGAATGCGGCCAGGAAAAGAGGCTGGAGCAACGCAAGCAGCGTTCGTCGGAATGCCCGCGGCTTTAAGTTCTTCAGGCAAAAGCGTAATCCGGCTTTCGTCGCTGCCTGTGCAGGGCAGGCGATTGCTGAAGGCTGATCTTGAGTTGATTTGTCCACTTGATTGATGCCCGTTCCTGTCGGATGTTCGGCGCGAACAGACTGATCGCCTTGCCGCGCCCATCGGCAAGCGCGGCGAGGGAAGAGCGATTCCGGCAAAAGTGCCGAGCGGTTTGGTGTCCGGAATTGCGTGAAACGAAAGAATTGAAGCGTTTCCGCGGTTCACGGAAATGCTCAAGGCCGATCGCAGGACGCGACCAATGTCATCAGCCATGGCTGCCCGCACCGCCCATTCGCGCGCCCGTATACACAAGGTGACGACAGCATGAGCTTGCCGGACGACACGCTGCGCGAGGAGTCGGCGCCGGTTTCCGCGCCTGTGCGGGGTCTGTTCCTCGCACTCGGCTTTTTCTTCGTGGCGCTGGGTTTCGTGGGTGCTTTCCTGCCTGTTTTGCCGACAACGCCGTTTCTGATCCTTGCCGCCGCCTGCTTTGCCAGATCGTCGCGGCGGCTGGAGTTCTGGCTCCTGGATCATCCGCGGTTCGGACCCACCTTGCGCGAATGGCGCATGCGCGGCGCGATCCCCCGCAAGGCCAAGATGATGTCGCTGGCGGGCACGAGCCTGGGTTTCCTGCTGTTCTGGCAGGGCGGCAATCCGGGGCCTCTGCTCATGTTATCGGTCGCGGCGCTGATGGTGGCGGGCGTCGTCTACGTGTTTACGCGCCCGTCCTGAGCCTGCGCTGTCCGCTCGAGCAGCAGTTCCGCTCCGTCGAGCAGGAGGGCGGGCTTGCGCCGCCACCATTCTTCCGGGTCGCCCGACAAGGCTTTCGTCATGGCCTGTATTTGCGGCGCCAGCGATGGAGCGCCTTCGGGTCCGTCGTGACCGGCTTGCAGCAAGGCGCGGCCCATCCGCACCATTCGCCGCCAGCTCGAAGCGGAATCGACGGTCATGTCCATGATCGAGTCGAGCACCAGAACCGCATCGGGTTGCGGGAAACCGAACGTCTCCAGCTGTGCCGTCGCCTCGGCAAAGCCGCGGATCGCCGAGGGCGGTGTCGTATCCAGACTGCGCATGGCATCCGCCAGTCCCGGATATCGCTGGTCGAGGAACCAGACTGCAAGGGCCAGCGTTTCGACATAGGGCCGCCAGTGCGTTGAGTTGCCCCGCCATTCGAAGCGCAATATGGCCAGATTGGCTGCGGCCAGAAGCAGGTCGGTCCGCTTGCGCACATGACGATAGATCATTTCCTCGTTTCACGGAATCGAGAAAATGATCTATCTGCTTGTTTATACTGCATTTATGCGACGCCAAAATGTTTCCATTTGGCTGCAAAATGCTCTAGGGTCGAGACTCAATTGATCCACCATGTGATGATTGCGGCAATGAAGATTGCTGCGGCGAAGTTTGTTGCCAGCTTGTCGTACCGTGTTGCGA
>NZ_SNZF01000001.1 GCF_004363725.1 Aquamicrobium defluvii | reverse complement strand
TCAGGCCACAAGATGTTAAACGCTGTAGCCCACCCATCGCAGCTCCTGGCCGGGAGCCGCGATGGGGCTAATCTAGCAGGACTGAGACACATAAGGTGTTCAGTCTCGGTATCAGTAGAGACCGCCGCCACCGGACTGGATGGCCTGGTTTGCCTGAGGGGAAAGCGCCTCACCATAGCCGTTGGAACCATCCTCGCCCATGCCGATTACCCAGTAAGAATCGGCTGGGCCGGTGCCGGGCTTGAACGCTTCGACGATGGTTCCGGGCTGGCCCGGAGTCGCCTGCATGCCCGTCTTGCGATCGATCGACACAAGGTTCATGCCCTCGGGGACCTTGAAGTCGACATTGGGCGTGCCGTCCAGCGCCACACGCATGAAGTCCTTGAAGACGGGAGCTGCAAGACCGCCGCCGGTCGTGCCCCGTCCGAGGCTGCGCGGCTTGTCATAGCCGAGATAGACACCCACAACGAGGTTCGGCGTATAGCCGATGAACCAGGCGTCCTTCTCGTCGTTCGTGGTGCCGGTCTTGCCGGCGATATGGCGGCCAAGCTCGGCCACGGAGGTGGCCGTGCCGCGCTGCACCACGCCAACCATCATGGACGTGATCTGGTAGGCGGTCATCGGATCGAGAACCTGCTCGGCGTTGTCGACAAGCTCCGGCTCGGGCTGGTTCTGCCACTCGCTGGCATTGCAGCCTTCGCAGCCGCGGTCGTCATGCCTGAACACGGTCTTGCCGTATCGGTCCTGGATGCGGTCGATGAGCGAAGGCTTTATCGAGCGACCGCCATTGGCCATGATCGCATAGGCAGAAACCATGCGCATCACGGTCGTCTCGCCGGAGCCCAGCGACATCGGCAGATAGGGCGCAAGCTTGTCATAGACGCCGAAGCGCTCCGCATATTCGGCAACCAGCTTCATGCCCATGTCGTTGGCGAGGCGCACCGTCATCAGGTTGCGCGAACGCTCGATGCCCGAACGCAGGGTCGAGGGGCCGGCGGCGCGGCCATCGTAGTTCTTGGGCGTCCAGGTGGTATTGCCGCTCTGGATGGTGATCGGGCCGTCCATGATGACGGAAGCCGGCGTGTAGCCATTGTCGAGGGCGGCCGCGTAGACGATCGGCTTGAACGACGATCCGGGCTGGCGCATCGCCTGCGTGGCGCGGTTGAATTCGGACTGCGAATAGGAGAAGCCGCCCACCATGGCCAGAACGCGGCCGGTATGCGGGTCCATCGCGATCATGCCGCCGCTCACCTCCGGCAACTGGCGCAGCGCATAGGCGCTGTCGGAGCCTTCGCGCTTTTCCACGAAGATGACATCGCCGGGTTTCAGCACATCCGCCGGAGAATTTGCCTTGAGCGTCCTGCCGTCGACCACATGGCGCATCGCGAAGGACATGTCCTCCTTCGATACTGTGCCTTCGACCCGCTCCCTGACCAGTTCGCCGGAAACCTGCCGCGCCGGTTTCAGGCCGATGCGAAGGCCGGAAGCGCCGCTTTCCAGAACCACGGCGAGTGTCCATTCCGGCACATCGTCGAGGCTTTTGACTTCCCCAAGCGGCACGCCCCAGTCGCCGGACACATCGATGGTGGTCACCGGGCCGCGATAGCCGCGCAGGGTGTCGTATTTGATAAGGCCGGTCTGCATCGCCTTGCGGGCGACACGCTGCAATTCGGGATTCAGCGTCGTACGGACGGAAAGCCCCCCTTCATAGAGCGCGGTCTGGCCGTAGCGGGCGCTGATCTCGCGGCGCACCTCCTCGGTGAAATATTCGCCGGCGAAGAGATAGGTGCCGCCGCGGCGCGGCTTCACGCCAAGCCCCTCGGCCTTGGCCTTGTCCGCCTCCTCGCGCGAAATGTAATTGTTCTCGACCATCTGGTCGATCACCCAGTTGCGCCGCTCCAGTGCCCGTTCGGTGTGGCGGAACGGGTGGTAGTTGGACGGACCTTTGGGAAGCGCAGCCAGATAGGCGGCTTCGGAGGTGGTGAGTTCGTTGACGGATTTGTCGAAATAGGTAAGCGCCGCGCCAGCGATGCCGTAGGAGCCGAGCCCGAAAAAGATCTCGTTGAGATAAAGCTCGAGGATGCGATCCTTGGAATAGGCCTGTTCGATGCGGAACGACAGGATCATTTCCTTGATCTTGCGTTCATAGGTCTGGTCCGAGGTCAGCAGGAAGTTCTTCGCCACCTGCTGCGTGATCGTCGAGGCGCCAACCTGACGGCGCCCCGAGCCCATGTTCTGGAAATTGGTGATGACGGCGCGGGCCAGGCCCGTCGCGTCGATGCCGGGGTGATTGTAGAAATTCTTGTCCTCTGCCGAGAGGAAGGCCGCCTTGACGCGATCCGGAACGGCTTGGATCGGCAGATAGAGCCGCCGCTCATGCGCATATTCGGCCATCAGCGAACCGTCCGAGGCGTGGATTCGCGTCGTCACCGGCGGTTCGTATTTTGCCAGAACCTCATAGTCGGGCAGGTCCTTGGAAAGGCTACCGATATAGATCGCCACCGCACCCGCGACGAGCAGGGCCAGCGCGGTGCCGATGCCGAAAAAGTAGCCGATAAGCCGAATCATGCCCGCTCCAGTAGAAACTCCGCCACCTCCCCGAAGGGCGCGGCTACGCGCGCAAGACTCCCGGGAAGGTCCAAGATCGGGAACCAATGTCGCCCTGATGTGGGTAAATTACGGCAACGGGCAAAGTCGATTCTCGATTGCGGCAACAATATCGCACTGTGTTGTGCGCTTGCAACGCCACCTTGCAGTCAAAGGTTGCATCAACCACCCGCCGCAGCCTTTGCGGAAGCAAAAGCGGATATGGCGTTTATGATGCTGGATGCTGCCTTGTCGCGCCACTCCGGATTGAGGAGCTGCGCCTCGTCTTCCGGGTTGGACAGATAGCCAAGCTCGACCAGAACGGAGGGCACATCGGGCGCGCGCAGCACCTTGAAGCCGGCGAACCGGTGGGGATTGTTGATGAGGCCGACGGTGGTGGACAATTCCCCCACCAGCGTGTTGGCGAAGCTCATCGAGAACGAATGCGTCTCCCGGCGGATGAGATCGAACAGGATATCGGCCACTTCGGGGCTGTCCACCTTCACCTCGATGCCGCCGAGCTGGTCCGAAAGGTTCTCGCGCTCGGCAAGCGCCTGGGCCTCGGCATCCGATGCCTTGTCCGACACGGTGTAGACGGTCGCACCGCGAATGCCCTTCAGCCGGATCGTATCGGCATGGATCGAGATGAACAGGTCGGCCTCGTTCTGGCGCGCGATGCGCACGCGCTCGTCCAGCCGCAGGAAGGCGTCGCTGTCACGCGTCAGGATCACGTCATACTTGCGGATGGCGTCGAGTTTCGTCTTGAGCTCGCGTGCGAAGGCCAGCGTGATCTCCTTTTCCTGCGTTCCGCTCACGCCCTCCGCGCCGCCGTCGATGCCACCGTGGCCAGGGTCGAGCACCACGGTGAAGCGCCGCAGCGGGTGTTTGCTCTTGCGGTCGCCCTTGTCGCCCGCGACCGTCGCAGCCGTGGTCATGGCCTGCTCGGCAAGGGCTTCCTCGAACTGCCGGTCGGATGCAGCGGAAATCTCGATCGCAATACGCTGGCCGGGGCCATCCTCGTTCCTGAGTACATCGAGCCTGTCAACGAGAAAAGGCCCCTTGCCGGTAATCACCAGTCGGGAATTGCCGTCTCCGCTCTTTCCATAGCGTACGCCTGCGACCAGTCCCCGCGCCCTGAGGTCGGCGGCAGACAGGCGCATCTCAGTGGAAGGCAGATCGATGACCAGCCTGTGGGGCGAGCGCAGCAGGAACCATCTCGGCTCCGGCTCCCCGTCGAAATTCAGCACGATGCGCATTTTTGTGGCATCGCCCGCCATCTTGTATTCGGTGGCGGTCAAGGCTTCGCCAGCCGGTGCGGGAGCCGCCGCGAGGAATTGCATCCCGACCAGCAGGACCATCAGGGCAAGGACGCCGCCCAGCCGGCGGCAAAGGCCCGCCGCCTTGCTCTGCCGTGCATCCGCACCCATATGATGTCGCGTGGCTTCCATTGCGGCGGCTTGCCTGTCATTGATCGTGGCGCCGATACGACGCAATTCGATTAACAGTTCGTAGCCAGAGAAGGTTAACCAAGCCTTTTCAGAAGCCGTTTTACGCTACGTAAGGCCCATTTGCCGGCATCCGAAAACGGGGTTGCCTTCCACCTCGCCAAATCTTAAAAGCAGCGGTGGACTACCGCAATCTCGCAACCGTCCCTTGCGGCTCGCAGCCACTCCATAGTGGCCGGAGCCTTCAAGCGGGGTCGATACGGTTCGCGGCTGGTCACAAAAAGTTTTCGCAGGCATGGACCCGTGGCGGGGAGTGGTCTGCGTTCAGGAAAACGGCTGGGATGTGCCCGGCCGGCTCTGGTCAAGAGCAAACAAGCTGGTCCGGTTTCCGGGCTTTGGTTCAAGAGGTCCACTGGCTGACTATGCCTTCAAGCGCCATAATGGAAAGGTCCGCATCACACCGCGCCACAACGGCAGCGGGCGGCTCCGCCATCGCGCTTCGGCTGCGGCGCAGGGACATACAATTATCCGGCACCCTCACCCATTTTAACCGGCAGCGGGCATGGCCCGGTTGGCCGGCGCTGGCGGCTGCCGGGAGGACACGCAGTAATGCCCAACAACAAGATGCTTATAGATGCCTCCCACCCGGAGGAAACACGTGTTGTCGTCGTTCGCGGTAACCGCATCGAAGAATTCGATTTCGAATCCCAGGACAAGAAGCAGCTCAAAGGAAACATCTATCTCGCCCGTGTGACGCGGGTGGAGCCCTCGCTTCAGGCCGCTTTCGTCGAATATGGCGGAAACCGTCACGGCTTCCTCGCCTTTTCCGAAATCCATCCCGATTACTACCAGATTCCGGTTGCCGACCGGCAGGCGCTTCTTGCGGCCGAGGCCGCGGAAGCACAGGCAGACAGCGAGGATGAGAATGGCGGCGACGAGCGAAAGGAGCGTGATCGCTCCCGCCGCAACCGCCGGCGCGGCAGCAAGGCGCGCGACAGCGAAGAAGATGCGAATCGCGTCGAAGCAACGGCGGATGAGGCCGTCAGCGGCGATGAAGCCGGCTCGGAAGAGGAACCGGCCACCGGCGACGTGGTTTCCGATGACACAGAGGTGATGGCGCAGGCCGATGTGGCCTCCGACGCAACGGCTGAAGAGGACGGTGAGGCAGAAACTGGTTCCTCCGACGACGCCAGGCCGGCCTCCATGGCTGCGATGGTCGAAACCGATGTGGTTTCCGAGGCGGTTGCCGGCGAAACGGTGGAATCTTCGGAAAACGAACAGGAAAATACCGACCGCGGCACGGTCGAGGAAGTCGCTTCTTCCAACGGCGACGACCATGAGGTCGAATCGGTCGGGGCGGAAGATGCTCTGGAAGAAGCCCGCAGCCGCCGCAAGCCGCTGCGCCGCCAATACAAGATTCAGGAAGTCATCAAGCGGCGCCAGATCCTGCTCGTGCAGGTGGTCAAGGAAGAGCGTGGCAACAAGGGCGCGGCCCTCACCACCTATCTGTCGCTTGCCGGCCGCTATTCCGTGCTGATGCCCAACACGGCCCGCGGCGGAGGCATTTCGCGCAAGATCACCAACGCGCAGGACCGCAAGCGCCTGAAAGAGGTCATGGCCGACCTCGAGGTGCCGGAAGGCATGGGCGTCATCCTGCGCACGGCCGGTGAAAGCCGCACCAAGGCCGAAATCAAGCGCGACTATGAATATCTGATGCGTTTGTGGGAGAATGTCCGCAATCTGACGCTCCAGTCCACGGCCCCTGCCCTCGTCTACGAGGAAGGATCCCTCATCAAGCGTTCGGTGCGCGATCTCTACAACAAGGACATCGGCGAGGTGCTGGTCGCCGGCGAGGAAGGCTATCGCGAGGCGAAAGACTTCATGCGCATGCTGATGCCCAGCCACGCCAAGGTCGTGCAGCCTTACCGCGACACCACGCCGATCTTTGTACGTTCCGGCATCGAAGGCCAGCTCGACCGCATGGTGCAGCCGCAAGTGACGCTCAAGAGCGGCGGCTACCTCATCATCAACCAGACCGAAGCGCTGGTCTCCATCGACGTCAACTCGGGTCGTTCCACCAAGGAGCACTCCATCGAGGAAACGGCCCTGCACACCAATCTGGAAGCGGCCGAGGAGGTTGCCCGCCAGTTGCGCCTGCGCGACCTTGCCGGGCTGATTGTCATCGACTTCATCGACATGGAGGAGAGCCGCAACAACCGCGCCGTCGAGAAGCGGCTCAAGGAGTGCCTCAAGAACGACCGTGCCCGCATTCAGGTCGGCCGCATCTCGCATTTCGGCCTGCTCGAGATGTCGCGCCAGCGCATCCGCGCCAGCGTTCTGGAATCGACCATGAAGCCCTGCCCGCACTGCGGCGGCACCGGGCATGTGCGTTCGGATTCTTCGGTCGCCCTGATGGTCGTTCGCGCCATCGAGGAATTCCTGCTCAAGGATTCGCGTCATCACATCACGGTGCGAACCCCGGCTGCCACGGCCCTTTATGTGCTCAATCACAAGCGCAGCACGCTGATCGAGCTCGAAAAGCGGTTCGGCGTGACGATCACCGTCGAAGCTGACGAGAGCACCGCATCGCAGCACTATGTCATCTCGCGCGGCGCGATCGCCGACAAGCCGGAAGGCTTCGTTGAGATCCGCACGCAGACCGGCTTTACCGACGACGACGAGCCCGAGGACGACATCGTCATCGAAGACGAGGAAGAGGCGGAAGAGATCAGCGCCGAACAGGGTGAGGACGGCCACGGCGAAAGCCAGCGCGATCGCAAGCGCCGCCGCCGCCGCCGCCGTCGCGGCGGCCGGGACCGCGATCAAGCCGAGCAGGCACTGGATGCCGGCTCCGACCCGGCATCGGATGCGGATGACGAGACGGTCGAACAGGCCGGCGACGAGACCGATGCCACCGAAAGCGAAACCATATCCGTGAAGGCGGAAGACGACAGCCAGCCGAAGAAACGCCGGCGGGGCAAGCGCGGCGGCCGCCGCAACCGCGCCGACGATGAGGAAAATATCCCGGCCGCAGAAGCGGAGGCCGAAGAGGCCGGCGAAGGCGATGCGGCGATACAAGAGCCTGCCGCCGCGACTCAGCCCGAGGCCGGAATTTCCGAAACGGAATCCCCAGTGGCCGAGGTGGCCCTGGAGATCGCGGCCGAGGTGACGGCAGAGCCCGACAAGGTAGAAGCGCCCAAGGAAGAGGCGCCCGCCGAAAAGCCGAAGCGTGCCCGCCGCCCCCGGAAGGCCAAGGTCGAGGAGGTTTCGGCGGAAGCGGCCGACACAGAGGCTCCTCCCCAGCCGGAACCGGCTCCCGAAGCAGAGGCTGCTCCGGTTATCGAGGTTCAGGTTGCGCCTGAGGCACCTGTCGTCAATGGCTCGGCCGAGGAAGCGCCTGCCCAAAAGCCGAAGCGCACGCGCCGCAAGGCCGTAGCTGCCGACGCGCCCGCCGAACCGGTGGTGTCATCCGCAGTCGCAGAGACCGACGCTGCCGCTGCCCCCGCAGAAGAAAAGCCGAAGCGCGGCGGCTGGTGGCAACGCAAGGGCTTTTTCTGAAGCATTTTGCAGTCAGCTGGAATCACCTGACGTCGCACGAATGCGGCGAAAACAATCGGATGGAACGGCAGCCCGGATCTGTCCGGGCATCCGCCGCTCCAAGCATGTCGCCCGAAAAGCGGGAACCGGTTTCGGGCCAACGACATGCAAAAAAAGAACCTGAAGCGTGAAGGAGCGAATCTGAAAGATCGCGACACGCTTCAGGATTTCGCCTTCCAGTTGTGGATCAGAGGCCCGGCTTCCAGACAGCCGGGCCTTTTTCGTGCAATCCCGCAGCAATCAGGCGCCGAAGACCGACCAGTTCATGGCACGCGCCAGGTTTTCCAGCGCCAGCGTTCCCAGTTGCGAATTGCCATGCGCATTGAGGCCGGGCGACCAGACGGCAACCGAACCCACACCGGGCACCGCGCCCAGAATGCCGCCGCCCACGCCGCTTTTGGCCGGAATGCCGACGCGGAAGGCAAAGTCGCCCGAACCGTCATAGTGGCCGCAGGTCAGCATCAGGGCGCTGATGCGCCTTGCCCGTTCTGCCGATACGACCGTGTGGCCGCCGGCACTGCGCCCCCGGTCCGCCAGAAACCGCCCGGCCAACGCAAGCTGGCGGCAATTCATGGCGATGGCGCAATGGTGGAAATAGACGCCCAGCGCGAGTTCGGGCGAATGGTCGAGATTGCCAAACGACTTCATGTAGTTGGCAAGCGCCGAATTGCGGAATCCCGTGGCGCGCTCGGATGCCGCCACCTGATGATCGATCACGATGCTGTCGTCATCGGCAAGGAACCGCATGAAGCGCAGGATTTCACCGATGGCCTCGCGCGGCTGGTGTCCGGCCAGCAGAATATCGGCCACCACGATAGCGCCCGGATTGATGAAGGGATTGCGGGGCACCCCGCCTTCATGCTCAAGCTGCACGATCGAGTTGAAAGGATTGCCGGACGGTTCGCGCCCCACCCTGCGCCACAGGGCATCCCCCACCTTGCCGAGCGCAAGCGTAAGCGTGAAAACCTTGGAAACGCTCTGGATCGAAAAACTTTCCTCCGCATCTCCGGCCGTCAGCACCCGGCCGTCAACGAGAGCGACCGCGATCCCGAATCTGGCGGGATCTACCCTGGCCAGTTGCGGAATGTAGCTTGCCACCGCGCCCCGATCCCTGCGCTCCGACATTTCCGCAGCGATCTCGTCCAGAACGCCCTGCAAATCAGCCACGCCCTGCCCCCCGTTTATTTCAGCCAGCGTTCCAGACGCGCCAGCGCCTCGGCGATGTCGCTGTTGCTGCCGGCATAGGAGAACCGGATGAAGCGGTGCCCCTGCACCGGGTCGAAATCCCTGCCCGGCGTAGCGGCGACATGCGCCTCAGCCAACATGCGGCCGGCAAACTCCATGCTGTCGTTGGTGTGGCGGCTGACATCGCAGAAGGCGTAGAACGCCCCGTCCATGGGGGCGCCCAGCGGAAAGCCGAGTTCCGGCAAGCGCTGCATGAGGAGTTCGCGGTTCTGCGCATAACGCGCCTTGACGGCCTCCAGTTCAACGGTAGCGGAAAAAGCCTCCATGGCGGCGATCTGTGACAGTTCGGGAGCGGAAATGTAGAGGCTTTGCGCGATGCGCTCGACCGGGCGGACCAGTTCCTGCGGCAACACCATCCAGCCGATGCGCCACCCTGTCATGCAATAATACTTGGAAAAGGAGTTGATGACCGTGACCTCGTCGCCATAGGCGAGCGCCGTCGTATCCGGCGCACCGTAGGCAAGCCGGTGATAGATCTCGTCGGAAATCACCGTAATGCCGAGCTCGCGCGCGGCTGAAACGAGTTCTGCGAGCTCGCGCGCGGGAATGACCGCGCCGGTCGGGTTCGCGGGGCTGGCGAACAGCACGCCCTTCAACGGCTTTCTCGCATGTGCCGCACGAAGATGGCCGGCATCCAGATAGGGCGCTCCGTCCAGTTCGATCTCCAGCACATCAATCCCGAGCGCGGCCATGATGTTTCGATAAGCCGGATAGCCGGGAGCGGCGATGGCCACACGGTCGCCGGCGTCGAACATGGCAAGGAAGGCGAGGTTGAAGGCGGCCGAAGACCCGGTCGTCACGGCGATGCGCGCGGGCGAGACTTCTACGCCGTAGTGCTCGGCATAATGGCGCGCGATGGCCTCGCGCAGGCTCATGAGGCCGAGCGCATCCGTATAGCCGATGCGTCCCCGTTCCAGCGCCTCGGCAGCTGCACGGCGCACCGCGGCGGGAGCCGGATCGGACGGCTGCCCGACCGCCATCGAAATGACGTCGATGCCCTGCGCGATCAGCCGGTTCGCCCCGGCAAGAACGTCCATCGCGTGGAACGGCTCCACCTGCCCGCGACGTGACGACGACACACTCATCTGTAGCAATCCTCATTCCATAATGGCGCGCGGGAAGCGGCCCGGCGCCGCACAATTGCCCTATTGCTGTGGGGATCACAAGTTCATGAACTTTACGCCAGCGCCTTTTCATCGCACGAAGGCTCAGCTACGAGTGGAACGGAAATGACGAACCTGCCCGTAAAAGTCCGGTCCGTGAGCCGGGTTGGCAAGGCGCTTGCCACCCTGTCGCTTGGCGTCGCCATGCTGACCTCCGCCTGCGTGCAGGGTTTTGCGCAAGGCGTGCCGGTCGTGCGCGATGCCGAGATCGAGGCGCTGGTCCGCGATTATTCGCGTCCGATCTTCAATGCTGCCGGCCTCTCCAAGGCCGGTATCCAGATCGTTCTGGTCAACGACAGGAGTTTCAACGCCTTTGTGGCCGGCCGGCGCATGTTCATCAACACCGGTGCGCTCATGCAGGCCGACACGCCCAACGAGATCATCGGCGTCATCGCCCATGAAGCGGGGCATCTTGCGGGCGGTCACCAGCAGAGGCTGCGCGATCAGCTCGAACGCGCCAAGACCATGGCCATCATCGCCGGCCTGCTCGGCGCCGGCGCCATCGTGGCCGGCGGGGCCTCGGACAATCGCGGGCTTGCCGGAGCGGGCATCGGCCTTGCCACCGGCGGCAGCGAGGTGGCGCGCCGCAGCCTGTTGTCCTACCAGCGCGGCGAGGAAATGGCGGCTGACCGCTCCGCGATCACATATCTCGACAAGACCGGCCAGTCCGGCAAGGGCATGCTCACCACCTTCCAGCGCTTCCAGAGCGCGCTGTCGCTGTCCGGGGCAAGGGTCGATCCCTACCGCGTCAGCCATCCCATGCCGCAGGACCGTATTTCAAACCTGCAAACGCTGATCCAGAAGAGCCCGAACTACAACAAGGCCGACTCGCCTGCCCTTCAGCAGCGACACGACATGGCACGCTTCAAGATCGCAGCCTACACGCAGGGGCAGGCGGCGGCCTCGCGCATGATCGCCAAAAACCCCGGAACGCTCGCCGCAAAATATGGCGATGCACAGGTCACCTATCTCTATGGCAACCTGCGCTCGGCCCAGAGCAAGACGGATGCGCTCATCGCAGCCCAGCCGGGCAATCCGTACTTCCATGAACTGCGCGGCGATATCCTCATGAAGGCAGGCAGGCCAAAGGAAGCAGCGGCAGCCTACGGCAAGGCCATCCAGCTCGATCCGGCCAAATCCGGCCTGCTGCCGGTGATGCAGGGGCAGGCCCTGCTGGCCATCGGCACACCGGATGCGGTGAAGCAGGCCGTTGCGCAGATCAACAAGGGTCTCGAACGCGATCGCGAAAACATTTCCGCCTACCGCCATCTGGCGCAGGCGCAGGGCATGCTCGGCAATGTGGCCGAAGCCGAACTGGCGACCGCCGAAGGCCATTATTACTCCGGCGCATATAAGGATGCCGCGATATTCGCCGCCCGCGCCCAGACCCGCCTGAAACCCAACTCGCCCGCGTGGATGCGCGCGCAGGACATCATCAACCAGGGCAAGTCAGCCCGCAGGTAACGCTATTTCGCGCCACGCCGCGAACCAGAAAGGACTATCATCATGAAAAGAACGGTTCTGCTTGGCGCTCCGGCATTGGGGCTGGCGCTGCTTGCAGGCGGTTACATCGCAGGCAGCCACAACGTTGAAATGACGACCCGGGCGCATGCCGAAACGCTGGACCGCGCCGCTGTCGAGACCATCGTGCGCGAATATCTTCTTGCCAACCCGGAAGTGCTGCTGGAAGCGCAGGATGCGCTGGAAGCAAAACAGCAGGAGCAGCAGCGCCTCGCCAGCCTCGACACCATCAAGCAGAACAAGGAAGCGATCTTCAATTCGAGCTTCGACGGGGTTGTCGGCAATCCCGACGGCAAGATCACCATCGTTGAATTCTACGACTACAATTGCGGCTACTGCAAACGCGCCATGGACGACATGGACGCGCTGACCAAAGCCGATCCGGAGTTGCGCTTCGTGCTCAAGGAATTCCCCATTCTCAGCGCAGACTCCCAGAAAGCCAGCATCGTCTCCATGGCCTTCCATCTCATGCAGCCGGAAAAGTACGGCGAATTCCACCGCGCGCTGATGGGCGCGGAAGGCCGTGCCACCGAGGAAGAGGCGATCAGGATCGCGGTCTCGCTCGGCGCCGACGAGGCGGAACTGCGCGAGAAGATGAAGGACCCCTCCATTCCGCAGGCACTTTCCGCCACCTACGAGCTCGCCACCAAGCTTTCCGTCACCGGCACGCCATCCTACGTGGTGGGTGAGGAAGTGGTGTTCGGCGCGCTCGGCAAGGAAGTGCTGGCCGAGAAGATCGCGGCGGCGCGGAAAGCCCTCTGACATAGAATCGGCTTGATTGCCGGGAGGAAGCCTGCTGTGGACAGGCAAAGAAGCGGCTTGCGCTCTTTTCGCACCGGGTTAAGCGCATTATAGAAGGTCCGGCGCGGGTGATCGGTTTCCGCCACAGGACAAGGTCGGCATATTGAAAACTGTTTTCGTTCTGAACGGTCCCAATCTCAACATGCTCGGCAAGCGGGAGCCGTCCATCTATGGGACGCAGACGCTTGACGGCATTGCCGGTCTTTGCCGCGAATCCGGCCGCTCTCTCGGAGTGGAGGTGGATTTCCGCCAGACCAACCATGAGGGCGTTCTGGTCGACTGGATCCATGAGGCCGCCGACAGGGCCGCCGGCATCGTCATCAATGCCGCCGCCTACACCCACACCTCGATTGCCCTTCTCGATGCCGTCAAGGCGGTTCAGCCCTTGCCGGTCGTGGAAGTGCATCTTTCCAACATACATGCCCGCGAACCGTTCCGGCACGTCTCGATGATCGCGCCAAACGCCGTGGGAATGATCTGCGGCTTCGGCCCGCTCGGCTATACGCTGGCGTTGCAGGCGCTCGCTGCGCGACTGTAACCGGCAACAACAAGAAGGCTCGACCATGACAAGCAAGAAAACCGGTGTTGACCAGCAACTGATCCGCGATCTGGCGGGGATCCTGAACGACACCAACCTGACCGAGATCGAGGTCGAGAACGAGGATTTCAAGGTGCGCATTTCGCGCCAGCAGCAGACGGTCCACGCGGTCGCCCCTGCCTATGCGCCGGCGCCCGCAGCGGCGCCGGCTCCGGCCTCGGCCCCTGCAGCGCCTGCCGCGCCCGATCTTTCCAAGAACGCCGTGCCTTCCCCGATGGTCGGCACCGCCTATCTCGCCCCCGCACCGGGCGCCAAGGCATTCATCGAAGTCGGCCAGAAGGTGAGCGAAGGCCAGACACTGCTCATCATCGAAGCCATGAAGACCATGAACCAGATTCCCGCGCCGCGCGCCGGGACTGTCACGGCCATCATCGTTGAAGACGCTCAGCCGGTCGAATTCGGCCAGCCGCTCGTCGTGATCGAATAGGCTGGGGCGGCATGTTCCAGAAGATTCTCATTGCCAATCGCGGCGAGATCGCGCTTCGGGTGCTGCGGGCCTGCAAGGAGCTCGGCATCCAGACCGTCGTCGTCCATTCGACCGCCGATTCCGACGCCATGCATGTACGGCTGGCCGACGAGGCCGTGTGCATCGGCCCGCCGCCGTCGCGCGACAGCTATCTCAACATCCACCAGATCGTCGCCGCCTGTGAGATCACAGGCGCCGATGCCGTGCATCCGGGCTATGGCTTCCTGTCGGAAAATGCGAAGTTTGCCGACATTCTGGCGGCCCACAACATCACCTTCATCGGCCCCTCCGGCGACCATATCCGTATCATGGGCGACAAGATCGAGGCCAAGCGCACCGCCAAGCGCCTCGGCATTCCGGTCGTTCCGGGTTCGGAAGGCGCGGTGAGCGAGGAGCGCGAGGCCAAGCGCATCGCCGCCGAGATCGGCTACCCCGTCATCATCAAGGCGTCCGCCGGCGGCGGTGGCCGCGGCATGAAGGTGGCGCGCTCCGAAGCCGATCTGGAAGTGGCGCTTGCCACGGCGCGTTCGGAAGCCGGCGCGGCCTTCGGCGACGATTCCGTCTATATCGAGAAGTTTCTGGAAAAGCCGCGCCACATCGAATTGCAGGTGTTTGGCGACGGTGCTGGCAAGGGCGTGCATTTCGGCGAGCGCGACTGCTCGCTGCAGCGCCGCCACCAGAAGGTGTGGGAAGAGGCCCTGTCCCCGGCACTCAACGAGGCACAGCGCGAGCGCATCGGAACCATCTGCGCCAACGCGGTCGCCGAACTCGGCTATTCGGGAGCCGGCACCATCGAGTTCCTCTATGAGAACGGCGAGTTCTATTTCATCGAGATGAACACCCGTCTGCAGGTGGAGCATCCGGTGACGGAAGCCATCACCGGCATCGACCTCGTTCACGAGCAGATCCGCGTCGCCTCCGGCGGCGGACTTTCGGTGACGCAGAACGATATCCGCTTCCAGGGTCACGCCATCGAATGCCGCATCAACGCCGAGGACCCGCGCACCTTCGTGCCGTCGCCCGGTACCATAACGCATTTCCACACGCCCGGCGGGCTGGGCATCCGCGTCGATTCCGGCGTCTATTCCGGCTATCGCATCCCGCCCTACTATGACAGCCTGATCGGCAAGCTGATCGTGCACGGACGCAACCGTGTGGAATGCATGATGCGCCTTCGCCGGGCACTGGACGAGTTCGTCGTGGACGGCATCAACACCACGCTGCCGCTTTTCCGCGACCTTGTCGGCAATCACGACATTGCGGACGGCAACTATGACATCCACTGGCTGGAAAAGCATCTGGCCAAGGGCGAGTAGGTTGCTGGCGGAGCCTGTCACGGCCCGCGCTCTCACCCCCCTTCTGTCGGGGGGTGAGCGACTACGGAAGGACCGCCTGAATATTGAGCGGATCCTGTCGTCATGATCCGTCCTTTCGCCCCCGGTTTCCGCATCCCCACCGATCTGTTGCTGAAGGCCTATGCCTCCGGCGTGTTTCCAATGGCGGAAAGCGAATCGGACCCGGAAGTCTTCTGGGTAAGGCCGGAAATTCGGGGCATCATTCCGCTCGACGCCTTCCACATCCCCAGAAGTCTCGCCAAAACACTGCGCCACAATCCGTTCGAGATACGGTTCGACACCGATTTCGAAGGGGTTATCGATGCATGTGCCGAAAAGCGGGACGAGCGCCCTTCGACATGGATCAACGGGCCGATCCGGGAAGCCTATATACAGCTTCATTACATGGGGCATTGCCATTCGGTCGAAGCGTGGCGTGAGGGCCGTCTGGCCGGCGGCCTCTATGGAGTTTCGCTGGGCCGCGTCTTCTTCGGGGAGAGCATGTTCTCACGGGAAACCGATGCCTCCAAGGTCTGCCTTGTGGCGCTGGTCGAACGCCTTCGAAAGCAGGGCTACAAGCTGCTCGACACCCAGTTCACCACCGAGCACCTCAAGCGCTTCGGCGCCATCGACGTGCCGCGCGCCGAATATGAGCAGATACTGGCAGAAGCCCTCGTCGGCACCGCCATTTTCACGCCGGCAGCCGGCCACGATAGCCGTCGTTGAAGCCAGCTTCGCGGTGGCGTAGGATGGTGGAGGTTCCTTATATGTTCGACCGATGCACACAGCCGTCAATGATCCCGAACACGGCTTCTGCCGCGACTGCCTGACGCCGCAGCCCAATGCGGCGCCGCGCTGCGCGCGCTGCGGCAGCCCCAGGCTGGTGCGCCATCCCGAATTGTACAGGCTGCATCTGGCCCACATCGACTGTGACGCCTTCTATGCCGCAGTGGAAAAGCGCGACAATCCCGCACTGAAGGACAGGCCCGTCATCGTCGGTGGCGGCAAGCGCGGCGTCGTCTCGACAGCCTGCTACATCGCCCGCATCAACGGCGTGCGCTCGGCCATGCCGATGTTCAAGGCGCTGGAAGCCTGCCCCGAGGCGGTCGTCATCAAGCCGGACATGGAGAAATATGCGCGGGTCGGTCGTGAGGTCCGGGCCATGATGCAGGATCTGACGCCGCTGGTGGAGCCGATCTCCATCGACGAGGCATTCCTCGATCTGGCAGGGACAGAGCGGCTGCACGGCATGCCGCCTGCAATCGTTCTCGCACGCTTTGAGAAGCGGCTGGAAAGGGAGATCGGCATTACCGCTTCGGTCGGCCTCTCCTACTGCAAGTTCCTGGCCAAGGTGGCCTCCGATTTCCGCAAGCCCCGTGGCTTTTCCGTCATCGGGGAAGCCGAGGCGCACGACTTCCTCGCCATGCAGCCCGTCACGCTGATCTGGGGTGTCGGCAAGGCCTTCGCCGCCACGCTGGAACGCGACGGCATCCGCACCATCGGCCAGTTGCAGAAGATGGAACAGGCCGAACTGATGCGGCGCTATGGCAGTATGGGAAATCGCCTCTACCATCTCTCGCGCGGTCGGGACGAACGTGTCGTCAGCGCCGACCGCGACACCAAGAGCGTGTCCGCCGAAACGACCTTCGATCAGGATTTCGGGAAGATGGACGATCTGGTTCCGGTGCTGCGCGCGCTTTCGGAGAAGGTATCGGCACGGCTCAAGAAGGCCGGGCTTGCCGGACGCACGGTGGTGTTGAAGCTCAAATCCAACGATTTCAGGATACGCACGCGCAACCGCCAGCTCGAAGACCCGACCCGGCTCGCCGACCGCATTTTCTCCACCGGGCTCGAATTGCTGCGCAGGGAAATCGACGGCACGAAATACCGCCTGCTCGGCATCGGCGTGTCGGACCTCTGCGACGCGGGAAAGGCCGATCCGCCCGATCTGGTCGACACCCGATCGCACAAGCGGGCGCTGGCCGAAGGCGCGATAGACGCATTGCGCGACAAGTTCGGCCGCGGTGCGGTCGAAACCGGTTACACCTTCGGCAGGGGTCATCGCGGCAAGCCCGCCCGCCCCGGCGAAGACGACGAGCCGGATGTCCGCCACCCGTGGGAGCGGATCTAGACCCGCTCAGTCGTTGTCGTCGGGAATATTGAGGATATGGCCGCACGCCTTGCAATGAACGGCATCCGGCTCATGCCGCTGCAAACCGCAGCGCGGACATGGGAAAAAGACCTTGTTGGGCCTGAACAGCGCCCTTGCCAGCCGCACGAACAGCGTGATGCCGATGATCATGGTGACGATGGCTGTCAGCTTTCCGGCAACGCCAGGCAGCACGATGTCGCCGAAGCCGGTCGTGGTGACCGTCGCCACGGTCACATACATGGCGTCGACATAGCCCTCGAAGCCCGAACCGTTGCGGAAGAAGAAAGTGTAGACGAAGCCCGTGACAACGAACAGGAACGTCACCAGATTGACCACGGCATGGCTGGCCTCGCGCCATGGCCGCAGCCGCTTCATCTCGAAATGCCGCCACAATGTGCCGCTGCGCGACAGCGACCACAGCCGCAATATGCGCAGGAAGGCCAGATTGGCGAGCGCCTGCGGAAACAGCAGTGTCAGCAGGATGAACATGTCGATCCATGAGGTCGGCTGGCGGATCAGGCGCATCATATCCGTGGAAGCGAGCAGCCTGCCCGCCATGTCGGCAGCAACGAGGGTAGCGACCAGATAGTCGATCCAAAGGAAAGTCGGCGTTTCCTGCAACACCGGCGTCAGGATGAAGAAGACGATGATCGCCAGATCGATCAGGATCGTCGCAATCTGGAAGCGGAATGCTGCGGGTGAATTGCCGTGATAAAGCTTCCGCAGCCGGTCCCTGAGGGCCGCGATCCCGCTAAGCTGCTTTTCTTCGGCATCCTTGCTCATCGCCAAGCGATAGCGTGGAGCGGGCGAACCGTCCAGTGAAGCCGGCTTATACCAGTTCCACCTCGACCACGCCCTGAACCGCGCCGATTGCGGAAGCGATGCTGGGGTCGATGCGGTAGCGTTTCGGCAGCGCCACCTCGACTTCCCCCTGCCCTTCTTCCTTCAGGACGACAATGCTGACCTGTCCTTCGCCGCTTTGCGAAAGACGTGTCGCAACCGAATCGATGGGCGCAGCCCCGCGCACGAAGATGCGCAGCATCTTCTGCACCTGGCTGGCTGCATCGTCCAGCGACTTCACCGCCTGGATGCGCAGGTTGACCCCTTCCGGCCGGTCTTCCGCGCCCACCTCGATCACCACGGATTTGCCGGCTTCCAGAAGATCGCGATATTGCGCCAGCGTCTCGGAGAACATCACAGCCTCGAACTGGCCCGTGGTGTCGGACAGGTTCACCACGCCCATCTTGTTGCCGGTGCGCGTCTTGCGCTCCTGCTTGGAAGTCACCGTGCCCGCCAGCCGCCCGGCGGATGCACCGCGCTTCACAGCGGCCGAGAACTCCGCCCAGTTCTGCACCCGCATCTTTTCCAGAACCTGCTTGTACTCATCGAGCGGATGCGCCGACAGATAGAAGCCCACCACCTGAAACTCACGGTGCAGGCGCTCCGCCGGCAGCCACGGTTCGACGGCAGGCAGATTGAGCGCGTTCGACTGCGCGCCCAGCGAAATGCCGAAAATATCGCCCTGTCCCGATGTGGCGTTCTGCTGGGCAAGGGCCGCCAGCCCCATCATGCGTTCCACGCCGGCCATCATCGCCGCGCGCTCGTGGCCGAAGCAGTCGAAGGCCCCGGCCATGATCAGGCTTTCGAACACGCGCTTGCCGACGATCTTTGGGTCGATACGTTCGCAGAAATCCGCAAGGCTGCGGAACTGGCCTTCCTTGCGCTGTTCCACGATGTGATCGACGGCGGCTTCGCCCACGCCTTTCAACGCCGCAAGCGAATAGAAGATCTTGTTTTCGCCAACCTCGAAGTCGCGATAGCTGGTCAGCACCGAAGGCGGCACCACATCGATGCCGAGCCGCATGGCATCCTGCCGGAAATCGGCCAGCTTGTCGGTGTTGTTCATGTCGAGCGTCATCGACGCCGCCAGGAACTCGACCGGATAATGAGCCTTGAGGTACGCGGTCTGGTACGACACCACCGCATAGGCGGCGGCATGCGACTTGTTGAAGCCGTAGTCGGCGAACTTGGCCAGCAGGTCGAAGATGAAGTTGGACTGCTGCTTGCTCACCCCGCGCTCGACCGCGCCGGAGACGAAGCGCTCGCGCTGCTTGTCCATCTCGGCGCGGATCTTCTTGCCCATGGCCCGGCGCAGCAGATCCGCTTCGCCGAGCGAATAGCCGGCAAGCTCCTGAGCGATCTGCATGACCTGCTCCTGGTAGACGATGACGCCTTGCGTCTCCTTCACCAGATGGTCGATCCTGGGGTGGATGGAGGCCGTTTCCTCCTCGCCATGCTTGCGCGCGTTGTAGGTGGGGATGTTCTCCATCGGGCCGGGACGATAGAGCGCCACCAGCGCGATGATGTCCTCGATGCAGTCCGGGCGCATGCCGATGAGCGCCTTGCGCATGCCCGCCGATTCCACCTGGAACACGCCGACCGTCTCGCCGCGCGAAAGCATCGCATAGGTCGGCTGGTCGTCCAGCGGCAGCTTGGACAGGTCGATCTCGACGCCGCGCCGGCGGATCAGCCTCACCGCCGTTTCCAGCACGGTCAGCGTCTTGAGGCCGAGGAAGTCGAACTTCACCAGACCGGCGTCTTCAACCTTCTTCATGTTGAATTGGGTGACCGGCATGTCCGAGCGCGGATCGCGGTACATCGGCACCAGTTCCCACAAGGGACGGTCGCCGATGACGATGCCGGCGGCGTGGGTGGAAGCGTGGCGGTAGAGCCCTTCCAGCTTCTGCGCCATGTCGAGCAGTGTCTGGACGATCGGCTCCTTCTCCACCTCCTCCGCAAAGCGCGGCTCGGCCTCGATGGCGTCCTTGAGCTTGACCGGGTTGGCCGGATTGGCAGGCACCATCTTGCACAGCCGGTCGACCAGACCGTAGGGCATTTGCAGGACACGACCGACGTCGCGCAGCACCGCACGCGCCTGGAGCGTTCCGAAGGTGATGATCTGCCCCACCTGCTCGCGGCCGTATTTGCCCTGCACGTAGCGGATCACTTCCTCGCGCCGGTCCTGACAGAAATCGATATCGAAGTCCGGCATCGAAACGCGGTCGGGGTTGAGGAAGCGCTCGAACAGCAGCGAGAAGCGCAGCGGATCGATGTCGGTGATGGTCAGCGCATAGGCGACCAGCGAGCCGGCGCCCGAGCCGCGGCCCGGCCCCACCGGAATATCGTGCTTCTTGGCCCATTTGATGAAGTCGGCAACGATGAGGAAGTAGCCGGGAAACTTCATCCGCTCGATGACACCGAGTTCGAACTCGAGCCGCTCACGGTAATCCTCAACCGTGTGTCCCTTTGTCGGCCCGTGCGCCTCCAGCCGGCGCGCAAGCCCCTCGCGCGCCTGCCGCTTGAGTTCCTCCGCCTCCGCCCTTTCGGCAGCTTCCGGGTCCTCGACATCGGCCCCGGCAAAGCGCGGCAGGATCGGCTTGCGATTCTTCGGATAGTAGGAGCAGCGCATGGCGATCTCGACCGTGTTGTCGAGCGCCTCCGGCAGGTCGGCGAACAGTTTCGCCATCTCCGCCTGCGATTTCAGGTAATTGTCGGGCGAAAGACGGCGGCGGTCGTCGACCGCGATCACCGATCCTTCGGCGATTGCAATCAGCGCATCATGCGCCTCGTAATCGTCGCGCTTGAGAAAGAAGGCTTCGTTGGTGGCCACCAGCGGCAACCCGTAGCGATAGGCAAGATCGATGGTGCGCTGCTCGACGCCACGGTCGTATCCGCCCACACGCTCAAGCTCGACATAGAGCCGGTCACCGAACATGTCCTTCAGGAACAGGAGCCGCGATTCGGCAAGTTCGTACCGGTCTGCCTTGAGCGCACCGCCGATCGGCCCGCGCGGCCCGCCGGTGAGGCAGATCACGCCTTCGCGATATTGGGCCAGCATGTCGCTGGTGACATGCACGGGCTCGCCGGCAGGCGTATCGAGATAGGCATGGCTCACCAGCCGCACCAGATTGGCATAGCCTTCCTCATTGGCGGCGATCAGCACCACAGGCGCCATGTCCGGCCCGGCCTTGCGCCGATCGCGCGGCCCCTCCGATGTCTCGCCTGCAAACGACAAATCGATCTGGCAGCCCATGATCGGCTGAACGCCGTCCTTGGTGGCTTTCTGGGCAAATTCCAGCGCACCGAACAGATTGTTGGTGTCGGTAACGGCCACCGCCGGGCAATTGTCCTTCAGAGCGTGGCCGACGATGGCACCGAGCTGCAACGCACCTTCCAGCAGCGAATAGGCCGAATGGACGCGCAGATGGATGAACATGCGCCCGGAAACCGCAGCCGGCAGGGCCATCATCTTTTCGCTCACGGGTTGATCGTCGCTCATATGTCGCAAACCGGGGATTCGTTCACAGAGCTTTATAGTCGGGATCGGGAGGGCGCGAGTCCAGCCCACCCCTGTTCACAACCTGTATCGGGCAAGCGGCGGAATGCCCCACAGTCACGCGGCAGCTTGCACACCCGTCTCGTGCTGCTAGTTTGGCGACCATCATATTCGCATTGCAGGGAGGAAACTTCATGAAAACCCGCGCCGCCGTTGCCGTTGGAGCCGGCAAGCCCCTTGAGATCATGGAAGTGGACCTCGAAGGGCCGCGCGAAGGCGAGGTGCTGGTCGAAATCAAGGCAACCGGAATCTGCCATACCGACGAGTTCACCCTGTCGGGTGCCGATCCGGAGGGCATCTTCCCGGCCATTCTCGGCCATGAAGGCGCGGGCGTCGTGGTCGATGTCGGCAAGGGCGTGACCAGCTTGAAGAAGGGCGACCATGTCATCCCGCTCTACACGCCCGAATGCCGTTCCTGTCCGTCCTGCCTCAGCCGCAAGACCAATCTGTGCACCGCCATCCGCTCCACGCAGGGCCAGGGCCTGATGCCGGACGGCACCAGCCGGTTCTCGGTGGGCGGGGAGAAGATTTTTCACTATATGGGCTGCTCCACCTTCGCCAATCACACGGTCCTGCCCGAGATCGCGCTGGCCAAGGTCAATCCGGACGCGCCCTTCGACAAGATCTGCTATATCGGCTGCGGCGTCACCACCGGCATCGGTGCGGTGATCAACACGGCCAAGGTCGAAATCGGCGCAACGGCCGCCGTGTTCGGCCTGGGCGGTATCGGCCTCAACGTCATTCAGGGACTCAGGCTCGCCGGCGCCGACATGATCATCGGCGTCGACATCAACAACGACAAGAAGGCGTGGGGCGAGAAGTTCGGCATGACGCATTTCATCAACCCGACCGAGGTTGGTGACGTCGTGGCCGAGATCGTCAACATGACCAAGCGCGGGGCCGATCAGATCGGCGGCGCCGACTACACCTTCGACTGCACCGGCAACGTCAAGGTCATGCGCCAGGCACTTGAATGCGCTCATCGCGGCTGGGGCGAATCGATCGTCATCGGCGTTGCGGGCGCGGGTCAGGAAATCTCGACGCGCCCCTTCCAGCTCGTAACCGGACGCACCTGGAAGGGAACGGCCTTTGGCGGCGCACGCGGCCGCACCGACGTGCCGAAGATCGTCGACTGGTACATGGAAGGCAAGATCCAGATCGACCCCATGATCACTCACACCATGCCGCTCGAAGACATCAACAAGGGCTTCGAACTGATGAACACGGGCAAGTCCGTTCGCGGCGTGGTGATTTACTGAGGACGGGCATGGCGCCGGTGATCTATGTCGATGCCGACGCGTGCCCGGTCAAGGCCGAAGTCCTCCGGGTTGCCGAACGCTTCGACCTTGAAACGGTCTTCGTGGCCAATGGCGGGTTGCGCCCTTCGCGCGACCCGAAAATCCGCAACGTCGTGGTGCCCTCGGGCGCGGACGCGGCCGACGACTGGATCGTGGAGCATGCGCAGGCGAACGATGTCGTCATCACCGCCGACATCCCCTTGGCCGCCCGCACCGTGGCGCTTGGCGCTCATGTGCTCGGCCCGACGGGACGTGCCTTCACGCCCGAAACGATCGGCATGGCAGTCGCCATGCGCGATCTGAAACAGCATTTGCGCGAAACGGGCGAAAGCAGGGGCTACAACGCTTCCTTCGCGCCGCGTGACCGGTCGCGCTTTCTTGGCGAGCTCGACCGCATCCTGCGCGTGGCCCTGAAGTCGGGCGCATCCGCATGAACGCGGGGCAGCCACGGTCAGGCTGGCTGCCCATCCACCGGCATGCACTTTTCGGTCTGTCGGCGCTGATCGGTCTCGCTGCCCTCGTAACGGCCCTTTTCCTGCAGGCCGAACTCGCCTATTCGATCGGCGCCAACGCCTTTTTCGCGGTCTACAGTGCGCTGGTGCTTGCGGAAATGCCGTTGCTCAGTGCCGACTATCTCAGCCGCAACGCACGCGCCACCGATCAGCCTCTGGCAGTCATCTTCATCATCACATTCATGGTGGTCGGTGTGGCGGTTGGCGCCCTGTTCCAGATTATAAACAGCCCGGGAGCCGGGCCTGCCGGGCTTGTCTTCGTGCTGGCTTCAATTCCGCTCGGCTGGTTCACGATCCACGCCATGACAGCGCTTCACTATGCTCATGTCTACTGGATGGACGGTGACGGCCAAAGCGGCAGGGACAAGAGGGGAAAGCCCGCCGGCGGCTTCGAGTTTCCGGGAACCAAACGCCCGCAAGGCTGGGATTTTCTTTACTTTTCTACCGTCATCGGGATGACGGCGCAAACGTCCGACACGTCCGTCACGACGGCACATATGCGCCGCATCGTGCTTGCCCACTCCATCGTGTCGTTCTTCTTCAACACGGCCATCGTGGCGGCGGCCGTCAATCTGGCTGTCAGCTTCGGAAACTGAAGCTAATCTTTCTTCCTGTGAGGGTTCATAACCGCAACGGCGTCGGGAAATCTGTCACGAATCCCGGATCTTGTCTTTTCATCCGCCGGGTTCCGATCGCCAGCGACGCTGATGAACACATCGATGTCGCCGGAACCGAGCCAGCGGAGGCTCCCCGGGCTGGCGGGGCCGCACTCCACCACGACCACATCAAAAGTCGAGACAAGCGCCTGCAAGATTGCAGGCAGACGCGCGGCGAATCGCATTGCCGATGCCGGATCGGCAGTGCCCACGGGAACGATGCCACAATCGCCACATCGATCCGCATGAATGGCATGGCCGGTCCGGCCGGTTCCAGCAAGCAGATCGGTAATGCCCGGCAGAGAAACCGTGCCGAGCATAGGCAGGGAAACCACGCCTGCGACGGTCAGATCGACGAGCACCACCCGAAGTCCCAGTTGCGACAGTTCGCGGGCAACCGGCAAGGAAGCGGTCGCCGCGCCGACGCCTTCCGGGGAGACGAATGCGGCACAGGCGGTTCCGGTCTCGACGATGCGGTATACCGCCGACCCGATACTGACCGGCTTCATTCGCAATCCTGCCACGCGCCCTGTTCCGGTGATGTCGAAGCCGGTCTGAAATCCCGTGTCCTGCTGCCTTATCAAGCCGCATCTCCTCCTCACCGACAAGCGAAGGCACGGCTTTACCGGCCATTAACCCTAATAGGATGATAACGGAACAGGTCAGAAAGATCGCACGGCCAAGATGGTCAAAATGTCGAGTCGTCCATGAAGAGCCCCGCCGTCCTGTTGAGCGCCGTGATCGCCGTTTCCGCGATCCTGTCGGGTTGCGCCAGCTATCGGCCCACACCGGCCGCCTTTCATGAAGTTCTGGACAAGCCCTACCAGCTCGGCGCCGGTGACCGGGTGCGTATCACCGTGTTCGAGCAGGAAGGACTGACCAACACTTACAGTGTCGACCAGTCGGGCTACATCTCCTTTCCGCTGATCGGCGTCATTCCCGCCAGGGGGCACACGGCACAGCAGCTTGAGAAACAGATCGCCGCCAAACTGCGTCAGGGCTATCTGCGCGATCCCGACGTCTCGGTCGAGATCGACCGCTACCGCCCTGTTTTCGTGATGGGCGAAGTCGGCTCCGCCGGGCAGTACTCCTACGTGCCCGGTCTGACAGTGCAGAAGGCCATAGCGATGGCCGGCGGCTTCTCGGCACGGGCAAATCAGGAAAACGTCGACATCACCCGCGACATCAATGGCAAGGTAATGACCGGACGGGTGCTGACCTCGGACCCCATCCTGCCCGGCGATACGATCTATGTGCGTGAACGGCTGTTTTGACCGGCCGGAACGACACAGCCTGTTCTTGCCTGTGCGATAGCGACAAACTAGCTTTCGACCTGAACGGTTTCTTAGCTCTCGCCCGCTAAGCAGTTTGGGAACCGACAGGCTGATCATGAACGATATCGATCCTGCCAAACGCTTCTCGCCGGAAGCAGCGCAAGAACTTCAGGCATCCCCTGCCGGGGAGCGGCCGTCTGTGCTGAACGAAATGGCGAGACAGGTGGCCTCTCAGCTCGGCAACGATACCGTTACCCCGGTAATGGTGAGCGGCACGCTGCGCATACTTGAATTCGCCGTCCTGATGCTGTCGGGCCTTGTCGTCTACTGGTTCCTTGTCGGGCCCTTCGATCTCGCAGACTGGCAATATTACGTTGTCATAGCAGCCGGGTCCGCCATAGCGGTTGCCTTCCTGGAGTTCAGCGATTGCTATCAGGTGGCGGCGCTGATGCGCCCCTTCGCCACCTTCTCCCGCATTCTCCTGGTATGGGCCGGCACCTTCGCGCTGATGGCGCTGACCGCCTTCATGCTCAAGGTGGGCGCCGATTTTTCGCGCCTGATGTTCGGCGTGTGGTTCGTGACGGGCTTCGCCTCCAGTTTCACATTGCGCCTGATCGTGGCGCGGCTGATCCGCCGCTGGGCACGCAATGGGCGCATGGAGCGCCGTGCGGTCATCGTCGGTGGCGGCAAGGCGGCCGAGAACCTTATCCGCGCAATCGAGCAGCAGCCCTATAACGACATACGCATCTGCGGCATCTTCGATGATCGCGACGACAAGCGCTCTCCGCCCATCGTGGCGGGCTATCCGAAGCTCGGCACGATTTCCGAACTGATCGAGTTCGCACGCATTGCACGCATCGACCTGCTGATCGTCTCCTTGCCGATAACCGCCGAGCAGCGGGTTCTGCAACTGCTCAAGAAACTGTGGGTTCTGCCTGTCGACATCAGGCTTTCGGCCCAGTCCAGCTCCCTGCAGTTCCGGCCCCGGGCCTATTCCTACATCGGCTCGGTCCCCCTGCTCGACATTTTCGACAAGCCAATCAACGGCTGGGATTCGGTCGCCAAGCGTGCCTTCGATATTGTCTTCAGCATGATCGGCATCCTGCTGTTCTCCCCGATCATGATCGCGACCGCTATAGCCATCAAGCTGGATTCGAAAGGCCCTCTGCTGTTCAGGCAGAAGCGGCACGGTTTCAACAACGAGGTCATCGAGGTCTACAAGTTCCGTTCCATGTATGCCGACCAGTCGGATCCGTCCGCCAGGAAGACCGTGACCCGCAACGACCCGCGGGTGACCCGCGTCGGGCGCTTCATCCGCAAGACCTCGATCGACGAATTGCCCCAGTTCTTCAATGCCCTGCTGGGATCGCTCTCGCTGGTGGGGCCGCGCCCTCATGCCGTTGCCGCCCAGTCGCACAATCTGCTCTACGCGGAAGTGGTGGACGGCTACTTTGCCCGCCACAAGGTCAAGCCGGGGGTCACCGGCTGGGCGCAGATCAATGGCTGGCGCGGCGAGATGGACACGGACGAGAAGATCCGCATGCGCACGGAATTCGATCTTTACTATATCGAGAACTGGTCTCTGCTGTTCGACCTGAAAATCCTGCTGTTGACGCCGATCCGCCTGCTCAACACGGAAAACGCCTACTGAGCGTCGCCACGATCAGGGCCTTTCTGAACCGGGCCCCGGCTGCGCTGTCCGGATAGTCGCCACATTTTCCGGTCAGGTGTCCTGTTCCGCAGGCATCTCCCGACCATGTGCCCGGTCGTTGCGATTGCCTCGCCAAAAGCCGTCCGAAGGTTTTACAGTGCCACCCATGCATAATGCAGCTTTCCTTCTCGCCCTGAGATTTTACGGACGCATCCTGTTGTCGGTGCTGGCGGTTACAGGGATCGTATGTCTCATTGCCATGCAGGCGGGCTGGCTCACGACAAGGACGAATGCCGGGCCGGACCCGGCCGCAGAAAAACAGCTTGCTACAGACAGCGCCGGGGTCATGTCCGGCAGCGGACCGACCATGATCACGTCGGGAATGATACCCGTGGACCCTTCCCTGACATACGATCTGTCGGGCGAAATACGCAGCTTCGCCGCGAACGGAGACGAGGCGGCCGGCGCTGTCACCTATCTGGGTGTGATCGGTTACGATGAAAAAAAGCAAAGGCTGACTTCAAAACCCGGTCCCAACCGGTACGCGGCAGCCAACAACTACTACCTCGTTCCCGCGCGCGGATGGGCGACGGTGTCCGGCGTGATCAGCGGACAAGGCAACGAGAACCACAACCAGTTCCATCCGGGCACCCGCTTCGTTCGGGTGGTGGCACTGCTGAATTACAGGAACGAAACGATGAAAAGCGAGATTCGCAATGTCCGCTTCGCGCCTCGTATCGAGATGAAGACCAGATAGCTATTTGCGTGGCCGGAACATCGGATTTGCAGCGGGCCCCCATGTTTCGTGCCTGCGATCACAGGCTATCCTATGGCGGCGATAGCTTGCAGATTGTGGACCTAATTGAAGTTCAGCAGCAGCGACCGCAAGGCCCTCCGCTGCGAACCACTCAATTCACTGCAAATGATCGGCTTATGTTCTTTTGAGGCGTTTTAGCCCTTGCGCGCCAAGTGCGCAGAATATAAGGCTTCTCCCGGTTCGGAGTGTAGCGCAGCCCGGTAGCGCACTTGACTGGGGGTCAAGGGGTCGTGGGTTCGAATCCCGCCACTCCGACCATTTTTTCCAGAATGCATCATGGCAGGTCCGGCCGCCGAAGCGGCCGGAACGGACAGTTCACCGCCTGCCAAAAAGTAGCGAGACAGCGAGGCCGACAATGATCAGACCCACGGCCGCTGCGGCCGCCGGATGCTCACGGGCCGTGTTTTCGATGACCCGCGCCTTCCTGCGCAGATCGGGCATGTGGTCGCCGATCCGTCCGGAAATCTCGTCGTAGTAATCGGAAATGGTGTCGCGATAGTCGGCCAGCGCTTCGCGACCCTCCTCATAATAATGATGACCGCGCTTCGAAAGCTGCTTCTTCAGGGAAGCGAGCTCTTTGGAGAGTTGCGCGACCTGCTTCTCGAGGTCCTTGTCGGACAGGGACAAAAACGACGCCATGCTGTTTCCTTCTTTTACAAAACCAAAGAGGGAAAACGGTGGGCCGGCCTTTTGGTTCCACCACCATACGCGGTTCAGGCGGAACAGATCGCCCTGGCACCATGGCAACGGCAAGATGCCATGAAACGCGGGCTCCGCCTGTCAGCGCACCTGATCCAGAAGCCGCTTGCACTCCAGAAGATCGAAGAGCGCCTCCTGCAGCAAGGCGCGGTTGTCGCGTGACAGCCTGCCCCCATCGGCCTGAACCGGCCCCTCGTCATCGGCCTTGCCGAGGCCGAAGAAGCGGCGGCTGGGCTTGGCCCTGGGCTGGCCCACAAGTTGCTCCTCATCCCCCGCGCGCGGCTGTGCAGCGGGGGTAAGTTCCACAGCGTCGGCCTGCCTGCGCTGCGCAATGGCTTCCACCGCGGCAAGGTCGCCATTGCCGATCGCCACCAGAAACTGGTTGCCGTTTTCGCGCAGCAGTTTCTGCACGCCCTTGATCGTATAACCCTGATCGTAAAGCATGTGCCGGATGCCCTTTATGAGCTCGACATCCTGCGGCCTGTAATAGCGGCGGCCGCCGCCGCGCTTCATCGGCTTGATCTGGTTGAAGCGCGTTTCCCAGAAGCGCAGAACATGCTGCGGAAGGTCCAGTTCTTCCGCGACCTCGCTGATGGTGCGAAAGGCGTCGGGGCTCTTTTCCATGGCCGATCCTCGCAAAACACGTAAGCGGACAGGATGCGCGACGATGGCGCTATCCGGCGTTCAGGCAGGCCGCACGAATCGTTTTGGCAACGGACACCTGAACCGGGACTTATTCCAGCCGTTTATGCGCCAATATTCAAGTGTGCCGGCGGCAGCGGGATCCCTATCCGGAACTTTCGGGCTCGACTGGCCTACTTGCCGCCTTTTCCGCGATTCTGGTGCGAACGCAGAATGCGGCTCTTCAGCACATTGGACGCCTTGAAGGTCATCACCCGGCGCGGAAGGATGGGAACCTCCTCGCCGGTCTTGGGATTGCGGCCGATCCGCTCGTTCTTCGAGCGCACCTGAAAGGTGGCGAAGGAGGACAGTTTCACGGTTTCACCGCGCACGATCGCCTCGCAGATTTCATTGAGAACAGCCTCGACCAGCTCGGCCGATTCGGTCCTCGACAGGCCGACCTTTCGGTAAACAGCCTCGGCAAGGTCGGCGCGCGTAAGCGTCTTTCCCCCCATGCGTCCGTCCAATCCGTTAAAACAATGACCACCAGAAACGACGGCGGAGCCTAAGTAATTGATCCGTAAAGGTCAAGACCGTTTGGATCAGGCAATTGCACGGCCTACCAGCGCAGCAGCACCGCGCCCCAGGTGAAACCGCCTCCCATCGCCTCCAGCAGGACAAGATCGCCGCGCCTGATGCGCCCGTCCGCGACGGCCACGGAAAGCGCCAGCGGCACCGACGCGGCCGAGGTATTGCCATGCTGGTCGACGGTGATGACAACCTTTTCCTCGGCGATGCCAAGCTTCTTCGCCGAAGCATCTATGATGCGCTTGTTGGCCTGATGCGGCACGAACCAGTCGATATCTTCCGCGGTGATTCCAGCCTGTGAGAACGTCGCCTCGATCACGTCGGTGATCATGCCAACCGCATGCTTGAAGACCTCACGGCCTTCCATCTTGAGATGACCGACGGTGCCGGTGGTGGAAACGCCTCCATCGACATAGAGCTTTTCCTTGTGCTGTCCATCGGAGCGCAGCGCCGCAGCCAGCACGCCGCGATCTGCGATGGTGCCCTCGCCTTCGCCCGCCTCGAGAACGATGGCGCCGGCGCCGTCGCCGAACAGAACGCAGGTCGTGCGATCGTTCCAGTCGAGCAGGCGCGAGAAGGTCTCCGAACCGATGACCAGCGCCCTTTTGGAAAGCCCGCCGCGAATGTAGGCATCCGCCGTGGTGACGGCATAGACGAAGCCGGAGCACACGGCCTGCATGTCGAAGGCGAAGCCGTGATGCATGCCGAGCCGGCTCTGGATTTCGACGGCCGTGGCGGGAAAGGTATTGTTCGGCGTCGATGTCGCCAGCACGATGAGGTCGATATCGTCCGGGGTGAGCCCGGCATTGGCCAGTGCGGCGCGGGCAGCCGCCTCGCCCAGCGACGCCGTCGTCTCATCCTCCGCAGCGATGTAGCGCTGTCGGATGCCGGTGCGTTGTGCGATCCACTCGTCGGAGGTTTCCAGCCTACCCTCGAACTCGGCATTCTTCATGACGCGACGGGGCAAGGCCGAACCGGTGCCGCGCACAACTGATCTGATCAAGGTCTTATCCTTCTTCGTCGGTCTTTACGACATTGGCCTGCGTCGTCTGGCCTTGGCGGTTGCGTGCATGGAAAAGATCGATATCGGCCTGAACGCGGTCGAGCAGCTTGTTGCGGACCATGTCATAACCAAGCTCGACAGCTGCCGCAAACCCCGCCGAATCGGCGCCGCCATGGCTTTTCACCACGATGCCGTTGAGCCCCAGGAACACGCCGCCATTGGAACGGCTGACATCCATCTTCTCGCGCAACTGGTTGAAAGCCCCCCTGGCAAAGATATAGCCGATGCGCGCCATCAGCGTGCGCCCCATCGCGGCCTTCAGATAGCCGGCGATCTGGCGGGCCGTGCCCTCAGCCGTCTTGAGCGCGATGTTGCCGGCAAAGCCCTCGGTGACCACAACGTCGACCGTACCCTTGCCGATATCGTCGCCCTCGACGAAGCCGCGATAGTCGAGCGAGGAAAGCTCTGCCTCGCGCAGCATGCGCCCGGCCTCCTTGACCTCTTCCTGTCCCTTGACCTCTTCGACGCCGACGTTGAGCAGGCCCACGCTCGGGCGCTCGATGCCGAACAGAGCACGGGCCATTCCGGTGCCCAGAATCGCAAAATCGACGAGTTGCTGTGCATCGCCGCCAATGGTCGCTCCGACATCGAGAACGACGCTCTCGCTGCGAAGATTGGGCCAGATTGCGGCGATGGCCGGGCGGTCGACGCTGGCCATGGTGCGCAGGCAGAATTTCGCCATCGCCATCAGGGCACCGGTATTGCCGGCCGAGATGCAGGCATCCGCCTGCCCGTTCTTCACCGCCTCGATGGCGTTCCACATCGACGACGTTCCGCGTCCATGGCGCAGGGCCTGGCTCGGCTTGTCGTCCATCTGGACCGCGACCTCGCAATGAACGAACTCGCTGGAGCCGGACAGGGCCGGAAATTTCGCCAGTTCCGGACGGACGGCATCCTCGCGACCATAGATGATGAACTTGATTTCCGGACGCCGGGTAGCCACGGCTGCCAGCGCGGGGATCACCACGCTCGCGCCATGATCTCCGCCCATCGCATCGATCGAGATTCTGATCACGCCGTCTTTATCTCACTGCTAGTTTGTCGGCTGGCCGAAATTCCGGCGAAAATAGCGGTTTTGCTCCGCCGCACAACTGGCTTTTGCGATATGGCGCGGCTTTCAGACTTTTCCGAGAAGGCCACGCAGTTTTTTCTGGAACTCGTTTTCCTCCGGCCCGTCCAGCGAAGAGGTGTCGAGAGTGGCGCCGGCCTTGCGCGGATAGGGATCGATGGCGAGGCCGAAAAATTCCTCCGCCAGCGCACCAACGTCGATGGTGTCGCCGGTGAATAGCTCGGGGCTGTCGGGACCTTCCGAGTCGAGCAGCATCTCTCCGTTCTGATCGAAGCGGGCAAGTTTGGAATCCTGTGGCAGGAATACGCCCTCGACCGCCTCGTCGATACGGGCAGCTACAGGCTGGAGCGTGACCACGCATGACTGCGTGATGTCGGCGACGACATGGCCCGAAACCTTCACGCCACTGCGCTTCCAGGCAGTGACCAGCATCTCGGCCCTGTAGCTTTCAACGGAAAACAATCCGTGCGCCGCAGCCAGTGCCCTGCGCTGCGCCTCATCGGCCTCGACAACAACAGGCAGCCCCTTCTGCGGCAGGCGCGCGACATGGACCTCGAAGGAAACGGGGCTCGTGGCTTCGGCATCTTTCATTTTATTGTCCCTGCTCGCCGGCGCGCGGAAATTTCACCGAACCGGCGCAGATGGCGTCCAGATCCTGCGCGGAGAGATTCTGGACAGCCATCTTTACATAGGTGGTAAGCCTGGGCGATTCGAGCCATTCCTCGTCCGGACGTATGTTGCGGCCGAGCGCAGCCACCAGCGCTCCATCGTCCTGACGCTCCAGAGCGTCCGCGTAGGCTGCGGTGCGCCCGTAATACATCCTGGCCAGCCGCTTCATGCGCTTCGGCACACCGACGTCGCTGATGCCGAGCTCGCGCAGCGAATGGTCGACATCGAGAAAAAATTCGTCGATCAGCACCTGGGCGATGTCGTGCGCCTTTCCCTGCGTACCGTGCAGGCGGTGCTGGAGGAGGAACACGTGCAGCGACAGCATCTCGAAGCGCCCGAGCGGGGTGTCGGGAACATTCCAGTGCGAATAGAAATATGGCTGCCGCGCGGCTGCCACGATTTGCTCGTAGAGCGCATCGGTGACTTCGCGGTTTGTCTGGCTCCTGGCGCCGAACAGACGCTTGAACATGAAAAAGTGGTCTCCCACGGCCCCGGCGGTTTGGGCCTTGTTTGTTGAATGGCCGTGTTGCATCGGCGGCTAAGCTGGTTTACCGCTTTTGCGGCCCCGTGCAAGCGGGCGTGCAAGGCTGATTGGATGGAGTTGTCGTTGCGCGTGAAAAGATTCAAGTCGTCATTTTCGTCGCGCCCCGTCGGGCTTGCGTCGCTGATTGCCGTCACGGCAGCTCTTTCGGCCTGCAACAGCTCGAAAATGATCGGCGACCTCAACCCAGGCGAGACACTGCATCAGGGTTATGTCGTCGACCAGCAATCGCTGGACATGGTGCCCGTGGGTTCGAGCCGCGAGCAGGTTCTGCTGGCGCTTGGCACCCCCTCCACCACCGCGACATTCGACAATGAGGTGTTTTATTACATCTCGCAGACCCGCAGGCGGCCGGTTGCCTTCGCCAATGCCAAGGTGGTGGAGCAAAGCGTGCTCGCCGTCTATTTCGGTTCCGACGGCCGCGTCAGCAATATCGCGAACTATGGCCTGAAGGACGGCAAGGTCTTCGATTTCATCAGCCGTACCACCCCAACCGGCGGCAAGGACCAGAACTTCCTCGCTCAAGTGATCAGCGGCGCCGGCAAGATGAGCCCCGGCCAGGTCGGCAACATCATCGGCGGCGGAAACTGATCCGGTCCCGGAGAAACGTTTTCCCCAATCGAAAACCCGCGAGGATCGCTCCCCGCGGGTTTTTCTTTTTCCGGAAAGATCGAATCAGCCCTGCGCCAGAACTGCCAGCAGCAGCAGCGCCACGATGTTGGTGATCTTGATCGCCGGGTTGACCGCCGGGCCGGCCGTGTCCTTGTAGGGGTCGCCGACCGTATCGCCCGTCACCGACGCCTTGTGCGCTTCGGAACCCTTGAGGTGCTTCACGCCATCCTTGTCGGTGAAGCCGTCCTCAAACGACTTCTTGGCATTGTCCCAAGCACCTCCGCCTGAGGTCATCGAAATGGCAACGAACAGGCCGTTGACGATGACGCCGAGCAACGAGGCGCCGAGCGCCGCGAAGGCCGAAGCCTTGGAGCCGGAGATCAGCAGAACGCCGAAATATACCACCAGCGGCGCAAGCACCGGCAGAAGCGAGGGGATGATCATCTCCTTGATGGCTGCCCTGGTGAGAATATCGACCGCACGGGCATAGTTCGGCTTTGAGGTGCCCTGCATGATGCCGGGATCCTCACGGAACTGCCTGCGCACCTCCTCCACGATCGAGCCCGCCGCGCGACCGACCGCCGTCATGGCGATGCCGCCGAACAGATACGGGATCAGGCCGCCGAAGATAAGGCCAGCCACCACATAGGGATTGGAGAGATCGAACGACACCGTACCGAGATCCGAGAAGTAGGGATACCTGTCGGCATTGTCGGCAAAATATTTGAGGTCGTTCGAGTAGGCCGCGAACAGCACCAGCGCGCCGAGGCCCGCCGAACCGATCGCATAGCCCTTGGTCACGGCCTTCGTGGTGTTGCCGACGGCATCGAGCGCGTCGGTCGACTGTCGCACTTCCTTCGGCAATCCCGACATTTCGGCGATACCGCCGGCATTGTCGGTAACCGGACCGAAGGCATCAAGCGCGACGATCATGCCGGCGAGACCAAGCATGGTGGTCACCGCGATCGCGGTGCCGAACAGGCCGGCAAGCTGGAAGGTGGCGATGATGCCGCCGACAATCACGATGGCTGGCAGCGCGGTCGATTCCAGCGACACCGCGAGCCCCTGGATGACGTTGGTCCCGTGGCCGGTCACCGACGCCTGGGCGATCGAGTTTACCGGGCGCTTGTTGGTGCCCGTGTAGTATTCGGTGATGACCACGATCAGCGCCGTCACCAGCAGGCCGATCAGGCCGCAGGCGAAAAGGTTGCCGCCGGTAAGCACCATGCCGTTGACGGAGCCCACCTCGCCCCAGCCGATGGTCAGCTGGTTGGCCACCGCAAGGCCGGCCACCGACAGCACGCCGGTCACGATCAGCCCCTTGTAGAGCGCGCCCATGATCGAGCCGTTCGAGCCGAGCTTGACGAAGAAGGTACCGACGATCGAGGTGATGATGCAGGCCCCGCAGATCGCCAGCGGATAGAGCATCAGGTCGCCAAGGTTCGGCGCATTGCCGAAGAAGATGGCGGCCAGAACCATGGTGGCGACCACGGTGACAGCATAGGTCTCGAACAGATCGGCCGCCATGCCGGCGCAGTCGCCGACATTGTCGCCCACGTTGTCGGCGATGGTGGCCGGGTTGCGCGGGTCGTCTTCCGGAATGCCGGCTTCCACCTTGCCGACCAGATCGCCGCCGACATCCGCGCCCTTGGTGAAGATGCCGCCGCCGAGACGCGCAAAGATCGAGATCAGCGAAGCGCCGAAACCGAGCGACACAAGCGCATCGACCACCTCGCGGCTGGCCGGCGCATGGCCAAGCGGACCCGTGAGCACCCAGTAATAGACAGCGACGCCAAGCAGCGCGAGACCGGCCACCAGAAGGCCGGTGATCGCTCCCGACTTGAAGGCGATATCGAGACCCGCGGCGAGGCTGTTGGAAGCGGCCTGCGCCGTGCGCACATTCGCCCGGACGGACACATGCATGCCGATGAAGCCCGCAGCGCCCGAAAGCACGGCACCGATCAGGAAACCGAACGCGGCGGTCGCGGACAACAGCCACCACGCGAGCACGAAGACGACGACGCCAACGATGGCAATGGTGGTGTACTGGCGCGCCAGATAAGCCTGCGCGCCCTCGCGGATGGCCGCGGAGATTTCCTGCATGCGTGCATTGCCCTGGTCGGCGGCGAGCACCGACTTGGTCGCCCATATGGCGTAAAGGACAGAAAGCAGGCCGCAGGCGATGACGACATAAAGCATGGTCATTGCCGGATATTCCTCACATTATGGCCCGCAAGAACCCTCTCTCCCCGGGCCGTTGCAACCAGGGCGCACCGCATTGTGCAGTGCGACCTATCGTAGCGGCTTAGGCGAAACCTGTGAGCAAGGTCAAGATATTGTTACGTTTTTGCCCTGATTTCGCCCGAAAGTGGCATTCCGCGCTGCAAAAAGCGCATATCTTCAGCTCTGCCTGAGGTCGCGGTCGGGCTGGATCACGTAAATCAGCACCGCCAGCATGGTCATGTAGAACTTGAAGGCGGCTTCCTGCCCGTTCCATGTGCTCGACTGCCACATGGCGAACCACTCGCCGCCGATGACCATGAAACCGAAATACCAGACCAGAAATCCCATGGTCGTGCCGATGATGACGAACTTCTTCGCCTCGTTGAAGGTTTCCCCGCTGGCATTGCGCGCCTGCCACAGGTGCCAGGCCGCGATCAGGAACAGAACGCAGGTCAGCCCTTCGCCGATGATGATAAGCCAGTAGCCGGCCGTCCACAGCGCCGGGCTGGTGATGGCGCGATACATCAGCTTGTTGCCGGGAAAGGTGGTGTCCATCGACAGCACATGCTGGACAAAGGCGTAGTTCGATCCATAGTCGGTGATGTTGCCGAAGGCCACGAGGAAGGCGAACGCCGCAAGGCAAAGGCACATGATGATCTTGGAAAGCCGGGAGGTCATGGCAAAAGCTCCTTCAGATACCCCAACGGAGCGCATGAAAGGCTGAGTCCATCACAACAGGCAAGAGAGTGCGAATGAAGCTTGTTCTTACCCGATCCGCACGTCTGGAAGCGGAACGCGCCGGCATCGCAACCCGCATCGAGTCGGTGGCCCTGCCTGACGAATGCGCGACCGGCGATCTCGTCTCGCTGAAGGACGGCACGGCATCTCATGACTTCATCGTGATTCGCCGGCGCTGGATCGTCACGGAAGAAGGCGCAACGCTCGAACTTACGCTCGATCACCCTCCCCGGCCGGGCAGCCGCTGATCAGGCGGCCCGCTCGCGACGGTCGGCGACACCCTGCACGGCCAGCATGACAAGGCACAGGCCGGAGAACGGGAAGAGTATCCACGCGAGCATGTCCCAGCCCCAGGCGTTGTAGACTGCCCCCGACATCAGCGAGGCGAAAGCGACGCTGGAGAAAAGCACGAAATCGTGGAAGCCCTGCACCTTGCCCTTTTCTTCCGGCCTGTAGCACCCGGCCACGATGGCCGTGGAGCCGATGAAGCCGAAGTTCCAGCCAAGCCCGAGCAGAATCAGGGCCGTCCAGAATTGCCACAGCTGGATGCCTGACAGGGCTACGAGCCCGCAGCCGATCAGCAGGACGAAGCCGATCGCCACCATGGTCAGCGCGCCGAACCGGCTGATCAGGCGGCCGGTGAAGAAGCTCGGCGCGAACATCGCCATCACATGCCAGGAAATGCCGAGCGTCGCTTCGTCGGACGTGAAACCGCAACCGACCATGGCCAGCGGCGCGCCGGTCATCACGAAAGTCATCAGCGCGTAGGAGCCGACCGCGCAGATCAGCGCGGTGACGAAGCGCGGGCGGGTGACGATTTCGATCAGCGGACGGCCGGTCGGAACGGCCTGCTCCACCTTCTCGAAAACCGGACGCGGACGCAGTTGCGCCAGCACCAGCGCTCCGATTCCGGCCAGAACCACGAGCGAGGCGAAAGCACCGGCGAACGCGACAGGTTGCAGCAGGTCCTTGGTGAAGATCACCACCTGCGGCCCGAGCATTGCGGTGAAGACCCCGCCCGCAAGCACGAAGGAAATGGCGCGCGCCTTGAAGGCAGGGGGGGCATTGTCGGCTGCGGCGAAACGGAACTGCTGCACGAAAGCGCCGCCGAAACCGACCACCAGCAAGCCGAATGCAAAAAGCCAGAAACTCGACTGGTAGAGCGCGATGGTGGCGATCACACCGCCGAGCGCGGTCAGACCGGTTCCCGCAAGGAACCCCTCACGCTGGCCAAGCCGGCGTATGATGGCCGCAGCCGGCAGCGCGCCGATCGCGACGCCGACATTGAAGCCGGTCAGCGGGGCGGTCGCCAGCGACTTGTCCATGTCGAGAAGGTAGTGCCCGGCGAGTGCGCCAAGCGCAAAACAGATCGGCGCGGCAGAGCCGACGATGGCCTGCGCGGTAGCGAGGATCAGCGCTGTCCTGCGCGCCTCCCGCTCGACAGCGGGTGCCTGCGCGCCGGCAGCGGCCTGTCCTGATGCGCTCATGAAGCCTCCTTGCCCCTGCCTCTCCCTTCGCCGCGCACACGGCGGGAAATGCGATCGAGCACTGCATTGACGAGCTTCGGCTCGTCCTCTTCGTAGAATGCCTTGGCGATGTCGACATACTCCGAAACGATCACCGCGACAGGAACGTCGGCGCGCATCATCAGTTCGTAAGTGCCGGCGCGAAGGATGGCGCGCAGTGTCGAATCGAGGCGCGACAGCGGCCAGTCCTCGGTCAGCGCCTGACGAATGATCGGATCGAGCGTCTTCTGCTTTTCCACCACGCCGGCAAGAATCGCGCGGAACCACTGCGCATCCGCCTCGCGGTAAAGTGCGCCGTCCACTTCCTTGCCCAGCCGGAAGGCTTCGTATTCGGCTGTGATCTCCAGCAGTCCGCTGCCGGCGACGTCCATCTGGTACAGCGCCTGGACGGCCGCGAGACGCGCCGCGCCGCGCTTGTTAGCCTGCCTCACCGGAGGGTTGGTCTCTTCAGGCCCCGTCACGAACGTCCAGCTCCAAGCCTCTCCTGAACCGCGATCATGGTGAGCGCCGCCCGCGCGGCAAAGCCGCCCTTGTCGCCTTCGCTGCGGCGCGCACGCGCCCAGGCCTGCTCCTCGTTTTCAGTGGTGAGGATGCCGTTGCCGATGCAGATCGATTCCTGCACCGAGAGGTCCATCAGCGCACGCGCCGATTCGTTGGCCACGATGTCGAAATGATAGGTCTCGCCGCGAATGACGGTGCCGAGCGCCACGAATCCGTCGTAGCTTTGTCCTTCGTCTTCCTCTGCGTCGAGCGCGAAGGAAATCACCGCGGGAATCTCGAGCGCGCCGGGCACTGTCACCACGTCATAATCCGCACCCGCCTCATCCAGCGCGGCCTTCGCGCCTTCCAGCAGAGCGTCTGCGAGATCGTCATAGAAACGGGCCTCGATGATGAGCAGCTTTTTCTTATTATCCTGGGTCATGGTCCTTGCGTCTCCGAGTGAGCCGGTCAATAGGCCCAAGCGTGCGAGACCGCAAGCCTCACGCGACCGGGACAGGTTGGATCAGTGAAAGCCAGTCAGTAACCCTGCGCTGCCGCTTCCGCAAGCCGTGCAGCATAGCGCGCCATCGTATCGATTTCGAGGTTCACCAGGTCTCCGGCCTTACGCTCGCCCCATGTGGTCACCTGCAGCGAATGGTGAATGAGCAGCACGTCGAAGCGCCTGCCGTCCACCTCGTTGACGGTGAGCGAGGTACCGTCGAGCGCAACGGAGCCCTTGGGCGCGACAAAGCGCGCAAACTCCGCCGGAACTTCCAGCGTAAAGCGGACGGCGTCGCCTTCATCCTGCCGCGCAACAATCTCCGCCGTGGCGTCGACATGCCCCGACACGATGTGCCCGCCCAACTCGTCCCCGATCTTCAGTGCGCGCTCGAGATTGATGCGCGTACCGGATTTCCATTGGGCGGCGGTGGTCAGGCGCAGCGCCTCCTCCCACGCCTCGACCTCGAACCAGCGCGCATTGGATCCGCTCTCCGGCAAGGCCGTGACGGTCAGGCACACGCCGGAGCAGGCTATCGAGGCGCCTATATCGATGGTTTGCGGATCGTAGGCGGTATCGATGCGCAGCCGCACACCTTCCCTGAGCGGCTCGATCGCAGCAACCTTGCCGACATCGCTGACAATACCCGTGAACATCAGACCGTCCTTACCCACTCTGCGAAGCCGTCCTGATCGAACCGCATCTCGCGCAGCTTGCGAAAACCCGGCGGAATCCGGTCAGTTCCGATGGGGGCATCGATGCCCTGCGCGCCCACCTCCCCCGGTCCGTGAAACAGCATGATCCGGTCCACCAGCCCCTCGTCGAGGAAAGACCGGGCCACGGCTGCGCCTCCCTCCACAATGATGCTGGACATGCCAAGCGCAGCCAGATCGTCGAGCAGCTCTGGAAGGGCGATCCTGCCGTCATGCACCTCCGTCCCGATGAAGCGTACGCCGCGGCGCTCCAGTTCCAGACGCTTCTGTACGTCGGCTTCGAGATTTGCCGCGACATAGAGCGGCACGCGACCGATGCCGGAAACAAGCCGCGCATGTGGAGGAAGCCTGATGTCGCTGTCCAGCACGATGCGTGCCGGCGACCTGTTCTCCAGCCCCGGCAGCCGAACGGTCAGCTCCGGATCGTCCTCCAGCGCCGTGCCGATGCCGATCAGGATCGCATCGGCTTCCGCCCGCATCAGATGCACCTCGCGGCGAGCCACCTCGCCGGTGATCGGAACCTGTCCCTCGCCTCTGGCGCCGATCTTGCCATCGCTGGAGAGCGCCATCTTGAGCGTGACCTCGGGACGTTTCCTCAGAGAACGCATGAGGTAACCGGCAAGCTGGTCCGAGGCATCGGCAGCCAGCACGCGCTCCGTGACCTCGACGCCGGCTTCCCGCAATATGGCATAGCCCTTGCCGGAGACGCGGGGATCGGGATCGCTGGCCGCGCCCACCACGCGCCTGATGCCGGCAACGGCGAGCGCTTCCGCGCAAGGCGGGGTGCGTCCGTGATGCGCGCATGGCTCCAGCGTCACGTAGGCGGTCGCGCCACGCGCCAGTTCGCCGGCTTCGGCCAACGCCTCGGTTTCGGCGTGGGGCCGCCCGCCAATGGCGGTCACACCGGTGCCGACGATCATCGGCCCCGCCCCGTCATCGCGCACGATGATAGTTCCGACGGACGGGTTGGTGGATGTCCGGCCCAGATTGCGGCGCGACAGGCGCAGCGCGGCTGCCATGAATCTGCGGTCGAGGGCTTCCTGTTCGGGATCGGTGGAACGGCTCATCGATCAGTCAAGGTCCTCGTCGCCCTTCAGCTCGCCAAGCACATCATGGAAATCCTTGGCTTCGCGGAAATTGCGATACACGGAAGCGAAGCGCACATAGGCGACATCGTCCAGCGACTTCAGCGCCTCCATCACCAGCCGGCCGACTTCCGCCGAGGGAATCTCGGTCTCGCCCGAACTTTCGAGCTGACGCACGATGCCCGTCACGGCCCGGTCGATGCGCTCGGGATCGACGTTGCGCTTTCGCACCGCGATCTCGACCGAGCGCAGCAGCTTGTCGCGATCGAACGGAACCTTGCGTCCGGTCTTCTTTATGACGACCAGATCGCGCAACTGCACACGCTCGAAAGTGGTGAAGCGCCCCCCGCAATCGGGGCACACGCGCCGCCTGCGAATGGCCGAGCCATCTTCCGCAGGACGCGAATCCTTCACCTGCGTATCTTCAGACTGGCAATAAGGACAACGCATGACACCCACCCGATTCTCTACCGGCACAAGGCTAGAGATTTTCTTCCAAGGTAGGAAGCGCCAAGGGGAAATTGCAATGCCGCTTCTGTGCTGTCGATAGCGCAGTCCGTGCCCCGGCAAACACAGCGGCCGCCGCGATCCAGTCGCGACGGCCGCCTGCAACCGTAAACGAAACAGCGCTTATCCGAGATAGGAATAGAGCGGGAAGCGATCCGTCATCTCGATCACCCTCTGCTTCACCGAAGCTTCGACGGAGGCGTTGCCCTCATCGGAATTGGCGGCCTTCAGACCATCCAGAACCTCGGCGATAAGCTTGCCGACCTCGCGGAACTCGGCCTGCCCGAAGCCGCGCGTGGTGCCGGCGGGAGTGCCCAGACGCACGCCGGAGGTCACGAAAGGCTTTTCGGGATCGAACGGTATGCCGTTCTTGTTGCAGGTGATGTTGGCGCGGCCAAGGGCGGCCTCGGCGCGCTTGCCGGTGGCGTTCTTCGGCCTGAGATCGACCAGCATCAGATGGTTGTCGGTGCCGCCGGAAACGATATCGAGGCCGGTTTCCTGGAGGCTGGAAGCCAGCGCCTTGGCGTTGGCAACGACATTGTGCGCATATACCTTGAAGTCTGGCTTCAGCGCCTCCGCGAAGGCCACGGCCTTGCCGGCGATGACATGCATGAGCGGACCGCCCTGAAGGCCGGGGAACACGGCCGAATTGATCTTCTTGGCGATGTCCTCGTCGTTGGTCAGGATCATGCCGCCGCGCGGACCGCGAAGCGACTTGTGCGTGGTCGTGGTCGTCACATGCGCATAAGGGACAGGCGACGGGTGAACGCCGCCGGCGACCAGACCGGCGATGTGGGCCATATCGACCATCAGATACGCGCCGACCGCGTCGGCGATCTCGCGGAAGCGCTTCCAGTCCCAGATGCGCGAATAGGCGGTGCCGCCAGCGAGGATCAGCTTCGGCTTGACCTCATGCGCCCTGCGCTCGACCTCGTCCATGTCGATCAGGTGATCGTCCTGACGCACACCGTAGGAAACCACGTTGAACCACTTGCCGCTCATATTGACCGGCGAGCCGTGGGTGAGGTGGCCGCCCGAATTGAGGTCCAGTCCCATGAAGGTGTCGCCCGGCTGCAGCAGCGCCAGGAACACGGCCTGGTTCATCTGGCTGCCGGAATTCGGCTGCACATTGGCGAACTTGCAGTCGAACAGCTTCCTGGCGCGCTCGATGGCGAGTTCTTCGACAACGTCTACATACTGGCAGCCGCCATAATAGCGCTTGCCGGGATAGCCTTCGGCATATTTGTTGGTAAGGACCGTGCCCTGCGCTTCCATGACGGCGCGCGAAACGATGTTTTCCGAAGCGATCAGCTCGATCTCGTGACGCTGACGACCGAGCTCGTTACGGATCGCGCCGAAGATTTCCGGATCGGCATCCGCGAGCGTTGTTTCAAAGAAAGATTCCAGCGAACCGGATGCTGCCGACTGTATCGCCATTGCCTGAAGTTTCCCTAAGTGGAGTGAACCCGCAGGCGCCTTAGCACAGTTGACCTGCCCTATCCACTTTCAGCGCGAAATAAGCTGGCCCTATTGCGTCAGCCATTGCTGGCCCAGACGGTTGGGGCAGTTTTTCTCCATGCAATGCAAAAGGGCCGCCTCAAGGCGGCCCTCATGAAGTCCCGTGCGTTCCAGCTCAGAAAGCGGAGGAAATCTTCAGTTCGTCAACGCCGTCCCAGCCATAGATGTCGTCACGGAACTGCACGACGCCATCGCTTGTCGACCACGCGGATACATAGAGGAAATGAACCGGCACCGGGTTGGTGACGGCGACGGGTACTGTCTCGCCGGCCTTGATCGCCGCTTCGAACTGCTGACGGGTCCAGCCAGGGGTATCGCGCAGGATCCATGTCACCAGATCGCGAACGTTCTGCACGCGCACGCAGCCCGACGAGTCGAAGCGCATCATCTGCCCGAACAGGCTCTGCTGCGGCGTATCGTGCATGTAGACGCCGTCCGGGCTCGGGAAATTGATCTTCACCGACGCCATGGCGTTGTTGGTGCCCGGTTCCTGACGGAAGCGGTATTTTGCCGCCTCGTCCGTCGACCAGTCCACCATCATCGGATCGATCTCGCTGCCGTCCGGCGCGAACAGGCGAATCTTGCTGTCCCGGAGATAGTTCGGGTTCTTGCGCATCAGCGGAATGATGTCCTTGCGCACGATGGAGGTGGGGGCCGTCCAGTAGGGATTGACGATGATCTCGTTGATCCGCGAGTTCACGATGGGCGTCTGCCGGTCGATCTTGCCGACGATTGCCGTGTGGCGCAGGACGACACGGTCGTTTTCCACTGCCTCAATCTGCGCAGCCGGAATATTGACCAGCACGTAGCGGTTGCCGAGCGTACCGACCTTCTCGCGCAGGCGCCCGAGATTGGTTTCGAGCTGGCCGAGGCGGGTCTGGGCGGAAACGTTCATCGCCAGATAGCTGTATTTGCCGAGCACGCCGTCCGCCGGCAGGCCATGGCGCATCTGGAAACGCTTCACCGCGGCATCGACGTAGGAATCGAAGGACTGGGACAGTCCCGCATTCCGGGGCAGGTCGCCAGACACCATCAGACGCTTGCGCAGCGGCACCACGTCGGGGTCGATGACGCCGAGCTTGAGCTTCTTGGTGTCAGGCACGCGCTCCCAGCCGCCCTGCCCGACCAGATTGTGATACTGGCCGATGGCCTGTTCGGTATAGGCAATGGTCTGCTCGCTGAAGATCGGGCGCGTGGACTGGACCTTGGCGCTGCCGCTGGCGCGCGCATCGAACGTATCGCGCCAGCCGCCCTGCCCCGCTGCCCGGAGAATGTCGTCGACGACGTCCTGGGCACGCGCGCCACCGGCCACGAACGATGCCGCAAGAGCCGAGGCTCCGGAAAGAAACAAACGACGACTCGTCATCATGGGCGTTCCAGACATATCCAGTCAGTGTTCAGGCAATGCAGCCGGGCACTCTAGGTCTGCGACCTTAACAATTCGCCAACCATGCCGGGGGTTCCGGCATCGCGCCCGCGTCGCGCCTGAGCGGGTTGCTCATCGTCGGACATTCACGACCGATCCTGACACCTTCGCTTTCATCCGAATATGGCGGCAACGTGGCGCCTGCCGGCTTTCGGCCCTGCCGCATGCGACAAAGGCCGGGCCTTGTGCCTTTCAGGCACCGCCCGGCCAGTCAAGGGACCGTATGTCCGCGCTTGCGGCCGGGACCTTACATGCGATAGGCGATGGTGTCGTTCCAGAAGCGGTCCAGACGCTGGAGGGCGCGGTTCATCTGCTTGAACTCGTCGGTGTTGATGCCGCCGACCTGCTCGATGGAGCCGATGTGCCTCTCATAGAGGCGCGCCACCACGTCAGCCACTTCCATGCCCTTGTCGGTCAGGCTGATGCGCACCGAGCGGCGGTCGAGCTTTGAGCGCTCGTGGTTGATGAAGCCCAGATCGACCAGCTTCTTGACGTTATAGGACACGTTCGAACCGAGGTAGTAACCGCGCGAGCGGAGTTCTCCGGCCGTCAGTTCCGCATTGCCTATATTGAACAGAAGCAGCGCCTGGATGGCGTTGATGTCGGAGCGGCCCGCCCGTTCGAATTCGTCCTTGATCACGTCAAGAAGACGGCGGTGCAGCCGTTCAACAAGCTGAAGCGATTCCATGTACAGCGAACGGATAGCTTCCTGGCTTTCATTCGATACATTAGCGGGCTTCGCCGCCGAGCGCTGGTTGTTCATTGTCTTTGCCTCTCGTTTGTCGCCTGGTGATTTTTTGTTTTTCTCACCTTGATCGCGACACTATCGAATACTCATAAAATTCGACTTAAACACCAAGGCTAACAAGAGCTTACCAGCGAGAGCCGTCGAAGACGCTTAACGAATGGTCACGTCTTGCGGGACAATTAACCTAAAAAATGAGCTAATAGATTTGCAGAAGACCGGGAGGAGCCGGCAGTATCTACTGAATGGCTTGCGGCCGCTTGCGCATCTGCAAGGCGGCACGCAGGCCGCAATAGGCCGCGGCGACGATCGCATGCGAGACGACGACGGAAGGCTTGTGGCCGAAATACTGCGGAAAGCCGGCATACATGGCGATCTCGCCGGCCGCGCACAGGAACCAGATGACCGGCCCCCACGAGGCGAGCATCCACAACCCCGCCGCGGCGAACGGAAACAGCACCGCAAGCGCCGAAGCCGCGATCTGCCAGTGTACCGGCATCAGATCGAAGCGATAGAGATCGCCGGGGTAATAGCCGATCAGCCTGATCCAGTAGAGGACGCCCTGAACCAGACACAGGCAGGCGACGCAACGCAGGAACACGGCGAACGCAAGATCGAGCGTATCCGGGACGGGGACGGACCGGGTTGCAAGTCCTCTGGTCACAGCGCCAGTTCCCGCTCGCCAAGCGGCGCGAAATACGCTTCCACGGCAGCATCGCTCACAGCTTCCAGAGCCGGGGGGTTCCAGACCGGCGTCGAGCCCTTGTCGACAAGCGCGGCGCGAATGCCTTCATAGAAGTCGTGACCATCCAGCATGCGGTTGAGCACCCTGAACTCCATGCGCATGCAATCGTCCATCGAAAGGCCGGCCCCGCGGCTGATCTGGCGCCAGGTGACCTTGAGGCTGGTCGGGGATCGGGAAAGCATGGTCGCGAGCGTTTTTGCCGCGAAATCGTCACCCGCCTCGGCTTCCGCCTTCAGGCTGGCCAGAACCGATTCCAGAGATCCTTGCGAGAAATGGCGCTCGATGGCGGCAAAAGTCGCGGCATCCGTTTCCGGCGGCACATCGGCATGGAAACGGCTGAGAACCGCATCCACCTCGCCTGACGCCGTGAAAGCGTCGATGAGGTCCTGCTGGCTCTCGGCCCGGATGGCCTGCGTTGCGAGCCCGACCGCCAGCGCATCGCCATATCGGACGCGGTTGCCGGTCAGTGCCATATACATGCCGAAACTGCCCGGCAGCCGCGACAGCACATGGCTGCCGCCGACATCGGGAAAGAAGCCGATACCCACCTCCGGCATCGCCACGATGGCGTTTTCCGTCATGACCCTGTGCGAGCCGTGAGCCGAAATGCCGACGCCGCCGCCCATCACGATGCCGTCTATGAGCGCGACATAAGGCTTGGGGAAGCGCGCGAGCTGCGCATTCATGCGGTATTCGTCGCCGAAAAAGCCGACGTGGCGTTCGCCGGCCTTGCCGGCCCGATAGACATCCATGATGTCGCCGCCGGCGCAGAAGGCCCTCCCCTCGCCCCTGACGAGCACGAGGCGGACCGCATCGTCCCCTTCCCATGCATCGAGGGCAGCTGCCAGCGCATGAACCATTTTTGCGGTCAGGGCATTGAGGGCCTTCGGACGTGTGAGCGTCACCACACCGGCCTGTCCCACGATCTCGAAGCGAATCTCCTCGCCGCCGCCAAAATCCATCGCCACAGATTCCCTCTCCTATGATCTCCGGCAAAAGTGCTAAGTGCGGCAACCAGCTACGTCAATGGCACGAAATCATTGCGACATTGAGCGAAACGGCCACCGGAACAATGATGTCGCATTGGTCAGCGTCCCCGGTCATGTTAGAAAGCCTCCAGAATACGGCTTCGCGGGAAGCCCGGAAGAGTGTGCACAGATTAAGGACCGGGAATGGCGGATGCAGCCATCCCGCGGAGTTGGCCATGAACAGGTTCGCACCCACCAAGGCGGCAGGTACACGCACCGTAGACGAAGTCACCGGCTCCCGGCGCCTCAGGCGCATGCGCAAGGCCGCATGGTCGCGCCGTCTGGTGCAGGAAAACCACCTCACCGTCGACGATCTCATCTGGCCGATCTTTCTTGTCGACGGCGAGAATGTGCGAGAGCCCATTGCTGCCATGCCCGGCGTCTTCCGGTTCTCGGTCGATGTGGCCGTGCGCGAAGTGGAACGCGCGGCGAAGCTCGGCATTCCGGCCATCGCCACGTTCCCGAATGTGGACCTATCCCTGCGCGACGTCACCGGATCGCTGATCCTCGATCCCGACAATCTCACCAACCGGGCCACCCGCGCCATCAAGGAAGCGGTTCCGGAAATCGGTGTCATTACCGACGCCGCGCTGGATCCTTTCACCAGCCATGGTCACGACGGCGTGCTGCGCAACGGCATCATCGTCAACGACGAGACCGTCGAGCAGGTCGCGGCCGGCGCCGTGCTTCAGGCGGCTGCGGGAGCCGACATCATCGCGCCTTCCGACATGATGGACGGCCGCATCGGGGTCATCCGCTCCGCGCTGGACGACAACGGCTTCCAGGACGTGGCCATCATGTCCTATGCGACCAAGTTCGATTCGGCCTTCTACGGCCCCTACCGGGACGCGATCGGAACGGCCGGCCTGCTCAAGGGCGACAAGAAGACCTACTACATCAACGCCGCCAATTCCGCCGAGGCCCTGCGCGAGACCGAGCAGGACATTCTGGAAGGCACCGACATGGTCATGGTCAAGCCGGGCATGCCCTATCTCGACATCATCCGCCTTCTCAAGGATACCTTCGCCCTGCCCACTTTCGCCTATCAGGTCTCCGGCGAATACTCGATGATCATGGCAGCAGCAGCCAATGGCTGGATCGACGGCGAGCGTGCGATGATGGAATCGCTGCTGGCATTCAAGCGCGCCGGCGCCGACGGCATTCTCACCTACTTCGCGCCCAGCGTGGCGGAAAAGCTGAAAGGGTGAGCGGCGCAAGCCCGACCGCAGAGACAGCCAGCCAGCCATCCGAACACCCGCAGGAAGCGGGTTACGACCGCCACTGGCGACGCAACCTTGCCGTCTGCTTCGCCGGTTCGTTCGCCACCATCGTGGCGATGACGCTGCTCCTCCCCTTCCTGCCGCTCTATGTCGAGCAGCTTGGCGCCAGCAGCCATGCCAGCATCGTGCAGTGGTCGGGCATCGCCTATGGCGCCACATTCTTCGCCGCCGCGCTGGTCGCGCCGCTGTGGGGCCGCCTTGGCGACCGCTACGGACGCAAGCTGATGCTGGTTCGCGCCAGCCTCGGCATGGCCGTGTGCATGTCGCTGATGGGCATGGTGCAGAGCGTGGAGCAGCTTGTCCTGTTGCGTCTTCTTGTCGGTCTGGCCGGCGGCTATGCATCGGGGTCGACGATCCTCGTCGCCATGCAGACGCCGAAAGAACGGTCGGGCTGGGCGCTGGGCGTTCTCTCCACCGGCATCATGGCCGGAAATCTCGTAGGGCCGCTCATTGGAGGTCTGCTGCCGCCCCTGATCGGCATCCGCACCACTTTCATGCTTTCCGGCGGAGCTATTTTCGTCGCGTTTCTGGCCACCGCCCTCTTCATCAGGGAAGAGCACAGACCGGGGAAGGCTGCCCACAGGAAACGAAGCGGCGCTTGGGCGGCCATTCCGGACAAACGGCCGGTTACAGCCATGCTGGCGACCGGCATGCTGCTGATGTTCGCCAACATGTCGATCGAGCCGATCATCACGGTCTATGTCGCGCAACTGATGGAAAATCAGGCGCAAGTCACGCTGATGGCCGGCGTCGTCATGTCCGCCGCCGCGCTCGGCAGCATCGTGTCGTCAGCCTGGCTCGGCAAGCTGGCAGATCGCGCGGGACACTGGAATGTGGTGATCGGCGCGCTGGGAGCGGCCGCCCTGCTGCTTGTGCCGCAGGCGTTCGTCACCGCCGGCTGGCAGCTCGTCGCGCTGCGCTTCCTCATGGGGCTGGCGCTGGGCGGCCTGCTGCCGTCGATCACCAGCATCATCCGCCACAATGTACCGGACGGGGTCGGCGGCAACGTCCTCGGCTATGCGATCTCGGCCCAGTATGTCGGACAGGTGGCGGGTCCGGTGCTCGGAGGCTTCGTGGGCGGCCATATCGGAATGCAGGCCGTCTTCCTCGGCACGGCGGTCCTGCTTGGCGCCGGCGCCCTGTGGAACTGGCTTATCCGCAGGGACGATTTGCCGGATTGATTTATCGAAGCCTCGCCTCATAGCTGCACGATGAAACGATCTCTCCAGATTCCGATTCGTACCGGGAGCAGCCACCGATGAACAATCGCATTCTCGTCCTTGTCGCCGGGCTCGCCGGCACGGGAGGTGTCGCTCTTTCGGCGGCGGCGTCGCATGGAAGCGGCACCTTCACCGCCACGGCCGCATCGTTCATGCTGATGCACGCGCCGGTGCTGCTCGCCATCGGCCTGCTGACCGCCAACCGCATATTGCACGCTGCCAGCCTGATCCTGATCGCAGGTCTTGTCCTGTTCTGCGGCGATCTGCTGATGCGCGATTTCGTCGGCACGCGGCTGTTTCCCTTCGCTGCTCCGGCCGGCGGAACCCTGCTCATGGCCGGATGGCTGGCTGTTGCACTTGCTGCGCTTCGCCCGGGAAAATCCGCGGATTGAGCGGAATTTCTTGAAAATTCGCCGGCATGCACCATCTGAAGCCTGAAGGAACCCCAACCGAAAGGCTTCGAACCCATATGAACGCTCGCGTTCTCGACGGCGAGATCATCACCAGCCGCCTTGACGATATCCGCGCTTATGACGGCGTGCGCACCCGGCGTGTGCTGGCCTTTGCGATCGACTATCTCATCGTGGGCCTGCTTTCGATCCCGTTCGCCGTTCTCGTGCTTCTGCTTGGCCTCATCACATTCGGCCTCGGCTGGGCGCTGTACGGCTTGCTGTTGCCCGTGGTCGCGCTCACCTATGTCTGGTTCACGCTGGGCAGCACGGATCAGGCCACCACAGGCATGAAGCTGATGAACCTTCGCCTTGAACGGCTGGATGGCCGTCCGGTCGACGGCATCTTCGCGATGGTGCATTCGGTGCTGTTCTGGGCCGGAAACGTCATCCTGACGCCGCTTGTGCTGCTGATCACGCTGTTCTCGGACCGCAAGCGCACCCTGCACGACCTGCTGCTCGGCACCGTCGTGGTGCGCACCGATCGCTGACAAGCCTTGCGCGCACCGCGCGCAGGGCTTAGGCTTAAATGGATGGGGATGGAGCTCCCCGAAACCGCCTGAAATGGCTGATGGCTCCTGTCGCAACGAAATCGCGGCAGGGGTGCGTCTGGAAGAGACCCCGCCGCATGGCGGGTTTTTTGTGCCCGCGGGCCAAGAAGGAACTGAAAACGATGTCGTTCACGTCCTGCCTCGCAGTTGCTTTCGGGGGCGCGCTGGGAAGCCTGGCCCGCTACATGCTTTCGGTCGCGGCCCAGCCGATCAGCGGCTCCCTGCCATGGGGCACGATCATCATCAATATTCTCGGCTCCTTCATCATCGGCCTGTTCGGCACGCTGACGCTGGCGCAGGGCCGCTATCCGGTTTCGGAAAATGTGCGCCTGCTGGTGATGGTCGGCATATGCGGCGGCTTCACCACCTTTTCCTCCTTCAGCCTCCAGACCCTCGACCTCATGCGCACTGGCGCGATGGGACGGGCCGCGGTCAACGTCATCGCCTCGGTGGTGCTGTGCGTCGGCGCGGTCGCGCTCGGCCATTTCACCGCCACATGGTTCAACCGCGACGTGCGCATCGTCCAGTTCGCCATCGAGGAAGAAAGCGGGCCTGTGCAAACATCTTGAATTTTTCGGAGAACGGGCCAAGCTATAAATTGTCGCGGAGTTCGCTTGCCAGATGACGCAGCACCTGACCCAATCGCCGCAGTTCTTCCTGACTGCGCCTTCGGCCTGCCCCTATCTCGAGGGCCAGTTCGAACGCAAGGTCTTTACCCATCTCGTCGGCAACAAGGCTGCGGAAATGAACGACCTGTTGACGCAAGGCGGCTTCAGGCGCTCGCAGAACATCGCCTATCGTCCGGCCTGCGAGACCTGCCGGGCCTGCGTGTCGGTGCGTATCCTCGCGCAGGAGTTCGAGGTCAGCCGCAATATGCGGCGTGTGCTGCAACAGAATCGGGATCTGGTGAGCACCATGGCCAATGCCCAGCCCTCGACGGAACAATATTCCCTGTTCCGAACCTATCTCGATGCGCGCCACCGGCTTGGCGGCATGTCCGACATGACTGCCCTCGACTATGCCATGATGGTCGAAGATACCCATGTCGACACCAGGATCATCGAATACCGCAGGCGGGGTCCAGACAGCTTCATCACCGGCAAGGGCGAAGGCGAGCTGATTGCCGTCGCCCTCACCGACCGCATGGCCGACGGCCTGTCCATGGTCTATTCCTTTTTCAACCCCGACATGGACGAGCGCTCGCTGGGGACCTTCATGATCCTCGACCACATCGAGCGCACGCGCGCCATGGGCCTGCCCCATGTCTATCTCGGCTATTGGGTCAATGGCTCTCGCAAGATGGGCTATAAGATGCGTTTCCAGCCGCAGGAGCATCTCAACCCCAAGGGCTGGGAGCGCTACCAGGCCAGATAGGGCGCGAACCGCCCTCGACGGGGCGATGAGTCCGGCTGCGGGCCAACCTGCCGCACATCTTATCCTGTTCCCGCCGCCTGCCGGAGTTATTGCCTTGCCCAAGAACATTGACCAGCACACCAGGGGCTTGTTGCTGACAGCTTTCGGGGGCATGGCCCTGACCATCGATATTCCCCTGATCAAGCTCGCCGGCGGCGATCCGTGGTCGATCCTGTTCGTGCGAAGCGCCACGACCTTTACGGCCGGCCTGCTGATGTGGGCGATCTGGCGTTTCTTTTCCGCGGATGCGCCGAAGCTTGTGCCGGGGCGAACCGGATTTGTCGTCGCCGGGCTCTACGGCCTCAGCTCGATCATGTTCATCACCGCCGTCTTCAACACCTCGACGGCGGACCTCGTCTTCATCCTTGCGTTCAACACCATGTTCTCGGCGCTGTTGTCATGGCTGTTTCTGCGTGAGCGCCCCCGTCCGCAAACCCTGCTTGCCATGGCGCTGATGATCGTGGGGATCTCGATCATCGTCGGCTCGTCGCTGGGAACCGGCAACCTGTTCGGCAACCTGATCGCCATGTTCGCCGCCTTCCTGCTTTCCTGCGCAATCACCGTCTCGCGGGCGAGCGGCAAGGACATGGGTTTCACCGCGCTCGTGGGTGTCATCCTGCCATGTCTCGTCGCCGGCTTCATGGTCTCGAAAAACGGCCTGCATATCGCCGAGCCCGGCTGGATCATCTTCAACGGCGCCGTGATCATGCCGATTTCGTTCTTCTGCCTCGCCAATGGTCCAAGGTACATTTCCGCGCCGGAAGTGGCGATGTTCTATCTTCTGGAAACGGTTCTGGCTCCTGTCTGGGTCTGGATGATCTTTTCGGAGACCCCCACCCGCAACAGCCTGATCGGCGGTGCGATCCTCATCCTGACCCTGGCAGGACATTCGTTCTGGCAGTTGCGGGAAGGCCGCAGGCGGCGCGCCACACTGGCCCTGCGCCATCCCGCCTGAAAAAGCGGGGCGGCGGACGGACTCAGCTTTCGGCCGGTGCCGTCTCGCCCGTCTTGTAGCGCGCGGGCGAAGAACCCTGGGGCGCCTCGACCACGGCTTCCGCCGTCACAACGGGCACGACGGCCGTTTCGGTAACGTCGACCTCATGCTGCCACTCACGCCAGATGGCAACGAGCAGCGCCATCAATACGGGGCCGACGAAGAGGCCGACAAAGCCCATGGTCTTCACCCCGCCGACCAGACCGAAGAAGGTCGGCAGGAACGGCAGCTTGATCGGTCCTCCGACCAGTTTGGGGCGCAGGGTCTTGTCGACGATGAAAAGCTCGACGGAACCCCACATGAACAGGCCGATGCCGGCAAGCGGCGAACCGCTGGCCACGAGGTAAAGCGAGACGAGGGTGAAGGAAAGCGGAGCGCCGCCGGGAACAAGGGCCATCAGCCCCGTGAGCGCGCCAAGCGTGACCGGCGAGGGAACACCGGCAAGCCAGTAGGCAATGCCCAGCACCACACCCTCGCCTATCGCGATCAGCGTCATGCCGGTGACGGTCGAGCTGATGGTGGCCGGGACGACGCGCGAGAAACGCTCCCACCGCGCCGGCAGGATACGTTCGCCGATGCGGTCCACCTGCACCGCGAAGGCTTCGCCGTCGCGGTAGGTGAAGAACAGCGCGATCAGCATGAACAGCAGGGCGAGCAGCAGGCTGAAGGCGCTGCCGCCGGCTGCCACGACGCCACGGTAGATGCTGCCTATATTGGCGCCGCTGACGAGCTGGATCAGCTCTCCGATACCACCAGGATGATCGATGGTAACCGACCATTGCTGCGCCAGCCATTCGCCGATCACGGGCAGCGCCGCGATCCATTCGGGCACCGGCGCACCGTGGCGGTTCGCCTCGACTGCCCACACCACCCAGTCGTGGATTTCGTTGAACGCATACATGCATGCCAGAACAATGGGCACGATGATGAAGGTGAGGATGAGCAGCAGCGCCAGACTGGCGGCCGTCGTCCTGTTGCCGCCGACGGCCGCCAGCAGGCGGCGGTAGAGCGGCCAGCTTGCAAAGGCGATGACCAGCGCCGCCAGAACCGGCACGAGGAAACCGTGAAAGAAGTAGACGCCGGCAGCGACGATCATGATCAGCAGCCAGCGGGCCGCCGACAGCGGCTGGATCACCGCTGACCTGATCGGCGCGGCGCGCCCCATAAGGCGCATCTCACGGCCGTTCGTCTGACTGTCCTGTTCTTTCAAACGTCGCGCCTCCAGCCGACTCGGTCTGTCGGAGTCTCACTATGCATCAGCATAGTGCAGCAATCATTACGACAATCCAATCACGACGAGGATGCAGAAAATATTGTCGGAAGCGTGTTCACAAACCCCTGCCGCCCGGCGAAAGGCTGGCAGAATCCGTTGATTCAATTCCGCAGCGAATGAGGCCGGCCCGTTGAAAACAAAAAGGAAAGCCCTATCCGAACTTCCCCGTGCGCGGGAACCCCTTCGGGACCATCCGCCCGGCGGATGCGCGCGCGCCGATCCATTCCGCAAGTTCCGCCTGCGTGCGTGTGAAGGTCCTGTCCGCTGAATCCTGCCAGGTCAGACCCGCATCCATCGCGAAAGTCTTCAGATCGAGCACCCCGCCGGACTTGTATTTTTGAAGCCGGACGCCCTTGCCGCGTGTCATTTCCGGAATTTCAGACAGCGCAAATACCAGCATCTTGCGGTTCTCGCCGACGATGGCGACATGGTCGCCTGCCGCGGGAATGCAGAAGCGCGCTTCGTCCGGGGTCTTGACGTTCATCACCTGACGGCCCTTGCGGGTGTTGGCGGCGGCCTCATCCTCCGAGACAAGGAAGCCATTGCCCTGATGCGAGGCAAGAAGCAGCCTGCGCTTCGGCTCGTGCACGAAAGCGGTGACGATGTCCTGATCGGTCTCCATGTCGACCATGATGCGGATGGGCTCGCCATGGCCACGGCCTCCGGGCAACCTGTCGGCACCGATCGTGTAGAATTTGCCGCCCGTCGTGAAGATGAGGATCTTGTCCGTCGTCTGCGCGTGGAAGGCAAGCTTGAGGCTGTCGCCCTCCTTGAAGGAAAGCTGGGTGTAGTCGCCGAGATGCCCCTTCATGGCCCGCAGCCAGCCTTTTTCCGACACGACGACCGTGACAGGCTCCTTCTCGATCATCGCCTGCGCAATATCGGTCAGGTCGTGCTCCGGGGCCTCGGCGAAGGCGGTGCGGCGCGGACCGAGTTCCTTGTTCTCCTCCGGGCCGAAATCGCGGCGGATCGTCTGGATTTCCCACGCGATGGTGTTCCATTGCTTCTGCTCGTCGCCGAGCAGGGCCTCGATCTGGCGCTTTTCCTCGGTAAGAGCGTCGAACTCCTTGCGGATTTCGAACTCCTCCAGCTTGCGCAGCGACCGCAGGCGCATGTTGAGGATGGCTTCCGCCTGCGTGTCGGTCAGGTCCCAGCGCCCCATCATGACGGGCTTGGGCTCGTCCTCCTCGCGGATGATGCGGATCACCTCGTCTATATTGAGATAGGCGATGAGGTAGCCGGCCAGTATCTCCAGCCGCCGCTCGATCTCGGCCAGCCGGTGGCGCGAACGGCGCAGCAGCACCTCGCGGCGATGGTCCAGCCATTCGCGCAGCACGCTTTTCAGCGACAGCACGTTCGGCACCTTGCCGCGCGACAGCACGTTCATGTTGAGCGAGAAACGGCTTTCAAGCTCGGTCAGCTTGAACAGCGATTCCATCAGGATGCCCGGATCGACCGAGCGGCTCTTGGGCACCAGCACGACGCGGATGTCCTCCGCGCTCTCGTCGCGGATGTCCTCCAGCAGCGGCAGCTTGCGCGCGATCAGCAGTTCGGCGATCTTCTCGATCAGCCGCGATTTCTGCACGCCATAGGGGATTTCGGTGACGGCGATGACCCAGGTGCCGCGGCCCTGATCCTCCTGATGCCAGCGCGAGCGCACGCGGAACGAGCCGCGCCCCGTGCGATAGGCTTCGGCGATCGAAGCACGGCTGTCGATAACGATGCCCCCGGTCGGGAAATCCGGCCCCTGCACGAAATCCATCAGCCGGTCGTCGGAGACATCCTGTCGGGACTTGATACCGTCGATGAGGCACAGCGCGGCATCGCACAGTTCGGCAGCGTTGTGCGGCGGGATCGAGGTCGCCATGCCGACCGCTATGCCCGAAGAGCCGTTGGCGAGCAGGTTCGGGAACGCGCCCGGCAGCACGACCGGCTCCTCGTCCTCCTCGTTGTAGGTGGGGCGATAGTCGACTGCGTCCTCGGTGATGCCGGCAAGCAGCTCGGTCGCCACATCGGTCATGCGCGCTTCCGTGTAGCGCATGGCAGCGGCGTTATCGCCATCGATATTGCCGAAATTGCCCTGCCCGTCGACCAGCGGGTAGCGCATCGAAAAACCCTGCGCCAGCCGCACCAGCGCGTCGTAGATCGACTGGTCGCCATGGGGGTGGAACTTGCCCATGACCTCGCCGACGATGCGCGCGCATTTGGCGAAACCCTGATCCGGGTTCAGGCGCAACAGCCGCATGGCGTGCATGATGCGCCGGTGGACGGGCTTGAGGCCGTCACGCACATCCGGCAGGGCGCGATGCATGATGGTCGACAGGGCATAGGCGAGGTAACGCTCCTCGAGCGCCTGCTTCAGGTCGACCGGTTCGATATGATCGCCGCCATCACCGGGCGGCAGAAGGCTCTTTCCCATGGGGGTTGACTAAACGAGGTGCCGATTCGCGGCAAGGGCAAGAGGAGCGTCAAGACCTTTTCGATCACCGAAAAATGCAACCGTCTCTGCTATTTTGACGTGAATTTCTACCAATGGATCAAGATTGGCCTTGCTCATGCCCTGCTGCTGCGGGCAGATGCAGGAATATTTCTCTCAAGATACCACTGGAGCCCATGATGAGCTTTCAACGCAAGAACCGGAACAGGCTGTCACTTTCTACCTTCCTGTTCGCGCTGGCCATGGGTCCCGCATCGGCTCAAAGCATCGATGACGTGGCGGCGCGCCTGAAGTCGACCTTCAGCGAGCAGGGCGTCGAAATCGACTGGTCGGGCGTTTCCGGCGACACCTCGTCGATGCTGCTTCAGGGCGTGAAGTTCAAGCCGGCCGGCGTTGAACAGCCCATGGACATCGGCGATGTGACGCTCAAAGGCATAAGCGAGGCGAACGGCGACTACAGGATCGCCACGGTTTCGACGAATGCCTATTCCCGGACCGAGGGAGAACTCGCCTTCGAAATGAGCCCGTTCGTCATGCGCGACGTGGTTCTCTTTGCCGACGGCACCAACAGCCCGTTCGGCGGCATGCTTTATTACCGCGCGGCCAATCTCGACGACCTTGCCGTCAAATCGGCCGGCAAGACGGCGTTCTCCGCCTCCGGCATCGCGATCGAAATGTCCGAGTTCGACGGCGGCAAGCCCGTTTCCATGACAGCCACCGTTCCGTCTTTCACCAGCGATCTCACGCTGATCGAGGACCCCAGGTACAAGGATGCCATCAACGCTCTGGGCTACCAGAACATCAAGGGCTCCATCCTCATGGACGGCAGCTGGAACCTGGCCGATGGCAAGATGGACATTACGAAATACGACATCAAGGTCGACGACGCCGGCACATTCGGCATGACCTTCAGCATCGGCGGATACACCGTCGAGTTCATCAAGTCCGTTCAGGAGTTGCAGAAGCAGATGGCCGCCATGCCCGAAGATGCCGACAATTCCGCGCAGGGCATGGCCATGCTGGGTCTGATGCAGCAGCTCAGCTTCAACAGCGCATCGGTCCGCTTCATCGACAATTCGCTCACCAACAAGGTTCTCGAATATGTCGGAAAGCAGCAGGGCATGTCCGGCAAGGATGTCGCCAACCAGGCCAAGGCCATCATTCCGTTCGGCCTCGCCCAGTTGCAGAACCCCGATCTGACGGCACAGGCTTCGGCGGCTGTGAACCAGTATTTCGACAATCCGCGCAGCCTGGAAATTCTCGCCAGCCCCGCCTCGCCCGTGCCGTTCGCCATGATCATGGCCGACGCCATGGCCAACCCGGCCAATCTCACCAAGACGCTGGGTGTCGCGGTCAAGGCCAACCAGAACTGACCGGCAGAGCCCGTAAACAGAAAGGCCGTAGCGGAAACGCTGCGGCCTTTTTCATACGCTGAACTCCGTAGCTTTTCAGGCCGGCTCCAGGACGGCTCCCTGATACCCATGGCTGGCCGCGAGCACGCCCACCGGCATCAGCGGATCGAGATGGATGGTGCCGAGCGTTTCCCCGTCCTCGAACACCAGCTTGGCATTGTAGCTCCGCGCAAGTGCGCGCATGGCAGCATTCTGCGGGTGGGTGGTGACCAGCAGCTTGGTGTAGCCGAAGTCCCTTGCCTTCTCGATAAGGCGCTCGAAAAGCTTGCCGCCGAGCCCGCGATGCTGGAGATGGCGTTCGACGCTGAAGGCGATCTCGGCCGTCGGCTGGCTTTCCTCGGCGCGCTCGTGAATTTCGGCTGCGCCCAGCACCTCGTCCCCCTCGACATAGCCGATCACCGTGGTGCCGGCTGCGAAGGAACGGTATGCATAGGCGGAAATGAATCGATCGTCGGCAAGGCCGTTGAAACGGTCACGCCGGCTTTCAGCATCGAGCCTGAGAAGATGCGCGCGGAACCTCGGCAAATCCGAGGGTCTTAGCTGGCGTATGGTCCCCGTCAGGCGAGCGGGGCTGTTGAAGTTCTGCTCCATGTCGCACTCCTCTGGGTTCCTCCCTGAGTCGCTTCCGACGCGCCTAATATTGTGCAATGCAGCATAATTATCAAGTGGTTGCGGCCCATCGCAAACCACCAGGAACGGGAGGCTGCCATGCGAAATCGGATGGCTTGCAGCGCCGCTTCCGCACTTTGAACGCCCTGCCCGGCGACAAAGCGTGCATTGCCACGTTTGACGCCATAAAACTGCGTCCATAAAGGTGACGAATAAATTCATAATTTTTAGCGGGCTTGTCTAGAATTATTCCAAGGTATAGGTCATATATAACGCACTGCTTCCTGCGAGGATGAATCATGCGACTCACGCGCCAGACCAATTACGCCATACGTATCCTGATGTATTGCGCGACAAATGACGGCCAGCTGAGCCGTATCCCCGAGATCGCCGCAGCCTATACGGTCTCGGAACTCTTCCTCTTCAAGATCCTCCAGCCGCTCGTCGAGAACGGGCTGGTGGAAACCGTGCGGGGCCGCAACGGCGGCGTTCGTCTCGGCAAGCCGGCCGAGGAGATCACCCTGTTCGAGGTCGTCCGCGTCACGGAAGACAATTTCTCGATGGCCGAATGCTTCGATAGCGATACCGCCGATTGCCCCCTCATCGACAGCTGCGGGCTCAACTCTGCGCTGCGGGAGGCTCTTGGCGCTTTCTTCGCCGTTCTGGAAAAGCACACAATCGCCGATCTGGTCGCTGCCCGCCCCAATATGCGCGAGGCGCTCGGCATCGACAACATTGCGCCCCGCAAAGTCGGCGTGCGCAAGGTCGCGGTCGAGCACAGGGCGCCCGCGGCCTGATCCGGCGGCAGGCCGGGTCCTGCAAATAAAATCATCGACGGCCGGCCTTGCTGGCCGTTCTCGTTTCAGATCGCAGATTGCGGCAGAACGAACGGCGTATTGCCGGCGGGCACGGCACCGACGCGCAACTTGCAGCCGAAAACGCGCTCGATCAACGCATCGCTGAGCACGTCCTTCGGAGCACCCACCGTATCCAGAGTGCCCCGATGCATGACATGAATGCGGTCCCCATACATCGCAGCCAGATTGAGGTCGTGCAATATGGCGACCACCCCGCCTCCGGCGCGCGCGAAATCGCGTGCAATGTCCATGATGATGAGCTGGTGCTTGATATCGAGACTGGAAACCGGCTCATCGAGGAACAGGTAACGCGGCCGCCCATCCAGAACCGGCATCCACACCTGGCACAGCACCCGTGCAAGCTGCACGCGCTGCTGCTCTCCGCCGGAGAGTTCCTGGTAGAAGCGGCCGGCGAAACCGTCCAGATCGACGCGCGCCAGAGCCCGCTCGGGCAGAAGATCCGCTTCCGGCCCGATCACCCCGGATCGCCCTCCGATGAGTCCCATCTTGACGATTTCGCGGACCGTGAAGGGAAACGACAGCATCGTCGCCTGCGGCAGCACGGCACGGATGGCCGCAGCTTCCGCGGGCTTGAGGGACTTCAGATCACGGCCATTGAATGTGACGCGGCCGGAATGGGAAAGCTCCCCGCATAAAGCCTTCAGCATCGTGGTCTTGCCCGAGCCGTTCGGGCCGACGATGGTGGCGAGTTCGCCGGGCCCGGCAGAGAAGTCGACACCATGGACGATGCGTTTCGTGCCGATATGAACGGAAATGCCCTGCGCTTCGATCATGACGGCCTCACAGATCGATGACGCCGCGCTTGCGCAGCAATATCCACAGGAAGAAAGGCGCACCGGCAATGGCCGTGACGATCCCGATCGGCAGTTCTGCGGGCGCCACGATGGTGCGTGCCACGGCGTCCCCCAGCAAAAGCAGCGAGGCGCCCAGCAGCGCCGAGGCCGGCAGCAGATAGCGGTTGTCTGGCCCCATGGCCAGCCGCAACAGATGCGGCACCACGATGCCGACGAAGCCGATGCCGCCGCTGACCGCCACGGAGGAGCCGACCGATGCCGCCACGCTGACGATGGCGATATATTTCAGCCTCTGCACCGGGATGCCAAGGTGGGTAGCCGTCGCCTCGCCCAGCGCCAGCGCATTCAGGCCACGCGCCAGAAAAGGCGTTGCGGCCATGGCAAGAACCATGATCGGCGCCACCGCGCCGATCTTGAGCCAGGTGGCGCCCGCCAGCGAGCCAAGCTGCCAGAATGTCAGGTCCCGCAATTGCCGGTCGTCGGTCACGAACACCAGAATGCCGGTGACGGCACCCGCAAGCGCGGCAAGCGCAATACCCGCCAGAAGCATGGTGGCGACTGACGTGCGCCCCTGACGCGTCGCCACCTTGTAGAGCACGAGCGTTGCAGCAAGACCGCCCAGAAACGCACCGACCGGCAACGAAAACGTACCCAGCGCCGTTGTCAGCGGCGCCAGTACGGTGCCGCCGAGAACAATGATCAGCACCGCGCCGAGACCGGCGCCGGCCGAAACGCCGATCAGGCCGGGATCGGCCAGCGGATTGCGGAACAGGCCCTGCATCACCGCGCCGGAAACGGCCAGCGAAGCGCCGACAAGAGCGCCCAGCATAACCCGCGGCAGGCGTATGTCGTTGATGATGATACGGTCGCGCACCCTCAGCGCGTCTTCGCCGGCACCGGAAAGCCAGCCCCGCGCAACCGAGATGGCCGACGCGTCGGAGGCCCCGGATGCAAGGCTGAACAGCATGGTCAGGCCAAGCAGGACAGCCAGTATGACGATGACCAGCCGGGCGAGCGCCGAGCGGTCACCGGCGGCAACAGCGTTTCTGAGGCCGGAGCTTCTTCGGGCGGCAATGTGGTTCGTCATTCGGGTGCGCGTTCAGTCGGCGATCTGGTCGCCATAGAGTGCCACCGCAACGTCACGAACAGCGTCGGCGGTGCGTGGACCGAAACCGAGCATGTAGGCGCCATCCATGCGCATGATCTTGCCGGCCTTTCCGGCAGGCGTGCTCGCGATGGCCGGATTATTTAGGATTTCGTCGTCGTTCGCAGTATGCTCGCCTGCCCGGCTCATCATCAGGATGACGTCGGGACGCGCCTCGACGATCGCCTCTTCCGTGAGCTGCTTGTAGCCAGAATATCCCTCTATGGCGTTCACCGCGCCAGCGAGGGCGATGATGCCGTTGGCAGCCGTATCGGCCCCGGAAGCCATGACCTTGCCGCCCTGCATCGACAGGATGAAGAGGACGCGCTTGTGTTCCTTCACGTCCTTCGTACGCTCTTCGGCGGCCCTGAGCTTCGCATCGATCTCCTTTGCCAGAACATCCGCCTTCTGCTCGACGCCAAGCGCCGTGCCGACAGCACGGATCTTCGCGAGGATGCCTTGATGATCGAAGCGTTCCGCCACCTCTATATAAGGCACGCTTGCCTTCTTCAGGACATCGATGGTTTCCTTCGGACCGCTTCCTTCGAGGGCCAGAATGCCGCCCGGGCTTACCGAAAGCACACCTTCCGGCGAAAGCTGGCGCATGTAGCCGACATCGGGAAGCGCCATCGCCTCGGGCGGAAACACGCTCGTGGTATCGCGCGCGATGAGGCGGTCACCTTCCCCCAGCGCGAAAACGATCTCGGTGATCGAGCCGCCAATGGCCACGATCCGCGAAGGATCGTCGAATTTCCCAATCGCCTCATCGGCCTGAGCGGAAAACGGCGTGGCCACGGCCAGGCACAACATCACGGCAGCGCGCGATGCGAAACGGGAGAGAATTGTCATTGCAGCACCTTCAAGCCGGAAGCGAAACCGGCACCTTGGGAAGATTTTCGGCAAGGAAGCGCCAGTCGTCACGCTCCATTTCGCCCTCATGGCGCTCACCGAAAAACTGGATAATCATCCTGCCCCGGGAATCGTAGGCTTCTATCGACGTCACAAACCCATCTCGCGTCGGTTTGCGAACACCCCACACCTCGGCGATATGGTCGAGGCGCAAATGCAGGTGGAACGTCTCGTCGAGGACGTTCAGCCACGGCCCCATCGGCTTCACCGAGCTGATCGGACCCGTATGTATCTGGATGCAGCCGTGATTGCCGACGAAACACATGATCGGCAAGCCTTCGGCCGCAGCATGGTGCATCAGGGCGGCAACCGCATCCTCGTCGACCCTCCACGCGTATTCCGGGCCGACCATGCGCATGGCCTGAAGGCGGCCGATCTTCAGCGCACGCAGCATTCCGAAGAACTGATGCACATCCATGAGCGCACCCCAGCGCTCGCGCAGGTCCTCGACATCGACCGACGCTCCCTCGAAAGACGCAGAATCAGGTTCGGAAGCCGGATCGATGTCGATATGAAGACCCTGATCGGCGCTGCGCAATTCCTCGACCAGCTTGTGAAAGGCATAAAGATTGGAGGCGTTGCGCAGATGGATCTTGTGCACCGCATGGCCTGCCCGGTCGAAGAACTGCAGGCTGTGGCGCAGGTCGTCGCCAGTGCGCTTTTCCACCGCAAATCCATGCGCCCACGCCTTTGGGAAAATGCGCAGGTCGATGTCGCGGCCGAGCACGAGCGCATTGTGCTCGCCAGCCGAAATCTTGTCATAGACGCCGATCTTCTCGTGCACGGCGCTCTCGTTGCGGGTCAGCGCCATCACTTCGCCCACCCCGCGCAGACCGCTGAGAACGGCCGCGACCCGGGTATCGATGCGCACGACCTCATGGCCGCAATGCGCCGCCAGAAGCTCGGCCTCCGATATGCCGAGCTGCGCCGACAGATCGCGCTCGCGCATCCTGGGATTTTCGGTCCGGGCCCGCCTGATCTCGAACGGGCTCGGCTTTACGCGCTGGTCCATGGCTCCACCTGTTGAAAGGCGACGCTTACTTGTTCAGGATCAGCTTGCCCTGACGGGTGATCTTGAGCCGGTAGAGCGCACCGTGATGCTCGATGCCGATCTCGTGCTCGCCCTGGAACAGGCTGTTGGAAGAAAGCGTCCTGACGGAAAATGGCGTGCGCTCGACCCGCACCGGAACAGGCTGGTCCGCGCGGCGGATGCGATAGCGGAAGTCGTCGGGAGTGTGCGCAGTCATCGGTCTCGGTCCCTCTCGTTGGATGGCTAGGGGCTAGCTCGACATGACCATTTCTTGACTGCAATGATCATGTTTTATAACCACTGCAATACCGGACCAAATTAGTCAACATTAAAGGTCGGCGCCAGAACAAAAAAGCAGCGGATGAAAGCTGCCGTGCGGATTTTCACCCACAGGGAATATCTCCGCCGCGACTGCCGTCATCGGGACGGCCAGCCCGCCGATCGGCGGCAAGGGTAGCGAGGCACCGCCGTCATCCGACTTTTTTGACAACACAGCCGAATTTGGGCTCTCGACAATCGCCATGCGAGCATGCAGGACTTATAACATGCCAGAGCGGTTCAAGTTTTCAATTCCGGTCCGGTATCCGGCGAAACGCGGCCAGCGTGCTGGTCAAACTGCATGCTGAACGGCAAGAAAGGTGACGACGAAGTGAAACGCCCTGCACTTTTCCAGATCGCGATGCTGGCATTCGCCGGCCTTGTGGCTTCCCCGAGCTTTGCGCAGGACGCCGCGCCTGAACAAACTTCCGCGCTTTCGCTCGAACTCAACGCGGCCCAGCCGTCCGACAAAGGTTGCAGGCTGACATTCGTGGTCAACAACGGCCTCGGCTCGGACCTCACCAAGGCATCTTACGAGATCGCCCTGTTCGATGATTCGGGCGTCGTGGACCGCATGACGGTCCTCGACTTCAAGGAACTGCCGGCCGGCAAGACCAAGGTAACACGCTTCGACCTTTCAGGCATGGACTGCACGAAGATCTCGCGCGTGCTCGTCAACGGTTCAAACGATTGCGCCGGAGAAGGTATCGAGCCATCAGCCTGCATGAAGGCGCTCAAGCCCAGTTCGAAGACCGACATCAGATTCGGCCTGTGAACCGGTTTCCGTTAGAGCATTTCCGCTTTTCCTCGAATCGCAGAAGCGCTCTAACCTTTTGTTTTTACGCAATTCCGAACGCAAAACCGCTTCGCACTTTTGCTGGAATTGCTCTAATCTGAAAGGATAGTCGATGTACATTGCCATGAACCGTTTCAAGGTCCTGAAGGGCTCGGAAACGGATTTCGAGAACCTCTGGAAAAACCGCGATTCGAAGCTGCACGAGATGAAGGGCTTCCGCACCTTCCACCTGCTGCGCGGGCCGGTGAATGAAACCGAGGGTTACACGCTCTATGCCTCGCACACGGTGTGGGAAAGCGAGGACGACTTCATCGCCTGGACGAAGTCGCAGAACTTCCGCGATTCTCACAAGAACGCCGGAACCGGCAAGGTATTGACGGCGGGGCATCCCCGGTTCGAAGGCTTCTCGGCGATCGAGGGCGCCTGAGCCCCTTTTGCCACGGCCTTTCAACCCTTCATGATGACAGCGGCTCCGGGGCCATGTCCCCGGAGCCTTTTAAATCATACGCTCGCAAGCAGGCTGGCATTGCCTCCGGCCGCGGTCGTATCGACACAAACCGCACGCTCATGCGCGTAAGCGGCCGGATAGATCACTTCGGTGACCAGCGGCACAATCGGGCCTGCCCGTTCGGCCAGTGCGCGACGAATGGCGCTCGCCTCATCCGCAGCGCCTGAAAAGGCAACGACGTCGACCGGCAGCGACGAGAGCTGCGCCTCGTCGGGACGCGCATCCAGCACGGCGATGGGCAGCCCCTTGCCGGTCAGCGCCGAAAGTACGGCAGCAGCATCAGGTGCGGCGGCCAGCACGGCATTTCCGGCCGCCAGAGCCTGAATCGCCTGCGCCAGAAGCGTGTCGGCATCGGGACCGAGGACGAGCACGCGGCCGCGCGGCGTCAGCGCCAGGGTGTTCGCCTCGCCGGTGGGGCCCGGCAGGTCGACCTGCCCGAAATCGATGCCCGCAGCGGCGGCAACCGCAGCCGCTCCCTTGCCCCGCAAATGCTTGCGCAGGATGGCGATGCGATCCGGCCGCGCCGACCAGTTGCCGAGCGACGGATCGGGCATGTTGTCCTTCAGTTCCTTCGCCGTCGCCACGCGGGCCGCCGCCACGCGGGCCGCCGCAAGCGCTCCGCCCGCTTCAGCACTTTTGCGGAACCGGCGCAGATAATGCGGGCCGCCGGCTTTGGGACCTGTGCCCGACAGCGCCTCGCCTCCGAATGGCTGCGACCCGACCACGGCACCGATCTGGTTGCGGTTGACATAGATGTTGCCGGCATGGATCCCATCCACGAAGTGCTGGGCGCGGCCTTCGATGCGGGTATGCAGGCCGAAGGTGAGACCATAGCCGCGTGCATTGACCGCTCCGATCACCGAATCGAGCTTGTCGGCCTCGAATGCCGCCACATGCAGCACCGGGCCGAACACCTCGCGCTCGATCTCCTCGATGCCACGCACCGAGATGACATGCGGTGCGACGAAACGGCCGCCTTCCGGTGCATCCAGCTTTGCCACGACCTTGCCGCGCGACGCCATATCGCTGCAGTAGCCGCCGATGGCCTCCTGCGCCTCAGCGTCGATGAGCGGGCCGACATCGGTGGAGATCGACCATGGATTGCCGAGCCGCAGCTCCTCCATGGCACCGACGAGCATTTCCCGCACTTTCTTTTCCACGTCCTTCTGGACGTAGAGGATGCGCAGCGCCGAGCAGCGCTGGCCCGCACTCTGGAAGGCTGAAGCCAGAATATCGCGCACCGCCTGCTCGGGCAGCGCGGTGGAATCGACCACCATGGCGTTGAGGCCGCCGGTTTCGGCGATGAGCATGGAATCGGGCTGCGCAGTGTCGGCAAGCTGCCTTTCGATCAGCTTTGCGACATCGGTCGAGCCTGTAAAGCAGACGCCGGCGATTCGCGGATCGGCGGTCAGCGGTGCCCCGACCGAGGGACCGTCACCCGGCAGGAGCTGGATCACATCTTCGGGAACGCCCGCCTCGCGCAGCAGTTCAACGGCACGACAGGCGATCAGCGGCGTCTGCTCGGCCGGCTTGGCGACGACAGCATTGCCAGTAACGAGTGCCGCCGCGATCTGGCCGGTGAAGATGGCGAGCGGAAAATTCCATGGCGAAATGCAGGCAATCACGCCGCGTGCTTCCGTTCCCGCTTCCGCATTTTCGGCTTCGGAAGCATAATAACGCAGGAAGTCCACCGCCTCGCGCACCTCGGCCACGCCATCGGCCAGTGTCTTTCCCGCTTCGCGCGTGGCCAAGGCGAAGAACTCGGCTGCATTGGCTTCATAAAGATCGGCCGCACGGCGCAGAATATCGGCCCGCTCGGCGACAGGGCGCGTGGCCCAGCCAGGCTGCGCCTTCACGGCAAATCCAACCGCCGCCTGCACCTGCGCTTCACCGGCCTCCGTCACCGTTCCAACCACCTCCCCGATAACGGCGGGGTTGACGACATCGCGCGCGCTGCCCTTGCCTTTGGCACGGGTGAGCGGCTTCGCCTGCCATCTGTACGGGGCGGCGAAGGGTGCCCGCTCCCGTTCGATTGCATCGAGCGTCACGACGTCGGTGATGTCCCAGCCTCTGGCGTTGCGGCGGTCTGCACCGAAGATTGCCGCTGGCTTCGCGATATTCGGATTGGCCGCCGGCCCCTGCGTTTCAACGATCTCCAACGGATCGCGGGCGATGGCTTCAGGCGGCACCGCCTCGTCGGTGAGCTGGTGCACGAAGGAGGAATTGGCGCCGTTCTCCAGAAGGCGGCGCACCAGATAGGCAAGCAGATCCGAATGAGCGCCGACAGGCGCATAGATGCGGCAACGCGTGCCTTCCGCCTTGCGCACCGTCTCGTGCAGCTGTTCGCCCATGCCATGCAGCCGCTGGAACTCGAAGCAGTTCCGGTCCGGGGCCATGGAGAGGATCGCGGCGACCGTATGGGCATTGTGCGTGGCGAACTGCGGATAGATGCGGTCGGTCATCGACAGCAGCTTTTTCGCGCAGGCCAGATAGGACACGTCCGTATTGGCCTTGCGGGTGAAGACCGGATAGCCGGAAAGTCCCATCACCTGCGCCCGCTTGATCTCCGTATCCCAGTAGGCGCCCTTCACCAGCCGCACCATGATGTTGCGGTCGAGCTTCTTCGCCAGTGCATGAAGCCAGTCGATGGCGAAGGCGCAGCGCGGCCCGTAAGCCTGCACAACGACACCGAAGCCGTTCCAGCCGGCAAGGCGCTCATCGGCCAGAACGCGCTCGATGACGTCCAGCGACAGGTCGAGCCGGTCGGCTTCCTCGGCGTCGATATTGAGGCCCATATTGGCCTTCTTCGCCGCCAGCGCCAGCGACAGCAGCCGCTCGGCCATCACCGGCAGCATGGTTTCCTTCTGGGCCACCTCGTAGCGTGGATGGATGGCCGACAGCTTCACCGAAATGCCGTGGTTGCGGCGAATGTCGGGGCCGTTTGCGGGCGTGTCCAGCGCGGCGATGGCGTCGGCATAGGCATTGAGATAGCGCAGGGCGTCCGCCTCTGTGCGCGCCGCCTCGCCCAGCATGTCGAAGGAATAGAGATAGCCCTTGTCGGTCATCGACCTGCCGCGCTTCATCGCCTCTGCGATGGTACGGCCAAGCACGAACTGCTCGCCCATTTCGCGCATCGCCGCAGCCACCGCCTTGCGGATCACCGGCTCTCCCAGACGGCGCACCATGGAGCGCAGCGTCTTTTCGATAGTGCCCTCGCCCTCGTCCAGAACCCGCCCGGTCAGCATCAGCGCCCATGTCGAGGCGTTGACGAAGATGGACGAGGACGAGCCGGAATGGGCCGACCAGTCGTGCGGGGCGATCTTGTCGGCGATCAGGTCGTCCATGGTCTCGGCGTCCGGCACGCGCAGCAGCGCTTCGGCCAGGCACATCAGCGCGACGCCTTCCTTGGTGGAAAGCCCGTAGGCCGAGAGGAAGACTTCCATCAGGCGCGGGTCGGACGAGCCGCGCACGGCCTTCACGAGTTCGACTGCCCGTTGGGTGATGCCCCTGCGCTCTTCGGGCGACAGGGCGACGGTCTCGACCAGCCGTTTTACGGCGGCGCCCTCGTCGGGCAGATAATTGGCGCGAATCTGCTGGCGGATGGAGGCAAGGGTGGGCATGGCGTTCCTGTCGAAACAAAAGCAAATCTCAACGGTCTGGCGGCCGCCACGACCGATAGGAAAATCCTAGCACGAGCCCTGAAATTTATCCGGTCCAAAAAAATGGACAATTCAGCTCATATGAACTAATTATTTTCCAATTTTTCGCTCAAAGGAATTTCATAAGCGCATATGGAAGATCATCTGGACCGCATGGATCGAAGCATCCTTGCCGCGCTGGGACGCGATGGCCGGCTTTCCATGGCGGAACTGGCCGCAAGGGTGGGTCTGTCGAAGACGCCGGTGCAGGCACGCGTGAAGCGGCTGGAGCGCGACGGCTTCATCCGCGGCTACAGCGCCATCATCGACCGCGAGCGCATGGGCGAAGGCCATGTCGCCTTCGTACAGGTGAAACTGTCGGACACGCGCTCGGCGGCGCTCGACGAGTTCAACCGTGCTGTCCAGAATGTGCGGGAAATCGAGCAATGCCACATGATGGCGGCGAGCTTCGACTATCTCCTGAAAGTCCGCACCAGCGACATCGCCAGCTATCGCCGCGTGCTGGGAGAGCGCATTTCTGCCCTGCCCCACGTCGCACAGACCTCGACCTTCGTGGCGATGGAGACCGTCAAGGAGCGGTAATCTATAGAAAATTCAATACATTACAGGACGATGTTGAAGACCACCGTATCGGTTCCGGCAGCCGCGAATATCCACAGGCGCAACTGCCACCAGCCGGGAACGGAGAACCTAACGCCTTCGATCCGGTAGCGCCCGTTGCCCAGATAGCCTGTCGCCTGCGGGCTGGTCGGCAAGCCCAGATTTTGCTCGGCCATCCCGCCGGAAACGTGCAGCGCGGCGTTCTCCACCGGCTGCCCCTCTTTCGATTTGACCGTGACCAGCCACGACTGGGTTTCGCCTATGCGAATCGCGCCCTTTTCCGGCTGCATGATGACGCTGAACAGGCCATTCTCGCTCTGCTTGGCCTTGGCGATGTCCTGCCTGGTCTTGTCTGCCCCCCAGAAATAGACAGCGGCAAGAATGGCGATAAACGCCGCCGTGATGCCGGCGGAGATGAGAAGATTGCGCCCCAAGGATGCCAAAACGTTGCCCCGGCCGGAAATGGAACCTGATCGCCCGGCAAACCGGATCACGATCGGATTATATGGGTTTCATGATCCTTATGACCAGAGTCCGTTGCCTTCGGAAACGGAAAAGGGCGCGCCGAAGCGCGCCCTGATCTCAGGGGACCAGAGGTCCCTCATCAAAGGCCAAGTCCGCCGATGCAGACATATTTGGTGTCGAGATAGTCGTCCATGCCCTGATGGCCGCCCTCGCGGCCGAGGCCGGATTCCTTGACGCCGCCGAACGGCGCTTCCGGCGTGGTGATGATGCCTTCGTTAACGCCGACCATGCCGTATTTCAGGCCCTCCATGACGCGGAAGGCGCGGCCGAGATCGCCGGTGTAGAAGTAGCAGGCCAGCCCGAACTCCGTATCGTTGGCCAGTGCGACGGCCTCTTCCTCGGTCTCGAACCTGAAGACAGGCGCGAGCGGCCCGAAGATTTCCTCCTTCATGAACTTCATCTGCGGGGTCGCGCCGGCCACCACGGTCGGCTGGAAGAACGAACCGCCCAGTTCATGGCGCTTGCCGCCGGTGACGACCTTGCCGCCCTTGGCAACCGCGTCCTCGATGAATTCCTCGACCTTTTCGACCGCATTGACGTCGATCAGTGGGCCCTGCTGCACGCCTTCGTCAAGCCCCGGCCCGACCTTCAGCGACGCGGAAGCCTCGGCGAGCTTTTCCACGAAAGCATCGTAGATGCCGGCCTGCACGAAGAAACGGTTGGTACACACGCAGGTCTGGCCGGAATTGCGGAACTTCGCGGCGATCGCACCCTGCACCGCGCGGTCGATGTCGGCATCGTCGAACACAAGGAACGGCGCGTTGCCGCCGAGTTCCATGGAAACTTTCTTCACCGTCGAGGCGCATTTTTCCATGAGCATCTTGCCGACTTCCGTCGAGCCGGTGAAGGTCAGCTTCTTGACCAGCGGGTTGGCGCAAATCTCATCGCCGATAGCGCCGGCCGAACCCGTCACGATGTTGACGACGCCCTTCGGGAAGCCGACTTCCTCGCACAGCGCACCCCATGCAAGACCGGAGTAAGGCGTCTGCGAAGCAGGCTTGACGACAGCGGTACAGCCAGCGGCGAGCGCGGGGCCGAGCTTGCGCGACAGCATGGACGAGGGGAAGTTCCACGGCGTGATCGCGGCAACCACGCCGACCGGCTCCTTCGTGACCAGCACACGGCGATCGGCCCATGGAGAAGGCACCACATCGCCATAGGCGCGACGCGCTTCTTCGGCGAACCACAGCACATAGGCGGCGGAAGAGCCGACTTCACCCCTGGCCTCCGTCAGGGACTTGCCCTGCTCCATGGTCAGCAGTTCGGCCAGCGCATCCTGATTGTCCATGATGGCGTCATGCAGCTTGCGCAGCAATTTCGAGCGATCCAGCGCCGAAGTCCTGCGGAACGACTGAAACGCCTCTTCGGCAGCTGCGATGGCGCGGCGGGTTTCGGCAGCGCCCGATTTCGGCACGGTGCCGATCTTGAGGCCCGTGGCAGGATTGATCACGTCGATGGTCTGGCCGGAATCGGCCTGCACCCATTCACCGTTGATGAGATTGGCCTGCTTCATGAAATGGCTGGTCTTCTGGAGCATATGCTTGCCTCCGCTGGGCGCTGTTCCAGCGCCGCTGTCAGGAATTCGTGAAACGACGCGCCGGGAAACACGCGCACACGCCGCTCTTATCGCAGGCAAACTACACGGATCAACCGCTTTCGCCTATCTTTGCGCTGGTCCAGTGCGGCGTATTTCATCCCGATATGTACCCGGCCACGACCAGCCACGTTGATGCCGTCACCGTCGCCATCAACGTGGACAGGGTCATCTGGTTCGAGGCCAGCCCCTGCCCGATCAGGGAAGACATGCAACTCCACGCCAATACACGCCGGCAGCACGCTTCATCGCAGCGGGCACAGGGAAGGTAAGGGTTCGTCAACGAATAGTTGATTCGCCCGCAAACCCCGCCTTCTTGTTTTTCAAAGGGCTTTGGCGTCCCTATATGCCTCGAATCGAAACAGGAATGCTCATGCTCCGATACCTCACCGCGCTGCTCGTCCTGCTCTTTGCCCTGCCCGCCAGCGCCACGGATGCAGGCTGGGCGGCATTGCGCGAAGGCGGGCATGTCGTGCTGCTGCGGCATGCCATGATCAGCGGCAGCGCCGAGCCCGCCAATTTCGACATCGGGCAATGCAATACGCAGCGCAACCTGTCCGATCGTGGCAGGCAGCAGGCGCGAAAGATCGGCGCGCTGTTCGGCGCGCGCGCCGCCCGCATCGAAAGGGTGCAGTCGAGCCGCTATTGCCGGTGCCTGGATACGGCGCGCCTTGCCTTCGGAAGTCAGCCCGAAGCTCTCGACGCGCTCGACCCGCTGAGCGAGGACGCAGAAGAACGGTCCCGGCAGATAGACGCGATTCTCGAAGAAATCCGCACCTATTCGGGTTCGGATCTGCTGGTGCTGGTCACCCATCTGGAAAATATTCAGGAAATCACCGGCGTTTCCCCCCGCGAGGGCGAGGTTGTCATCGTCGCTCCGCAAGGCGACGGCGTTCGAGTGCTGGGGCGTGTGACGTTCTGAAGCCGACGTGCGGCCCTCACGCCTCGGCTGCGATGAATTTCAGGACGCCGACGATGCCCGACCCGCTGCGCTTGCCGTCCGAAGGATGGTTGATGCCATCCGTCACCGGCACTTCTCCGAAATCGAACGGGCTCACGCCTTCGAGGCAGGCCGCATTGACACCGTATTCATTCGGGTTGGAGCGCCTCTGGTGATGGGTGTAGATGCCGCAGACCGAACAGAAATAGTGTTTGGCGGTGCCAGTGTTGAATTGATAGAGGGTCAGCTTGTCCCGCCCCTCCAGAATATCGAAGTCGCCGGGTTCGGCCGTCACCGCAACGGCACCGCGCATCCGGCAATAGCTGCATGTGCAGCGGCGCGCCGAACGCAGCCCGTCGCGCAGGCGCACATGGAACCGGACAGTTCCGCAATGGCAGGCGCCGCGGGCTTCACTCATATCGAAATTGGGCATTGCAATCTCCATCTGGTGGACCGACATCAGGCTGGCATGGAAAAGCGCCACCAAGCGTCAACAGCAGGGCCATGGCCCGGGCTGCGGCACATTCGGCCTTTTCCTGCCGGCAAAAACCGATTAGACAGCGGCCAAACGCTTGAATACAGCTTTCGCCGGAAAACCGAAGGAAAAGCCCTTGTCTACCACGTTCGATAAAGTCGCCAAGATCATCGCCGACACCAGCGAGATCGACCTTGCCACGATCACGCCCGACAGCCACACCATCGACGATCTGGGCATCGACAGCCTCGACTTCCTCGACATCGTGTTCGCCATCGACAAGGAATTCGGCATCAAGGTTCCGCTCGAAAAGTGGACCCAGGAGGTCAATGACGGCAAGGCATCCACCGACGAATATTTCGTCATGAAGAACCTCTGCGCCAAGATCGACGGTCTGATCGCCGCCAAGGGCGCCTGAGCCCTCCGGACAGGCAGAGGATCGTCAAAATCATATGAGCGCTCGCGACGTCGTCATCACCGGCATCGGCCTCGTCTCCTCCCTTGGGGAGGGTGCCGATACGCACTGGCAGAAGCTGTCCGCTTCCGGCACGAAGCCGGTGATCGATGCAGAGCGCTTCGCGCCCTACACCATCCATCCGCTGCCGGAGATCGACTGGAGCCTCCAGATCGCCAAGCGCGGCGATCAGCGCCAGATGGAGACCTGGCAGCGCCTCGGCACCTATGTCGCCGGGCTCGCACTGACCGACGCCGGCATCAAGGACAATGAGGACCTTTGCGCCACCATGGACATGGTGGTGGCGGCAGGCGGCGGCGAGCGCGACGTGGCCGTCGATTCCGACATTCTGGCCGCTTCCGTGCAGCGCGACGACTTCGACGTTCTGCTCAACGAAAAGCTGACCACGGAGCTGCGCCCCACCCTCTTCCTGGCCCAGCTTTCCAATCTGCTGGCCGGCAACATCTCCATCGTCCACAAGGTCACCGGCTCCTCGCGCACCTTCATGGGCGAGGAAGGCGCGGGCGTTTCGGCCATCGAGACGGCGGCCGCGCGCATCCGGTCGGGCCAGTCCACCCACATGCTGGTCGGCGGCGCGTTCCAGACCGAGCATCCCGATATGCTGCTGGGCTACGAGCTTGCCGGCTACCTGCATCGCGGCGAGTGGAAGCCGGTCTGGCAGCGGCAGGGCGCGGAAGGCGGTGGCATCGTTTCCGGCTCCGGCGGCGCGTTCCTCGTGCTGGAAAGCCGCGAGCATGCCAAAAAGCGCGGCCAGCGCATCTATGCCACCCTCGGTCCCGTTGCCTCCGGCCGTGCCCGTCGCGGCAAGGACGAACTGGCAGCCGGAATCGGGAAGCTGCTCGATACGATCGATGCACCCGAAAACGGGCTGCTCGCCATTTCCGGTGCATCCGGCGCGCACAAGGCGACCGCCACCGAAAAGGCCGTAATAGACGCCAGGACCGACATTGCAGCGCGCGCTTTCTCGACGCTGACCGGCCATCTCAAGGAAGCGCAGTTCCCGTTCGCCGTGGCCCTCGCCGCCCTCGCCGTCGCCAACAGCGCCGCCTATCCGCCTTTCGAGGCCGGCGAGAAGGCATTCGACGGGCCGCTGAAATCCGTTCTGGCAACGACCATCGGCTATCACCATTTCGAGGGCATGGCGCTGGTCAGCGCATCAGATTGAAGCCGGAGCCTGACATGACGAAGTTCACGGATCATCTTGGACGTCCCGTCGTGGCCGTCACCGGTATCGGCGTAGTGACTTCGCTCGGCGTCGGCAAGAAAGACAACTGGGAAGCGCTGACCGCCGGCAGGTCCGGCATCCATCCGATCACGCGCTTTCCTGTCGACCAGCTCAACACCCGCATCGCCGGCACGGTGGATTTCCTCGCCTCCAGCTCCAAGGGCGCCAGCGCGCTGACCTACGAACTGGCCGAGACTGCCGCCGGGGAAGCCATCACCGAAGCGGGCTTTACCATCGACGATTTCGGCGGACCGCTGTTCCTCGCCTCTCCGCCGGTGGAACTCGACTGGCACGACCGCCTCGCGCTCTACAAGGGCGGTGATCGCGAACCCGCCTCGGACCGGTTGCTGGAGGTTGCGCGCAACCTCAATTCGCTGGAGATGTTCGATTCCGCGCAGTTCGCCTCCATCGCCGACCGTCTGGCCGACCGTTTCGGCGCGACCGGCCTGCCGATCACGCTTTCCACCGCCTGCGCATCCGGCGCGACCGCCATCCAGCTCGGCGTCGAGGCAATCCGGCGCGGCGAGGCGCAGCGCGCGCTCTCCATCGGTGCGGACGGCTCGGCCACCGCCGAGGCGCTGATCCGCTTCTCGCTGCTGTCGGCGCTCTCGACCAGCAACGACGCTCCTGAAAAGGCTTCAAAACCCTTCTCGAAGGACCGCGACGGATTCGTTCTGGCCGAAGGCTCGGCGGCGCTCGTGCTGGAATCGCTGGAATCCGCCACAGCCCGCGGCGCGACAGTGCTTGGCATCATTCAGGGCTGCGGCGAGAAGGCCGACGATTTCCACCGCACCCGCTCCAAGCCGGACGGCTCACCTGCCATCGCGGCGGTGCGCGCCGCCCTTGCCGACGCGGGACTGGGCGAGGATGGCATCGACTACATCAACGCCCATGGCACCTCGACGCCGGAAAACGACAAGATGGAGCATATGTCGCTGTCGACCGTGTTCGGCGAGCACATCAACCGCATTCCGATCTCGTCCAACAAGTCGATGATCGGCCACACGCTGTCCGCCGCCGGCGCCATCGAGGCCGCCTTTTCGCTGATGACGATGCGCGAGGGCGTCATTCCGCCGACCATCAATTACGACAATCCCGATCCGGCGATTGCGCTGGATGTCGTGCCCAACGTGAAGCGCGAGGCCAGTGTGAGGACGGTGCTCTCCAACTCCTTCGGCTTCGGTGGCCAGAACACCTGCCTTGTCATGGCACGGGAACCTGTCTAATCCCCCTGGGGTGAAATTAATTGCACGGACGGGACGGCCCTGCCGCCCGTTCTTTCGTTGATATGGAGCGTCGTTCGATGCGCGCACTGCAACTCATCGAGGATCGCCGTCTGGAGACGGTTGACATCGCCCCGCCGCCCGCCCCCGCACAGGGCGAGGTGACGCTGCGCATCAAGGCCGTGGCGCTCAACCACATCGACGTCTGGGGCTGGCGCGGCATGGCCTTCGCCAAGCGCAAGCTGCCGCTCACCGTCGGCGCTGAGGCTTCCGGCGAGGTCGAGGCGGTCGGCCCCGGCGTGTCGAACCTCCTGCCCGGCCAGCTCGTTTCCATCTACGGCGCGCGCACCTGTGGGCTGTGCCGCGCCTGCCGCGAAAAGCGCGACAATCTGTGCGAGCATGTTTCCGGCGTGCACGGCTTCCACCTCGACGGCTTCGCGCAGGAAAAGATCAACCTGCCCGCCCGCCTTCTGGTGCCCGCCCCGCCTGGCGTCGATGCCATAGGCGCCGCCGTCGCGCCCGTCACCTTCGGCACGGTAGAGCACATGCTGTTCGACAACGCGAAGCTCCAACCCGGCGAGACGATCCTCATCCATGCCGGCGGTTCCGGCATCGGCTCAGCCGCCATCCAGCTTGCCAAGAAGATGGGCTGCACCGTCATCACCACGGTCGGCTCGAACGACAAGATCGAGAAGGCGAAGGCGCTGGGCGCCGATCATGTCATCAACTACCGCGAGGACCGCTTCGAGGGCGTCGTGCGCAAGCTGACGAAGAAGAAGGGCGTCGATGTGGTGTTCGAGCATGTCGGCAAGGACACCTGGGCCGGTTCGATGCTGAGCCTCAAGCGCGGCGGCCGTCTCGTCACCTGCGGCTCGACCTCGGGCGTATCGACCGAAGTGAACCTGATGATGCTGTTCCAGCAGCAGCTGAAGCTGCTCGGCTCCTTCGGGTGCCGCATGGAGAACATGGCCGATGCCATGCAGAAGATGGCGGCGGGGCTGGTCCATCCGGTCATCGACACTCAAGTCGATTTTGACGGTATCGACGCGGCGCTGAAGCGCATGGAAGGCCGCGACGTGTTCGGCAAGATCATCCTCAACGTCGGCTGAGGGATTTTTCGCCTTGGCCTCCGGTTCGACCGGCAACTGGCGGCGCGAGCTGAAATTCCGCACCGCCCTGCGCTTCCGCAAGATGCGGCATTGGCTGGTGGCGAAGCTTGCCATCGGCATCATGTCGGTACTGCGCCTGCTGCCGCCGGACAGCGCGCTCAACTTCGCCGGCCGTGTCGCCCGCCGCATCGGTCCGCTGACCGGCCGCCATCGGCTGACACTGGACAATCTGCGCCACGCCTATCCCGAAAAGAGCGAGGCCGAGATCGAAGCCATCGCCCTCGACATGTGGGGCAACATGGCGAAACTGGGTGCGGAATACATCTTCCTCGACAAGCTGTTCGATCTCGACCCCTGGTCGGACAAGCCCGGCCGCATCGAAGTCTCGAAGGAAAGCATCGCGCTGTTCGAGCGGATCGCTGCCGATAGTCATCGCCCGCACATCATCTTCACCGGCCATCTCGGCAATTTCGAATTGCTGCCGGTGGCGGCGGCTACCTTCGGCATGAAGGTGACGGCGCTGTTTCGTCCCCCGAACAATCCCTACATCGCCGAATATATCCAGTCGATGCGCGCATCGAACATGGGCGCGCTGCTGCCCTCGCTCAGCGGCGCATCCTTCGCGCTGGCCTCGATCCTCGATCAGGGCGGCAATGTCGGCGTGCTGGTCGACCAGAAATTCATCAGCGGGCTGGAAACGACCTTCTTCGGCCGCACCTGCCAGACCAATCCCCTGCTCGGCATGCTGGCGCGCCATTACGACTGCGACGTCTATCCGGCCCGTTGCGTGCGCCTACCGGGCAACCGATACCGGCTGGAAATCGAGGAAAAGCTCGACCTGCCGCGCGGTCCGAAAGGCAATGTGGACGTGAAGGCAACCACCCAGCTCGTCACCGATGTGGTCGAGCGCTGGGTGCGCGAGGACCCCGGCCAATGGATGTGGTTCCACAAGCGCTGGCAGCTCAGCGGCCGCCGCCGCACCATTCGCGGACGCAACTGACGCATCCCCGCAATCCGGTCATGAAGTGCCTTTGCGTCACTTCACCTTTCCCCACGATATGTTACACTATTTGTACGATGTTCGTGAGGGAGGCTTATTATGAAGACGACCAGGGACAGCAACCGCCCCCCGATGCTCTGGACCCCATGGGGAGAGCAGAAGATCGCGCAGCCGGGTGAGAAATTCGCAGCACTGCGCCGGCTCGCACTGAGACTGCGCAAGTCGCGCCAGTTCAAGCTTGCCCAGCAGAAGCCCACGGCAAACTGAACGCCACGCGATACGGCAGTTCGCCAGTCACATGGAACCGGCAGGGATGAGCATCCCTGCCTTTTTGTTATCCGCCATAGTAGTTCATCACCGCATGGCGGGCTTCGGCGAAAAACAGCCACCGCTCCGCCAGAAGCCCGGCCGAGAAGGCGGCCAGCGCAAGGCCGGCAATCAACGCTCCCGCCATGCCGCCTTGTGCCCACACCATCAGAACCAGCAACAGCATGGCCGGGACCACTGCCCCGAATGATACCGCAATCTTCCACAGTTTGGCGGCGTGCTTGCGCCCGACGCGAAAACCCATTTCACGGGTAAGATAGTTCTCCGTCATATGCGGACGCTCGAACAGGCGCACGCTGCCGAGATAACCAAGACCCGTCGCGCTTTCCTGCGTGGAAAGTGGCGCAAGCTCCCGCATCCGCATGCGCCATTTCACCTTCACCGCCCACGCCGCCGCCAGCGCAGCCAGTGCGCCTGCGGGCAGCAATCGCTCGACCGCACCGGAACATGCGGCAACGAAAAGAGCGATCATCAGCCCTCCGGCTATCGCGAAAAGAAGATAGCAGGCCGGTGTCAGCCTTGTGTGCCATGCCTGTACGGATTTGAGCGACGCATAGATCATGGCCGTGCAGAATACCGTGAAAAGGCTCATTGCCATGCCAAGAAGCCCCGGCAGCCAGAAATAGCGGCCCTCGATGACCGCCAGCCAGGCCGACCATGTGAGCGGCACGAAGGTGGCGATCGCCATAACCCCCTCGCGCGACAGCCAGCTCGAACGCCACTGGCTGAGCGCCCTCCAGGCGCGCTGCGGGTTGCCGAGATGTGCGGTTGAAGACAACAGCCCCGCCGAGATCAGCGCCAGCGCAACGACATGCGCGAGTTTCGTCGCTATGTGGGCGGGATCGAGCAGGCCGAGGCCAAGCATCGCTGCCAGCCCGTAGCCAAGGCCGGACAGTGTGGTGAACAGGATGATCGAAGGCGCCGGATGCAAATTTCAGATCCTGTCCAGCATCTTGTCCAGCCATCCGAACAGGCCGGTGGCGTCGCTTGTGTTTTCCGCTAGCAGGCCCGAGCTTGCCGAAAGCGGCTTGCGCTGGCGTGGTGGCAGGTACTTGTTGACCGGCCGGGTTCCCTGCTCCGGCATCAGATCGATGCCGCCGCGCTCCGCGACCAGTTTCGACACGTCCGATTCGGGATCGCCAAGATCGCCGAAATGGCGCGCATTGGCCGGGCAGGTGCGCACGCAGGCAGGCGTCCTGTCCGCTTCGTCCAGCGTCTCGTTGTAGATGCGGTCGATGCACAGTGTGCACTTCTTCATCACGCCGGCGGCAAGATCCATCTCGCGCGCGCCATAAGGGCATGCCCAGGCGCACAGGCCGCAGCCGATGCACTTGTCTTCCTCCACCAGAACGATGCCGTCATCGGCGCGCTTGTAGGAAGCGCCGGTAGGACACACGGTCACGCACGGCGCATTCTCGCAATGCAGGCAGGATTTGGGGAAATGCACGATGCGCGCCTCACCCGCTTCGCCCACCACCTCCCCATCCGGAACCACTTCGAAGGAATGCACGCGGTTCAGCCACGCGCCTGAAACCTCCGCCCCGTAAGGGTCCTGGTCGGAAAGCGCTGCACCATAACCGCCGGTGTTCCATTCCTTGCAATTGACCACGCAGGCATGGCAGCCGACACAGGTGTCGAGATCGATGACGAGGCCGAGCTTTCTCGGCGTAGGCAGGGCGGGAAGCGAGGTCATTGCGCCCACTCCTGTCCATAGCGGAGTTCCGAGGGGTGGGGCTCAGGCTCCGGCTGCGCGACCGGCGTCAGTTGTGGCTCGCTGACCGGACCGGCATCCGCCTTCTCGATGCGTACGCGCAGGTCGTACCAGGCAGCCTGTCCGGTCACCGGATCGGAGTTTGAAAGCCGCAATCCACCCTCACGCGGTGGCAGAAGTTCCGAGATCAGGTGATTCAGCAAAAAGCCTTTTCTGGCTTCGGGAACGTCTCTGTCCAGCGCCCATGTCCCGGCCCGCTTGCCGATGGCGTTCCAGGTCCACAAGGTGGACGCGTTCACCGCCTCCATGCGCGCTACCTCGACCTTGATGCGGCCGTGATGCGAACTCACCCACGCCCAGTCGCCGTCCCTGAGGCCAAGCTCGTCGCAGATCGGTCCCGGCACATAGAGTGGGTTGCGTGTGTGGATCTGGCGCAGCCATGCATTCATCGATCCCCATGAATGGTACATGGCCGCCGGCCGCTGGGTGATGGCGTGATAAGGGAACTCCTTCTGGTCCACCATCGCCTCGCCGAATGGCCGGTACCAGTGCGGCAGCGGGTCGAAGGACTGCATGATCCGCTCGCGATGCGTCCCGGGCGCTACCGGTTCGCGTACCCCTTCGGCCGAGAGCCGGAACTTTTGCAGGGATTCCTGATAGAGCTGGAAAGTCACCGGCTGCGGCGTGTCGAAGAAGCCCATGCGTACGGCGAAATCCTGATAGGCCTGGTTTGCGTGCTTGAAGAACTGCGCTTCCATCGGGATATGCGCCGAAAAGAACGAGCCGTTTTCGATATAGCGCTGCAATTGCCGCCGATTGGCCGCACCCCTGCCCGCCTTGTCGCCTTCCCGTCCACGGAAACCGGCCAGCGGCCCGATGCCCGGCCGCCGCTCATGGCGCACGATGTAGTCGGCGTAGTCCTTGTAGAGCGGCCTGCCGTGGCCGTCGGAAAACCCCGGCAGGTTGAGCCGCACGCCAATATCGAGCAGCACCGTCTGGAACGGCCGCACGTCGCGGTCCGGCTCCAGAACCGGCCAGCGGATGGCGTCCTGCACGGCATCCGGCTCGGAAATCGGCCGGTCGAGCAGCGAAATGCAGTCGTAACGCTCCAGATAGGTGGTGTCGGGCAGCACGAGATCGGCATAGGCAACCATCTCCGAGGCGTAAGCGTCGGAATAGATGATCTTCGGGATGCGGTATTCGCCGGTCTTCTCGTCCTTGTCCTCCAGCATCCTGATGGTGCCGGCCGTGTTCATGGACGAGTTCCACGCCATGTTGGCCATATACATGAACAGGACGTCGATCGGATAAGGGTCGCCGGCATGGGCATTGGCGATCACCATGTGCATCATGCCGTGCGCCGCGAAAGGCGCATCCCATGAAAATGCCTTGTCGATGCGCGCCGGCCTGCCGTTGGCATCGATCAGCAGGTCTTCCGGTCCGCGCGGGAAGCCCAGATGCGGCCCGGCCAGCGGCGTGTTGGAGCCGAAATGCTCGGCCTTGCCGTGCGGTGTCGGATGCGCCGACATCGGCTTCGGATAGGGCGGCTCGAAGCGGAAGCCGCCGGGGCAATCCACCGCGCCGATCAGCACCTGAAGCATATGCAGCGCCCGCGCCGTCTGGAAGCCGTTGGAATGGGCCGAAAGCCCGCGCATGGCGTGGAAGGAAACCGGCCGCCCGACATACCCTTGATGCCGCTGGCCGTTCATGTCCACCCATGGCTGCCCGATGAAGATTTCCTCCTCGAACGCCACGCGGGCGATTTCGGCCGCCAGCCCGCGAATCGTTTCGGGCCGCACGCCGGTTTCGGCCGCCACCGCCTCCGGTGCATATTTTTCATCCAGATATTTTTCGGCCAGAAGCTGGAACGACGGCACGGCAAAGCGCCCGTCACCGAGCTGCACCCGGCCAGACAGCGCCGCCCGCGCACCCCTGGTCCCAAGCGGCACGACCCTTTCCGTCACCGTTTCATGAATGAGCGGCCTGCCCTTGCCGTCGCGTGCGAACAGGCCATGATCGGCCGTGCCGGGTGCATCGATCACGAGCCAGGTGGCATTGGTGTAGCGCACCAGATAATCGACATCGATCCTGCGCGCCTTCAGCAATTCATGCACGACCGACAGGATCAGCAGCCCGTCCGTGCCCGGCCTGATGCCGATCCAGTTGTCGGCCACCGCCGAATAGCCGGTGCGGACCGGGTTGACCGAGACGAAGCGCGCGCCCCGCTTCTTCAGCCTGGCGATGCCCATCTTGATGGGGTTCGAATCATGATCCTCGGCCACGCCGAACATGACGAACAGTTTTGTCCGCTCCCAGTCCGGCGCGCCGAACTCCCAGAACGCCCCGCCGATGGTCATGATTCCCGCCGCCGCCATGTTGACCGAGCAGAAGCCGCCATGGGCGGCATAGTTGGGCGTGCCGAACTGCTGCGCCCAGAAACCGGTCAGCGATTGCGACTGGTCGCGCCCGGTGAAGAAGGCCAGTTTCTTCGGGTCGTTCGCACGAACCGCGCCCAGCCATTCGGCGGCCGTTGAAAGCGCCTCCTCCCACGATATTTCCTGAAACTGCCCGGAACCGCGCGGCCCGACCCGCTTCAGCGGCGCGCGCAGCCTCGCCGGGGCATAGTGCTGCATGATGCCGGCCGATCCCTTGGCGCACAGCACGCCCCTGTTCACCGGATGATCGCGGTTGCCCTCGATGTAGCGGATCTTGCCGTCCTTGATATGGACGTTGATGCCGCAGCGGCACGCGCACATGTAACAGGTGGTCTTGCGCACCTCATCCGCGACCGGCCTTGAAAGCGCGACACGCTCTCTGGGTTTCATCGGCAATGCTCCTCGCCACCAGTGGTAGCCGGGCTTGGCCGGAAAAGAAACTCCGGCGCTCAGCCATCAAGAGCAAAATGATTTCGGTACGCCTTCGGTTGCCTTGTCAATTGGTGACGATGATGCGGGTGTTGCTCATGCCGGCTTCGCGGACCAGCGCATAGAAAGTCGCCGCATTGCCGGTCTGCAAACGGACACAGCCATGCGAGGCGGGACGGCCAAGCTGCCTGACGGCCCCGGTGCCGTGTATGGCGTAGCCGCCATGGTAGAAAACCGAATAGGGCATGGGCGACATGTCGTATTTGCGCGAATGCCACATCCTGTGCATGCGCTTCGGCCGCCATGTTCCGCGCGGCGTGACATACCCCTTGCGCGCCGTGGAAACCTTCCATGTGTAGAGCACGCGGCCATGCTTCCTGACCGTCATGGTCTGCGAGGAGATGCTCACCTTCGCCTCAAGCACTCCAGCACCGGCCGCAGCGATCGGTCCGAGCATCATCGCCAGCAACGCGGTTACGACAAGTATGGTTTTCTGCATCGGACACTCCCCTTTTTCAGCCCCCGCTGCAATCCGCTCTCCGGATTTTCTTGCCCAACCAAATGTGGTTTTGGATGATCTTCCCTATTGATTGAGATTTTACTGAAGCAATGCGTGGCATTGATGCCTTTCGCCTTGCACAACATACGGCTTGCCAAAGACACTCGTTCCTTGCTCAACTGACGGCATGCAAGATCGACCCTCCCTGCCTGAAAAGCTGCTTGAAGCCGTGGAAGCGCGCCGCGACGAGGTGACGGTGCTGACAAGGGAACTGATCCGCTTCCCGACCGTCAATCCGCCGGGAGAAGCCTACACCCCATGTGCCGAATTCATCGGCAGTTACCTGAAACGGCATGGCTTCGAGGTCGAATATATCCGCGGCGAAGGCGCGCCAGGCGACACCGACCGCTATCCGCGCACCAATGTGGTGGCCCGGTTCGACGGGCGCGTGCCCGGCCCCACCGTGCATTTCAATTCGCATATCGACGTTGTGGAAGCCGGCGACGGATGGACGGTCGATCCTTTCGAGGCGGTCGTGAAGGACGGCCGCGTCTATGGCCGCGGCGCCTGCGACATGAAGGGCGGCCTCGCCTCCTCCATCGTTGCCGCGCTCGCCTTCATGCAGATTTATCCGGATTTTCCGGGGGCCATCGAGATCTCAGGCACGGTGGACGAGGAATCGGGCGGTTTCGGCGGCGTCGCCCATCTGGCGAGGCTCGGCTATTTCTCGAAGCCGAAGGTCGATCACGTCATCATCCCCGAACCGCTCAACAAGGAGCGCATCTGCCTTGGCCATCGCGGCGTGTGGTGGGCGGAGATCGAGACGAAGGGCGAGATCGCGCACGGTTCCATGCCCTTTCTCGGCGACTGCGCCGTGCGCCACATGGGCGCTGTGCTGCAAGCCTTCGAGGAAGAACTGTTCCCGGCGCTGGATGCCAAGCGCACGGCAATGCCGGTGGTGCCGGAAGGCGCGCGGCGCTCGACAATGAACATCAACTCCATCCATGGCGGCCAGACCGACGACTTCCGCCCCGGCCTGCCCTCGCCCAATGTGCCCGACCGCTGCCGCCTCACCATCGACCGCCGCTTCCTGCTGGAGGAGAAGATCGACGAGGTGAAGGGCGAGGTCGTTTCGATTCTCGACCGGCTGAAACGCGACCGTGCAAAGTTCGACTATGAAATCCGCGACCTGATGGAAGTTCAGCCGACCATGACCGAGCGCGACGCGCCGGTGGTCAGGGCCGTTGCGCAGGGCATCATGGCGCTGTTCGACCGCGAGCCGGACTATGTCATCTCGCCCGGCACCTACGACCAGAAGCACGTCGCGCGTCTCGGGCACCTCTACGATTGCATCGCCTATGGCCCCGGCATTCTGGATCTTGCGCACCGCCCCGATGAATGGGTCGGCATCGACGACATGGTGGACGCAGCCAAGGTCATGACAATCGGCCTCAACGTGCTGCTGCGCGGCGGCGCACATTGACGCGCCATACTGCAATGCACAAAAAGCGCGACAAAGGCGATTTACTCACGGGCGATTCCGCGCTTTGATCCGCCACATCGGGAGACAGGGAGAAGACCGATGAAATCCTGGACATCTTTCCTTGCAGCGGCAGCCGTGGCGACGGCGTTGAGCCTGCCTGCCTTCGCGGCCCGCACCGACCTTGTCATCGGCATTCCGCTGGAGCCGCCTCATCTCGACCCGACGGCTGGTGCCGCCGCAGCCATAGACGAAGTGCTTTATGCCAACGTGTTCGAGGGCCTCACCCGCATCGGCCCCTCCGGCGAGGTGTTGCCGGCGCTTGCCGAAAGCTGGGACATTTCCGAAGACGGCACCGTCTATACGTTCAGGCTGCGCAGCGGCGTGAAATTCCATGACGGCAGCGATTTCGACGCAGAAGACGTGAAATTCTCGCTCGACCGCGCCCGCGCCGAAGATTCGGTCAACGCCCAGAAAATTCTGTTCGAAGCCATCGACAGCGTCGAAGCCGTCGATCCGGCTACGGTGAAGATCATGCTCAAGCATCCGCAGGGTGCATTCCTTTACAATATGGGCTGGGGCGACGCGGTGATCGTGGCGCCGGAATCGGCGGATACCAACAAGGAAAAGCCCATCGGCACCGGCCCGTTCCGCTTCGAGAACTGGGCCAAGGGCGCGTCCATAAGGCTGGCAAAGGCCGACAGCTATTGGGGCGAGCCGGCTTATCTCGACAAGGTTGAGTTCCGCATCGTGCCCGATGCCGCCGCCGCCGTGCCCGCTCTCCTTTCGGGCGACGTTCAGGCATTCCCCTTCTTCCAGCCGGATGGCGTCGCCCAGATCGAGGGCGATCCGCGCTTCAGGATCGAGGTTGGCGCCACCGAGGGCGAAACGCTGCTGTCGATGAACAACAAGAAGGAGCCCTTCGACAAGTTGCAGGTGCGGCAGGCGATTTCCTATGCGCTCGACCGGCAGGCGATTATCGACGGCGCTTCGGCCGGGCTCGGAACCCCCATCGGTTCGCACCAGTCGCCGGCATCCAAAGCCTATGTCGATCTTACCGGCACCTACCCGCATGATGTCGCCAGGGCGAAAGAGCTGCTCAAGGAAGCCGGGCTGGAGAACGGATTCAAGACCAGCATAAAGCTGCCGCCACCTTCCTATGCGCGTCTTGGCGGCGAAATCATCGCCTCGCAGTTGCGCGAGATCGGCATCGAGGCCGAGATCATCCCGGTCGAGTGGGCGCAGTGGCTGGATCAGGTCTTTACCCGCAAGGACTACGACCTCACCATCGTCTCGCACACCGAACCGAACGACATCGATATCTATTCACGCAAGGACTATTACTTCAACTACGACAATCCGGCCTTCGACAAGGTGATCGCGGAGCTGAACCTCACCTCCGACGAGGCCAAACGCAACGAGTTGCTCGGGCAGGCGCAGAAAATCCTCGCCGACGACGCCGTGGTCGGCTTCCTCTACGAACTGCCGAAGGTGGGCGTATGGGATGCGAAGCTGGAAGGCTTCTGGAAGGACGCCCCCATTCAGGCCAACGATGTGACGAAGGTGCGGTGGACCGACTGAGCGCCTTACCCCGCGCCGGATCGCCGATCCAATGACAGCCTATCTCGCGAAACGGCTCGCCATCGCCGCCATCACGCTGGCTCTGGCTTCCGTGGTGGTGTTCGCGGTGCTGGAGATCGTGCCGGGCGATCCGGCCCGCGTCATGCTCGGCATGAACGCCAGCGAGGCGCAGGTGGAACAGTTGCGCCAGCAGATGGGTCTGGATGGCGGCCCGGTGCAGCGCTACCTGCATTGGGCGGGCAACCTGCTGTCTCTCGATTTCGGACGCTCCTACACCTATTCCGTGCCGGTCATCGATCTGGTTACGGAACGGCTCGCCGTTTCCCTGCCGCTGGCGCTGATCGCGCTGGCGCTCTCCACTGCCATCGCCATTCCGGTCGGGCTTTACGCCGCCTCTCGGCGCGGCAAAACCGGCGACGTCATCTCGATGGGCGCTGCACAGCTTGGCGTGGCCGTGCCCAATTTCTGGTTCGCGCTGCTGCTCGTTTACCTGTTCGCCGTGTGGCTGCGCTGGCTGCCCGCGGGCGGCTTCCCCGGCTGGGGCGCCGGCATCTGGCCGGCCCTTAAGGCCCTGATGTTGCCCGCGCTGGCGCTTGCCCTGCCGCAGGCCGCCATCCTCGCCCGCGTCACCCGCTCGGCGCTTGTCGATGTGCTGTCGGAGGACTACATCCGCACCGCCCGCGCCAAGGGCATGCCGTGGCGCAGGGTGCTGTGGGGCCATGCGCTGCGCAATGCGCTCATCCCCGTGGTCACCATCATGGGCCTGCAATTCGCCTTCCTTTTGGCCGGCACCATCATCATCGAGAACGTTTTCTACCTGCCGGGCCTCGGCCGCCTCATCTTCCAGGCGATCACCCAGCGCGACCTGATCGTGGTCGAAAGCGTGGTCATGCTGCTGGTCGCCACCGTCATCGCCGTCAACCTGATCGTCGACCTGTCCTATGCGCTGGTCGATCCCCGTCTCAGGCACCGGACATGAGGGGGAACCGGGCATGAAGGCGCTCGCCAACCGCTCCCTGCTCGCCGGCTGCCTGATCACCGCGCTCGTCGCCCTCATGGCGCTCGCCTCCTTCCTGTGGACGCCCTATGACGTGACGAAGCTTGTCGTGGCGGACCGGACGCAGGCTCCTTCCCTCATCCACTGGTTCGGCACCGACCATTTCGGTCGCGACATCGCCTCGATGATCATGGTGGGCGCGCGCAATTCCATTGCCGTCGCGCTGGTGGCGGTCGGTATCGGCATGGGTATCGGCGTGCCGCTCGGCCTGTTCGCGGCCGCACGCGGCGGCCTGCTCGATGAAGCGCTGATGCGCCTGAACGATCTCGTCTTCGCCTTTCCCGCGCTTTTGTCCGCGATCATGATCACCGCCATTTTCGGCCCCGGCGCCATCAACGCCATCATCGCCATCGGCATCTTCAACGTGCCGGTCTTTGCCCGCGTGGCGCGCGCCGGCGCGCTGTCGGTCTGGCCGCGCGAATTCATTCTGGCCGCCCGCGCCGCCGGCAAGGGCCAGACTCTGATCACCGTCGAACACATATTGCCGAACATCGCCAACCAGTTGCTTGTGCAGGGAACGATCCAGTTCGCGCTCGGCATATTGGCGGAAGCCGGCCTTTCCTATCTCGGCCTTGGCGCACAGCCGCCCATGCCGAGTTGGGGGCGCATGCTGTTCGATGCCCAGACCCGCATGACCATCGCGCCGTGGATGGCGCTGTTTCCCGGCATGGCCATCGTCATCACCGTGCTGGGGCTGAACCTTCTGGGCGACGGCATTGCCGACCTGCTCGATCCGAAATCGAGGCGGCGCCGATGAGCCTGCTCGAGATCGAAAACCTTTCGCTCTCCATCGGGGCCGTGCCTGTTCTCAGCGATGTCGACCTGTCGGTTGAACAGGGCGAGATCGTGGCTCTGGTCGGCGAATCCGGCTCCGGCAAGTCGATGACCGCGCTCACCGTCATGCAGCTTCTGCCCCATGCCGCGCGCACGTCCGGACGTGTGCTGCTGGACGGAGCCAATCTGCTGGAAGCCAGCGAAGAGCATATGTGCACGCTGCGCGGCGACGACATCGGCATGGTGTTCCAGGAGCCGATGACTGCGCTCAACCCGCTCAAGACCATCGGCGAACAGGTGGCCGAGGGCATACGCTGGCACGCGCGCGCCAGCCGTGCGGAGGCGGAGGAGCGCACACGTCGGATACTCGACCGCGTCGGCCTGCCGGAGGCGAAATTCCCGCTCTCGCGCTATCCCCACGAATTGTCCGGAGGCCAGCGCCAGCGCGTGGTCATCGCCATCGCCTGCGCGCTGAAGCCCCGGTTGCTGATCGCGGACGAGCCTACCACGGCGCTCGATGTGGTATTGCAGGCGCAGGTGCTGGACCTGCTGCGCGATCTGGTGGCGGAAAACCGTATGGGCCTGCTTCTGATCTCGCACGACCTCGCGGTCGTGGCCGACATGGCGGACCGCATCACCATTCTGCGCAACGGACAGGTGATGGAGGATGGCGAGGCCGCACAGGTGCTCTCAGTACGGACGCATCCCTATACGCGGCAACTGGCGCAAGCCTCGACCCATGTGCCGGAAATCCGCGCTGCGGCTGCACACAACACGCTCGACAGCCCGCAAGCCCCGCTGCTTGTCGTCCAGAACCTCACCCGCGACTATCCCGGCCGCCGCTTGTCCCTGCTCCGGCGCGGGGCGCCCACCCGCGCCGTGGACGATGTGTCGTTTTCCATCGCGCCCGGCCGTTCGGTGGCGCTCGTCGGCCGTTCCGGCTGCGGCAAGTCCACGCTGGCGCGCATGGTGCTGGCGCTGGATCGGCCGACCGCCGGTGAAATCCGCTTCCGGGGTGAAACCCTCACCGGCAGGAGCGAGGTCGAGCTGAAGCCCGCCCGCCGCGACATGCAGGTGGTGTTCCAGGACCCTTACGGCTCCTTCGACCCGCGCCAGAAGGTCGTAAAACTGGTGACGGAGCCGCTGCATCTGCTGGAAAAATCACCATCGAGGGCAGAGCGCCGCGATATGGCAGCCGCCGCGCTGGCAGAGGTGGGCCTCGGGCCGGACGCGCTCGACAGATATCCGCATGAGTTCTCCGGCGGTCAGCGTCAGCGCATTTCGATTGCCCGCGCCATCATCACGAGGCCCAGGCTTGTGGTGGCAGACGAGCCGGTTTCGGCGCTCGACGTCTCGATCCGCGCCCAGATTCTCGATCTTTTCGCCGATCTGAATGCACGGCTCGGCATCGCTTACCTGTTCATCACCCATGACCTGACCGTCGCGCGCGCCATAACGGACGAGGTGATGGTCATGGAGGAAGGCCGCGTTGTCGAGCGCGGTCTCACACATGCAGTGCTGGACAATCCGCAATCCGGCGCGGCACAGGAACTGGTTTCCGCAGCCCCCGACCTGAAGCGCGCGCTTGAAAGGCGGCTGCGGGAACAGGGATAAGCTTAATCCCTGCGCTTCACCACATCGGCGGGGTCGACATCGAGAACTTCGAGCGTACGTTTCAGCAGCCTGATCTCGGTGTCGGCGAGGCTGGCATCGGCCTTTGCGATCTCGGCCATGTGGCTTGCCAGAACGCGCCGGCGCTCGACCGGCAGATCGCGGAACAGCGCAATCGCCTGCGCGCCGGTCGTCTCGTAGCCGGACTCGTTGAGATACTCGATCACGCTGTCGATGCTGGATTCGGCAATGCCGAAAGCGTCCCGGCAGATGCGGCGGAACGTTTCCATTTCGCTATCGCTGACGGAGCCGTCGGCCAGGATCATGCGAAACAGCATCAGCAGTTCGGCCGACAGAACAGGATCGTCGGCAACCTTGCGTACGCCTGGATCGCCCTCGAACATGCTGCGGATATGGTCCAGAAACGCAAACGCCATGACAAGCCCCCTTATGCGGCAATGGCGACATAGTTAGAGCATCCCGGCGCAAAGGGGAATCCCGCTTTCACCCTCATGCATCAACACAAGGTCGGGTGTGGCCATTGCGCAATCCCGCATCATGTGATCGAAGCAGGCTCCACCCCCGCTCTTCCTCCCGCCGGTGCAAAATGTTCGAACTTGCCGCCGATACCGTGGCCCTTCTGGCGCTGGCCGCCTTCTTCGCCGGCATCATCGATTCGATTGCCGGCGGCGGCGGTCTCATCACCATCCCCGCCCTGCTGCTGGCCGGCATGCCGCCGGTCGAAACGCTGGGCACCAACAAGTTGCAGGGCCTGTTCGGCTCCGGCTCGGCAACGATCGCCTATGCGAGCAAGGGCCATGTCGACCTGCGCAGGCAACTGCCTGCCGCTACATTCGCCCTGATCGGCAGCGCGCTGGGTGCGATAGCGGCCACCGTCGTGCCGGCCGAAATCATGCAGGCGGCACTTCCCGTCCTGCTGATCGCCATTGCGCTCTATTTTGCGCTCAAGCCCAATATGGGCGACGTGGACCGCACCGAGCGGATCTCGCCTTTCCTGTTCGGATTGACCGTGGTGCCAGCCATCGGTTTCTACGACGGCCTGTTCGGGCCCGGCACAGGCTCCTTCTACATGCTGGCCTTCGTGACGCTGGCCGGCTACGGCGTCCTGAAAGCCACGGCCCACACCAAGCTGCTGAATTTCGCCACCAATATCGGCGCTTTCGGCGTCTTTGCGCTCGCCGGCGTCATCTACTGGAAAATCGGCCTGATCATGGGTGTCGCCCAGTTCCTCGGCGCGCGGCTGGGGGCCATGCTGGCCATGCGCATAGGCGCGGGCCTCATCAAGCCGCTTCTGGTCATCGTCTGTCTGGTGCTGGCGGTGAAACTGCTTGCCGATCCCGCCAATCCGCTGCGCCTCCTGCTTGGCGTGTAGGGACTATCTCGCCAGCGCGAAAATGGCATCGCAGTCCAGACAGGCTTCGAGTTCGGCCGCGATATCGTCCAGCGCCCGCTCCACCTGCGCGCGATAATCGAGGCCGGAACCCTTCAAGCCAAGGCTTTCAAGGAAGCGCGCCCGAAAACCGTCCACACCGAAAAGTCCATGCAGATAGGTGCCGAACACCTTGCCGTCGGACGAGGTCGCGCCATCCTCGACGCCGTCGATCACGGCAACCGGCCGGCCGCAATCGGGGCCGGACGTGCGTCCGAGATGGATTTCGTAGCCGTCCAGGGGCAGATCGTATGCGACCGAGTGGGCGCTGACATTGCGCACCGTCTTTTCAGGTTCCAGCACCGTCTCTACATCGAGCAGGCCAAGCCCGTCGGCTTCCCTCACCCCGCCTTCGACACCGCCCGGATCGCGCACCTTGCGGCCCAGCATCTGGTATCCGCCGCAGATTCCGACGACGTGCCCGCCCCGCCTCCGATGCGCCGCCAGATCGCTGTCCCAGCCGTTATCGCGGAACTGAATGAGATCGCCGATGGTCGATTTTGAGCCCGGAATAACGACCAGACCCGCATCTTCCGGCAATTGCCGGCCGGGCGGCACGAACACCACCTCGACCTGAGGTTCGGCGCGCAAGGGATCGAGGTCGTCGAAATTGGCGATGCGCGACAGCATCGGCACCGCCACCCTGAGCGCCCGCCTCTCGCCTGCGGCAAGGCGTTCCAGCATGACCGAATCCTCGGAAGGAAGCCGCGACGCAGCCTTCAGCCACGGCACCACGCCAAAGCAGGGCCAGCCGGTGAATTTACCGATCGCATCGATGCCTTCGCTGAAAAGGCTGACATCGCCGCGAAACTTGTTGACGATGTAGCCGGCCACCATGCTTCGGTCTTCTTCCGGCAGGATGAGATGCGTGCCCGCCAGCGATGCAATCACTCCGCCGCGGTCGATATCCCCCACCATCACCACCGGCACATTGGCGCGGGTGGCAAAGCCCATATTGGCGATATCGCGTGCGCGCAGGTTGATTTCAGCCGGCGACCCGGCCCCCTCGACGATGACAAGATCGGCTCCGTCGCCAACCTTCCCCCAGGAGTCCATCACCGCGTCCATCAGTTGCCCCTTCAGGGTCTGATAGTCGCGGGCGCGCGCTTCGCCCTTCACCTTTCCCTGCACCACGACCTGCGAGCCGATGTCGGTCTGCGGTTTCAGCAGAACCGGATTCATGTGCACGCTTGGCGCGACCCCGCACGCCAGTGCCTGCAACCATTGCGCCCGGCCGATCTCGCCGCCGCCGGCCTCGCCCGGAATGTCGGCGACGGCAGCATTGTTCGACATGTTCTGCGGCTTGAAGGGGCGGACCGTCAGCCCGCGGCGCCGCGCAACGCGGCACAAGCCGGCCACCAGAACGGTCTTGCCGACATCGGAGCCGGTACCTTGCAGCATCACCGCCCGAGCCGTCAAAGGGTGTTCCTCCGGCAAAGTGGCTCATGCATTTGTGCCAGCATGCGCTATCCCGATCTTCAAATTTTGCACAGCCGCTCCGCTCATCGTCGGGTTGCGCGACCTCTTCATTGGTCTAGAGTGTCCCGCATCCATAGCCAAGCATTGCCGGCGAGCAAAATGACGGCCCGCCGATTGACCGGAGGACGCGATGGACGGCGCTGTTTCGACACATGGCAACCAGTTCGAGCTCACCGAGGATCAACGTGCGATTCAGGAAATGGCGCAAGCCTTCGCGCAAGACCGCGTCGCCCCGAACGCGCTCGACTGGGACAGGCAAAAGCACTTCCCCGCAGACGTGATCCGCGAGACCGGGCCGCTCGGGCTTGGCGGCATCTATGTGCGCGACGATGTTGGCGGCTCCGCCCTTTCGCGTCTGGACGCCGTGCTGGTCTTCGAAGCGCTTTCGCACGCATGCCCCGCCTTCTCGTCCTTCATTTCCATTCACAACATGGCCGCCTCGATGATCGACCGCTACGGCGACGACGAGCAGCGCCAGCGCTTCCTGCCGAAGCTCACCTCCATGGAATGGCTGGCGAGCTACTGCCTGACCGAGCCCGGCTCGGGCTCCGACGCGGCGGCGCTGCGCACCAGGGCCGTGCGCGATGGCGACGACTATGTGCTGAACGGCGTCAAGCAGTTCATTTCCGGAGCCGGCGACAGCGACATCTACGTGGTGATGGCGCGCACCGGCGAGGATGGCCCCAAGGGCATCTCCACCTTCGTGGTCGGGAAGGACACGCCCGGCCTCTCCTTCGGCGCCAACGAGCACAAGATGGGCTGGCACATGCAGTCCACCCGTCAGGTCGTCTTCGAGGATTGCCGGGTTCCGGCCTCCAACCTGCTCGCTCAGGAAGGCAAGGGATTCTCCATCGCCATGTCCGGGCTCGATGGCGGCCGCCTCAACATCGGCGCCTGCTCGCTGGGCGGGGCGCAGTCCGCGCTCGACAAGGCGCTGGCCTATGCGGGCGAACGCAGGGCCTTCGGCAAGAGCATCGACCAGTTCCAGGCGCTCCAGTTCCGCCTTGCGGACATGGAAACCGAGCTCCAGGCGGCGCGCATCTTCCTTTACACCGCAGCTGCGAAAATGGACGCAAAGGCCCATGACACGTCCAAATGGTCGGCCATGGCCAAGCGCTTCGTCACCGACACCGGGTTCAGGGTGGCGAACGACGCGCTCCAGATACTCGGCGGCTACGGCTATCTGCACGACTATGGCATCGAGAAGCTGGTTCGCGATCTGCGCGTCCACCAGATCCTCGAAGGCACCAACGAGATCATGCGCGTGATCGTCGCAAGGCACATGATCGGAAGGCAATAGGGCGGCATCTTCAGACCCTTTTCCCGATTTGCCTTTCCGTCTGCTTCCCTGCTGCCCCAATTCCGGAGGAAAACCACCATGACCACCATCGCCTTCATCGGCCTCGGCAATATGGGCAACCCCATGGCCGCCAATCTGGTCAAGGCAGGCCACTGCGTCACCGGCTTCGATCTGATGGCGGAAAATCTTGCCACGGCGCGCGAACATGGCCTGTCAATTGCCGCCGACGCCAGGGAAGCGGTGAAGGATGCCGATGTTGTGGTGACCATGCTGCCCGCAGGCAAGCATGTGGTCGCCGTCTACGAAGAGATCGCACCGGCGGCGAGGCCCGGCACGCTGTTCATCGATTCCTCCACCATCGATGTGGAATCGGCGCGCAAGGCCCATGCGCTGGTCGCCGACCATGGCCATGTTTCGGTCGACGCCCCCGTTTCAGGCGGTACAGGCGGCGCGGCCGCCGGCACGCTGACCTTCATGTGCGGCGGAGCCGAAGGCGCTTTCACCCGCGCCGAACCGATCCTGCAACCCATGGCCGGACGCATCGTGCATTGCGGGGGCGCCGGGGCCGGTCAGGCCGCCAAGATCTGCAACAACATGATCCTCGGCATCTCGATGATCGGCGTCGCGGAAGCCTTCGTGCTGGGTGAGAAGCTCGGCCTGTCGCATCAGGCGCTGTTCGACGTGGCCTCCACCTCCTCCGGCCAGTGCTGGTCGCTCACGACCTATTGCCCGGTCCCCGGCCCTGTACCGACCTCGCCCGCGAACAATGGCTACAAGCCCGGTTTCGCCGCCGCTCTCATGCTAAAGGACCTGAAGCTGGCGCAGGAAGCTGCACAAGGCGCCGGCGCACCGACGCCGCTCGGCGCCGAAGCCGCACAACTCTACGCCCTGTTCAATGCCCAGGGTGGCGGCGGTACGGATTTTTCCGGGATCGTCGAGTTCCTTCGCGGCAAGATCGCCTGAATCTGAAACCGTCCGGATGTCGTTTTTGCGCCTCCGGGTTGCAGCCCGGGATGGCTTTGCACGCCCTGCGTTAGGGTCTAAGCCTTCAGGAAATATCGCAAATTTAGGTTTGCTTAAGCACTTGCTAACCGTCCGGTAACGATGTCGCGGTAAAACCACATTCGAAGGCGGGCGACCGCCCTGAGCTCCGGATCAGGTGTTGCGTACCGGAGCGTATAGTTTGAGTGAGCGTACAGGTTTCGCGGTGTTCGAGTAGCGAAACCGCCTGGCGTATCCGGCAATGCCGCGCCCCGAAAGGAGCGCGGCTTTTGCTTTACGGGGCTCGCGGATCAGCCGAAAAGATCTTTCTCCGCCAGATCCAGCGCCTTCACGATACGGTCGCAGGCGAGGTCGATGGTCTCGCGGGTCCAGATCAGCGGAGGCGACAGGATCATGGTGTCACCGGTGGCGCGCAACATCAGCCCGCTGGCGATGGCATGGTCGCGCACCACGACAGCCGCGCGGCCCTCGCCCTCGAAGCGCTCCCTGGTCGCCTTGTCCCTGACGATCTCGATCGCGCCCATCAGGCCGAAGGAGCGCACCTCGCCCACCAGGCGATGATCCGCAATGCGTTCGCGCAGCGCCTGGGCGAAATAAGGGCCGGTATCGTTCTTCACCCGGTCGACCAGCCCTTCCCGCTCAATGATGTCGAGATTGGCGAGCGCCACCGCGCACGCCACGGGATGACCGGCATAGGTGTAGCCATGGTAGAACTCGCCCCCCTTCTCCACCAGCGTCCTGGCGATGCGGTCGCCGACCAGCAGCGCCGAAAGCGGCTGATAACCGGAAGTCAGCGCCTTGGCCGTGGTGATGGTGTCCGGCTCGATCCCGAAGGACTGCGCCGCAAACCACTCGCCCGTACGGCCATAACCGGTGATCACCTCGTCCAGCATCAGCAGCACGTCGTATTTGCGGCAGATGCGCTCCACTTCGGGCCAATAGCTCATCGGCGGAATCTTGACGCCGCCCGCCCCCATGATCGGCTCGCCGATGAAGGCCGCGACCTTTTCCGGACCGGCCTCGACGATGGCGTCCTCGACCGCCTTTGCCGCACGCAGACCGAACTCATGGTCGCTCTCGCCCGGCAGCGCCAGTTCATATGCATAGGGCATCATCACATGCACGATGTTGGGAACCGCACCGCCGAGCTGCTTGTGCATAGGCTCCATGCCGCCCAGCGATGTGCCGGCCACGGTGGAGCCGTGATAGGCATTCCTGCGCGAAATGATGCGGTTCTTCTCCGGCTTGCCTTCCAGCGCCCAGTAGTGGCGCACCAGGCGCAGCGCCGTGTCGTTGGCCTCCGAGCCGGATGAGCCAAAGAACACCTGATTGACGCTCTTCGGCGCCAGTTCCGCCAGTCTTTTGGCCAGCAGCACCGGTGTCGGCGTCGAGCACTTGAAGAAGGAATTGTAATAGGGCAGCTCCTTCATCTGCCTGTAGGCGGCCTCGGCCAGTTCGTTGCGGCCATAGCCGACATTGACGCACCACAGGCCGGCCATGCCGTCGAGAATCTCGTTCCCTTCCGAATCGTAGATGTAAGGCCCCTCGGCACGCGTGATGATGCGTGAACCGGCCTCCCGCAATTCCTTGTGGTCGGTGAAGGGATGAAGATGGTGCGCTGCATCGATCTGCTGAAGCTGCTTCAGCGAATAATTCTGATAGGTCATGATGTTATCCCTGTTTCCTGAATCTGTCCGGCAAGCTGGCCGGTGGCGGATTTCAGGTCAGGATGTGCGGCGAATAGCCGATGCGCGCGCACAGGCGCAGAAGTTCGGCATGGCGCGTGCGCGGCGACGGTGTCGCCCCGACGAACCCCATCGCAGAATGGTTTACAGCCGAGCACATGCCACAATCCTAGCAAAGCGCATTGCGAAACGCCAGTTTGGAGCGCGCCGCGCGCAGGCAAACTCCTGTCGCAACCTGCGCCGCGCGCAGGCAAATGCCTGTCGCAACCTGCATTGACGTAACCGCCCGTGAATCCTTATGTCTGGGGAAACAGACGCCGAAGGCAGTTCTCCATGACAAATCCGATCGAGGCCCTGATCGCCGAAAAAGGCGTGCTGCTTGCCGATGGCGCGACCGGCACGAACCTGTTCGCCATGGGCCTGTCCGCGGGCGAGGCGCCCGAACTGCTCAACGATACGGCGCCCGACACCATCGCCGCCCTGCACCGGAATTTCGTCGATGCCGGCGCCGACATCATCCTCACCAATTCGTTCGGCGGCACACGCCACCGGCTCAAGTTGCACCATGCGCAGGATCGCGTTCACGAACTGAACAGGCGAGCGGCCGAAATAGCCCGCTCGGTTACCGACAAGGCAGGCCGCAAGGTTATCGTTGCCGGTTCGGTCGGCCCCACAGGCGAATTGCTGGTTCCGCTGGGCGCCCTCACCTACGAGGAAGCCGTTGACGCCTTTGCCGAGCAGATGGAGGGGCTCAAGGCGGGCGGTGCGGAAATTGCATGGATCGAGACCATGTCGGCGCCCGATGAAATCCGCGCGGCAGCCGAGGCGGCCATCCGAGTGGGTATGCCCTATGTCTACACCGGCTCCTTCGACACCGCCGGGCGCACCATGATGGGCCTTCTGCCGAAGGATATCCATGGAGTTGCGGACGGTTTGGAGCGAGCGCCGCTCGGGGTCGGAGCCAATTGCGGCGTCGGCGCCTCCGATATTCTCGCCTCGCTGCTCGACATGACCGGGGCGAAGCCGGAAGCGACCGTCATCGTCAAGGGCAATTGCGGCATTCCCGAATTCCATGGCTCGGAAATCCGCTACTCCGGTACACCCGAACTGATGGCCGATTATGTGCGGCTTGCGGTCGACGCCGGGGCAAGAATCATAGGAGGTTGCTGTGGCACCTCCTTCGCCCATCTGGCAGCCATGCGCGAAGCGCTGGACAGTCACAGCAAGGCTGTCCGCCCGACCATCGAAACCATCGTCGAACGCATCGGCCCCCTCCGCAACAAGCCGGCAAGCCCCAATGAAGCTGGCGAAGGCAGGCGCGAACGACGCCGTTCAAGAGTCTGATTTAAAGCGTATCGCGATCTTTCAGCTTTGCTCCTTACGCTTTAAATAATTGTTTTTACGCATGTCTTTGTCCCGAAACCGGTTTCCGATTTCGGGCGACATGCTTCAGAACTCGGTATAGCTGGAAAGCACCGACGCCTGATCCCTGACCGCGCCCTCGCCGCCGCGCATCATCATCACGGCTTCGCTGGAGCGTGGATCGGAAATCCGCTCCAGCATGGCCCCGAAGCGTTCGTTGTGGAGCGCCGACAGTGCCGTCTGGCGTGCCGCCTGCACCGCGCTCATCATCTGTTCGGAATTGCTGCGATTGCCGGCAACGCTCTCGCGCGCCGCGTAGGCGCCAGATCCTGCATATCCATCGACGCGCATCCAACGAGCCCCCGTGTCTGAAGCACTCACCATAGTGTGCAGGGATTTCGATGCCGTCTTTCAGTTTGGTTGCATTTTAACGATCCGGAAAAAACCGGCGAAGCTGTCGCCGGTTTGCAAAGGAAACCGGAAACCGTCAGTTCCGGTCCGACAATGCCTGCGCCAGACGCACCAGCGCCAGGAACTCCGACCGGTAGCCGAACGGATCGGCCCCCCGGGCTTCGGACGCCATTTGCAGGATGCGATCATAGCCGAAGCCGGCAAGTTCTCCCTCCTGGCGCAGTTTCTGCGCAAAAGCCGCAACGGCCACGGAGAAACGCTGATCCACACTCGCCGCTTCAGGTGACATCACCTCATCTGCGGCCGTCACCGGACGGGTGATGAGTTTCGATACATCTTCGCCCGGCAGCTTGTAACGGATCTTCACGAAAGCATATTCTTCGGCACCAGAAATCCCGCCATTGTCGGTCGATGCCTCGCCATAGCGCAGCGGATCGATACGCTGGGCCGCGCCCTTCGGCGTGATTTCATAGATTGCCGTGACCGAGTGGCCTGAGCCGATATCGCCGGCATCGACGCGGTCGTTGTTGAAATCCTCGCGGGCGAGAGCGCGCGTTTCATAACCGATCAGCCGATATTCCGACACCTTCTGCGGGTTGAACTCGACCTGGATTTTCACATCGCTGGCGATGGGAAACAGGGTCGATGCCGATTCCTGCACCAGAACCTTTTCGGCCTCCGCCAGCGTGTCGATATAGGCGGCAGTGCCGTTGCCGTTCTGGGCAATCGTCTGCATCATGCTGTCGTTGAGGTTTCCTCGCCCAAAGCCCAGAACCGAAAGGAAGATTCCGGCCTTGCGCTCTTCTTCGATCAGGCGCTTCAGGTCACCGTCATCGGTCTGGCCGACGTTGAAGTCGCCATCGGTGGCCAGCATGATGCGGTTCACACCACCTTGCACGAAAGACTGTTTCGCCAGCCGGTAGGCTTCGCGGATGCCGGCCTCCCCGGCCGTCGACCCGCCTGCCAGCAATCCATCCATGGCGGCGAGGATCTTCGCCTTTTCCGATGCCTTCGTGGGTTCGAGAACCGTTCCGGCCTCGCCCGCATAGGTGACGATGGACACTGTGTCGTCCGCCTCCAGCCGGTTCACCAGCAGGCGGAAGGCCGATTGCAGCAGCGGAAGTTTGTCCGGCTCGTTCATCGAGCCGGAAACGTCGATGAGGAAGACAAGATTGGACTTCGGCTTTTCGGCCGGCTGCACGTCATAACCCTTGATGGCGACATGCATGAGCTTGTGCTCGCCGTTCCACGGCGCGGGCATCACAGTCACATCGGCGTTGAATGGCGTTTCGGCCGATTGCGGCCCTTTCCAGTCGTAAGGAAAATAGTTGACCATTTCCTCGACCCGCACGGTATCGGCCTGCGGCAGCATACCCTCCCTGAGCGAGCGGCGCACATAGGCATAGGAAGCCGTGTCCACATCGACGGAGAAGGTCGAGACCGGCTGTTCGGCGACAGAGCGCACCGGATTGCTGTCGAAATTGCCGATCCGGTCGCGGTTTGGATTGGCAGGCACATAAGGCTCCGGCACGGGAGGAGCCAGAATCGTGCGCTGCATCGGAGCGGCGCCTCCCCGCCCGATCTGCGCCTGCAAAGGCGCATTGGTCCGGGCTGCGGGTACCTCCGCGGATGTCGGCGCGGGCGCGGCCTGCGGCACCGGCGCTTCGGCATCGGCGAAAGCCTCGCGCACCCTGTTCTCCGATGCCTCGGTTTTTGCATGGGGCTGGCTGGCGACCTGATCGGCTGCCTCCCCGACTGCATCAGGAACTTGCCGGCCCGCCCCGAACGGCGATTCCTGCAAAAGATAAAGCGCCGTATAACCGGCGATCGGCAGGGCGACGAGGCCGGCCAGGGCCGGAACGGCAATCAGTTTTTTCTGCATCACGTCTCTCCAGAGCTTGCGTGCTCGATCGGTGAGACGTTGCCTGCTGTCCATTCCTTGGGGTGCGCCCGAAATTTCCTCGTTCGCGTCGAAAGCCTGCATGGCCGCATGCAGGGCGCGCACCTTCGATTCCGGGCTCGCGCCGGGTGCGGGCATCCTGCCAAGCCTGCCGAGTTCCTTGTCATCGACCATGGTCACACTTCCCCGGCCTGGCGCATCAGCACCTTCAGCCGCTTCTTCGCTTCATGGATGTGCCAGGATACCGTCGCTTCCGAGATCGCCATGGCTGCGGCGGCCCCGGCGTGGGTCAACCCCTCGCCATAGACGAGAAGCACGGCATCGCGTTGCCTGTCGGGCAATGCGCGAACGCAATGCCACAGGGTCTCCGACGCCTCGTCCGTCATGCCGTCGGCCTCGGCCACCGTCAGAAGCTCGGCGCCATAAGCCTGCGCCTTTGCCGTCTCGCGGGCGTTCTTGCGGGCCATATCGCGCACCGCGTTCAACGTCATGGCATAGAGCCATGTGGTGAACGCGCCATTGCCCTGATAGGACCGGATCGAACGACCGATGCGCACGCAGACCTCCTGCGCGATGTCTTCGGCGTCTGCGCGGCTGCCGCTCCAGCGCCAGGCCACACGGCGGACGAAATCGTAATATCTTTCGACCAGTGCGCCGAAAGCCGCCCTGTCCCCGTTCCTCGCCCTGCCGATCAGCTCGGCATCCGCGGTATCGCCGTCATCCAGCACCATAGCCATCATCGTGCCTTGGACGACGCGGTTTGACCATTCCTTGGGGTGGCGCGGAAAAAAATTATGGCGCTCGGGATTTGCGGCTTTCGAGCCGTACCGTGCGCGCGCCGACATGCAGGGCCCTTCCCGCGCCGGCGCCGGCCACCCCGGCACCCAGCCCGAGCGCGACGATGAGCAGCGCTGCCGCATCGAAGCTGCCGGTCCAGCTTCGGATCAGTCCCAGAAGCAGCGGTCCGACAGCCGCCAGAACATAGCCGACACCCTGCGCCATGCCCGAGAGATGGGCTGCAACATGCGAATCGGAGGAACGCAGCACGATGACGATCATCGCCGCTGCGATCAGTCCGCCCTGCCCTATGCCCTGCAAGACGGCCCACAACAGCACCGACCACATCGGTGCGAACATCATGCCGAGCAAACCTGCCGTCGCGCACAGCACCAGTGCGACGTTGACGCCGCGCTGGTCCTTGCAGCGAATGGCGAAGGACGGCACGCCAAGACATGTCACCACCTGCACCATGACCGAGAGCGATACGATGCCGCCGGCGACCGTCGGCTCGAAACCCCGCTCGCGCAGCATCGGAGCCAGCCAGCCGAATACGCAATAGGCGAGCGCCGATTGCAGCCCGGTGAACAGTGTCACCTGCCAGGCCAGACGGTCGCGCCACAGGCCCTCCACCCGAAAGCCGGTATGAGCGGCCTGCGGCTTCACCCGCATGGCCTGCGGGATGAAGAGCAGCAGCACCGCAAACGCGGGCACGGCCCACGCGGCAAGCGCCGCGGGCCATGAGCCGAGCACATGTTCGAGCGGCAAGGTCAGCCCGGCCGCCGCCGCCGATCCGGCGCAGAGCGCCATGGTGTAGAGACCGGTCATGATGGCAGCACGCTCGGGAAAGTCGCGTTTCACCACGCCCGGCAGCAGCACGTTGGAAACCGCAATGGCCGCCCCGGCGGCAAACGTGCCGAAGAACAGCAATGCGACCGAGTCGATGCCCCGCAGGGCGGTTCCGGCGGTCAGCAACACCAACGCACCCATAAGCGTCCGCTCCGCGCCATATCGCTGCGCCAGCCCCGGCGCGAAAGGCGCGAAAAGCCCAAGGCAGAGCACGGGAAGCGTGGTCAGCAGGCTGGCTCCCACCGTGGACAGGCCGGTGTCGCGGATAACCTCCGGTAAAACGACGGAAAGCGATGGAAAGATCGGCCTCAGGTTGAAGGCGATCAGCACCAGGCTGATCGCAAACAGCAGACGCGCGGTCGGGCTGGCGAATTTGGGCGGTGCCGGAGGCGGCAGGCTGTCGGCCTCTGCATCGACCAGTTGCTCTTCGAGCGCATCGGGCACGATATGAGATCCCGATGCGCCGGAGGCGGATGTATTGACGGTCATCTGGAGAGAAGCCTATCGAGCTGGAGAAGAACAGGCGCCATGAAGGCGCGAACGGATGCGGCCGCCCTGTCCGGGTCGCCGGATGCAACAGCCTCCACGATCTGCGCATGAGCCTGATCGTTGGGCTCGGGCAGATCGCCTTGCAGCGTCGAGCCGATCACGTCCGTGATGGCCGCCGTGAAGAAATCGTAGATTTCGACCATCGCCTGATTGCCGGATGCCCTGACCACGGCACGGTGAAAGGCAAGATCGCGCCGGATGAAAGCCTCGCGCCCGCCATCCGCAACCGTGCCCCGCTCCGACAGCAGCCGGCGCAGGGTCGCGATGTCCGCTGGCGTGTGGCGCAGGGCGGCAAGCCGTGCCGCCTCGACATCGAGAAGCGCACGTGCCTCCCATTGATCGCGCAGGCAGGTCTGCCTGACGCGGTCGAGGGCAGCCGCAGGATCCGCCGTCGCCAGCACATAGGTGCCGGAGCCCTGCCGGGTTTCCAGAAGCCCCTGCGAGACCAGCGCGCGCACCGCTTCCCGCACCGTTCCGCGGCTGACACCAAGCATTTCGACGAGCGTCGCTTCATTGGGGATACGCTCGCCAACAGGCCATCGCCCCGCAGCGATTTCGGATCGCAGGCTGGTCGCCGCACTCTCGGTAAGGTTGGTTCGTATCGCTTGCTTCATGAGTCATCAAATCATCTGATGACTTTAGTTAAACTTGGCGGGCGACAGAGTCAATCGCACAGAGAGGAACCGTCACATGCCGTGCGCAGCTCTCATGTCGGAGAAGCGAAAGCAGCCATATGGAACGCCTGCACCTCTGCCGGATAGCGATAGGCCGCGCCATACGGACATGCATTGCGATCGAGGCAGCCACCTTGCCTGCAAGCATCGCCCAGCGGGCCCCGCACATGCGAAAGGCAGGCACGATGGTCGAAGCCCTGCACCGAACAGGCATCGACCGGACAGGCATTCATGCAAGGTTTTCCGATACATGCATCGCAGCGATGAATCGTCTTCTGAGGCACTTCGACCGTAATCTCATGATCGAACAGCAGCGCGCCGCGATAGGCATGCCAGAGCCCGTATTCGGGATGCATGAGAATGCCCAGCGGCGACGGCTTCAACCCCTCGGCCCGCATCGCCCACTGCTGGAACGGCAGGAAAGGCCGGTCGCTGGGCGAAACGGCTCTGGCTCCGAAACGTGCGGCGACAGAGGCAATGACCTCGCGCGACCAGGTATCGAGAGGATTTTCCCGCACTTCTGGCCGTTCGCGCCGCCAGCGCATGAAATGCGGCCATGGTCTGGCCCCGGCCTGTCCCACGAGGAGCACGGCACGCGCCGGCCTTTCCGCCGGCCCGGGCGGAGCATGCTCATCCGGCGTGAAATTGAGGCCGCCACGTATCAGAAGACCGTGCGCCGCCAAGGCGTCAGCTATGCGCTGCTGCCAGACCTCGCCCCATACGCTGCTGCCGGACATGGCAATCATTTCCGGTCCGGCCCGGAGAAGGCGCTCCGCCAGACTTCCTTGTGTATGATGCTGGCCACTTTAGCCCGGCCTGTCTCGGGCTCCTTTCAGGTGAATGCGTCCGGCATGGATTCCTTCTTGCGGGCGATGAAATCCTTCAGGCCGTCATCGATGCCGGGGTCGAGGAACGGCGCCTCGTAGCTTTCCAGCCACTGGCGGGCGATCTGGTTGGCGCGTTGCGGCGCTGTCTTCTCGCCCTCGGCCAGCCACTGCTCGTAGGAATTGTTGTCGGCGATGCTGGAGCGGTAGAATGCGCTCTGGAAATTGGCCTGCGTATGGTCGCAGCCGAGGAAGTGGCTACCCGGCCCCACCTGCCGGATCGCATCCATTGCCTGCCCGTTCTCGGACAGGTCCACGCCTTCGCAGAACTTCTGCTGCATGCCGAGCTGGTCGATATCCATCATGAATTTCTCGTAGCAGGAAGCCAGACCGCCCTCCAGCCAGCCGGCGGCGTGCAGCACGAAGTTGGTTCCGGCCAGAACCGTGGAATTGAGCGTATTGGCGCTCTCATAGGCCGCCTGCGCATCCGGGATCTTGGAGGCGCACAGCGACCCGCCCGTGCGGAACGGCAGGTTGAGCCGCCGCGCAAGCTGCGCAGCTCCGTAGGAAACGAGCGACGGCTCCGGCGTGCCGAAGGTCGGCGCGCCGGATTGCATGGAGATGGACGAAGCGAAGGTGCCGAACAGCACCGGCGCGCCAGGGCGCACAAGTTGCGTAAAGGCAGCGCCCGCCAGCACCTCGGCCAGAACCTGCGTCAGCGTGCCGGCCACCGTCACCGGGCTCATGGCCCCGGCAAGAATGAAGGGCGTGACGATGCATGCCTGATTGTGGCGGGCATAGACCTTGGCCGCACCCAGCATGGTCTCGTCGAACACCATCGGCGAATTGGCGTTGATCAGGCTGGTGAGCACCGTGTTGTTCTCGACGAAATCGTCGCCGAACACGATCTTGGCCATGGCCACCGTGTCCTCGGCGCGCTCAGGCGCGGTCACCGACCCCATGAACGGCTTGTCCGAATAGCGGATGTGCGAATAGACCATGTCGAGATGGCGCTTGTTCACCGGCACGTCCACCGGCTCGCACACGGTGCCGCCGGAATGGTGGATCGACGGCGCCATGTAGGCGAGCTTCACGAAATTGCGGAAATCCTCGATCGTCGCATAGCGGCGGTTGCCGTCGAGATCGCGCACGAAGGGCGGGCCGTAGACCGGCGCGAACACGGTGGCCTTGCCGCCGATCTGCACCGAGCGCTCGGGATTGCGCGCATGCTGGGTGTAGGTGGACGGCGCGCTCCTGAGCAGCGACCGGCACAGACCCTTGGGGAAATGCACGCGCTCGCCGCGCACATCGGCGCCGGCCTGCTTCCACATCTCCAGCGCCTCGGCATCGTCGCGGAAGATGATGCCGGTTTCCTCCAGCACCGTGTCGGCATTTTTCTCGATCAGCGCCAGACCTTCCTCGTCCAGCACCTCGTAGACGCCCATCTTGCGGGTGATGTAGGTGAGCTGGATGCCCGGCCCTCCGCCTGCACGCGCCGCCCTGCGGGCGGCAGCGCCTCCACCGGCGCCTCGCCCGGCTCCGCGCGCCCGGCGGGCGCCTGCTGCTTCCTGATCGACTGCCGCGCTATCGCTCATGGTGCTTTTCCCCGAAAACCGATCCTGGCGCGCATGCGCCGCTCCTTGCCGGATCGTAGCCATGCATCGGCCCCGAAACGGCTCCACAGCGCCAGCCTCTGTCGCAAAATCGACAGGGACCAAAGCCTTATGCCAGTCGCTTTCCCATTGCAGGAAGTCGCAAATCAGCCATGGCCGCAAACGCGCCTTATGTACCTATTATGGAGCGATCGTTGTCCGCAGCAAAAGCGGCAACCGGGACGCGCCAATCTGGAGTGGGATTATGGCCGACGACGAGATCATCCTTTCCGAACTTTCCGACGACGAACTCGTCCAGCAGATGCATGACGACCTTTACGACGGCCTGAAGGAAGAGATCGAGGAAGGGACGCAAATCCTTCTCGACCGTGGCTGGCTGCCCTACAAGGTGCTGACCGAGGCTTTGGTGGAAGGAATGCGCATCGTCGGCGAGGATTTTCGCGACGGCATCCTGTTCGTGCCGGAAGTGCTGCTTTCCGCCAACGCGATGAAGGCCGGAATGGCCATCCTGCGCCCGCTGCTGGCGGCTACCGGCGCGCCCAAGCAGGGCAAGCTGGTGATCGGCACGGTCAAGGGCGACATCCACGACATCGGCAAGAACCTCGTTGGCATGATGATGGAAGGCGCGGGATTCGACGTCATCGACCTTGGCATCAACAATCCGGTCGAAAAATATCTGGAAGCGATCGAGGAGCACCAGCCTGACATTGTCGGCATGTCGGCCCTGCTCACCACGACCATGCCCTACATGAAGGTGGTCATCGACACGATGAAGGAAAAGGGCATCCGCGACGACTATGTGGTGCTGGTCGGCGGCGCGCCGCTGAACGAGGAGTTCGGCAAGGCCGTGGGAGCGGACGCATATTGCCGCGACGCGGCCGTGGCGGTCGAGACCGCCAAGGATTTCATGAACCGCAAGCACAATCTGCGTGCTTCGGCCTGAGGCATATACGGAAAAGGCCGCTCCTTGCGGCGCGGCCTTGTTCCATTCCCGGAACGGGAAAAAGGGTCAGTTGACCGTATCCTCGACGGCGTTGGCGGTCGACTTCACATCCTGACCGACACCGCGGACGGTGTTGGCGCAGGCGGCCAATGCAAGGGCGCAGACGAGAACGGCAACAGGCGCAAGACGTGACATGAATGGTGTCTCCCTCGTTCGGTAGTTTCGCCTGAATGCAACGAAAAGCGGTCGTACTGGTTCCATGGCAACCGTACAAAAACAGGAAAGAACGCCTCCCACCCGTCCCGAGCGGGTGCTGGTCATCGCCTGTGGCATGATTGCGCGCGAGGTTCTGGCCGTTAAGGAGCAGCTTGGCCTCGGCCATCTCGATCTCACCTGCCTGCCTGCGGAATATCACTTCTACCCGGACCGCATCGCACCGGCCATGGACAAGGCCATCGAGCAGGCGAAGTCCGATGGCTACCGGCATATCTTCGTCGGCTATGCCGATTGCGGCACCGGCGGGCTGCTCGACCGCATATGCGAAAAGCACGGCGTCGAACGCATGGCCGGACCGCACTGCTTTGCCTTCTATCAGGGACTGGAAGCCTACAGGAAGGTCGAGGATGCGGACATGATGTCGTTCTACATGACCGACTTCCTGTGCCGCCAGTTCGACGCGTTCTTCATGAAACCGCTGGGTCTCGACCGTCATCCCGAGCTGATCCCGGATTATTTCGGCAACTACGAGAAGCTGATCTATCTCGCCCAGACCGACGATCCAGCTCTGGATGCGGTGGCCGAGAACGCCGCAAGAATGCTCGGCCTCGCCTATGAACGGCGCGCCACCGGTTATGGCGATCTCGTGCCGGGTCTTGCACGAGCGGTGCCTCCTGTCATGTAATGGGTGGCTGATGGGGCGTGCCGGACAGGACGGCCATGAAACTTGCCATTATAATGTTTGCCTCGCTTCTTGCCGCAGCGCCCGCCCTGGCCGACGGCGAGGTCCAGAAGCTGATCACTCCCGCCGACGCGGCCCGGCTCGAAAGCTATGAAAGCACGCGCAGGTCAGCGCTCGATGAAGCCCACGGGGGCAATCCGGAAGACGTCGCCGTTCTGGAACAAATCCTTGCCCGCCCCGCTATCGCCTTCTCCGACACGGACCTGACCGGCGACTGGCGATGCCGCACCATCAAGGCTGGCGGGATCGGGACGCTGGTCATCTACGACTGGTTCCGCTGCAAGGTCACCGATGACGGATCCGGCTGGCTGCTGGACAAGACAAGCGGTTCGCAGCGCACGCGGGGGCGGCTTTACGACGACGGGGACAAGCGTGCGATTTATCTCGGCTCGCTTCGCTACAACGACGACCCCGCCAGCGACTACGCCGCCGATCCGGAGATGGATCAGGTGGGCTATGCCTTCCGCACGGGCACTGATGAATGGCGCATCGAATTTCCCCGGCCGCAGCGGGAATCCCTGCTCGACATACTTGAATTGCGGCGCTGAGCCCTTCGCTTTTCTTTTGGCGGCATCGCCCCGGCAAATGTCGCATTCAGCGTCGTTTTTGAATGGTCGCGCGTCGCCCCATGAGAAGCGGCACCCCGGTGGTTGCGGCAATGCTCCAGACCAGAGCATGTCTCCCGAAAGCGGGAACCGGTTTCGGAAGGAAGACATGCACCTCTTGTGAAGAGTGCAGCTCATGGCCGATCTGGTTGTCCTCTACTGGCGTGATATTCCCGCACAGGTGATCGTTCGCAAAGGACGGCAGAACGCCAAACGCGAGCTGTCGCTGCGTTTCACCGAGGCCATAGACATGGCCGCGATGCGCTCCGGAGCGGCGCAGAGCGACGACTATCTCGCCGAATGGCGCAAATCCGAGCCTGTGGGAGTGGGCGACGACCTCGAAGCGGAGGCGGAAAAGGCGGCAGCCGAACTCGAAGCGCAATATGGCCGGGAGCGGCTCGTCGCTCTGGCCAAAGCCGGTGGCAAGGAAAATGGCTGACACCCCGATCAAGCCCGTGCCCATCGGGGCCGGCATCCCGCCCGCCGCAACCGGCACGACCACGCAGGCGGCGGCGGTCAGGAAAAATGCGCCGAAGAGCGACTACAAGCCCGCCGACGTGTCGCCGCAGCGGCGCATGCAGCGCTCCTGGTCGGTGCGGCTGTGGTCCGTGCGCCATTCCCGCCTGCTGGAGTGGGTATACGCCCGCCTGGCCGAGACTTTCCTCGCCTTGCACCCGCTGTGGAAGGCGATCGGCTATGGCCGGGTCGAAGCGCCAGTCAAGTTCGTCGAGAAACGGGTAAAGGGGTTCATGTTCGACTGCCGCATGTGCGGCCAGTGCATCCTCTCCTCGACCGGCATGTCCTGTCCCATGAACTGCCCCAAGCAGTTGCGCAACGGGCCTTGCGGAGGCGTGCGCGCCAACGGCAACTGCGAGGTCGAGCCGGACATGCCCTGCGTCTGGGTCAAGGCATGGGAAGGCTCGCGCAACATGGTGAAGGGCGATGCCATCCTCAACGTGCAGAACCCGGTCGATCAGTCGCTGCGCGAGACCTCCGCCTGGCTGCGCGTCACCGCGCAGGCCGCGGCCGCGCGCGAACAGGCGAAGACCTCGACAGACGTCGGAGCCGCCGCATGAACGCCGCGCAGCACCGACATCCCGACGAAAATCCGGCAGGCGCGCACCTGCCGCTGGAACCGCTGCCCGGCCATTTCTCGCGCGGAAGGCTGGAAAGGGTGTTGCGACGCGGTGAGTTCGCGGTCACGACCGAGCTCAATCCGCCAGACAGCGCCGACCCGGAAGACGTCTACAACCGGGCAAAAATCTTCGATGGCTGGGTGGACGGCATCAATGCCGTGGACGCCTCCGGCGCGAACTGCCACATGTCGTCGGTCGGCATCTGCGCCCTGCTCACCCGCATGGGCTACGCCCCGATCATGCAGATTGCCTGCCGCGACAGGAACCGCATCGCCATACAGGGCGACGTGCTGGGCGCCGCGGCCATGGGCGTGGCCAACATATTGTGCCTGACCGGCGACGGTGTGCAAGCGGGAGACCAGCCCGGTGCCAAACCCGTGTTCGATCTCGATTCCATGTCGCTGCTGGAGACGATACGCGTCATGCGCGACAATGGAAAATTCCTGTCGGGGCGCAAGCTGACAACGCCGCCGCAGGTCTTTCTCGGCGCGGCGGTCAACCCGTTTGCCCCGCCATTCGACTTTCGCCCGATCCATCTGGGCAAGAAGATCGCAGCCGGCGCGCAGTTCGTGCAGACCCAGTATTGCTTCGACGTGCCGATGTTCCGTGACTTCATGCAGCGGGCCCGCGACCTCGGCCTGACGGATAAGGTGTTCATCCTGTGTGGTGTCGGCCCGCTCGCCTCAGCCAGGACCGCGAAATGGATTCGCTCAAACGTGCCGGGCATCCACATTCCCGATGCCGTCATCAGAAGGCTGGAGGGCGCGCAGGACCAGAAAGCCGAAGGCAAGCGGCTGTGCATCGACATCATCGACGAGGTCAAGGAAATTTCCGGCGTTTCCGGCGTGCATGTCATGGCCTACCGGCAGGAAGAATATGTTGCCGAGATCGTCGACGAATCCGGAGTTCTCAGGGGCCGGCGGCCATGGAAGCGCGAGGCGCGCGCCGACGATGCGCTGGTTGCCGAGCGGCTGGAGCACATTCTCGGCGAGGACGTGACCGAAAAGCAGGTGGACATGGTCAGGAGCGCGCATTGATACCGGCGGCCCGCGCGCCCGCCAACATGAGGCAAAACGGAATTCTCTCTATCAACGGAGACATTGCATGACCCGCACGATCGTCGCCTCGGCGACCAGGGAAATCGTCATCGGCTTCGACCAGCCATTCTGCGTCATCGGCGAGCGCATCAACCCGACAGGGCGCAAGAAGCTCGCTGCCGAGATGATCGAAGGCAATTTCGAGACGGTGAAGAAGGACGCGCTGGAGCAGGCGGCGGCCGGCGCCACGATGCTCGACGTCAATGCCGGCGTCACCGCCGTCGACCCCAATGCCACCGAGCCCGGCTTGCTGGTACAAACGCTGGAGATTGTGCAGAATCTCGTCGACCTTCCGCTGTCGATCGACTCTTCGGTCACCGCTGCCATCGAGGCGGCGCTGAAGGTGGCGAAGGGCCGGCCGCTGGTGAACTCCGTCACCGGCGAGGAGGAGAAGCTGGAAGCCATCCTTCCGCTGGTGAAGAAATACAACGTGCCCGTGGTCGCCATTTCCAATGACGAGACCGGCATTTCCATGGACCCGGACGTGCGCTTCGCCGTGGCGAAGAAGATCGTCGAGCGTTGCGCCGACCATGGTATCCCGGCCCATGACGTGGTGGTCGATCCGCTGGTGATGCCTATCGGCGCTCTGGGCGATGCCGGGCGTCAGGTGTTCGCCCTGCTGCGCCGCCTGCGCGAGGAACTGAAGGTCAACACCACCTGCGGCCTTTCCAACATCTCCTTCGGCCTGCCGCATCGTCACGGCATCAACGCCGCCTTCATCCCGATGGTGATCGGAGCAGGAATGACCTCGGCGATCATGAATCCCTGCCGCCCGCAGGAAATGGAAGCCGTGCGCGGCGCCAATGTGCTGGCCGGAACGGACAGGGACTGCACGACATGGATCAAGACCTACAAGGATTACAAGCCGGGTGTGCATGCAGCGCCCGCCCCCGTGGCGGTCAACGCGCCCTCGGCCGATGGCGCCGCATCCGCCGGCAACGGCGGACGCCGGCGCGGCGGTCGTGACGCGCGCCGGGCGGTGTTGGGATAGAAAATCAGTCCGTGCGGGCTCTCGCGGAACCGGTCCGCAGGAAGCCCGGATGAGGAGCATCCGGTAGCAGGCAGGCAGGAATTGAACGCACCGCTCAACAAGACCGACCCACTCGTGCTGTTCATGCCATCGGGCAAGCGCGGGCGTTTTCCTGTCGGAACCCCTGTCCTCGATGCCGCGCGTCAGCTCGGCGTCTATGTGGAAAGCGTATGCGGCGGTCGCGCCACCTGCGGCCGCTGCCAGATCGAGGTGCAGGAAGGCAACTTCGCCAAGCACCAGATCGTCTCGACCCTCGACCACATATCGCCCAAGGGCCCCAAGGAGGAACGCTACGAACGCGTGCGCGGCCTGCCCGAAGGCAGGCGACTCTCCTGCTCAGCCACGATCCAGGGGGACCTGGTGGTGGACGTGCCACAGGACACGGTCATCAACGCGCAGGTGGTGCGCAAGGCCGCCGTCGACCGGCACATCGACCGCAACCCGGCGGTCCAGCTCTGCTATGTCGAGGTGGACGAGCCCGACATGCACAAGCCGCTGGGCGATCTCGACCGCATGAAGCTGGTGCTGGAGAAAGACTGGGGCTGGAAAGACCCGCTGATCGCCGCCCATATCGTGCCGCAGGTGCAGGGCATGTTGCGCAAGGAGAACTGGGGCGTCACCGTAGCCATCCATCGCGACATGGACATTTCGCGCCCCTTCATCATCGCCATGTGGCCGGGGCTGAAGAACGAAGCCTACGGCATCGCCTGCGACATCGGCTCGACCACCATCGCCATGCATCTGGTGTCGCTGCTGTCGGGCCGCATCGTCGCCTCCTCCGGCGCGCCCAATCCGCAGATCCGCTTCGGCGAAGACCTCATGAGCCGCGTCTCCTATGTGATGATGAACCCGGACGGGCGCGAGGCCATGACCAAGGCCGTGCGCGAGGCCGTCAACGGGCTGATCGGCAAGGTGTGCGCGGAAGGCGGGGTGGACCGCAACGACATTCTCGACGCCGTGTTCGTCGCCAACCCGATCATGCACCACCTGTTCCTCGGCATCGACCCGACCGAGCTGGGCCAGGCCCCCTTTGCGCTCGCCGTGTCCGGCGCGATGCACTACTGGGCGCATGAGCTCGACATCGACATCAATCGCGGCGCACGCCTCTACACGCTGCCCTGCATCGCCGGCCATGTCGGAGCCGATGCGGCGGGCGCTGCCCTTTCGGAAGGGCCGTATCGTCAGGACGGGATGATGCTGCTGGTCGATGTCGGCACGAATGCCGAGATCATCCTCGGCAATCGCGAACGGGTCGTCGCCGCCTCCTCGCCCACGGGACCGGCCTTCGAGGGCGCGGAGATTTCATCCGGCCAGCGCGCCGCCCCCGGCGCCATCGAGCGCGTGCGCATCGACGCGCAAACGCTTGAGCCAAAATTCCGCGTCATCGGCGTCGACAAATGGTCCGACGAGGAGGGCTTCGAGGAAGCCACCGGCGCTGTCGGCGTCACCGGCATCTGCGGCTCGGCCATCATCGAGGTGGTGGCGGAAATGTATCTGTCCGGCATCATTTCCGAGGACGGCGTGATCGACGGCGACATGGCCGCCCGCTCGCCGCGCATCTTCCAGAACGGCCGCACCTTCTCCTATCTGCTGCGCGACGGCGAGCCCCGCATCGCGGTCACGCAGAACGATGTGCGCGCCATCCAGCTCGCCAAGGCCGCGCTCTATGCCGGCGTCAAGCTGCTGATGGAAAAGCAGGGCATCGACCATGTCGACCTGATACGCTTCGCCGGCGCATTCGGCTCCTTCATCGATCCGAAATACGCGATGGTGCTCGGCCTCATCCCCGATTGCGACCTCGCCGACGTCAAGGCCGTGGGCAACGCCTCGGGCACCGGGGCGCTGATGGCGCTGCTCAACCGCGACCACCGGCGCGAGATCGAGGACGAGGTGAGGAAGATCGAGAAGATCGAAACCGCGCTGGAGCCGCATTTCCAGCAGCTCTTCATCGACGCCATGGCGCTGCCCAACAAGGTCGATCCGTTCCCGAAGCTTTCCGAAGCGGTGAAGCTGCCGCCAAGGAAGGCTGTAACCGGAGACGGGCCGGAGGCCGGTGTCGGCGCGGCCCCTCGTCGCCGCTCCCGCGAGGAACGCGCCGCGCGGCGGCGCGGATAAGGCATGCCGCCCGAAATCGAGAATCGGTTTCGGGACAACGACATGCGTGAAAACATGAACTTAAAGCGTAAGGAGCGAATCTGAAAGATCGCCACACGCTTCAGGCATCAGAACTTTCCGGTGTGGCGCAGCACCTCGAAGGTCGCACGGATATGATCCGCCACCGCCTTCACCGGGGCGCTGGCTTCGGGCGACACCACCATGGCCAGTGAATAGTCGCCAATATCCGGCAGGCCATCTGCCGGTCCCAGTTCAACCATGTCGCAGCCGAGGAAGGATTTGGGCAGCGGCGCGACCGCGAGATCGGACAAGATCGCGGCGCGCTGGCCGGCCGTATGCGCGCTCATATAGGCGACGCGGTAGTTGCGCCCTTCCCGCCCGAGCGCCTCCAGCGCGCCGGCCCGCCACACGCAGCCTTCTTCCCAGATCGAGACCGGCAGCGGCTCGCGCAGATGCGCGCCCCCGCCTTTTGCACCGGCCCAGACGATCGGCTCGGTCAGCAGCACCTCCGCCCCGTCCGCGACGGCTCTGCACGAATTGGTGAGCAGCGTGAGGTCCAGCGCCCGGTCGTCCATGCGCCTGCGCAGGTTGACACTCTGATCGATGGTCACATCGACGGCGATGCAGGGATGGGACTGCGCAAACCGCTTCAGCACATGCGGCAGCGCCCGCTCGCCGAAGTCATCCGGCGAGCCGAGGCGGACCACGCCGACGATATCGGGAACGATGAACTTCGAAACTGCCTCGCGGTTGATCGCCAGCATGCGCCGTGCATATCCAAGCAGCATCTCGCCGTCGATGGTCAGCTTCACCGAACGCGCGTCGCGCGAAAAAACCGAGCGGCCGAGAATGTCCTCGAGCTTCTTGATCTGCATCGAAACAGCCGAAGGGGTGCGGTAGACGGAACTGGCGGCCGTCGTGAAACTGCCGGTTTCGGCAATCGCCACGAAGGTTCGCAGCACGTCGAGGTCAAGAAGCGGAAGAGGATGATTGAGAGGCGCGTTCATCGTGCTTGCCTTCATTATTTCTGAATATAAAGCTCATTCCATTTCGTTTGATTGAACATCAACCCAGCCTCATAGTCAATGTCATGGAAAGCAGAGAAGGCGGAACCGATCAGCGTTCGCCGGTTATGAAGGAAGGAACACGTCATGTTCGCCGTGCCTTTTTTAAGTGAGACGATGCACAGGATTGGCGAGGCTCGCGCCCGTCACAAGACCGAACGCCTGCTGCGCTCGCTGCCGCTGGAAATACAGAAGGATATCGGCTGGCCCGAGGTCACCGAACGACGACAGCGGTCGACCGGGATCGCCGCACGCAACAATCCTGGCATTTTCCCCGGGCATGCCTGAAAAGCCTTGCCCGCCAATGGTTGCGACCCCGAAAGCATTGTATTTTCTGCCTCGCCGGCCGGCCAATGAGAGCGGGCCGGCAAAATATCTCGTTACCGACACCCTACCCGATTGACAGGAAACAATTTTCCTGATGACGCTATGCTGTAAGCGACGTTCCGCACGCGCCTTGGCACCGGGAGGGTACCTTGAACGCCGTAAAGCAGCCGATCAAAAGATCGTTCGTCTTTTTTCTGGTTCCCGACTTCACCATGATCGCCTTCGCGACGGCGCTGGACCCGCTGCGTTCGGCCAACCGCATGCTGGGCTACGAGGCTTATAGCTGGCGCCTTGCCAGTCTGGACGGCAAGCCGGTGCGCGCCTCGAACGGCGTGCAATGCGCGGTCGACACCTCGCTTGAAGACGAACGCAGGAAGATGTCGGGTCCCGAGCGGCCTTCCATGGCCATCGTGTGCAGCGGCCTCGATGTCGAGAAATACTACAACAAGTCCGTGTTCGCCTGGCTGCGCGAGGAATACAATCGCGGCGTCGCGATCGGCGGCCTGTGCACCGGCGCACACATTCTGGCGGCGGCGGGCCTGTTGTCGAACAAGCGTTGCGCCATCCATTGGGAGAACCTGCCCGGCTTCTCGGAAGCCTTCCCCAGGGTGAACGTGTTCGCCGACCTGTTCGAGGTGGACCAGAACATCTACACCTGCGCCGGCGGCACCGCCGCGCTCGACATGATGCTCAAGCTGATCGGCGAGGATTTCGACGAGAACGTCGTCAACCGCGTCTGCGAGCAGGTTCTGACCGATCGCGTGCGCAGTCCCACCGACCGCCAGCGCCTGCCGCTGCGCGCGCGGCTCGGCGTGCAGAACTCCAAGGTTCTGACCATCATCGAACTGATGGAGGCCAATCTTTCCGAGCCGTTGTCGCTGATCGAGATCGCCGATCATGTGGATCTGTCGCGCCGGCAGATCGAGCGCCTGTTCCGCTCGGAGATGGGGCGCTCGCCTGCGCGCTACTATCTGGAAATCAGGCTCGACCGCGCGCGCCATCTTCTCATCCAGTCGTCCATGCCGGTGGTCGAGGTTGCCGTAGCCTGCGGTTTCGTGTCCGCCTCGCATTTCTCCAAATGCTATCGGGAACTTTACGCCCGCTCGCCACAGCAGGAGCGCGTCGACCGCAAGCAACTGGTCGCGGCATAGTTCGTGAACGCAGGCCGCGCCGTCACTGCGCGTCCATCATCCAGTAGCGGTTGCGCCACATCTTCTCGCCGGCGAGGCAATCGCTGGCCGACATCGCCTGGGCCAGGATCACAGGCGGGTTCGAGGATTCGGCATGGTCCGTCAGGGGCGGCGTTGCCGCCAGTTCCAGCACCAGCTTGCGCCTCACCGCCTCCGCAAACTGCGTCCAGTCGTTCACCGGGATCATGAAGGCGCCCGGGCCGCCAATGATGCAATCGGCATAATACCGGTCCAGATTGGCGACGTCATAACCTGAATCGAAGCCGCCATTGGTCATCAGCGGCAGCCCGTTTATGGTGATGCCCTGCCCGATCAGCCGGTCACGCACCCCGGTTACCGGCGCGCCCTGATTGTTGGGTCCGTCGCCCGAAACGTCGATCACACGCTTCACGCCCTCGAAGCCGCTTTCGGCAAACATGTCGCCGCCAAATTCAAGAGCGGCGGAGATGGACGTCCGCCGTGCGCTGTTGGGCGGATGCGCGGAAAGCTGCGCCGCGACGCGCTCGGCGTCCGCCTTGCCGGCGATGACCGTCCAGGGCACCACGATATGCTGGGTGGTTATCCCGGCCCATTCGACATAGGAAATCGCAATGCGTCCGTGGGCACCGCCGGCGATGGCTTGCAGAACGCTCTCATGCGTGAGCGCAGCGGCATAGCCGCGCCGCTGGATTTCCAGCTCCACGGGCGACATGGAAAGCGACACGTCGACCGCCAGCACGAGTTCCACATCGACAGGTTCCGACTTGGCCGCTCCCGTACCGCAGAGGCCCGCGGCCACCAGCGTCAGGCCGGTCGCAAGGGCATGTCGCGCGTTGCTCCACAAGGCAGACATGGGTTGACACTACGCGAGATTACAGCCGCACAAAAGAAAGGCCCGGCGCATCGCCGGGCCTGTCCCTTCACATTTTTGCGAGGAAAACGGGCTGCCGCACCCCTTTTCCCTTCCCCGATCAGCTTCGCGGCTTGAGGTTCTCCGGGTCATAGAGCGACTTGTAACCGACCGCGGCGACCTCGACCGGATAGGTTTCGCCAAAATATTCGACCGCCAACTCACGGCCTTCCTGACAATAGCTCCACGGCAGCCAGGCAAGCGCGATGTTCTTGGCCAGAGTCGGACCATAGGCAATCGAGGTGGTGTAGGAGCGGCGGCCAAGTTCGTCGACAAGCGTCTCCCCGGTCGCCGGGTCGACAACCGGCATATTGCCGACCGGATAGCGCGCCACGCCCGCGGCATCGACATTGTCGGTCATCACCAGCGTGCACAGCATGGCCGGCTGATGCTCGCGCGCCTTGTATTCCAGATGCTTCGCCTTGCCGCAGAAATCCGCCTCCTTGACCTTCGGACGGGCAAGATCGGCCTCCAGAAGATTGTATTCGGTCAGGAGATCGGCGTTCTGCAGGCGCAGGCTCTTCTCCATGCGCCGCGTATTGGCGTAGGTCTCGACGCCCACGGCGATCACCCCCGTCGAGCGCAGCGCATCCCACACCGCCAATCCGTCCTCGTAGGCCATGTGCAGTTCCCAGCCCTGCTCCCCGACATAGGAGATGCGGAAGGCGGTCACGTCCTTTCCGGCGATGCGGATCGGCTTGATGGCGGCGAAGGGGAAATTCTCCTGCGAGAGCCCGCCCGGGTCTTCCGCTACATTTTGCAGGGTCACGCGGGCATTCGGTCCCCAGATGCCCAGCGTGATGTATTTCTCGGTCACATCGGTGACGGTGACGTCGAACCCCTTATCCTGCGCCACCCGCTTCATATAGTTGAAGTCGCGCGGGCCGGCATCGGCGCCATCGACCACCCGGCAGCGGTCGGCCATGCGGAACACCGTCAGATCGGCGCGCACCATGCCTTCCTCATCGAGGAAGTGGGTGTAGATGCCCTTGCCGATATTGGCCTCGCCGCCGATCTTTGCCGCGCACAGCCATTCCATCAACGCCACATGGTCGGGACCTTCGACATCGTACATGGCGAAATGCGAAAGGTTGATGATGCCGCAATCCTCGCTGAGCGCCAGATGCTCGGCATTGGAGACGCGCCAGAAATGGCGATTGTCCCATTCGTTCTCACGAACCGGCACGCGCGCGCCATATTTCTCCAGCAGGTGCTCGTTGGCGGCATAGCCATGGGCGCGCTCCCAGCCGCCCAGTTCCATGAAATAGCCGCCAAGCTCCTTTTCGCGCTCGTAGAAGGGCGAGCGGCGGACATTGCGGCCACCGGAGAACGGCTCGCGCGGATGAACGGCGGGATTGTAGACCTTCATCGCCGTTTCGGTGCAACGCGCAGTGATGAAGTCTTCTTGCAACTGGAACGGCTGGAACCGGCTGTAGTCGATGCGGTTGTGGTCGATTGGCGTGCGGCCGTCCGTCATCCAGTCGGCTATCAGCTTGCCCATGCCGGGGCCGTCCTTGACCCAGATGCCGACGGCGTACCAAAGCCCCCGCACCTTCTGGCTCTCGCCCATGGAGGGCCCGCCATCGGTGGTGACCTGAAGCAGGCCGTTGAAGGAATGACTCTCATTGTAGCCGAGCTCGCCCAGGATCGGCGTCAGTTCCATGGCCCGCTCCAGCGGCTCCATGATCTGGTCCATGTCGAGGTCGCGCTGCGAGGGCGAAAGCCGCGCCTCTTCCTTTTCCAGAAGATCGCGCGGATGGACGAGGCGCGGATTGGTCTCTTCGTAGTAGCCCCACTCGATCTGGCCGCCCTCGGCGGTTTTCGGATCGCCGGTGTCGCGCATGTAGGCCGAGTTGCCCTGGTCGCGTAGCAGCGGCCAGCCGATCTCCTTGCCTGTGCCTGCGAACTCGTTGTAGGGGCCGAAGAAGGTCAGCGGATGGTCGATCGGCATGACCGGCAGGTCCTCGCCCGCCATTTCGGCGATCAGCCTGCCCCACAGGCCGGCGCAGACCACCACATGATCGGCCATGATCGTGCCGCGATCCGTCACCACGCCCCTGATGCGCCCTCCCTCGATGACCAGCGAACGGGCGGAAGTGTTCGCGAAGGCTTGCAGCCTGCCGGCAGCGACGCCCTGATCGACCAGCCTTCCCGCCACCGTCTGCGAACGCGGGATGACGAGGCCCGCATCCGGGTCCCACAACCCGCCCTGGACCAGATCCTCCTCGATCAGCGGGAACTTCTCCTTGATCTCGGCCGGCTCGATGAGGCGCGCGCGCGTTCCGAAGGCACGGCCGGAAGTTACCTTGCGCCGGATTTCATCCATGCGGGCATCGTCGCCCACGCGCGCGACCTCAAGCCCACCGACGCGGGCATAGTGGCCCATCCGGTCGAAGAATTCTATGGAGTAGAGCGTCGTCCAGCAGGACAGGAAGTCGTGGCTCGTGGCGTAGCAGAAGTCGGAAGCATGCGCGGTCGAGCCGATATCGGTCGGGATGCCGGACTTGTCGATGCCGACGATATCGTCCCATCCGCGCCCGATCAGGTGATGCGCGACCGAAGCGCCCACGATGCCGCCAAGACCGACGATGACGACCTTCGCCTTTTCCGGAAACCCTGCCATTGCCCGCGACTCCAAAAGTGCTGTTGCGACCGGACTATAAGGCGTGAGGGCGACTGGACCGCAGCCTGTTTGCGACACGCCCGGCATACAGCGCGACGGAAGCGGTCCGGCTCTTTCCTGGACGCATTCAGACAGGAAAAAGGCCGGACTGGGAGCCCGGCCTGCGTTCCAGAACGTTAACTCTGATGGGGAGGCGCCTTATTTCACGCGAGCCACGCCACCCGAAATCTCGACGGTTTCGGAGCCCGTCAGCGCCTCAAGGTCGCCGTTGGGCATGGTGACGAAACAGCCGCTCGGGCAAAATTCGACCGTCTCGCCCGGACCAAGCGTCAGTTCCCGCTTGCTGCTGCCCTCCGTGACGATCAGCGTACGCGGATCGGAGTCATTGTTCACGGCGCTAGCGGCCAGCGCACTGCCGGATACCGACAGCAGGACCGACACGGCGATCAGTGATTTCCACATTGCGTTTCCGGTGTCGCCACCGCCCCTGTTTGCCATTGCAAGGCATTCCCGCCAATGCAGGCAGCTTATAGGAGAACGAAGCTGAACCGCAACTGAATGTCTCATTCATGTCGCAATGGGATGCAGCGGCCGGTTCGCCTATGCCGGATCGGGTTTACCCGGCTTGCGCCTGCCCTTGCGCGCCTTTTCTTCCTCTTCCGCCTTCAGACGCTCCCGCTCGGCGAATTCGGCCTCAGTCTTGTCGTCATCATGCGGCCAGGGCTCCAGAACCGACCGCTTGTATTCCGCACGAGCCGTGGAGGGAATTTCGATTCCCTCGCGATTGAAGGCATCCATGATCGCGAACCGGATGTCGTTCTGCACCCCGCCGCCGTTGGTGATATCGGCAAGGAAGAAGCGGATCTCGAATTCAAGCGCCGCTGGCCCGAAGTTTGCAAATTGAACAAAAGGCTCGGGGTTTTTCAGGACGGCGGGGTGTGCGCGCGTGATCTCCAGCAGGATTTCCTGCACTCGGCGCACATCGGTGCCATAGGCAACGCCAACCCGGATATCGACGCGCCCGAGCTTGTTGCGATGCGTCCAGTTGCCGACAGCGCCGTTGATGAGGTTGGAGTTAGGCAGGATCACGGTCTGGCGCTGGAACGTTTCGATTTCCGTGGCGCGCACGCTGATCTTGCGCACCGTGCCGCTGACATCGCCGGCCACGATCCAGTCGCCCACCTTGAATGGCCGCTCGGCCAGCAGGATCAGGCCCGAAACGAAGTTCGAGACGACATTCTGCAAGCCGAAGCCGATGCCGAGGGAAAGCGCGCCGGCCACGAGCGCGAGGTTGGAAAGATCGATGCCCGCCGCGGATATGCCGACCAGCGCGGCGACCGCGATGCCGGCATAGCCCACCGCGAGCCGGATCGAGTTGCGTACGCCGGCATCGACCTTGCCACGCGCCATCACCGATCCGTCGAGCCAGCCCTGGAACCAGCGGGTCAGGAAATAGCCGATCCCGAAGACGAACAGGCCACTCAGAATCCCTATCAGCGATATGGTGACCGAACCGATGCTGAACCCCGTCGCCAGCTTCTGGGCCCATGCCTGAATGTCCCCCGGCTGGAACCCCCACATGAACAGGGTAAGCGGCAGGAAAATGAGCAGGATCAGCATGTTGAGCAGGACGCTTACGCCAAGCCCGATCTGGTCCATCGAGCTTTCGTCGGCATAGCCGCGGGCCATCATCGAGCGACCGAGCCATGAGCCGCCAAGACCACCCTCCGCGCCGATTGCACCAGCGCAGAGGAAACCGATATAGGCCGTCACCAGAATGGTTCCGGTCATCACCACCTGCAACGACACGAAGATGGCAAAGCCTATATACCCGAACAGGGCTGCCGTGATGTTGAGGGCCCCGATTGCGAACAGGCTGTAGCGCAGCCAGGCCGGCCACGGTTTCCAGTTGCCATCCCCGCCCCTGAACGGCTTCACCAAGCCGATCAGGATCAGGATGACGCCGACGATGAGCGAAGCGATGAAGCTGCGCGTCACGGTCAGCGACAGGGGTGACGACATCTGGTCGGCCACCCGCGAGAGGAAATTGTTCAACGCGACGGCGACCGCCATCGCGGTCGCCAACCGCACCAGCCAGCGTGCCGGGCGGGACTCGACCGGCACGAGCCGCCATTGCGGAAGCTTCGGCACAAGCACGGCATTGGTCAGCCTGTTGACCAGAAAGACGCCCAGCACCATCAGCATTGCCGAGCGCAGGTAGAGCCCGATGTCGCCGCGCAGCACCTGACTGGAATTGAAGAAAAACCAGGTCGCTGCAAAGAAAACGAAAAGCGCCGCCGTTGGCAGCAGCGTGGACCAGAATGCCACCGAAAGCCGGGTGAGATAAGGCGGCTCCTCGACTGCGGGATCGGCCCGGAACAGGCCGCCCACCAGACGCCGGCCGCCGAACATCAGGACAAGGGCCGCAATGAGCGCCATGAACGTCGCCGCGACCATGGCATTGAACTTGAACTTGTAGGCGAATGTGGCCCATGAAGAGACGGCGCTGCTGAACTTTCCGAACTCGCTGACCGCATCCGACACGACCTTGCCGTTGAACGTCTCGGCCAGCGGATAGCGTCTCGTCAGCATGCTGCGGAACAGGTCACGACGGATCACCGCTATCTGCTCGATCAGCTTGTTGGATCGCAGCGACAGATTCTGCGCGGTTGCGATCACCGCGTTGATCCCGGCCTTCTCCGAGGCGAGCGCCTCACGCTCTTCCCTGATGGTTTCAGCTTCGGGCGGTTGGCCGTCTGCCGGCGGACTGCCCAGTTGCTCGAGACGGGTATTGATCTCGGCAAGCCTGGGCTTGAAGGCGAGTGCGCTTTGCAAGGACTCGGCGGATACGGCTTCAAGCTTCAGACGAAGCCGCACCAGATAGGCATCGTCGTCGTCATGGGCCACGATGTCCTTCTCCAGTCCGTCAAGCGTCGTGGTCAGCGTTTCGAGCGCTTGCCGCTGTTCTTCCAGCAATTGTGCCGCTTCGGCGGCTGCCATGTCCTGTGCAGCGACCGGACAGGCGGCTGCGCCGAGCACGATAAGAACGGCAAGGAGATAGCGGGCAATACGCAAGAGCATGATCTGGTCTTGATCCCGTTGATACATTCGCCGCGGCGGCCCTCGTCTGGCAGCCACGGGAACGGTCATAGATAAAGAGGCGCCGCTCAGCCGGCAAGCTGCCAGCCATGGCCAAACGGCTGGTGTGCGCTGGCCGCTCCCAAAAAGCGAATCTTTGCGGTAGAAGCAGCCGATCAACACACAAGCCGGGCGGGTTTTCCCCTTGCAACCTCGCCTGCACACAGCCTCGAAGAGTGGAAATGCCCCTGCCTTCATCCCGAATCACCGGCATCTCGCCATCCGGCAAGGACGGCTGGGAGGTCCACGCCACCGCCATGGCCCGGCGCCACGCAGGCGAGGACATCATTGTCCTTTCCGTCGGTGATCATGACTTCCACACACCAGCCGACACGGTCGAAGCCTGCGTGCGGGCCGTTCGCGAAGGCTGTCATCATTATACGCATCTGGCCGGCATACCGCGGCTGCGCGCCGCCATGGCGCATCTGTCCGCCCGCAGTTCGGGCCTGGAAACCCCGGTCAGGCAGGTGATAGCGACGCCGGGCGGACAGGCAGCCCTCTACGCGGCTGTTCAGGCCACCCTCGACCCGGGCAGCCATGCCGTCGTCGTCGCGCCTTATTATGCGACCTATCCGGGCACATTCCGCGCCGCCGGCGCGGAATTCACCGTGGTCGAGGCTCGTGCCGCCGACGGCTTCCAGCCGGACGCCGGCGCAATCGAGGCTGCCGTGCGCCCCAACACCCGCGCCATCCTCATCAACACGCCGAACAATCCGACCGGGGCAGTCTACACGCGGGCGACCCTCGAAGGTATCGCGGAACTGTGCAGGCGCCGCGATCTGTGGCTGCTGTCCGACGAGGTCTACTGGACGCTGGGCGCTTGCGAGCACATGTCGCCCCGCGCCCTTCCCGGCATGGCAGAACGCACCGTCGTGATCAATTCCATGTCCAAGAGCCACGGCATGACCGGCTGGCGCATCGGCTGGCTGACCGCACCGGAATCTCTGGTCGAACTGCTTATCGGCTACAATCTGGTGTCCACCTACGGCCTGCCCGATTTCATTTCCCATGCAGCAGCGGAGGCTATGGAGAACGATTACGGCGTGGCGGAAATCGCAGCCCGCTATGCCGGCAGGCGCACAATCTTTCTCGACGCCATACACGGCGCCGACCGGTTGCAGGTGCGCGGGTCGGAAGGCGGCATGTATGTCATGCTCGACATTTCGGCGGTCGAGCCGGACGACGAGGCCTTCGCCTGGGCCTTGCTCGAAAGCGAGAAGATCAGCGTCACGCCCGGCTCCAGCTTCGGCGAGGCGGCGGCCGGGCACATACGCATCAGTCTGTGCAAGCCTGAACCTGTGTTGCGGGAAGCGGCGGCACGTCTGCTTCGTTTCATGTCGCAATACCGAAGCAAAGCCGCGTGAATTCCCGCGACACCCTCGCATCGACAGGCACCGCCGGAACCGATAGTGATCGAAGGATATCCGATACAACGGACAGGAAACCCGTAATGGCAGCGCAACGGCGGAAAATCTGGTGGGGGGACTTCAAGGCGCCAGACTTTGCGCGCATCGATACCGAGCAGACCATTGCCGTGCTGCCGGTAGCCGCCGTCGAGCAACACGGACCGCATCTGCCGCTGTCCACCGATGCCGACATCATGAACGGCATGCTTGAGACGGCCATTCCGCTTGTGCCGCATGACCTCGATTTGCGCATCCTTCCGGTTCAGGCAATCGGCAAATCGGACGAGCATATCCATGCACCGGGAACGCTCACTCTCCCTGCTACCAATCTGATCGAGGCATGGACCGAGCTCGGATCTTCCGTGGCGCGTGCCGGCGTGCGAAAGCTCGTCGTCATCACCTCTCATGGCGGCAACGAGGAGGTGATGGGAATCGTCACCCGCAATCTGCGCGTCCGTTTCGGCATGATGGCGGTGCGCACGAGCTGGGAGCGTTTCGGAAGGCCGGAAGGGCTGTTCAGCGCTCATGAGGTGCGGCGCGGCATCCACGGTGGCGACGTGGAAACCTCGCTGATGCTGCATTTCCGGCCCGACCTCGTCGATCCCCGCAAGGCGCAGGATTTCCCATCCAGCGCCGACAGGGCCGAGAAGGAGTTCGCCCTGCTCAACGCGCAAAGCCCGCATGCCTTTGCGTGGATCGCCAGCGATCTCAATCCGCATGGCGTGGTCGGCAACGCCGCCGCAGCCACGGCCGGGAAGGGCCGGCTGACGGCGCAGCATCAGGCCAGAGGCTTTGTCACACTTCTGGAGGACGTGCGCAAGGCGAAGCTTTCCGATTGGTTGACCTAAAGCATGTCGCCCGAAAGTGGAAACCGGTTTCGGGATAACGACATGCGTAAAAACAACAACGTAAAGCGTTAGGAGGGAATCTGAAAGATCGCGACACGCTTTAACCGAACGGGTCGAGCTCGAACGGCTCGCCTTCGAACGCCTCCGCGCCGCGCCCGATGCCCTTTATCGCCGCCACCATGCGCCCCTCTCGTCCAAGCAGCACATCGGCCACAGCGATCAGGCGCGGATTGGGCGTGGCCGAGGGCGACAGCCAGCGCAGCATGGCAGCCAGTTCGGCCTCGCACTGCGCAGGGTTAAGGGCCGCAGCGACGATATAGGCGGCTGCCGTGGAGCGGCTGACTCCGGCATAGCAATGAACGACCATGGGCTTTGCCCGGTCCCATTCATATGCGAAACCCAGAAGGCGGCGCACATGCTCCTCGCCCGGCATGGTCAGCCCATCGCGCAGTTCGGCGATGTCGTTCATGCGAAGGTAAAGGTGGTCCTGCGCCGCAATCGAGGCCGGGCGCACCATGTCCATGTCAGCGGAAAGCAGCGTGACCAGCCGTCCCGCACCGGTTCGCGAAACGGTCTGTTCCAGCCTTGAAAGCGGACAGACATGGATCATTGCGCGCCCTTCCATCCGGCCAGCGCAGCTTCCAGCCGCCGCCACTCCTCCTCACTTCCCGGCAGACCGGCGCGCAGCGCATGCGGCCGATCCTCGAAATGGCGGAGCAATATTCCCGCTCGCCCAAGGGCGCGGAACAGCCTGCCCGCTTCCGGGAACTCCATGTAGCGATAAAGCGGCGTGCCGCTCCGAACCTCAACGTCATGGCGTGCAAACAGGCTGTCGAGCCGCGCCGCCTCGCCCGTCAGCCGCGCCCTCATGTCCCGCTGCCAGCTCGTATCGGAAAGCGCCCTGATGCCATATTCCAGCGCCGGACCGGAAACGGCCCATGGACCGAACCCGGCGGCAAGCCGTGCAACCGTCGCCTTTTCGGCAAGGGCAAACCCCAGCCGCACACCGGCCAGTCCAAAAAACTTGCCGAAGGAGCGCAGCACGACCAGCCCGCCCCGCTCCGCATCGCCGGCAACGCTTTCCTCAGGCGGACCGACGTCCATGAACGCTTCGTCCACCACCAGAAAACCGCCTTTGGCCTTCATATGAGAAGCCAGTTCCAGCAAATCCCGGCGGGCAATCATGCGCCCGTCCGGATTGTTCGGATTGACGACGATGGCAAGGTCCGCCGCGCGCAGCGCCTCGAAATCCGTAGCCTCTTCAACCTCATGGCCGGCAATGCGTGCGGCACGGGCATGCTCGGCATAGGTTGGGCCGAGCACCAGAGCCCTGCCCGGCCTAGCCAGCATACAGACGCGCGGCAGAAGAATCTGGGTGCCCGGCGCGCCTGCAATATTTGCGGGCGACGGCGCTCCATAGGCGCCGGCCGCAATCGCCGACAATTCGTCTATCCGCTCCCGCTCGGGCAGACGGGTCAATGCGGTGGCGGGCAGGTCGAAAAGCGGGTAGGAGTGCGGATTGATCCCGGTCGAGAGATCGACGAACGGTTCCGGCGCCTGCGGAAACAGCGCCCGGGCCCGGCCGAGGCTTCCGCCATGATCGACCGCCGCCAAAACCTCGCCCGGAATATCCATGTCGGTCCTGATCGCCTTCATTTCGCTGCTTGCCGAACGCATCGCCGGATACCCGGATTGGCTCTTCCGCGCCATCGGCCATCCGGTCACCTGGATCGGCAGGCTGATATCCTGTCTCGACCGCACGCTCAACCGTGCATCCCACGGCGACACGTCAAGGCGATTTTGCGGCGTGCTGGCACTGGTGGCGATCGTGTCGGTGCCGGCAGCCGTCGCATTCGTGGTTGAGGCCCTGTTCGGCCGCATTGCTTTCGGCTTCATCGCCACGGCAATACTCGCATCCGCGTTGCTGTCGCAGCGCAGCCTTGGAGAGCATGTCGAGGCAGTTGCGACGGCACTGGAAACAGGCGGTCTCGAAGCCGGCCGCAAGGCAGTTTCCATGATCGTCGGCCGCGACCCCGAACAGCTTGACGAGGCCGGCGTCTCCCGCGCCGCGATCGAAAGTCTTGCCGAGAATTTCTCCGACGGCATCGTGGCCCCCGCCTTGTGGCTTGGGTTGGGCGGGCTGACCGGAGGCGTCACCTACAAGGCCGTCAACACCGCCGATTCCATGATCGGCCATCGCACCCCGCGCCACGAAGCATTCGGCTGGGCCTCGGCGCGCTTCGACGATCTCGTCAATCTGCCGGCCTCCCGGCTCACCGGCCTGCTGATCGTTGCCGCGGCCTTCCTGATGAAAAGGGCCGATCCCGGCTCGGGCTGGAAGGCAATATGGCGCGATGCGCGCAAGCACCGCTCACCCAATGCCGGCTGGCCGGAAGCCGCCATGGCCGGCGCGCTGGGGCTCGCTCTTGCCGGTCCGCGCGTCTATGGCGGCGTGACGGTGGAGGACGCCTTCATGGGCGAAGGGGGACGGCGCGAAGCCAGTGCCGCCGATATCCGGCGCGCGCTGAAGCTCTACCGGATGGCCGACATGCTGCTGATCGCCTTGTTCGGGCTTGTCGCAGCAGGAATCTGGCTGGTCTGACTACGCCCGCCGCGCCTCGAAGGTGATGATGCCATCGCCTTTTTGCGGTTTGCGGCCATGCTGATAGTCGCCGCAGGCAGCCACGCCGGTAAAGCCTGCCGCCTGCAACGCCATCCCGAACTCCGCTACGCCCCACCAGCGCAGGCAAAACAGATCGATTTCGCTGTCCACCAGCTTGCCGGCCCGCCAATGTTCATAGCGCAGGCTGGTCGTGGTTGTCTGCGCCACATAATCCGTGTCGATCCTGTCGGCGGTCAGCGTCAGAAGATCGTCTCCCGCCTTCCACGTTCGCACCGAATGCGGCGCATCGAGGAAGCCGTCGATGGTGTCGAGATCGAGGATCAGCCGGCCTCCCGGCGCAAGATGGTCATGAAAGCGCTTCAGGACCGCCAGCGCAGCTTCATGGTCGGTGATGAGCTGGATTGAGCCCAGCGGTACGAGAATGGCCTCGAAGCGCTCGTCATAGGAAAAAGCCTCGAAGGTCTGCGCACTCAGCTGGACGGACAGCGACCGACTCGCACAGGCCGCACGGCAATAAGACAGCATTTCCTCGGAAGCGTCGAAGCCTTTCACATCCAGTCCCGCCTCAAGCAGCGGCACCAGCAGGCGCCCGTTGCCGACAGCCGGCTCCAGAATCGGGCCGCTCACGCCTTTCAGCCTCTCCAGATAGAACTCGACGTCGCCGAAGGAGCGCCCTACCGGCTTGTCCAGTTCGTAGACCCGGGCGGCCAGAGTTGCATAACGATTTTGCACTAGAATTCTATTCCCTTTTGCGCCTTCACCCCGGCAGCGAAATGATGTTTGGTCGACCCCATTTCGGTGACGAGATCTGCGGCGTCGACCAGCGTCGGCCTGGCGTTACGGCCGGTGACGACGACATGCAACCCCTCGCGACGCGCCTTCAGCACCGCGACGACGTTTTCAACATCGAGATAGTCGTAGCGCAGCGCGATGTTGAGTTCGTCGAGAACAACGAGGCTTATCGTCGGATCGGCCATCAGTTCAAGCGCCTTCGCCCACGCCGCCTGCGCGGCGGCGATGTCGCGCTTCAGGTCCTGCGTTTCCCAGGTAAAGCCTTCACCCATGGTGTGCCAGGAAACCAGATCGCCGAACCGCGCGAGAGCATCCTGCTCGCCCGAATGCCACGCCCCCTTGATGAACTGGACGACGCCGACACGGCGACCATGGCCCAGCATGCGCAGCGCCAGCCCGAAGGCGGCCGTGCTCTTGCCTTTTCCCGGCCCGGTGTTGACGATCAGCAGGCCCTTCTCGACCGTCTTTGCGGCCACCTCGGCATCCTGAACCGCCTTGCGCTTTTCCATCTTGATGCGGTGGCGCTCGGCTTCCGCATCGTCGATCCTGCGTTCGTCCGCCATCTCACTTCACCTTCAGCGGCAACCCGGCCACCATCATCAGGACCTTGTCGGCCAGACCTGCGATTCTCTGGTTGAGCCGCCCCGCCTCATCGCGGAAACGGCGGGCCAGTGCATTGTCCGGCACGATGCCTTGCCCCACCTCGTTGGACACCACGAACCACGGTCCACGCGGATTGGCGAGCACCTCGGCGAGCCGGCCACACTCGGCATCGGGATCGTGTCCGGCCAGCATGTGGTTGGTGAGCCACAATGTCAGGCAATCGACCAGCACCGGCTGTCCCTGCGGCTGCGCGGCAAGCGCGCCGGCGAGATCGAGGGGTGCATCGACCGTTTGCCAGCCAGCGCCGCGCCGGCTGCGATGCTCGCCTATCCGCGCGCGCATCTCGTCGTCGTAAGCCTCGGCCGTCGCGATATAGGTCCACGATCCCGGCAGCGACGTCACCAGTTCCTCCGCATGCCGGCTCTTGCCGGAGCGCGCGCCGCCGATGATGAATGTCAGACCCTTCATGGCGGCCACTCTTACATCGACTTCGGCACATAACGCCAGCTTACCGCCGCGCAGCCCGCCATCAGCAGCCCGAGCGTGACGAAAACCGAGCCGAGCCCGAAAAAAGCCAGCACGATCGAATAGATCATGGGCGGCGTGAGTTCCGAGAAATCGAGATAAGTGCGGTAGACCGCCGCCATCTGCGAACGCTCGTAAGGATGCACGGAGCGCATGAACACCGTCGAACCCAGCGCATCGATGGCGATGGCGAACAGCGCGCCGCACAGAAGCAGCGCCCCGGTGATCAATGGGGCGGTGGTGCTTACCCAGCCGGCGGCGAACAGGGTCACGGCCATGGCGGCGAAGGCGACCGCGATGGTGCCGCGCGTGCCGAAGCGCTTGCCAGCCCTGCCCCAGAAAATGGCGGTGAACAGCAACGCATTGCCGGCGGAAATCAGCAGGCCGCCCGCCACCTCTCCTTCGCCTGCGATGACCATAAACAGTGGGCCATAGACGAAAAAGGTCGTCCAGTAGCAGTTGCGGCCAAAGGCGATCAGCCATGCCAGCCGCAACCGCGGCTGGGCGATGAAGCGGCTGATATTGGTGATCGGGTTCAGCGCGCGGCTCTTGCCGGCAGCGATCATCTGGTTGTCGCTCAGCCGATAATACCAGAACAGCGCCAGAAGGATTAGCGCGAACACAGCCACCGCGCCATGAGCGGCGTAAATGCCGTATTTCGTGTAAAGCAGGATTCCGAGCGTCGGGCCCCCTGTCCAGGCGAAGGTGGACCATGCCAAGCGCAGCGATTCGGAGCGGATGAACTCCGTCTTGCGGATATGGTCCATGATGTACAGGTTGAGCGTAATCGACAGCGCACTCGCGCCCATCACCCGGCACAGCATGCCAAGCGCCTGCCCGGCCAGCGTGTCCGTGACGAAGAACAGCGACCCGACCGCCAGCAGGCAGGCCCCCGCAGTATAAACCCAGCGCCGGGCAAAGCGCCCGATCAGCATGGGCATGAACAGCGTCACGGAAAGGCCCAGCAGCGACACGATCGTGTAGAGTATCGAGACCGCCTGCTCGCTTTGCAGGATTTCATAGGCCTGAATGGGAATGACACTCGATACAGTCGCCCGCGCGAAGGATTCCATCGTGTAAAGCGATGCAAAGGTGCGCGCCCCGGCCGGGCGGACCTGCCGCAGCCAGATGGGGTGACGCACATGCGTTGCCATGAAATCCTCCCGTCGAATCCCTCCGCCGGACTCGCCGGTCGCCATTGTGTAGCCTTTGTGACAGGTGCCGGTATCGGAAAACCGACCTGCAAGGGCGGAAACACGGGATAGTCCAAAGGCTTTTCAACTCTGGACCAACGCGGCAGCGATCGAATTGCACTGTTGCAGGCAAGATCGGGGTGCGGGACTTCGAGTTTCCGAGCAATACAGTCCGCCCTCCTGCCGCTTGTCAGCCGCATTGCTGCAAAGCGGGAAAATTCCGCCTGTCTGCAAAATGCTCCAGATCGCCGTGCGGCCATCCGGACGCACAAAGGACGATCTAAATTATTGATAGAGCATCGGAATCAGCGAAACCGGATTCCACTTTCCGGTCCGATGCTCTAGAAATGGCGTGACGACCTTCCGGAGTTTCCATGCAGTCATCCACTTCTCCCGGCAGTCTGCAACAACCTGCCCGCCGCATCGAAGCCATCGACGCCGCACGGGGCATCGCACTGCTGGCCATGGTCAGCTACCATTTCACCTGGGATCTGGAGTTTTTCGGTTATGTGCCGCCCGGGCTCACCGCATTCGGCGGCTGGAAGATTTACGCGCGCTGCATCGCCTCCGGTTTCCTGTTCCTTGTCGGTGTCAGCCTCATGCTCGCCCATGGCAACGGCATCCGCTGGAACGGTTTCGGCAAACGGCTTGCCATGATCGTGGCAGCCGCAGCGGCCATCACTGTGGCGACATGGTTCGCCACTCCGGGTTCCTTCATCTTCTTCGGCATCCTGCACCACATTGCGCTGGCCAGTGTGCTGGGCCTCGCTTTTCTCCGCTTTCCGGCATGGGCGCTGGCGCTGACTGCGCTTCTGGTGGCCGCCGCTCCTTACTATCTGCGCATGCCGGCATTCGATCACCCGGTGCTATGGTGGCTCGGCCTTTCCACCGTCAGCCCGCGCTCCAATGACTATGTGCCGCTGTTTCCCTGGTTCGCGGCCGTGCTGGCGGGGATGGCGGCGGCCCGCTTCGCACGCGATTTCGGCCTGCTGGCGCGGCTTGGCGGGGAACTTCCGCAGCGTGCCACGCGGCCCCTTGTGACGATCGGCCAGCACAGTCTTGCCTTCTACCTCGTCCACCAGCCGGTTCTGATTGCCTGCATCTGGCTGTTTGCGCAAATCTGGCCCGCAGCGGTCCAGAGCCCGGCAGCCGGCTTCCTCAACGCTTGCGAATCCTACTGCCGGGAAAGCCGGGATCAGACCTTCTGCACCGCCTATTGCGCCTGCATGTTCGATGCGGTGCAAAACGACGGCGCTATCGACAATGTGATGCGCGGTGAGCAGACTGTCGAACTGTCCAGCCGACTCGGCGAACTGGCATCCGCCTGCACAGTGGAAACGGACATGAGCCTGATGGGGGAGGAAAAATGAAAGCAGTTCCAGCCTGGCGCAGGATTCCGTGGCCGCCGCTGATCTATCTCGCGGCGATTGCAGCCGGCATATTGCTCGGTCTGGTCATGCCCCTGCCCCGCCTCACCGGTCCGTTCGCAAATGTGCTCTACGCAATGGGCTGGCTGCTGATCGTCGCATTCGTTGCCCTGTGGGTGTCATCCTTCCGGGCCATGCGGCGCGCCGGAACAACGCTCGATCCTTCCGGCGAGCCGAGCCACCTGCTCACGGAGGGGCCCTTCTCCATCACACGCAACCCGATCTACCTCGCCAACACCCTTCTGATGTTCGGCGTCGGTTTCATCTCTGGCAACTGGTGGTTCCTGCTTCTTGCCATCATCGCAGCCGTCCTCACGCAGAAGATCGCAATCGGGTTCGAGGAGAAAGTGCTTGCGGAGAAATTCGGCCGCAGATACCGCGACTATGCAAAGAAAGTCCGCCGCTGGATCTGACGGTGCTTTAAAGGGCTACGCCAGCGGCTTCCGCGTTTCGCGCAAAATCGCCGCGCAGCATGTAGACATCAAGTGTTCACGCCGAGTTCGGCCATGCGCTCGAGGCAGGCGTCCTCCGCCTGATCCAGTTCTGCAAGCGTATCCTCGAGATCGCGGCGTTTCTGACGTAATTCCTCGCGTTTTTCCTCGATCCTCTTGACCATGAGCTGGAGCTGGCCGACTTCGCCCGGCGGCTCCTTGTACATCTTGATGATCTCGCGGATTTCGTTAATGGAGAAGCCCAGACGCTTGCCGCGCAAAATCTGGCGGACAAGATGACGGTCGGAGGGCCTGAACAGCCGCGTGCGGCCGCGACGGACCGGCTGGACCAGCCCTTCGTCCTCATAAAAGCGCAAGGTCCGGGTGGAAACGCCGAATTCCCGCGTCAGTTCGGTGATGGTGTAATATTCCCGCATCATCATCCTGTAGCTGGCGCGGACAAGCCCAACGCCGCTCTTTCTCGTTCTTCCTGCTGCCTCATGCAACGACCGGTGAAACCGTGCGCATCACGACTGCACCGGACCATCTGCCGTTCCGGACACATTTGCGGCTCGCAGCTTCGGTTGAACTTGAGTTCTCCCCAAGCGTGGTTCCCTTGTCCGCCGTCGCAGACCCTCGGCCTGAACCCGCGCCCATACCTGATCCCAAACGGGCTTTTCCTGTTCAGACTGTCGCGGAACCGCCAAAGTGCCTGCGGTCGAGCAAGATTTAGGAATCTCGCACAGCGCTTACGTAAAAGTCAATTAAATCCATTCAACTGAAGCCGAACCACCATGACGCCAGCCCGAGAAAGGCGAAAAATCCCACGACATCGGTGACGGCGGTGACGAAAACGGCGGAAGCCACGGCAGGATCGATCCCGTAACGGTCAAGCACCAGGGGAATCAGAATGCCGGCCAGCGCCGCCACGAACATGTTGATGACCATGGCGCCTGCAATGATGCCGCCAAGATAGGGATCGGAGAACCATGTCGCGGCGACCGTGCCGATCAGCATCGCGAATATGATGCCGTTGATGAAGCCGACGCCCATCTCGCGGCGTATGATGCGCCATGCATTGTAGATGTCGAGGTCTTTCGTAGCCAGCGCGCGCACCGTCACCGTCATGGTCTGCGAGGCGGCATTGCCGCCCATGCCGGCCACGATCGGCATGAGCACCGCCAGCGCCACCACCCGTTCGATCGTATGGTCGAACAGCCCGATAACCGAGGCGGCGAGGAAAGCAGTGAACAGATTGACCAGCAGCCACGGCACGCGCGAGCGCGACGCCGCCAGTATGGTGTCGGACAGTTCCTCATCGCCCACGCCGCCGAGGCGCATAAGGTCTTCCTCGGCTTCCTGCTGGATCACGTCCACCACGTCGTCGATGGTCAGCACGCCGACCAGCCGCTCGTTCTCGTCCACCACCGCGGCCGACAGAAGGTCGTACTGTTCGAACTCGCGGGCCGCCTCCTCCTGGTCCATCGTGGCCGGAATGGCATGGCGGGTCTCGTGCATGATGTCCTCGACCTTCACCGCGCGCTTGGTGCGCAGGATCTGGTCGAGATGCACGGCGCCGAGCAGCTTGAAGGTCGGATCGATGACGAAGATCTGGCTGAAGCTGTCGGGAAGATCCTTGTCCTCGCGCATGTAGTCGATGGTCTGGCCAACCGTCCAGAACGGCGGCACGGCCACGAACTCGGTCTGCATGCGCCGGCCGGCGCTTTCCTCCGGATAATCGAGAGAGCGTCTCAGCCTGATCCGTTCGGTGAACGGGAGCTGCGCCAGAATCTCGTCCTGATCTTCCTGATCGAGGTCTTCGAGAATGTAGACGGCATCGTCGGAATCGAGTTCCTGCACCGCCTGTGCGATCTGCTCGTTTGGCAGGTTCTCGACGATGTCGAGACGGATCGCCTCGTCCACCTCGGTAAGCGCCGAGAAATCGAAATCCGCCCCCAGCAATTCGACCAGAGACCGGCGCTGGTCCGGTTGCAGGGCCTCGAGCAGATCGCCGAGTTCCGATTCGTGCAGGGATGCGACATCTCCCTTGAGTGTCAGCGTATCTCGATCTGCGATGGCAGCGCCGATATGGGCGAGAAATGACGCGCGAACGACGCCATCATCGTCATAGATGTCGCTATGCTCTGCATGCGCAGGAGCATCTTCAGCAGCTTGTTCGTTTCCACTTTGCAAGACTGCCTCGCGCTGCTTCGAAGTTGCGGATCCCCGCCTCCGTAGCGTAATTCAGGAGGAATTAACAAGGGAGACGAATGCGCCACAATATCATCCGCGTGGATGAAAATTAGCTGACATTCATGAAGGTAGCGCACGCTGGCAAGAGGGAAACCGCACGGAGCCATCAACCGCCCGCGTGGAACCAAATCCTGACATCGCCGTTCGGGATAAATGGAAAAGATCATCCGGCCGAAACACGAGGGCATGTATCCGGACCGCGCCAGCGATTGCCGGAAGGCGATGGACGTTGCGCTTGGAGAATTGCTGGATCTGGCCGGCAACGCGGGATGGTCGGTTCCGGAGACACTGGATGCAATCGAACAGGTCCTGCCCAGTCAGCGGGCCGCATATTCCAGAGATCCGGACCCTGCAGAAGGCTGAACCGTCGGCAAGCGAGGCGCTGTCACACCGAAGAGGCGGGCCATATCCGAAGACCAGATGTTCTGGTTAGCCAGATTCGTCGCTGCAGCTTGCTTCCGCTGTCAGCATCCTCTTCAGCCGGACCATTTTTACCCGACTGCAAAGCCCTCCAAACGGGCAACGCTCTTTCAGGTTCTTTCCCAGCGCTTCCAGTTGTTGTCATCATGCATGTCGTGATCCTGAAACCGGTCGCCTTTTTCGGGAGACAGGATCAGGTAGCAGCTTTCATCGATGCCTTTGCTCCGCGAGGCTTTGGCAGGGTCAGATTGGCGTTCAACTCCGCCTCCATTTCCAGCCGCGCCTGCCGAAGCCGTGCGGTCTTGGCGTTGCGTCTGCCGACTTCGGTATCACTGATCTCGCGAGCTACGCGCGCCGATATTTCCGCCTTGGTTTCCATTTTGGTGAGCTTGGGGGTGAAAACTCCCCCGACAGCGCTGTCATCCATAACATCACTCCTTTGCAGAAAATGAAAACCTTTGCAGAAAATGAAAAAGGCCGGGAAATTCCCGACCTTCTCCTGCCCGCCTCGATGGGTCGTACCAGTACATCCGTGGTCACAAGCCAGAGGCAGATTTTCGTCAGGCCGCCTGAAGGTTTTCGGCCGCGCTCTTGCCGTTGCGATTATCCTTCACAACATCGAAGCTGAGCTTCTGGCCCTCGACCAGGGTGCGCATGCCTGCACGCTCGACAGCAGAAACATGGACGAATACGTCCGGCTGTCCGTTACCCACTTCAATGAAGCCGAAACCCTTGGTGGAATTGAAGAACTTGACCGTTCCGGTGTTCATGACGATTTCCTTTCAAATCGGCACAGATTTTCGTCGCCCGACCGAATGTCAGGCGCCTAGCCTTTCGAGATTGAGAGGGGAATATCGTCAGAACGCCAAAGCGTGAAACAAAGTTCATCAGCAATATCGATCATGAAAGCTACCCTGCAATTGCGCCGATTTCAAGATTCAATCCGAAAATTTATCTTCTTCTTATAAACGGGTCATCTGACTGAATTCAGCGGGTGAAATATCTACCGCCCCTGAACGCTTGGGGACCGCGAAAGCACGCCCTGGACGACGAACAGATTGCGGCATGTCGCGTGCGTGGCCGCCATGGGGAACCGCCGCATATTTCAGTTGCACCCCCCCTGCGGCCGGCAGGAGTCCCGGAGATGCTGGTGCCATCTACAGCTTGTCGTCCGGAAGCATAGGGAGAAGATTTGAAAACTTCGCGACGCGTTCGAAGATATGGTCAGGCCGCTCAGGAAAGAATCGTTCGGGAATATCCTCCGCGCGGGCTGCAATAAGGCCGGATTCAGGAAATCCGCTCATGGTGCTCGCACAGCTGGCGCGACAAGGGCAGCGGAAGCTGGCGCAGCAGTCGGAGAATTGGAGGTAATGTTTGGCCAGATAGGCGAAACAATGGCGAGCCATTATGCGAAAACGGGTGACCGAAAACAGCTGGCCAAAACAGGCGCTGGAAAAGATCAGGAACGTCCAACACCCCGCACCTCGATACGGTGCGCGGGAAAAATCAAAAATCACAATGATCGACTGTATATTTAGAATGGTGCGGTCGAGAAGACTCGAACTTCCACGGGTTGCCCCACAGCGACCTCAACGCTGCGCGTCTACCAATTCCGCCACGACCGCCCGTGGTAGGAGCCAAACATGTTCGGCACGCGGCGTGTAGCAAATCGCTTATCCCGAAACAAGGGTATCTGGAGGAATAATCGCGCTTTAAATCACAGCGCTGCCTGCACGCCTGCCTCCATGCCCCGGCCGCTGGACGTGCGGGGCATTTCTCGCCATATGATCGGGTGAAATATGGACCAGCACATGCCTGAACGCAGCCAGATCGCCACGTCGTTTTTTGCCAGAGCCGGCTCCGCACCCGTCGAGTGGCGCGTCGAGCCCGGCCTCCTCGATTATCCGCGGGCACTGGCCTTCATGGAAGCCTATGCAGAATCGATTCGCAGCGTGGGCGCTCGCGAAATGATCTGGCTCGTCGAACACCCTCCCCTTTACACATCCGGCACCAGCGCACGGGCAGAGGATCTCATCGATCCGGAGCGTTTTCCTGTCTACGCCGCCGGCCGGGGCGGCGAATACACCTATCACGGCCCCGGCCAGCGCGTCGCCTATGTCATGCTCGATCTTAAGCGCCGGCGAGAGGATGTGCGCGCCTTTGTAGCCGCACTGGAAGAATGGATCATTCGCACGCTGGACGCCTTCAACATCAGGGGAGAGCGCCGTGAGGACCGCGTCGGCGTATGGGTGCAGCGGCCGGAGCGCCCGCCGATGCCGGATGGCTCCATGGCCGAGGACAAGATCGCCGCAATCGGCATCCGCATGCGCAAATGGGTCAGCTTCCATGGCATCGCCATCAATGTGGAACCCGACCTGACCCATTTTGGAGGCATCGTGCCCTGCGGCGTCCAGAAGCATGGCGTCACCAGCCTCGTCGATCTCGGCCTGCCGGTAACCATGGCCGATCTGGATATCGCGCTGAAAGCCGCCTTCGAAGACGTTTTCGGCCCTGTCACGACCCAGATCGAACCGGATTCGCCAGCCGTACCCGACCCGGCCGCACCCGACATTGCCTCCTGAACGAGACCGGCAGCCCCTTCCCCGCCGCCCGGCCTGAACGCCTGCGGCGGTTCTCATTTCCAGCAACAGAAAACCGGCAACGAGAAACTGCATGGCTGGGGCGGCATTTTTGTGTATCCGAAAGGACGCAAGCGCCCCAACGTCGGGGCGAAAGCCTGCCTTGCAGACAACCTGCCATCTTCACAGGGGCCATAACGGCAAATGCAGCCTCCCTCACCAGAGAACCCCGCCATCGGGACGCTGGCCGGAAACGGTGCCTCGGATCGGTTCGGAACCCTTTATCGTCACCCTGATCAGAGTGCACCTATCCACATTGCCATGGAAACAAGGAAGGTTCCCATGCACACCATCGAGACAACATCCTGAACGAGATCGGTCATGGCTTGCTCCTGTTTTCTATATGTTCTCAATTTGTTCTAATTCTGTTCAAATGTCAATTAGCAGAATTGCATCTTCATCCGAATCGGAATCGGCTGATTCTCAGGGTTAAGGATTAGTTTCCGGGCCTGACGAGGAAGGCATGCGATCAGCCCCGAACAGCCGGGCTCGCGTGTCGGGAATTGCACTTCGTGATGTCAGGGCACTGAAGATTCAGGCCAGCAGGACATCGGGAGCGGGATATCGATCCGCGCAGTTCACGCAGCCAGTTGTCGGGCCCGGACCGCAAACGACCCTGGCCGACCCTTCCCGTCATGGAAAGGCGCTCCCGATATGGATACCCGCTTCAGGCGATACGAAGTTGTAACCAACAACGGAGTTTCAGAGAGGAACGACCTTGCCTTCGGACAGGGTCACCCGCCGGTCCATACGGGCGGCGAGCTCATGATTGTGGGTGGCGATCAGCGCCGCGAGGCCCGACTGCCGCACAAGCGCCGACAGTGCCTGGAACACGTAGGAAGCGGTGACCGGATCGAGATTGCCGGTCGGCTCGTCGGCCAGCAGCACCAGCGGCGCGTTGGCCACGGCGCGCGCAATTGCCACGCGCTGCTGCTCACCGCCCGACAATTCAGAAGGCCGGTGCGTGGTGCGCTTTCCAAGCTGCATGTAATCCAGCAATTGCCCTGCCCGCTCGGCCGCCTCGGCGCGCGGCAACCCCTTGATGAGCTGCGGCATCATCACGTTCTCCAGCGCGGAGAATTCGGGCAGCAGATGATGGAACTGGTAGACGAAACCGATGTCGTTGCGGCGGATCGCCGTACGCTGATCGTCCGAAAGCCTGCCGCAATTTCGTCCAGCCAGGACGACGTCGCCGCCGTCCGGCCTTTCCAGAAGCCCGGCCGTATGCAGCAAGGTCGACTTGCCGGTGCCGGAAGGCGCCACCAGCGCCACCATCTCGCCGGACCGCAGCACGAAATCCGTGCCGCTCAATATGGTGAGCCTGCGCTCACCCTGCTGATAATGGCGCTCGACGCCCTTCAGTTCGAGAACGGCATTCGCCATCACTCATACCTCAGCGCTTCGACAGGGTCGAGCCGCGCCGCCCGCCAGGCAGGAAACAGCGTGGCGATGAACGACAGCACGAGCGCCATCAGGATGACCGAGAACGTTTCGCCCGCATCCATCCTGGCTGGTAGCTGGCTGAGGAAATAGAGTTCCGGGTTGAACAGGATCGTGCCTGAAATCCACGAGAAGAACTGGCGTATGTGCTCGACATTGAGGCAAATCACGACCCCCAGCACGAAGCCGGCCAGGGTGCCCACCACTCCGATTGCCGCGCCCGTCATCAGGAAGATGCGCAGGATCGCTCCCCGTGTCGCGCCCATGGTGCGCAGGATGGCGATATCGTGACCCTTGTCCTTCACCAGCATGATGAGGCCGGAAATGATGTTGAGCGCAGCCACCAGAACGATCAGGGTCAGGATCATGAACATGACGTTGCGCTCTACCTGCAGGGCCGAGAAGAAGGTCTGGTTGTGCTGGCGCCAGTCGCTCAGAAGGATCGGCCGCTGCGCCGCCTCCTCGACCTTCGGCTTCAGAGCGTCGACAGCATCCGGATTGTCGACATAGATCTCGATGCTTTGCGCGAGATTTTCCATGTTGAAATAAAGCTGGGCTTCCGACAGCGGCATGTAGACGATCGAGCTGTCATATTCCGACATGCCCACCTCGAAGATGGCGACAACCGTATAACCCTTGATTCTCGCCGTGGTGCCGAACGGCGTGACGTCACCGTCGGGTGAAGTCAGGGTGATCGTGTCGCCAACCGCCAGTCCGAGATTGCCGGCCATGCGCGAGCCGACCGCGACGCCGTCGGACTGGTCGAAATTCTCCAGTGTGCCGAAGCGGATATTGTCGGCGACCATTGCCACTTTGGACAGGTCCGCCCCCCTTATGCCGCGCACCAGAGCGCCGGTACCGGATCCGACATTGCCCTGTGCCAGCACCTGCCCGTCAATCAGCGGCAGGGCGTATCTGACGCCGCCCACGCCGTTGATACGGTCGGCCACCTGCTGATAGTCCTCAAGCGGCAGGTCGATCGGCGTCACGATCAGATGACCGTTGACGCCGAGGATACGGGTGAGCAGTTCGGCGCGGAAGCCGTTCATCACCGCCATCACCACGATCAGCGTCGCCACACCCAGCATGATGCCGAGGAACGAGATCGACGCGATGACCGAGATGACCGTCTCCTTGCGGCGCGAACGCAGGTAGCGCCAGGCCACCATGCGCTCGAAACCGGAAAACGGCCCGGCGGCGGAAGGCTTCGCGGACGTCTTGCTCATGCAATGCCACCAAGTCGCGCGATCGCCGCCGCTATGGACAGGTTCTCGCGTTCGCCGGTCTTGCGGTTCTTCAGCTCGACCTCGCCAGCCGCCACGCCGCGCGGACTGACGATAAGCTGCCATGGCAGTCCGATCAGGTCGGCGGTGGCGAATTTGGCGCCCGGCCGCTGGTCGGTGTCGTCGTAGAGCACATCCTTGCCCGCGGCGGACAGGGCTGCCTCAAGCTCGTTGCAAACGCGGTCGCATTCGGTGTCACCGGACTTCATATTGATGAGCGCGACATCGAACGGCGAAATGGATTCCGGCCACACGATGCCGTTCTCGTCATGGCTCGCTTCGATGATGGCAGCGATCAGCCGCGAGGGGCCGATGCCATAGGACCCCATGGAGACGAAATGCTCCTTGCCGTCCGGTCCGGTGACACTGGCATTCATCGGCTTCGAATATTTCTCGCCGAAGTGGAAGATGTGGCCGACCTCGATGCCGCGCGCCGAAACCTTGTCGTCCCCGGCAATGGCGCTCCATGCGGCCTCGTCATGCATTTCGTCGGTCGCCGCATAGGGCGTCGTCCACTTCCCGACGATGCCGGCGATCTCCGCGGCATTGCCGAAATCGACATCCTCGCCCGGCACCTCGAAGCCGAGATAGTCGCGATGGCAATAGACCTGGCTCTCGCCGGTTTCCGCCAGAATGATGAACTCGTGGCTCAGGTCGCCACCGATCGGGCCGGTGTCGGCGCGCATCGGAATGGCCTGCAGGCCCATGCGCGTGAAGGTGCGCAGGTAAGCCACGAACATGCGATGATAGGCTTCCTTCGCCCCCTCATAGTCGAGGTCGAAGGAATAGGCGTCCTTCATCAGGAACTCGCGCGAACGCATGACGCCGAAACGCGGGCGCACCTCGTCGCGGAACTTCCACTGGATATGGTAGAGGTTGAGTGGAAGGTCCTTGTAGGATTTCACATAGGCGCGGAAAATATCCGTCACCATCTCTTCATTCGTCGGCCCGTAAAGCATGTCGCGCTCATGGCGGTCCTTGATGCGCAGCATCTCCTTGCCATAGGCGTCGTAGCGCCCGCTCTCGCGCCACAGATCGGCCGACTGGATGGTCGGCATCATAATCTCCAGCGCCCCGGAGCGATCCTGCTCCTCACGGATGATCCGGCACACCTTGTCGAGAACGCGCTTGCCCAGCGGCAGCCACGAGAAGCTTCCCGCGCCCTGCTGGCGGATCATGCCGGCGCGCAGCATAAGCCGGTGCGAGACGATTTCGGCCTCGCGCGGGTTTTCCTTGAGAATGGGCAAAAAATAGCGCGACAAACGCATATGCTGATCCGTGAGAAAAGGGCACGACCTGAATCGGCGTACCGAGGCCTGTTTGTTCCGGCTTCATAGCCATTTCATGGCAGATTGGAAACCCGCAGCGACATTCGACGTTTCGTCGCGTTTCTTTGCTGAAAGTCATGCCGGTCCGGCTTGTTCATCGCATAGGCAGGCCGTGCCACGTTATTGTGCATTGCAGCACATTTAAGTTCACTTCGGGGCAAAATTTATAGTGACTTTGCCGGCTTTATTGGTCTAGTGTGCCACGCATAATCGAGAGAGCAGAGGGAAAATCTGTTCTCCTACGCGGTCAAAGTCTTGGGAGGATGCGATCTAGGCGCGGTTACTCGCTGCCGCCGGAATACGGAAACGGATCGGACGCGTTCAATTTGCAAGGCCTCCAGCCTTGCATTTTTTTTGTGCAGATTTCAGCCATCGCAGCCCTTGCCCGTTCCATTGAGAGTTAGATCTTCATGGCAACGTCGCAGCCGGACCCATTGTTCCAGCTACAGCTTCCGGTTTCCGGACATGCGGTGGCTTTCAGGTTCTTCTCACGCATGTCACCCGAAAGTGGGAGCCGGTTTCGGGACAACGAACATGCGTAGAAACAGGAACCTGAAGCGTATGGAGCGAATCTGAAAGATCGCGACACGCTTCAAACAGGAAATCCCTGTCCGCAATCAGCATTATGCTGGCCGGCAGGGGCCGCAAGCAGCCATTCGGCAACCCGGCACGGGAATTTCGTTCAGTCCGAACCCGGAACCATGCGCGGGATATCGTCGAAGCTGTAGCCGAGCCCCAGTGTCAGCCAGCCATAGATGCCCATGATGATCGTGGTGACGATTGTCGTCCAGATGACGGCGCGCAGCATATGCGGCCCGCGCGGTGCGCTGGAAACGGTGCCCAGCGTGACATTGTCGTCGTCGTCCTGCGTTTTCACGCCGAAGGGCAGGATGGCGAACAGAACCAGCCACCACATCACGAAATAGATGGCGACGAGTGAAACCCAGCTCATGCCTGTTCCAGTTCGACCAGCGTTCCGCAGAAATCCTTGGGATGCAGGAACAGCACGGGCTTGCCGTGGGCACCCGTCTTCGGTTCGCCGTCGCCCAGAACGCGCGCGCCGCCGGCCTTCAGCCGGTCACGCGCTACAATGATGTCGTCCACTTCGTAGCAGACATGATGCATGCCGCCGGACGGGTTCTTTTCAAGGAAGGCGCCTATGGGCGAACCCTCGCCCAGGGGCTCCAGAAGCTCGACCTTGGTGTTGCCGAGATCGACGAACACCACCGTCACTCCATGCTCGGGCAATGCCTGAGGCTCGGTGACTGAGCCCCCCAGCGTATCGCGATAGATGGCGGTTGCCTTTTCAAGGTCCGGCACGGCAATAGCAACGTGATTGAGACGTCCGAGCTTCATTGCCTCACTCCCCGAATGAAAGCCCGCCGCTAGCGGGTCACGAACACTGTCACCAGCGGCTTCTTGCCCCACGCCTGATTGGCGGCGGCGCGCACCGCACGGCGCACGGATTCCTGTACCAGATCGAGGTCTTTTCGACGCTGTCGCGGGATGGAGTCCACCGCGCCTATTGCCGCATCGATCATCAGATCTTCCAGCGGCTCGCCGCCTGCATCGACCTGCGCAACGCCGACCGCGACGAGATCGGGGTCACCGGAAAGCTCGTAGCGATCGTCCAGCACGACATTGACCACGACATGCCCCGCATAGGAAAGCTTGCGGCGGTCACGGATACCCATCGTCTCGTCGGTGCCGACAAGCTTGCCATCCTTGTAGAGGCGGCCGAACGGCACCTGATCGATGATCGTGGCCGCTCCCGGCCACAGGCGCAGCATGTCGCCGTCGCGCACCTGCGCCACCTGGCCGATGCCGGCCATGGCCATCAGGGAACCCTGAGCGACCAGATGCGCGGCTTCGCCATGCACGGGCACGCCGATCTGCGGGCGCACCCATTCATACATGCGCTTCAGTTCGCTGCGGCGCGGGTGGCCGGAGACATGCACGAGCGCATCGCCGTCCTCGATGATCCTGATGCCGAGATCGATCAGGCGGTTCTTGATCTCCAGAATGGCCTTTTCGTTGCCGGGAATGGTGCGCGAGGAGAAGATCACGGTATCGCCCGCATTGAGCGCGACCGTCTTCATCTCGTCGCGCGACAGCTTGGCGAGCGCCGCCAGCGGTTCGCCCTGGCTGCCGGTGCAGATGATGACCAGTTCGCGTCTGTCGATGAAGTTGTAGTCTTCTTCCGCCACGAATTCCGGCAGGCCGTCCAGATAGCCGAGTTCGTCTGCCACCTCGATGACCCGCTTCAGAGAGCGGCCGAGCACCAGGCATTTGCGTCCGGCATCCCGCGCAGCGCGGGCAATCGAGATGATACGACCGACATTGGAGGAGAAAGTCGTGATGGCGACGCGCCCCTTCTCCTGCTCGATGAGGGTCTTGAGACTGGCGCCCACTTCCTCCTCCGAGGGCGAATCCCCTTCCCTCAGCGCATTGGTGGAATCGCAGATCAGCGCCAGAACGCCCTTGTCGCCATAAGCGCGAAAGCGCGCCTCGTCCGTCTTGGGGCCGAGCGTCGGGGCGGGGTCTATCTTCCAGTCGCCGGTGTGGATCACCGTTCCGGCCGGTGTGGTGATGGCCAGCGACATCGGCTCGGGAATGGAATGCGCCACCGGAATGGCCTCGATCTCGAAGGGCCCGACCGTAAACTTCTCGCCGGCGCGATAGATGGTCACCGGGATTTTCGGCGCGCCCTGCTCGGACTGCCGCTTGGCTTCGAGCAGGCCGGCGGCGAAAGGCGTCATCCACACCGGGGCCTTCAGGCGCGGCCAGATGTCGTGCAGCGCACCGTAGTGGTCCTCATGCGCATGGGTGATGACGATGCCGCGCAGCCTGTCGAGCTTGTCCTCGATGAAACGCGTATCCGGCAGGATGAGGTCGACGCCGGGATGTGCGGCGTCCGGAAAGGTCACGCCGACATCGACGATCAGCCACTCGCGGGCGTTGGCGGGACCGTAGCCGTAGAGGGCGAAGTTCATGCCAATCTCGCCAACGCCTCCCAGGGGCGCGAACACCAGCTCGGCATTTTCCTTCACAGCCATACTCGTCTCCAAATCATGCGGAACTCATTTCCGCTCTAGATATCTCCGCGCCTGACGCAATCGCAGACAAGAGAACCGGTTGCTGTTTCCACGGAATTGTCAGATCGCGCCTGCGCTGGCGACCGCGCCGAAATGCACATCGCCCGCCGCAATCGTCACCGTCCCCCCGTCATGGTCCCGGATGACAAAACGACAGTCCTCGTCGATGGTCTCGAAAATACCGCGCACCACGCGGTTGTCGATGTGCACGGCAACCTCGCTGCCGATGCCGGCGGCGCGCTCCAGCCAGCGGTTGCGAATGGCGGCAAGACCTCGCCCCTCGCCCCACAGCCGCGCATTGACCGCCCATGCATCGGACAGCGCCAGAAACAGCGTTTCGGCGTCGCAGGTTGCGCCGAGCTTTTTCAGCGATGTCGCCGGATATGGCAGGTCATCGGGATGGGCGACCACATTGACGCCAATGCCGACCGCCACCGCGAACCGGCCTTCGTCCAGCATGGTGGATTCCAGCAGGATGCCGGCAAGCTTGGCGCCGGAGGCCAGCACGTCGTTCGGCCATTTCAGCTCGAACCGGTTGCTGCCGCCCTTGCCGAAATTGCCGCCACCATCGACGCCCACGGAAATGCTGCCCTTCGGCGCAACGGCATCCAGCGCATCGGCCAGCGCCAGTCCGGCCACGAAGCCAAGCGTCGAGGCGAGCTTCAGCTCATAATCGGCGACCACGAGCAGGGTCGCGGCAAGATTGCCCGGCGGCGACTGCCAGGCACGGCCGCGCCGTCCGCGCCCGCTCTGCTGGTTCTTCGACACGACCCACAGCTTGCCGGAATCTCCGGCGCGGGCATGATCGAGCGCCTGCGCATTGGTGGAGCCGACCGTGTCCAGCGCCTCGAGGCGATAGCCATCGGATGCCGCAGTCGGCGCCAGCGTAAACGCCATCAGAAGAACGTCTTGGCCGCTGCCTGCGCCATCGCGCCGATCGGAGCGCCGAACAGCACATAGAAGGTGACGAAGGCGCCGGACAGGCCGAGGATGACGCGCAGTTCGGCCGACATCGGCTGGAATCCGCCGGCCGGTTCATCGAACCACATGATCTTGATGATGCGCAGATAATAGAACGCCGCCACCACCGAAGTCAGAACGCCGATAATGGAAAGAGCGTAGAGGCCCGCGTCGATGGCCGCGAGGAAAACGTACCACTTGGCCCAGAACCCCGCCAGCCAGGGGATGCCCGCCAGCGAAAACAGCATCAGCGTCATGATGGTGGCCATGACCGGATTGGTTTGGGAAAGGCCGGCCAGATCGCCGATCTCCTCCACATTCTCGTCGTTGCGGCGCATCGACAGGATGAAGGCGAAGACGCCCAGCGTCATGGCGACATAGATCATCATGTAGATGAGCACGCCGCGCACGCCCGCCTCGCTGTTGGCCGCAAGGCCGACCAGCGCGAAGCCCATATGGCCGATGGACGAATAGGCCATCAGGCGCTTGATGTTGCGCTGGCCGATGGCCGCGAAGGAACCGAGCGCCATCGAGGCGATGGACACGAACACGATGATCTGCTGCCAGTCCGAAGCAGCCGGCTGGAACGTCTCCATCACCATGCGCAGGATGAGCGCCATGGTCGCGACCTTCGGAGCCACCGCGAAGAACGCCGTCACCGGCGTCGGCGCGCCCTCGTAGACGTCCGGCGTCCACATGTGGAACGGCGCTGCGGAAATCTTGAAAACGAGGCCGGACAGGATGAACACGATGCCGAACAGCACGCCGATCTGGCGTCCCTGTCCCGAAATCACGGATGCAATGACCTCGAAGTCGACCGAGCCGGTATAGCCGTAGACCAGCGAGATGCCGTAGAGCATCATGCCCGTGCCGAGCGCGCCGAGCACGAAATATTTGAGGCCGGCCTCGCTGGAGCGCAGCGAGTCGCGGTTGATGGCCGCGACGATGTAGAGCGCCAGCGACTGCAACTCGAAGCTCAGATAAAGCGCGATCATGTCGTTGGCCGAGGCCATCAGCAGCATGCCGACGGTCGAAAGCATGACCAGAACGGGATATTCGAAGGTGTCGAAGCGGTGCGCGCGGCTGTAGCCGATCGACATGACCAGCGCCACGGCCGAGCCGCCGAGCGTCAGCAGCTTCATGAAGCGCGCGAACGGATCGACCACGAAGGAATTGCCGAACGCCCTGCCCTCACCGGTGAAGAATGCCAGCCACAGGCCGGCAACCGCCATGACCAGCACGGCAAGCGTCGTGACCAATGCGCCCGGCCGGCCGCTTGAGAACACACCGATCATCAGAAGCACGATGGCGCCTGCGACGATGATGAGCTCGGGCGTGACGAGCGCGAGACTGGTGGAGAGTTCCGGCGTCATTGTTACCTCGGTCTCCGGTCAGTTTACGGCCGCGGTCTGCGCGGCATTGATCGATGCGTTGACGTTTTCCACCAGCGCCTTCACCGACTCGGCGGTGACGTCCAGCACCGGGGCGGGATAGACGCCATAGAAGATCGTCAGCACCACCAGCGGATAGATCACGACCTTCTCGCGGGTGGAGAGGTCGAGCAGCCCCTTGAGGCTGTCCTTGGTCAGCGCGCCGAACACCACGCGGCGATAGAGCCAAAGCGCATAGCCGGCCGACAGGATCACGCCGGTGGCGGCGAACAGGGCCACCCAGGTGTTGACCCGGAACACGCCGAGCAGCGTCAGGAATTCGCCGACGAAACCGCTGGTGCCCGGCAGGCCGACATTGGCCATGGTGAAAATCAGGAACACCACCGCATATTTCGGCATGTTGTTGACGAGGCCGCCATAGGCGTCGATCTCGCGGGTGTGCATGCGGTCATAAATGACGCCAACGCACAGGAACAGCGCGGAAGACACCAGACCGTGCGACAGCATCTGGAAGATGGCGCCGTCGATGCCTTCGGTGTTCATGGCGAAGATGCCCATGGTCACATAGCCCATGTGGGCGACAGAAGAATAGGCGATCAGCTTCTTCATGTCCTCCTGCATCAGTGCCACCAGAGAGGTGTACACGATGGCGATCACCGACAGGGTGAACACGAACGGCTGGAACATATCCGAGGCGAGCGGGAACATCGGCAGCGAGAAGCGCAGGAAACCGTAGCCGCCCATTTTCAGGAGGATGCCGGCCAGGATGACCGAACCCGCCGTCGGCGCCTCCACATGCGCGTCCGGCAGCCAGGTGTGAACGGGCCACATCGGCATCTTCACCGCGAAGGAGGCGAAGAAGGCGAGCCACAGCCATGTCTGCATGCTGGCCGGGAAGTCGTGGGCGAGCAGCGTCGGAATGTCGGTCGTGCCTGCATTCCAGTACATCGCCATGATGGCCAGCAGCATCAGCACCGAGCCCAGCAGCGTGTAGAGGAAGAACTTGAACGATGCGTAGACGCGCCGCTTGCCGCCCCACACGCCGATGATGATGAACATCGGGATCAGGCCAGCCTCGAAGAAGACGTAGAACAGCACCAAATCCAGCGCGCAGAACACGCCGATCATCAGCGTTTCGAGCAGCAGGAAGGCGATCATGTACGCCTTGACGCGCTTCTGCACCGCCTCCCACGAAGCGAGGATGCAAAGCGGCATCAGGAAGGTGGTAAGAATGACGAACAGCATGGAAATGCCGTCGACACCCATCTGATAGGAGATGCCGCTATCCAGCCATTCCGCCTTCTCCACCATCTGGAAGCCGGATTGCGAATTGTCGAAGCCGATCCAGACGAACAGCGACACCACGAAGGTGAAGACCGTCGTCAGCAGCGTGATCGAGCGGATGTTGCGGAGACCATTCTCGCTTTCGTCGTTGACCAGCAGCACCAGAAGTGCGCCGGCCAGCGGCAGGAACGTGACCGTAGAAAGAATGGGCCAGTCGGTCATAGCATCATCCAGGTGGCAAGTGCGGCAACGCCGATCAGCATTGCGAATGCGTAGTGGTAGAGATAGCCGGACTGGAGCCTGACGACACGCTGGGTGACGTCGACGACGCGCGCCGAAACGCCGTCCGGTCCAAGCCCGTCAATGATCTTTCCGTCGCCGGTCTTCCACAGGAAGCGGCCCAGCGCCTTGGCCGAACGCACGAACAGGAAGTCGTAGAGCTCGTCGAAGTACCACTTGTTCAGCAGGAACTGGTAGAGGCCGCGATGTTGCGCGGCGAGGCGCTTCGGCGTCTCCGGCGAGCGGATATAGAACTGGTAGGACAGCAGGAAGCCGACGACCATCGCCACGAATGGCGACATCTTCACCCACATCGGCACATTGTGCATGTCGTGGAGAACATGGTTGTCGGCCGAGGTGAACAGCGCCGTCTTCCAGAATGCCTCATAGGCATCGCCGATGAACTGGTCGTGGAACACGAAGCCCGCAAACAGCGCTCCGACGGCGAGGATGTAGAGCGGCACCAGCATCACCGGCGGCGATTCATGGACGTGGTGCAGAACCTCCTCGCTGGCGCGCGACTTGCCGTGGAAAGTCATGAAGATGAGGCGCCAGGAATAGAAGGAGGTGAAGCAGGCGGCGATCACCAGCAGCGCGAAGGCGAAGCCCGCGACCGCATTGTGGCCGACGAAGGCGCTTTCGATGATCGCGTCCTTGGAGAAGAAGCCTGCCGTGCCGATGACGGTGGCCGGGATGCCCAGACCGGTCAGCGCGACCGTGCCGATGATCATCATCCAGTAGGTGGTCGGGATCAGCTTGCGGATGCCGCCCATCTTGCGCATGTCCTGCTCGTCCGACATGGCGTGAATGACCGAGCCGGAGCCCAGGAACAGCAGGGCCTTGAAGAAGGCATGCGTGAACAGGTGGAATATCGCCGCGCCGTAGGCCCCCACGCCCAGCGCCACGAACATGTAGCCGAGCTGCGAGCAGGTCGAGTAGGCGATGACGCGCTTGATGTCGTTCTGCACGAGGCCGACCGTCGCCGCGAAGAAGGCGGTGGTTGCGCCGATGAAGGTGACGACGGTAAGCGCGCTGTGCGACAGTTCGAACAGCGGCGAAAGGCGCGCCAGCATGAACACGCCGGCGGTGACCATGGTCGCCGCGTGGATCAGCGCCGAAACCGGGGTCGGGCCTTCCATGGCGTCCGGCAGCCAGGTGTGCAGCGGCACCTGGGCCGACTTGCCCATGGCGCCCATGAACAGCAGCAGGCACACCACGGTGATCGCCGCCGTCCTGTCGAGCGAATAGCCGAGGAACGTCAGCACGGAGCCCGCCTCGGCGCCGCCCTCGGCCGGCAGATAGGTGGCCGCGCCCGCGAAAATGGTCGAGAAATTGACCGAGCCGAACAGCACGAACACACCGAACAGACCGAGCAGGAAGCCGAAGTCGCCGACACGGTTGACGATGAATGCCTTCATGGCCGCGGCGCTTGCCGAGGGCTTCTTGTACCAGAAGCCGATCAGCAGATAGGAGGCCAGGCCGACGCCTTCCCAGCCGAAGAACATCTGCACCAGATTGTCGGAGGTCACCAGCATCAGCATGGCGAAGGTGAACAGCGACAGATAGGCGAAGAAGCGCGGCCGGTGCGGATCGTGGTGCATGTAGCCGATGGAGTAGATGTGAACCAGCGCCGAGACGGTGTTCACCACCACCAGCATGACGACGGTCAGCGTGTCGATGCGCAGCGCCCACGCGGCGTCGAGCCCGCCTGTCTGGAGCCAGCGCAGCAGCGGAACGGTGAAAGTTTCGGCGTCGGAGAAGCCCACCGAGAAGAAGGCGATCCATGAAAGCGCTGCCGAAACCACCACCAGTCCGGAGGTGATGTATTCCGAAGCCTTGGCGCCGAGCGAGGTGCCGAACAGCCCGACGATCAGGAAGCCGATGAGGGGCAGGAAGACGATGGCCTGATACATGTTCCGCGCCTCAACCCTTCATCATATTAACGTCTTCCACCGCGATGGACCCGCGGTTGCGGAAGAAGACCACCAGGATGGACAGGCCGATCGCCGCCTCGGCCGCCGCGACCGTCAGCACGAACAGCACGAAGACCTGCCCCACGAGATCGTTGAGCACCGAGGAGAAGGCGACCAGATTGATGTTGGCAGCAAGAAGCAGCAGTTCGATCGACATCATGATGACGATGACGTTTTTGCGGTTCAGGAAGATGCCGAACACGCCGATGGTGAACAGGATCGCCGAGAGTGTCAGATAATGTCCGATGCCGACGGTCATGTCAGATGCCCTTCCCCGTCTCGACCTTGCGTACTTCGATGGCGGTCTCGGGCGTGCGGCCGACCTGCGCCGAAATCGACTGGCGTCTGACGCCCTGCTTGTGGCGCAACGTCAGCACGATGGCGCCGACCATGGCGACCAGAAGCACGACGCCCGCCATCTGGAAGAAATGGATGTAGTCCGTGTAGAGAATGTCGCCGAGTGCGGCCGTGTTGGTGCGCTCCGCCAGATCCGGGATCGGCCGCGCCACCGACGAACTCAGTTCGGGTGCCAGCACGTAGCCGCCGGTGACGATGATCAGCTCGGCGGCGAAGATCAGCCCGACCAGCGCGCCGATCGGCGCATAGCGCAGCGCACCCTGCTTGAACTCGGCGAAATCGACGTCGAGCATCATGACCACGAACAGGAACAGCACCATGACCGCGCCGACATAGACGATGAGCAGGATCAGCGCCAGGAATTCGGCTCCCGCCAGCAGGAACAGCCCCGCCGCATTGAAGAAGGCGAGGATCAGGAACAGCACCGAATGAACGGGATTGCGCGACGAGATGACCATCAGGGCCGACGCGACCGCGACGAGGGCGAAGAGGTAGAAGAAAGCCGCCTCTAGTCCTTCAAGCATGGGGATCCCCCAGGTTTCCAAATCCTGATTCCGTGCCGCCTCCGGTCACGAAACCGCGTGTTCCTTAGACGAGCCGTTGCGGCCCGTCCATGTGTCAAATGCCGATGTCCGGATCGCACGTCCGGCATCCGCGTTCAGCGATAAGGCGCATCCATCGCCATGTTGCGCGCGATTTCGCGCTCCCAGCGGTCGCCGTTCGCCAGAAGCTTGTCCTTGTCATAGTAAAGCTCCTCGCGCGTCTCGGTCGCGAACTCGAAGTTCGGCCCCTCGACGATGGCGTCGACCGGGCAGGCTTCCTGGCAGAAACCGCAATAGATGCACTTCACCATGTCGATATCGTAGCGCACGGTGCGGCGCGTGCCATCGTTGCGGCGCGGGCCTGCCTCGATGGTGATGGCCTGGGCCGGGCAGATCGCCTCGCACAGCTTGCAGGCGATGCAGCGCTCCTCGCCGTTCGGATAACGGCGCAGCGCGTGCTCGCCACGAAAGCGGGGGCTGATCGGCCCCTTTTCGTGCGGATAGTTGATGGTTTCCTTGGGCTGGAACATCTTCTTCATGCCCAGCCAGTAGCCACCCAGGATATCTTTCAGGATCAGCGACTTAGCCGCTTGAGCGATTGCAGACATCAGGCAAGCCCCGTCAGCTTGAGGAACGCGGCCGTGGCCACGACCATGAACAGCGAGATCGGCAGGAAGACTTTCCAGCCCAGCCGCATCAGCTGGTCGTAGCGGTAGCGTGGAAGAACGCCCTTGGCCATCGAGATGATGAAGAACACAAAGCACACCTTGAGCACGAACCAGACAACGCCCGGCACCCAGGTGAACGGCGCGAAGTCGAACGGCGGCAGCCAGCCTCCAAGGAAGAGGATCGTGGTCAGCGCGCACATCAGCACGATTGCCACATACTCGCCGAGGAAAAACAGCAGGAACGCCGTCGAGGAATATTCCACCATGTGGCCGGCAACCAGCTCCGATTCCGCTTCCACGAGATCGAAGGGCGGGCGGTTGGTTTCAGCCAGCGCCGAGATGATGAAGATGACGAACATCGGGAACAGGCCGAGCCAGTGCCAGTCGAGGAAGCTGTTGGGCATGCCGGCCCATGTACCGATTCCATCCTTCTGCGCCAGAACGATATCGGTGAGGTTCAGCGAACCGACGCACAGAAGCACGGTGACGATGACGAATCCGATGGAGACTTCGTAGGAGACCATCTGCGCCGCCGAGCGCAGCGCGCCGAGGAACGGATATTTCGAGTTCGACGCCCAGCCGCCCATGATCACGCCGTAGACCTCCAGCGAGGAGATGGCGAGAACGTAGAGAATGCCGACATTGATGTTGGCGACGGCCCAGCCCTCGTTCACCGGGATGACCGCCCACGCGGCCATCGCCAGAACCGAGGACACCAGCGGCGCCAGCAGGAACACGCCCTTGTTGGCGCCGGAGGGGATCACCGGTTCCTTGAACACGAACTTGAACAGGTCCGCGAAAGCCTGGAACAGGCCCCAGGGACCAACCACGTTCGGGCCGCGGCGCATCTGCACGGCAGCCCAGATCTTGCGGTCGGCATACAGGATGTAGGCCACGAAGATCAGCAGGATGACCAGCAGCGCGAGCGATTTCGCGAGAATGATCAGCGCCGGCAGGATGTAGAAGGAGAAGAAGCTGTCGTCCATGTCCTATTCCGCCGCCTGCTTGAAGCCGCCCTGCGCCAGCGCCGAGCACTCGGCCATCACGGCCGATGCGCGAGCGATCGGGTTGGTCAGGTAGAAGTCGCGTACCGGCGACACGAAGCCGGCCTTTTCGATACGGCCGGCGATCCTGGCGGCCCCGGCAACATCGTCCGCGGAGCCTGCCTCGATCCGGTCGATGCGAGCCAGATGCGGGTGTTCGCCATACAGTTCCCTGCGAAGCTGCCCCAACGAATCGAACGGCAATCTGTGGCCGAGAACGTCCGAGAGCGCACGCAAGATCGCCCAGTCCTCACGGGCGTCGCCGGGAGCGAAACCGGCGCGGCTCGTCTGCTGCACGCGGCCTTCCGTATTCACATAGGTTCCCGACTTCTCGGTATAGGCCGAAGCCGGCAGGATCACATCGGCGCGATGGGCGCCGGCATCGCCATGCGTGCCGACATAGACCACGAAACCGCTCTTGACCTTGCCCATGTCGATCTCGTCGGCGCCGAGCAGGAACAGAAGGTCGGTGCCTTCGAGCATGGCGGCGGCATCCTTGCCGCCCTCCTCCGGCACGAAACCGATGTCGAGACCGCCGACGCGGGCGGCCGCATGGTGCAGCACGGCAAAGCCGTTCCAGTCCGGCCCGACAGCGTCGACAGCCATTGCGAGTTTGGCTGTCAGACCGAGCACGGCGGCACCATCGGGGCGCGCCAGGGCACCCTGCCCGACGATGATGAGCGGCCGCTCGGCCTTCTTCAGCGCCTCGAAGAACGTACCGTTGCCGCCGGCGATGTCCTTCAGCGCATCCGGTCCCGCGCCAAGGGCTTCATAGTCGTAGCGCAGATCGCCGAACTCGCCGATCACGCCGATCGGCAGCGGGCCGGCGCGGAAACGCTTGCGGATACGGGCATTGAGCACCGAAGCCTCGAAACGCGGATTGGCGCCGACGATAAGGATCGCATCGGCATTCTCGATCCCCTCGATCGTCGGATTGAAGATATAGCTCGCGCGACCGAGTGCCGGGTTGAGCGCGGCACCGTCCTGGCGGCAGTCGATATTGGTCGAGCCAAGCGATGCCATAAGGCGCTTCAGCGCATACATTTCCTCGACGGCAGCCAGATCGCCGGCAATCGCGCCGATCCTGTCGGGGGTGGTAGCCGAAACGGCATCGCGGATGGCGGCGAAGGCTTCACCCCAGCTTGCCGGTTTCAGCTTGCCGTCGCGCCGCACATAGGGCCGGTCGAGGCGCTGGGTGCGCAGACCATCCCAGATGAAACGGGTCTTGTCCGAAATCCATTCCTCGTTCACCGCGTCGTTGTTGCGCGGCAGGATGCGCATCACCTCCCGGCCGCGCGTGTCGACGCGGATGGCGGAGCCCACGGCGTCCATCACGTCGATGGATTCGGTCTTTGTCAGCTCCCACGGGCGCGCCTGGAAAGCGTATGGCCTTGCGGTCAGCGCACCGACCGGACAAAGGTCGATGACGTTGCCCTGCAGTTCGGAGGTCATCGCCTGCTCGAGATAGGTGGTGATCTCGGCGTCCTCGCCGCGGCCGATCAGGCCGAGCTCGGAAATGCCGGCCACTTCCGTGGTGAAGCGCACGCAGCGCGTGCAGTGGATGCAGCGCGTCATGATCGTCTTGACCAGCGGGCCGATATATTTGTCCTCGACGGCGCGCTTGTTCTCGTGGAAGCGGGAGGAATCCATGCCGAAGGCCATAGCCTGGTCCTGCAGGTCGCACTCGCCGCCCTGATCGCAGATCGGACAATCCAGCGGGTGGTTGATGAGCAGGAACTCCATCACGCCTTCGCGGGCCTTCTTGACCATCGGCGTGTTGGTGAACACCTCGGGAAGCTGGCCTTCCGGACCGGGGCGCAGGTCGCGCACGCCCATGGCGCAGGAAGCCTGCGGCTTGGGGGGACCGCCCTTCACCTCGACCAGACACATGCGGCAGTTGCCGGCGATCGACAGCCGTTCATGGAAGCAGAAACGCGGCACTTCCGCGCCGGCCGCCTCCGCCGCCTGCAGCAGCGTGTAGTGGTCGGGTACCTCGATCTCTTTCCCGTCGACCTTGAGCTTTGCCATTTCGCCTCAACCCCGCAGCCGTGCCGCGATCTTCATTGCTGGCGCCATCGAAGCCGCGCCCTGCCTGATTTTACTTTGCCCGTTGCCCGTCTTGCAGCACCGCTGCCTGTCCGACCCAGTCGTCGCGCCGGATGCGGCCGCGAAAGCCGAGCGTTTCGTCCATCCACGCAATCTCGGCGTCCGTCCATTCCGCAATCTGGCGCCAGGTCCAGATGCCATAGCCATTGAGAACCGCCTCAAGCTTCGGGCCGATCCCGGAGATTGCCTTCAGGTCGTCCGGAGCGGACGGCTTGTCCAGCGCCTTGGGCCGATGCGCCTCCGCCTGTACGGCAACGTCGGCGGCAGCCGCGCGCTCGGTATGGGCAGCGGGCTTTGCTTCGTCGGCGGCCTTATGTTCATCCTGCGCCGCCGCATCGCCAAAAGTCTGGAACAGCTTCTGCGAAGCTTCGCTTGCGCCGTTCAGCGCGCCCAACCAGACACCGAGCGCCTGACTGGCCAGACCGAACCCAAGCGCCGACGCGGCCGCCATTCCGGCTGCCGGATGGGCGAGCAGATTCACCGAGTTGGCAAGCTCGGCAGGCAGCACCACGTTATGATTGCGTCCGGTCTGTGTCATTTGCCTAAAGCATAAACGGAAAATTGATCGATCCGATCAACAGGGTGCACCACCATCCCGCCAAAGCGATCAGCAAGTGCGGATAGGTAAGAAGCACTGATGGCGACTGCCTCCAACGCCAGATTCCGGCAACCGGCCAGCCGATCAGAATTGCCAGCCCGACAAGCTGATAAATCCGATAGGCCCACGCCATCCCCGCGCTTCGCTCGGCGCCTCCCAGGCTGGTAACCAGCAGGTAGGGCAGAGAAGCCAGCAGAAACATCACAGCTATCGGAGCATGCGCCACGGCTTTCACGTGCAGCGCCAGAAAGGCCAGCACCGCCCACAAAAGCCCGTGTATCGCGTAATCTCAACAGCATCGTTTCACTACTCCGCCGCCACCAGAACCGGCTCGACCCGGTGGGAATTGCGGGTGAATTCGTCGATGCGGCGCTCGATCTCGGGGCGGAAGTTGCGGATCAGGCCCTGCACCGGCCACGCAGCCGCGTCGCCCAGCGCGCAGATGGTGTGACCTTCGATCTGCCTGGTGACGTCGAGCAGCATGTCGATCTCGCGCTTCTGCGCCTCGCCGCGCACCAGCCGCTCCATCACGCGCCACATCCAGCCCGTGCCCTCGCGGCACGGCGTGCACTGGCCGCAGCTCTCGTGCTTGAAGAAGTAGGAGAGACGCGCGATCGCCTTCACGATGTCGGTCGACTTGTCCATGATGATCATCGCAGCCGTGCCGAAGGAGGACTTCACCTCACGCATGCCGTCAAAATCCATCGGCGCATCGATGATGTCCTCGGCCTTGACCACCGGACACGACGCTCCGCCGGGAATGACCGCCAGCAGATTGTCCCAGCCCCCGCGAATGCCGCCGCCGTGCTTCTCCACCAGCTCGCGGAAGGTGGTGCCCATCTCTTCCTCGACCGTGCAGGGCGTGTTCACATGCCCGACCAGCATGTACAGCTTGGTGCCGACATTGTTCGGACGCCCGAAGGACGAGAACCAGGCCGCGCCGCGCCGCAGGATGGTCGGCGCAACGGCGATGGATTCGACATTGTTGACCGTGGTCGGGCAGCCGTAGAGGCCCATATTCGCCGGGAACGGCGGCTTCAGGCGCGGCTGGCCCTTCTTGCCTTCGAGGCTTTCCAGCAGGGCCGTTTCCTCGCCGCAGATGTAGGCGCCAGCGCCGTGATGGACATAAACGTCGAAGTCGTAGCCGTTCTTGTTGTTCTTGCCGATGAGCTTCGCATCGTAAGCCTCATCGATGGCGCGTTGCAGGGCTTCGCGCTCGCGCATGAACTCGCCGCGTACATAGATGTAGGCCGCGACCGCGCCCATGGCGAAGCCGGCCAGCAGGCAGCCTTCGACCAGCGTATGCGGGTCGTGGCGCAGAATGTCCCGGTCCTTGCAGGTGCCGGGCTCGGATTCGTCGGCATTGACCACCAGATAGCTCGGGCGGCCGTCGCTTTCCTTGGGCATGAACGACCACTTGAGACCGGTCGGGAAGCCTGCGCCGCCGCGGCCGCGCAGGCCGGACGCCTTCATCTCGTTGATGATCCAGTCACGGCCCTTGTCGATGATGCCCTTGGTGCCATCCCAGCAACCGCGCGACATCGCGCCCGCCAGCGACCTGTCGAAGCGGCCGTAGATGTTGGTAAAGATGCGATCCTTGTCCTGAAGCATCGTTCTTCCCTCAAACCGGCTTCTTGCCGAAGACGCGGACATATTCGTCCACGCCGCCCCTGGCGAGCGCCTTGGCCTGCTTGACCCAGTCCTCGCGCTCGATGCGGCCGTGGAAATTGAGATAGCCGTCGACCCACTCGCGCTCGGCCTTCTTCCACGATGCAACCTGCGCAAAGGTGAAAATGCCGAGCTCGTGCAGAACCTTCTCGTTCTTCGGGCCAACACCCGAAATCAGCTTGAGGTCATCGACCATGGCCGGACGGGCAATGCCAGCCGGACGGTTCTTGTCGTCAAGAGACGGCTTTGCCGGCTTGGCAGCGGGCGCGGCAACGCTTGCGGCCTTCTCGGCCTCCGGTGCGGCTTTCACCTTCGACGGGGTCTTCAGCGCCGGACTGGTCTCGGGCGCATCGGTCTTCGGCTTGCCGGCATTGGACGGAGGCACTGCCGCGCCAGCGGCGGCCCCGGCCGCATCGGCCTTCGCCTCGCGGGCACGGGCCGACTTCAGAACGGCTTTCTCGTCGGTCAGCGCGGTGAACCCGCCTTCCGGCGCAGAGAAGAAGCGATCGACCTGCGGCCCGGTAGGCACGGAATCGCCCCTGCCCGCCTCGAACTCGTCGATGATCTCGGCCAGACGCTCGGGCGTCAGGTCTTCATAGGAATCCTTGAAGATCATGACCATCGGCGCGTTCACGCAGGCGCCCTGGCACTCGACCTCTTCCCACGACAGCGTTCCATCCTCGTTGGTGTGGAACTGCTCATGATGGATTTTGGAGCGACACACATCCATCAGCTCGCCCGCGCCGCGCAGCATGCACGGCGTCGTGCCGCAGACCTGAATATGGGCGCGCGTGCCGACCGGCTTCAACTGGAACTGCGTGTAGAAGGTCGCGACTTCGAGGCCGCGGATATATGGCATGCCCAGCATGTCGCAGATCTGCTCGATTGCGGCTTTGGTCACCCAGCCATCCTGCTCCTGAGCAAGCATGAGCAGCGGGATGATCGCCGATTGCTGGCGGCCTTCCGGATATTTTGCGATCCACTTCTGCGCAGCCGAAGCGAACTCCTCGTTGAAGGAGAATGCTGCTGGCTGGACGCTGGCATCTGCGAGACGGCGAACGGACATTAGCGGTCGACCTCACCAAAGACGATGTCGAGGGAGCCGAGGATGGCTGCGACGTCCGCAAGCATGTAGCCCTTGCACAGGAAATCCATGGCCTGCAAATGGGCGAAGCCCGGCGCGCGCAGCTTGCAGCGATACGGCTTGTTGGTTCCGTCCGACACCAGATAGACGCCGAACTCGCCCTTCGGCGCTTCGACGGCCGCATAAACCTCGCCGGCCGGCACCTTGTAACCCTCGGTATAGAGCTTGAAGTGATGGATCAGCGCTTCCATCGAGCGCTTCATCTCGCCACGCTTCGGCGGCACCACCTTGCCGTCCAGGTTGGAGACGGGGCCGGTGCTTTCCTTGCCGAGCAGAAGATCGACGCACTGGCGCATGATCCGCGCCGACTGGCGCATCTCTTCCATGCGAATGAGATAGCGGTCGAAATTGTCGCCGTTCTTGCCGATCGGAATGTCGAAATCCATTTCGGAGTAGCACTCGTAGGGCTGCGACTTGCGCAGGTCCCACGCCGCGCCCGAACCGCGCACCATGACGCCCGAGAAACCCCATGCCCATGCATCGTCCAGCGACACCACGCCGATATCGACGTTGCGCTGCTTGAAGATGCGGTTGGGTGTCAGCAGCGCATCGAGATCGTCGATGGTCCTGAGGAACGGGTCGATCCACTTGCCGATGTCCTCGATCAGCTTCTGCGGCAGGTCCTGATGCACGCCGCCCGGGCGGAAATAGGCCGCATGCATGCGCGAACCGGAAGCCCGCTCATAGAAGACCATCAGCTTCTCGCGCTCAACGAATCCCCACAGCGGCGGGGTCAGCGCGCCGACGTCCATGGCCTGCGTCGTCACATTGAGGATGTGCGACATGATGCGGCCGATTTCGGAATAGAGCACGCGGATGATCTGCCCGCGCTTCGGAACCTCGATGCCCAGCAGGCGCTCGACCGCCAGGGCGTAGGCATGCTCCTGATTCATGGGCGAGCAATAGTCGAGCCGGTCCAGATAGGGCACGGCCTGAAGATAGGTCTTGGCCTCCATCAGCTTCTCGGTGCCGCGATGCAACAGACCGATATGCGGATCGACGCGGTCGACCACCTCGCCGTCCAACTCCAGCACGAGACGCAGCACGCCGTGCGCAGCCGGATGCTGCGGGCCGAAGTTGATGTTGAAATTGCGGACGGAGGTTTCAGCCATTTACTGCTTCACCTTTTCATCGCCGGGCAGCACGTAGTCGGTGCCCTCCCACGGCGAGAGGAAGTCGAAATTGCGGAACTCCTGCTTCAGCTCGACAGGCTCGTAAACGACGCGCTTTGCCTCGTCGTCGTAACGCACCTCGACAAAGCCGGTGAGAGGGAAGTCCTTGCGCAGCGGATGCCCTTCGAAGCCGTAGTCGGTCAGGATGCGGCGCAGGTCCGGATGACCGGAGAACAGCACGCCGTAGAGGTCGTAGGTCTCCCGCTCGAACCAGTCGGCTCCCGGCCAGACACCGGTGACGGAGGGAACGACCGTCTCCTCGCCGGCCTGAACCTTGAGGCGCAGGCGCAGGTTCCTCGTCGGCGACAGCAGGTGATAGACAACGTCGAAACGGTCGAACCGCTCCGGATAATCCGCGCCGGAAACATCGATCATCGACACAAACCGGCATCTGGCGTCGTCGCGCACGAAGCGCGCCAGAGTGACGATATCGGCAGGCGCGACGGTCATCGTCAGCTCGCCGAAAGCCAGCTCGCTATGCAGAATCTCGACACCGCAATTGGCTTCGATATGGGCGGCCAGTTCCCTGAGTGCTTCACTCATTCTTGTCACCGCTCGATGGTGCCGGTACGCCGGATTTTCTTCTGCAACAGAAGAAGGCCGTACATCAGCGCCTCGGCGCTTGGCGGACAACCCGGCACATAGATATCGACGGGCACGACGCGGTCGCAGCCGCGCACCACCGAATAGGAATAATGGTAGTAGCCGCCGCCATTGGCGCACGACCCCATGGAGATCACGTAACGCGGCTCCGGCATCTGGTCGTAAACCTTGCGCAGCGCCGGCGCCATCTTGTTGGTCAGCGTCCCGGCCACGATCATGACGTCCGACTGGCGCGGCGAGGCGCGCGGCGCAATGCCGAAGCGCTCGCTGTCATAGCGCGGCATGGCCGAGTGAATCATCTCGACGGCGCAACAGGCCAGCCCGAACGTCATATACATCAGCGAGCCGGTACGGGCCCAAGTGATCAGCGCCTCGGTCGAGGTGACAATGAATCCCTTGTCGGCCAGTTCGTCATTGATGCCGATGAAGAACGGGTCGTCCGAGCCCACCGGCTTGCCGGTGCGCGGATCCAGAACGCCCTTTGGCTGCGGCGCGACAAGCGTGCCGGAATTGCCGATCAATCCCATTCCAGCGCCCCTTTCTTCCACTCATATATGAAGCCGACGGTGAGAACGCCAAGGAACACCATCATCGACCAGAAGCCGAGCATGCCAATGTCGCCGAACGAAACGGCCCACGGGAACAGGAAAGCCACCTCGAGATCGAAGATGATGAACAGGATCGACACCAGATAGAACCGGATGTCGAACTTCATGCGCGCATCGTCGAACGAGTTGAAGCCGCACTCGTAGGCGGACAGCTTCTCGGGATCCGGATCGCGGTAGGCAACCAGAAAGGGCGCTACGATGAGCGCCAGCCCGATCACCAGTGCCACGCCGATGAATATGACGATCGGCAGATACGAACTCAGCAATTCGTTCATGCTGCAACTTTCCGTTGGCGGCGGATCCGCCTGAAACTAGCGCAGCCGGCCCTGTTACGGAAGCGTGACAGATTTGCCCCCGGAACCCTTTCGGCCCCATGCTGCAACGCGGCGAGGGTTAGCGCAGGCGGATTGCCGAAGCAAGTCAAACCTTGATCAAAACGCTGCACCGCACACTATCTGCGACAAAACTGATCATCCTTGATTTCCTTCACTTTTAACTCCACTTTTATTCCTGACAGTATTCCGGCGGTTTGGCTGCTAGCCTGCCGGAATCGGGTGTTCGTAGACCATGCCCGCAGACAGACCTGGATCGCATGAAGGAAATCCTCTCGACAGCTCTGGCACGACGCGTCGCACTGGCCGCACAGGGGTTCGGCGGCCCTCGCGCAAAAAGTGCGCCGGGCCGTCGACATATCTCGCGCGTCGTCTCGCGCACGGCGCTTTTGCAGATCGACTCGGTCAGCGCCGTGGTGCGCGCGCACTACATGCCTGTTTATTCCCGCCTCGGCCCCTACCCTTTGTCCTTGCTGGATGAGGCTGCCCGTCCGGGGGCAAGGCGCCTGTTTTTCGAATACTGGGCGCATGAGGCATCGCTCCTGCCCCTGGAAACATGGCCGCTGCTGCGCTGGCGCATGGAAAGGGCGGCACGCGGCGAAGGGATGTACAGCGGGTTGGCAAGATTCGGCCGCGAACGGCCGGCCTTCATCGAGGAGATCTTCCGCGAAATCGAGGCCCGGGGGCCACTGGCGGCTTCCGACATGGACGGCCACAAGGGGTCGGGCGGCTGGTGGGGCTGGAGCGACGCCAAGGCGGCCTTCGAATGGCTGTTCTGGGCCGGACGGATCACCACCGCCTACCGCCGTGGCTTCGAGCGTGTCTACGACCTGCCGGGGCGCGTGCTGCCGCGCGCCATCCTCGACATGCCCGTTCCCGCGACGGCGGATGCCCAGCGCGAACTGCTGCGCATTTCCGCCCGTGCCCACGGCATCGCAACTGCCGCCTGCCTGCGCGATTATTTCCGGCTCCCGGCCACCGAGGCAGCCGCCCGCATCGCCGAGCTTGTCGAGGAGGGGGAACTGGTTCCCGTTGCTGTCGCGGGATGGGCGCGGCAAGCCTATCTGCATCGCGACGCACGCCTCCCCCGCAGGGTCGGGGCCCGCGCCCTGCTTGCGCCTTTCGATCCTTTGGTCTTCGAGCGGGATCGCACCGAAAAGCTGTTCGGGTTCCGCTACCGCATCGAAATCTACACGCCGGCAGAGAAACGGCAGTATGGCTACTATGTCCTGCCCTTTCTGCTGGGCGACAGGATCGTCGCGCGTGTCGATCTCAAGGCGGACCGCCCGGCCGGGGTATTGCGCGTCCACGCCGCCTACGCCGAACCGGGCGCGCCCGCCGGGACCGCAGCGGCCCTCCTTGCGGAACTCGCACAGATGCGCGACTGGCTGGGGCTCGAGCGCATCGAGGCCACGCCAGCCGGCGATCTCGGCCCGACGCTGGCGGACATGATCGCGTCGTAACCGCGCGTTGACAGCGCCCCCTGCTCGGGCCTAAATCCGCCATGACGGTCTCCTTTCCCAAAGGAAGGGAGCTAAGAGGGAATGCGGTGCGGGAATGTTCCCAACTCCGCAGCTGTCCCCGCAACTGTAAGCGGCGAGCCTGTGCCGGACGCCACTGGGTGAAAACCCGGGAAGGCGGCATCAGGGCCACAACCCGCAAGCCAGGAGACCTGCCGTCTGCGTGAAATGAGCCGAAAGCCTGGCGGGTGACCCGGGCAAGGAGCAGATAGTGGATTCAGGCCCGGCCACTCAGACCGAACCAGCCGCCAGCATCACCGGAGCCGGCACGACAATCGTCGTCTGTATCTCGTGCCGGGATGCCAGCGGCTCCGATGCGCATCCCCGTGCCGGCGAAAGGCTGGCCGAGGATACGCGCCGCGCCGCCGCCGGTCAGCCGGTCGAGGTGCGCACCGTCGAATGCCTCGGCAATTGCAAGCGCAGGCTCAGCGCCTCCATCCTGCACGATGGCGCATGGAGCTATGTCTTCGGCGATCTCGCCGAAGACAGCGGCGCCGATCTGGTTGCCGGCGCCAGCCTGCTCGCGACCGCGGAGGACGGCAAGATCCCATGGCGGGGCCGTCCCGATTCGCTCAGGCGCGGCCTTGTCGCGCGCATTCCTCCCCTTATGCCTCTGAAGGACCAATCATGACCGCAAACGCCACCCGCGTGCCCTGCACCGTCGTCACCGGCTTCCTTGGTGCCGGCAAGACCACGCTGATCCGCAACCTGCTGGAACAATCCGCAGGCAAGCGCCTCGCCCTCATCGTCAACGAGTTCGGCGATGTCGGAGTCGATGGCGAAATCCTGAAGGGTTGCGGCATCGACACCTGTCCGGAAGAGAACATCGTCGAACTGGCCAATGGCTGCATCTGCTGCACGGTGGCCGACGATTTCGTGCCGGCGCTCGACCAGATCCTGTCGCGCACGCCGAAGGTCGATCACATCCTGATCGAGACTTCCGGCCTCGCCCTGCCGAAGCCGCTGGTGCAGGCATTCCAGTGGCCGACGGTCAAAAGCCGTGTCACCGTCGATGGCGTGATCGCCGTGGTCGATGGCCCGGCCCTTGCCGAGGGCAAGGTCGCCTCCGACATGGACGCGCTCGCCGCCCAGCGCGCGCAAGACGAGTCGCTCGACCATGACGACCCCATCGAGGAGGTCTTCGAGGATCAGGTGGCCTGCGCCGACCTCATCATCCTGTCCAAGAACGACCTGCTCGATGAAGCCGCCGCCGAGCGCGCCCGCAAGATCGTGGACGCCCATATCGGGCCTGCGGTGAAGGTGGTCCCGTCCGGGCACGGCAAGGTCGACCCGTCGATCCTGCTCGGCCTCGGCCTCGCCGTCGAGGACGACATCGAGAACCGCAAGTCGCATCATGACGGCGTCGGCGATCACGAGCATGACGATTTCGACACTTTCGTCATCGACGTCCCTGCCGTTGCCGACCCGGACGATCTGGCTCGTCGCATCGCCGCCGCCGCCGAACAGGAGGACGTGTTGCGCGTGAAGGGTTTCGTGGAAGTGGCCGGCAAGCCGATGCGCCTGCTGGTTCAGGCTGTCGGTCCCCGCGTCAATCATTACTATGATCGCGCCTGGACAGCCGGGGACGATCGCCGCTCGCGGCTGATCGTCATTGGCCTCAAGGGTCTCGACCAGCCGGCAATCGAGAAGATACTGGCGGGCTGAACACAACAGGGCGCCTCTTGCTTTCATCAGGATTGAACGATGCACATCCTGACCACCACTTCCGCCTCGCTCGACGATGTCGTCGAGCCGGTCGACCTGCGCCAGACGCCGGGCGAGGTGGTGGCGCTGTCCTTTACCGACAGCGATCTGGCAGCCCTTGCGTCTGCATGGAAGGCCGAGGCGGATCGCCTGCCCTCCATGCGGCTTGCGGCCCTGCGCGATCTGCGCCACCCCATGTCCGTGGACCTGTGGGTGGATAGCGTCGCGAGGCATGCAAAGGTCATTCTGGTGCGGCTTCTGGGCGGCTACGACTGGTGGCGCTATGGCTGCGACCAGCTTGCCGCCATCGCCCGCGCCAGGGGCATCAGACTTGCCCTGCTGCCCGGCGAATGCCGCGACGAGGACGAGCGGCTGGCGCAGGCTTCCACCCTGCCCCGCGACGAGCTTTCCCTGCTTCTCGGTTATTTCCGCGAGGGCGGCCCGGCCAATATGCAGGCGCTGGTGCGCCGTCTGGCAAGGCTCGCCGGCCATGTGGCCGAAGCGCCGGCACCCGAGCCCGTGCCGAGAGCCGGCTACCATGAGCCCGGATCGGGCGTGGTCGAACGGCCGGCATCCTGTCGGGCACCCGTCGTGCCGGTGCTGTTCTACCGTTCCATGCTGCTGGCGAACGACATCGCCCCCATCGACGCGCTGACCGCTGAACTGTGCAGCACCGGCATCGCGGCGGTGCCTGTCTTCGTCTCCAGCCTGAAAGATGCGGCCTCGCTCGCTTTCGTCGAGGAGGCAATCGCGGCCCTGCAACCGGCGGCCATCGTCACCGCCACGGCCTTTGCCTCCGGTGCCGAACCGGGCGCGGAAACGCTGTTCGACCGCACCGGCATTCCGGTGTTTCAGGTGGTCGTGGCCACGACGAAACGCGAGGCATGGGAAAGCGGCCAGCGCGGCCTTGCGCCCGCCGACCTCGCCATGCACGCCGTTCTGCCGGAACTCGACGGGCGCATCATGGCAGGTGCCATCTCCTTCAAGGCGGAAGCGGAGGCCGATGCCGCACTTGGCCTGCGCGCCCAGATCAACCAGCCGGTGCCCGACCGCGTCGCGCAGGTGGCCCGGCGGCTTTGCGCCTTCCTGCGCCTGCGCGCCACGCCGCCGGCTGAACGGCGCGTCGTCATCCTCATTCCGGATTATCCGAGCGCGCCCGGCCGTACCGGCTATGCCGTCGGCCTGGATGTGCCCAACAGCGTGCTCGCCATGCTGCAAGACCTGAAGGACGCCGGCTATGTCGTTGACCGGATTCCGCAATCGCCGCGCGCCCTGCTCGATATGATCGACCGTGGCACCCACGGCCTTGCCGCTGACGACTATATTGCCCTCTTCAGCGAACTCCCCGCCGCGGCACGCGAGGCCGTCCTCGGCGCATGGGGCAAGCCTGCCGGAACCCGCTTCACGTTCCGCGCCGCCAGTTTCGGCAACGTCACGGTAGCCCTCGCCCCGGATCGCGGTCGCTCCGAGGACCGCCGCGCCGACTACCACGACCCCACCCTGCCCCCGCGCCATGAACTGGTCGCCTTCGGCCTGTGGATGCAGAAGGCGCTGGGCGCGCATGCCATCGTCCATGTCGGCGCGCACGGAACGCTGGAATGGCTGCCGGGCAAGACCGTTGCGCTCAGCGAAGCCTGTTTCCCCGAGATCGTCACCGGGCCGCTGCCGGTCGTCTATCCGTTCATCGTCTCCAACCCCGGCGAGGCGGCGCAGGCCAAGCGGCGCATTTCGGCCGTCACGCTCGGCCATCTGCCCCCGCCGCTGGTCAGCGCAGAACTGGATGAACACCAACAGAAACTCGAACGGCTGGTGGATGAATATGCGCAGGCCGACGGCCTCGATCGCCGCCGCCGCGACCGGCTGGCGAAGCTGATTGTCGAGACGGCCGGCGAGACCGGGCTTGCCGTCGAGGCCGGCGTGACCGGCACCGACGCGCCCGACGAGGCACTGCGCCGCATCGATGCCTGGCTTTGCGACCTCAAGGATTTCGCCATCAAGGACGGCCTGCATATCTATGGCCGCGCTCAGGCCGACGAAAACGATCCGCTGCGCCTGCAAAGCGCCGAAGCGGAAAAATCCGCGCTTCTCGCCGCACTCGATGGCCGCCACGTTACGGCCGGCCCGTCCGGCGCACCGGCGCGCGGCCGCACAGACGTGTTGCCGACCGGCCGCAACCTGTTCACCGCCGATCCGCGCACCATGCCCACGCCCACCGCCTTCGATCTCGGCAAGGCGGCGGCTGGCGAGGTGGTGACGACCTATGTCCAGACTCATGGTGATTGGCCGCGTTCGCTGGTCATCGACCTGTGGGGTTCGGCCTCGCTGCGCACCGGCGGCGAGGAAATCGCGCAGGGGCTGGCGCTGATGGGCTGCCGCCCGCAATGGGACGCCGCCACCGGCCGTGTGACCGGCATCGAGGTGCTGCCGCCGGCCGTGCTCGGCCGTCCGCGCGTCGATGTCACCTGGCACATTTCCGGCCTGTTCCGCGACATGTTCCCGACCCAGATCGCGCTGATCGACGCCGCCGCGCGCGCGGTTGCGGTCCGTGACGAGACCGACGATGAAAACCCGCTGGCCGCTCTTGCCCGCGCGGAAGGCCGCGTCGGCCCGCGCATCTTCGGCTCCTCGCCCGGCACATACGGCGCGGGCATCGAAAGCCTGCTTGCCAGCGGCGACTGGGAAAGCCGCGAGGAGATCGGCCGCGCCTATCTGGACAGCGCCTCGCACGCCTATGGCGGCGCGGAGGGCGAAGGCGTGGCCGCACCCGGCGCGTTCGCCGACCGGCTGTCGGAGGCCGATCTGCTGGTCCACACCGGCGACGACTCCGGCCGCGACATTCTCGAAGGCTCCGCCGATGTCGCCTTCATCGGCGGTTTTTCCGCCGCGCTTGCAGCGCTTGGCCGCAACGCCGACGTCATCGTGCTCGACACCACCGACCCGGCAAGGCCGAAGCCGCGTTCGGTGTCGGAAGCCGTTTCCCGCGTGGTGCGCGCCCGTGCCGTCAACCCGCGCTTCATCGCCGGCCAGATGCGCCACGGCCCGCGCGGTGCTTCCGAATTCGCCGAAACCGTGGACCGGCTGGTCGGTTTCGCCGAAACCACGCACGCCATTCCGGGCGCGCTGATCGAGGCCGTCCACGACGCCTATCTGGGAGATAATGAGGTGCGCGCCTTCCTGCTGCGCGAAAACCGGGAAGCCGCAGCGCTCATCGCCGAGCGCTTCCTCGCCGCCCGCCGGCGCGGCCTGTGGCACCCGCTTCGCAACGCGATAGACGACGACCTCGCCGCGCTGATCGCCGAGGCAAGGCAGGCGGCGGCATGAACGCCTTCGCCAGACGCGGCGCCTGTCCCGCCCTTTCCGCACCGATGCAGACCGGCGACGGCCTGCTCGCCCGTCTCCACACCATTGCTGGAGGTTTGCCGCCCAGGGCGTTGATCGGACTCTGCGAATCGGCCCTGCGCCATGGCAATGGCATCATCGACGTGACGGCGCGCGGCTCGATCCAGATTCGAGGTCTCACGCCATCTTCTGCGCAAGCGCTCGCCCGCGAGGTCGATGCGCTGGAGATTGACGTGCGCACCGGCGTGCCGGTCGAGACCGGCCCGCTGGCCGGCATCGACGCCGGGGAAATCGCCGACCCGCGACCGCTGGCAAGTGAAATCCGGAACGCCATCGAAAAGGCCGGCCTTGCCGCACGGCTCGGCCCCAAGGTTTCCGTGGTGGTGGATGGCGGCGGCCGCCTGCCGATGGACGCCGTGCTGGCCGATGTGCGGCTTGTCGCTTCATCCTCGGGATGGTTGCTTTCGACAGGCGGCACGGCTGCCAGTGCCCGCCGGATAGGCATAGTCAACGACGCGCAAGCCTGCATCGCAGCCATCGCCATCCTCGAAGCCGTCGCCACTTTGGGCCGCGAGGCAAGGGCGCGCGATCTGGCCGATCCGCACAGGATCATTGCGGCAATACCCCTCTCCGCAAGGCCAGAGAGGAGCAATCCTCAGGCCCCGTCGACAGCTGCTTCCATTACCATGTTCCCGCTGGCAGATGGCACGCTGGCACTCGGCATCGCCCTGCCTTTCGGCTCGATGCCCGCCGAAAACATCGCCGCACTTGCGCAAGGCGCCATTGCGCTCGGCGTAACGGAAATCCGTCCCGCCCCATCCCGTGCGCTGCTGTTTCCCGGCATGAACGGTGATGCCTGCGACACCCTGCGCGATGCCGCCGCCTCTCTAGGCTTCATCACCGACGCTGCCGATCCGCGCCTGTCGATTGCCGCCTGCCCCGGCGCTCCCGCCTGCGGTTCGGGCAGGATCGCCACGCGGGCCTTGGCCGAACGCATCGCCGCCCGCCATGCGGATTTGCTCGACGGCTCCTTCACGCTCCACGTTTCGGGCTGCGCAAAGGGCTGTGCGCATCCCGCTCCAACCGCCCTCACCCTCGCCGGCCATGACCTTGATGACCATGACGGCGGCGCGGGAATCGCGCTGGACGCAACCGCTCGGGCTCCAGCCGCCGAAGCGCATGTTGTCGCTGACGCGCAAGCCGGCATCGCCCGCGTCGCTTCACTGGTGCAACACATGCGCCATCCTGACGAAACCGTCGCCGCCTGCCTCGCCCGGCTGGGCGCTGCTGCCGTGACCACCGCCTTCATGCAGGGACGAGAATGACCGCCTACGATTACATACGCGACGGCAACGCCATCTATGAGCGCTCCTTCGCCATCATCCGCGCCGAGGCGGACCTGTCGCGCCTTTCGCCGCCGGAAGCCGAGATCGCCATCCGCATGATCCATGCCTGCGGCGATGTCGAAACGGCAAGGCATTTTGTCTTCGGCCCCGGCTTCGTGGAGGCGGCGCGCGCGGCCCTGCAAGCTGGCGCACCCATCTTCTGCGATGCCGAGATGGTGGCGCGCGGCGTCACCCGCGCCCGCCTGCCCGCCGACAACGAGGTGATCTGCACGCTGCGCGACCCGCGCACGGCGGAAATCGCTCATGCCATCGGCAACACCCGCTCCGCCGCCGCGCTCGACCTGTGGGGCGAACGCATGGAAGGCGCGGTCGTCGCCATCGGCAATGCGCCGACCGCCCTCTTCTACCTGCTGGAGAAACTGCGCGACGGCGCGCCGAAACCGGCCGCCATCATCGGCATGCCAGTCGGCTTCGTCGGCGCGGCCGAATCCAAGGATGCCCTGGCCGAAAATTCTTATGGCGTACCCTTCGCCATCGTGCGCGGCCGGCTGGGCGGCAGCGCCATGACCGCCGCCGCCCTTAATGCGCTGGCGAGGCCGGGCCTGTGAGCACGCAAGCAACCACCGGCCGCCTGATCGGCGTCGGCACCGGCCCCGGCGACCCAGAATTGCTGACGCTGAAGGCGGTGCGCGCGCTGGCTGAGGCCGATGTCGTGGCCCATTTCGCCAAGCGCCGTTCCAACGGCAATGCGCGCGCCATCGTCGAGGGCCATATCAGGCCCGGCACGGCGGAACTGCCGCTGCACTATCCGGTCACCATCGAGATCGACAAGGATCACGCCGACTACAAGGCGCAGATCCTCGCCTTCTACGAGGAATCGGCGGCACAGGTGGCCGAACACCTTGCAGCCGGCCGCACCGTCGCCGTGCTGTCGGAGGGCGATCCGCTGTTCTACGGCTCCTACATGCATCTGCATGTGCGCCTCGCCCACCGTTTTCCGACAGAGGTCATCCCCGGCGTCACCGCCATGTCGGGCTGCTGGTCGGCCACCGGCGAGCCCATCGTGCAGGGCGACGACGTGCTGACCGTTCTGCCCGGCACCATGGGCGAGGCCGAGCTTGCGCGCCGCCTTGCGGATACCGACGCCGCCGTCATCATGAAGGTCGGCCGCAACCTGCCCAAGATCAGGCGCGCGCTGGCCGCCTCGAACCGGCTCGAAAAGGCGATCTATGTCGAGCGCGGCACCATGGCCAATGGCGCGTCCATGCGCCTTGCCGAAAAGCCTGACGATGACGCTCCCTATTTCAGCATCATCCTCGTCGCCGGCTGGGAAAACCGGCCGGGCGAGCGCGCTTCGGGAGTGGTGGTATGACCGGCCGCCTCGCCATCATCGGGCTCGGCCCCGGCAATGAAGCGCAGGTAACGCCGGAGGCCAGCCGGGCGGTCGAGCAGGCGGCCTTCTTCTACGGCTACAAGCCCTATGTCGACCGGCTCGAACTGCGGCACGACCAGACCCGCATCTCCTCCGACAATCGCGAGGAACTGGCGCGGGCGAAGGAGGCCCTGGCAAAGGCCGTCGAAGGCCACAGCGTCGCCGTGGTGTCCGGCGGCGATCCCGGCGTATTCGCCATGGCCGCGGCCGTATGCGAGGCGATCGAGTCCGGTCCCGAGGCATGGAAGGCGCTCGACATCGAGATCGTGCCCGGCATCACCGCCATGCTGGCGGTGGCGGCGCGCATCGGCGCGCCCCTCGGCCACGATTTCTGCGCCATATCGCTGTCGGACAACCTGAAACCATGGGACCTGATCGAACTGCGCCTGCTGGCGGCGGCCGGCGCGGGTTTCGTCGTCGCGCTCTACAACCCGATCAGCAAGTCGCGCCCCTGGCAGCTCGGCCGCGCCTTCGAGGCGCTGTCCGCCATCCTGCCCGGCACCGTGCCGGTGGTGTTCGGCAGCGCCGCCGGCCGGCCGGACGAGCGCATGGAGGTCTGCCTGCTGGCGGATGCCAAGCCGGAGATGGCCGACATGGCCACCTGCATCATCGTCGGCTCCACCGAGACGCGCATCATCAGGCGCGGCGAAAAGCCGGCGCTGGTCTACACGCCGCGCGCCGCGACGAGGCCGAAATGAGCCACCGCCATTTCGACCAGCCCCTCGACGGTCGACGCAGCCGGCACCTGCGGCAGTTCCGGCCGGCGGATCATGATCACCTCGATGCCGAGCGCCCTTGCCGCCGCGATCTTGCCATGGCTGGCCGCCCCGCCGCTATCCTTGGAGACGATGGCATCGATGCGATGGGCGGCCAGCAATTCGCGCTCCGCCTCCTCCGCGAACGGTCCACGCGCCAGAATGTAGAGTGCATCGGGAACCGCCAGCGGCGGCTCGACCGGATCGACGCTGCGGACGAGGTAGAAGTGCTGCGGGGCAGCCGCGAAGGCACCCGCCTCCTGCCGGCCGATGCTCAGAAACACGCGGCGCGGCCGGGACCCGAGCACCCGCACCGCACCCGCCACATCGTCCGCGAACGTCCAGCGGTCGCTGTCCCGCTGTTCCCAGCCCGGACGACGCAGCGCCAGTATCGCGACACCCGCCTCCTGCGCCGCTTCAGCCGCATTGGCGGAAATGCGCGCCGCATAGGGATGCGTGGCATCGATCAGCAGATCGATCCGCTGTTCCGACAGATAACGCGCCAGCCCCTTCGCGCCACCGAAGCCGCCAACGCGCACCGGCACCGGCTGGCGAACCGGGTTTCCGGTGCGACCGGCCAGCGAAAGCGTGACATCGAGTTCGGGAACGGTCGCGAGCCGTTCCGCCGCCTGCCGCGCTTCCGTCGTTCCGCCCAGAATGAGGATGCGCATGTCGGCTGAGGCTCCTTCCCGCCCGTGGCTCACCATCGTCGGCATTGGTGAGGACGGCATATCCGGTCTCGGCGACGAGGCCAAGCAGGCGATTGCAGCCGCACAATTTGTGTTTGGAGGGGCCCGGCATCTGGAACTTGCCCGCCCGTTGATTGCGGGAGAAGCGCGCCGGTGGCCGGTGCCGTTCGACGCGGCCATGAGCGCGGTGACGGCTCTTGCCGGCCGCAAGGTCTGCGTACTGGCCTCGGGTGACCCGTTCTTCCACGGCGTCGGCGTCACACTGGCGCGGAAAATACCGGCGGAGGAAATGCGCACGATCCCCGCGCCTTCCTCCATCTCGCTTGCCACTGCCCGCATGGGCTGGGCCTTGCAGGACGTCGAAACCGTCTCCCTGCACGGTCGCCCCACCGACCTTATCCGGCCGCTGCTGCATCCCGGCGCGCGCATCCTTGCGCTGACTTCGGACGAAGCCGCTCCAGCGGCGATTGCGGCGCTGCTTGCCGGTATTGGCTTCGGGCCAACACGCATCACCGTTCTGGAAGCGCTTGGCGGTGCGAGCGAACGCATGCGCAGCACTCTCGCCGCCTCCTTCAGCATCGAAAACATCAATCCGCTCAATGTTCTGGCGCTGGAGATTGAATCGACACCGCAAGCGCGCATCCTGCCGCTTGCGCATGGCCTCGCCGACGATCTGTTCGAGCATGACGGCCAGATCACCAAGCGCGAGGTGCGCGCGCTGACGCTCTCGGCACTCAGCCCCCGGCGCGGCAAACTGCTGTGGGACATCGGCGCGGGCTCCGGCTCCATCGCCATCGAATGGATGCTGGCGCATCCCTCGCTGAACGCCATCGCCATCGAGGCCAATCCCGAGCGCGCCGCCCGCATCGGCCGCAACGCCGCCGCCTTCGGCGTGCCCGGCCTTGCCATTGTCCAAGGCACAGCCCCCGCAGCACTGGCCGATCTCGAAACGCCGGATGCGATCTTCATCGGCGGCGGAGGCTCCGATCCGGACGTTCTCGACGCGGCGATCCGGGCGCTGCACCCCGGCGGGCGCCTCGTCGCCAATGCCGTCACGCTCGAAATGGAGGCGCTGCTCATCGCCCGTCATGACGGGCTGGGCGGGACGCTCACACGCATTTCCGTGGCGCGCGCGGCCTCCGTCGGCAGCATGACCGGCTGGAAGCCGGCGATGCCGATCACACAATGGAGCTGGGAAAAGCCATGATCGTCGCCGGAATAGGTTGCCGCAAGGGCGTCTCATGCGGGCAGGTGGTGGCAGCCGTCGAATCCGCTCTCGAACCCTACGGCCTGTCGCCCGATTCGTTGTCCGGCCTTGCCACCGCCAGGATGAAATCGGAGGAAAAGGCGATCATCGAGGCCGGCAATGCGTTGCGCCTTCCCGTTTTTCTTGTGGACGGCCCCGCCATGCAGATGGTCTCGCTGCGCAGCCTGACCCGCTCGACGGCATCGCTGTCGGCGGCTGGCACGCCCTCCGTCTCGGAAACGGCCGCGCTTGCCGCGGCCGGCCAGAAATCGCGGCTGCTCGGCCCCCGCTCCGTGCATGGACCGGTGACCTGCGCCATCGCAGTCAATGGAGAAGAGCCGTGACCGTCCATTTCATCGGCGCCGGCCCCGGCGCTGCCGACCTCATCACCCTGCGCGGTGCAAGGCTGCTCGCCTCCTGCCCGGTGTGCCTCTATGCCGGCTCCATCGTTTCGCCCGAACTGCTCGGGCATTGCGGGCCGGGAGCGAAGCTGGTCGACACCGCCCCCATGTCGCTGGACGAGATCGAGGCGGAATATCGCGCCGCCCACGCAGCCGGACAGGATGTGGCGCGGCTGCATTCGGGCGACCTTTCGGTGTGGAGCGCGGTGGCCGAGCAGGTTCGCCGTCTGGAGCGCGCGAGCATTCCCTATACGCTCACCCCCGGTGTCCCCTCCTTCGCGGCCGCCGCCGCCGCTCTTGGCCGCGAACTCACCATCCCGGAAGTGGCGCAAAGCCTTGTGCTGACCCGTGTTTCCGGGCGCGCCTCGAAGATGCCGCCCGGCGAAACGCTGGCCGCCTTCGGCCGCACCGGCTCGACGCTCGCCATCCACCTCGCCATCCACGCCATCGAACAGGTGGTGGCGGAACTGACCCCGCTCTATGGGGCGGATTGCCCGGTGGCAGTCGTGTTCCGCGCCTCATGGCCGGAAGAGCGCATCGTCAGGGCCACGCTGGCGACGATCGAGGGGGAACTCGCCGCCAGCCCCATCGAGCGCTCGGCCATCGTCTTCGTCGGCCGCTCGCTGGCCGCCGGAGATTTTTCCGAGAGCGCGCTCTACGATGCCGCTTATCAGCGCCGCTTCCGCGGCCGGGAGGGCGCATGAGCCTCGACACGCCAAAAGCCGCCCTTGCCGACGCGCTGGCACGCCTCGATTTCGAGCCACGCGTGCTGGAAAACGGCCATGTCTGGCTGGCGGGCGCCGGCCCCGGAGACCCGCGCCTGCTGACCCTCGACGTGCTGGGCGCACTGGCGCAGGCCGACGCCCTCGTCCATGACGCGCTGGTGTCGGCCGAGATCGTCGCCGTCGCCGCGCAGGCGGAGAAATTCCATGTCGGCAAGCGTGGCGGGCGGCTCTCCATCCCGCAGGAGGAGATCAATACGCTGCTGGTGAAGCTCGGCCGGGAAGGCCGCAAGGTGGTGCGGCTGAAAGGCGGTCACCCCTATGTGTTCGGGCGCGGCGGCGAGGAAGCCCGCGCGCTGGCGGAAGCAGGCATTCCCTGGCGGGTCCTGCCGGGCATCACCTCCGCTTTCGGCGGGCTCACCTCGGCAGGCATTCCCGCCACAATGCGCGGCATCAACGGCGCCATCATCCTCGCCACCGGTTTCGCAGCCGTTTCGGATGACCGGCCGGACTGGGCGGCCCTTGCCCGCACCGGCCAGCCCATCGTCATCTATATGGGCCTTACCCACATGGCGGCGACCGTGGCCGACCTGCTGTCCGGCGGGCTTTCGCCCGACACGCCGGCCGCGCTCATCGAAAACGCCACGCTGACGCACGAGCGCACCGTGGTCGCAACGCTCGGCACGCTGGTTTCGGCAGCCGAACGCGAGCAGATCGTCTCGCCGGCGCTGATTGTGGTGGGCCACATCGTGGCGCTGCGCGACAAGCTGGAAGGCAGGCCATGACGGCGCGCGCGATCATCATCGGCGCGCCGCGCTCGGGCTCGGGCAAGACCAGCGTCACCATCGGCCTGCTGCGGGCGCTGGCCCGGCGCGGCCTGCGCGTGCGCGGGGCAAAATCCGGCCCCGACTACATCGATCCCGGCTTCCATGAGGCCGCGACCGGCCTTGCCGGTGTCAATCTCGACAGTTGGGCGATGGCTCGTTCCCTGCTCAACGGGCTGGTCCGACGCGCTGCGGAAGATGCCGACATCGTCGTCCTGGAAAGCGCCATGGGCCTGTTCGACGGCATTCCCGGCACGCCCGGCCGCTCCGGTGCCGCTTCCGATCTCGCCGCGCTGTACGGCGTCCCCACGCTGCTGGTGCTCGACGTGTCCGGCCAGTCCACCACGGTCGCGGCGGTGGCCAAGGGGTTCGCCACCTACCGGCCGGAGGTGCGCATCGCCGGCGTGGTGCTGAACCGGCTGGGGAGTGAACGACATCGCCGCCTGTGCGCCGAGGCCATCGAGGCCCTTGGCCTGCCGGTGGTCGGCGCCATCGAGCGCGACCCGACGCTGACCATGCCGGAGCGCCATCTGGGGCTGGTGCAGGCCGGCGAGCATGACGACCTGATGGCCTTCATCGACCGCATGGCCGACATGGCCGAACGCTCCATCGACCTCGACGCGGTTCTGGAACTGGCCACACCGCTAACCCCACACGATGGAAATTTCACCTGTGCCCTGCCGCCGCCGGGGCAGCGCATTGCCCTTGCGCAGGACCGCGCCTTCACCTTCCTCTACCCGCATGTCGCACGCCGTTGGCGCGATGAGGGCGCGGAGATCGTCCCGTTCTCGCCGCTCGCCGACCAAGCGCCGAGGCCGGATTGCGATGTCTGCTGGCTGCCCGGCGGCTATCCCGAACTGCACGCCGGAACGCTGGCCTCGGCCGGAAAATTCCGCGCCGGAATGGCCGTCTTCGCGAAGGAAAAGCCGGTGCATGGCGAGTGCGGCGGTTATATGGTGCTGGGCGAGGCTATCGAGGATGCCGACGGCGTCACCCACAGGATGCTCGCCCTGCTCGGCCACACCACCAGCTTCGCCAAACGCAAGATGAACCTCGGCTACCGGCAGGCGCGCCTTCTGGCCGACTGTGCGCTGGGAAGCACCGGCGACCATATCCGGGGCCACGAGTTCCACTATGCGCGGGTCACCGACCCCGGCAACGACAGCCCCATTGCCGACCTTGCCGATGGCCAGGGCACCCCGCTTGGCCCGTCCGGCGGCCGGCGCGGCCATGTCAGCGGCACCTTCTTCCATGCCATAGCGCGGGCGGGCGCATGAGGGACCGGCTCAACCCGCTCGACATCGCGCTTTGCCTCGCCTTCTTCACGCGGCTGCCGCTGCCGCATCTCGACTTCCGCGGACGGACGCTGGCCGATGCCATCTGGGCGGCACCCGTTGCCGGGCTGGCGGTGGCTATCATTGCTTCCGCCGCCTATGCGCTTGGCGTGTGGCTCGGCCTGCCCTCGGGTCCCACCGCCGCCCTCGCGCTAGCCGCCGCCATGCTGGCCACCGGATGCCTGCATGAGGACGGGCTGTCCGACGTGGCGGATGGTTTCGGCGGCGGGTCGACGCGTGAGCGCAAGCTGGAGATCATGCGCGACAGCCGCATCGGCTCCTACGGCACTGCTGCGCTGGTCATCTCCCTGCTGCTTCGCTGGAGCACGCTGGCCACCCTCGCAGGGCCGGCGCAGGTGTTCGCCGCCCTCTTCGCCGCCCATTGCGCCTCGCGCGCCCTGCCCGCCGCGCTGATGCATGTCCTGCCGCCGGCCCGCGCGGATGGCCTTTCTGCCAGCGCCGGCACGATTTCGCAGGAGACTGCCTTGCTCGGCGCCGCCATCGGGGCCGTGTCGCTTCTGATCCTCGGGCTCGGCACGGCGCTCGCCGCGCTTATCCTGCTTGGCCTGCTGGTTGCCGGCTTCGCCGCGCTGTGCCGCCGCCAGATCGGCGGCCAGACCGGAGATACCGCTGGCGCGCTCCAGCAACTGGGCGAGATCGCCGTCCTGCTGGTCGCTTCCACCACTTTCATCTGAATCATTTCCGGAGCTTATTGTCCCATGGCCTTCAAATCGCTTGAAGAACTGCGCGCCGCCTGCCTCGATTTGCCGGCCGGAAACGAGGCGGCGCAGGCAGCCGTCGCACGCCGTCAGGACACGCTGACCAAGCCGCAGGGCAGCCTCGGCCGGCTGGAGGAGATCGCCGGCTGGCTGGCGCGCTGGCAGGGCCGCGACATGCCGAAGCTGGACAGGGTGAAGGTGATCGTTTTCGCCGGCAATCATGGTGTCACCGCACAAGGCGTTTCCGCCTATCCGGCGGAAGTGACGGTCCAGATGGTGGCGAATTTTGCCCATGGCGGTGCGGCGATCAATCAGCTCGCCCGCGCGGCCAGCGCAGAGCTTGACGTCATCCCGCTCGACCTCGACCGGCCGACCGGCGACTTCACGCAGGAACCGGCCATGGATGAGGCCGATTTCCTCGCCGCCGTCTCGGCCGGCTATGATGCGGTCGACGGAAATCTCGATCTCGTCTGCTTCGGCGAAATGGGCATCGGCAACACCACCCCGGCCGCTGCCCTCGCCTCCGCCCTGTTCGGCGGCGAGGTGCAGGGCTGGACGGGACGCGGCACCGGCGTTGACGATGCCGGGCTCCACCGCAAGGTGGCAGTCATCGAGGCCGGACTGAAGCGCCATTCGACGGCATTGGCGGACCCGCTGCAAGTGGCGGCCAGCCTCGGGGGACGCGAACTCGCCGCCATCTTCGGCGCCACGCTGGCCGCCCGTCATCGCGGCGTGCCGGTGCTGCTGGACGGTTTCGTGTGCACCGCCGCTGTCGCACCACTGGCCCGGCTCCATGCGCAGGGCCTCGCGCATGCGCTTTCCGCCCATGTTTCGGCCGAGGCGGGCCATCGCCGCCTGCTTGAGGCATTGGAGCTAAAGCCGTTGCTCGACCTCGGCATGCGGCTTGGCGAAGGCTCAGGCGCCTGCCTTGCCGTGAACATCGTGCGCTCGGCGCTGGAATGTCACGCGCGCATGGCGAGTTTCACCGAAGCCGGGGTTTCGGAAGGCTGAACTTACCGTCCCGAAGCAGCCTTGCCATGCAGGGAGGCTGCCCGAGCAACCGATTGCCACCAGCTGTCGATTTCATCCTGCCGTGGCCCGACCGCCGTGGCGTGCGGGGCAAAACGCTGCCACGGATAATTGTGCTTGGGCGCCACGGAGGTGATGACCGGCTTGCCCAGAACAGCGGCGACCTCGAAGGCGCGGAACAGACCGCCCCCAACTGCCTCCACCTTGCCGAACTTGCTCAGCACCACCACGTCTGCACCCGCAATCTGACCGAGCACGCTTTCGCCTGCCTTCGTGACGCCGGTTTCATCGAGATGGCACGACGTGTGGGCGGGAGGCTCATCGAGATACATGGGAAAGCGCGCGCCGGTAACGAAGTTGCGCAATATCCCGCAACTGCAACCGCTCTGCGTCGGCCCGTCGCTTTCCTCCACGATGCCACATACGGTAAGGCCAGCGGCGCGCCAGCGCGCCGCCGCATTCAGCAGAAGAGCCTGGATCGCCGCGGTTTCGGCGCCTGTGATTGCTGCGATAGGGTTTCGGGCCATGGTCACCTGCCTTGCGCTGCGATCATCCTGAGGTTCGCAGCGACCTCGATCAAGCTCTTCTTCATGACAGTTTGTCGCCCCCTTTTGTGCAACAATGTTGGAATTTGAAACTCTTTCAAGGCCGATACGGGCAAATGCGGACTCATTTTCATGTTTGCACCGGGGTTCGGCAGGCAAAAGTTCCAAAAATTTAACCGGGCCTTCCTAATTTAACAGGGCCTTCCCAAACGGTGACTTCAGGGGGATTGGGGGCATCGTTCTGACGAACGTTCGAAGCGTTCGGCAGGCGGTAATTCTTGGGCGACGGGCGCATGACATCGCAGATGAAAAAGGCCAATACTCCTCCATTTCCGTCAGAAATGGAGTTCATACGCTACGCCCTCGACAGCGCCGCGATCGTGGCCATCACCGATGTGAAAGGCACGATCACCTTTGTCAACAACAAGTTCTGCGAGATATCGGGATATTCGCGGCAGGAACTGGTCGGCGCCAACCATCGCATGCTTCATTCCGGCATGCATGACGTCAGGTTTTTCCGCCAGATGTACAAGCGCATCGCCGCCGGGCGCGTGTGGCAGGGCGAGATATGCAACCGGCGCAAGGACGGATCGCACTACTGGGTCGACACCACCATCGTCCCGCATGTGAACGCCGCCGGCAAGGTCGACAGTTACACCGCCATCCGTTTCGACATCACCGACCGCCATCGGGCCGACGAAAAGCTCCGGCACATCGTCAATATCGACGCCCTGACCGGGATAGCCAATCGCCGCCGGTTCCAGGAGCATCTCGAAACAGTGATATCGACTCACGGCAGAACGCAGCCGTCGAGGGTCCATCTGGCCCTGCTGGACATCGACACGTTCAAGGAGATCAACGACACCTTCGGTCACGACGTCGGCGACGAGTTGCTGCGGGTCGTAAGCGGGCGCCTGTGTGAACTGGCCAGCCCCGAGGTTTTCGTCGCCCGGCTGGGTGGCGATGAGTTCGGCATCGTGATGACCGGACATCCGGACCGGGAGGTCCATGACATGATGGGCAAGGTGCTGTCCTGCCTGCGCCAGCCCGTGGACCTCGGCCCGGTGGTCCGGCGCTGCTCGGCCAGCATCGGCATCGCCACATTCCCGGATCAGGCCGCCTCTCTCGATGAGCTGTTCAAGGCGAGCGACCTTGCGCTTTATCGCGCCAAGGAGCTGGGACGGGACCGCCTGCAGTTTTTCGTTCCACGCCTGCGCGAGGTGGCGCTGCGCAAGAGCGAGTTGCTCCACGCTTTCGAGACCGGTCTGGCGCAGGGTCAGTTCCGCCTGCTGTACCAGCCGATCATCGCCACCGACCAGCAGCTCAAACCGGCGCTTGAAGGTCTGCTGCGCTGGGAGCATCCTCAGCAGGGACATCTGACGCCCGGCGCATTCCTTGCGGACATGAACGACCCGGGTCTTCTGGCCGCCCTCGGCATGTTCGTGCTGGAGCAGGTCTTCACCGACATGCAGAAGATGCAGGAAATGGCGTTGCCGCTGCGCCGCGTCGCCATCAACGTGACCAATGCGGACTTCCGTTCGGACGCTTTCGTCGACCGGTTCTTCGAGCTTTCCGCCCGTACCGGCCTGTCACCGGACATGTTCTGCATAGAGGTGACGGAAGGCGTGTTTCTGGGGCGCGACTTCCAGCAACTGGAAGGACGTCTGCACAGGCTTCACGCTGCCGGTGTGGAAATCGCGCTGGACGATTTCGGTACGGGCTTCGCCTCGCTGTCGCATCTGCGGCGCATGCCCATCGATCGCGTGAAGATCGACCGCAGCTTCATCTCGAATCTCGGCACCAGCAGCGCCGACCTCGCAATCGTGCGCGGGGTGATCGACATCGCCCACGGCATGGGCAAGGTTGTGACTGCAGAGGGCGTGGAGACCGGCGTGCAGGTTGAAATCCTCACCGCGCTCGGCTGCGACAGCCTGCAAGGCTGGTATTTCGCCAAGGCATGCAACCTGCTGCATCTGCCCTACATGATCGCGAGCCTGCAATCCTTTCCGGAGCAGCGGATGAAGTCCCGCGCGGTCGCAAGCTGAAGAGATTGCAGGATCAGCTGGTGCCAGCTTGCCGCTGGAGCATTTTGCGGGAGCAAAACCGGCCGGAGAGATGGTGGCGAAACAAGTCCGGAGGTCGTGTGAAAATCGGCCCGACTCTAAAACAGACCGTTCTGTTCGCCATCCAGATGTTTGAAAATGGTGGGTGATGTAGGGATCGAACCTACGACCCGCTGATTAAGAGTCAGCTGCTCTACCGACTGAGCTAATCACCCACGGGCGTTGGTAAAACCAACGTTGGCGGGCATATAGCTGCCCCTATTGAGCCTGTCTACCCCTGTCGCGATATTTCGCTGAGAAAACATTCCGCAGGCTTGAAAAAAGGGGATGCCGGGCGCGCTGGCCGCGATGACTAATAGGCGTTCATGGGAAAAAATATGATGTAAAAACAAAAGGTAATATGGATTACACGACACAGGAAACTTACCGGACGCTTCAAATAAAGAGCCGCCCCTCGGCTATCTTGACCGCATTTCCGCCGATGCGGGCCGTGGCGAGCGTGCCGTTTTCCACATCCAGCTCCAGCCGGATTCGCGAGGGCCGGTCCATCTCCATTCCCTGCTCGATCCACATGCGTGACATGCCCTCACCAGGGCCGTCGAAGTGCATGACAGCACCGGCGAAAGCCGCGGCCGCCGAACCCGTTGCCGGATCTTCGTAAGACGGGTTGCCGGGCACGAACATGCGCGCATGGAAAGCGCTGTCGTGCCGGATGGTCTCGCGGCAATAGACATAGGCACTGGCGACGGCGGTGCTGCTTTTACGCGGCGAAAGGTCAGCCCACAGGCGCGTGTCCAGCCACGCCCTCGATGCTTCTTCCAGTCCGGCAACCGGGATCATGACGTAGGGAACACCCGCGCTCCAGCAGGAAACGCGGTGATTCTCGAATCCGATCTCGTGCGGCGACAAGGCGAGGGCAGCTCCAACGGCTTCCGCTTCGGCGCTGAGATCGAGCCTTTCCGGCAAGCGGGGCAGATCGAACTCGGCAAAGCCGCCATCCTGCGAAACCGCGCAGCGCACCGGCCCGATATTCTCCTCCAGAACCAGGATGCTGGCCCCTTCTCCGGCCTCCTGCGCCAGCGCTACCGCCGTGCCGATCGTCGGATGGCCGGCGAATGGCATCTCGTAATGCGGCGTGAAAATCCGGATGCGCGCCCGGTGCCGCGCCTGCGCTGCCGGCAGCACGAATACGGTTTCGGACAGATTGAACTCGCGCGCGATGCGCAGCATCGCCCGCTCGTCCAGACCTTCGCAATCGAGAACGACGGCAAGCGGATTGCCACCCATCGCCTCTTCCGTGAACACGTCATAGACCAGATATCTGCGACCCTGCATGACCGGCTTCCATCCGCCGACCGGCGGAACATGAGCGAAATTTAATTTGAAATTCAGGCCCGCAGGCCTGATGTGTGTCGTATAAGGGACGTTCACGGCTACTATAGGGGTCCGGCGTGGACCAGTTTGTCAATCCGCCGAAAGCGGAATCCGAACCTTCGATCGAGACCGCACTGGGGCTCGACGTCAAGGGAGCGACGAAGCAGCGCCGGCACCGTCTCGGCTATGCGATAATGGCGCTCGTGGTCGCCGCTGCCGCCTTCGCCGGCTATCGCTACTTCTCCGCCGATACGCCCCGCATCGAATATTCGACCCAGGCTGCCGTCAGATCGGATCTCGTCATCGAGGTATCCGCCACCGGCACATTGCAGCCGCTGACGCAGGTCGACATTTCCAGCGAGCTCTCCGGCATCGTGCGCTCGGTCGCCGTCGCCGAGAACCAGGAAGTCGGCAAGGGCGATGTGCTGGCCACCCTCGACACCTCCAAGCTGGAGGTGCAGATCGAGCGGGCAAAGGCATCCGCAAGGGCAGCGGCATCGAAGGTCGACGATGCCACCGTGACGCTCAGGGAAAACGAACAGGCTCTGGTACGTACCGACGCGCTGACGAGGCGCGGCATGGCGACCGCGCAGGCGCTGGAAGCCGCGACAGCGACCCGCGACCGGGCCAAAGCCGCGCTCGAGAGCGCCGAGGCCAATCTCGCCATCGCCGAGGCCGACCTCAAGGCGCAGCAGACCGATCTCGACAAAAGCACCATCTACGCTCCCATCGACGGCGTGGTCCTGACCCGCTCGGTCGACCCCGGCCAGACCGTTGCCTCCTCGCTTCAGGCGCCGGTGCTGTTCGTGCTTGCGGCCGACCTGAAGAAGATGGAGCTCAAGGCGGCGATAGACGAGGCCGATATCGGTACGGTCAGGTCCGGCCAGCAGGCCCGATTTTCCGTGGATGCCTTTCCCGAAAGGCGGTTCGACGCCACCATACGGGATATCTCCTATGCTTCCGTCACCACCGACGGCGTCGTCACCTATGACGCGCGGCTCGAGGTGGAGAATGACGAACTGCTGCTTCGCCCGGGCATGACGGCCACCGTTACCGTCGTCACCAAGCACGCGAAGGATGCGCTTACCGTGCCGACGGCAGCCTTCCGCTATCGCCCTGCCATGCAGCAGCGTGAAAGCGGCTGGAGTGCGCTTTCCATGCTCACCGGCCGCATGCAGCCGCCGCGCGAACGTCGGGGCCAGCAGCAGCAGGCCCGCCAGCGCGAGGCAGACGGCACCCGCATGCTCTACGTGCTGAAGAACGGAGAACCGCAGCCTGTCCGGGTTCATGTCGGTTCGACGAATGGCGAACTGACCGAAATCCTGTCGGGCATTTCCGAAGGCGATCTGGTCGTCACGTCGCAGCAGCAGCGGGGATAACCCGATGGCAGGCTCACCGCTCATCCGCTTCGACAAGGTCCGGAAGACCTATGGCGAAGGCGAGGCGCAGGTGCATGCGCTGGCCGGCGTCGATCTCGTCATCGAAACGGGCGAATTCGTCTCGATCATGGGACCCTCCGGTTCGGGGAAATCGACGGCGATGAACATTATCGGCTGTCTCGACACCCCCACATCCGGCACCTATTCCTTCAAGGGCGTGGATGCCGGACGCCTGGACCGCAACCGGCGTGCCCTGCTGCGCAACCGCTATATCGGCTTCGTCTTCCAGGGCTACAATCTGCTGGCACGCACCACTGCGGCCGAGAATGTCGAACTGCCGCTTATCTATCGCGGCGTCCCGGCCGGTCACAGACGCAGCCTCGCCATGCAGGCGCTGGCCGAAGTCGGCTTGCAGGGCCGTGAACACCACACCCCCGCCGAGCTTTCCGGCGGCCAGCAGCAGCGCGTGGCCATCGCCCGCGCCATTGTCACCCGCCCCACCCTGCTGGTAGCCGACGAGCCGACGGGCAATCTCGACACGGCCCGAAGCCATGAGATCATGGAACTGATGACCCGCCTCAACGAGGAGCAGGGCCTGACCATCGTCATGGTCACGCACGAGGCCGACATTGCCGCCTATGCGCGACGCACGATTCATTTCCTCGATGGCAATCTCGCAGCAGACCTGCGCAACGAGGTGCGGAGGATGGCGTCGTGATCTGGGAAACGGTCCGCCTCGCTCTCCGCTCGGTGCGCCGCAATGCGCTGCGCTCCTTCCTCACCCTGCTCGGCATCGTCATCGGTGTGGCGGCGGTCATCGCCATGCTCACCATCGGCTCCGGCACCACGGAAAAAGTGAAGTCCGACATTGCCCAGCTCGGCTCGAACCTGCTGGTCGTCCACCCCGGCCGGCCTGCCGGCCCCGGAGGCCCGGGCGGCGCGGACTGGGGCCAGCGCCGCAAGCTTGGAGCCAAGGAATTCGACGCGCTTTCGACGCGCCTCACCGGGGCGCGCGCCATCTCCGCAGCCTCGCAGAAGCAGGTGCGCGTGATCTATGGCACCGAAAGCACGAGCGTTTCGGTGACGGGAACGGACAGCGCCTTTCTGGAGGCACGCAACTGGACGCTGGCATCGGGACGCCCTTTCACCGAACAGGAATCCCGCAGCGGCGCCGGCGTGTGCCTGATCGGCGAGACGGTGCGACAGCAATTCTTCGGGTCCGGGGACCCGGACGGGGAGCTGATCCGCGTCAACCGCAGCACCTGCAAGGTCATCGGCCTGCTGCAAGCCAAGGGCTATACCGGCTTCGGTCAGGATCAGGACAATGTCGTGCTGATGCCGCTGCTGACATATCAGCGCCGCATCGCCGGCAACCGCAACATCGACAACATCTATGTCTCGGCCGACGATTCCGTTTCCACATCGGAATTGCAGACACGCCTGGAAAACATTCTGCGCGACGTGCGCCGCATCCCGCCGGATGGCGAGGACGATTTCGGCGTCCGCGACATGACCCAGATCGCCGACACCATGGCAAGCGCCAGCGCGACCATGACCGGAATGCTGGGCGCGGTGGCCGGTGTCAGCCTGCTGGTGGGCGGTATCGGCATCATGAACATCATGCTGGTATCGGTGACGGAACGAACCCGCGAGATCGGCATCAGGCTCGCGATCGGGGCGCAGGAAAAGCATATCCTGATCCAGTTCCTCGTCGAGGCAACCGTGCTTTCGCTGCTGGGTGGCATCATCGGCATCCTGCTTGGACTGTCGCTGGCCGGCGGAGCTGCAATCGCCCTTTCGATACCCTTTGCGCCGAACCCGGCGGTGGTCCTGCTGGCCGTCGGCTTCTCGGCGCTGATCGGCATGGTGTTCGGCTTCTTCCCCGCATTGCGCGGCGCGCGCCTCGATCCGATCGATGCGCTCAGGCACGAATAGGAAGAAAACCCGGCCCGTCAGGGATTGGAAAAATGCCAGTCGGTCAGGGCCGGCATGTAGGCCATCAGCCCGGCAAGCCGCACCGCCGCATCCGCAATGACGACCGGCTCGCTGATCTCGGGATCGGGATCGGCAGCGATATGGGCATGGATGCGCGCAGTCAGCTCGCCGGCCGTTTCGGCAAAACGGTAGCGGCGGAAGATCACCACGCCGCCGGGCGTCGAGATCAGATGGTGCCGCTGCTCCGCCCCCGCGGCATCGAGATCCAGACCGGTTTCCTCCGTCACCTCGCGCGCCATGTTGCGGTGCATGTCTACCTGCCCGCCGACGAAATCCTCCGGCTCGAAAGATCCGGCCGCGAAATAGACCTTGCCGGCGTTGAGCGTATGCGGCGCCATGCGGATCGCCACCAGCGCACCGTCGCTGGTTACCGGCATGGCATGGGCGAAGGCATGATGCGCGTGCGGCGTATCGCTGTGGCGACGCCAGTGCAGGAAGGTGGAATAGCGAACTTCGTGGCAAACCCCTGCCAGCAGTCCGCCTTCATAGGTGAGCGACGACAGAAGCACCATCGTTCCATCGAACAGGGCAGGATTTCCCGCCCGGTGCTCAAGCCAGCCCTCGGCGATGGCATCCGCATTGTCACGCTCGAATGGATGCGGTGAGGGATCGAGCCGCACGTCGATCCTGTCGACGGGCAGAATCACATTCGCAGGGAGATTAAAGCTCACCGCCGCCTCATACGATATCCAGCGTCACCGCAACCGGGCAGTGATCCGAGGCTTTCGGCCGGTCCCAGCCCACGCGCGGAAAGCGGTCGACATCCTGCCCGCCCGGGAACGGCGTACGCCAGGGTTGTCCGTTGCGCACGATGTCCGGCACCGCCCCGGCATTTTCTTCCGCCAGCGAACGCGACAGCAGGATGTAGTCGAGCTGGCACAGATGCCGCTCCTGCGGCCCGCGTGTATGGTAGAGCGTCCAGCGGTCCATCTCGGGCCGTCGTTCCACGACATTCTCGCAGAATCCGTCTTCCAGCAGGACGTCGAGGCAGGAAACCGGCTCGTCGTGCACCTCAAAGCGGTAATCGGACGGCCCCTCGCCGTCGATCACCACCCTTTGCCGGTAATCGTTCATGTCGCCGCAGACCGCCCAGCGCTTGTCCGCCGCGCGCTCGCGCCCGAATCGCTGCTCGATGATATGGCGCACGGCCCTCGCCTCGGCAAAGCGGATCGGCATGGTCGCCTGACGGCCATCGAGCCCGTTGCGCGGGCTGCCCATCGACTTGAAATGAACCAGATAGAGTGTCAGCGGCTTGCCGCCGATCTTAAGGTCGATCTCCAGACAGTCCCGCCTGAAGATACGCTCATGCGGTTCCTGCCCCAATGCCGCCAGTTCCGGCGTATGCAGGCCAAGCTCGCCGAAGGTGAGATGCGCATGGCTGGTCATGCGCATGAATTCGATCGGCTGGCCGTGCGCGGTCTCGTCGCGCATCATCAGCGCCACGTCGATGCCGCGCGAATCATTGCCTGAGGTGGTGTACTTCTGCCGGTAGCCCTGCCCCACCATCTTGAACAGATAGCCGTATTCGAAGGCCTTGAGCGCCTCGATATTGTCCACCTCCTGCATGCAGATGATGTCGGCCCGCGTCGCCGCGATCGCCAGCGCGGTGAGCTGGCGCGTATCGTCCGAATGCGCGATGGCGCGAGCCTGTTCCAGCGCGCGGTATTCGGCCTCGCTCCTGATCTCGAACAGGGCCAGCGTCCGGTCCTGATTGAGCTGGTTGCGGAAGCCGGAGAAATCGAACCTGTTCATCAGGTTCTCGACATTGAAGGTGGCGAGGCGCAGCGACATGGCAGCGACAATTGCCTGCAAGTCGCGTCAAAGACAAGCGCAGAAACGGCATGCGGACGGAACTGCAACCGTTCATCCTGCGTTCATTGACCGGACGTCATCCTGAAGCCAATCGCCGCAACGCTTCGGCGCTGCGACTTGCTCTATCCTCGGGAGTGGCATATGAAAAAGCTTCTTTCCTCTCCGCTCAGGGCCGGGCTGACCGTTCTGTGTCTTGCAGGCATGCTCTCGGTTCCGGCGATGGCCGGGCCGCCGCCTGCGAACACACCCGCCGCGCCTGCGGCAAGTGCATCACAGGACATCGTCAAGGTTCGCGACGAGCGCTGGCGCAGACCTCCCCATCACGGCAACCGGCCGTCCGGCAACTGGAACCGCCCTCACCGTCCGGGCGGCTCGCACTGGCGTCCTCCGCACCATGGGGGGCATTGGCATCGCCCCCGGCCGCCCCGGCATAATTACTACCGGCCCCATTATCGCGGCTCAGGCTTCTATTTCGGCCTCGGGCTCGGCGTTCCGGCCTACCGCTATGTCGAACCGCGCCGCTATTATCGCCCGGCAGGCGATGCGCATGTGCGCTGGTGCTACAACCGCTACCGGTCCTACCGGGCCTGGGACAACACGTTCCAGCCCTATCACGGGCCGCGCCGTCAGTGCCGTTCGCCCTACGGCTGAACCTTTTCCCTGCCCGCACATGAAAAAAGGCCGGCGATTGCAATCGCCGGCCTTCCGTTTTTCACAGGTCGGGGAACTCAGTTCTTCGCCTTGTCGACCAGCTTGTTCTTGGAAATCCACGGCATCATGCCGCGCAGCTTGGCACCGACCTCCTCGATCTGGTGCGAATCGTTCATGCGGCGGATGCCCTTGAAGCGGGAGGCGCCCGAACGATACTCCTGCATCCACTCGGACGTGAACTTGCCGGTCTGGATGTCGTTGAGGATGCGCTTCATCTCGGCCTTGGTCTCGGCGGTGATGACGCGCGGGCCCGACACATACTCGCCCCACTCGGCGGTGTTGGAGATCGAGTAGTTCATGTTGGCGATGCCGCCCTCGTAGATCAGGTCCACGATCAGCTTCACTTCGTGCAGGCACTCGAAATAGGCCATTTCGGGAGCATAGCCGGCTTCCACCAGCGTCTCGAAACCGGCGCGGATGAGTTCGACCAGACCGCCGCAGAGCACGGCCTGCTCACCGAACAGATCGGTCTCGCACTCTTCCTTGAAGGTGGTCTCGATGATACCGGAACGGCCGCCGCCGACGCCGCAGGCGTAGGACAGGCCGAGGTCGAGCGCATTGCCGGAAGCGTCCTGATGCACGGCAACCAGGCACGGCACGCCGCCGCCCTTCTCGTATTCGCCGCGCACGGTGTGGCCGGGGCCCTTCGGTGCGACCATGAGCACATCGACCGTCGACTTCGGCTCGATCAGGCCGAAATGCACGTTGAGACCATGCGCGAAGGCGATTGCCGCGCCGTCGCGAATGTTCGGCGCGATCTCGTTGTTGTAGATGTCGGCCTGCAATTCGTCGGGGGCGGCCATCATCATCAGGTCGGCCCACTTGGCCACCTCGGCAACCGTCATCACCTTGAGACCGTCGGCCTCGACCTTCTTCGCAGTCGCGGAGCCCGCCTTCAGGCCGATGGCGATGTCCTTGACGCCCGAATCCTTCAGATTCAGCGCATGGGCGCGGCCCTGCGAACCGTAGCCGATGACGGCAACCTTCTTGCCCTTGATGAGATTCAGATCGGCGTCGCGATCATAGTAAACACGCATATTGGTAGTCCTTCCCGTTTTGAATTTACCTGTTGAGGGTTACTCGGCCCGTTGAGCCTTCCCGGCCCCGTGCAGGGCAAGAAACTGCCTGGTGGCGCGCGCCGCGTCTTCCTCGATCGCCGCCTCCGTCATGCCCGGCCAGTCGCCGAGCAGAAGCCTGATCTGCACATCGCGCGCGACCAGCCCGAAAAACGTCCGGAACGCCGTTTCCGCATCCTCGAACACCAGCAGACCGGCCCGCTTGCCGGCATCCAGCACCGGCTTGAGCCGGGCCGCCAGCGCAAAGCGCCCATTCTGCAACACGATCTCGCCGAGCTTGTCGCGACCCGAGCCGGCATGGCTGATCGCCACGCGGTTGAGCGCCACGGAGGTATCGCTCGAAATCACCTTCAGCCAGTCGCGCGCGTAGCTTTCGAGGCTTTCGGTAAGCGACATGAGATCCGGCCTGCCCTGATCCACGGGCACCACGCGCACCTTGGATGCCTGCCAGCGCACCGTCGCCGTCAGCAGCCCGTCGCGGTCGCCGAACCATTTGTAAAGGCTTTCCTTGGAGCATTTCGCCCGGCGCGCAACGGCGGCCATGGTGAGATTGTCGCCGTCCTCGACCAGCAGGCGCAGAGCCGCGTCCAGAATGTCCTTCTGACGTTCCGTCAGCTTCTGCACTTCCTCCTGTTCGTAAACCTGCACCGCGCTCACGTCCGCCCACATGCCGGCAAAGATATTCTGCCGCTGCCTTTCTCCCGACCGGCCAGCCCCACCCGGCAACCGTACCGTACGTTACGGTTCCAGCTATGCCCCATCGCCATGGCGAAGGCAAGAGGGTCTTTTCGCGCAGGGCCGATCTTTTGAAAAGGCGTGCCACGGCAAACCGCAGACACCGAATGCAGGCCCCGGAATCCACGACGACAGAAGAATGGCAGATCAGGTCGCGCCGACTTGAATCGCCTCGGCAGAATTGGCCGCGACCCGCTGCCAATCCGCCTCGGCAAGTCCGATCCGGTGCAGCGGGTCGATGATCGTTCCCGCCACCAGCGCGGCCAGGATACGCGGCGACGGCGGAACCCTCGCCATGGTCGCCACCACGCTGTCGCGCATGAAAGGCAGCAGCCAGCCGTCCGACTGGTAGAACGGCGTGAACATGCGCGACAATGTTTGGAAACCGCGGATATGCCAGCGGCGCGCCCGCGCATAGGCTGCAAGCGCGTCTTCCACGCATGCACTCTGCTTCAGCGCATGTGCCAACGCCGCCGCGTCGAGCAGCGCCATGTTGGCGCCCTGCCCCAGTTGCGGGCTGGTGGAGTGCGCGGCATCCCCGATCACCGCCAGCCGCCGTCCGGCGGGAACCGGCAGCGTATGATGGCCGTAGCGGGCAAGCGAAAGCTGCTCGAAACTGTCGATCTGGTCGATATAGGCCACGCATTCAGGCCAATAGCCGGTCACCCGCGCCTTCCATGCTTCAAGCCCTGCGGTCTGCACGCGACCGGCATCATCCGGCTTCAGGCTCCAGAAGAAGGCAGCCATCTTCTCGCCGCCGGGTCCGGCGCAACCGATCGGCAGCACGCCGATCATCACCCGCGCCCTCTCATAGCGTTGCAGGAGCGCCCGTTCGTCGAAACCTTCGCCTCGCCAGCCCAGCGACGCCCAGAACGCGCCATAGGCCAGCGGTGTCGGCTCGACGGGCACATCCGAGTAACGCCGCAACCGGGATCGCGTGCCGCTGGCATCGATCACGAGGTCGAACGATCCGATCCGTCTTCCTTTGCCGTCGCTCAGGACCGCTGCCTCCCCCATATCGAGCGAATCGATTTCGACGCCTGTCTCGATGGTGATGCCTTCGCGCTGCACGGCGCGGTACAGCACGCCGAACAGCGCCGCGCGATGCACCGCCACACCGAAGCGGCCGCCCGGCAAGGCCCGGTAGCGCACATCGAGCACCGTTCGGCCGGACCGCGCATCCACGCCATGCAGCCGGTCGATACGGCTGCCGAGGGCCACGATGCCGCCAAGCAATCCGAGGTCGTCGAGCACGGTGAGCCCGGTTGGCTGCAGGATCAGCCCGGAACCGACCGGGGCCGGCTTTTCGAACCTCTCGAATATGGTGACCCTGTGCCCGGCGCGGTGGAGATAGAGCGCTGCTGCGAGCCCGGCCGGCCCGGCTCCCGCAATGGCGATAGACAATGTTGATTGCACGTCAGACCTGCTTTGCCCCGGCAATGCGCATTCTGCACCGCCGGTTGCCGGGCCATGCGCCTGCGGATGCCTTCCCCCGGCGCCGGGATACAACAAGGCTTCGCATGTTCACAACCGCCATGAACGCGTGCGGGCGACGCATTGCCGCGTCACCCGCACTGCCCCCGCACAGGTCCGGTCCTTGCCGTGAACCCTATTTCACGATGATCGCCACCGTGCCGGACTGATAGCGATGCCCTTCGGTGCCCGCCGCAATGCCCGTGCCGTTGACGGCGCGCGTCGGCACACGCTTGCCACAATCCCGGCTCACACGGCTCGAAAGCCCGCCGTCGGAATATCTGACGATCGAGGACTTCGGAAGCCGACCCTCGATTTCCGCATAGCCCGGTGCTCCCGCGCCGCAGGAATTGCTCCGGTAGGCGGTCAGGTGCCTCGTTTCCCCCACCCGCATTTCCACTGTCTTGTCGGCGTTGGTCGGCGTGACACAACCCGACAGCATCAGCCCCGACAGGATCGACATCGCGCCGACAACAATAGCGTTTCGCATCTCTAAGCCCCTCTCTGTAACGCCTGAAAGCTGATCCACCGGAGCCAGGCAGAACATCGGCGGTGGTCTTTCCGGCGTGCCAAATCCATTCGCACCAGCAAATCGAAAAGTCCGCCAATCACCGGAAAATACGGAAAAAGGGAAGCAATCCCGGTTGCTATCTCCATGAATCGCTTCTTAAATCGCCCTGTGGGCATCGTGGGGTGCACAGGGCATGCAGCGCCTTGAGTGGAACAGATTCAGTCAGTGGCACATCTTGCTCGACGAGTTGTGCGAAAGCCGTGGCCATGTCGACAATGCGAGGCTGGCGAGCCAGCTCTGCCGCCGGGCGGGAAAATCCGCGCAGGAGGATTTCAACGCGGCGGAGAAGAACCTCCGCAACTGGCGGCTCGGGCGCCACCTGCCGCTGCGGCGCAACTTCATGATCCTTGCCGAACTGCTGCATGTCTCGGACGAGCCCGAACTGTTGAGGCAATGGAACCTGCTCTACGCCGCCGCGCGCGGTCGCGAGGTACCGGGCCAGCAGCAGCTCGCCACGGACATATCTCCTGTCGGCGCGGAAGTCCGCCGCCCCGCCGCCGGCCGCCGGCTGCTGTGGGCGGGAGCCATCACCATGACAGCGGTGGTCGCCGTCACCGGCTTCCGCTGGATGGCCGCGGACCCGTACCGCGACCTGCCGATGATCGGCTATGACGCGCGGGTGAGGATGCTGGTCGGTGAAAGCCGGCTCATCCACGGCGATCGCGGCGACTGCGACGGGGGCAATGTTCCCGGATGGGGCTACACGATGCCGCGTGTGCCGTTCAGCACTTTGGGCACATTTTCGGACGGCGGCCTGGCCCGCAAGATGAGCAATTTCTGCAATGCCGTCGTGCTGGTGCGGGCGGTGCGCTTCACAGCGCGGAAGGCCGGGGTCGAGGAGGTCCGGCTGCTGGACGATTTCGTCAAGATTTTCGTCACCGATCCGGCACATCTGGTTCGATGAGAAGAGAGGGGGAGATGGAGGAAGCCGACGACGCGGCGTTCACGCGCTGGCATTTGCTGTTCGACGAGTTGTGCAACCGCGCCGGCTATTATGACGACGCCACGCTGGCCAGCGCCTATTGCGCCCTGACCGCCAGCAAGGGTCAGCGCCAGTTCGAGACGGCCATGCGCAATCTCAACAACTGGCGCTCGGGGCGTCACCTGCCCCGCGCCGGCAATCTCAGGATGCTGGCGAAGCTGCTCAACGTGGCCGACGATCCCGCCACGCAGGCTTTGTGGAGCAGGCTCTACAAGCAGGCGGGCGACATGGAAGCCCGTTTTGGCCTGCCGGTGCCGGTTTCTTCCGCTGAGGTTGCGGAGGCGAGGCCCATGACGGCCCTCGGCAGGGTGCCGCATCCGGCTGGCCTTCCCGCGCTGCTCAGCCGGGAAGGGCTGGGCCGCAAGCGTTTTTCGATGCTTCAGACCATGTTCGGCGGCATCGTCCTGCTGGCTGCCGGAGCCGCGGCCGGCTCCCTGATCACCGCATCCGGCTGGCGACCATGGGCCGGCCCGGCCGACCATGCGCCCATTGTCCCGTTCAACCCGGTGGTGACGATGAAGGTTGGCGACACGCGCCCGATCTACGCCGAGCGCGGCGATTGCGGGAAACTGCCGCGCGACTGGGAACTGGTTGAGTCGGACCTGCCGGCGCTGCGCACGGGAACCTTCTCGGACGGCGGACTGGCCCGCCGCTTCAGCAAGTTCTGCCAGGGACTGACCCCGGCTCGGGCCATCGTCTTCACCGCCACCACGCCCGGCGTCGAGGAGTTCGAGATACAGGGCGATTTCTTCAAGATGACGGTGTCCGAGTAACTGGGGCGAACCAGCCCCGTCAGATCGCCACCTGCGTGCCGATCTCCACCACGCGGCCGGTCGGAATCTGGAAATATTCCGTTGCATCCGCCGCCGAGCGCGCGAGTCCGATGAACAGGCGATCCTGCCACATCGGCATGCCGGAACTGGCTGCGGCCTTCAGAGAGCGCCGCGACAGGAAGAACGAGGTTGTCATGATGTCGAACTTCCATCCCTGTTTGCGGCATGAAGCGAGCGCGCGCGGAATGTTCGGCTGCTCCATGTAGCCGAATGTCAGGGTGATGCGCATGAACAGGTCGTTGATCGCTTCCAGCTTCACCCGCTCGCTGTCCGGCACCTTCGGCTGGGGCGCGGTCACCACCGAAAGGATGATGTTCTGCTCGTGCAGCACCTTGTAGTGCTTGAGGCTGTGCATGAGCGCAGTCGGCGCACTGAGCGGATCGCTGGTAAGGAAGATCGCCGTGCCGGGCACCAGCTGCGGCTTCTTCTTCGCCAGGTTGCCGGCCAGAAACTCCAGCGGCACCTCGTTCTTGCGTGTCTTCTCGAACAGCAGGCGCGACCCCCGCACCCATGTCACCATCACGACGACAACCATGAATGCCACCACCAGCGAGGCCCAGCCGCCGTCCCTGACCTTCATGGCATTGGTGACGAGGAAACCGAGTTCGATCAGGCCGAACAGCGCCGTCAGCGCGAGGGCGGACCACAAGGGCCACTTCCAGATGCGGATCATCACGATGGAAAACAGCGTGGTCGTCACCAGCATCACCCCGGTCACGGCAATTCCGTATGCGGAGGCGAGCCCCTCCGATTCGCGGAACCCCAGCACCAGCAGCAGAACCACCGCCGCCATCAGGAAATTCACGCGCGGCATGTAGATCTGGCCCGACTGGCGTTCCGACGTATGGCGGATTTCCATGCGCGGCAGCATGTTGAGCTGAACCGCCTGCCGCGTAAGCGAATAGGCGCCGGTGATCACCGCCTGGCTGGCAATGACGGTCGCCGCCGTCGCCAGCGCCACCATCACATAGAGCAGCCAGCCATCGTTCATCTGGAAGAACGGGTGACCGACATGGCCATCGTGAGCCAGCACGAAGGCCCCCTGCCCGAGATAGTTCAGCAGCAGGCAGGGGAACACGACCCAGAACCAGGCGAGCACGATGGGCTTGCGGCCGAAATGGCCAAGATCGGCATAGACCGATTCCGCGCCGGTCACGGCCAGGAAGACGCCTCCGATGATGGCGAGGGAGACAACCGGCTCATGACCGAGGAAACGGAGCATGTAGAGCGGATTGATGGCGAGCAGGATTTCGGGATCGTGGATGATGTGGCGAAGCCCTGCAAAGCCGATGGCGACGAACCAGACAAGCGTGATCGGGCCGAAGATGATGGCAACGCCGCCGCTTCCGAAACGCTGTACCGAAAACAGGATCAGCAGGATGACCACCGTCAGCGGCACGATGTATGGCCCGAAACCATCGGCGATGATGGTGAGGCCCTCCGTTGCCGAAAGCACGGAGATCGCAGGTGTTATGACGGCATCGCCATAAAAAAGCGCGGCGCCCACCATCCCGATGCCGAGGATGATGGCGGGACGCGCCGGAAATGCAGAGCGGCCAAGCGCCATCAGGGAGAGCGTGCCGCCCTCGCCCTTGTTGTCGGCACGCAGCACGAACATCATGTACTTCACCGCCACGACGATGGTGAGCACCCAGATGATGAGCGAAAGCACGCCCAGAATATCGTTGCGGGTGGCGCTTTCGGATGCGGAAGCCGCGCCGAGCGCCACACGAAAGGCGTAGATCGGGCTGGTGCCGATGTCGCCATAGACCACGCCGAGAGCGGCGAGCATCATGTAGGGCGTGCTGTGCGGCTTGTGTTGGGGATGGTCAGCCTGCGGGGCTGACTCTACCTCGCTACCGGTATCGGCAACGGCCATGGACAGAACTCCGTTAAGAGCGCGGTGCTCTACTCCTGCTGCAGCGCAATATCAAGTGCCCGTGCCCCGGTTCCGCCACACCTGCGAGGATTGCTCACGGCCAGCCGCAAGCCTTCAGGAAGCGTTTTACCGTCTTTTCCATGCCGAACTCCAGCGCATCCGCCGTCAGCCCGTGGCCAATGGACACCTCTGCGAGGCCGGGGATACGCTTCACCAGAGCCGGCAGGTTTGCAACCACCAGATCGTGGCCGGCATTGACCTCCAGCCCCATCTCCAGCGCCACATCCGCCGCCTGCCCCAGCTTGTCCAGTTCGCGCGCCATCGCAGCCTCGTTGGAGTGGTGGCTCGCATAGGGGCCGGTATAGAACTCGACGCGATCGGCACCGGTATCGCGCGCCGCCGACAAGCCCTCCGTTTCGGCATTTGCGAACAGGGATACCCTTGCCCCCCCTTTTTTCAGTCGCCTGACGACAGGAGTGAGGAACGCAGACTGCTCGCCGAAGTTCCAGCCATGGTCGGAGGTCGCCTGCGCCGGATCGTCTGGCACAAGCGTCACCTGTTCGGGCTGGTTCTGCTCCACCAATGCCAGGAATTCCTCGGTCGGATAGCCCTCGATGTTGAACTCCGCCTGGGGGAACTCGTCGTCGATCAGCGCGCGCAACGCGGGAAGGTCGGAGTAGCGCGTGTGCCGCTGGTCGGGCCGCGGATGCACGGTCAGCCCGTGCGCGCCGGCCGCCAGCGCGACGCGCCCCAGCCCTGTCACGCTCGGCCACGGCAGGTCGCGCCTGTTGCGCAGCATGGCCACCGCGTTGAGATTGACCGACAGTTTGACCGGCATATCCGTACCTCCCGAAGCGTGTGCGACGGCATCTATAACCGCTTTGCGGGGAACAGACAGAGGTTTTGTGTGTTCCAGTATGGAGGCGTTTCGCGAAGGAGGCTGAATGAGCTATCTCGAAGCAGTGCCGGCTATCCGCCGCATCGATACGGACAGAGGCGATCTGTTCGCCGTCGACATCGTGGGAAAGGTGAACCCGGCCGATGCCGAAAACCTGTTCGGCCTGCTGGAGGCCGCCTATGCGCTGCATCCGCAGATCGATGTTCTGGTGCGGCTGACCGACTTCGAGGATACGCAATGGGCGGAAATTTCACCCGGCACCTTCGAACAGGGCCGCGACGCGGCACTGCGCCATGTCAGGCGATGCGCGAGTGTCGGCGGTCCGGACTGGAGCGGATATCTGCGTGGCGAACTTCCGGAAGCGACAGAGTTGCGGCATTTTCCGGCAGATCGTGAAGCGGAAGCGTGGGAATGGCTGGGTGCCAGTCCGCGCGCCACAACGTGAACCCGTCTCCAAAGCACGTCGCGATCTTTCAGATCCGCTCCTTGCGCTTCGGGTTCCTGTTTTTACGCATGTCGTTGTCCCGAAACCGGTTCCCATTTTCGGGCTACATGCTTTAGCCTATCTGACGACGGTCAGTTTTTCCGCCGCGCGCGTGATCGCCGTATAGAGCCAGCGCTCGCGCGTGTCCTTGAAAGCCCAGCTCTCGTCGAACAGCACCACATCGTTCCACTGCGAGCCCTGCGCCTTGTGGACTGTCAGCGCATAGCCGTAGTCGAAATCGTCGAAGCGCCGCTTCTGCTGCCAGGGAATCTCTGCCTCGGCGTCCTCGAACGCAGCCTTGAGCAGCTTGATCTTCGCCACCCCGCGATCGGGATCGTCCTCCTCGGGTGACACCAGCAGGTTTATGCCCGGCTTCACCGTCTCGCGCGAAGCGGTCATCACCTTCCATAGCGAACCGTTGAGCAGGCCCTTGGCCGGATCGTTGCGCAGGCACACCAGCTTGTCGCCGGCTTGCGGGTAGTCGGCGGTAAAACCTTTCAGCTCGCGCAGCCGGCGGTTGTAGCGCCGGCGCGTGCGGTTGGTGCCGACCAGCACCTGATCGGCGTCGAGCACCAGATCCTGCGTCACCTCGTCCTTGCCGATCACCCGCGCGGCGCCGTAGTCGCCATAGGCGAGTTCCCGGCCCTCCCGCACATCCAGCGCCATGCGGATGATGGGATTGTCGCGCGCCTGCCGGTGGATTTCGGTCAGCAGGAAATCCGGCTCCTGCTCGGTGAAGAAGCCGCCGCCGGAAATTGGCGGCAACTGCCCCGGATCGCCCAGCACGAGGATCGGCGTGCCGAAGCTCATCAGGTCGCGGCCGAGTTGCTCGTCCACCATCGAGCATTCGTCGATCACCACAAGCGCCGCCCTGGCGATGGGGCTCTGGCGGTTGAGGGAGAAGGTCGGAGACATGGAGGTCTTGCCGGTCGTCTCGTCCTCGACCGCCTCCTCGCCGCGCGGGCGGTAGATCAGCGAATGGATCGTCCTGGCATTGGTTGCGCCCTTGGAACGCAGAACCTGTGCGGCCTTGCCGGTGAAGGCGGCGAACTGGACCTGCCCGTCGACGTGCTCGGCGAAATAGCGCGCCAGCGTCGTCTTGCCCGTTCCGGCGTAGCCGAACAGGCGGAACAGTTGCGGCCGGCCGGCCTTCAGCCATTTTGCGACGGCCTGAAGGGCCTCGTCCTGCTGCGGTGAGAATTGCATGAGACGGTCAGACCCGATTCGCCCCCGCCGGGCAAGCTCGATACGCCCGAACTGTCCCGCGCCTACCGAACCATCGGCCACAGCGTAGCTGCGAGGAGCACGCCCATGGCGATGTTGAACCACTTCAGGCGCGCGGGATCGGACAGGAAACCGCGCAGCGCCATGCCGAACCCCGCCCAGCTCGAAACGCATGGCAGGTTGATGATGCCGAACACCGCCGAGATCAGCACGACCGACAGGAACGGGTTTGCAGGGTTGGAGAAAACCGCCATGGCCGTAACGGCCATCACCCACGCCTTGGGGTTGACCCATTGGAAGGCAGCCGCTTGCAGAAATGTCATCGGCTGGGCAGTGCCGTCGCCTCCGCTCTCGACGGAGCGCGACATGGCGATTTTCCATGCGAGATAAAGCAGATAGGCGCCACCGACGATCTTCAGCGCCGTGTGCAGAACCGGAAAGGCTGTCAGCACCGCGCCCAGCCCGAAGCCGACGGCCAACAGCAGCACGACGAAGCCGATGCCGATGCCCAGCATATGGGGGATGCTGCGAACGAACCCGAAATTCACGCCGGACGACAGCAGCATGAAATTGTTCGGGCCGGGCGTGATCGAGGTCACGAACGCATAGGCGGCCAGTGCAAGGAGGACTTCAGAGGTCATGGTCGGTCTGCAATGTCAGCTATGCTGACCTGTATTGAAGGAAACCGGCAGCGGGAACGCGCCAAAACCCGGCGGCACCTTATGCCAGCGCGACGTTTATCGGGGCGGAAGCCGTTCTCCCGAAACGTCGCGAACCCGATATTTCGCGGGACCGAAGTATTTCGCAGTCAGGCGGAATCACCTGACGTCGCACACATGCGGCGAAAACAAGCAGATGGAGCGGCAGCCCGGACCTGTCCGGACGTCTGCCGCGCCATCCCGGAAATGAAGGCTACATGCCCTGATGGCCGCGGTTCATCGCTGCCACGCCGGTGCGGCAGATTTCCACCAGTCCCAGGGGCCGCATGATGGCGATGAACTGGTCGATCTTCGAACTCTTGCCGGTAATCTGGAAGATGAAATGCTCGGTATTCGCATCGACGACATGGGCGCGGAAGGCATCGGCAAGGCGTAGCGCCTCCACCCTGTCGGTGCCGGTGCCGGCGACCTTCACCAGGGCAAGCTCGCGCTCCAGCGGCCGCTCCTGCCCCAGTTCCTGTGCCCGCACCGTCAGGTCCACGACCCGGTGAACCGGCACGATGCGCTCGAGCTGGTGCTTGATCTGCTGGAGCACATGCGGCGTGCCGTGCGTCACGATGGTGATGCGCGACAGGTGCGTTTCGTGCTCCGTCTCCGAGACGGTCAGGCTCTCGATATTGTAGCCACGCCCGGAAAACAGGCCGATGACGCGCGCCAGCACGCCCGGCTCGTTCGCCACCAGCACCGACAGCGTGTGCGTTTCCGGCTTCTCCGTTTCCCTGGCGATGAAATAAGCCGAGCCGGTGGGCTGAAGCTGTGCATTCATGATTGAATCCCGATCTTCAAAATCTGCAACAAATCATTGTTTTCGCGTAGCTTTCACCCGCGCGGAACCGACTTACACCAGCTCCCGGCCCTTGGCGTCGATGGCATTGGCAACCGCCTCATCCGTCGCCTCGTCCGGCAGGAGCATTTCATTATGCGCCTTGCCCGAGGGAATCATCGGGAAGCAGTTGGCCAGATTTGCAACACGACAATCGAAGATCACCGGCTTCCTGACGGTTATCATCTCGCGGATCGCATCATCGAGTTCGTCCGGCTTCTCACAGCGGATGCCATGCGCTCCGTAAGCTTCGGCAAGCTTGACGAAGTCCGGCATCGCCTCGGTATAGGAATGCGACAGGCGGTTGCCGTGCAGGAGCTGCTGCCACTGGCGCACCATGCCCATGTACTGGTTGTTCAGGATGAAGATCTTGATCGGCGCGTCATGCTGGATGGCGGCCGACATTTCCTGAATGCACATCTGGATCGAGGCATCTCCAGCAATGTCGATGACCAGCGCATCCGGATGGGCGATCTGCACGCCGAGCGCCGCCGGCAGACCATATCCCATGGTGCCGAGGCCACCGCTGGTCATCCAGCGGTTGGGCTTGTCGAAATGGAAATGCTGCGCCGCCCACATCTGGTGCTGGCCGACCTCGGTGGTGATGTAGGTGTCGCGGTCCTTCGTCAGCTCATAGAGCCGCGAGATCGCGTATTGCGGCATGATCACGTCCGGATTGGTCTTGAACGCCAGCGAGTCGCGCGCGCGCCACCTGGCGATCTGCTCCCACCATGGGTGCAGTGCCTTCTTGTCGGCCTTCACCGTCGCGCGCCACAGGCGAACCATGTCCTCCAGAACCGTGGCGACATCGCCGAGAATGCCGATGTCGACATGCACGTTCTTGTTGATCGACGACGGATCGACGTCGATGTGAATCTTCTTGGAGTTCGGCGCGAAGGCATCGAGGCGGCCGGTGATGCGGTCGTCGAAACGCGCGCCGATGCACAGCATCACGTCACAATCGTGCATGGCCATGTTGGCTTCGTAGGTGCCGTGCATGCCGAGCATGCCGAGCCAGCTCTTGCCGGAGGCCGGATAGCAGCCCAGCCCCATCAGCGTCGAGGTGATCGGGAAGCCTGTCAGGTCGACCAGCTCGCGCAACAGGTGGCTGGCCTCGGGGCCTGAGTTGACGACGCCGCCGCCCGTATAGAGGATGGGCTTCTTCGCCTTCGCCATCAGTTCGACAGCAGCCTTGATCTGGCCGAGATCGCCCTGCACGCGCGGCTTGTAGCTGGTGCGCGGCGCCGTCTGCGGCGAAACATAGGTGCCCTTTGCGAACTGAACGTCCTTGGGAATGTCGACAACGACCGGACCGGGACGGCCAGTGGTGGCGACATGGAAGGCTTCGTGGATGATGGCGGACAGATCGTTGACGTCCTTCACCAGCCAGTTGTGCTTGGTGCAGGGGCGCGTGATGCCGACGGTGTCGCACTCCTGAAAGGCGTCGGAGCCGATCAGGCTGGTCGGAACCTGCCCGGTGATGCAGACCAGCGGAATGGAATCCATCAGCGCATCCTGCAACGGCGTCACGGCATTGGTGGCGCCGGGGCCGGAAGTGACCAGCATGACGCCCGCCTTGCCGGTGGAGCGGGCATAGCCCTCGGCCGCGTGGCCGGCCCCCTGCTCGTGGCGCACCAGAATGTGCTCGACATCGTCCTGCTGGAAAAGCTCGTCGTAGATCGGAAGGACCGCGCCGCCCGGATAGCCGAAGATGTGCTTGACGCCATTGTCCTTCAGCGCCTGCACCACCATCTCGGCGCCCGTCATTTCGCGCCGCTCGTTCTGTCCGTTGCTCATCGGTATGGTCCCGTCCTGTTTCCGCTTCCGCGAGGCTGTCGTCGTTTAGTGCTGTTTCGGATAATAAAAAAGGCCCCCGAGGGAGCCTGTGTGTTGCGCATGGGGGGATTTCGCCCGGTGGTTACACCACCTTGCCCACGCGCCGTCCTACTACGAGAATGAATGCCTTTTTCATGGTGGGCGACAATAGAAGCGATTTTCGCATCGTGTCAACGCCCAATCTTGCCTGAAAATGCCGTTGCATGGCGCATGCGCGTTAAGATTGCCGCAACCATGCCCCCTCACGCGACCTTAACCGCAGCAGCGTATCGTTCGGCACGATAGAGTACGGGGGTCTCTGAACATGTATGTCGAGCGCGGAAATCCGCCTGGAGAAGCCACGTCGCAGGAACGGCGCGAGGCACAGCAATCCGATCATCGCATTCTGGGGCATGTGGTGCGCTGCGACGGCGCCCGTGCCGTGCTCGCCGCATTCGCCGGCGATGACGGCACGGACGATCCCGCGGAACGCTGGACGGTCGGACGCATGATCTCGATCAATCTTGGAACCAGCCGCACGGTCGGTCTGGTCTACGGTGTCGGCAAGCCGGGTCATGACTGGAAAACCGGCGAACTCAACCCGATCGAGGTCGAGGTCGAGCTGGTTGGCGAGGTGCGGGACGGCGCCCTGCCCTCGGCCCGGCCGGTTTTCGACCGCGGCATCACCCGCTATCCCCATGTCGGCGCTCACGCGCACCGCATCCGCTCGCGCGATCTGGAGGCCGTCTACGATCTTGCCGGGCGGCGCGGCATCGCCATCGGCCATCTCTCGCAGGATGAGGAGATTGCCGCCAATATCGCCATCGAGGACACCCTGTCCCGGCACTTCGCGGTGGTAGGCACCACCGGCGTGGGCAAATCGACTGCCGTCTCGCTGCTGATGCGCAAGGCAATCGCCGCCTGCCCCGACCTGCGCATCCTCATTCTCGATCCACATAACGAGTTCGCAGCGTCGCTGCCCGAGCACAGCGTTCGCATCGACAGCTCGACGCTGGACCTGCCCTTCTGGATGTTCCGGCTGGAAGAGTTCGCCGAGGTTCTGTTTCGCGGACGCGAGACGATCCCCGAGGAAATGGACCTGCTGCGAGACATCATTCCGCTTGCCAAGGCCATCTACCGGAACGGCGGAAGCCATGTCCGGCGCGGGACCGACACGATCACGGCCGATACGCCGGTTCCGTATCGCATTGCCGACCTGCTGAAGCAGATCGACGACCGCATCGGGCTTCTGGAAGGAAAAACGGACCGGCCGGCGCTGAGGTCGCTGCGGGTTCGCATCGAGCAGATCGCAGCAGATCCGCGCTATCGCTTCATGTTCAACTCGCGCCTGATCGAAGATACGATCCACCAGACCATAGGCAACATCTTCCGTGTCCCGCATGGCGGACGCCCTGTGACATGCTTCGAGATGGCGGGGCTTCCGTCCGAAGTGGTCAATGCCGTGTGCTCGGTTCTGGCCCGCCTTGCCTTCGACCTTGCCTTGTTGAGCGAGGGGCGGCTGAAGCTGCTGGTGATGTGCGAGGAGGCGCACCGCTATATGCCTGCCAATTCGCGCCAGGGCTTTGCGCCCACGCGCGAGGCGCTGGCGCGCATCGCCAAGGAGGGCCGCAAATATGGCTGCTTCCTCGGCATCGTCACGCAGCGGCCGGGCGAACTCGACCCGACCATCCTGTCCCAGTGTTCGACGGTCTTCGCCATGCGTCTTGCCAACGAGCAGGACAAGGCGATCATCCGTTCGGCCATTTCGGACTCCTCTGCTTCGAGCCTCTCCTTCCTGTCCTCCATGGGACAGCGCGAGGCAATCGCCTTCGGCGAAGGCGTGGCCACCACGATGCGCCTCAAATTCGAGAAACTGGACAAGCGCCTCCTGCCCGGCCAGCAGCGCAGCAGCGCCGACCCCACCGCCATCGCCCCAGGCCAGGACGTCGATCTGGCAGCGATCGTCAACCGGCTGCGTACGGGTTCAGCCCAGCAGGCAACCGCACCGGAAACCTCGCTCATGTTCGCCGGGTCCGCGGATGCGACAAGCCAGCCGGGCGATCCGGACTATCGCCGGTCGTCCTCCCTGTTGCGCCGTCCGGTCACCGATGAAGCGGAACAACGCTATGGGCTGAAGCCGACGACATTCGGTATGCGGCCACACAACGGCTGAGCTGGCCGCGGATAGCCGCATCAGGCGTCCTTAAGCGTGCCGCCCGAAACCGGTTCCCGCTTCCGGGCGACATGCTTTAGGCACAGACCCTGTTGCGGCCCTGCCGCTTGGCCTCGTAAAGCTGGCGGTCGGCGCGGCGGTAGAACTCCTCCGCCGTTTCCTTGCCGTCCCAGATCGCCAGCCCCACGCTGGTCGTGACCCTCAGCTTGCCGCGCCCGGTGGGAATGACCAGCGAAGCGATGGCATCGCGAATGCGCTCAGCCAGCTTTTCCAGTCCCGGCGCGTTCATGTTCGGCGCCACGATGGCGAATTCCTCGCCGCCGAGACGCGCAACCACGTCGTGATAGCGGGTCATGTCGCGCAGGCAATTGCCCACCGCGCGCAGCACCTTGTCGCCGACATCGTGGCCATGATTGTCGTTCACCTGCTTGAAATGGTCGAGATCGAGGATCATCAGCCCCACCGGCTTGTCGATGCGGCGGAACTCCACGATGTATTCCCGAAGCGCATCGTCGAAATAGCGGCGGTTCTGCGTACCGGTCAGCCCGTCCGTCAGCGCCTCCATCTCCAGCGTCTCGGAACGCGCGCTGAGCGAGGCCGTCATCTGGCGCAGCTTGTTCTCCTCCCGTACCTGCCGGCGGATCAGCGGATAGATGAAGAACATGCCGAAGAACAGAGCTGTCGCCAAGAGGACACTGGTGAAGAAGAGCAGATTTTGCAGCTGCGAAATCTGCGCAACCCGGTCGGGACGCCGCACCTCCTGAACGAGAGATTCCATGACGCCATGCGCGAACAGCATGAGCATCCCGGCGCCCAGGATCACGCAAATGAAAACAAAAAATGCCGATTCCGCTTTATGGAAACGCATTGCCGCCCGCTTGAATCCAGCCCACTGGCTTATCTCACGGCGCAGCTTAACAAAATCTGATTTCAACAACCAGAGCGCGAATTCCGGATGATATCGACCAGAACGATTGCATCCTGCCGGCGAAGCATTTTGCCGTCGGGAGCAATCGCCTGTTGCCGCAAAAATGCGGTGGCGGCACCGGGAGAGCGGCGGACCGGGTTCAGCCGGGCGTTCGATGCCGCGACGCCGCTTAAACGCCGGGACTTTCTCCGAGCGCAAGCCTTTTCCATTCGGGGCCCAGCTGGTTCCGAAACCATGTGGACTGCCGCCTGGCGTATTGCCGCGTCGCGATCTTGGCTCGCTCGATAGCCTCCGGAAAGCTCGTTTCGCCGACCAGGGCAGACTGCAATTCGCGAACGCCGATGGCCTTCATGGCCGGCAGGGACGGGTCGGGATCGAGCCTGAGAAGTTCCCGGACCTCATCGAGCGCGCCACGCTCCAGCATGGCATCGAAACGCATGTCGATACGCGCACCGAGTGCCTCGCGGTCGGGTTCGATGACCATGCATTGCGCGCTTGACCGCTCGACCAGCGGCTGTCCGCGCCTGCCCTGCCATTCGAGGATCGAACGGCCGGATGCTTCAAGAACTTCCAGCGCCCGCACGATGCGCTGGCCGTCGGCAGGCTTGAGGCGAGCGGCGGCACCGGGATCGCGCTCGCCAAGCTGTCTGTGCAGCGCCTCTGCTCCTTCGTCCCGCAAGTTGCCGCGCCAGCGGTCGCGGATTTCGGCCGGAATGTCGGGCATTTCCGACATGCCCCCGGTCAGAGCCCGAAAATAAAGGCCGGTGCCGCCCACGAAGATCGGCCGCAGCTTCCCCAGCCCCCTACCATCGATCAACTGCGTGACATCGCGCAGCCACGCTCCGGTCGAATAGGCACATGTCGGCGGCACATGGCCATAGAGGTGATGTGGGGCGCGCCTGAGATCGTCGGCGCCGGGACGCGCCGTCAGGACATCGAGCACCCCGTAGACCTGCATGGAATCGGTATTGACGATTGAGCCGCCCAGCCTGTCGGCGAGATCGAGCGCCAGCTTCGACTTGCCGCTGGCAGTCGGCCCGGCTATCAGGATGGCGTTTCTGACGCGCCCTTCCCTGCCCTCTTCACCGGAAGCCCCGATGCCGCTCATCGCCACGCTCATTTCCAATCCTTCCGGCCCTGCCTTGACGGCAGACCTGGCAAATAAGGCGTCCACGGCGCTCGGCGCAAGTGGCTTGGACTGGCTGGCCGAAACCATCGCCTGCGATATTGTCATCCCCTCCGGCATGGAAGGCCGGACGGCCGCGGCGCTTCTGCGCGATGCGCTGGCCGCCGCTCCGGTGGATGTCGCGATACAGGACGCCGGCACCCGCCGGAAGAAAATCCTGATCGCCGACATGGATTCCACCATGATCGATCAGGAATGCATCGACGAGCTTGCGGACGAGGTGGGCGTGAAGGCGCACGTCGCCGAAATCACCGCCCGCTCCATGAATGGCGAAATCGCCTTCGAGCCGGCGCTGCGCGAACGCGTCGCCCTGCTGCGCGATCTCGACATCGGCGTGGTCGACCGCATCGTGGAGAACCGGCTCACCCTCGCTTCGGGCGGTCGAACGCTGGTCGCCACCATGCGCGCGAACGGAGCCTGGACAGCGCTCGTATCCGGCGGCTTCGACCTGTTCACCTCGCGCATTGCCGCCATGCTGGGCTTCGACGAGAACCGTGCCAACCGCCTCATCGAGCGCAACGGCCGCCTCACCGGCGAGGTGGCCGAGCCGATCCTCGGCCGCGCCGCCAAGGCCGAGGCGCTGCACGACATTTCCGCCCGCCTGAAGCTCACGCCAGCAGATGCCATCGCGGTGGGGGACGGCGCCAACGATCTCGACATGATCCGCCTTTCCGGCACCGGCGTCGCCCTGCACGCCAAGCCTTCGGTCGCGGCGGAGGCCAAGATCCGCATCGACCATGGCGACCTTACCGCGTTGCTCTACCTGCAAGGCTATCGGCAGGAGCAATTCGTCCCGTGAAGCCCGTCCGCACCGAAAGGCTGATCCTGCGCAACTGGGAGGAGCGCGACCGCGATCTCTTCCATCGCATCAACTCCGACGAGCGGGTGATGGAATTTTTCCCGTTCCGACGCAACCGGGCGATCTCCGACGTCAAGATGGACGAATTCCGCGAAACGATCGCCCGGCAGGGCTTCGGCTGGACGGCTGCGGAAATCGCCGCCACCGGCGCGTGCATAGGTTTCATCGGCCTCAGCCGCACCGACCATATGCCGGGCCTGTTTCCAGCCGGAACCGTCGAGATCGGCTGGCGTCTCGCGCCGGAGTTCTGGGGCAAAGGCTATGTCTCGGAAGCCGCACGCGCCTGGCTCGACTACGGCTTCGAGGTGATGGGCCTCGATGAGATCGTGTCCTTCGCGGTGGCAGCCAACCGGCGCTCGACGGCAGTGATGGAGCGCATCGGCATGGTTGCCGATCCGGCCCGCGACTTCGATCATCCCGGCGTGCCCGACAACCATCCGCACCTGAAGCGTCACAGCTTCTATCGGATCACGCGCGAGGAATGGACAAAGAAAAAGGCGGCCTCCTGACCGCCTTTTCCATTTCTCAATCCATGCGGATCGTCACGAAGCGCAGCTCGCCGCTTTTCGAGGCCAGCATCAGCAGGGCGTTCTTGCGGCCCTGCTCCTTCAGCGCCGCGATGCGGTCCATCACGTCTTTCGGGTTCGCCACGGATTCCTGTGCGATTTCGGTGATGACCTCGCCGGCCTGAACGCCGCGTTCGGCGGCGGCGGAATCGGGCGTGACCTCGGTGATCACCACACCGTTGACGCCCGAATCGATCCCGTACTTCTCGCGCGCGGCATCGTCGAGTTCGCCGATGGTCATGCCGAGAACGGAAGCCGTGGCGACCGCCTCGTCCTTCTGTACGGCTTCGCCATCCTCGCCTTCGGCCATCTTCTCGCCGTCCTCGAGACGGCCGAGCGTAACCTTGACAGTCATCTCGTTGCCCTTGCGGACCACCACCACGTCAACCGCCTTGCCGACCGGGCTTTCGGCGACGATGCGCGACAGGTCGCGCATCTCGTCGATCTCCTTGCCGTCGAATTTCGTGACCACGTCTCCCGGCTGGATCGAGCCGTCGTCCACCGGCCCGCCCTTGATGATGCCGGAAATGAGCGCGCCTTTGGCATCCTTCATGCCGAGGCTTTCGGCGATGTCCTCAGTCACCGGCTGGATGCGCACGCCGAGCCAGCCGCGGCGCGTCTCGCCGAACTCGCGCAACTGGTCGACGACCCCTTTCGCCAGTTGCGTGGGAATGGAGAAGCCGATGCCGATCGAACCGCCGGTCGGCGAGATGATGGCCGTGTTGATGCCGATGACCTCGCCATGCATGTTGAACAGCGGCCCACCCGAATTGCCCCGGTTGATGGCGGCATCGGTCTGGATAAAGTCGTCATAGGGGCCGGCATTGATGTCGCGGTTGCGGGCGGAAATGATGCCGACGGTGACAGTGCCGCCGAGGCCGAACGGGTTGCCGATGGCCATCACCCAGTCGCCGATGCGCATCTTGTCGGAATCGCCGAACTTCACCTCGGTCAGCTTGTGGCCGGCCGGGTCGACCTTCAGAACGGCGATATCGGTCTTGGAATCGGTGCCGACCAGTTCGGCCTTGAGCGTCAGCCCGTCGGAGAAGTTGACCTCGATGTCGTCGGCGTCGGCGATGACGTGATTGTTGGTGACGACGAAGCCTTCCTTCGCGTCGATGACGAAGCCGGAGCCCAGCGACTGCACCTTCTGCGAGCCGCCGCCGCGCTGGCCGCCGCGATCCTTGAAGAATTCGTCGAAGAAATCCTGGAAAGGCGAGCCTTCGGGAAGCTGTGGCATCGGTACCGCGCCGGGACCCTCGGTCCCCTTGACGGTCTGCGAGGTGGAGATGTTGACCACCGCGCCGAGCAACCCTTCGGCGAGGTCCGCCACGGAGGCCGGCCCGGCACCGGGCACGGCAGGAGATGCCGGCGCCTGCGCCATTGCCCGCGGCACCATGGCGCTTGCGGCCACGGCCAGCGCGCTGGCCGCCAGCAATGCGGTCCGCGCAGTACGCAGGAGAATATGGGGTGTCATGGAACGGGCTCCGGGCATCTCGAAGTTGCGTGCGGCCATGATGGCACGAAATACGGCACGTTTGCGACGCAAACTGCTATCGTCAGGTAAATCCTGCGTAATGAAAAGGGGCGGAACGACAGCGCTCCGCCCCTTCCGTTTTCAGCCGCGCACCAGCCACACGATGCCGACGCCGAAGGCGATGGCCAGCAGGCCGGCCATGCGCATGGCGCCTTCGGGCATGGACTGGACCTCTGCCGCCAGACGACGCGCCATGCGGGGAAAGCCCCCATAGACCAGGCCCTCGATGACGAGGACCAGGCCAAGGGCCGCCAGGAAATCCTGCACGGATTACTGGCCGCTGGCAGCCGGCGCGGGCGCCTGAAGCAACGGGGAGGCCGCCGCCGCGCCGCTCTGGTTCGGGTCCCTGAAGAAGCGGAAGAACTCCGATTCCGGCGACAGGACCATGGTGGTGCCCTCGCCGTTCAGGGCCGTCCCATAGGCGCTCATCGAACGGTAGAAGTCGAAGAACTGCGGGTCGCGCAGATAGGCGCCGGCAAAGATGGAGTTGCGTTCGGCATCGCCTTCACCGCGCAGGATTTCGGATTCCCTCTGCGCTTCCGCGACGATTTCCACGACCTCGCGGTCGGCGCGGGCGCGGATGCGCTGGGCGGCCTCGTTACCGCGCGCCCTCAGCCTTTCGGCCTCGGCCAGACGTTCCGCCTTCATGCGCTCGAAGGTCTGCTGCGACACTTCCTGCGTGAGGTCGGTACGACGGATACGCACATCCACGATTTCGAGGCCCAGCGAGGTCGCGTCCGGACGAAGCTGGTCGCGCACCTCGCGCATCATGTCGGCGCGCTCTTCCGAGAGCGCCGCCTCGAAGCCGCGCAAGCCGTACACACGACGCAGGGCCGCGTCGAGACGGGTGCGCAGCCGCTGTTCGGCCAGTTCGATGCTGCCCGAGACCGCCGAGCGGAACACGCGGGGATTCGAGATGCGGTAGGCGATGAAGGCATCGACCTCGTAGAACTTGCCGCCCGAAACCTGCACGCGGATATTGTCGAGGTCGAAACGCAGCACGCGGTTTTCGATCATCTGCACATTGTCGGCATCGAAGAACGAGAACGGCATCTTGAAGTAGATGCCCGGGTCGCTCTTGACGTCGACGATCTCACCGAAGCGCAGCACGATCGCCTGCTGGCGCGCATTGACCACGAAGATCGACGAGTAGATCAGGAACAGGATGACGATGCCGGCGACGGCAATGGCTGGAAGACGGTTTGCCATTATTGCGCCCCTCCGGTAGCGGCGCCGGAGCGCTTCTGCAGTTCAGGCAGCGGCAGGTACGGCACGACGCCCGGGCCGCCACCCTGCTCCACGACCACCTTGTTGGAATCCCTCAGGACCTTCTCCATGGTTTCGAGATAGAGACGCTTGCGCGTCACGTCCGGCGCCTTGGCATACTCCTCGTAGACCGAGATGAAGCGCTGCGCCTCACCCTGCGCTTCCTGCACGACGCGGTTCTTGTAGGCGGCGGCTTCTTCGCGAAGCTGTGCAGCCTGACCGCGGGCCTGGCCGAGCTTCTGGTTGGAATACTGGTTGGCCTGCTCGACGAACCTGTCCTCGTCCTGCTCGGCGCGCTGGACCTCGTCGAAGGCATCGGCCACTTCGCGCGGCGGAGCCGCGTCCTCGATGGAGATGGCGTTGACGTTGAGACCCGCATCATAGCCGTCGAGCGTATTCTGAAGAATCTGGCGCACCGATTCGGCGATACCCTGACGGTCGTCGCGGAAGATGTCCTGCGCCGGGCGCCGGCCGACGGCTTCGCGCATGGCGCTTTCCGCCACCTGCGTCAGCATGCCGTCGGGATCGGAAACCGCGAACAGATAGGCGCGCGGATCGGACACCTGATAGGCCACCGAAAACTGCACGTTGACTATGTTCTGGTCCCCGGAAAGCATCAGCCCGGACGTGTCGTTGCTGCGCGAGAGACCGCCGATATTGACGAGCTGCTCGGAGATCTTGGCGGTCTCGACCGTTTCGACCGGCCACCAGTGGAAGTGGAGGCCCGGCTCGGAAAGCTCCTGCTTCGGCTTGCCGAAGCGCAGCTCGACGGCAACCTCGTCCGGCTGCACCGTATAGATCGCCTTGAACGCCCACATGCCAAGCACGAGCAGCGCGATCACCAGGAACATGGCCTTGTTGCCGCCACTGCCGCCCGGCAAGGCCCGGCGCAGCTTGTCCTGTCCCAGCCTGATGATGTCCTCCAGATCGGGGGGCGTGCCTTGTGGTCCGCCCGGCCCTCTCGGACCCTGGCCCCACGGGCCGCCATTACCTCCGCCGCCGCCCCATGGGCCGCCGCCACCGCTCTTGTCGTTCCAGGGCATAAATGTCCTTTCGTCCGCAGTCCCTCATACGCCGTCCATACGGCGCACAAGCCTTGATCCTCTATAGGGAGGCAAAAGCCCGCTTTCAACGCGCAGGGGACCTAAAAAATCCTTTGTCCCTGCGGCATTGCGCAACTTTCTGTCATCTGGCGAGGCCGGAACGCCTCAACCGCGCCGTTCATAGACGACGTAACGTGTCGCGTGGCTGTCCTTTTCCCCGGAGGGAACCTCCTGACGGACAGTCTCCTGCCAGATTGCGGCATCGATGGCCGGGAAGGACGCATCTCCCTCCACTTCGCCCAGAACATGGGTGACATGCAGCCGGTCGACCAGTGGCAGCGCCTGGGCGTAGATCTCCGCGCCGCCGATGATGCAGGCTTCTCCGTCCGGCCCGACATGGCGTTCCGCAATGCCGATCGCCTCCCCGAGCGAATGCGCGATCTCCGCCCCCTCGACTCCGTAGCTTGTGTCGCGCGTGACGATGACGTTCGGGCGGCCCGGCAGGAGCCGGCCGATGCCCTCATATGTCTTGCGGCCCATGATGACCGGCTTGCCCATGGTGTCGGCCTTGAAACGCCTGAGGTCGGTGGAGAGCCGCCACGGCAGCCCGCCCTCACGCCCGATCACGCCATTTTCGGCGATGGCCACATAAATCGCAGTTTTCATTGGATGTCCTTATGGCGCGCCGCGGTCCGGCGGCGCGAGAATCAATATGTCGATGTCGCGCTCGGGATAGAAATCCTTCGCCCGCATCTCGAAGGTAGTCGGGCCCGTCTTCTTCACGCCCGTGCCGCAAAACGAAACGAGCGCCGCCGGATCGCCCTTGTCGATGGTCAGCCTGAAGTCGCCGATGGTGCCGAGCGCCCAGTTCGAACCGGTGGTCAGCACGTAGGAAATGCGGTTCTCGCTGAGCGCGGGCACCCCGTCCGCGTTGCGGCCGGCCGCCTTGCGCACTCCGTTCTCGAAGCTAGAATCGAAGCAGTAGCGGCGCCTGTAGTCCTCGTATTCGCCCTGGAACTTGCCGTCATGGAAGAATCCGATGCCTGCCGTCGCCCCGACGCTCGGCACATAGCTGTGCGAGACGCGCACATCCTTGCCGGCCGGGAACGTAGCCTTCCACCAATAGGCGGAACGCAGGCTCCACAACGGGGTCCGTTCGGTCTTCCAGCCGGAACCGTCGTCGTACTCGTTAAGCATGACGATGCCGCGCTCCTGCCAGTCGCGCGCCACTTCGTCGGGCAGTTGCGCCAGCCTGGCATAGGCATCCTCGGCAAACGGGTTGAGCGGAATGCCATGGGCCTTCAGCTCCGCGGTGACGTCCAGTTCCACCGCGAACGCCTTCTGCTCCAGTTCGGGCCGTATCTCCACACCATCGCTGGTCACGCGAAAATCGAGGAAATTGTCGGCTGCATTGTCCGGGACGGCAACCATCGCGTCGGGTCCGCCGGATATTTCCGGCATCGGAAAGGCGACGATCGTGGAAACGTCCTCGTCCGACCTGTTGGCGAAGATATAATCGACGCGCACCTGCTTCTGCGAGATGAACAGATCCTCGCTCTTCATCTCGATCAGGTCGGTGCGGGACAGGATGAGCCCGCCGGTGCCGAGTTCGGCGATGGAATCATTGGCCATTGCGGGCGTGGCTGCCAGCAGCATGAGTGAAGCGGCGCAGGGACGCAGCATGGTGATTCCCCCTGTTGGGATCGTGCGCATGACACTAGAGAGTTTGGCCCCAGCTTCCTAGGGCCGACACGGCTATCCCCAGCCACTGGACACAGCGGTGGCGTTCGGGCAGGAAACTGCGCCATGCGCACGCTTCTCGTCATCGGCATCGGCGCCGGCAATCCCGAACACATGACCGTGCAGGCCATCGCCGCGCTCAACCGGGCCGATGTGCTGTTCGTGCCCGACAAGGGAGTGGAAAAGAGCGACCTTTCCGGTTTGCGCCATGAAATCTGCGACCGGTTCGTCACCAACCCTGCCTCGCGCCGCGTGGGATTCGACGTTCCAAAACGGGCTGCGCCCTCCTCCTCCTCCTATCGCAGCACCGTGGACGACTGGCATGAGGACATCGCCGGCATCTATGAAGCGCTGATCGTGAGCGAGCTTGCCGAAGACGGCTGCGGTGCTTTCCTCGTCTGGGGCGACCCCATGCTCTACGACAGCGCGCTGCGCATCCTCGAACGGGTGCGCAATCGCGGCAAGGTGGACTTTGCCGTTAAGGTGGTCCCCGGCATCACCGCCATCCAGTCGCTGTGCGCCAGCCACAAGATGGCGCTCAACCGCATCGGCGACCCGGTGCTGATCACCACCGGCCGGCGTCTCGACGCCGAAGGCATGCCGGACAATGCCGGCACGGTCGTGGTGATGCTGGACGGCAACTGCGCCTTCCGTAACCTGAAGGACAAGGATGTGACGATCCATTGGGGGGCCTATCTCGGCACGCCGGATGAAATCATCGTCACCGGACGCCTTGGCGAGGTCGAAGACCGGATCGTGGCAATACGCGCTGAGGCCCGCGCCGCCAGGGGCTGGATCATGGACACCTATCTGCTGCGCAAGCCGGGCGAACCGGAGGAACGGGACAGCGGAGCGTCCGCAGCGACTACGCGCTCTCACATATAATTCTATCCGGCATCGATCTCTGCCTGCAGCGCCATCATATGCGTTTCCGCCGCAGCCGTGGCCGCGCGCTCTATGGCCCGGTAGCGGCTGACAACGGCGAGCCCCACCGGGGTTAGCTGGGCGCCCCCACCGCGCTTTCCGCCGGTCTGGGCGCTGACCAGGGGCTTGCCGAACACGCGGTTCATATCCTCCACCAGATCCCATGCGTGCTTGTAGGACATCTGCATGGTGCGGGCGGCGGCCGAGATCGAGCCGAAGGAGGCGATATGCTCCAGAAGTTCGATCTTGCCAGGCCCGATGCGCCCGTCTGGATCGAGATTTATGCGCAAGGTCAGCGACGGCATCTTGTCCTCCCGCAATCGGCCCCTTCATTCCTAGCGCTTTCAAACGGAAACCGCTATTCCAAAATGAAATAGCGGTTATCCCGGCACCTTACAGGTGGGCCTCTCGCATCCCCTTGCCCGTGCTGGTTTCATCGAAGCTCACGGTCTTGACCACCGCGAATACGGACAGGCCGGGTCTGAGACCCAGCGTCTGCCGGGACTGCTGTGTGATACGCGAAATGACGGACACGCCGTTGCAGTCTATGCACACCTCGCTCTCCGCCCCGTCCCCGTACGCTATGGAAGCAACCTTTCCCGGCAGTATGTTCAGCGCGCTGAGGCCGGTCGGGGGCTCGGTGGCGATCATCACGTCGCGGGCACGGATACGCAGCCGCACCGGATCGCCAACCGCAATGTTCATACCCGGCACGCGAATCTCGCCCGCCGCGGAACCCAGAACGGTCATCGAAAAAGCGTCGTCGTGCCGAAGGACAACCGCCTCGACCAGCGCGCCACCCTCGCCACGCTCGCCGGCAGGCAGCAGGTCGAGCCGCCGCAATATGCCGGCAACCGGCCCGGATGCCGTGACCTTGCCCTGTGCCAGCACCACCACGTCGCTCGCCAGCCGCGCCACCTCCGCCACCGAATGGCTGACATAGACGATCGGGATCTTCATCTCGTCGCGCAGGCGCTCGATATAGGGCATGATCTCGGCCTTGCGCGCCTCGTCGAGCGAGGCGAGCGGCTCGTCCATCAGGAGCAGGCGCGGACTGGAGAGCAGCGCGCGCCCGATCGCCACGCGCTGCTTTTCACCACCGGAAAGCCCTGCCGGCTTGCGTTCCAGCAGCGCCCCGATGCCAAGCAGATCCACGATAGCGTCCATATCCATGTAGCGCTCGGCAGCAGGCGTGAACCAGCGCCCGTAGAGCAGGTTGGAGCGTACGCTCATATGCGGGAAAAGCCGCGCGTCCTGAAACACCATGCCGATGCGGCGCCTGTGACACGGCAAAAAGATGCCGGCTTTCGTATCGACCAGCACCTTGCCGTCGACCTCGATGCGCCCTTCTTCCGGGCGGATCAGGCCGGCGATCAGGTTGATGAGGGTGCTTTTGCCGGAGCCGGAGGGGCCGAACAGCGCCGTCAGCCGGCCGGACCCGGTGAAACTTGCCTCGATCCGGAAATCGCCCTGGCAATGGCGGATATCGACAGAGAGCGTCATTCCACATCCATCCGCTTGCCAAGCCGCCGCGCCAGCACTTCCGAAGCCACCAGCGCCAGCATGGAAATGATGATGCTGATGAGGGTGAGCCGCAATGCGCCCTCGTCGCCACCCGGCACCTGCGTAAAGGTATAGATGGCGGAAGGCAGCGTCTGGGTTTCGCCCGGAATGTTGGAAACGAAGGTGATGGTGGCGCCGAACTCCCCCATCGCCTTGGCAAAGGACAGGATCGCGCCGGCGATGATGCCGGGCAGGATGAGCGGCAGCGTGACCGTGGAGAACACCCACAAGGGGCCGGCGCCGAGCGTTCCGGCGGCGGCTTCCAGCTTGCGGTCCACGGATTCGATCGAAAGCCGGATCGCCCGCACCATCAGCGGAAAGCCCATCACCCCGCAGGCGAGAGCCGCGCCTGTCCAGCGGAACGAAAACACGATGCCGAAATGCTCGGCCAGGAACGCGCCGACCGGCCCGCGCCGGCCGAAGGCAAGCAGCAGCAGATAGCCGGTAACGACCGGCGGCAGCACCAGCGGCAGATGCACGATGCCGTTAAGCAGCGTCTTGCCCCAGAAACGGCCGCGCGCCAGCGCATAGGCGATCAATATTCCGGGCGGCACGGAGGCGAGCATCGCCACCGTCGCCACCTTGACCGACAGCCTGACCGCCGTCCATTCGTCCGGCGTCAGGTCCAGCAACCAGTCCATAAGCTGCGGAACGACCTAGTTCGCGGCCGGCGCGAGCACCGTGAAGCCCTGCTCCTCGAACAGCTTGCGCGCCTTCCCGGTGTGCAGGCACTTCAGGAAGGCGGGCGTGTCCTCATCCCTGGAATCGGCCGTCTGCGCCACCGGGTAGATGATCGGCGCGTGCGTTTCTTCCGGGAAGGTCGCAATCACCTTCACGCCCGGCTCGGCCACCGCATCCGTGGCATAAACGATGCCGGCGGCGGCCTCGCCGGTGGCGACCAGCTTCAGCGCCGCCCGCACATTCTCGGCCTGAGCAAGCTTGCCTTCGACCGAACCCCACATGTCCAGCGCCTCGAGCGCCGCCTTGCCGTACTTGCCGGCCGGAACCGCCTGCACATCGCCCATGGCGAGCCTGCCTTCGCCGATCAGGCCAGCCAGGTCAAAACCCTTTTCCAGCCTGGCTTCTGCGGTGGAATCCGCCGGTGCGACCAGAACGATCCGGTTGCCGAGCAACTGCTCTTCAGTATCGGCCTTGATGAGATTCTTGTCGGACAGATACTTCATCCAGTCCAGATCGGCCGAGATGAACACATCGGCCGGCGCGCCTTCCTCGATCTGCTTGGCCAGCGCCGAGGACGAGGCATAGGAAATCTTCGCGGTCTCGCCGACATCGGCCTCGCAGGCGGCGTTGATGGCGTCGAGCGCATTCTTGAGGCTCGCCGCGGCGAAAACGACGATCTGACTGTCATCGGCCTGCGCCGTCGGGACCGGCGCAATCAGCAATGCCGACAGGGCGCCCGCGGCCATCAGCGTCTTCAAACCAGTTGCCTTGATCTTACCCATCGCACCTCTCCGTGTATGATCGTTGCTCACATGCCGCCAGAAGCGGCCTGCAACCGATATATACAGATGAATATAACAAGGAAAGCTTTTTGCGCTCCTCGCCCGGCTGTGTTTCACTGTTTCCGCAAGGATGGAAAAAAAGGAGCAGTCCCATGAAGATCAGCGCCCGCAACCAGATCAGGGGCAGGATCGTGGAAGTGGCAAAAGGCGCCACCACCGCCCATGTGCGCATCGACATTGGCGGCGGAGCGATCATAACCGCCTCCATCACCAATGAGGCGGTGGACGAGCTCAGGCTCCGGGAAGGCGACGATGCCTATGCCGTGGTCAAGGCGTCCGATGTCATGGTCGCGGTGGACTGACGGGCGTCAGACCGCGATCGGCGCGCGGATGCTCGGATCGGCGACGTAGTTCTCCAGCCTGAAATCCTCGAAGCGGAAGGCGAACAGATCCTCCACCGCCGGGTTGATCCACATTGTCGGCAACGCCTTGGGAGACCGTGAAAGCTGCTCGCGCGCCTGATCGAAATGATTGGCGTAGAGATGGGCATCGCCCAGCGTGTGGATGAACTCGCCGGGTTTCAGCCCTGTCACCTGCGCGATCATCATCGTCAGCAATGCATAGGAGGCGATGTTGAACGGCACGCCGAGGAAGATGTCGGCCGAGCGCTGGTAGAGCTGGCACGACAACCGCCCTTCGGCAACGTAGAACTGGAACAGGCAGTGGCAGGGCGGCAGCGCCATGGTGTCCACCTGCGCCGGGTTCCATGCCGAAACGATCAGGCGCCGGGATTGCGGATTGCGACGCAGTTCGATGAGAAGATTGGCGATCTGATCGATTTCGCCGCCCTTGCCGTCAGGCCAGGACCGCCACTGGCGACCGTAGACGGGGCCGAGATCGCCATTCTCGTCGGCCCACTCGTCCCAGATGGTGACGCCGTTGTCGTTGAGATATCCGGTATTGGTGTCGCCGGCCAGGAACCACAGAAGCTCGTGGATGATCGACTTCAGATGCAGTTTCTTCGTCGTGGTGACGGGAAAGCCCTGCGCCAGATCGAACCGCATCTGGTAGCCGAAGACGGAGCGCGTGCCGGTGCCGGTGCGATCGCCGCGATCGACGCCGGTCTCGAGCACGTGGCGCAGAAGGTCGAGATATTGCCGCATCGGCTCCGTTCCAAAGCATTCATACGGCTAGCATTATAGGCGGGAACGCGCCCCGGCACAGCCTTCGATCCGCACCCCGTCCACAGCCAAAACCATGCCGGCTGCGGGGATGCGGCTGGCATGGATAGCCTTGCGTCGCAAGAAGACGATCAGCGGCGGAAACTGCGGAGACAGCCTGCCTCGACAGAACACCCCCGCCCCGGCATCCGAAGCAATCCCGGGAGGCCGGCAACAGTTGCCGGGCGGCCGGTCAGGCGGCTGGCGCTCAGAGAGAGTCGAGCTTTCCGAGTTCCCTGGCGACAAGATAGTAGAAAGTCACACGCCCCTTGGAGCGGTCGCCTGCCATGGTCTGCGTAACCTTGGCGACAGCGGCCTCGCCTGCGGCGGCATCCACGCCCAGCTTCTTGACGCACCAGTTGTCGCGCACGCGGTCCAGTTCCTTCTGGTCGGTCGCCGAGACCAGCGAGGAATCGCGGTTGCGCAGGGCAATGCCCAGATGCTTGACGATCTTGTTCACCACAGCCTCGTCGGCCTTGGCGTCATACTTCTTCACATCGGCCAGATAGTCGCTCATAGATATCCCCTCTCAGGAGTTGGAAATCCCCACTTCACGGATGATCCGCCTCTGCGATCTGCTGCCGGGCCGGATTCCCGCACCGCGTGCGAGCCTGCAAGAAATCGCGCGTGCAAGTCAAGTTAAAGAAACCCTCTCCGCCACCGATAATTGCCTGTACGCACACTCTTCCATTTGGTTGCGGGAGTGCCTATATTCGCTTCGCCGGCTCGTCCGGCTATGGCGATAAACGGGCGATGAAATAAGCCGTTCGGACCCGGGGGCGGTACCCGGCGCCTCCACCAGAAACCGCCGTTACGGGCGGCTTCTGCTGGGGGCGAAACAGGATCGACGAAGGTGTAAAGATCGTACTTTTGCCCGGCATTGTACCACCGTTATCGGGCTAAACTTATAGTTGCCAACGACAACTATGCGGAAGCACGTCTCGCTGCGTAATGCGGTGCGACAGCTTCAATCAAACTCCTAGGGGTTCGCACCTCTAGGCGGGGTTCGGAGGTACCTGGCAACAGAAACCTCCACTTCTCCCCCCCCCCCCCGCATTTCCCCTGAACGCGTCTTTGCCGGCCATGCACCCGCATGCCGTAGGCTTTTGCGCGCCTGCACTGACGTTTTTTCCTCTCCTGCGATTCACGGCACATGACAGAAAAGGAGTGTCACAATGAATACCGAACGTTTCATCGTGATCACCGGCGGCCCCGGCTCGGGCAAGACCACGCTTCTGGAAGCGCTGGCCGCACAGGGATATTCGACATTGCCGGAAGCCGGGCGCGGCATCATCCGTGGCCAGCAGGCGATAGAGGGCCCCGCCCTGCCATGGCGCGACCCGCCCCTCTTCGCCGAACTGATGCTTTCATGGGAAATGAGATCGCATGTCTGCGCAAGGGACATGCCCGGCACCCTGTTCTTCGACAGGGGCATTCCCGACACCGTCGGCTATCTGCGGCTGGCCGGCCTGCCCGTACCGGAGCATATGATGCGCGCGGCCGGAACCATGCGCTACAATCGCCGTGTCTTCATCGCGCCATTCTGGCCGGAAATCTTCGGGCAGGACGCCGAGCGCAGGCAAACGGCCGATGAAGCCCGGCGTACATTCGATGCGATGGAAGCCGTCTATCTCGAACTTGGCTACGAGCTTGTTCTCCTGCCTTTCGCACCGGTCGCGCAGCGTGTGGATTTCGTTCTCGATACCATCGGACCGGCATTGCGGGTGCACAGGTCGTAGCAGACCTCCGATCAAATCTTCGCAGCCGGAACCCCCGCAAGACGTTTCGGGCTCTATATGCGGTTTACGCCGCCGCCAAGCTTGATTACAGCTATGCCGACGATTCAACGGAACTGTTCATGGCCGACGACCATATCAGATACGACATCCTGGCCCAGGAGGCCCTGCGCGGCGTTATGCGCAAGGTGCTGGCCGAGGTTGCGCGCACGGGGCTGCCGGGCAACCATCACTTCTTCATCACTTTCCTGACCGGCGCGCCGGGTGTGCGCATCTCCAGCCGTCTGCGCGAGCGTTATCCGGAACAGATGACAATCGTCATCCAGTTCCAGTACTGGGATCTGAAAGTTACAGACACCGGCTTCGAGGTCGGTCTGTCCTTCTCCGACATTCCGGAAAAGCTGGAGATTCCCTTCTCGGCGGTGCGCGGCTTCTACGATCCCTCGGTGAACTTCGAGCTGGAGTTCGACGTCCGCACCGAGCCGGCCGAAGACGAGCAACCCGAAGCGTCTCCCGTCCCTGCCGAGGTGAAGCCGGCGACCGCCAAAAAGCCGGCCGCGCCGAAAAAGGAAACGCCGGAAGCCGGGCAGCCGGCTGAAGGCAAGGGCGCCGAGGTCGTATCGCTCGACGCCTTCCGCAAGAAGTAGGGCAGGATCAGCCGATGGCCGACCTCATCAACCTGCGTCAGGTCCGCAAACGTAAGACGCGGGAGGACAAGGAGCGTACGGCAGCAGAGAACCGGGCTCTCCACGGCCGCAGCAAAGCCGAGCGCGAGCGTGACCGCAAGGCGGGCGACAAGGCAGCCGGCTTTCTGGACGGCCACAGACTTTTGCGGCTGTCGCCCGCGGATGAAAAATGAACCCAGCCAAGGGATGATGACATGGGGCTGGTGAAAAAGCGCTCCGTCACCATTCGCGGCCACCGCACCAGCTACTCGCTGGAGCAGCCGTTCCATGACGATCTTGTCACGATCTCCCTCACCCGCGACATGCCGCTGGCCGCGCTGGTTGCGGAGGTGGACGAGAAACGCTCCAGAGAGTCCAATCTGTCGTCCGCGCTGCGGCTCTATGTGCTCGACTGGGCCAAGGGCAGGCGGAGCTGAGGCAGACATCCGAAGGCGCCGATCCCGGAAACTGTCGCAGGGAAGAAAAGGCAGGCTTTTCCGGTTCCTTCCGTGACGTCTCCGCTACGCATGCGCTCCGTTCCCCGGCGGTGACGAGACCAGCAGCGTGGCTTACCCATCTTCCAGCGATTTCAGCAGGTTCTGCAAGATGAAGGGCTCGGTCGCGGGCGGGTCGCCGCTGTTGTCGTTTCCGGGCGGCGGCAGCGGTGCCCGCTCGATTGCCGGAGATGCGCGCGTGCGCAACTCCTCCTCCCGCCGCAAGCGTTCCCGCTCCTCGCGTGCGGCACGTTCCGCGTCCGCCTTCGCCCGTGCCTCCTCTTCCGCTTTGAGCCGCGCCTCTTCCTGACGGCGGCGTTCTTCTTCCGCAGCGTGCTCCCGCTGTGCCTGCAGATCGGCGTAGTATCTCGCCTCTCGCCGCAGCCGCTGCTTTTCAAGCAGCTCCGCCTGCATCGCCTCCACGCGCTGCTGCTCGTGCTCCAGTGCCCGTTGCGTCAGATATTGGGCCAGAGGCGTCGTGTCGAAACCGCGCTGCATATCGCTGACCGGCCCGTCGATGGCGAAGTTGAGCGTGGGTTCGGACCCCACGAGCGCAGCCTCGCCCGGCCGGTAGGCGATTGCGCCCTGAACATGCACATTGCCGCTGGCCAGATCGGCCGTGAGATCGGCCGAAATATCCGCTGCCCTGCCCGCAAGCTTGACGGGCGGTGCGCGAACCACGCCATTCGCGATCGTGAAGGCGATATCGGCGTCCTGCGCGGCAAAGCTGCCCCCGGCTGCTATTCCCGGCGCAAATTCGGCCGTCCTTCGGGCATCGATATCGCGACCGGCCGCATCGCCGGCGATCAGGAAGGCCGGCAGGGCATCCTCGTTGAGATTGGCGATATGCAGGTCCTTCAGCGATGCGGTGCCCGATCCTGACAGCGACGTCACCATTGCGTCCACCGATTTGCCGGTGGTGGAAACCGAGGCCGAGATATCGGCTCTGCCCGACAAACCGGCCTCGGGCAGGATCGCCGTGAGGTCGGCGCCCGAAAGGCTCATTTGCGCGTTGAGCAATCCCGTACCTGCCGAGTTCTTCAGTTCGAACAGGCCGGACAGCCCGCCGCCGAACAGCTTGCCCCTCAGGCCGGATACGCGCAGGCCCTCCCCGTCCAGTTTCAGCGCCAGCGAGGCGTCATATGCGGTGGCGAAATGACCCGCCAGCAACGCCGAGGCTGAAACCGTCAGTTCGGCACTGAACGGCGCTGCGGAAGCAGCCGGGAACGGCGCGCTCGGCCACCCTTCCGCAACGGACCCGAACGCGGCGTCGCTCATCACCATGGCCGCCATCGGGTCGAGGTCGAGCTCGTCGAGCGCCAGTTCTCCGCTGATGTGCGGCCCGCCCTCCTTCACCTCGACATTGATGTCGCCGGAAACGGCGGATTCGTTCACCGTGCCGGAAAGCCCGTTGAGGATCAGCAGGCCGCCCTCATAGTCGGCATCCGCCGCCAGCGATACCGAGGCTCCGGTTCCCATTCCGGGCAGCACCACGCCTGCCGTCATCAGCCAGGGTTCGATGTCCGCAGCTTCGAGGCTGGCCTTGCCTTTTACCGCAGCTCCATCTCCGGATGAAACAGTGCCCTCGAAAGAAGCCCTGAAATCGTCGCCGGCCAGCAGGGCATGGGTCTCCATGCCGTCGGAAAGATTGCCCCGGGCTGAAATATCAGCCACGGCGGGACCTGCAAGGCCGAGCGGCAGCGCCGGAAACCCGGCCAGAGCCATCAGCGCCGTCCCGTCGTCGTTGCTGATGCCCAGCGTTGCGGACAAGGGGGCGCGCAACATGTCGTCGCCGTTGCTCTGGCCCGAAAGACTGGCGGAGAAGGCCGAGCCACCCGCGCTGCCATGGGCCGAAATGGCGAAGCCGCCAGCGCTGCCATCCCCGGCGGCAACGCTCATCACCGCATCGATGCGCGCATCCTCCAGCAGGCCGGGCCAGGCGTGGACGCGCCGGGCGAGCCCCGCAACCACGGCATTCGTTGGGTACTGGCTCTCCAGCGCATCCACCAGCGGCGCGAGATCGACGGCGACGAGCGAGGCGTCGAGACGGCCGGCGGGGCTTTCCGGGAAATTCGAAATGCGGCCCGTGGCGCTTACGGAAGCTCCGGCCAGTTCGCTCAGGGCGAGACGGTCGACCTCAAGCACGCCGTCGCGCAACCGCAGCGCCGTATCCACCCGATCCGCCGACAGTCCCCATGCACTCACCGGTCCCGCCCTGATTTCGAGATCGAGATCTTGCCCTGCGAACCGGTTCACGCCCTCGCTGCTGACGAAGATCGATGCGAAGGCGGAAAGACCTTCGAGATCGAGCGCCCCGCCATCCAGCGCAAGGGTCGCCGAGGGGCGCGCATCGCCCTCCTGCACGGCCTCGGCGCGGCCGGTGAACTTCGCACTGCCCAGCATCAGTTCCAGATTGCTGAACCGCTGGCGCGCGGCCGCAAGATCGACCTCGGCGCTGAATCCCGCGGCCGGCAGCCGGCGCACCGCCTCATCCACATCTTTCGCCAGCCATGCCGCGAATCCGGAAGGCTGCGCCACCGCAAGCAGCATCTTGCCCCGGAAGCCGGACGCCTCGCCGGCGGTGAACAGGCCGTCGGCTTCCAGCGTGGTCCGCCCCGGCAATGTCGCGCCCAGCGAATGCACCAGCCAGCCGTCCTGCACCGGTTCGGCCGAAAGGTGGACGTCGCGGATGGTGGTGTCCCCGGCCACCACGGCGGGAAGCTTCACGTCGACGGAGCCGGGGATGGTCGGGCGCGGCAGGCGGCGCAGCGCCTTTTCAAGTGCGGCAATGCGCTCCCCGGCGCTGAGCACAGGTCCGCGCTCGCCTGAAACCGCCTCGTCGAACTGCACCTGCGCGCCCGCCGCCTCGATCCGGAAACGCGGTTCCTGTCCGAGATCGAGGAAGGCAGTGCCGTCCGCCGCGTAGGGATTGTCGAGCGGGCCGGTCTCGAAACGGAACTCGTCGAGGACCAGCCTTTGATGGTCGAACCGGAATTTTCCGCTGGCCCGGTATCCGGGTGCGGCTTTTGCCGGACGGACCGAAACCGCCTCGCCTTCGCCGTCGCGCAGTTCCAGGGGCCCCTGAATGTCCTCGGCCAGCCTGAACTGGCCTGCATAGGTCAGCACGCCCTTTTCGATGCTGGCGTTGCCGTCGCTCTCGACAGTGGCCGCATAGCTGTCCGGGCGGATGCGCAGCCGCACGCGCATCTGGCCGTCCTCCGCGACCCGGCCGGTGGATGCGGAAATATCGCTGTATTCCCCGTCGAAGAGCATGGAACCGTCGACCCGCCACGGCCCCAGCAGGGATTTTGCCGAAACGGCGGCATTGATGTTCGTCAGCGAATGCGTGCGTCCGCCGATACCGTGCCGCAGTTCCACCTCGCCGTCGGTGATGGTCAGCTTCTCGATGGCGATCTGCGCCGCATCGAAAGGCGAGGAAGGCCGCATGGCCCAGTCGACCTTGCCGTCCTCGCCCACGCCGATGATGGCGCGCGGCCGCTCCAGCCGCATGTCGAAGATGAGCACCTCGCCACGCAGGAACGGGGCGAGTTCCGCATCCATGGAAAACGTGTCCACGGTCATGGAAGGCTGCCCCGCCGCGCCCCCGGAAACCGCCACATCCGTGAATGTGACCGAAGGGAACGGCAGCAGCCGCGCTCTGGCATCGCCACGCACGGTGACCTTGCGGCCCAGAATGGCGCTGGCCTCCCGCTCGAACCCGGCCCGGTAGCCCGTCCAGTCGATGAACGGCGGCACCGCCAGCGCTGCAAGCAGCACCAGCACCAGCAATCCGCCGACGATTACGAACAGGCGTGCGAGCATGTCCTCACTGCAAATCCTGAAGGTTTGCCGATCCTACCCGGATATCGATGACGATAAAGAGGCAATACAGGTTTGCCCCACCGCAAATTCCTACCCGGTGATCGTCTTGCCGGGATTGAAAATGCCGTGCGGATCGAGGGCCTGCTTGATGAGGCGCATGACATCGACGCCATGACCGAGCTCATGACGCAGGAAACCGGACTTGCCCTGTCCGATGCCATGCTCGCCGGTGCAGGTGCCGTCCATGGCGATGGCGCGCCTGTTGAGACGGGCGACGAACGCCTCCACCTTGGCGACTTCGGCCGGATCGTCCGGGTCCATCAGCACGAGCGTATGGAAATTGCCATCGCCGGCATGGCCCACGACAGGCGCCAGAAGCCCGTTTTCGGCTATATCCGCCTCGGTTTCGGCCACGCATTCGGCCAGTCGCGAAATCGGCACGCACACATCCGTGGAAAGCCCCTTGGCTCCCGGCCGAAGCGAGAACGATGCCCAGTAGGCATCGTGCCGCGCCTTCCACAGCCTGTTGCGCTCCTCCGCCACGGTGGTCCACAGGAAAGGTCCGCCGCCCTGCTCCTCGGCGATCATGCCGAACAGTTCCGCCTGCTCGGCCACGCCGGCGTCGCTGCCATGGAATTCGAGGAACAGGCACGGGCTTTCGGGATAGTCGAGCCTGGAATAGGTGTTGATAGCCTTCATTTGCAACGCATTGACCAGTTCGATGCGCGCCACCGGAATGCCCATCTGGATGGTCGCGATCACGGCCCGGCTGGCCGCCTCCAGCGTCGGGAACGGACACACCCCTCCCGAGATCGCCTGCGGAATGCCCTGAAGGCGCAAGGTCAGGCTGGTGATGACACCCAGCGTGCCCTCCGCACCGACCAGCAGGCGCGTAAGATCGTAGCCGGCGGCGCTCTTCTTCGCCCGGGCTCCGGTCTTCACCACCTCGCCGTCGGCCATCACCGCCGTCAGCGACAGCACGGCCTCGCGCATGGTGCCGTAGCGCACCGCATTGGTGCCCGACGCCCGCGTCGACGCCATGCCGCCCAGCGACGCATTTGCGCCGGGATCGATCGGAAAGAACAGGCCCGTATCGCGCAGATGCCGGTTGAGCTCCTCGCGCGTCACCCCCGGTTCGACGGTGCAGTCGAGGTCCTCGGCGTTAACGGCGAGGATCCGGTTCATGCGCGAGGTATCCAGCGAAATGCCGCCACCCGGCGCGTTCACATGGCCTTCCAGCGAGGTGCCCGTGCCGAACGGGATCAGCGGCACGCGATGCGCCGCGCAGGCGCGTACGATCTTCTGCACCTCTTCGGTGTTTTCGGGGAACACGACGCCATCCGGCATCTGGTTCGGCAGATAGGTGGTGGTGTGGCCGTGCTGCTCTCGAATCGAATGGCCCGTCTGCAAGCGGTCTCCAAACTCGTTGCGCAGGATTTCCAGCACCTTCGCGATGCCTTCGTCGTTGCGTTGCACTGCAATCAGGTCGCTGAGAGCCATTAATCCTCCGCTGGCAGAACAGACGGGCCAGGTGGTTGCGATTAGGTTTGGCCCGCGAATATGTGTATACCTGATCTGCCTTTCCGGCGATTTTGTCCAGCTTCAGATGGAGCTTTCATGAGCGTTTCCCTGCCCTTTGTCTCTCGTGTCATGGAAGTCGAAAAGGACTGGATCGACTACAACGGCCACATGAACATGGCCTATTACAACGTGCTGTTCGATCGCGGTTCGGACGAGGTTCTGGACCTGCTCGGCATGGGTGCGGCCTATGCGCAGGAGCGCAAGCTCACCATCTACACCGCGGAAATACATGTCTGCTATGTCCGCGAACTGCATCTCAACGACCGCGTGACGGTGAGCTTCCAGGTGCTGGACAGCGACGACAAACGCCTGCGTTCCTATCAGGAAATCCGCCATGCCGACGGCTGGCTGGCGGCCACGGCGGAAACCCTGTCCCTGCATGTCGATATGGCCGGTCCGAAGGTCGCGGCCTTCCCCCCGGATGTTGCCTCCAACCTCGAATCGATGCGCACGGCGCATGCCGCCCTGCCGTTTCCCGAACGCGCCGGCAGGTCCATCGGCATTCGCCGCAAGACCGGCTAACCGGCTGACAGCGCCACCATTAACCCTGACCGGTCATAAACGGGGGATAGCCGTGCCGGAGCCGTTGCAACGAATCGCGCCGCCGGCCAATCCATTCGCATGGCTACGCAGAACGACCTGCCGCCATCCCCCGCGATGGCCGGCCCGATACGCAGCGTGACGATGGAAGCAGAGAGGCTGGCCGCCGATCCGCGCGTGTCCGACTATGATTTCTGGCGCTCGCTCAGGAATGTCGACAATCGCATCTTCGAGATTTCCGCCAGGGGCGATCCCATCCCCTTCGACATGGTGCGCTGGCGCGCCATCCTCAAGCAGGCGCGCTCGCGACGCGGACACGCCTGACGCGACTCATCTCGAACAACGTTTCAGATCAATGAGTTAAGAAAAAATTCGGAATCGGCGCATGAGCGCCCGCGCGCGGCGAGTTCGCTTCGCAGCGCATGTTTCCCTCACCCGTGCCGGGTCTAGAATGCATAGGCGATGGTGGAAGCGATGCCGAATATGAGCGCGATTGCGATCAGGATCGCATAGACGCGCGGCAGATCGAACAGCACCGCATAACCCGCAATATAGGCGGTCAGGGAACCTGCCAGCGCCAGCAGGAAGCCATTGCGGTCGCCCGCCACAAGATTGGCAGCCATCAGCCCGCCCAGACACAATGCGCCGAACACGATGATGACTGCGATGCCGGCCTTGTCGAAATTATCGTCCATGCCTCATTCCTTGCACCCGCCCGTACTCCCCGGGACGATTCCGGAACGGGCATTGCCCACAGACTTAACCGAGAGCGCGCGAGGGGCAAGGCCAAACTGACCCAGCTCCCCGCGAGAAGCCCGCAGGTGTGGATTTATGGAGACGGTTTGTCCACCGACCCCCTGCCGGCTGGCCGGCTGCTATTGTTTCGGCAACCTCCAGGCCAGCACATGGTCGCCGGCCCTTGTGCCAACCGAGCCGTGCCCGCCAGCAACGATGACGACGAACTGGCTGCCGTCGCCTGCCGTATAGGTCATGGGCGTGGACTGGCCGCACGCCGGCAGCCGCGCCTTCCAGAGCTGCCTTCCGCTGGTGAGGTCATAGGCGCGCAGATAATCGTCTACGGCCGCGCCGAGGAATGCGACTCCGCCGGCTGTGATGACCGGCCCGCCAATGCCCGGAACACCAGACATATGATGAAAATGGCCAAAGCTGATCCCCCAACTTCGAGCGCTAAGGATGACCAGTCGGGAATAATGATGCCGGGGACGTAACGTTCCGCCCCTTGCAGGCTTTCCTTGCAGACGCCAGCCGGGAGGGATAAGCGAAGCTTGAAACAGAACAAAACGGCTACACTTCTGGTCTTTCGGGATCGAATCACTACATTCAGGAACGATGTCCGGCTTTTCCGACGATATGCCCTTCTTCGATGAACCGGGCGCAAGGCCCCCGGCCGCCTCCGGCAGCGCCGGCGCGCCTTCCGGCATCGCCGCGCGCGCCATGGCCGCCAGGCAGGCGCAGAACGCCCCGCCGGACTATCTGAGCGGCCTCAACCCCGAGCAGCGGCAGGCTGTCGAGACCACCGAAGGCCCAGTTCTGGTTCTGGCGGGCGCGGGCACCGGCAAGACGCGCGTGCTCACCACCCGCATCGCCCATATCCTCGCCACCGGTCGCGCCTTTCCTTCGCAGATCCTTGCGGTGACCTTCACCAACAAGGCCGCGCGCGAGATGAAGCAGCGCATCGCCATGCTGGTTCCCGAAGCGGTCGAGGGCATGCCGTGGCTCGGCACCTTCCACTCAATCGGCGTCAAGCTTCTGCGCCGTCACGCGGAGCTCGCCGGTCTGCGCTCCGATTTCAGCATTCTCGACACCGACGACGTTATCCGCCTGATCAAGCAGCTCATTCAGGCCGAAGGGCTGGACGACAAGCGCTGGACGCCGCGCACCTTCGCGCAGATGATCGATGGCTGGAAGAACAAGGGGCTCGGTCCCGAAGAAATTCCCGAGGGCGACGCGCGCTCCTTCGGCAATGGTCGCGGGCGCGAGCTCTACCGCGCCTATCAGGCACGGCTGACGACGCTGAACGCCTGCGATTTCGGCGATCTGCTCTTGCACCCCATCCGCATCTTCCGCGCCCATCACGATATTCTGGCCGAGTATCACAGGCGCTTCCGCTACATTCTGGTGGACGAGTATCAGGACACCAACACCGCCCAATATATGTGGCTGCGTCTGCTGGCCCAGCGCCCGCGCGCAAGCTCTATCCAACCAGGCGAAGGCCGAGCGCGCGACGGCGCACCGGGCGACGTTTCGCCTGCCCCCGCGGAGGGCCAGCCGCCGCAGGCGGCGGTGCGGCCCGTGAGCGAAGACAAACCCACACAACAGATAAACATCTGTTGTGTAGGCGACGACGACCAGTCGATCTATGGCTGGCGGGGAGCGGAGGTCGACAACATCCTGCGCTTCGAGAAGGATTTTCCGGGCGCGACCGTGATCCGGCTGGAGCGCAACTACCGCTCCACCGCCCATATTCTCGGCGCCGCCGCCCATCTCATCGCCCACAACGAGGGGCGGCTCGGCAAAACGCTGTTCACCGACCAGCCGGACCCGGACGATCCGAAGGTGAATGTCCATGCAGCGTGGGATTCCGACGAGGAAGCCCGCGCGGTTGGCGAAGAAATCGAAGCCTTGCAGCGCAGGAAGCACGCGCTCAACGACATCGCAATTCTGGTGCGCGCGTCCTTCCAGATGCGCTCCTTCGAAGACCGTTTCATCGAAATCGGCCTGAACTACCGCGTCATCGGCGGCCCGCGCTTCTATGAGCGGCAGGAAATCCGCGACGCCATGGCCTATCTGCGCGTCGTGGCCAATCCGGGCGACGACCTCGCCTTCGAGCGCATCGTCAACGTGCCGAAGCGCGGTCTCGGCGAAGCCGCCATCCGTCAGGTGCATGACACGGCCCGCGCGCTTAGCGTGCCGATGTTGCAGGCCGCCGCCAATCTGGCGGAAAGCGACGAGCTGAAGCCGAAACCGCGGGCAGCGTTGCGCGAGGTCGCCGCCAATTTCGCCCGCTGGCAGGACCTTCTGGAAACCACGCCGCATACGGAACTGGCCGAAACGATCCTGGAGGAAAGCGGCTACATCGACATGTGGAAGAATGACCGTGCGGCCGATGCGCCGACGCGGCTCGACAACCTCAAGGAGCTGATCCGCTCCATGGAGGATTACGAATCCCTGCGCGCCTTCCTCGAACATGTCGCGCTGGTCATGGATGCGGACAAGAACGAGGACCTCGACGCCGTTTCGCTGATGACGCTGCATTCGGCCAAGGGACTTGAATTCGAGACCGTGTTCCTGCCCGGCTGGGAGGAAGGTCTTTTCCCGCATCAGCGTGCGCTCGATGAAGGTGGCCGCTCCGGCCTTGAGGAAGAGCGCCGCCTCGCCTATGTCGGGCTGACGCGGGCCAAGAAGAACCTGCACATATGGTTCGTTTCCAACCGCCGCATCCACGGCCTGTGGCAGTCGACCATCCCTTCCCGTTTCCTTGACGAGCTTCCGGAAGCGCATGTCGAGGTGAACGAAAGCGGGTCGAGCTTCGGCGGCTATGGCAACCCTTACGGCGCCTCGCGCTTCGACAACGTGGGCTCCCCCTCCGGCGGCTATGCCAAACGGGGCGATCAGGGCAATCAGGCGTTCTCCAGCACCTACGCCACCCCCGGCTGGCAGCGCGCGCGCCAGAACCGCACCGAGGCCACCAGCCGCAACTGGGGTACGCGTTCCGGCCATGCGGTCGAACGCATCGGCTATGGCGAGGCGGATTCCGGCTATGGCGCCGGCCGCGGTTCGGTCAAGGGCCGGACGATCGACGGCGAACTGGTCGCGAAATCGGTGGCCGACGCGCCGTCCGCCTTCAGGATCGGCGACCGCGTCTTCCACATGAAGTTCGGCAACGGCAACGTCTCCGCCATCGACGGCAACAAGCTGACCATCGATTTCGACCGCGCCGGCCAGAAGAAGGTGCTGGACAGTTTCGTGACAGCGGCCTGACGGCCGGCTGGCTTTATCCGCCCGAACGCATGGCTTTCAGCTTTTCCGCGGCTGCGGCAGCGAGATCGCCGAAACGCTCTTCCAGTTTTTCGGCCGCCTCGATCACCGAGAAATCATGGTCGAACTTCTCCAGAGTCTCGCGCAGGCTCTCGACGAATTCCGCCTGCCGGTCGAGTTCGTCGAACAGGGCCCGCACCTGCGCTTCCGTCACATGCGGATTTTCAAGGATCACGGGCACCTCACGCGCCATCTTCTCGCCCGTTTCGGTCTGCTTGCGCAGGATTTCGATCCAGTCCGCCACGACATCCTCTTGTTCGACAGCCCCAAGCATGCCTGCCTGAACGCAAAGGTCAATCGGCGGCCGGTCGGGACTTTCCGGTCGTTGACCGGGAAGCGTTCGGGTGCAGGGACTTGCGCCTTACCGCCCGTTCACAGGCCCGGCGAATTTCCTCGACCTCCGTCTCGGTCAGATGCTCGATGCCGATGAAGCGGTTGTTCGCATTGCTGATGCGGATCAGCTCGTCCAGCTTTGTCTGCATTGCGGCACCGTCGCGATTCTGCGTGTTCTGGATAAGAAACACCATCAGAAAGGTAACGATGGTGGTCCCGGTGTTGATGATCAGCTGCCATGTGTCGGAAAAGCCGAACAACGGCCCGCTGACCGCCCATCCGAGCACGAGCGCAAGACAGGCAATGAAAGCCACCGGCAAACCGGTGACATAGGCGACCGCATTGGCGGCTCTGGTGAAGGGTTTCTCCAGCATGCTGCTCCCTCGACACCGGAACAACCGTCGCGCATGGCGATAGGTTCCACACTGCGCAGAACACAACCAGATGCAACTTATGGGTGAAAATAATGAAAACCGCATCTTAGACACGCAGGCGCATCATCGTCCATGCAGGCAATGGTGCCTGTTCCTTCCGCTTCAGCGGAACCTCCGGCCCCTTCCGCCTCGCCACCCCCGCACGGCGGAAGGGGTCCCGGAACCGGGAGAGGCAAGATGGCGACAAGGCCGAAGCGGAGGCGGCAACTGACCCTTACGGCTTCGATCCTTGCGCTGGCAATTGCTTTTCCGGCCCTTTTCCTTGCCGATCCCGCACTGGCCGAGCAGCCGGGCCCGAAAATCTCCGCTTCGCTGGAACGCCACTGGACGAGCAATGCGCTGGACAGCGAATTTGCGGTGGCGGACTGGTACACGCTGTTGCGCGGATCGCTGCGTCAGGACATCGGGAACGATGAGGCCAATGCCGGCATCGCCGCCGAATTCCAGCTGACGCGCCATGACCGCATCGCCATAGAGGACGATCGCAGCATTGCCGTCTCGGCGCATGCTTTCCGCCGCTTTTCGCCCGCGCTGGAACTGCGCGGCACGCTGACCTGGTCGGCAATCAGCAAAGGCGATCATCTGGATTTGGGTCCGCTCGTGATCGGCACACGCGCCCTGAAGCAGGTCCTGGCGGCGCAGGTGCAGATGGGCATCGCCGTGGACGAGGCCACAGCCCTCGTCCTCGACGCCTCGAACGTCTTCGAGACCACGGGCCGCACGCGCTTCGAGGAAGATGTGATCCTGCCGACCCGTCTCGACCCGGACGTGAACAAGTTCCGGCTCGCGGCGCGTGTCATGCGCACAATCGGGCCTCTGGCGGCCGGAGGATCCTTTTCGGCGCTGTTTGCCTCCGTCGAGAAGCTCGGTTCGCCGCCCGTGGCGCTGTCCTATGCGCTCTACGGCGCGCAGGGCGAGCTGGAGACGCGCAGCGAGGCCGGGTTGTCGGTTGGAATGGCTTTCGGCGCCGAAGCTTTGCGCGGTGCGCAGGGCATCTATTCGCAGATCAGGCCCGCATGGCATGTGAAAGCGTCCATGCCGCTGCCGAAGGATTTCGAACTGCGCGGCGCATGGTTCGGCCGCTACGAGACAGGAGACACCGACGACCCCCTCGCTTCCTGGCTCGACCGCGCCGAAGCCGAACTGGGCTGGAAGGCCACCGAACGCCTCGCCCTGTCGGCCGGCGTGTATCGCGAAGTGAAGCAGAACCTGCTCATGGAGAACGAAGAGCGCGGGCGGGGCTTCTATGCACAGGCGACCTATGCGTTCGCCACGCCGCTCAGCGCTGTATTCCGGGTCGATGTGTCGAAGACCTTCAAGACCATCCTCGACATCCGCGAGCGCACCACCGATGTCTTCATTGGCTTGCGGGCGCAGATATGAAGCCCGGCCATGAGGCAATGCGCGGCATCCCTTCCCCGTTCCCCTGAACGGATGCGGGCAAGAGGGACGCGAACCCTCCTGCCCGCCGCCGGACCCGGACATCCGACTTATTGGTCTAGCGACGCTTCTTCACGGAGTAGGAAGAGTTGCCGTTGCCGCTGTTGTAATTGTTGCCGCTGTTGTCGGTATAGGTATTGCCGCCGCCGGAAATGCCCACCGGCGAGTTGGCCGAGCCTGCGCCGACGCCCAGAATGCCGAGGCCGATGCCGCTCAGGATGCCATTGCCGAGCACGGTGTTGTTGCCGGAAAGGATCGGCGACTTGTTGAGAATGGAAAGGCCGTTCAGCAGCTTGATGTCGCCGAGCGCCACGGCCGGCGCCACATTGATCAGGCCGCCGCTGGAATTGTTGCTGTTGCCTTTGGAACCCCATCCGCCGGCATGGGCGCTGACTGCGGTGAAAGAAACGGCTGCGGTTGCAAGAATAACGGTGAACTTGTTCATGACACTCTCCTCTGTTGTTCCGTCTGTCCTTGCGCCTCAGATGAATACCTCCGATGTCAGGATATGAATTCCGCAAAGAATTACAACTGAAGATTGCCAATATTTCATAATACAACCCGTAAACCGAATCTTAACGCTAATGTTTTACGTTAAGAGATATGGTTACCGGCGCAGATGCGACGTCAGCTCTGAGGATGTTCCCAACGTCTGAGAAAGTCTTCGATAGACACGGCCTGCATGTCGGGAACCGCGCGGCCGATCTTTTCGGCAGGCCAGTCCCACCACGCCAGCCTTTCGATGCGCGCGGCAATACCGGCGGCAAAACGGTAGCGAAGCAGCCGAGCCGGCGATCCGGCCATGATCGCATAGGGCTCCACATCGCGCGTCACCACGGCGTTGGCTCCAATCACCGCGCCATTGCCCACGCTCACGCCAGGCAGGATCACCGCGCCATGCCCGACCCACACGTCATGGCCAATGGTGACGTGCCTGGCCCGCCGGCGTTCCCGAAAGGCGGAATCAACGCCGAGATAGCGAAAGTATTCGTTGGGGCGGTAGCTCACCTTGTGCTGGGTGATGCGCTCGATCGGATGCTCCAGCGCGTTGATGCGGGTGTTTGCCGCGACCGAGCAGAATTTGCCCAACGTCGAGTAGATGGCTTCCGCGTGGCGCTCGAAATAGGTGAAGGCTCCGACCGTCACCTCGCGCAGAACAACCCGCTCTCCGATGGCCACGTAAGGTTCCAGCCGGCAGCCCTTCAGCTCCGCGGTCGGGTGGATGCGCGGCTGTGCATCGCGCGGCTCTGGCTGTTGACGCTCGTCCATCGGGCGGCTGTACGACGCGCCCTCGCCTTCGGCAAGCCTCCTGCCTGCTGCGGAACTATTGCGGCTTGCCCTTCTCCCACTCGACCTGCTGTCCGAAAAGCGGGATGGTCGCAATGGCCATCTTGGCCGATCCGTCCTGAATCTGCTGCGAATGCGCCAGATAGATCATCGTATCGTTGGCCTTGTCGTAGATCCGCTTCACCACCTGCTTCTTCCAGATCAGGCTGATCGACTGCCGGAACACCTCTTCCCCGCTCTTGCCGAGATCGATGTCGCCGATCCTGATCGGCCCCGTCTGCTGGCAGGAGATGGCGGCGTTGGACGGGTCCTCGAACCAGTTGCCTTTCTGGAGACGGTCGATGACGCCACGGTCGAAATAGGCTAGATGGCAGGTCACGCCCTGCACCTTGGGATCGCTCACCGCCTCGATCTTGATGTCGTTGCCGAACCAGTCGACACCGATCTTGCCCACCTGTTCGGCATGAGCGGAAGCGAGGGTTCCGGCGATGGTCGCCGCTGCTGTCAGGCTGGCCAGGGTCTTGCGCACGATGTTCTCCGTCTGCGTCGGGATTTCTCCTGCAAATTGGGGTGAAGGCCGCCCCGTTGCAAGCACGATGATGTGACCGGACAGCCCTTGCGGCAATGGGCCCACTTTGACAGTTTCCGCCGGGCGACTAGAACAGGCCCATCTGTCGGATTGATGCGGCCTGAGGCCGCCTGAAAGCGGACTGCCCTCCCATGCGCAAGATTCTCTTCGGCCTTCTCGTCCTCATCGCTGTCGGCATCGGTTTCCTGATCTTCAACTGGTACAGCCAGCGCCACAGCGGCGAGCCTTTCGGCGCGCCCTTCACGCTTACCGACCAGAGGGGCGAGCCGATTACCGAGCAGGCTTTCCGTGGCCAGCCCGCGGCCGTATTCTTCGGCTTCACGCATTGCCCGGAAGTGTGCCCGACCACGCTGTTTGAGCTCGCCGGTTACCTGAATGCCCTGGGTGACGAGGGCAAGGACATCCGTGCCTACTTCGTTTCCGTCGATCCCGAGCGCGACACGCCCGAGATCATGAACACCTACATCAGCAATTTCTCCGACCGCATCACCGGCATCACCGGCGAGCCGGAAAAGGTCTTCGCCATGGCCAAGTCCTTCGGCATCTACTGGAAGAAGGTGCCGACCGACGATGGCGATTACACCCTCGACCACACCGCATCGGTCCTGCTGCTCAATTCGCAGGGTGACTTTTTCGGCACCATCGCCTATGGCGAGAGCCCCGACGCTGCCAGGGCCAAGCTGAAGCGGCTGGCTGCGGGCGGCTGAAACCAACAGGTTCCCGACTTCATGACCCAGACGCGCCTCCACTTCACCACCTCGAAGGATGAGGCCGAGCGCATCTTTGCCAGCCTCGAAACGGCCTTCGAGGACGATGGCTGGCCGATTGCCGTGCTGGAGGTCGATGAGGATCGCGACATCCACGAGGTTTCGCTTTACGCCGATGGCGATATCGACGCGGCCGAGGCCCGCCTGCGCGACGCGCTTTCCTCCCTTTCCGCCGATCAGGCCATCGGGCGCGAGGAACTGCCCGACATCGATTGGGTCTCCCGTTCGCTGGAAGGGCTGCAGCCCGTGCGCGCCGGCCGCTTTTTCGTCCATGGCTCCCATGACCGGGCCGAGCGCCGCGACGGGGACATCGCCATCGAGATCGAGGCCGGCCTCGCCTTCGGCACCGGCCACCACGGCACCACCGCCGGCTGCCTCGAAATGCTGGAGCAGGTGGTCGCCGCCGAGCAGCCCGACAACGCGCTCGATCTGGGGACAGGAAGCGCGGTTCTTGCCATCGCTCTGGCAAAGCTGTCCCCCATCCCGGTTCTGGCCACCGACATCGATCCGGCCGCCACGGAAGTTGCCGCCGCCAATGTGAAACTCAACGGCGTTGCCGATCATGTCGAGACGGTTACCGCGACGGGTTTCGATCATCCGGTTTTTTCCGGGCGCGGCCCCTTCGCACTTATCGTCGCCAACATTCTGGCTGGCCCGCTCATCGAGATCGCCCCGCAGATGGCCGCCCATGTGCGCCCCGGCGGCTCGCTGGTCCTGTCCGGCATTCTCGACCGCCAGCACGATGCCGTGGTGGAGGCCTATGTCGCGCAGGGCTTTGCCCACATCACCACGCTGCACCGCGAAGGCTGGGTCACCATCCATCTCAAGCCTGCCGCCTGACCGGGTCTGCCCTGCCCGCTGGCGCATTGTCAGCATGACGCGGGAAGGCTAGGTTCCCGGAAGATTCACTTCCGGGAAATCCTGACATGTTCCAGTCGTTCGATTCGTCCAGCGATCCCTCGCTTGCCTCGCCGCGCCTTGCCGCCCTTCGCGCATGGCTGGCAGCCAATGGCATCGATGGCTTCCTCGTGCCCCGCGCCGACGAGCATCAGGGCGAATATGTGCCGGCGCGCGCCGCCCGGCTGAAATGGCTGACCGGCTTTTCCGGTTCGGCCGGCGTGGCGCTGGTGCTGGCCGACAGCGCCGTCATCTTCGTCGACGGCCGTTACACCTTGCAGGTTCGCAAGGAAACCGACCCCGCCATCTTCAGCTATGACAGCCTCGTCGACAATCCGCCGTCGAAATGGATCGGCCAGAACCTGAAATCCGGAACCCGCCTCGGCTTCGACCCGTGGCTGCACACCACCGGCGAGATCGACACGCTGAAGGCGGCGGCAAAAAAGGCCGGCGTCGAGCTGGTGCCGCTGGAGGAAAACCCGGTCGATGCCGTCTGGGAAGACCAGCCGGCAGCGCCTGTCACCCCGGTGGAAATCCAGTCCATCGCCTTTGCCGGTGAACTGGCGAAGGACAAGCTTGTCCGGCTGGCAGCCGCGATCGGGGCCGACGGCGCAACCCATGCCGTTCTCACCGACCCCTCCTCCATCGCCTGGGCCTTCAACATTCGCGGCAACGACGTGCCACATACGCCGCTGGCGCTCGGCTTCGCCATTCTGGCAGCCGACGGCTCGCACCGGCTGTTCATGGACAAGGCGAAATTCTCGCGCGAGGTCGAAGCCTATCTCACCCAGCTTGCAGAGCCGCACCAGCCCGAGGAGTTCGAGCCCGCCATTACGGAGCTTGCGGTCAAGGGCGCGCGCATCGCGCTCGATCCGGTGCTGGCGGCCGAGAAGCTGCGCATGGTGGTCGAGGCCAATGGCGGCACGGTCGTCGCGGCAGCCGATCCGGCCCGCATACCGCGCGCCACCAAGAACGGCGCCGAGCTGGAAGGCAGCCGCGCCGCCCATCGCCGCGACGGCGCGGCGATTGCGCGCATGCTGTGCTGGCTGGACCGTCAGGAGCCGGGTGCAACCGACGAGATCGAGGCCGTCGAGGCGCTGGAAAACTTCCGCCGGCAGGCAGGCGAGGAAACGCAGATGCCGCTGCGCGACGTTTCCTTCGCGACCATTTCCGGCTCCGGCCCGAACGGCGCGGTGATGCACTACCGCGTATCGCGCGCCACCAACCGCAAGCTCGGTGACGGTGAACTGTTCCTGCTCGATTCGGGCGCACAGTATCAGGACGGCACCACCGACATCACCCGCACCATTCCCATCGGTCGCCCCACGGAAGAAATGCGCCGGCGCTATACGCTGGTGCTGAAGGGCCTGATCGGCATTTCGACCCTGCGCTTTCCGGCCGGCACGCGCGGCGCTGATATCGATGCCATCGCCCGTATCGCGCTATGGGCGCACGGACTCGACTACGCCCACGGCACCGGCCATGGCGTCGGCTCCTATCTTGCCGTGCATGAGGGGCCGCAGCGCATCGCCAAAACCGGCATGGAGAAGCTGCTGGAGGGCATGATCCTCTCCAATGAGCCCGGCTATTACAAGGAAGGCGCCTATGGCATCCGCCTTGAAAACCTGATCGTGGTCGAAAAGGCAGCACGGATCGAAGGCGGCGATATCGCCATGCACAGCTTCGAGACGCTGACGCTTGCCCCCTTCGACCGGCGCATGATCGTTTCCGATCTGCTGTCACCCGACGAACTGAACTGGCTTGACGCCTATCATGCCCGCGTGCTGGCCGAAATCGGCCCGATGGTCGACGGTGAAGCGCTGGCGTGGCTCGAACGGGCCTGCGCGCCGCTTGGCGCGTAGGCCGATCAGGCCATGAACTGGCGGGCGATGAGGAGCACCACAGCGCCCGCTATGAACATGCTGAGCAGGCCGCCGCGCAGGGCCACCAGGCCCGCTACGATCAGCGCCAGCCATTCCGCCGGGCCTGCCGTCAGCACGGCAGGCGCCACCAGCGTTGTCAGCACCGCTGCCGGAACGGCGTTGAGCCCGGCCTCGACGCGCGGCGGAATGCGCTCCAGCCGGGAAATCACCAGATGCCCGCCAATGCGCGTCAGATAGGTGGCGAGAGCGCCGGCAAGGATGACCCAGAAGGCGCTGCTCATGCCCGGTTCTCCACGGCCTGTGCCGGAGCGGCGCCGATGCCGCTGCGCGAGGGCGGCAGGATGACGGCCAGCGCAACGCCGGCCAGTGCCCCCAGCAGGACATGCCACGGCGAGCCCACAAACCTGTAGGCAAGAATCGATGCCACCGCACTCACGGCCACAACCGGCAGCCAGAGCGGGCGTTTGCGGAAATCCATCACCAGCCCCAGAAAATAGATCGGCAGCAGGAAGTCCACGCCGATGGCGCTGGTGTCGGGAATAAGCTTGCCGAAGATGGCGCCAATCACCGTCGTCGCCACCCATGTCAGATAGCTGGTAACCGCAGCTCCCATATAGCGGGCGAAAGTGAGCTTGCGTCCGCTCTGGATCTGGCTTTCGGCGAGCGCATATTGTGCGTCGGTCAGCAGGAAGAAGGCAAAAGCTTGCCGCGCAAGCGGCCATCCGGCCAGATAACGGCCGATTGCCGCCGAATAGAGCACATGGCGAAAGTTCACCGCGAAGATCGAAAGAGCGATCATCCACGGCGCGACCTTCTGGCCGAACAGTTCGATACCAACCATCTGGCTGGCGCCGCCGAACACGAACGCGCTCATGAAGACCGCTTCGAGAACCGACAGGCCGTTTTCCACGGCAAGCGTGCCGAACAGCAGCCCGAAAGGGGATACGGCAATGCAGACCGGAAGCCCGAACCGCGCGCCGTGCCAGAATTCGCTCATGGATGATTTGCTCGTGGACGAGCGCGAATCCGCTGCCTGTCCTGCCATGGATCACTCCCGGAAAAGGTTGTATCTATTCAGCCGGCCGGGCTCTGTCACATGAATTCGCTTGAGCCAGCCGTTCAGCGAAAACGGATCGAGGGCAAAAATCCTGGAGCATTTTGCAGTCAGACCGAATCGCCTGACATCGCATGAATGCGGCCGGGAAAGAAGCCAGAGCAGCGGAAGCATCGTTCGCCAGAACGCCCGCTGCCCTATTGCCTGCCCACGCGCGCGAACCACGCGTCCTCGTCGATCACCTCGATGCCGAGTTCCGTCGCCTGCTTGAGTTTCGAGCCGGCACCCGGCCCTGCCACAACAAGATCGGTCTTTTTCGATACGGAACCTGCAACCTTCGCGCCCAGTTTTTCGGCCATGGCCTTGGCCTCGTCACGCGACATCTTCTCCAGCGCGCCGGTGAACACCACAGTCTTGCCGGCAACCGGGGAATCCGTCGTGCCGACCGGCTCCTCGTCAAGCGGCGTCACCTGCGCCAGCAGCGCATCCAGCACCTGCCGGTTGTGATCCTCCCCGAAGAATTCCACCACCGCCCCGGCAACGATGGAGCCGATGCCGTTGATGTTGTTCAGTTCCTGCCAGGCGGCATTGCCGGGATCGCCCTTGCCCTCGGGCATCACCGCCTCTTCGGCCAGCTTGCGGAATGCCTCGAACGACAGGAAATGACGGGCGAAACGCTTGGCGTTTGTCTCGCCGACATGGCGGATGCCCAGCGCGAACAGAAAGCGCGAGAACTCCACCCGGCGGCGGTCATCTATGGCCGCGAACAGCTTCTTCACCGAAACGGCGCCAAAGCCGTCGACATTCTCCAGCTTGGTCAGCGAATCGCGCTGGCGTTCCTTCAGCGTGAAGATGTGGGCGGGCGAGCGCACCTGAAGGGATGGATCGTCCGACTGGAAGAAGAATTCGATCTGCTTTTCGCCCAGTCCCTCGATGTCGAAGGCGTTGCGCGACACGAAATGGCGCAGCCGCTCCACCGCCTGCGCGGGGCAGATCAGCCCGCCCGTGCAGCGGCGCACCGCCTCCCCCTCCTCGCGCACGGCATGGCTGCCGCATGCGGGGCATGTGTGCGGAAATTCGTAACGCACGGCATCCGCCGGGCGCTTCTCCATCACCACGTCGAGGATTTGCGGGATAACGTCGCCGGCGCGCTGGATCACCACCGTATCGCCGACGCGAATGTCGCGCCCTTCGCGGGCCGTGCCGATGCCCCTGATATAGTCTTCATTGTGCAGCGTGGCGTTGGTGACGACCACGCCGCCAACCGTCACCGGCTCCAGCCGCGCCACCGGCGTCATCGCCCCGGTTCGTCCGACCTGGATGTCGATGCCGTTCAGCACCGTCATCGCCTTCTCGGCGGCGAATTTGTGCGCCGTCGCCCAGCGCGGGCTGCGCGAGCGGAAGCCCAGCCGCTCCTGAAGGTCGAGCCGGTCGACCTTGTAGACGACGCCATCGATGTCATAGGGGATTTCCGCGCGTCCGGCCTCGATGCGATGGTAATGCGCCAGCATCGCCTCAACCGTGTCGCAGCGCGCCATCAGTTCGTTGACCCGGAATCCCCAGTCGCCGAAGCGCTTCACCACCTCATATTGCGTTTCGCCAAGCGGTGCGGACGCATCCCCCCACGCATAGGCGAAGAAACGCAGCGGGCGCTGGCGGGTCACTTCCGGATCGAGCTGGCGCAGGCTGCCGGCAGCGGAATTGCGCGGATTGGCGAAGACACGGCCGGTCTCGGCCATGCGCTGGTTCAGTTCGAAGAAGTCGTCGCGGCGCATGTAGACCTCGCCGCGCACCTCGACCACGTCCGGCGCATCCGCCGGCAGCGTCTCGGGTATCTCGGCGATGGTGCGGATATTGGCCGTCACGTTCTCGCCGGTGGTGCCGTCGCCGCGCGTCGCCGCCGTCACCAGCCGCCGGTTCTCGTAACGCAGCGACATGGACAGCCCGTCGATCTTCGGCTCTGCGGTGAACACCAGTTCGCGGTCCGCCGGCAGGGCAAGGAAGCGGCGCACGCTCGTGACGAAATCGCGCACGTCCTCATCCGAAAATGTGTTGTCGAGCGACAGCATCGGCACGGCATGGACCACCTTGCCGAACACGCCCGAAGGCGTCGTGCCGACCTTCAGCGACGGCGAATCCTCCCGCACCAGCTCAGGAAAGCGCGCCTCGATCTCGGCATTGCGGATCCGCAACGCATCGTAATCGGCATCCGAGACGGTCGGCGCGTCTTCGGAATAGTAGCGCCTGTCATGATCCGCGATTTCCTTCGCCAGCCGCTCCAGCTCGGCGGCAGCCTCGCTTTCGGTAAGCAGATCGACGGGTTTATCGGACATGGCGGAATCTCTCATGGGCGGCAGGTTGTTGACCTGCGCGAAGCAGAAGTATGTAGCGCGCGCAAAGCCGAACGGAAACAGGTGCCTGCGCCTCTCTCCTGAATCATCTTGTCAGTTGTGGACAGGCAGGCCGGGCTGAGAGCACTGGACCGAAAACTGGAATCCGGTTTCCGGCTGCTCCAATGCTCTATCGATAATTCAGATCGCCGCAGCGATGTTCTCACGCAGGAGCCGCTCGGCCGCCGCCCTCGCCTCGTCGGTTATCGTCGCGCCGGCCAGCATGCGGGCGATCTCTTCCTGCCTTGCATCGATGTCCATGGCGACGATGCCGGTGGCGACACGGTCCGCACCACCCGACTTGGAGATCAGGAAATGGGTGGAGGCACGCGCCGCCACCTGCGGCGCGTGGGTGACGGAAAGCACCTGCACGCCGCCCTTCGCCAGCCGGGCAAGGCGCTGGCCGATGGCATCCGCCACCGCGCCGCCCACGCCCGTATCGATCTCGTCGAAAACCAGCGTCGGGGCCGAACCCCGGTCGGCCAGCGCCACCTTCAGCGCAAGCAGGAAACGCGACAGCTCGCCGCCCGAAGCCACCTTCATCATCGGGCCGGGGCGGGTGCCGGGGTTGGTGCGCACCCAGAACTCGATCTGGTCGATGCCCTCCTCCATGCGGCTGTCGGGCTCGCTCGACATCTCAACGATGAATTCCGCCCGCTCCAGCCTGAGTTCGGGCAGTTCGGCCATCACGGCGTTGCGCAGCCCTTTGGCTGCTGCCTTCCGCAGCTCGGAAAGATGCGCGGCGCTCTGGTCATAAAGGTCGCGCGCCTGCCGTGCATGCTGTTCCAGCACCGCCAGCCGCTCCTCGCCGGCATCGAGATCGGCCAGATCGGCCGCCATGGTGTCGCGCAGGCGGGCAAGATCGTCGACCTGCACATTGTGCTTGCGGCCAGCGGCACGCAGCGCGAACAGCCGCTCCTCCGCCTGCTCCAGGCGCTGCGGATCGTATTCCGTGGCGCGCAGGGCAGCCGAGACGCCGGATTGCGCGGCATCGAGAGAAAGCATCGCCTCATCGAGCGACGTCACCACATCGTCGAGCAGGCCCGGAACCTCGGCCGCCTTGCGCTGCAAACGCCTGAGCAGGCTTGCCAGTTGCGGCAAGGGCGAGGACGGGCCGGACAGCACGTCCTGCGCGTCGCTGATCTCGGAGGCAATCTTTTCCGCCCGCATCATGTCCGTGCGCAAGGCTGCCAGCTCACTTTCCTCGCCGGGCTGCGGGTCGAGCTGCACGAGTTCCGCGACGGCGGCCCTCAGATAGTCCGCCTCGCGCGCCGCCGCTTCCACCCGTGCCTTATGGCGGGCGAGCTCCTGCTCGGCGCTGCGCCAGACGCGCCATGCCTCGGCCGTCTCGCGCACGGCGCTGGCATGACCGCCAAACGCATCCAGAACCTCGCGATGGGCGCTGGCATCGACAAGCGCCCGCTCGTCGTGCTGGCCGTGGATTTCCACCAGCGCATGGCCGACGGTGCGCATCAGCGCCACGCTGGCTGGCTGGTCGTTGACGAAAACGCGCGTGCGGCCGTCCGCCGTCTGAATACGGCGCAAAATGATGTCGCCGTCATCGTCTATGGCGTTTTCGGAAAGAATGTCGCGCGCGGGATGATTTCGCGGCACGTCGAACACCGCCGTCACCTGTCCCTGCGCAGCACCATGGCGCACCAGCGAAGCATCGCCGCGCGCGCCCAGAGCAAGGGAAAGCGAATCGAGCAGGATCGACTTGCCCGCCCCGGTCTCGCCGGTCAGCACCGAAAGACCCGGAGCAAAGTCTATGTCCAGCTTCTCGATCAGAACGATGTCGCGGATCGACAGCCTGGAGAGCATGGCAGCCGTCAGCCGGTAATCAGCTTCCCGGCCTTCGATATCCACGAGCCGGCATTCTCACGCGGCGCAAGCCCGCCACTTTGCAGCAGCTTGTAGGAATCCTTGTACCACTGGCTGCTCGGGTAATTCTGGCCGAGCACCGCGGCAGCCGTCTGCGCCTCATCCGTCAGGCCCATCGCATAGTAGGCTTCCACGAGACGCGCCAGCGCCTCCTCGATATGGCGGGTATTGGAATACTGCTCGACCACGGTGCGGAACCGCTTGATCGACGCCAGATACTCGCGCCGCTCGAGATAGTAGCGACCGACCTGCATCTCCTTGCCGGCGAGCTGATCGTTGGCGTAGCGGATCTTGGTGCGCGCATCCTCTGCATATTGCGAATCCGGCCAGCGGTTGACCAGTTCCTGCATGGTCTGCGCGGTCAGGCGTGCTTCCTTCTGGTCCTGCGTCACGTCACGGATCTGACGGAAATAGCTGAGGCCGGCGATGTAAACTGCGTAGTCGGCATCTTCAGAGGTCGGATAGAGGTTCAGGAACCGCTGCGACATCTGGATGGCGTCGTCGTAATTGCCCTGCCGGTAATTGGTGAAGGCGCCCATCACCATCGCCTTGCGGGCATATTCCGAATAAGGGTGCTGGCGATCCACGGCCGCGAACTTCTTCGCCGCCTCGCCGAGACGGCCGGCATTCAGATTGGCGAGCCCCTGATTGTAAAGCACGTCCGCGGGCTCGGTCTGCTCGACATAGGTGGACAGATCGAGATCCTTGTCCGACGAGGACATGCAGCCTGCCAGCACCAATGGCACCACGGCAACGGACAAAGCCATGACAACCCGCCCCATCGGGCCCTTTACTGTTGCCATCGATCGATCAGCCCGTTTGAACAACATGGTTGAGTTTCGCCCTTTCGGCACCGTTTCGTCGGTCAGCGTGCAGCCATAGACCATAACCGGCACGCGCGGCAACGCTATCGTCCGGCAATCGCACATTTTTGTGGCAAACGTGGCGTTTGCACATCCGTCCACCGGAAAATGACGGACGCCGCCTTCCCAAGCGCTCAGATCGCCCAGGGCGCGAAGACCGGGCCGCTGACGGCGCTGATCTCGGCGATGCGGCCGTGGTCGCGGCGCGTCGTTTCCACGATCTCGAAAGCGCTGCGGTCCGACAGCAGGCGGCGAAGCGCTGCCGCATTGAGCCTGTGGCCGCCACGATAGGAACGGAAACAGCCGATGAAACGCGCGCCCGCCAGAGCCAGATCGCCCATGGCGTCGAGCGTCTTGTGGCGCACGAATTCATCGGGATAACGCAGGCCGCCCATATTGATGACACGGTTGTCGTAGCCGATGACGACGGAATTCTCCAAGGAGGAACCCAGCGCATAGCCAGCGGCCCAAAGGCGCTCGACATCCTTCAGGAAGCCGAAGGTGCGTGCCCGTGCGACCTCGTTGCGGAACGAATCGCCGGTAAGGTCGATGGCGAACTGCTGACGACCGATGGCACGGCTCTCGAAATCGATCTCGATCTCGAACCGCGTGCCGGAATATGGCCTGAACTCGGCCCAGGAAGCCCCGCTCTCGATGCGCACATCCTTCAGAACCCTGATGAAACGGCGCTTGACCGGCTGGGTGTCGAGCCCGGCCTGGTCGATCGCCTCCACGAACAGGGCAGCGCTGCCGTCGAGGATCGGGATTTCGTTGCCCTCTATCTCGATGACGAGATTGTCTAGGCCGACGCCCAGAATCGCCGCCATCAGATGTTCGACGGTCGAGACATGAACTCCGGCAGGATCGCCAAGCAGGGTGGAAAGATCGGTCGCCCCGACTTCGGAGACGAGCGCGCGGATTTCCCTGCCCGGTTCCGAACCGCCGATGAAATGGAAAACGATGCCCGTGTCCACATCGGAAGGCGCGAACGTCACCGAAACGGGCTTTCCGCTGTGCACGCCGGTTCCGGCCAGTGTCACGCGCGATTTTATCGTCGTCTGATAATCGTTCAAAACGATCCCCGTATGCCCGCTCGTTCGCCGCTTCCCGTGCCGGCCGACCCGGCTGTCCAGCTACGGCAAGAAGGCATCTCCCCCAACCTGCAGGCCGCTTCGATATGCTGCCGGCGAAGATAGTAACGCGTCGGACTTCCTCCAAATCACGCTTTTTTACCTCATGTAACCCCGGCCGTCACCCGAACAGGTGCTTTTTAGTCCTTGTTTTCCAGAGACTTCAGCAGAAAGGGGCGACCGGTTTGCCGGTCGCCCCTTCGCAATTGTGACGCCTGTGCGGCGATCAGTTTGCCTGTCGGCGCAGGAAAGCCGGAATCTCGAGCTGATCGTCGTCGTGAGCGGCATGCGGCCTGGCGACCAGGCGGCCCTGATCGTCGAGCTGGCCACGGCGCGGTGCATAAAGCTGCGAGTCCTGCGAAGGCGCGCGGCGCACTTCCGGCTGGGCCTGGCGCAGCTTCGGCTCGCGCGGCTGGGCAGGCTGGAGACGCGCCGGCTCTTCCTCGCGGCGGGTCAGGCCGTTGGTGAGGCGCTTGAGCAGCCCCATCGGGCCGCGTTCCTCATGGCTGACCGGGTTGCTCTTGGCCTCGACCTCGGCACGCACGACCGGCGGGAAATCCTCCACGCGCGGCATGCGCTGCGGCGCTGCCGGCTGATGCATCTCGCGCGGCTGCGGAGCGGGATGGACCGGCTGCGGTGCGGGCTGCATCTGAAGCGCCGTCTGCTGCGTCACCACGGGCTGCTGGAACTGCTGCACGGGCTGGTGCGGCTGAGCCTGCTGGAAGAGCTTGCTCTGGGGGCGAAAGTCATCCGATGCCTGCACCGGGCGCTGCGCCATGGCGGCGGCGTTCTGCTCGGCCATCTGGAAGGCTTCGGCGACCGGATCGGCAGCGCGCGACTCATGAACCGGAGCAGGCTGCGGTGCGGGCTGGACAACCGGACGGGCCTCGGCCGCCGGGCGGACAACCGGCTTGGCCTGCGGAGGGCGGATGGCGATCGGGGTCGCCGCGATTTCTTCGGCCGACTTGTCGATGCCGGTGGCAACCACTGACACCCGGATGACGCCTTCCAGTTCCTCGTCGAAGGTGGCGCCGAGAATGATGTTGGCGTCCTGGTCGACTTCCTCGCGGATGCGGGTCGCCGCCTCGTCCACCTCGAACAGGGTAAGATCGCGGCCGCCTGTGATCGAGATCAGCAGGCCCTTGGCGCCGCGCATCGAGGTCTCGTCGAGCAGCGGGTTGGCAATGGCGGCCTCGGCAGCGGCCATGGCGCGGCCCTCGCCGGAAGCTTCGCCGGTGCCCATCATGGCCTTGCCCATCTCGCGCATCACCGAACGCACGTCGGCGAAATCGAGGTTGATCAGGCCCTCCTTGACCATCAGGTCGGTGATGCAGGCAACGCCCGAATAGAGCACCTGATCGGCCATGGCGAAGGCATCGGCAAAGGTGGTCTTGTCGTTGGCAAGGCGGAACAGGTTCTGGTTCGGGATGACGATGAGCGTGTCGACCGACTTTTGCAGCTCCTCAATGCCGAGGTCGGCCGTCTTCATGCGGCGCTGGCCCTCGAAATGGAACGGCTTGGTGACGACGCCGACCGTCAGGATGCCCTTTTCACGGGCCGCGCGTGCGACGACCGGAGCGGCGCCCGTGCCGGTGCCGCCGCCCATGCCGGCGGTGACGAAGCACATATGCGTATTGGACAGGTGATCGTTGATCTCGTCGATGCATTCTTCAGCGGCGGCGCGGCCCACTTCCGGCTGCGAACCGGCGCCCAGCCCCTCGGTGACATGCGCGCCAAGCTGGATGAGCCGCTCGGCCTTCGACATGGTCAGCGCCTGGGCGTCGGTGTTCGCCACAACGAACTCGACGCCGCGCAGACCGGCGGTGATCATGTTGTTGACTGCGTTGCCGCCGCCCCCGCCGACACCGAAAACGGTGATGCGCGGCTTCAGCTCGGTGATGTCCGGCTTCTGAAGATTGATTGCCATTGTCCTCGTCCTTTGCCTTTCCCGCCGCTTCGCCATAGCGGCCGCCTGGGGGCTGTCCCCGTTAACTCTAGAAACTGTCTCTCAACCACTGACTTACGCGATACAGTCGCCCGTCCGTCCCGGTCATCCTGAACACGGCCCCGCCCCTGGCAGGACGGCTCTCGAAATTCGCCACCTGCGGATAGATGAGGAGCCCGACCACCGTCGAGAATGCCGGCCCCTTGGCCGCTTCGGGCAGCCCCGCAACGCCCAGCGGGCGTCCGGTGCGCACGTTGCGCCCAAGAATGCGGCGAGCAGCTTCCGGGAGACCGGCAAGCTGGCTGGCGCCGCCTGTCAGCACGATTCGCTTGCCGATCGCGCTGGCATAACCTGATTTGCTGATACGGTCGCGCAGCATTTCCAGCGTCTCCTCGACGCGGGCGCGGATGATGCGGGTCATGACCGAACGCGGAATCTGCATCGGCGCGCCATGGTCGTCGCCGATGGGATGAATGGTGACGAGGTCGCGGTCGTCGGCGCTGCCGGGCAGAGCCGAACCATGCATGACCTTCAGCCGCTCCGCCGCCTCGATGGTGGTGGAAAGCCCCTTGGCAAGGTCCAGCGTCACATGGTTGCCGCCGACGGGAATCGCGTCGCCATGCACGAAATTGCCTTCGGAGAAGATGGAGATGGTGGTCGTGCCGCCACCCATGTCGATGCAGGCAGCCCCCATTTCCAGCTCGTCGTCCACCAGTGCGGCGAGACCGCTGGCGTAAGGGGTCGCCACCATGCGCTCGACCGAAAGATGCGAGCGGTTGATGGCCAGCTCGATGTTGCGCAGCGGTGCCGCATCGCCGGTCAGAACGTGCATGTCGACGCCCAGCGTGTCGCCCACCATGCCGCGCGGGTCGCGAACGCCGCGCTCGGCGTCGAGCGAGAAGCCCACGGGCAGCGAGTGGATCACCTCGCGCTCGGATTTCAGCGCCTGACGCGCACCGGCCGCCAGCACACGCCTGATGTCGCTCTCATCCACCTCGTGGCCGCCGAGATTGACGGTGGCGGAGAAGGTTTCGCTCTTCAGCCGGCCGGCGGTCATGTTGACGATCAGCGAGTCGACGGTCAGCCCCGCCATGCGCTCGGCCGAGTCCACAGCCAGCCGTATGGCATGCTCGGCGCGTTCCAGATCCACCACCACGCCGGACTTCATGCCCTGCGATTTCTGGTGGCCGATGCCGATCACCTGGATACGATGGGTGCGCCCGCGCAGCAGGTTGCCGTCCTCGCAGGGCTGGAGCTTCGCCACCACGCAGCAGACCTTGCTCGACCCCACGTCGAGCACGGTGAGAACGCCCGAACGCCGGGCCGAGGCATCGCCACTCTTGCGCAACCAGTTCATATGCGGCTCCCCGACTTGCGCGCAGCGCCCTTGAGCGCCGCCAGACGTGCCGCTGAGGCATCGGGCGAAAGCGCCACCGCAACCCGATCGGGAATCCTCAGATCGACCGCCACGATGTCACGTCCGAGCAGGCCTTGCTCGCGGTCGAGCTGCGCCAGCCTTTCCAGCGCGGCACCGACGCCATGCTCCGGCAGCTTGACGGTGACGCCATTGTCCAGATGCAGATTCCAGCGACGCTCGCCGACACGCACATAGCCCTTCACGCGACCGGCAAGCTCCGGCACGTCCGCAATGCGCGCGATGAGCTTCGGCGCATGTTCGGGAGCGCCAGTACCGACGATCAGCGGCAACGAAGCCAGCCTACCGCCAGAGAACGGCGCAATGACCCGGCCGTTCTCTTCGATGACATTGAGCGCCTGCCCCTGCTGCCAGATGGCAAACGGCTCGCGCTCATCGACGCGCACTTCCAGCGTGTTGGGGTAGACCTTGCGAACCGTGGCATGCTGAACCCAGGGCAACGACGCGATCCTGTCGCGCGCATCGACGACATCGAGCCCGACCAGCGCGGTCCACCCGTTCAGTTCCAGCCGGTCGAGGATGTCGATCTCGGACGTATACTGATTGCCGACGACCCTGATCTGGTCGACGGCGAAGCCGGTCCGGGCCGTGACGCCCTGCACGAAATCCTCGAGCTGGCCGCCGAGATAGGCGCCATAGGTCGCGCTCGACGACAGCAGCGCAACGGATAGAATGGTGGCAGCAAAGCGGGGCGCCGCATAGGCACCCTCCCCCAGCCTCGAAAACACACGCAGCGGACGGCGCAGCCAGCGCGGCATGACAGGACGCACGGCAGGCACCAGGCCAGCCAGCCCACCATGACCCATACGTCCCGACCTCAACGAAGACACGAAGCGTCCTCCACCATCCAGCTCAAAAGATCGCCGAAGGAATGCCCTGCATGCGCGGCGATCTCGGGCACCAGGGACGTCGGCGTCATGCCCGGCTGGGTATTGACTTCCAGCCAGACGATCTCGCCATTTTCGGAATGACGATCGTCGTAACGGAAGTCAGACCGGGACACGCCCCGGCAGCCGATCGCTTGATGAGCCTTGAGCGCCAGTGTCTGTATTTTTTGGTAAATATTCGGTGAAAGTTTCGCAGGCGTTTCGTGTTTTGATCCGCCCGCGACATATTTCGAATCGTAATCGTAGAAGGAATGGCCGGTCGGAATGATCTCGCACACCCCGAGCGCGACATCGCCCATCACCGCGCAGGTAAGCTCGCGCCCGGCCACATAGCGCTCGACCATGACGCTCTCGCCATAACTCCAGTCGGGCGAGGAGACGATCTGCGGCGGATGCGACTGATCTTCCCCGACAATGACCACGCCGAAGCTGGACCCCTCGGCGACAGGCTTCACCACATAGGGCGGCGCCATCGGATGCGCATTGCCAATCCCGAACCGGTTGACGACCTTCGATTCCGCCACCGGGACGCCGGCTGCGCGCGCAACCTTCTTGGCCTGCTCCTTGTTCATGGCGAGAGCCGAGGCCAGCACGCCCGAATGCGTATAGGGAATTTCCAGATATTCGAGAACGCCCTGAATGACGCCATCCTCACCGAACGGTCCATGCAGCGCATTGAAGGCGACATCCGGCTTCAACCCGGAAAGAACGGCACTCACATTGCGATCGACATCGACACGGGTGACCCTGTAGCCCTCGGCTTCGAGCGCATCAGCACAGGCATTGCCGGAAGAGAGGGAAACAGGGCGCTCGCTTGAGACCCCCCCCATCAATACGGCAACGTGCTTGCTGGTCATATCCCGTCATCCCCTCGGCGGGCACTCGATCCTTGTTTCCTGAGTCAGAATCCGAGTCTGTGGTTGCAGCCCCGTCGGGAACCGCGACCTACGCGCCGAACGACTCAAATCAGGAAACGCCTTAACCCCAAAGAATCAGAGAGTTGATTCCGTGGCAAGCCCTCAGGATTCCGGGAGATTCACTTTCTGCGAATTTGAGTGAAATTTTACCTTTGTGAGTCCTCAGAGCAACTGCCCGAGGAACTCCTGTACCTCACGGCCGGGACGAAATTCGCCGATGCGCCTGATTTCCCAATGCAGGCGGATGCCGGAATTTTCGAGCACACGCGCGCGCACCGTCTCGCCGAGATACTCGAGATCGTAGCCGGAGGCCGAACCCGTGTTGATCATGAAGTTGCAATGCATGGGCGACATCTGCGCGCCGCCGATCATCAGGCCCCGGCAGCCAGCCCTGTCGATCTCCTTCCAGGCCGATGTGCCCTCCGGGTTCTTGAAAGTCGAGCCGCCGGTCTTCTCCCGGATCGGCTGAACTGTCTCGCGGTGGTGCTGCACTTCATCCATCGCCGCCCTGATCGTCTCCTTGTCCTCGCCATAGCCCTCGAACACGGCAGAGGTGAAGATCAGGTCCGTCGGTGCGGAACTATGGCGATAGGCATAGCCCATGTCGGCATTGGAGAGCACATGAACATCGCCCTTGCGGTCGAGCGCCCGCACCTCGACGACCCGCTCGCGCGTTTCCACGCCGTTGGCACCAGCGTTCATGCGCAGCGCGCCGCCGATGGCGCCGGGAATGCCGTGATAGAAATGGAAGCCGCCGATGCCGGCCTCCAGGGCGGCGGCGGCGACGCGCTTGTCCGGCACGGCCGTGCCGGCACGCAGGCGCGTTTCGGAAATCGCCTCGACCGCGCCAAATCCCCTGGCGGAAAGCCGCACCACGAAGCCTTCAATGCCGCCGTCGCGCACCAGGAGGTTGGATCCGATGCCGACCACCATGACAGGCACGTCCTCCGGCACCGCCTTCAGGAAGGCTGCGAGGTCTTCCTCATCCGCCGGCTGGAAAAGCGCAGCGGCAAGGCCGCCGGCGCGGAACCATGTGATCTTGTCCATCTCCGCATCGGGCGTGAGACGCCCGCGCAGACCCGAAAGCCTGTCGCCAAGACTGTCGAGAAGCGCCTGCCCCCGGCTCAATTTGCGCCTCCCGCCCCGTTCAGTTCCTTCGGCAGCGCGTAGGCCCATTGGGTGATGTTGCCCGCGCCGAGGAAGACGACGAAATCGCCCGGCTTTGCCAGTTCGCGCACCAGCGGAGCCACTGCCGCCGCGTCTGCGATATGGCGGGCATCGCGATGGCCGGCGGCGCGCATGCGCGACACGAGCGTGTCGCTGGAAACGCCGTCGATCGGGTCCTCGCCCGCCGCATAGACCGGCGCCACCATGACCGTGTCGGCATCGTTGAAGCAGACCGCGAAATCGTCGAACAGGTCGCGCAGCCGGGTGAAGCGATGCGGCTGCGCCACGGCGATGACGCGCCCCTTCGTGGCGTCGCGCGCCGCCTTCAGCACCGCCTTGATCTCGACCGGATGGTGGCCGTAGTCGTCGAAAATCTCGACGCCGTTCCACGAACCGGTGTGGGTGAAGCGCCGCTTCACGCCGCCGAAGGCGGACAGGCCCTTGCGGATCGCCTCGCTGGAAAGGCCCAGCTCGTTGGCAACGGCAATCGCCGCCGTGGCGTTCGATACATTGTGGCGGCCGGGCATCGGCAGGCGCAGGTCGGAAATCTCCGTATCCTGACCTGTCTTGCGGTTGTGGATGATGACGTCGAATACAGAGACCGCGCCGTCCATGCGGTGGTTGGCGAAGCGCACGTCGGCCTGCGCGTTCTCGCCATAGGTGATGACGCGGCGGTCGCCGATGCGGCTGACCAGCGCCTGAACTTCCGGGTGGTCGATGCACATGACGCCAAAGCCGTAGAACGGCACATTCTCGACGAACTGGCGGAAGGCGTCGCGCACCTTGTCGAACGATCCGTAGTGATCGAGATGCTCCGGGTCGATATTGGTGATGACGGCGATATCGGCCGGCAGCTTGAGGAAAGTGCCGTCGCTCTCGTCCGCCTCCACCACCATCCACTCGCCGTCGCCCATGCGCGCATTGGTGCCATAGGCATTGATGATGCCGCCATTGATGACGGTCGGGTCGAGCCCGCCCGCTTCCAGCAGCGTCGCCACCATGGAGGTGGTCGTGGTCTTGCCATGCGTGCCGCCGATGGCGATGGCATTGCGGAAGCGCATCAGCTCGGCCAGCATCTCGGCACGACGCACCACGGGCAGCAGCTTCTCGCGCGCCGCCACGATCTCGGGGTTGGTGTTGCGGATCGCTGTCGAGACCACCACAACTTCGGCATCGCCCAGATTCTCGGCGCGGTGGCCGACGAAGCACTCGATGCCCTTGTCGCGCAGGCGCTGCACATTGGCGCTGTCGTTCTGATCCGAACCCTGCACCTTGTAGCCGAGATTGTGCAGGGCTTCGGCGATGCCGCTCATGCCGATGCCGCCTATGCCGATGAAGTGCACAAGCCCTATCGTCTGCGGCATCTTCATGCGTTGTGTTCCTTCCTGAATCCGTCCGGTGACTGGCCCGACGCAATAGCCTCTGTCAGATCGGCGAGCAAGCTGGCCGCATTGGGGCGGCCGACGAAACGCGCCGCCTCGGCCATTTTCCGCAACCGTTCCGGCTCGGCCATCAGCGCGCCGATCAGCCCCGCCAGCTTTTCCGCATCGAGCGAAGCCTGTGCATGCACCTCGCCGCCGCCGGCGGCCGCGAGCGCTGCGGCATTGGCCGCCTGATCGTGGTCCAGAGCGTGCGGATAAGGCACCAGCAGCGCCGGCCGGCCAATCACGGCGATCTCCGAGACGGTGGACGCGCCAGAGCGCGAGATAACGAGCTGCGCCCGCGCCATGCGCGCCGCCATATCGGTGAAGAAGGGCGAAATTTCAGCCGGGATGCCAAGCTTCGCGTAAGCCCCCGTCACCCGCTCCACATCGTCCTTGCGCGCCTGCTGGGTCACGACAAGGCGCTTGCGCAGATGGTCGGGCAGCAAGGCAACAGCCGCTGGCACCGCGTCGGAGAAAAACTGCGCGCCCTGGCTGCCGCCGAACACCAGCAGATGGAACGGCTCGCTGCCCTGCGAAACCGTGTAGGGCTGCGCAGCCGCCTCCACTACCGCCGGGCGCACCGGATTGCCGGTGGTGATCGTCTTGCGTCCGGCCACGCTTGCATCTTCGGGCAGGAAGCCGCCTGCGATCGCCGTCACCCTTGCAGCCAGTGCACGGTTGGCGCGGCCCATCACCGCGTTCTGCTCATGGATCAGCGTCGGGTGGCCGCGCCGGGTCGCCGCATAGAGCGGCGGCAGGGTCGGATAGCCGCCGAAGCCGACCACTGCTGCCGGCCGGATCCGTGCAATCACCGTCGAAGCCACGCGCACGCCGCGCCACAGCTTCCAGAACGTCTTCGCCAGCGCTAGCGGGTTCTTCGAACCGATGGTGGCGGACGGGATCGGGTGGATAGTGTCGGCCGGAAACTGTCCGGCGAAGCGCCCGGCCCGGTCGTCGGTGGCCAGATGCACGCTCCAGCCGCGCGCCTTCAGTTCATGCGCAAGCGCCTCGGCCGGAAACAGATGGCCGCCGGTTCCGCCGGCGGCCAGGAGAATGGTGCCCTTCGCCATTTATTCCGCCGGCAGGATCGAGCTGGAGAAACCGTAGGCGAGCGGCTTGCGCTTCTGCGGCTTGCGGCGGCTGAGCGCCAGCACCATGCCCATCGAGATGGCAATGGCGATCTGCGAGGAGCCGCCATAGGAGATGAAGGGCAGCGTCATGCCCTTGGCCGGCATGAGCTGGAGATTCACGCACATATTGATGACCGACTGGAAGCCGAACACGGTGACCAGCCCGCCGATGGCGTAGCGGGTGAAGTCGTCATGCTCCTTCAGGGCCACCGAAAGCCCGCGCAGCACGATGAAGGCGAAGATCGCCGCGATCACCATGCAGGTGATGAGCCCGAACTCCTCGCCCGCCACGGCGAACACGAAGTCGGCATGGCTGTCGGGGATCAGGCGCTTGATGGTGCCCTCGCCCGGCCCGAGACCGAGCCAGCCGCCATTGACCAGCGCTTCATGCCCCATATCGACCTGGAAGGTATCGCCCTCGCCGGTCAGGAAGCGGTCGATGCGGCCCGCAACGTGCGGGAATATCTCGTAAGCGGCGAACAGGCCGATAACGCCGATTATGCCGAGCGCGATGATCCAGACCCACGACAGCCCGGCCATGAAGAACATCACGCCCCAGGTGCCGACCACCAGCAGAGTCTGGCCCATGTCCGGCTGGGCGAGCAGCAGCGCCAGAACGACGCCGAGCAGCAGCATGGCGAACAGGTTGCCGGGAATCTCCGGCTGGCGCTTGTGCTCGGCGAACAGCCATGCGCAGATGACCACGAAGGCCGGCTTGAGGAACTCCGAAGGCTGGATCGACATGCCGGACAGCGACAGCCAGCGCCGCGCGCCCTTCACCTCGACGCCGACATAGAGCACGGCCACCATCAGCACCAGCATCGCGCACAGCATGACCAGCGCCAGACGCCTGATCTGGCGCGGGCTGAAGAAGGACACCGCCAGCATCACGCCGAGCGCGGGGATGCTGAAGATGATCTGCCGCGTGGCGAAGTGGAAAGAATCGAGGCCGATGCGCTCCGCCACGGCCGGGCTCGCGGCGAAGGACAGCACGATGCCGAGACCGAGCAGCGACAGGAACGCCGCAAGGAACCAGCGGTCGATGGTCCACCACCAGTTGGAAATGGGGCTGGTATCGAGACGGCTCTGCATTATCGTGTCCCTCCGACGGGTTCGATCCCATCAATGGCATATACGGCTTGCCTGAAGGCTTCGCCGCGCACCTCGAAATTCCTGAACTGGTCGAAACTGGCGCAAGCCGGCGACAGAAGCACCACCGCTTCCCCGCCGCCGTCGCGCGCCGCATCGGCGGCGGCGTGCTCGACCGCGGCCGCCAGCGTGCCGGAAATCTCGTAAGGCACCGCCTCGCCAAGCGTCACCGAAAAGGCGGGCGCGCCTTCGCCGATCAGATAGGCCCTGGCGATGCGCGGGAACAAGCCGCGCAGCGGCTCGATGCCGCCTTCCTTGGGCAGTCCGCCGGCGATCCAGTAGATGCGCTCGAAGCTCGACAGGGCGGGCGCCGCCGCATCCGCATTGGTCGCCTTGGAATCGTTGACGAACAGCACATGCCCCTTGCGGCCCACCTGCTCCATGCGGTGCGCCAGTCCGGGGAATGTCCCGAACCCGGCCTGTATCTCCCCGGCCGTCAGGCCGACGCCGAGGCAGGCGGCGAGAGCCGCAAGCGCGTTCTGCGCATTGTGCTGGCCGCGCAGCGAGCCGATGCCTTCCAGCGAAGCGATGCGGGTGCGGCGGCCGTCGACCGCCCTGAAAAGATCGCTGCCTTCCGCGAAATAGCCGTCCTTGAGCGGCAGGCGTCTGGAGATGCGCACCACCTTGCGTCCTGCGCGCTCCAGCCGCTCGGCGATCTGCACGCAGAAGCTGTCGTCCACGCCGATGATGGCCGTATCGGACCCCGCCACCAGCCGTTCCTTGATCCCGGCATAGTGCTGCATGGTGCCGTGGCGGTCGAGATGATCGGGCGTCAGATTGAGCAGCACGCCGGCTGTCGGATTGATCGAGGGTGCGAGGTCGATCTGGTAGGACGAGCATTCCACGACATAGTGGCGCTGCGAAGCGGGCGGATCGAGCGTCATCACCGCGCGGCCGATATTGCCGCCCATCTGGGTGTCGCGCCCGGCTGCCTGAAGGATATGCGCGATCAGCGCCGTGGTCGTGGACTTGCCGTTGGTGCCGGTGATGGCGATGAAGGGCGCTTCGGGAGCGCGGGCGTTGCGCTCGCGCACGAAAAGCTCGACATCGCCGATCACCTCGACGCCGGCCGCACGCGCCAGCTCCACGCTCCAGTGCGGCTTGGGATGGGTCAGCGGCACGCCGGGCGAAAGCACGAAGGCGGCGAAGCGCGGCCAGTCGGCACCGCGCAGGTCGCCCGTGGCGATGCCTTCCGCCTTTGCCTTCTCCACGCTTTGCGGATTGTCGTCCCACGCCAGCACCCCGGCCCCGCCGGCGACCAGCGCATGCGCCGTCGCCAGCCCTGAGCCGCCAAGCCCGAAGAGCGCTACCTGTCTGCCTGCGAAGGAACTGGCCGGGATCATCTGGCGCCTACCGCAGCTTCAGGGTGGAAAGCCCGATCAGGGCGAGGATGACGGCAATGATCCAGAAGCGGATCACGACCTGGCTCTCCGTCCAGCCGAGCTTCTCGAAATGATGATGGATCGGCGCCATCAGGAAGACGCGCTTGCCGGTCATCTTGAAATAGCCGACCTGAATGATGACCGACAGGATTTCGACCACGAACAGGCCGCCGATGATGGCCAGCACGATCTCGTGCTTGGTGGCAACGGCGATGGTGCCGATCAGCCCGCCCATGGCGAGCGAGCCGGTGTCGCCCATGAAGATGGCGGCCGGCGGCGCGTTGAACCACAGGAAGCCGAGCCCTGCCCCGATCACCGCGCCGAGGATGACGGCGAGTTCGCCCGTTCCGGGCACGAAGTGGATTTGCAGGTAGTCCGCGAAGATGGCGTTGCCCGACAGATAGGCGATGACGCCGAAGGACGCCGCCGCGATCATGATCGGCACGATGGCGAGGCCATCAAGACCGTCGGTAATGTTGACGGCATTGCCCGCCCCCACCACCACGAAGGCGGCGAAGGGGATGAAGAACCAGCCGAGATTGATGATGAATTCCTTGGCGAACGGGAATGTCAGCGACGAAGAGAACGGCTCCTGCCCGTAATGCATGATGACCCACGCGGCGATGCCGGCGATCAGGAACTCGAAGGCCAGCCGCGCCTTGCCGGAAAAGCCGAGATGCGACTGCTTGGTCACCTTCAGATAATCGTCGTAGAAGCCGATCGCGCCGAAGCCCAGCGTCACCAGAAGCACCACCCAGACATAGACGCTGGAGAGATTGGCCCACAGCAGGGAGGAAACGATGATGCCGGTCAGGATCATCAGCCCGCCCATTGTGGGCGTGCCGGCCTTCTTGAAATGGGTCTGGGGTCCGTCGGCGCGGATCGGCTGGCCCTTGCCCTGCCGCAGGCGCAGCGAGTCGATGATCGCCGGCCCGAAGATGAACACGATCAGCGCCGAGGTGATCAGCGCGCCGCCCGTGCGGAATGTGATATACCGGAACACGTTGAAGACCGTGATCCGGTCCGCGAATTCCACGAGCAGCGTCAGCATGCGTTTTTCGTCCCCTGGGCCGCGTGGCCCGTTGTTCAATTCCCGGTGTGGGCCGGAAACCTGTTGAGCAGTGCCTCGACGATCCTTGAGAAGCCGATCCCCTTCGACGACTTCACCATGACCACGTCGCCCGGCTGCACCGTCTCGATGAGCAGCCGCGCAAGATCGTCGGCCTCGTCGCGATGGACGACGGCGACGTCGCTCGGCAACACCTCGGCCAGCGCCTTCATATGCGGTCCGCCAAGCAGCACATGGCTGATGCCGGTGCCGACGACCAGTTCGGCAAGCCCCGCGTGAAGCTGTTCGGACTGTTCGCCGAGCTCCAGCATGTCGCCGAGCACCGCGATGCGGCGGCCCTCGCCCTCCGCCGGCGTGGCGTCGAGCAGGTCGAGCGCCGCCTTCATCGAGGCCGGATTGGCATTGTAGCTTTCATCGATCAGCGTGAAGGAGCCACCGCCATGGACAAGGATATGCCGGCGGCCGCGCCCCTGCTGCGCCGGCAGGTCGCCCAGCGCTAGCGCCACGCGGTCGATGTCGGCTCCCACCAGATCGGCGGCCCCCAGAACGGCCAGTGCGTTCTGCACCATATGGCGGCCGGGCGCGCCGACGCGCGCCACCACCTCGCGCCGTCCGATGCGGGCGGTCATGGTCGAATGGTCTGCATTGAGAACGCAGTTGATCAGCCGGTAAGTCGAACGCTGGTGCTCGCCGAAGCCGAGCACATGCTCGACGCCAGCCTCCCGCGCCATTTTCCCGAGCAGGTTGGCACGGGGATCGTCGCGGTTGATCAGCGCGGCCCCGCCCGGCTCGATGCCCTCGAATATCTCGGCCTTCGCCGCCGCGATCTCATCGAGGTCGCGGAAGAAGCCGAGATGGGCCGCGGCCACCAGCGTGACGATGGCCACATGCGGGCGCACCATCTTCACCAGTGGACGAATCTCGCCCGGATGGTTCATGCCGATCTCGAACACCGAATATTCGGTGTCTTCCGGCAGGCGCGCCAGCGTCAGCGGCACGCCCCAGTGGTTGTTGAACGATTTGTCGGAAGCATGCACCGAGCCGACCGAGCCAAGCGCATGGCGCAGAGCTTCCTTGGTGGTCGTCTTGCCGGCCGAACCGGTCACGGCGATCACCTTGCCTCTTGCGCGCGCCCGCGCGGCGACGGCCAGCCTTTCCAGAGCCGCCAGCACGTCCGGCACGACGATCATCGGCGCGGTCAGGCGCCCCAGCGCCGGCAGCTTGCCTTCGGCGACCACCAGCACCGCCGCGCCCGCCTTGATGGCGGCAGTGGCGAAGTCATGCCCGTCCATGGTTTCGCCCTTGATGGCGAAGAAGGCATCGCCGGGCTGCAAGGTGCGGGTGTCGATGGAAATGCCGTGCACGCCGGCCGGCATCTGGCCGAGCGGACGTCCGCCCATCGCCTCGACCAGCGCCTCGATGGTCCAGAGCCAGTTCATCCGGCCACCTCCTTCAGCGCCGCACGCACCTCCTCATGGTCGGAAAAGGGGAACGTCTCGGCGCCGACGGTCTGGCCTTCCTCGTGCCCCTTGCCGGCCACGATCAGCGTGTCGCCGGCCCGCAGCATGGCCACCGCCTCATGGATCGCCCTGCGGCGGTCGCCGACCTCGATGGCTCCCGGAGCCGCGGCAAGAATGGCGGCGCGGATTTCGCCCGGCACTTCCGTGCGCGGATTGTCGTCGGTAACGATTGTCACATCGGCGAGCCGCGTGGCGATCTCGCCCATGATCGGCCGCTTGCCGCGATCGCGGTCGCCGCCGCAGCCGAACACGACGACGACGCGCCCCGTGGTGAAGGGCCGGACCGAAGCCAGTACGTTCTCGAGCGCGTCGGGCTTGTGGGCATAGTCGACATAGACCGGCGCGCCGGCGGGGGTGAAGCCGACCAGATCGAGTCTGCCGGGCGCGCCCTTCAGCTTTTCCAGCGCGGACAACGCCTTCACGGCAGGCGTTCCGGTCGAAATGGCGAGGCCGGCCGCAACCAGCGCATTGGCGATCTGGAAATCGCCCGCCAGCGGCAGATCGATCTCGTAAATCTCGCCGTCATGCACGATCTCGGCGCGCTGCCTGGCTCGCTCGTGCTCGACGCGGTTGAGCCTGAGAAAATCGCCCTTGCGCCCCGCGGTCAGCACGTCGAGGCCAGCCGCCCTTGCGGCGTCGACGGTCGCCTGCGACCACGGATCGTCGGCAAAGATGACGGCCGGCGCGCCCTTCGGCAGCAGGTCGCGGAACAGGCGCAGCTTCGCTGCATGGTATTCCTCGACCGTGGGGTGATAGTCCATATGGTCGCGGCCAAGATTGGTGAACGCACCTGCTGAAAGCCGCACGCCGTCCAGCCGGTGCTGATCGAGGCCGTGGCTGGAAGCCTCCATCGAGGCATGCGTCACGCCGGCATCGGCCAGTTCGGCCAGCAGCTTGTGCAGCGCCACCGGATCGGGCGTCGTCAGCGAGCCGTATTCGCTGCGGCCGGGCGCATCCACGCCCGTGGTGCCGATGGAAGCGGCGGCGTAGCCCGCCTGCTCCCAGATCTGGCGCGTGAAGGCCGCGACGGAAGTCTTGCCGCTGGTGCCGGTCACGGCCACCATCGTCCTGGGCTGGGCGCGATAGAATTTCGCGGCGGCCAGCGCGAGCGCGCGGCGCGGGTCGTCCACCTCGACCGCCGGTACGGACAGCGCGCCGTTCGCGCGCCCCTTTGCCATCACCACGGCGAGCGCGCCGCGGCTGGCGGCATCGGCGGCGAAGGCTGCACCGTCGGCCTTCGCGCCCGCGAGCGCGAAGAACAGCATTCCGGGCTGGATGGCGCGCGAATCCGACGACAGGCCGGCAATCTCCGTATCGGAGGGAAACGCCTCGTGCAGAGGCACTATGCCGGTCAGATCGTCGACTCTCATCTGATTTCGATTACCCCTGCAAGCTGCCGGACACGTGGCAGAATCACTTAATAGGACGCGAGCGTTGCCGCATTTTCATGGCCGAAATCCGGCTCGACGCCAAGCATGGCGGCCGAACGGCGGATGATGTTGGCGACGATGGGCGCCGCGTTCAGACCCGCGGTCGCGCCCATGCCGGGTTTTTCCGGCTGCGGCTCGTCGATGACCGACAAGACGATGTATTGCGGGTCGTCCATCGGAAACGCGGCGAGGAAGGCGTTGAAGCGCTTGCCGCTGACATAGCGGCCGTTCACCACCTTTTCGGCCGTTCCGGTCTTGCCGCCGACACGATAGCCGGGCACCTCGGCGCGCCTGCCGGAACCCTTCTCGGCATTGAGGCGATAGAGATAGCGCATGTCGGCGCTGGTCTTCTCGTTGATGACGCGCTTGGCGCCAGCCATCGCCTCCTCCGCGCTGCGCGCAAGGAACGTAGGGTTCATCAGATAGCCGCCATTCATCAGCGCCGCCGCGCCAACGGCCGTCTGCAACGGCGTGGTTGTGAAGCCGTGACCGAAAGAAGCGGTTATGGAATGAACTTTCTTCCAGACTTTCGGCTCCACCGGCCGCGCCACTTCCGGAAGTTCGGTCTGCATCCGTTCGAGAATGCCGAGCCTGTGCAGGAACTCGCGATGGCCTTCGATGCCGACGATGTCGGCCTCGCGGGCCGAGCCGATGTTGGAGGAGTAGATGAACACCTCGGGCAGCGTCAGCACCCGGCCCTTGCCGTGGAAGTCGCGGATGGTTTGACGGCCGATGGTGATGGGCCGCGTCGCGTCGAACGTCGAGTTCAGCGTCGCCTTGCCCGAATCCAGCGCCATCGCAGTGGTGAAGCTCTTCACCGTCGAGCCCATTTCGTAGAGGCCCGCCGACATGCGGTTGAGGCGATCCTTGTCCTGCGCGTTGACCGGATTGTTGGGATCGAAATCCGGCACCGAGGCCATCGCCACGACCTCGCCGGTCTTGGCGTTGAGCACCACGGCACCGGCGGCGATCGCCTTGTAGCGCTCCATCGCCGAGGTGATTTCATCATGCACGATATGCTGCACGCGAAGGTCGACCGACAGGCGCACCGGGGCGAGATCCTTCGGCAGCGCGAGCCCGCTCTGCTGAAGATCGGCGAGCCCCTGGCCGTCAATGTATTTCTCGAGACCCGAAATGCCCTGGTTGTCGATGTTGGTAAGGCCCACGATATAGGCGGTCGTCGGGCCGGCCGGATAGAACCGCCGGGTCTCGGTGCGGAAACCGATGCCGGGAATGCCGAGCTGCATGATCGCCGACTGCTGGCGCGGCGTAAGCTGGCGTTGCAGCCAGACGAAGCCCGCACCGCTCTTCAGCTTGTTGTAGGTTTGCTCGTAGTCGAGGTTCGGCAGCACCGTGGACAGCTTCTCGATGGCCTCGTCCGCATCGACGATGTGGCGCGGCTCGGCAAACAGCGAAGACGTCTTGATGTCGGTCGCCAGAACCTCGCCGTTGCGATCCACGATGTCGGGCCGCGATGCCGTTACCCGGCTTGCCGGCGCGCCCGAGGGCATCGGGTCCTGAAAACCCAGATAGATCAGCCTGCCGCCGATGGTGGCGTAGATACCGAAGAAGACCGCCATCGTCATGACGATGCGGTTTCGAGTGCGTCCGCCGGTCGACTTGCGGGCCGAATCCATGACGATGGAAGTGTCGTCGGCAGGCCGGCCATTGCGCCGGAAGGGATTGAGCTTGCCGATCATTCGACCGCTCCTGTCCGGGTGGGATCGATCAGCTTGCCGGCCGCATCGGCTGCGGTGATGTCCTCGATGGTCAGCGGCCGCTCGGGCAGGCTGTCGATGCGCGCGAACTGGTGCGGATTGGCCGGCTCCAGCCCGAGCTGGTCCTGATAGCGTTCCACCAGCCTCTGCAACCGCGCGGGCTGGGTCAGCAGGCTCCAGTCGGCCTTCAGGAGATCGATGGTTTCTTCCTCGGTGCGGATCTGCGCCTGAAGCTTGCGAACCGCCGCAAGCTGCTCGCCCGCGTCGCGCTTGATCGTGTAGGTCATGGCAGCCGCGGCCACCATGACGCCTATCAGGACGATATCGCTGGTGCGGAACATGATCTCACCTCTCTCCCGAAATGGCGGGAAGCCTTGGAAGCCCGAAAACCGAAGGATCGTCGCCGCGCGGCGGCGCATCGGTGCGCACGGCGGCCCGCAGCCTTGCCGAGCGGGCGCGCGGATTGCGCTCCACTTCCGCATCGCCTGCGGTGATGCCGCCGCCCTTGCGCCTGAAGGTCGCCACCTTCTCGACGACCTGCGGCAGATGGCGGGACCCACCAACCGTCTCGTCGCGGTCGGCGAGGAAGCGCTTGACGATGCGGTCTTCCAGCGAATGGAAAGTCACCACCACCAGCCGCCCTCCGGGCTTCAGCGCGCGCTCGGCAGCGACCAGCGCCCGCGAAAGCTCCCCCAGCTCGTCGTTGACATAGATGCGCAGTGCCTGAAACACGCGCGTGGCGGGATGGATCTTGTCCCTGGGCGCGCGCCCCACCAGCGTCTCGATGGCGTCCGCCAGTTCCAGCGTGCGGGCGAAAAGCCGCTTCTCGCGCCGCGCCTCGATCATGCGGGCGATGCGTCCGGCATGGCGCTCTTCGCCCAGCAGCCCGAAGATGCGGGTGAGGTCGGACGTCTTGTAGCTGTTGACGACATCGGCGGCGCTCAGGCCCACCTGCGCCATGCGCATGTCCAGCGGCCCGTCGGCCCGGAAGGAAAAGCCGCGTTCCGCCTGATCGAGCTGCATGGAGGAAACGCCGATGTCGAGCACCACGCCGTCGACCTGCTCCACATGCGCGTCCAGCGAGGAGAACGGCGCGTGAACCAGCCGCAGGCGGCCCTCGTGTTCAGCCTCCAGAGCCCTGCCGGCCGCGATGGCGTCGGGGTCGCGATCGATGGCGACGACGAAGGCGCCGGTGCCGAGAATGGCGCGCGTGTAGCCGCCGGCTCCGAACGTACCGTCGACGATCACCTCGCCCGGCTGCGGGGCCAGGGCCTCGATAACCTCGTCGAGAAGAACAGGAATGTGAGGAGCCGCGGCGCCGGAACCGGCCGTCATTGCGCCGGCCCTCCGCTTGCGGCCTGCCTGAGCTTCAAAAGCCGCTCGCGCACCTTCGCGCCATGCCCGGCCAGCCGGCCCGGCTCCCAGATCTGGAAGAACTGCCCGCGCCCCACGAAAGCCACTTCCTGTCCGATGCCTGTATGCTCGCGGATGAAATCCGTCATCGTGATGCGCCCGTCCTGATCCAGCTTCAGGAACGCGCCGTCGCCATGGCAGAAGAAGGACATGTCGTCCGCCGTCTGCAGGAAAGGGTCTTCCTGTGCGATGCGCTGCTCGTAGCGGTCGAGCAGATCGGGCCCGCCGACATCCATGGCCGGCTGATCCAGACACCGCAACGCATAGAGTTCCGTATAGCCCCGCTTCTGGACCACGGAGCGAAAATGGGCCGGCACCGACACCCTGCCCTTGGCGTCGATCCGGTTCACAGAGCTTGACAGAAAACGGTCCATGACGCGCTCCGGCCGCTTTTGCCGCCGAACCCCTTTCCATCCTCGCACACGCGCCGCCGCGGTGCGGTCCCTCGTTCACATTCCCACCCCGCTTCGCAAAGGCGCGCGCCATCGCACGAACAGCCGCCGCGGCCGCCCGTCCGGCATACGCTTCACCCTGATACGAAACGAAAGTTTGAATCTGTGAATGGGATAACATGGGGGTTTATGGGCGTCAACGGGAACGGGCTGCATAATCACCGCCCGAACTCACCCGTAAAGGCGCTCGTGCGGTATCCTCCTTTATCTTCCATTAAGCCTAACGAAACCTTACCCGGCCGCAGTCCGCCCGCGCCCGGCGGCTACGCGCGCCGCCGCAACGAGCCAGGCTGAAGATCGGATGAACCGGGTATTCACAGGGGTTTCAGGTGCAGGACGACATGTTCGCGATGTCATCGAACGGAGGATCACATCATGACCATCAGGACATTCGCGAAACTGGCCATCGTCACCGGCGCGCTCGCCGCCTCGATGTCGAGCGTCTATGCCTATACGATCCACTACAAGGACGGCAGATACAGCGTCACCTGCGAAAATGGCGACCGCTGGACACGCGGCAACGGCACCCAGCAGATCACCCATGCGGACGCCGCCAATATCTGCGCCAAGCGCGGCAGCAGCATCATTGACAGCTCCGGCTCCGGCAACAATCCAGGGAAGCCGATGAAGGCCGTATCGGGCTACCAGAAGCTGAACTGAGCCTTCCCCGAAACCACGCTCCGGCGGGGTTTTCTTTGTCGCATGGATGCCGCGCCATTAAAGTGGTAAATAATTTACCGCTTTAATGGAGAAGGCCATGACGAACCGCGATCACCGGCATGTCGAATTGTCCGGCGAGGAGGCAAGCGGCAGGGATGCCGAGGGCAGCACGCTGATGCCGATGCTTGTCGCCGGACTTGTCCTGATTGTCATCGGGGCGCTGGGAGTGATGGTATTCGTGTGAGCAGCGGGCATCGACATGCCCCGCAAAGGCGATGCCCCAGATCCGGAACGGCCGGGAGGCCGAGGGTGCCAGCCGGCCTGTAAGCCGGGTTCTGTATGGCCTCCGCACCTTGCGGCGCGGAAACGTGGCGGCCATTCATCTTGGGCGCCTGTTGCCAGACGCCTCACGCAACCTACCCGGGCGGCGGGCCGGAAACAGCCCCGAGGGTTTCCCCTCTGTACCGCCCCTATTCGGTCTTGCTCCCGGTGGGGTTTACCGTGCCGCTTCCGTTACCGGTCGCGCGGTGGGCTCTTACCCCACCCTTTCACCCTTGCCGCACATGAAGTGCGGCGGTTTGCTTTCTGTGGCACTTTCCCTGGGGTTACCCCCGCCGGCTGTTAGCCGGCACCGTGTTTCCATGGAGCCCGGACTTTCCTCACCCGCAGCCTTTCGGCTTGATGCTGGTGCGGCCGCCCGGCCGGCTGGCAGAGCGTATAAAGGTCTTCCGCAAGCAAAACGCAACAGAAAAGCGCCCGTTTCCTCATCAACTGGCGGGCGTCAGTGAAGCCATGTGCACCTTCACCTTGCTGCAATAGGCTGAAGAGACCGGATTCATGCGCTTTGCGGCATGTCCGGCATTGTATTTGAGAATCGTGCCGCAGGTGGTGCCGCCACCCAGGCTATGCGCCTTGGCCAGATATTTCATGCCGTATTTGATGTTGGTCTCGGGGTGGAACAGCCCTTTGGCCGAACCGCTGTAACCCATCATGCGCGCGGTGGACGGCTTGATCTGCATCAGCCCTATTTCGCCCGCGCTACCGACCACGTTCGGACGGTAGTTGCTCTCCACCTTGATCACGGCATGAGCCAGCGAAACCGGCACACCATAGCTTGCCGCATACTGGCTGATCAGAGTGGAGTATTGCGTTCCCGAAGCAGCCGCGGCCTTTTTGGACGGACGCTTTTTTCCCTTTTTGCCCGATGTCTTTCCGGAAGCCGCCTTTTCCGGCTTTGCGGCAGCCTTCCTGACCTCGGCTTCCTTCTTGACGACGAGGCTGCGTCCACCCAGTTGCGGATCGAAACGATCCGCCCTCGCGGTGCCGGCGGAAACAGTGAGCATAGCGACAGCAACAGCTGCCGTAAAAACGGTCAACTTCTTCATTTGGTCCTGTTCAGTGTCGGGCACGCGAAGAACAGCGCATGCCTGGGATTGGATGCGACCGGGTATTACTTGGGAGGAGATCCGATCGGCTCGGGCATTCCTGTGAATGCAGATGCCGGGCCAAAAAAGGCGAAGCCGTTCAATTAAAATTACATTATATTACGCAGAGTATTTTATTATATATTATTCAAAGCCTTGCGGCACGGAAGCCAGAAGCCGCTCAAGGGTTCGCAAAGTGGAACCATCCGCGATTCCGTCAACAATGCGGCGACGGAAGTGGCGCTGGAAGGCTTCGACGACGATACGGGTCTGCGCATCGTAGAGGCCGGTGATCTCCACCCCGTAGCCGTAAAGCGCCAGCATCGACTGCATTTTCTCGACATCCGGCCCCGCATCGCCCTCCCTGAGCACCGGCCCCGGCCGCACCGGCGAGGCAGGCACCAGATGACCGATACCGGCCTCGAACAGGCGTTTCCACGGAAATTTCTCGCCCGGATCGACCTTGCGTCCGGGCGCGATATCGGAATGCGCGAGCACTCTTTCGGGCCTCACCCGGTGGCGATCCGTTATCCCCCTGCACAGGGCGATGACGGCATCGATCTGCCGCCCCGGAAAGGCGCGGTATCCGAGTTCATGGCCGGGATTGACGATCTCTATGCCGATGGAGCCGGAGTTGATGTCGTTGAGCCCGCGCCAGGAGCTTTTCCCGGCATGCCAGGCACGGTCGCTTTCGCGCACCATCTGCACGACATGGCCGTCCTCATGCACGAGGTAATGCGAGGACACTTCGCTTTCGGCGTCGCACAGCCGCACCTCCGCCGCCTGGCCGCTTTCCATGCCCGTGTAATGCAGGATGATCATGTCCGGGCGCAGCCGGTCGCGGCGCGGACCGAAATTCGGCGACACCCTGACCTCGGCTCCGGGATGGTCGGGGGCGAAGCCGCTCATGCCGCCTGCAGGCTCCGCTCGATGATCTCGTAGGCTGCGTTGATCGCCGCCAGCCGCGTGGTGGCGATGGCGATGAATTCCTGCGGCAGGCCCCGGCCGATCAGCCGGTCCGGGTGGTTTTCCGCGACCAGCTTGCGGTAGTGCCTCTTCACCTCTGCCAGCGGCTGCCCCTTCTCGATGCCGAGCACAATATAGGGATCGGCACTTCCAAGCTCGACATGGCGGGAAAGGATCGTCTGGTAATGGTCTTCCTCGATGCTGAATATTTCGGCCACCCGATGCAGGAAGCCCTCCTCGCGCTCGTGCAGCACGCCATCGGCCGTCGCGATATGGAACAGCCCGTCGAGTATGTCCTCCAGCATCATGCAATTGGGGCCGCCACTTCCGCACAGGCTCGCCATTTGTTGGGCATAGACCTCGAAACCGGCCGTATCCCGCCTAGCGAGATCGTAGAGGCGCGCGACGTTGCGCGTCTCCTGCGGCGGCACCTCGAAGATTGCCTGAAAGGCTCGCACCTCGTCCTGCGTGACGACGCCGTCAGCCTTTGCCATCTTGGCCGACAGCGCGATCATGGCGACCGAAAACGCCACTTTCCGACGCAACTCCGGGTCGCCGGCAAACAGGGTGCGCACCGCTTCCGCCATGTCGGCCACACCGGCCGCGGTGGAAGAGGAAAGGCGCTGTATGAAATCGCCGATGCGGTTCCAGATGGACATGAAGGCTGTTTAGAATCTTTCGAGACGACAGGAAAGCACACCGTTCCGTGTCAGCCGATCTGGACGAAAAAAGGGCTGCCGAAACGCGGGCAGCAAAAAGGGCCGGCAGTGCCGGCCCTTTGGGGAACAGGGACGAAAGCTTATTCCGCAGGCGCGGGCGTGGAAGGATCGGTCTGCGAGCCGCCATCGTCCGGAAGGGGCGTGATGCTCTGCGTGGTCGAACCGTCCGTCGCCGGGGGAGTTGCCGGAGCCGTGCTGTCGGGTGTGATAGGCTGCTCGCCGGCCGGCGGCGTCGTGCTCTGGGTGGTGGTGGCATCGGAACCGCTGTCGCTGCATGCGGCAACACCCAGCAGGGCCAGAGCGGAAAGAGAGGCAAGAACGAGCTTCTTCATATTTTCGTCTCCTTACAAACACCCCCGCCTCTGCAGGCGGTTGCGAATGTAATGCCGAGAACCGCTATCTGTTTCATAACGTTGCGTTTCGCTCTGTAACAGGGGCAGCGCCATGTCGGCGGGCACATCATGCCGCGCACCGGCCCGGCAGCGTTCGCAAAACCTGCGGAGCGCGGACAATACGCCGGACCGCTTCGGTGGCAACTCTTGCCCACCGGCCCGGAATCTCCGCGCCGCCTGCCCTACCGCTCCGTCGAAGGATTTCCGTATCCGCGACAGCCGGGCTGCGAGGAACAATGCAAAGGGCCGTCGCATTGAGGATTCACGCGAAGTTCCGGAATCGAAATCTGCAAAAGGCGACGTAATCCCTTGTCCTGAATCCGGAATTTGTCCTGAATCCGGAATTGCCTCACTCCGGCCCGCCGGGTGGGTTCAGCGTTGCAACCAGCGCCGAGATCAGAAGTTCCGGTGTGTAGCCGACAGCCCTTGGCGTCAGCCCCATGCGCACAACCACCATGCGCCGCGACGGGATCACCGCGACGGTCTGTCCGTCATGGCCTTTGAACCAGAAGGTGTCGGCGGGGACGCCCATCCTGCGGCCGTTGCCGTCCGGCGCTTCCAGCCAAAGCTGGCCCTTGCCATAGATGCCGTTCGATGCCGGCGCGGGCTCTCGCATCCACGACACGAAGCCCGGCGGCAGGATCTGCTTCCCGTTCCAGACGCCGTCCTGCAACAGGAACTGGCCGAAGCGCGCCCAGTCGCGCGCCGTGGCGTAGATGTAGGACGAGCCGACGAATGTGCCGCTTGCATCCGCCTCCATCACCGCGCTGTCCATGCCCAGCGGAGAAAACAGCGCGCTTCGCGGCCATTGCAGCGCCTGCTGAGGATCGCCCAGCGCATCCTGCCACAACCGCGCCAGCAGAAGCGACGTTCCGCTGGAATAGGAGAAGCTACCTCCAACCGGCCCGACAAGCGGCAGGGAGCCGGCAAAGCCCGCCATGTCGGGCTCGAGGTAGAGCATGCGGGTCACATCCGCCACGGTGCCGTAGTCCTCGTTGAAGGCGAGCCCGCTCGACATGGCCATCAGGTCGGCGACGGTGATGGTGGCGCGCTCGTCTCCCTCCCATGCGGGAAACAGGTGCGCATCCTCCAGCGACATCCTGCCGTCACGCACCAGCGTGCCGACGATGGCCGCATTCACGGTCTTGGACATCGACCAGCCGAGCAGCGGCGTGGCTTGCGAAAAACCCTCGCCGTATCGCTCGCCGACAATGCGCCCGTCGCGCACCACCACGATGGCGCGCATCCCCTGGCCGGCAAGGTTGTCGTCGGCAAGCACGCCAGCGACCTCCGCCGCCGCAGCTTCCACCCGATCGCCTTGCGGCCAAAGGGTTGGCGAAGACTGGCCGGATGCGGGCGCATCGGCGAGTTGCACGGCCCTTGCCCTGCCCGTATCGCCGTCGGGAACATTCGCGCAGCCCAATCCTTCGCGCGCTACGGCTGTGCTCCGGCCGAGGACGCCGAGCAGGCCGGCCCGCACCAGTTTTTCTTCGCTGTCCACGGAAACCCGCATCAGCTTCAGCAGCGGGTGGCCGGGAGCCTGCACATCCACTTCAAGAACCTGTTGGGCGTCGCGGCCGGCAATGAAGACATTGGAGCAGACGATCTTGGCGGCATAGCCGGAGCCGACGCGGATCAGTTCGGGCGGCGCGGCATAGAGCCAGCCGAACAGCGCAAGGCCGGCGACCGCCACCAGCGCGGCCAGCCCCTTTGCCAGCCCCTTTGCCAGCCTCGTGATTGTCCGCATCGCTCCCGCCCCTCGATTCGCCGTACATTTCCGTCCATAGTTGCGGTTCTGCGGGGGGCCATCAACCGAATATAAACCATGTTCGGCAATCACCGGGGATAAGGACATTCCGGGAAAGCGGCAATGCTGCGGAGGCGGCCCCGGCATCCGCGCCGCCGTGACTGCATTTTTGGGGAGAACAATGCGCCGACTTGCGTTCCTATTCGGACTGGCTCTGCTCGGCGCCTGCTCCACCACGCTCGAAGACATGGTGCCTGCCAGCGTGTCCCCGGCAGCGGCGCCTTCCGGCGCCACCGGCAAGGCCCCGCGCTTCGGCGACAGCGATCCGCACGACTGGCAGGGCGCCGCCCCGTGGCACTACGCGGTGCACGGCACCGACGTCTCGAAATACCAGACGTCGGTCGACTGGGCGCAGGTCAAAGCCTCCGGCATCTCATTCGCCTTCATCAAGGCGACGGAAGGCGGCGACCGGGTGGACGATTATTTTCACGAGCACTGGCGCGGCGCCAGGGCTGCCGGCGTGCCGCGCGGCGCTTATCATTTCTATTATTTCTGCCGCCCGGCGGTTGAGCAGGCGCGCTGGTTCATCCAGAACGTTCCGAAGGATCCGTCGGCGCTGCCGCCGGTCCTCGACATGGAGTGGAACCCCCAATCCCCCACCTGCAAGCTGCGCCCGCCGCCGGAGACGGTGCGCACGGAAATGTCGATCTTCCTGAAGACCATCGAAAACCACTACGGCAAGAAGCCGATCATCTACACGTCGATCGACTTCTTCGACGACAACAAGCTGGCCACATTCCACGGATATCCGTACTGGCTGCGCTCGGTCGCGGGCCATCCGTCCAGCCGCTACGGCCCGCACCCCTTCACCTTCTGGCAATATACCGGCACCGGCATCGTGCCCGGAATCAAGGGCAAGGCCGACATAAACGTGTTCAACGGAACACAGGCCGCCTGGCACAACTGGCTGCGGCAGAACACCCGTTGACAGGCTGAAGCCGATCGCATTGATGGGCGTGGCTATGGTCTTGCCCGGTTTTCGACATAAGTCATGGCCATAGCGCGCTCATCACAGGCGCAGCCAAAAAAATCTCGTCGAAGCTGGAAGGACACCATGCGAGCGCGTATTCTTGCCATTGCCACGCTGCTGGCGGCATTGCCCGGAGCCGCCGTCGCCCAGGAATGCGGCATCGATTTCGAGACGTGGAAGCAGGGTGTGGCCGGGGAGGCGCGCGCCGCCGGCGTCGGCGAGAGCGGCCTGCGCGCACTGGAAGGCGCCGACATCGACACGCGCGTTCTCGCCCGCGACCGTTCGCAGGGCGTTTTCTCGCAGACCTTCATCGAATTTTCGGGACGCATGATCTCGGAATACCGGCTGAAGCACGGTGCCGCCAACATGCGCAAATACGCCTCCGTCTTCGACCGGGCCGAGCAGGAATATGGCGCGCCGGCGTCCGTCATCACCGCCTTCTGGGCGCTGGAAACCGATTTCGGCGCGGTGCAGGGCGATTTCCCCACCCTGAACGCGCTGGTGACACTGGCGCACGACTGCCGCCGTCCGCAGCTCTTCCGCCCGCATCTGGTGCCGCTGCTGACGCTGATCGACCGTGGCGTCCTGCCCGCCGAGGTGAAGGGTGCATGGGCGGGCGAGATCGGCCAGACCCAGATCCTGCCGGCCGACTACCTCAACAACGGTGTCGACGGCGACAATGACGGCATCGTGGACCTGCGCAACAGCGCCCCGGACGCCATCATGACCACGGCCAAGAAGATCCAGTCGCGCGGCTGGGTTCCCGGCCAGCCCTGGATCGAGGAGGTCCGCATCCCCGACAACCTGCCCTGGGAAGAGACCAGCCGCACCAACAAGCTGCCCATGTCCCAGTGGAACATGTGGGGCGTCACCCGCCGCGACGGCAGCCCGCTGGCTGACAACGGCCAGACCGCCGGGCTCGCCCTGCCGATGGGCCGCAAGGGTCCCGCCTTCCTCACCTACGACAATTTCGAAATCTACCTGAAGTGGAACCAGTCCTTCACCTACGCGCTGACCGCGGCCGTCCTCGCCACCCGTCTCGACGGCGCGCCGGCCTACGATCCGCGCTCTCCGGAGCCCGGCCTCGGCATGGAGCAGATGAAGGATTTGCAGCGCAAGCTTCAGGCCCGCGGCTATGATGTCGGCAATGTGGACGGCATCCTCGGCACCAACACGCGCGAGGCCGTGCGGCAGGAGCAGTTGCGCCTTGGCATCCCCGCCGACGGATGGCCGACAGCCGGACTTCTTTCCTCCCTGTGAGGCCGCCCGCCTCGAATCCGTTAGCCGCCGCGCCATGTACGCCGGAAGCGGTAGCCAGCGCCGCACGCCGGCGGCATGGGCGTTTCGCAGCCTGAGCCTCCGGCCCGTCACAATTTATGCACAAAGATGAAATGGATTTTACCCTGCGATTTCAACGCGGAAGCATAAAGCGCTCCACAAATCCGCCGCAATGCAGCAAAATTTTCGCTTGTGCCGACGCCGAATATTTCTAGATTCCCTGAATAGCTTTTCAGAAGGAGGCTATCCATGGGACTTACAAGGCCGATCAACGCATTGATCTTTTGCGCCGCTTTCGCATTCGTTGGCGCCCTGATCATAGGCGTCCTGCCCTGACCGCCTGAGCGGTAGGCCAGTAACCGAAACCCAGTATCTGAAAACAGAGTTTACGAGAAAGGCCGGGCTTCAAGCCCGGCCTTTTCGCTTCCCGTTTCACGCTTTGCGGCACTCATGAGACCTGTGCGCGGGTAGTGCTTTCCGATTGATTTTGTAGATTTTTCAGCATTGCTGGTGCTGTTTGTGCGCGAAGGTTTCCGGTCGGCCCCTGCCTGAAATGCGTCGCGCTTTCGGGTTTGACGTCCGTCACATTGCGGCGAGGATAGTCAGACTACGCCTGAGGTTGTATGCGACGGCGGTGAGAAGGACCTGGACGGAAGCCTTGGCCAGTCCTCTCCATCGCATACGGCGCAGACCGTAGCTTCGCTTCCATGTGCCGAAGATCTTCTCGATGCGGCCGCGCACCCGATGGATCGGTCGGTTCCAGGCATCGAGCCGCTTGAGCGTTTCGGCCTCGTCGCGTCCCCACATGCCGGTGGCGACGATGCGTGGGGTGCCACCTTT